>NZ_AMZY02000001.1 GCF_000330725.2 Mariniradius saccharolyticus AK6 | reverse complement strand
AACCTTTTAACCTTCTAACCCAAAAACCCAAAAACCCAAAAACCCAAAAACCCCAAAACCCCCGAACCCCCTAACTTCCCCCCCCCCCCCCCCCAACCTCCTAACTTCCCAACCTCCCCAACCTCCCCAATTTCCTAATTTTCCCAATTTTCCACATAGTCCACTTTCGTTATGAATATTGGTTCCTTAGGTTCAAATTCGACCATGTTTCATTCTAAACCAATTAAAAATGGCTAGACAAACGAGTTTCATCAAATTGGAAGGGACCATGGGAGATGTGACCTTCTACAAAGGCCAAAACGGATCCTTTGCACGGCAAAAGGGCGGCGTCGACAAAGCGAAGATCCTCAATGATCCCAGTTTCCAAAGGGTCAGGGAAAATTTGGCCGAGTTTGCAAGAGCAGCTGCGGTTTCCAACATCCTCAAAGGAGCCTTCCGGGAAATCACCCTACGTTCCAAGGACCTGCGGACCCACAACCGCCTGTACACTTTGGCTGTTAAAGTCGTAAAATCCGACTTGGTCAGCAAAAGGGGCCAACGCGAGTTCATGCTGGGAGACCATAGCCTCATGGAGGAATTCCAGTTCAACATCAATGCTACATGGAATTCCACGGTATTTGCGAAGTACCTGCCTCAAAATTCGGATACCGAAGTCGGGGTGGCTTTTGAAACCTTCATTCCCGGCGTGAAAATCGCCAAGCCCACCGGGGCAACGGATGCCAGGTTCTTCCTCGTCGCCTGCGCCATCAATCCGGAGGAGAAAATCCAGCCAACGAACTTGGTTTATTCCCAAGTTATCAAGTTGGACCAAGAACCCCTGACTGGGCTGGTGTTCTCAATTCCCAGAATCATCGTAGAGAATGCCATTCAGGTGTATGCTTTGGGGATTGAGTACTTGCAGGAAGTCAACGGTGCGTATTATGCGCTTAACGACAAGTCGCACAATGCTGCCAAAATCATCTTAACCGACTAGGGCGATGTTGTTGCACCTCGAACGTGAATATTGGCCCGGAGGTACCAATGGTACCATCCGCATCGAAGGCTATAAAATCTGCCATACCGTAGAACGTCCTTGGAACAGAAACAGCCCTGATTCCTGTATTCCCGAAGGGATTTACCAACTGCATCGGGAGTACAATGAAACTTGGGGTTGGCACCTCTGTATCGAAAATGTGTCCGGAAGGGGGAAAGTGCGGATTTTGCCTGACAACTGCTCGGTCGACCGGGAACCAAAGATTGCGCCAGTTTCCAGATTGGTGGGGGAGGGCAGGGGTTCCCAGTCCAAACATGCCTTCGAAAAGTTGAAAGAGGTCATTTATTCCATCCTTGACCAAAAGGAGGATGCCTTGTTGGAAATCCGTAGTTTCCCCGACGCAGCACTCAATTTGGTCCAATTCGAACGCGCATGGATGGATTGAACCTGCAGCCGGTCCTCGAGGGATTGATATCGATCCTTTTGACCATCATCACCTACTACCTGAATGGTATTTCCCAAGAAATGAAGCAATTCAAAAAGGATTATGCCGATTTGACTAAGGTGTGCAATTGGTTGGTCGCAGAACAATTGGCCATGCGAAAAACCTTGGATGGGCTCACAACCCCAAAGACACGGCCCACGCTCAAGCCTGATTGATCGCTGACTTGAAGTCGGAACCCGGCCGTAGGGTCGGGTTCCCCTAAACCGCTTCAATACCAACCGAGCCAAACCGATGGAATGCATGGTTACCTGTGGTTTAACATCAAAAGCGATCTGTTAAAGCCACGTTCTTATCGCAACAAAAATTAACTAATCGTACTTGCAAATAAATCAAAATCATTTCTTAACTTTAGTTTAAGTTTTTAATGAACTGCCAGCTCATTTGGTGACTCCTTCTGATTTATTTTTGGGAGAATGTTTGGAAAGGGAGCGGATAGAATGGGAAAGCAGAAAAAAGAACATTTGATCAACCCAAATCTACCTCGCTATGAATAATCCGAAACCATTGTGCGTGCATGCTAAGTTAATTATGCAAATCACGGGGAGAAGCAAGTCTTATGCCTACAACCTGCTGAAAAAGATCAAAATCTACTTCAACAAGGCTCCTCACCAATTGGTCACTGTAGACGAATATGCGGAATTCCACGGGATTTCCAGGGACGTGATCCTGAGTTATCTATAAGACTCAGCCTTCTGCTAGGCGGAATTCGCAATTACGCCTTCCCAAATAAGGGAATTTGTAATTCCTCAGCTAGGCGTTATTTGCAATTACGCCTTCCTATAAAATGGAATTTGTAATTCCGCATCGGATGCCGCTCGTTCGGGGCTCACTGACCTTGATCTGGACAAAATACATTTTTTGCTCGCGCGGAGGGACGAAAGTCCGCCGGGCCGGCCCGGGCCCTGCGCGCTGATAGGATCGGACCTTTTCGACTTTTTAGTTACTTCCTGCCTATCGGCAGACAGGCTTTGTCAAGAAAAAAGTAACAAGAGAAAGAGAGAATGGCAATCCCGTCCAGTTCGGAAAGTGAGGAATGGTGCTGAGCCAATTACAAATTGGCAGAAATGGGAGGGCGGGATTGCAAATCCCACCCAGCCAGGGAAAAACATTAGGTTACACCACCAGCGCTGAATATGATTTTAACAATCCCCAACATCCCTTCCCTGTTTTTGGTGAAAACCCAAATCCATCCTTCAACTTTCCGTCCCCAAAAACCAAAACATCGCCAATTCCTGTTTCCCCGGGTTGAAACCCGGGGCTATTCAAGGTTCCACCCGCTCCGGGGTGGTTTCTCGGACTAGCCGCCTGTCCGCACTTGAAAGTTCCATGTCTGTACCTCAAACTCTACAAAATATTTGTTTAGATTGCGCGGTGGAATGAAAGTCCGCCGATCCGGCGAGGTCCTTGTGCGATAGCCTAGGATAGAACTTTCTTGTACTGTTATCCTGCTTTTCTGAAAGCAGGATTAAACTAAACCTCCGAACCTCCCAACTTCCCGACCCCCTAACATCCCAAACTCCCGACCTCCGAACCTCCCAGCTCCCTAACCGCTCAGCACCCTAACCTCCCAGCACCCAAACATCCTAACCTCCTGTCTTCCCAACTTCAAAACATCCCCCCTTTGATCTGTTTTGTCCCTTGTGGGGTTTTAAATCCAGTGATCCTCCTGTCTATGAGGTATGCGAATGGATTGTGGTATCTTCATCATTGTGAATTTATCATCTCTAGGCCAGATTTTTGGGGTCAGAAATCATTCATCATTGCGCATTGCTCATTCTTAATGCCAACAGTAAGCCACAATTCACGGATTGCCAAATTGTCTTTTCCTTTTCGTAAAGCGTATTGATCAAGCCTTGGTCTTTTTAGGATTCGAAAACCCTTCGCGGACTTTGATGCGAAATAGGAATTTTGGGATAGATGATTTTGAGATTCAATGAATTTTAAAAATTATCCGATTGTTATTTTTTTATTAAATTTTTATTTATAATTGTTCATAGTTTTTTAACTCAATTCTTAACACCCAAAATTTATGGAAAAAACCTTCTCACTTTTAGATGAGATAAGCTTTGTTGCCATTTTCAACAAAGTGAAGGAGAGCACAAACTACTTGGTTCTCGCTCTTATCCTCTCAGCAATCGTTTTGACGCCAGCGATTCTTGCCAGGAGTTTCTACGACATGTCCTATTCAATGCAAATGCGCGACCCGGTGGTGCTCTTGGAAGGGCCCTTGTATACAGGTTGGTTTTCACAATTGGGATGCGCTTTATGGTTTGTTTCCGTTGGCTTTTGCTTTTTGAGTCTGCAGCTGATTTCCAAAGATCATCCCATGCCAAGGATGAGAAGTTTTCTGATCTACTCATTGGCGCTGACCACCTTCTTGGGCGCAGACGATATGTTTCTCTTGCATGACGAGATTCTTCCCTATTTGGGTATAAAGGAAAACTTGATCGCTTTGGGTTATTTCCTGGCTGTTGTTGGGTACCTACTGCTCTATTTCAAGGTAATTTTGAAAACGCAGTATATTGTTTTAGGATTGGCTTTCTTTTTCTTGGGACTGTCCTTGTCTTTGGATAGGTTACCCGGACAAAAGATTTTCACTCCCGGAGCCTGGCAATCTGTACTGATTGAAGATGGGGCGAAAATGATAGGTATAATACTTTGGGCCATTTATTTCTATTCAGTGGCCAAGTTGACTTTAAAGAAGAAGACCATGCTGAAATATTTGGGCCTTAAAAATCGACCTATGTTAATCCCTGAATCCCAAAAAAACGTGAAATCTAAACTCTCTAAATAACCAAAAAATTAGGCTAAACTTTTTTCCGGAAAAAATCCCTGACCTTGAGGAAGGCCTCGTATGCTATCGGCAGGGGGTCATCTAAACGGTATTTTAGAGGTGTGTTATGCCATATAAAACTGGTGTTAAATATCAATCTTTTGTTTTGTTTCAAGAGTATTTTTAATCCATCGAGATTGACATATGGCATAAATTTGTACCGCTGAGGTTCAATTTTTTGCTGCATGGTAATCTGAATCAAAAGATGGGGATAGTTGATGCCCGCCATCAAGGCTGCAGTCAGAGTCGCCCAAAAACGTGGATTAATCTCGATAATGTAAAAGGTATCAGATTCTGGATGATACAGCAAATCCAAGTCTGCGATGCCACTCCATTCAAGCGACTTCATTAGGTTTTTTACGGTTTGAAATAGTTTTTCTTCGTATAGAAAATCCAATCCGATTTGGGCCGAATAAGGCTTGGAAGGATCCCAAAGGTTTCCTTTCTGGATTGTATACGCCAAAATTTCTCCTTTATCGCATAACACATTGCAGCCAAAATCCTCTCCGGTTATAAATTCTTGTAATATATATGTTTCACGTGTTCGAATTTCCTTGAAATAGCCGATCAATGATTCGTAGTCCCCGAATTTCAAGATACCTATTCCACCTCCCCCTCTCAGCGGCTTCGCCAGTAATGGGAATTTGAGCTTAAGCTCTTCTTGGCATTCCAAAAGATGTGGGGTAAAAAATGTGGTTTTTGGCCCCGGGATTCCAAAGCGTTCCAAATGCGCTGCTAATCGTTCTTTATTACGGGCAATCGTAAAATTCTGCAAAGAGGGTAAAGGGACTAGTTTTTTAGGATGTTCCAAACGATCTTTATTTTCAAGTAGTGTCTTGATTGCCACTTCCCAAATTGGCATAACTACATCAATTGGATGTTCGCGGGTAATCTTGTTGATGTTTTCGATCCAATCCAACGGATCGTTTGAGGCTTGGAAATAAAAGAATCGATCTACGTATTTCGAATGCCGTAGAGGTAGATCCTGTTTGGTAGACATGACGTACAACCTAATGTTTTTCATATGGGAAAAACAGTTCAGCAGGCTTCTCAATAAGGATCTCTCCCCGTCGGGAACCAAAACGGAAAAGGATTGGCTTGATTTATTCATACTGCAGTTTTTGTTGGTGGGTATAAGCTTCCAGTTAAGGTAGCAAAAAAGTAATTTTTAAGCAATGCTTCGTGTTTTCGAGGCACTTCTTCCCCGTTGGCGTAATCTAGCGTTTGTTGGAGCTCATGGTCGCCGTTGATTCCTTTTTCCTCTTATATAGGTTGAATCTAGTCGTCTCCCACTTAAAGGGGAATGGTTCGGTGGTGAATTCATTGATTATTGTGAATTCAACATTTTCCATTCGCTTGGGTAAGTCGTTTCATTAACGATAAAAGGAACAAAAATTGACTTGTCTGTGACACAGACCATGGTGTGGGGCTCAAGCCATGGAGATCAAGCAAATTTTGGAAGCGTTTAGGTTCAGAACAGAAAGACAATCCTTTTCACTGCTCGGGCGACTTGAATTTACCCGAGACGGTGTGTTTTAACGACCGAAATATTTGAATAAATATTCGAACAGGGTCATCGAATCTGAATTTCAAGGGGGAATTGTTCCAGATAAACCCAGGTCTGAGCAACAAGGATTTGTCTTTTTTCAGGAGAATCTCAAGACCCCTCAGGGTGACATAGGGGATTTGTTTATAGCTTTGGAGCGGAATGGGTTTTTTCATGGCCAAGAGTACCCAAAGGTGGGGGTAGTTGATGCCTGCCATCAGCGCAGCCAGCAGGGTGCCCCAAACCCGGGGATTGATCTCCACGATATAGAACGTATCGGACGCCCGATGGTACAACAAATCCAAATCGGCAATCCCGTTCCAATGCAGGGATTTCATCAGGGACTTGACTGTTTGGTACAGCTTTTCATGGTACACAAAATCCAATCCGACTTGAAAGGAATAGGGCTTTGCAGGATCCCAAAGATTGCCCTTCTGCATGGTAAAGGCCAAAACTTCACCATCCTGACACAGCACGTTGCAGCCGTAATCCTCACCCGTGATGAATTCCTGCAAGATGTAGGATTGGTTGATCCCCTTGGTTTTGAAATGTGTGGCCAAGCTGTCAAAATCCTGAAACTTGACAATACCTTTACCACCTCCAGATATCAGGGGTTTTGCCAGTAGGGGGAATTGTAGCTTAAACGCGTCCCGGTCGGCCAATGCATCGAAGGATAAAGGAATTGTTTTTGCCCCAGGGATACCATGGCGTTCGAGGTGCTCCGCCAACAAATCCTTACTACCAGCAATCGTGAAATATTGCAGCGTAGGCAAAGGAACTAACTTTTCTCTACTTCGTAAGAAATCTCTGTTTTCGAGTATGGTTTTGATTGCCGTCTCCCAGATCGGCATGATGACATCGATCTGATTTTCTTCGACAACCTTATCTATCCTTGCCAGCCATTCGAGGTCATCGCTTGCTGGAGGAAAATAGAAAAATCCTTTGATAAACCGCGAATAGCGAAATGCATGGTCCTTTTTTTCCGACATGACAAAAAGACCCACATCTTTCACTTGGGAAAGGCAGTTTAGCACGCTTCCGAAAAGTGAACAATCGCCATCAGGGATCAAAACAGAAAAGTATTCACTTGAATCGTTAAACAAGGCAGTGGTGTTTATTGTCCATGATCTTTAGTTTATGCAGTGCAGAAACCGTAACTGTTTTCAAAACTGGATTGGCATTTACAATTTACTGCTTCATAGAATACTATCGTAAAGAAACATGCTGTTGTTTAGATTGTTCTTTGGACTTCTGATGAACGGGGATTTTTTATCCTGTTTTCATAAAATACGAACGATTTTTTGCTGCCACCTTGTCGCATCCCGATTTTATGGGTGAAGAACGAGTCTCTATCTGCCAGGATTTGTAATTGCCTTCGGTGGTCTTTCTCTTCCCAGACCATGCTATTTTGCTATCCTGCTTTTTTGAAGCCAGGATTTTCTAAAAATTCAATCGGACTATTAATAAAGTACCTCGAAAACTACGCAGATTCGAATTCTAAGCAGATTTTGCCCTTTTGGGGCTTCTCACCCACTTTTGATCTCTTTTTTTTCCTTTTGTGGTTTAGATCAGCTAGCTCCCTATCTCGGAGGACGGGGATGGGCTGGTAGATCATTCATCATTGTGAATTCATCATTGTAATTTTTAACGAAGATGGTTGGGTAAGTTAATCTCAGCTGCCTTGTCATAATGCCCCTTTGGGTTCCTTGGTCCACTCTCGATTCCTTTAGTCCCATTTGTGGTTCGCGTCCATTTATCTCTCACCGTGGTCATTTTCTCCCTCTTCTCAAGGATAGGGTCGGGGTGAGTTGCGTGCTGCAGTAGAATGGCACCACTTTGGGACTTTTGGTTTTCCGTCTTAGTTGGTGGAAAAAAGCCTTTCAATGACTTGGATCTTCAAAAAAAAAAGGCCGCTTCGAGAGCGGCCTTGTATTTAGAATGCTGAATTGTGTGTCTTTTTTCCAAAAACCGTCAACCAGACGATTTTGAGGTCCAGCCAAAATGTCCAGTTTTTGAGGTACCAAAGGTCGTGGGCAGTACGTTGTTTTTTCTGTTCCTCGGTGTCCGTCGGACCTCTCCAACCATTTACCTGCGCCCAACCAGTAATCCCCGGCTTGTAGTAGTGACGGATCATGTATTTCTCCTCACTTTCCTGCATCACCTGGTTCAGGAATGTCCGGTGGGGTCTAGGGCCTACCACGCTCATTTCTCCTGTAAGGACGTTGATGAATTGAGGCAGTTCGTCGATGCTGTATTTCCGTATGAACTTGCCGATCTTGGTGATTCGAGGGTCATCCTTGAGGGTTGATTGTACCCCGTTCATTGGATTGTCGCTGTCCTTCATGGACCTGAACTTATATACCTTGAAGGGCTTTCCGCCTTTTCCTATCCTGATAGGCGTGTAGAATACCGGTCCAGGGGAATCCAACTTGATGATGAGGCCAAGTACAAAGAAGAGTGGGGAAAGGAACACCAAAACCAGGGATGCAAAAATCACATCAAATGTGTTCTTGAGCAAGTTTGGGAACCAGTTGTCCAAAGGAAGCTGGCGGACATTGACCACCTCCATGTCTCCATACTGGTAGGTCTTGAAGTTCTCCCCGAAAATCCCATGGTAATCCGGTACAAAACGTATCCTAGTCCCGTGGTAATCCGCGATATCGATGATGGATTTGATTTGGTCTTGTTGGTTGTAGGGAAGCGCAATGATGATCTCGTCCGCATAATTGTACTTGAGGTACTCCTTCAAGCCATCGAGTTTGGTGACGACGCGTTCGTTCTTACTGCCGACATGTCCCTCGCCGCAGTCAATGAATCCCTGCACGGCAAAACGAGCGTAACCGTTAGACTCCATAAAAGAAGCTACTTTCTTTGCCAAAGTTCCCGAACCGGCAATCAGCGTTGTGCTCATCTTCGCCCTGCGCTCCACTATCGGTGTATATAATCTGATTACCAAAGAATTGGTAATGATGCCAAGTGAAGGAATGCCCGCCAATACCGCGATGAACAGGTTCCTGACGTCCTTTGGAAAAGTGAAAAGCAAGTACACGATGCCGATGATTCCGGCCAAGATGAAATAGGTCTTGAAGTATTTGGTCATCCTGGATCTGAAGAAGCTTCCGCCCGTCCAGTCGACATATAATTTATTGGAGTATCCTATGATGAGCCAAGAAGCGATTAACCCCAAGAGGAAGACCACTTCCATGCGCTGGAAATCGACGTCGTTGATTCTGTAGAAGTAAAGGGAAATGAAGAATGCAAGCGATAGACTGATAACGTCCCAAAAGACTAAGATTGGAATGTTTGATTTGTGTAAGTTTGTCATAACCGTTAAAAATAAGTTTACAAGATAGATTAGGTGTTCTCAGGGTTTCTGGTAAAACAAAATTGAAAGTTCAAATGGTTATCTTAGGCTTCTATCGGGTTTCAAATATACAATTATTTGTATTTCAAAACTGTTAATTCGCCTTTAATTAATTGTGACCTTCAATTCCATTGAGTGATTTCCTGATCCAAATGTAGGAACAAAAATGAAAACAAAAAATAAAATGCAAAAAAAATAATGTGAAATACATAAAAAAATATTCAAAAGTAATTAGTTGAATTTTTCAATTAAATAATGAAATGATTCAATTACTGGCATTTTCTATCGACGCAAGCTTATTTTTCCAAGAAATTAAGAAATCAGAACTTACTAAATGTTAAGTATTTTATGAATTTGATATCCAGGAACTTAGCGCCATTTCCCCGTGGTTTGACTCCGGCTTTGCTGGTTCTGGTATATGGGATTTGTCTTTATTTGTTAGCCTATCACGTGATTCGGGAGGAATTTGGGCAATTGCTCATGCTTTATTCAATATGCTTTTTGATTTCTTTGATTTTCTATTTCAAGTATGAAGAGTGGGGATTTTCTTTTGGCAGGCTGCTTTTGGCCGCTCTTTGCTGTCGGTTGCTGTTTTTGTTTTCCATTCCCCAAATGTCCGATGATTATTTCAGGTATTTCTTTGATGGACATCTCATTTCGAATGGTATCAATCCCTACTTTTTTACTCCCAATATTGCCGTGGAGATGCTGCCAATTGATAGGGAGGATTTGTGGGGGGAATTGTTTGCTGGTATGAACTCAAAAAACTACTACACCATATACCCACCCCTTCACGAAGGAATATTCTACTTAACCACGGTTGGGGCAAAATCGGTGATGGACTCGGTTGTTCGCCTGAGGCTTACACTGATGCTGTTTGATTTAGCGAATATCTTGCTACTTCGGAGACTACTCCGAAATTACGGGATCGGTTCCAGGGCTGTGGTGCTGTACGCATTTAGCCCCATGGTGATTTTGGAACTTGTCGGAAATTTACATTTCGAGGGGATTGTATTGACCTGCCTGTTGGTCAACCTTATATCTCTTCAAAAGATGCAGATAGGCAGGGCTGCGTTTTCCTGGGCATGTGCGATCGGATTGAAGTTGGTCCCGCTGATTTTAGCACCACTTTGGGCATTCAACTTGGAGAAAAGAAAGCTTATTCGATTTGTCGCGCTTGCTATCTTGGTTTTGGCGGTATTCTTTTCGCCTTTTCTAAACCTAAGGGTGTTGGATAATTTCCTCGAAAGCTTCCGACTTTTTCAACAAAAATTCGAATTCAACGCATCGGTGTACTACCTCGTCCGAGAGGTTGCGATGTGGTTTGTTCCCTACAATCCAATCAAATATGTGGTTCCGTCCTTGGGTATGATTTCACTCGGTTTGATTATTCTGATCTCGACAAGTGGCAGGGAAAAGGACCCAAGACATCTGCCCCGGAAAATGGTTTGGATTTATATTGTATACCTGATTTTTCAGCCTGTTGTACACCCTTGGTACATTATCCCCGTTTTTGGTTTGGGCATTGTCGCACGGGAATGGACCCCGATCATCTGGTCCGGCTTGGTTATTTTTTCCTATTCTGCCTATCAAACTTCACCGGTGCAGGAACAGCCGGCTTTCCTTTGGTTACAGTACGGGCCGTTGTTTGGCTACATGGCATATCGATTTTTGTACCGGGGCCGACTTTTGTAAACCGGCACATAGGATCAACACATACTGGTTTTCCCAATTGCGTGTGTATACCTGTGCTCCGGTTTTGACTTGGTTCATTTTACTTTGTACTTCGTACATTGGAAAATTCATCCTTTCAGTGAAACTTCTTCACTTTCTCCTGTTCAACTACCGTAGAAAAATCTGTACTGAGTCTGGCAGCATAATTATCGAGCAAATACATCACGCGATCGTGCTGGGGAGACGTGACGACAAGTCCTGCATGATAATCTAAGGGCACACGGAAACAGACCTCGGGATCATCAAATCCGGAAAGGTCAGGATCTTGGAATTTGGACAGCGTAAGCACGATTCCTGCATATCCCTTTCTTACTTTTGGAAGTTCGTATGCCTTTTCTTTGGCTTTGGCATCTTCAATTCTTGCCCATTCCGCCCATAGGTTGATGTCGGTGGCAGCTTCCACCATTTCTGCCAAATGCGCCCCCCCGACGCGGGATGAAGTCTCCAAAAAGTAGATTTTGCCGTCCTCTTTGTTTTTGATAAACTCTGTATGCGCCGCGCCGTCCTTCATTCCAAAGGCTTTCATCACTTGTTTGTTGGCTTCCCTGATTGCTTTATCGTCATGTGTTCCGTAGGGAACATTTGCCGAGCGGAAGATTCCCCCGCCCTGTGAAATTTCCATGGGGGTGGCCAAATAGCGGGAAACAGTACAGAATATGTTTTTCCCGTCCAGATTGAGCGAGTCTGCATGATAAACGTCCCCGGGCTTGAACTGCTCTACCAGATACCGCATGCGGTTGTCGCCCAGTTCGTGGATATTTTGCCAGAGGCTTTCTTTGTCAAACACTTTGATAATGCCATGGGCGGAGGCTTCGGATCGAGGCTTGAGCACCCAAGGGGCGGGTATATTATCGGCAAAATGATTGATTTCGGCATCATTAAAAAGTGCGGAGAAGGCAGGGACAAGTACGCCTGCTTCCTGTGCCCGCATGCGCATCGCGAGTTTGTCACGGAAATACCTGCCGGTTGTCTGTCCCATCCCTGGAATCCTGAGGTTTTCGCGCAGGAAGGTCGCTTTTTCCACATCATAGTCATCCAAGGCAACGATCCTGTCTATTTTTGTGTCCTTCATGATGCCAGCCACTCCCAGTAGCAACTTTTCCAAGTCCCAGTCCAAATCCTGTCCAGGCATGAAAAACATCTCGTCGATGTATTCCCTCGGCCAGTTGCTGTCGCGTAACTTTTCGGAGGTGACTAAATAGACGGTATTGCCTGCTTTCTTGAGCGCAGTGAGAAATGCGTTTCCCTTGAAATAATTGGAAATGCACAAAAAGGTGCGGTGGCTGTCTTTCATGGCTAAAGATTTTCGATGAATTTAAGCATTAATTGTACGCCAAAAGCCGTGGCATGCTTCGTTTTTGCAAACTCCGAGTCCCCAAACGCAGTACCGGCAATATCAATATGTGCCCAAGAGGGATGCTCCATCGTGAAGTATTCGAGGAATTTTGCTGCCGTTATCGCCCCGGCATAGGTCTTGCCATGGAAATTCTTGATATCGGCGATCTCACTGTCCATCTCGCTTTGGTAGGAATCCCACATCGGTAGCGGCCAGAGTTTTTCCCCAATATAGGCACCGGCTTGCTGCAGGTTTTGGGAAAGGGAATCTGATTTGGTAAACAGACCTGCACATTCGTAGCCAAAAGTTCCGATCACACTTCCCGTTAGCGTCGCAAAATCCACGACTGTATCGGGCTTGAAGTTTTTGATCAAATAGGAGAGGCCATCCGCCAAGATCAACCTTCCTTCGGCATCGGTATCGATGATTTCGATCGTCTTTCCACTGTAGCTTTCTATTACATCAGAAGGGAGCAGGGAATGGCTGTCTACCGCATTTTCCACGCAGGGAATCACCGCGGTTACGTCCGCTTCCACGGCCAAATCCGCCACCAAATGAATGAATCCCAATACAGCTGCCGCACCAGCCATATCACTTTTCATATGCACCATGCCTTGGGTTTTGATATTCAATCCGCCCGTATCGAAAGTGACGCCCTTACCCACCAAGCCAAGATGCTTTTTGGCATTTTTGTGCCTGTACTTCATGATGATGAATTGGGGTTCGCGCTGACTTCCTTGGCCAACAGCCAGGAAGGCGTGAAGCTTTTCCTTTTCGGCCTTTGATCTACCCAATACCTTGACTTCCATGCCAAGTTTTTTGCCGCTTTCCTTCGCCCATTCCGCCAAATATTCGGGGGTCACCTTGTTGGGTGGAAGATCAACCAGCGTCATGGTTTTCACTTGGGCATCGGCGATCTTTTCCGCCCGCTCGATGACGTTTTTCGTTCCCTTTAGCGTGCTATGGATCGCTAGCTGAACTTTGCCCCAGTCCACGGTAGGAGCGGTCGATGACTTGAAATGCCCCAGCCTGTATGTTCCGAGGATTAGGCCTGTAAGTGCAGCTTCCAACAGGTCATAGTCGCCAAACTCGGGGGCAAATAGCAGGACTTTTTGATCGAAAAGCTCTGCCTGCTTGGCTGTCAATCTCCGAAAAGATGTTTGGATGGATTTGTAGTTCCGCTCTTTGCCCAATCCGATAAGTGCAAATGTGATCTCTCCTTCTGAGAAGATATGTTGGGAGTCTTTTTTAGCTGAAAATAGGACTTTCGGAACCTGCGTTCCTCCAAAGGCTTCGGGTATTTGGATGGATTCCTCTGATTCGAAAAAGGGTATCAGGACAAGTCCCTTGAAATTGTCAATTGATTTACTGACTGAAATTTTCATAGATAGCAGGAGTGGTAGGTAAATATTTGCCTAAAATATCTATTTGGCCATTAATTCAAAAACGATTTGAAAAGTTGGTTTTGTGAAAACTCCAGCTATTTCGGTCAAAAAATCGATAGGTGCAAAATTGCAGGTCACGGTCTGGTAAGAATACCTGCAATATGTTTCAAGCCGTTTCCTTTGCCGTGTCCTCCAAGTCGTCGGTGCCGGCCCTATCGCTGAAAAACAACCATTCTATGGCTTTTGGGAATTCGTCACTCCAGTAAGTTTCGTTGTGCTTGCCTTCCGGATTGACGCTCACCTGGATTTCAAGGTTCTCTTTGAGCACTTTTCTTTTTAGGAGGCGTTTCTTAAGTTTCTTGACTTCTTTGAGCATGGTTTCGCTTTCGTTGGCACCAGCATATAGATAAATGCGCGTCTGCATCGGATCAAAAATATCCAAGAAGCTGAATTTAATCTTGGGGATCACCCACAGACTGGGTGAAAAAATCATCAATTTGCCATAAACCTCAGGATACATAATGCCTGCCAGGAAACTAACCAGACCACCCATCGAACTGCCACCGATACCGGTATGTTCACGATCGGGAAGGGTGCGGTAGGTCTTGTCAATCAATGGCTTCAAGGTATCTGTCACAAAGCGGATATACTTTTTCCCATCTCCTTGTCCCAAAATGGTACGCCCGACATTGTATTCCAACACACGCTCCTTTTCTCCATGTTCGATCGCCACAATGATGATGTTGCCAATGCCGTATTCAGCCATGACGGCGAGCTTTTTGTCGATTTCCCAGTTTCCGAACGGCGATTTTTCATTGAATAAGTTCTGCGCATCCTGCAGATAAAGGACGGGATATCGGGCGCTGTTCTGCTGGTAATCGTGGGGGAGTAGTACCCAAACCCTTCTTTTTTTGTTCAATTGGGGAATTTCCACTTCCTTCGAGAGTATCTGGACCTTGGGAAGAAAGCGGTCTTTGTACGGAAGCCAATTGTGGCGCCAACGCTCCACAAATTCCTCCTGCACGCCCACTTTGAGTTTGGTGTACCTATTTGGTGTACGGCTGCCGTATTTATCGATCTCTACGTCTGACCAGTCGCCTTTCGTAAACTTATAGGCAAGTTCCTCAGGATATTGGAAATCCTGCGGAAATTGGAAAATATAAAGTCCCTCGCTGACCTTTTGCATCTGGAAATGCCGGTCCTGCGTCGCCCAATTGTTGAAATTGCCTGAAATATAGACAGGCCTTTCGTCGTCTTCTGGGGTTTTGAGCCTGATTACAAGGCCAGTATGCGGGACAGGAAAATCAGCGGGTGCGGGTGAGATGCCAGTTTTCGTGTGAGTCATTGATAAACGTATTCCGGCCTATATGGAATGTCGGTAAAAATAGCCTTTTGAATTTTCGAATCGAAGGAAATCAACCAAATATTTCCAAAATGTTAACAGAATGCCTGTATGGCTTAATTGGGCTGGGTTGTTAGTGTTGAAACTTTTGCTGTCTTGATGTAAAGCAGATTTGCCCATTAATCCCTGGATATGGCGTTCAAAAGTTGGAGTGTATGGACTGCGGCCAATCCGGCAGTCTCGGTCCTCAGCCTGCTTTGTCCCAAAGAACAAGGGTGAAAATGATATTTGAAGGCCAATTCCAGTTCCTTTGGGGAAAAATCCCCCTCTGGCCCGATAAGCACCAAATAGGCTTTGTTAACTGTAGCCTTTTCGAACAAATGACGGTCATTTTCCTTGTCCACGTAGGCGATAAACCGTTCGTATGCGTCGTATCGATGGTCGCTCACCAATTTCTCCATGGGCATCACCGGGTTAAGTTTGGGGATCCGTGTTTTCACACTTTGCTTGCAAGCTGCGATGATTTTTTTCTCCAGCCGATCCAATTTGATCATGCTCCGCTCCGAATGTTCGGACTGAATCAGGCTGATTTCATGGATGCCGATCTCGGTTATTTTCTCCACCATCCATTCCATCCGGTCGGCGTTTTTTGTGGGGCAGATTGCCAAGTGGATGTAGAAATCCTCCTCTGGCGTAAAATGACGCGATTCTACCGATAGCTTCGTCTTTTTGGGGTTGGCATCTTGAATGACACATTGGTACAAATACCCCTTTCCATCTGTAAACGATACGCGCTCTCCCTTGCTTTTCCTCAACACTTTGATCAAGTGGTTGGATTCCTCAGGATCCAAGTGGAACGTGTTTCCTTCGATATTTTCGGCAAAAAACAGTTGCATGGTTTTCTTTCAAAAGTAACAAAACCAAATTCAATTCGGATTCGCAATTTTTCCCTGACTTCAAAAAATCCAACATGCGTTCATTAATTGATTAATTTAGATTATGATTTGTATTTTTAACATTAATAAAAATTTATGAGTTAGGTTTCTGAAATTTGACAAAAATATGCCGACATGGAAAAATCCACAATGACCCAACAGACCGAAGAGGTTTTGGACCTGATTAATGGAACCTTTGACAGCGAAGACGCAAAGGAGATCCTTCGAAATCTGTTTGAGTACAAGATCAACTACCATAAGCTTCGGAATTTCAATTCCCAAATCCGCTTTGGAGAGCAGGATGACCATTCTCTCGAAAGGGCCCTTGAACTGAAGCAGGCGCTGGGTCAGATGATCGAATTCTTCGGAAAGGAACAATCCAAGGCCTACAAGATTACAGCCAAGGTTGTCATCGAACCGATTGCTGATTAAGCACCTTCATGACGGGTGCCTTCCATCACCCGAAAGATATGAAGTATCGCAGGGAAAACCGCGTCGATGGACTCTGAGGCTCCCTTGGTAGATCCAGGCAAAGCAAGAACGAGCGTCTTACCGATTAGCCCGACTACAGACCTGGAAAGCATTGCATACGGTGTACGTTGTTGTCCGTAGACGCGGATAGCTTCTTCGACTCCGGGTATTTCCTTGTCCAAAAGTGGTCTTATCGCCTCAGGGGTGACATCCCTTGGAGACAGCCCGGTACCTCCTGTAAAGATTACCACGTCGCGCCCCATTCCTGCAAGGTTTGAGAGCGATTGTTGGATGATTTCTTTCTCATCTGGTATGATTTTGTAATCCACCACCTTCAGGCCGTATTTTTCCAACTTTTCAATGATGGCCTTTCCCGCCTTATCTTCATTCTTGCCGGCGGCAATACTGTCGGAACATACGATGACGGATGCACCTAGGCCTTCTGTGCCTTTTAGAGAATAATCTGTTTTGCCTCCTTTTTTTTCGATGAGTTTTATTTGCTCGATGCTAATGTTTTTGTCAATTGGTTTGAGCATATCGTACATCGTGAGTGCAACAACCGATGCGGTATGCATGGCTTCCACCTCGACACCTGTCTTGTAAATGGTGTGGATTTCGGCAAAAATGTATATGCTATTCCCCTCAATTTGGTAGCTGATGCCTGTGTATTCGATTGGTAGCGGATGGCAATCGGGAATCATGTCGGCCGTGCGTTTTGCAGCGAACAAACCTGCGGTTTTTGCCATTTCGAACACATCTCCTTTGGGGACTTTGCGGTCCACCAAAGCTTGGATGGTCTCCAAAGACCCGACTTTCACGATCGCTTGGGCAATAGCCCTTCTAAGTGTGGATGATTTATGTGTGATGTCAATCATGTTTCCGCTTTGGATGCCGTTTTTCGTAGCTTACTTTTTAAATCCACAATCTCTTTAAGTCAGAAGGCTTCATTTGTATTGATAAATCAGGTATTTCGAAATTTGGTCACCAGCTAGGCGATCAGACTTTGGCATTTTGGGAAAGATCCAAGTCGTCTCCCAATCATCTCAGACATTCCCCACCGATAACCCAATAACCAATAATCTCCCAACTTCCCAACCTCCCAAACTTCCTAACCTCCCAACCGCTCAGCGATTTTCCTTCCAGACGTCGGTGCCATTTTCCACGATCTCCTTTCCCCAAACCGGCACTTCCTTTTTGATGCGCTCTACCAGTTCCTCGCAAGCATCGATTGCAGCCTTACGGTGTTTGGAGGAAGTAAATACAAAAAGGCAGATTTCGCCGACTTTGACTTCTCCAAGACTATGGTAGATGTGCATACAGGTCAAGGGATACTTGGCAAAAATGTCCTCGCGGATTTCGAAGGCCTTTTGCAAGGCCATTTCTTCGTAAGCGGAGTATAGGATGGATGTCACTTTGCCGTCTTCCTTTTCGTCGGCCCTTACTTGGCCCAGGAAAATGCAATGGCCTCCGATGTCCGTCTTGCTGCTGTGGTTGGCGATGGATTGGCCGATCTTTTCAGGCGAAATCGGGCCCTGTACAAAAATGTTTTTTGGAGTTCGTTGCTTTTCCATAATTATCGATTGTAGATCGGGGAATCCTGCGCCTCAATGCCTCCGGAGATTGAATGGATTCTTTTTCCGGGAAACTCCCGCTGTAAGATTTTCAGGGCCTTCAAGCTGCGGATTCCACTTTGGCAAAATAACAACACCAATTCAGAATCCCCAACCACATTTTTATTGTCTTCGATTTGGGAAAAAGGCATGGAGCGATAAGTGAAGCCATTCAGGAGCGGACGCTCGTCTTTTTCCCTCACATCCACCAACACGGCCTGCGAATAGTTATTCATCAGGCCTAGGGCTTCCGCCCAACCCAATGTGTCGCCATCCCCACATGCCACCGCGTAGTCCGTATCTTCCAGCTCGCCCCGATCTTTTGGCCTGTTGATTTGGGATTTGGGATTCTTGCTAAGGGAGACTTCGTAGACGCTGTGGTCGAGGAGATTGTAGAAAAGCAGTTTGTCAACCAATGGTCTCCCAAAACCTGTGAGCCATTTGATGGCTTCTGCTGCTTGAAGCGTGCCAATGATGCCTGGCAAAACGCCCAAAACACCTGTTTCGCTACAATTGGGAATCTCGTAGGCCGATGGCAAATCGGGATAAATGTCCCTGTAATTGATACTTTCTGGACCGGATGCGTTGAGGATGCCTACCTGACCTTGGTGCTGGAAGACAGCCCCGAATACGATAGGTTTTTGAAGTAGGACGCAAGCATCATTTACCAAATACCTCGTCGGAAAATTGTCAGAACCGTCCACTACCAAGTTATATCTGGATAAAATCATCCAAACATTTTGTGTTGTGAGAAATTCCGGAATGGCTTCCACCTTGATGTCCGAATATTTGGTCTTGATTGCATGCGCCGCGACTTCTGCCTTATTGAGTCCAATGTGGCTTTCTCCAAATAACACTTGGCGGTTCAGGTTGGAAATCGAAACCTCGTCACCGTCCACAATGCCGATATGGCCCACACCAGCCGCTGCCAGGTACAACAGTGCCGGACAACCCAAGCCACCCGCACCAATCACCAAGACCTTGGCTTTCGCCAACTTTTCTTGGGCTTCCTTGCCAAATCCAGGTACTATGTATTGTCGTTGAAAACGGTCCATTTTACTTTCCTGACCACAGTATATGTTTGCCCTATTTTGATTTGTTGCAAATGATACGGAGGCATCAATTGTCGGAAATAAAAAAAGGGAGCCCTTTGAAAGGCTCCCCCAAGTTATCCTTTTCTGTTGTGAAATAGAAAGCGGGGAAGATGAATACTTCGGTCAATCCACTATTTCAGCCACGCCTCGACCTCCTCCTTGCTTGGATTCGGCACTTCGAGTTTCAGTTTTTTCCTTCGTCCACAGACATCGTTGAACAACTTGTTAGGGTCTTGTTCCTTCAGTTGCTCAATGGTTTGGATATTCAAATCCCTGATGGCCGGAATGAGTCCTCCCGGAATACCCAGTGCCATGAAATCTTCATCCGAAGCGATGCTGATTTTCTTCTCAGGACGCATTTGCGGGAAGAAAAGCACTTCCTGAATCGTGGACTTGTTGGTCAGAAGCATGGTCAATCGGTCGATACCGATCCCAAGGCCCGAGGTTGGCGGCATGCCATACTCCAAAGCACGCAGGAAATCCTCGTCCATGGCCATGGCCTCATCGTCGCCCCTTGCAGCAAGTTTCAATTGCTCCTCAAAGCGTTCCCGCTGAACGATCGGGTCATTCAATTCGGAATACGCGTTGGCGATTTCCTTTCCGTTGACAAAAAGCTCAAAACGCTCGACCAAGCCTTCCTTGGATCGGTGCTTTTTTGCCAAAGGAGTCATCTCTACCGGATAATCGGTGATGTAGGTTGGCTGTATGAGGTGTGCTTCCACTTTTTCACCAAAAATCTCATCGATCAACTTCCCTTTGCCCATCGAGTCGTCCACATCGATGCCCATGCTGTGGCAGGTAGCCCTGAGCGCCACTTCGTCCATTTCGCTGACATCCACGCCTGCATATTCCTTGATGGAATCAAACATGCTCAAGCGTCTGTATGGCCCTGCAAAGTCAATGGATTTGTCGCCGACCTGCACTTTGGTCGTGCCGTGGATGGATTGGGTGATTTTCTCCAATAGATCCTCTACCATTTCCATCATCCAGACGTAATCCTTGTAAGCCACGTAGATTTCCATGCCTGTAAACTCAGGATTGTGCGTACGGTCCATCCCTTCGTTGCGGAACATCTTCCCGATTTCGTACACACCGTCAAACCCACCTACGATCAGCCTTTTCAGATACAATTCATTGGCAATACGCAGGAAAAGCGGCATGTCCAAGGTGTTGTGGTGGGTGTGGAATGGTCTTGCCGCCGCCCCGCCATGGACCTGCTGGAGAATGGGCGTCTCTACTTCCAACCAACCATGGTCGTCAAAGTATTGACGCATTTTGGAAATAATGCGCGAGCGGGTCACAAATACATGCTTCACCTCTGGATTGACCGTCAGATCCACATAGCGTTGACGGTACCGCAACTCAGGATCCGTGAATCCATCGTACACGTTGCCATCATCGTCACGCTTGACGATCGGAAGCGGTTTCACGGACTTGGAAAGTATCTTCAATTCCGTCACATGGAGGGAAATTTCCCCTGTCTGTGTGGTGAAAATGTATCCTTTGACACCGATGAAATCACCGATTCCCAGCAATTTCTTGAAGACAGTATTGTAAAGTGTCTTGTCCTCTTCAGGGCAAATATCATCTCTTCTTATATAGATCTGTAACCGGCCCGTCGCATCTTGGATCTCGGCAAATGAAGCCGAACCCATGATCCGCCTGCTCATCAGCCTGCCAGCAATGGAGATATCCTTGTAATCGGTTTTGTTGTTTTCGTAGTTTTTATGGATGTCTTCGGCTGTGACATTGATGGGGAAGGATGCCGCAGGATAGGGGTCTATCCCCAGTTGCATCAATTCTTCCCGGTCTTTCCGCCGTTCCAGTTCCTGTTCGCTCAATAATTGCATTATGATTTAGATATGAGATTTAAGATGTGATATATGAGACGTGATATATGAGACGTGAGATATGAGATAGGAGAAAACGAGTTCAATTGTCAAAACCCCTTAAAACCGATTACAAAATTGTTCTACTACCATCAGCTTTCCATGCTTTGACCAGATTCCTCAGCTATGGTCTATGGACTATTCACTAATGACTTTTAACCATTTACCAATCCCTATTTCCTTTTCAATTTCTTCCTCCTCGCGATTTCCCGCTTCACCAAGTCAAATTCCCGGCTGCTTTGTCCCGCCACAGATGTATTTTCTTCTGCCCGCCGTGAAAGGTAGGGCATTACTTTTTCCACGGGGCCATAGGGAACATATTTGACCACATTGTAGCCGGCCTTGGCAAGGTTGTAGGAAATATTGTCACTCATGCCATAGAGTTGGGCAAAGTACACCCGATCGTCGGAAGCGCTGATTCCGTATTTCGACAAAAGCTGGGTAAGAAGAATATTGCTCTGCTCATTGTGGGAACCCGACACCAAACCCATGGTGGCGATGTGTTCCATGCAATATTCCAAAGCTGCATTGTAGTCCCGGTCTGATGCTTCTTTGGTAGGCTGAATCGGGCTTGGATATCCCATTTCAGCCGCGCGGTCCCGTTCTTTTTCCATGTAGGCCCCACGCACTAGTTTTGCCCCAAACCAGTATCCCTTCTCCAAGGCGATTTGATGCGCCTTTTTCAATCGTCCAAGCATATCGTGGCGGTACATTTGGAAGGTATTGTAGACGATGCAGGATTCGCGGTTGTATTTTTCCATTGCTTCGTAGGCCATTTTATCGATGACCTCCTGAAACCACGATTCCTCGGCATCGATCAGGATCTTTGTATTAGCGGCATGTGCTGCAGCGCAGAGTTCATCCACACGGGCCTTCAACTTTTCAAAAGATTCTTTTTCGCCATTGCTCAGCTGTTGGCCAGCTTGGATTTTGGTCATGATGCCAAAATCACCCAAGCCGGTCACCTTGAACACGGCAAATGGCATATTCTCGTCTCCTGCGGATCTTTCGATCGTCTTCAGGATTTCGTTTTTGGTGGCGTCAAAGCTTTCCTCGTCGCCCTTTCCTTCTACCGAATAATCCAGAATCGTATGGATATGGTACTTGGCCAACACGTCCACGGATTTCTGGCAATCCTCAATATTCTCCCCGCCGCAGAAGTGCCCGAACATGGTTTTTTTCATCAAACCTTTGATCGGAAGACCCAGGGCAAAAGACCAATTCGCCAATTTGGTACCGACACTCACCGCAAGGTTGTTGTTGATGGTGGCGAAAATCAAGTACATTTTTTTCAGTTCTGCATCTGATTTGGAAGCGAATGCCACCTCCAGGTTTTCGAAAGATATATTGGGTTTGACTTGCATAGGACAAGATTGACGGCGCAAATATATCAAAAAACTGCCGCGGGAAGGGCATTGTTTTCACAGCAATTCAGAATAATATTTTGAATAATTGTGCGAATTTTACAAACTCTTCCACTCAGGGAGAGGTTTTTTGGACAAAGCCGTAGAAGATGAATTTGAAGCCGCTCCTTTCGGAAAATCAAGCCAGCAAGCCTTTGGTAATCGCGGGGCCTTGCAGTGTCGAAACTCCCGAGCAATTGGACCGTACGGTAGCGGGTTTGGTCGAGGCGGGGATAAGGATCATCCGTGGCGGTGTTTGGAAGCCAAGAACGCGGCCTGGCAGTTTTGAAGGGGTGGGTGATATTGCGCTTTCGTGGATAGTTGATGTCAAGAAAAGGCATGATGTCAAATTCGCAGTCGAAGTCGCTTCGGCGCGACATGTGGAACAGGCCCTTGGTCACGGCATTGACGTCCTTTGGATTGGCGCAAGGTCAACCGTCAATCCTTTCACGGTCCAGGAAATAGCAGATAGCTTGAAGGGAGTTGACATTCCCGTATTGGTCAAAAACCCGGTCAACGCAGATATTGGGCTTTGGATCGGAGCCTTGGAACGTATCAATAAAGCGGGGATTGAAAGGTTGGCTGCAATTCACCGCGGTTTTTCCAATTTCAATGAAAAGCTATATAGGAACAGTCCGATGTGGCAGATCCCGATTGAATTGAAGACCCGCTTCCCCGAATTGCCCATCATCAACGACCCCAGCCATATCAGTGGACAGCGGCACTTGGTCCCTGGCATAGCCCAAATGGCTTTGGACCTGAATTTTGACGGACTGATCATCGAGTCCCATGTAGACCCGGATGCGGCTTGGTCCGATGCGGCGCAGCAATTGACTCCCGGCGATCTTTCCACATTGTTGAGAAGTCTGCACCTTCGTTCCGGATTCTCTCCCAACCCGAAGTTTGCCTCCCAATTGGAATTGCTGCGCGAGAAGGTGGATGAAATCGATCGGCAGTTATTGGAGACATTGAGCCGCAGGATGCACCTTGTAGAGCAGGCAGGGGAGTACAAGAAGGAAAACAACGTCGCGATCTTCCAACTCGAGCGTTGGAGGGAGATTTTTGAAAGTCGACCTGAGTGGGCGAAATCACTCAAACTCAACCCCGCTTTTATACGGGAAATTTTCCAACTGATCCACGCCCAGTCGATTGATGTACAGGAGCGGATTTTGGGCAAAAAAGACTAGAATCAAATCAATCATCTGGAGGTATGCGAAATAAAATTCCGTCCGGAACAGGCAAAGTATGTTTTTTGGATTTGATTGTTGAATCCACGGTATGATTTGTGAAAAATTAAAAATTATTCAAAAAATTGTTTGTTTTTGAAAAAGTGGCCCTTTACTTTTGGAACATGTTAATCGCAGCATTCGCCTATTTTACCTTCTTTTACTTTTACTTTCGCCTCGAAGGTCGAATCGGAGCTGCACATTGTCTGGTAAAAAACTAAAAAATATAAACAGCAAAAAAAGCCCGGTTCGAAAGGATCGGGCTTTTTTTTTAAACAATCAAATCATGAACGACCATTTACAAATCAAAGATTGGGGCTTGGGAATCGAAGGCCACGTCATCATCGCAGGGCCCTGCAGCGCCGAAACGCCTCAGCAAATCGAGCAAATCTGCTTGGACATGAAGAAGGAAAACATGGTACCCGACATGTTCCGGGCCGGAATTTGGAAACCAAGGACCAGGCCAGGAGCATTTGAAGGCATCGGCGAAGATGGCTTAAAGTGGATGGAGATCGTTCGTCACCACCTCAACATTCCGATTACCACGGAAGTTGGGAACGCCGCACATGCCGAACTGGCACTCAAGCACAAGGTCGATGTGGTGTGGATTGGAGCCAGAACGACCGTCAATCCATTTGCGGTACAGGAAATCGCCGAGGCCCTTCGTGGTACCGATATCCCAGTCATGATCAAAAACCCGATGAACCCTGATCTCCAGTTGTGGATTGGTGCCTTGGAAAGGATGCATGCCGTGGGTTTGAACAAGCTTGCAGCGATTCATAGAGGGTTTTCTGACTCCTATGACAAGCGATTCCGCAACAAACCCAATTGGTCCATGCCTATCCACCTGAAGAGGGAGTGGAAAGGAATGGAAGTCATCAACGACCCCAGCCATATTGTAGGTAACCGTGAGGGGATTTTGGAAACCGCCCAGCGCGCCATCAACTTTGGTTTGGACGGCTTGATGATCGAAACGCACCACGATCCCGACAAAGCTTGGTCAGATGCCAAACAACAAGTGACACCGGCTAGGTTGAAGGAAATCCTTTCCCAAATCGACTTCAAAGATACCTTGGGTGCAGAGCAGCCAAGCGAACGTCTCAACGACCTCAGGACTGCCATTGACCATTTGGATGACCAATTGCTTGATATCCTTCAGGAAAGATTCTCCCTGATCGATCAAGTTGGCGCCTACAAGCGCGAAAACCATTTGACTGTATTCCAGTCTGACCGTTGGAAATATGTGATGGAATCGCGTACCCAAAAGGGAATTGCCAAAAACCTCAGCGAGAAGTTCATGAAAGAACTGCTCTACTGTATCCACGAGGAGTCGGTCAAAAGACAGGAAAAGCAACTTCGAGAGGCAGATCCAGTCAAAAAATAGCATATCGCCAAAACAGCCAAAGGGAATGCATATCCATTTGGCTGTTTTCTTTCCCTTGAATACAGAGACCGCAAAATTCCCCGATTTTGGAATCAGTCCTTTTTTCCAATAATGTCAGAAACGATTTGCCGGAAATCCTTCGGCAATTCCAGTTCTCCCGCTTGGGAGTGATTACCGATAGCAATACTTTCAGGCATTGCTATCCCTTGGTGAAATCAGTTCTACCAGATCATGCAGTGTTCAGTTTTCCCGCAGGGGAAATCAACAAACACCTCGGGACCTGCCAAGACATTTGGACTTGGATGACAGAGGAAGGCTTTGACCGAAAGGCACTCATCATCAACTTGGGTGGAGGCGTGACTGGTGATATGGGAGGCTTTTGCGCAGCGACCTACAAGCGGGGCATCCGTTTTATCAACATACCTACAAGCCTGCTATCGATGGTGGACGCCAGCGTGGGCGGAAAGTTGGGCATTGATTTCAAGGGATTCAAAAACCATATCGGTGTCTTTACCGATCCGGAAACCGTAATCGTGGCGAGCGAATTCCTCAAGACCATTCCCCATGCGGAGTTGCGCTCAGGCTATGCCGAAATCATCAAGCATGGATTGATCCAAGATGCGGCCTATTTCTCAGTTTTGAAACCTGTCGAGTGGGAAAGCCAAGCTTGGGATGCGCTGATTCGAAAATCAGTCGGCATCAAAAAGCGAGTGGTGGAACAAGACCCCAAGGAATCCGGCCTGCGCAAAATCCTCAATTTTGGCCATACAATCGGACATGCCTTTGAGTCTTTTTATTTGGATACTGCCACACACCTACTGCATGGGGAGGCCATCGCCATTGGCATGATCTGCGAGGCTTGGCTTTCCAATCGAAAATCAGGGCTTTCTGTCGATCAATTGCAGGCAATCACGGATTTTTTGCTTTCCGTCTACGGTCATTTTGACGTGAATTCAGGCGATATAGAAAGCATCGTCAATCTTTGCCTGCAGGATAAAAAGAATGTGGGCGCGACGATCAATTTTTCACTGCTGCGTGCGATGGGAGATTGCACCTACGACGTTCCCTGTTCGGTCGAGGAAATATCCGAGGCCATCCAGTTTTACCAATCCATTTCACAAAAAGCATCAAAATCCTAATGGATACCCTGTTGGAGACAAAGACATTACCCCAGATTTCGGCCTTTAGGCCAACCGTCATTCCCTTGCCTTCTTCCAAAAGCGAAAGCAACCGCGCCTTGGTCATCGACGCACTGACAAAGGGAAAAAATAAGCTGCACAATCTTGCCGAGGCTCGGGATACCCAAACGATGATTCGGCTATTGGGAGAAAATCCGCCTATTTATGATGTGTTGGATGCAGGGACGACAATGCGGTTTTTGACCGCCTATGCTGCAGTGACCAATCAGCACAAGGTCATGACGGGTACGCCACGCATGTGCGAGAGGCCCATCGGGATATTGGTAGAGGCGCTGCGGGAAGTCGGGGCAGAGATCCACTACATGAATGTGGAAGGTTATCCGCCTTTGGCTGTGCATGGCATCAAGGAGCAAAAATCCAACAAAATCAAGATGCGTGGGGATGTTTCATCGCAGTACATTTCTGCAATGCTCATGATTGCCCCGGTTTTGCCGATGGGTTTGGAACTCGAACTCGAAGGAAAAATCGGGTCGAGGACCTATATCCAAATGACTTTGGAGCTCATGCGTGAGTTTGGCGTGCAGCATACTTGGGAAGAAAACACCATCAAAGTTCCCCACCAGGCCTATCAGTCGACAACTTTCCATGTGGAAAGCGATTGGTCGGGAGCTTCCTATTGGTTCAGTCTTTTGGCTTGTGCGGATTCGGGAGGTTTGTTTTTAGAAGGCCTGAAGGAAAACAGCCTACAGGGTGATTCCAAAATTGTGGAAATCATGGACCGCTTGGGGGTGCAGTCCCAATTTGAAAAAGGTGGCGTCCGCTTGACCAAGCAGCCTGTGAAGGGATTGGCTTCCTGGGACTTTACCCATTGCCCTGACTTGGCGCAAACCGTCGCCGTCAACTGTGCGATCATCGGGCAAAAAGCGGTATTTACCGGATTGGAAAGCTTGCGGATCAAGGAAACCGATCGGATTTTTGCCTTGCAACAGGAATTGGCAAAGTTCAACGCACAACTCGTGGAGGAAAAAGAAGGTGCGTTTACTGTCATTCCCTCCGTGAAAATGCCGCATGAAGTACGGATCCGCACCTACGACGACCACCGGATGGCGATGGCATTTATGCCCCTCATGACCAAAACCAGGGTCATTATCGAAGATCCAGCCGTCGTCAATAAGTCGTATCCAAGTTTTTGGAAACATGTGGGCTTGGTGGAGAAGGAGATGTGAGAAGCGAGAGGCGAGAGGCGAGAAGCAAGAAACGAGAGACGAGAAGCGGGAAGCGAGAAGCGAGAGACGAGAAGCGTAGAACGGGAAACCCAATAACCTTATAACTTTCCAACCTTTTAACCCAATAACCAATAACTCAATAACCAATACCCCCCCCATGAAAGCCCTCCTCACCATCTCCCTCCTCATTTTGTCCAATACCTTCATGACTTTGGCATGGTACGGACACCTGAAGTTCAAGGAACTCAAATGGTTTGAGAATCTTGGATTGATTTCGATTGTGCTGATTAGCTGGGGGATCGCATTTTTTGAGTACATCTTCCAAGTCCCGGCAAATCGGATCGGGTTCCGCGAAAACGGCGGACCTTTTTCCCTGGTACAGTTGAAGGTCTTGCAGGAAGTCATCACCTTGGTCGTGTTCATGATTTTCACTTTTCTGTTTTTCAAAAACGAGAGCATCAAAGTCAACCACCTGATTGGATTCGGCTTTTTGGTCTTGGCGGTGTATTTTATCTTTAAGAAATGATACAAAAAATCGCCATCCAAGGTATTCCCGGTTCGTTCCACCATCAAGTGGCGCTCAATTGTTTCGGCAATGAAGCTGAAATCGTGGGTTTCAGGACATTTGAGGAAGTTGCCAAATCCGTGGCCAATGGACATTGCCCCTATGCCGTGATGGCGATCGAGAATTCCATCGCAGGGGCGATTTTACCCAATTATGAGTTGATCGACCGGTATGGTCTGTGGATCATGGACGAGTATTATTTGCCGATTTCACATAACCTGATGGCTTTGCCTGGGCAGAGAATCGAAGACTTAACCGAGGTCCGTTCGCACCCCATGGCGCTGTTGCAGTGCAAGAAGTTCTTTCAGGACTATCCAAAAATCTCCCTGATCGACGATGTGGACACCGCGTCCGTTGCCCAAAGGATAGGGGAGGAGTCCCTAGTAGGAATCGGCGCCATCGCCAGCAAAACCGCCGCGGCGATTTATCATTTGGAGATATTGGCAGCCGATATTCAGACGGTGAAAAACAACTTCACCCGTTTCATCCTCCTTTGCAGCGAACGAAAACCGGCAGATTTCCTTCCCAATAAAGCTTCGCTCAAACTGACCATTTCCAACGAAAAAGGAAGCCTCGCCAAATTGCTGACGCTGCTGAGTGCCCACGACCTGGACTTGAGTAAAATCCAGTCCATTCCCGTGATCGACGAGCCTTGGAATTATTCCTTTTTCATCGACACCGTGTTCGATACCTATGAAAATTACCGAAGCGCCTTGGCGGCTGTCCGGGCCCATGGTGGCGGCATTAAGATTTTTGGGGAGTACAGAAGCAGAAAAGAGGAGGCAGGTATGGTTTTTCAACCCAATATAGCATCAAGATGAAAGGCTATTCCAAACGCTTGGCTGATGTGCAGGAGTATTACTTCTCCCAAAAACTCCGGGAGGTAGCTCAATTGCAGGCGGCGGGAAAGCCCATCATCAACATGGGCATCGGCAGTCCCGACTTGCCACCCCATCCCTCAGTCGTGGAGGCCTTGGCTGTGTCGGCGGGGAAGCCAAATTCCCACGGCTACCAAGGATACCAAGGAGTCCCGGCCCTGAGAGCGGGTTTTGCGGATTTTTACCAGAGATTCTACGGTGTCGCACTCAATCCAAACTCCGAAATCCTTCCCCTGATGGGATCCAAGGAAGGCATTATGCATATCTCGATGACTTTTTTGGATGCAGGAGACGAAGTGTTGGTTCCCGACCCGGGCTATCCGACCTATCGCTCGGTCGCGGCATTGCTCGGCGTGAAGGCGGTTCCCTATGCACTAAAGGCTGAGTACGCTTGGAGGCCAGATTGGAAGGAAATCGAATCCCGGGATCTTTCCAAAGTGAAAATCATGTGGGCCAATTACCCGCATATGCCGACGGGTGCGCGGGCGGACTTGGGGGTTTTCGAGGAAATTGTGGCTTTTGGAAAAAAATACGGTATGCTCATCGTCCATGACAATCCCTACAGCTTTGTCTTGGAACCAAAGCCGAAAAGCATACTCCAAGTCGCCGGGGCGATGGACGTCGCCCTAGAACTGAATTCCTTGAGCAAGACATCCAACATGGCCGGATGGCGTGTCGGAATGCTGGCGGGCAAGCCGGAATGGATCCAAGCCGTGACCAAGGTCAAAAGCAACATGGACTCAGGAATGTTTTTGGGCATTCAGCAGGGTGCGGTCGCGGCCTTGGGACTGGGACAGGATTGGTACGACGCCTTGAACCGGACCTATGCCGAGAGAAGGAGGCTGATTTGGGAATTGGCCTCGAAGTTGGGTTTTTCCTATGAAAAAGAAAGCGCAGGGATGTTTGTCTGGTGCAAAATCCAAGACGGAAAATCCGCCGAGGCATGGGTCGATTACCTGCTGCATGAGAAATCGATCTTTGTCACACCGGGGACCGTATTCGGCATACAGGGACAAGGTTATATTCGATTTTCCCTTTGCGTGAGCGAGGAAAAAATCAAAGAAGCAATCGATCGGATATGATGTCAAGGATAGCTCTTCCGTCTTTCATTAGATTTCTCGTTCTTACTAATGACAAGAATCCCAATATCAATAGTTCAACCCCTTTGGGGTTGATTCAAATTTGCATCACACTATACCCCGGGTTAACACCCGGGGCTATTCAAGGTTCAACCCCCGTTGGGGGTTTGAATCTGCTGTCATTACCTTTCTTTAAATGCCAAATTTTAAGAACTCGGAATGACAAAGACAAACGGTCTCCCTTCCATCGTGTATTCGTCTCCCGTAGCAGGTATTCCAATAGATTCCTCGTTCCTCAGAATGACAAAGACAACGGGTTACCCATTCATCATTCATCATTGTAAATTCTTAATTCATCCCTTATCCATTTTATGAAAAAAATACACATCGTCGGTTTGGGTCTTTTGGGAGGCTCTTTTGCTTTGGCACTGAAGAAAGCAAAACCGGAAATCAAGCTCACCGGATTTGACTCCAATCCCAAAAACCTGGAAGATGCCCTGACGCTGGGTTTGGTGGACGAAGCCAGAAACCAGGCAGATTCCGATACCGACATCATCATATTGGCGACGCCTGCCAATACCTTGCGGGCACTTTTGCAGGAGACCCTGGACCGCATTGGTCCCGAGACGCTGGTCGTGGACTTCGGTTCGGCCAAGGAACTCCTCTGCAAATCCGTGGAAGACCATCCCAAGCGTGAGCAATACTTGGCTGGGCACCCGATTGCGGGCACGGAATACTCCGGACCGAAGGCGGCAAAGGTGGACCTACTGGACCGCAAAGTCTTCATCATTTGCGAGATGGAGAAAACCAATATCCACCTCAAAGCCAAGGCCTATGAGGTCTTGGAAGCCTTGAACATGAAGCTGCGCTTTATGGACCCTGAGGAACACGACAAGCACCTGGCCTTTGTATCCCATTTGTCGCATATTACTTCCTTTATGCTGGGCAAGACCGTGCTCGACAAGATGGAAGACGAGAAAAACATCTTCGATATGGCCGGTTCGGGGTTTGCGTCGACGGTGCGTTTGGCCAAGAGTTCCCCGGCGATGTGGGCCCCCATCATGCAGGAAAACAAGAAGAATATCCTCGAGGCCATGAGCCTTTATATCGCCAACCTGTCCAAGTTCCGCGACAAGATCATCGCCGATGACTACGAGGGTATCTACCACGAAATGGAAAAGATCAACAAGATCCGGGAGATTTTGGATTTGGGGGGATGAGGGGAAGGTTGTTGAGTTGAAAAGTTATTCGGTTATAAGGTTATAAAGTTATTGGTTCGAGGTGAACTGATAGGGGTTCAGTGAGAGTCCGTTAAAGGATTTAATCGAAATAATTTCAGCAAAAATTATATAGCTATGCCTTTATTCCCATGGAAGAAGTTTAGTTGGAAACTGATGGTTGGAATGGCCATGATACTTATTGTTGGTTTGATTTTAGTTATTGTCTTTTACAGATAAAAATCATTGAAGGTCCAAACTTTGCGACCCTTGCTTAAGGGTTAGCAGGGGTATCGACCGTTGCGGTTTTTGAGCTTGAAGTCCAATTACAAATTCTACCCAGCCACGACCGAAAGTTTATACTATACTTAGGCGGGCCAAAAAGTCGGTGAAGGAAATATTGGTCTCCTGAAATTCCGTCTTCTAACAATTGTTTATGTAATTCCCTAATTGCCAATTAATTCTAATGTCCATTCAATATTTCCCTTTCTTTCTTTGCATAACTCAATGCTTCCCATTCCATAGTTGTAACAAAGTGAATATTCTACGTTTCGGTTTTCAATAAATTTTTTTAAGTCAGTGGATACTGCAAGCATTTTCGAGAATAATTGCTTTGTTTCGGTCAATTCGTTTATGGCTCTTGTTTTTGATATGTTCTTAAGTTCATGACTCTCTACCCAACCTGAAACGAAAAAATTATTTTGATTGTCGCATCCAAATGTCAAGTCGCCAACTTTAAAAGAGTGTCTATCTGAAAGCAAAATGATTGCATTTTTAATCCTATCTGTTAATTCTTTATCGTTCATCTGTGTTATTTGTTGGTCGTCCTTTAAAATGCCCTATAACGGCCACATATATGAAATGTTGGGGATTGCGGGCGATATCACTGTCTGCCGTTACAAAAGTTGGTGCGGGGCAGAAAGTTTCGCATAAACACCTAACCACCAATATTTTATATATGATGTTGCCTGTAGTTTTTATTCTTTAATCTCTATTTTGTTAATATCAGAAATCATTTGATTCAATAGCTTTACCCTAGTCACTTTGTATTCACCCCACCTGTCTAACAAGAGTTGAGTCATTTCTCTTTGCAATGCAATTTTTGTCAATCCAGCTAATTCTTTATTAATTACTCCTTCTAAAACAAATTGTCCAAAACCAACAGCGATAATTGCATTATCTATTCCTAACAAATAAGTCCCGCCCATATCTCCAGTTGCTGAATTAAACGATTGATAAAAGAGTGCTTCGTCAAACTCTTTCCCTTCTCTCTCTGCCATTTCTTTAAAATGTTCTTTCATTGCTGGAATTTGGTCTTGAATGGATGAATTATCAATCGTATTATTTCCACTTATATATTCATTAATTTTCATCGTATCAAGAGTATTCCAATCAAATGGAGGAAATCCCCATTCATTGATAAGCTCTTGTAGATATTCTATTGGTGATTCAGTCTTATTTTTAAATCTCCATTCTCTAAATCCATAAAATGCATCAGAACCATCATCACTCCCGAATGGAGCACTTTCTTCAATAGGACTCCAATAAAAATCAGCAGTCAATAATTCTTTTGCTTTTGGATGTGCATTCTCTGGAGATAGTTCAAAATTATCCATATAAGTTATTTTTGATTTATTATTATTGGTCTGACCACAACTTTGTCCAAGTGTTATTGAACTTATCAGTAATATAAAAATGTATCGCTTTCTCATGGTTTCATTAGATTACAGGCAACTTGTATATTCCCGAAACAAACCTTCGCTTTTGGCCCCGGATTCAGGTGGATAGAGGAAGGTTTATCTCGTTTTTACCCACCTCCTAAGATAGTAGATTTTGGATACAGGTTATAAAATGCTCTCTTGATTTGCGGATTGTTTTTTTAAAAAAGGCAAGTATATCCGGTAAAAGTGGTGTCCTTGCCTGCGCCATCCGATTTCTCAAATCCCAAGTCTTGAGTCTAGAGTCTTATGTCTCCCGTCTCAGATCTCCCATCTCTTTTCTTAATTTCCGTTAAATCCCACCCTTTCCCCAAAACGGGCCTGGATTTTGAAACGTCTGGGAAATAAACGAAACTTAGACCATGAAAAAGCTGATTTATATTCTCCCGCTCTTCTTGTTGGCATTTACGGCCTTTGCCCAAAAGGAAATCCCCCTCATCGAGGTGGAAGGCGTCAGTGAAGTCTCCGTCATGCCCGACGAGGCTGTTATCCAGATCAACGTGGTCGAGAAGGCCCTGAAGGTGGCCGATGCGACCAATGGCCTCAACAAAAAAACCAAGTCAATCGAGGATGCTTTGAAGAAGACCAAAGTGAAGGATTATGTCTTCACGGTGGACAATTACTTCGTGAATGTGAACCGTATCTGGACCAACAACTCCTCCAAGGACAGCGGCTATGTGGCCAGCCAAAACATCAAAATCAAGCTGAAAAACACCGGCGACAACTTGGTCAAAATCACCGAAACCCTCCATCAGACTGCGGATATGGGCTTTCAGGTGCAGTTTGTAGTCTCGGATGAATTGCGTAAGTCTACCGAGAAACAGCTTCTCGAACTGGCCCTCGCCGATGCCAAGTCCAAAGCCGAAACGATCGCCAAGGCCATGGGTATCCAAACCATCAAGGTATTCCACATCAGTTACGGCGCACCTGCCAACAACTACCCTGTGGTGCTCCGTGGCGCAGCGAAGATGGAAGTGGCCGCCATGGATGCCTACGAATCCCCGGTTTTCAACCCGGATGTACAGAAGATTTCCGATCGGGTGAGGGTGGCGTATACCTTCTAGCCCACTCAGTACCCCGTAAAATACCAAAACCAGTTCAAGATTATCAAAAGTCTTTACTTTGTCACCCCGACGGAGGAGGGGTCTAATGTATTAAACTGGTTAGATTCCTCTCTACGATAGCGATCGGGACCTACCAATGACAAGAATCCCAAATTCAATAGTTCAACCCCTTCTGGGTTGAGGGTCATATTTCAATTTCTTCAAATCCCCGGTCCACGATAATTATCGGGAGAAACCCGGGGCTACTCAAGGTTCAACCCCCGTTGGGGGTTTGAATCTGTTGTCATTGCCTTTCTGCAAATGCCAAATCCTAAAAACTCGGAATGACGAAGAATGGTCTTCGGGAAGACGGATGGTCCCTTTGTTCTTAATTCAGGTTCAGGGTTTTCAAAACGTTTTACTTTGTCACCCCGACGGAGCAGGGGTCTATTGTACTAACCTGCTTAGATTCCTCGTGACTACTAATGACACACTTATGAATCGTCACCCTGAGGTCCCGATTGTTATCGTGGAGAAGGGTCTCCTCAATTCAGGGGATGCTTCCCTCCGCAAGCTACGGTTCAGCATGACGGGCGGCAGCTGTAATTGCCCTCCCGTAAATGCCAAATTTTAATAACTCGGAATGACAAAGACAACGGCTCCACCCTTCATCCTTTACCTTTATCCCTTCATCCCTCAATCCCTTATCTCCCAATCCCTCATCCCTCTTTTTTCTTCCCAAACTCCCTCGGAAACTTCACATAGCGAACTAACCATATTCCTGGGACGGCCGATGCCACGACCCAAAGGAAGAATCCTTCGTACCCAAGCCACTCCTGGACAAATCCGCTTGCCATGCCTGGCAGCATCATGCCCATGGCCATGAAGCCCGTGGCGAGGGCATAGTGGGAGGTTTTGGCAGGTCCATCGGCGACATAGATGAGGTACATCATAAAGGCTGCAAAGCCAAATCCATATCCCAATTGCTCCGTCACGACGACCGCACCTGCCCAAAAAGCGGATTCGGGCTGTAAATAGGCGAGGACATAGTAGAGGAAATTGGGCACGTTGAGGGACAAAATCATGGGCAGAAGCCATTTACCCAAGCCATCCCGGGAAATGACGATGCCGCCAATTATTCCTCCCAAAGACAAGGCGATGACGCCAAAAGTCCCATAAATCAAACCCACGTCGGTGGTGCTGAGGCCGAGGCCTCCAGCTTCACGGGTGTCCAAGAGGAAGGGAGAGGCGATTTTCAACAACTGCGATTCGCCCAAGCGGTACAGCAGGATAAATGCCAAAGCTATCCCGATGTCTTTTTTTGCGAAAAACGATACAAACACCTTCCCAAAGGTCAGGCTTTCTTCTTTTACATAATTTGCCTGTGTCTCAATGTTGGGTGTGAGCAGCCAATTGACAAGGGTCAATACAAACATCAGCCCCGCCACGACAACCATCGTCAGCGACCAAGCCTGGGTATTGTCGCAATACTTTACCTCCAGCCAACCCGCCAGAATCACGATCAATCCCTGTCCGGTGACCATGGCCACGCGGTAGAAAGTGCTCCTCAGCCCGATGAAAAAGGATTGTTGGTCTTCCTTTAGCGCCAGCAGATAAAAGCCGTCCGAAGCGATGTCGTTAGTTGCGGAAGCAAAAGCGGCCACCCAGAAGCAAGCCAAGCTCATGACAAAAAACTGATTCGTGGGCAAACTCAAGCCTACACCCAGGAAAGCCGCTGCCAGCACCAGTTGCATCCCGAGAAACCATTTCCGCTTTGTCCCATACAAATCCACCATCGGGCTCCAAAGTGGCTTGATGACCCATGGGAGGTACAAAAAACTGGTATAAAGGCCAATGTCCGAGTTGTCGACGCCGAGCTTTTTATACATGATGACCGACACGGTGATGATCAGTACGTAGGGGATACCCTCCGTCAAATAAAGTAAAGGCACCCAGTACCAAGGATTGTTGCGTGGGGTCTTGCTCATGGTTTTTTCCTCAACAGGTTTTCGTAAATGCTGTATTCCGAGCGATCGATCACCACTGCGCCGACGGCATTTTTGTAGAAGTCAGCAGGACCCACGCCGCCGATGATGGCGTAGGCATAGCCCATTTCCCGAAGGGCTTGGAGGCTTTTGACCAACAGGACCTTGCCAATGCCTTTTCCCCGCATGCTTTCCAAGGTGCCTGTGGGCCCAAAGAAGTTCTTGGCCGTAGCTTCGTAGCAGGCAAAACCCAGTATCTCATTTTCCCGCTGCGCAATGAAGCAATGAACAGGAAGATGTGAAAAAGCCGCATCGACTTCATTGGCCCAATACTGCCCAAAATGCTCCATCACCCAGTTTTGGACAAAGGACTTCTCCGGCGGAATGGGTCTACGGAAAATGATTCTCTCCTTTGCAAGCTGACTTTCCGTCTCCGAAATATCAGGAAGTTCCAAAAGGCGGACGAGCATGTCTTTCATCGCAACAAAAGGTTAGGGTTTGCTGTGGATTTCAAAAACCATCGGTTTGGATTCCTTGCCATAGATATCCAAGAAACTGATGGCGACAAATTTCTGGTTGAAAGGACTCAGCACGGGAATGAGTTGGCGGTTGCTGTCGTCCAGGTAAACCTTCTGGAATGTAGCTTTCCCGCTCCGTTTTTGCAAGTCGGCCAAGGTTGGTGCGGTCTGCACAAGCGCAAATCGATAGTCCGGTGCGATGCTTTGCCCAAACACAAATGCAAACCCATCACCATGCGGTAGGAGTTGCGGTGCTGAAAATGCAGGGGTGTTGGCAGTTTCTTTGGAAATCAAAGGAGGCAAAACGGGCCCTTGGTAATGGTTTTGGTGGAGGAGTTCAGCCACGTCGCGGTTTTTGACATACATGGACTTGGCGCTGAAAAAGGCATTTCCTGAGATATTGGGCGTGATTTTGGAAAGACCAACCTGTGTTGGGATTTCCATCGGATTGTTCCAGGCTTGGTCGGCATTGTCGCGGATTTTATAAGGGCCGTTGCCAATGTAGATCTTGGTATTGTAGTGGTTTTTGGACCACCAATCCACCAATATCCGGTGCGAAGCCAAGTTGTAATCCATACTCCAGTAGAGTTGTGGGATGAGGTAGTCGATCCAGCCGTTTTTCATCCAAGTCAGCACATCGGCATACAGATCGTCGAAATTGGTCTGACCGGCACGGGTATTCGAGCCGGTGGGGTCTTTTTCCTTGTTGCGCCACACGCCAAAGGGGCTGATGCCAAACTGTACCCACGGCTTTTCGGCCTTGATGGTGGTATTGACCTCCTGCACGAGCATATTGACATTTTGCCTGCGCCAATCGTCGATTTTCTGCCCCGGCTTGCCGTATTTCCGAAATGCCGCCTTGTCGTCAAACTCCAGGTTGGGGACTTTGTAAGGATAGAAATAGTCGTCAAAGTGGATCGCGTCGATGTTGTAGTTTTTGACCACTTCCTGGATAATCTGCACGAGATGGGCGCGTACTTCGGGAAGGCCCGGATTGTAATAGTACTTGGTGTCGTACTTGACCATCCAGTCTTTGTGGCGGAAAAAATCATGCTGTGGACTCAGCAGGTCTTTGTCCAAATTCATCGTCGCGCGGTAGGGATTGAGCCATGCGTGGAATTCCATCCCCCGGCGGTGTGCCTCCAAAATCATCCAAGAAAGCGGGTCCTCGGTCGTGTCGGGCTTTTGGCCTTCCTTGCCTGTCAGGTACCGCGACCAGGGAGCAAAGCGGGAAGGATAAAATGCGTCTCCGGAGGTCCGGATTTGGACGATGACGGCGTTGAAGTTGAGGGATTTGTAATAATCCAACAGGCTGATGAATTCCTCTTTTTGGCGTGCATAAGGCAAGGTGCCCGAGCTCGGCCAATCGATATTGGCGACCGTAGCGATCCACACGCCCCTGAATTCCCTTGGGGCAGGGGCGACTTCCACATCCAAAGCGGTGTAGAATTCCCTTGGCTGGGGTTTTGGCTTTTCGGGCTCCGGTTTGGGGGATGGTTTTTGTGTATTTGGTGGACTGACGGGGGCGGGGACCTTGGCGGTTTTGCAGGAAAACACCACCAAGGAGAAGATCAATAAGAAGCTAAATGTGGAAATCTTTGGTTTTGAAAAGAATATCATCTAGAAAATGGATTAGGGGGTACTTTTGAAGGAAAGGTCGGATAGCTTTTTTCGCAGCCGTTTCATGAACTTGTCACCGGGGTCTTGTTTTTGGGTGATGTAGTTGGGGTCGGTTTCCTTCCAAAGGGGTGTGCCTTGGAAGGCATAGTATTCATGATGGCCGATGACGTATTCGAGTTTGTGTTTCCTGTGGAGGTAGCGGATGAGTTCCGCGTTCGCCTTGACCTGTGCCTTGGTCAGGGGCGCATCCGGACCGCCGATGTTTTCGATGCCGATGGCCATATAATTCAGCCCGATGGTATGTCTTCCAAAAGTGGTGTCCGGCAACAGTCTGAAAATCGTCCCATCCCGATCGACGAGGAAATGTGCGGATACGTTCAGCCTACTTGCTGCCGTCAATTCCGGCCTGCCTGCAAGATGCACGGGATTGAATACATCAAAGGTCGTTTCCAAGGTATTGATTGCTGTCCAGTGGACGACGACCATTTTGGGTTGGATGGTGGCGTTTTCCTGCAGGATTCCGTGTCTTTTCTCGAGGTACTCCAGCGATAATTTTTCCCGCTCCTCATCGAAAATGATCGGTTTCTCAAAAATGCGGAAGGTTTGGGCGTTGGCCAAGGTAGGCAGGACCCATAATACCGTCCAGGCGATCACGCGGCAAATTTTTCTCATGGTGCTGGATGTCGAAACTGAGTTTCAAAATAAGTCAAATTATCCAAATTTGACCCTGCGTTTTTTTAATTTCCATCTGGTAGCAACAAAAAGCCCCGGCCAATTAGACCGGGGCTTCGCCTACTGAAAACAACAACTAACCTACGGTAATTGCCTTTTTGGGCTTTGTGCTTTCAACGGATTTTTTTGGGACCACCACGTGGAGAATACCATTTTCGTACTTGGCGTCAATGCCATCATCCTTCACATACTCTGGGAGACTGAAGGACCTCCTGATGCTAGAGTAGGAGAATTCTTTCTTGCGGTAGTTTTCCTTTTCTTCCTCCACCTTGTTTTCCTTTTCGGCACTGATGTGGAGGATACCATCGCTGACCTCGACTTTGAAGTCTTTTTTCTCAAAGCCGGGAGCGGACATTTCCAATTTGAATTCCTTCTCGTTTTCAATCACGTTGCAGGAAGGAACTTCAAAGGATTTTGCGGGGAACCAGTTTTTTTCATCCCAGTCGAAGGGGTTTTCGGTTCCGAAGAAGTCTTGAACCACCTTTGGCCAAAAACTTCTGTCACGTTTAGTTATAGAGCCCATGGTTAGAGTAGTTTAGATGTGTTATTGGATTTTTTTAACAAGTGAAAATTCCAAAAAAATAATCCAAAATACCGTGACAATGATCACATTTTCAGGTGATTGTGGTCAAGAAAAATCAGTCTTTTTGATGGCCAAAAAGTCGATCCAAAACCTGCTCACTACATCTTGCAGCCAACCTCGCCGTGGCATTGTCTTGGTCAAACTGTGGATTCAATTCCACTACGTCCATGCAAAGCAGTTTGCCGGAATCAGCGATCCAATTGAGGACTTTGGAGGCGAGTTCCGGCGAAAAACCCATCGGGGAAGGTGCACTCACTCCCGGTGCAAAAGCCGATGAAAAACCGTCCAAATCGATACTCAGGTAGATTTTATTGACATCGCTGCAAAAATGGTCCAAGGCTTCTCTGATGTAGTCCCAGTTACTGATCGAAAAATCCTGCATCTCAATCCATTGGACTTTGAGGGCTTTTGCCGTTTTGAACAATTGTGGTGGATTTCCTGCCCTTTGGATACCGAGGCAGAGATAGTGGAAGTCCTTTGGGTATTCTTCAGATAGTTGAAAAAATGGAGAGCCCGAATGTCCTTTTCCCAAAAGCAGGGGCCGCAGGTCAAAATGCGCATCCAAATTGATGATGCCTAGTTTTTCTCCTTTGCTGAGACAATATTGCATCGTGGCCTGCCCATGGGCATAGGCCAAATCATGCCCACCACCCAATAGGAGGGGAAAGGAATGGGATTGGAGTCTTTCCAGTACCCATTCCTTCACCCAAATTTGTGTTTCCTCCAGATCGTCCCCGACCGTGCCAATGTTGCCAAAGTCGTAAACGGGAATCCTGTTGTCCAAATGAAATCCCATTCCTGCCATCATTTTCCGAATCGCGTCGGGGCCATTGGCACTGCCAGGTCGTCCTGAATTGCGCCGCACGCCCGCATCCACGGGATAGCCCAAGATGGATATGCTTTTGCCTGTACCATGGGGCTTATCCGACGGCTTTTGGCATTTCACTGCTTGGTGCCAATATTGGATAGTCTCAGCGGACCTTCCGGCCCATAGACTTTGGGAAACAGGCTCGTGGCTGGGCATTTGGATCGGATTTCAGGGAAAATCAGACTTCAAATCCCTTTCTGTATTCCCGGCCGACAAACTGATTGGCGTCCTCAAAGTTGGTGATGCGCATGTTGTTGCCATCCCACAGCAGTTTCCTACGGCCGTAAAACTCCATTTGCCCCTGTGCATTTTGTCTGCGGAGCATGTAGCTTCTGATGGCCAGGTTGCCCATAAGGACGGTTTCTGTCATTGGACCCGCATAGTCGAAGGAAGAAGTAAGCGCCTTGTGTTCCGCGCTTCCAAATCCGGCTTTGCAGGCATCCACCCACTTGCGTTGGTGGCCGTACTCTGGCTCTGGGTTGTCGGTTTTTTCTGGACCGAATTCGGTGGTGCCGTCATTGAGGAACAGCTTCGGCATCAGCGGCGAGCTGTCGTTGATATTTGTCGAAATCACGCCGTTTTCTCCGATGATGAGGACTCCATTGGCGGAATTTGCGCCGCCCATGTCCATATCGGCAGGAATAATTGATGGCCGCGACGGCCTTATGCCCCCATCGCTCCAGGTCATTTGGATGGGGGATTTGCTCTTGGCTGTCGCCGCAAAGTTGATCGTGATGAAAGACGAAGCAGGGCAGCCTTCGGGATTGTAGTCAGGGGTCCACATTTTGGTGAATACGGTCCCTACGCTGCATTCTGCATCCAAGGGGTAGTGCAGTCCCAAAGTCCTAAAGGGAATATCAATCAAGTGGCAGCCGACATCACCAAGCGCACCCGTGCCGTAATCCCACCATCCCCGCCAGTTGAAGGGATGGAGATTGGGTGTGTAGGGAATCTCAGCCGATGGGCCAAGCCATAGGTCCCAATTCAGGTCATTTGGTTTTTTGCTTGGGTCAGGTTGGGGAAAGGCAAATCCCTGAGGCCATACGGGACGGTTGGTCCATATTTTCACTTCAGCGATTTTGCCCAATTTGCCCGAATCCACCCATTTTTGGACCATGCCGAGCAGTGGATTGGATGCACCTTGGTTGCCCATTTGGGTGACGACTTTCTTTTCCCGAGCGAGTTCGGTCAGCAGACGGGCCTCACGGATATTGTGCGTGAGTGGTTTCTGTACATAGACATGTTTGCCGCGTTCCATGGCGTATTTGGCAGCGGGGCCATGCACGTGGTCCGGCGTCGAGATGGTCACCGCATCGATATCCTTTTCCTTGTCGAGCATTTCCCGGTAGTCGGCATAGAGCTTGGCATTGGGGAAATTGGCGATGGACTGCTTGGCGGAGCCCGAGAAGTCCACGTCACAGAGGGCGACCACCCGCTCCCTGCCGTTGACGGAGGCGTTTTTGATATCGGAAATTCCCTTGCCTCCGGCGCCGATGGCCGCGAGATTGAGTTGGTCAGATGGGGCAGTGAAGCCGACACCGCCCAGAACATGTCTTGGGACGATAAAAATCGAGGAGGCAATCGCCGCGTTCTTGATAAAATCCCGTCGTGACTGTTCTGTAGTCTTTTTGGATGGTTTCATGGGTAAAATTTTATTGACTTAATGATGTTGGAAGATAGGGGCTGAGGGAGGAAAAAGCAATTGAATTTTTCTGATCAATTACTTGACCATCATTCCCATTCACACAATGGGTTCGGAAAACGTGAAAAAAACACACAATCGGAATCAATAGTGTGATTTTTGGCGAGAACACCCAAATGATCTGTTAAGGAGGAGTCTTTTCCTGAGTATTAAAATCACCCCTTGGATTCGATCCAAAGGATGAAGGTTTGCAAAGTTTACTTCCTATTCTTCCCCAAGTTTCCGGAAGGAGAATTTATAGCCCTGGATCACGGCGATGGCGTAGAAAACGAGATCGATTCCACTGAAGGTCTCCATCATGACCTCAGGCAGGTAGGAATAGTCGAACAGGAAAAGTGTCTCGATGTATCCTAAGTTTTCTTGATTGGCGAGAAAGCCGATCACGCTGAGAAAATTCCCCAATAAGCAGCTCGACAATGCAACGATAGCGCCACTGATACCGAATATTTGGTCGATTCCTTTCCCCATCTGCCGAATTGCGAGTCCCACGCCGAAGCCAATGGCTAGGGCCATGTACCCGATTTGGAAGCCGGTCGCTACGGTAATTACTCCCCACAGGATGGCGCCCAAGGATCCGGCAATGATACCTGCCGAAAGGCCTAGAGGCAGATTTTGTTCACCCCGCAGTTCGGATAAAGGAGCTAAAAAACGTCCATTTGCCTCCTGTAGTTTGACGTTTCCGTCTTCGGAGAAATCAGGGCATTCGATCTCGAAAGCAGCGACTTCCCCGGTGAGGGCACAGACTAGTCCATGTTCGGCATCAAAGCGTCTGTTTTGACATTGCCGGCAAAATTGCAATTGTTCTTCTCTTGTCATAGGATTTGGAAATGGAATAAATGAAGATTTTGGTTTCACAAAAAAATGCTCTTGCGCCAAGTAGGTGATCAGCTGTAAAAGAATCTCTTGTGTGTGATGCCTAAGATTGTAAAAATCGCGATTCAAGTCAATAGCTTGTGTGGGCTATTTTTAGTTTTTAGGGAAAAAGGAATTAAAAAATAGAACGACCCTTTTCCAAAAGGGTCCATTAACGAGCAATAGATGGTGAACAGTGTATTCCCAAGCTTCTAGCCTATCAATTTTTCTACTTTAGTATACTTTCAATTCACCTGATTATTTACTTCGGCTCAACCAAAATCTCAAAATCATCAAAAAATGCCTGTCCTTTTGTTCCGGGCATCATTACGGCGAACGGAATGAGGAAAATTGTTTTTCTCGTAAAATTCGGAAGCTGTAATTCCAACACATGATTTTCCAATTTACCATTCACGGGGTTAGGTTCCGTGGTCAGCGTATGGGATTCATTAATAGAGGCTCCTGTTGGGCCGATTCTTGTATCGTAAACCCTCATAGCAATTGCTACGCCGGGTCCTTCCAAATTTTCCGCGTTGACTTTTGTACGCAAAATCACCGTGGCACCTTCGGGGATATTGGGCATATCCAGCTGCCTGTAGATGTATCCTGTATTTTTTCCGTTTCCACTCGAGGTGATTTCCAAATACGGAGTGTTTGTATTTGAATGAACACCCCTTGTAATTTGGTAATTCCCATCATCATTGGAAGAGCTCCAAATAGGGTCAGGTAGTTCATTCTTGAAGAAAACGGGATCTTGGTTGAAATTTTGTCCAAAATCAATGCACTGTTCGTTGGCAGCCAATCTGTCAAATAACTCGTCTAGATAGTATTCCCGAAGATTAGGTTCATTTTCCTTGTAGATAAAAAACTGATTAAACGCATTCGTCATTATTGAAAGCGGTTTTCCGTCGCACATCAATGCATCGTCATGTTCCAAATTCAGAAATGCGTGCCCCATTTCATGAAAAAACAGATTTTCTCGTTGAATATCCGACCGATTTGCCCAATCACAGTTTTTGGATTTTGAGATAAGTACGGCTCTCTTACCTGTCTGCGGATGTCTTGTATAGCCAATTCCACAGAACGTGCGGTTATCTGAGAGCCGGATTTCATTGACATAGGCAATATCCAAGCCCGAAAAATTGAAATTATAGCCTCTCCGTTTCGCCTCCGTTTCAAATCTGTCCAGGAAAATCTTCAGGTCGGGGAATTCCTCTTGGGTGATATCAGGAGTATTTTCCTCAGACTGATCACAGGCTTGAAAACCCAAAAAGACAACAAAAATCAAGGTGAGTTTAAAAGAATGTCTCATGGCGAAAAGATATGAAAGTGTAACATGTATGTTTACACGGTTAAACTTAATTTATTGTTTTTTAACAAAAGGTAATAAAGACAAAAAACCACCACACAACTTCCTGTTGAGTGGTGGTTTCCAATTCTTTGATTTCTAAATAGCAATTAGGATAGCTTCGCCAAGGACTCTTCCAATGCCTTGATTTTGGCTTCGGCGTCGGCTTGTTTTTTGCGCTCTGTTTCGACCACGGCAGCAGGTGCCGAGCTTACAAAGCGCTCGTTTTCCAGTTTTTTCATCACCGTTGCCAAAAAGCCTTTGGTGTATTCCAATTCCTTGCTCAAGTTTTCGCGTTCTTTTTCAACATCCACTTCAGCCGCCATTGGGATAAAGCATTCGTCTGACTTGACCACAAAGCTGATCGCATTGTCGACCTTTTCCCCGAATTGGAGTTCCGAAAGGTTGGCCAGTTTTTTCAGCACTGCCTCGAATTTTTGGTACAACCCAGGATGCTTGGTATTGATGGCGAGGCTGAGGCTTTCCTTTGGGGAAATGCCTTTCGCGTTGCGTGTATTCCGGACCTGTGACACGACCTCGAATACCTGACTGGCTTCGGCAATCGGTTTTTCGTCAAAGGATTTCGCAGTTGGCCAAGACGATATGATCAAGGCTTCCGCGGTAGACCTTTTCCTCATCTGCTGCCAGAGTTCCTCGGTGAGGAAAGGCATGAAGGGATGCAGGATTTTGAGGATATCTTCGAAAAACACAATTGTTTTGTCCAAGGTCGGCCTGTCGATAGGCTGTTGGTAGGCTGGTTTGATCATTTCCAAGTACCAAGAGCAGAAATCATCCCATACCAATTTATAGGTGGCCATTAGCGCATCGGAAATCCTGAACTTGTCGAAATGGTCCTCGATTTCGGCTAGCGCCTGTTGGAACCGGTTTTCAAACCAGTCGATCGATGCTGTATTGGCATCACCGCTAGCGTTTTCGTCGATTTCCCAGCCCTTTACAAGTCGGAAAGCATTCCAGATCTTGTTGGCGAAGTTCCGGCCTTGCTCGACGAGTTTTTCGTCAAAAGGAAGGTCATTGCCGGCAGGGGAGGAGAAGAGCATTCCCGTCCTGACGCCGTCCGCTCCATAATTGGCGATCAGGTCCAATGGATCCGGAGAATTGCCCAGCGACTTGGACATTTTCCGGCCCAATTTGTCGCGCACGATTCCCGTGAGGTAAACGTTTTTGAAGGGCTTTTCACCCAAGTATTCGTATCCTGCGATGATCATCCGCGCCACCCAGAAAAAGAGGATTTCGGGGGCCGTCACCAGGTCATTGGTAGGATAGTAGTATTTCAAGTCTTCATTCGGCTTCCCGGTCGAAAACACCTCTGTATCGAAAACCGATATCGGCCATAGCCAAGACGAAAACCAGGTGTCCAACACGTCTTCGTCCTGCTTGAGCTCTTCGATCGTGAAATTGGTACCGAACTTGGCATTGGCAATTTCCAGGGCTGTTTCTTTGGTTTTGGCCACCACAAACTCTCCGTTCGGCAGATAGAAAGCGGGGATTTGGTGGCCCCACCAGAGTTGCCGGGAAATGCACCAATCGCGTACATTTTCCATCCATGCCCTGTACATGTTCTTGAACTTGGGTGGATACAACTGGATGACATCGTCCATCACCGCGCTCAATGCGGGCTTGGTGATTTCCTCCATTTTCAAAAACCACTGCAGGGAAAGCTTCGGTTCGATGACCGCATCTGTCCGCTCTGAATGGCCCACGTTGGATTTGTAGTCTTCTATTTTTTCCAACTGACCGATTTCGTCGAGCAGCTTGCCTATCTTTTTCCGCGCTATGAATCGGTCCTCACCGACAAGGATTTGGGCTTTTTCGTTGAGCTTGCCATCGTCGTTGAGGATGTCGATAACGGGGAGTTTGTGTTTGATTCCCAATTCGTAGTCGTTGACGTCGTGGGCCGGGGTGACTTTCAGGCAGCCGGTACCAAATTCCATGTCCACGTACTCGTCCTCGATGATGGGGATTGCGCGGTTGATCAATGGAATGATGGCCTTTTTTCCCTTCAAATGGGCAAATCGCGGGTCATTGGGATTGATGCAGATGGCCACGTCGGCCATGATGGTTTCCGGCCGGGTGGTGGCGATGGTCAAATATTCCGCCTCCGATCCTTCGATTTGGTAGCGGATGTAGTACAGTTTGGAGGAAATCTCCTTCATGATTACCTCGTCATCCGACAAGGCGGTCTTGCCCTGCGGGTCCCAATTGACCATGCGGACGCCGCGGTAGATTTTTCCTTTGTTGTACAGATCGACGAAAACCGAGATCACCGCATCGCTGAGGTCGGGGTCCATGGTAAACTTGGTACGATCCCAATCGCAGGATGCACCGAGCTTTTTGAGTTGCTCGAGGATAATGCCGCCGTACTTTTCCTTCCATTCCCAGGCATATTTGAGGAATTCCTCCCGGGTGATCGATTTTTTATCGATTCCCCTTTCCTTGAGCATGGAAACGACCTTGGCTTCTGTGGCGATGGACGCGTGGTCAGTCCCGGGTACCCAGCAGGCGTTTTTGCCTTGCATGCGGGCCTTTCTGATCAATACGTCTTGGATCGTATTGTTGAGCATATGGCCCATGTGCAGGACGCCCGTCACGTTGGGTGGGGGAATGACGATGGTATAGGGTTCTTTTGCGGGATCAACTTTGGATGAAAAAAAACCATTGGCCATCCAATAGGCGTACCATTTGGCTTCGGCTTCTGCGGGGTTATATTTAGTTGCTAACGACATCGATGATTTGAAAGGCTTTTCGAGGCGCAAAATTAAGGTTTTTTCCCAAGACCCTGTCGATTTGTGCCAAAGCATGTCAGCAGGTTTGGGTTTTTTCCAACAAAAAAGCCCAGACACATGTCCGGGCTCCATTTATCCTTTTTTGGTTGCCTAGGCTTTGATCACAGAGAAATCAAAGGTTTCGAGGAACTTCGTAGTGAAGTTTCCTTTTCTGAAGTCCACGTTATCCAAGAGCGCAATGTGGAAGGGGATGGTGGTTTTGATGCCATCGATCACAAATTCCTCCAAGGCGCGCTTCATCCTGACGATTACCTCTTCCCTTGATTGTCCCCTGACGATCAACTTGGCGATCATGGAGTCGTAGTTCGGTGGAATGACGTAACCCGCATACACGTGGCTGTCGACCCGTACGCCCTTTCCTCCAGGCATGTGGAGGTTAAGGATTTTGCCTGGACTTGGCCTGAAACCGTTGGCTGGGTCCTCGGCATTGATTCGGCATTCCATGGAATACAGTTTCGGGAAATAGTTTCTACCTGAGATCTTCTCACCCGCTGCCACTTTGATCTGTTCCTTGATCAAATCAAAATCCGTGACTTCCTCCGTAATGGGATGCTCCACCTGGATACGGGTGTTCATCTCCATAAAGTAGAAGTTGCGGTTTTTGTCGACCAAAAATTCGATTGTTCCCGCGCCTTCATAGGCAATGGCTTCAGCGCCTTTGATGGCCGCTTTGCCCATGGCTTCCCTGAGTTCGTCGGTCATGAAGGGAGATGGGGTCTCCTCCACCAGTTTTTGGTGCCTTCTTTGGATGGAGCAGTCCCGCTCTGAAAGATGGCAAGCCCTTCCTGTGCTGTCACCGACGATTTGGATTTCGATATGGCGGGGCTCCTCAACGAATTTTTCGAGATAAAGCCCGTCGTTTCCGAAGGCTGCACCCGCTTCTTGCCGGGCGTCGTCCCAGGCTTTTTTGAATTCACTTTCGGACTTCACGATCCGCATACCGCGTCCGCCACCACCGGCTGTGGCCTTTAGGATGACTGGGTAGCCCATTTCGTTGGCGATCTTGACGCCCTGTTCGATGCTGTCCAATAGTCCTTCCGAACCCGGGATTGTCGGCACGCCTGCTTCCTTCATGGTCGCTTTGGCGGTCGCTTTGTCTCCCATTTTATTGATCATCTCGGGACTTGCTCCGATAAACTTGATACCGTATTCTTCACAAATTCTGGAGAATTCGGCATTTTCTGACAGGAATCCATAGCCGGGATGGATGGCATCGGCGTTGGTGATTTCGGCCGCAGCGATGATCCTGGGGATATTCAGGTAGGATTCCCGGCTTGGGGGAGGTCCGATGCAGACTGCCTCATCCGCGAAACGGACGTGGAGGCTGTCTTTGTCGGCGGTGGAGTAGACGGCCACGGTCTTGATGCCCATTTCCTTGCAGGAACGGATCACCCTCAGGGCAATTTCTCCACGATTGGCTATAAGTATTTTCTTAAACACGGGATTTCGGGTTGGTTAAACAAAAATCATCCTGCCGGATCTACGAGGAAAAGCGGCTGATCGTACTCCACTGGAGATGCATTTTCAACAAGGACTTTTACGATTTTGCCGGACACCTCGGATTCGATTTCATTGAAAAGCTTCATGGCTTCGATGATGCAAACCGTCTGACCGGCAGACACGGAGTCGCCTACATTGACAAAATTCTCTGAATCCGGATTGGGAGTTCTATAGAATGTACCAATCATCGGGGATTTGATCTCCACATATCGGGAGCTGTCTTCTTTTGCAGGAGCGGGAGTAGGAGCAGGAGATGCCACTGCTACTGGTGCCGCCGCAACGGGATGGGGCATTGCAACCGGCGCTGCCATAGGAAGCGTCTCAACCTTTACCGTTGGGGCTTCCGCGTATTTTTTGATGGACAATTTGAATTCTTCGGTTTCGATTTTGACTTCGGCGAGTCCCGAATTGGAAATGAAGTCAATTAAATCCTGGATTTCTTTTGCTTTCATGATTTTAGATTTTTGGACCCATTGGCTATGATGGATCCTGGTGAGGTTGGTAATCAAACAAAGAAGCTATGTAATTTAACCAAATCACATAGCTTGTGGAAATTATTTTACTCTTTCGGAGTAAGAACCGTCTCTTGTGTCTACACGGATCATGATATCCTGGTCCACGAAAAGCGGAACCATCACGACAGCTCCTGTTTCCAAAGTCGCTGGCTTCATGGCGTTTGTCGCCGTGTCACCCTTTATGCCGGGTTCGGTGTAGGTAATCATCAATTCGACAAAAGGAGGAAGTTCCACAGAGAGCGGAGTCTCTGTCTCGGCATGTACCAAAACATCTACCATTTGTCCTTCCTTGAGCAACTTCGGCCTTTCAATGAGTTTTTCCTGAATGGAAATCTGCTCAAAAGACTCTGTGTCCATAAAATTATAACCGAAGTCATCTTGGTAGATAAACTGGTGGGGTCGTTTTTCAACCCTGGCCGTCACGACTTTTTCACCCGCCGTGTAGGTTTTGTCCAGCACTTTGCCGGAGGTAAGACTCTTGAGTTTTGTTCTCACGAATGCGCCCCCTTTGCCGGGTTTCACGTGCTGGAAATCCACAATGGTGTAGATGTCATTGTTCATTTCAAGGCACAATCCGGTTTTGAAATCTGCTGTAGTTGCCATTATTCTTGTATCTCTAAATTGGTTATTGCTTTATTTTGGGTCATATCCCCACTTGAGGTAAATCGATCCCCAGGTGAAGCCGCCGCCGAAAGCAGCGAGAATGATGTTGTCCCCTTTCTTCAGCTGGGATTCATAGTCCCAAAGACAAAGTGGTAGCGTCCCCGCGGTTGTGTTGCCATAGCGCTCGATGTTGAGCATCACTTTTTCCGGGCCGATTCCCATGCGGTTGGCTGTGGCATCGATGATCCTTTTGTTGGCTTGGTGGGGCACAAGCCATGCGATATCGTCCGCGACCAATTGGTTTCGATCCATAATTTGGGCACTGACTTCGGCCATATTGGTTACGGCAAACTTGAATACCGTAGATCCTTCTTGGTAGGCATAATGTTCACGTGCCGCGACTGTTTCCTCTGTGGCGGGCTTACGGCTGCCGCCTGCTTTCATGTGTAGGTAAGGCGCGCCGGATCCGTCGGAAAGCAAAAGGGAATCCATCACGCCGACTTCTTCTTCGGTAGGTTCCAAAAGTACCGCGCCGCCGCCGTCGCCAAAAATGATACAAGTAGCCCGGTCTTGGTAATCGATGATGGCCGACATTTTGTCTGCCCCAACGACAATAACCTTTTTATGCATGCCTGTTTCTATAAACTGGCTGCCCATTGTCAGGGCATATAGGAAGCCTGAACAAGCTGCTGAAATGTCAAAACTGTAACTTTTAGTAGCGCCCACGCCGTCGGCGATGATATTGGCGGTAGCTGGAAAGGGCATGTCAGGCGTGACCGTCGCGCAAATGATGAGTTCGATGTCCTCTGGGTTGGTGTTGGTTTTTTCAAGCAAGCCTTTGACGGCATTGATCCCGATGATCGAGGTCCCTTTGTTTTCGCCCTTTAGGATTCTCCGTTCTTTGATGCCGGTCCTGGTGACGATCCACTCGTCATTGGTGTCAACCATGGTTTCGAGTTCACGATTGGTCAGGATATAGTCCGGGACCCATCCATGGACACCTGTGATGACTGCTCTGGTTTTTTTCATACTTGCGGTTTTGAAGGCATTTCCAAGAGAATGGATACCTCAGATGCTGGCTTGTTTAAGAATGTCAAATCTTCGGTGATTAGGAGTCCCTGTTCCGAAGTCAAGGCGACAAAATTATCTAAAATGTCCATTTCCACCAAAGTTTTTTGGCTTTTGCGACTTTAGTCGAAAAATGGGCTCCTAGGGTCTGTTTTGGTATATTGCCATTCCCAAATCAATCGGGATTGTTTTTGAGGTTGCCGAACAGAACGGGCAACAAAAAAATCCATTCCGGTTTCCCAGAATGGATTCTTATATGGTTTTCAGTCGACCGTAAATTATGCAGTCGTTTCTTTTTCTTGGATCACTTGACCTTTGTAGTACAATTTGCCATCCAACCAGAATGCTCTGTGTGGCAGATGGAGTTCACCTGTGGTAGGGCATTTGTAAAGTCCTGGTGCTGTCAATTTATAGTGAGTTCTCCTTTTGTCCCTCCTGGTTGTCGAAATTTTGTGTTTAGGATGTGCCATTTCTATGTCTATTTAACTTATTCCTTGTTTTTCAATTTTTTTAATATCTCCCATCTCGGGTCAACTCGTTCCTCTGTCGGATCAATGTCTTCGGAAGGAATTTCCTCTTCCTCCTCGACTTCGTCTGAGTAGGATTCGAATTCCGCTTCGAACTCTTCATTCTCCTCTTCGTCTTCTTCCGTTCTATAATCCGGATGGATTTTTTTGGCGGGAAGGGCCAAGAGGATGTATTCGTAAATCAACTGTGCCACGTTGACGCTCGGCGTGTCTTTGGTAATCATGAAGACATCTTCGCTGATTTCCTCTTCCACAGGGCCATATTTGTAAACCACTTTTTCGTGTAAGTCCAAGGGCTCATCAAAATGCTCCAGACTGCGGTCGCAAGTAAGGTTGACCGTGCCATGAATGTGGAAATCCACCTCCATCACGGATACCGTTTTGGTGAGATTTACGTCAATTTCGATTTTGGCGCCGTTGAGCCAATCTTCTGCTTGAAAGTATTCGAAGAAATCGTTTCCGACCTCAAACTTGAAAACGTGTCTGCCATCTTTTAATCGGATGACATCGATTTCATATGCTTTGATGAGTTTCACGATCTCGTTTCTTCAATCAAGACCGCAAATTTAGAGAAATGCTCCGGAAAAATAAAATTCGGCTTCAAATAATTTACAGGCAGAAAACCCAAAGGGAATTTCAGTCCTCGACATTTAACCAAAGGCCAGAGATTTCGACTGTTGATGCTAGCCTCTTTAGTCGGATCGCTCACTTTATTTTTGTTATTGGTTACTAAGTTATTGGTGGATTGGTGCTTCTGGTGCGATCATTCGATATTCATTATTCGGTGTTCTAAATTCGACATGTCTGTCAAGCTCACCTTTAGCCTTGTAGATCGTAATGCCCAGATCGCAATTCACCGATTCTCGTACCTCCAGTCTCACATCTCATGTCTCATATCTCAAATCCCTACCCTCAACTTTCCCCACTCTCATCCCAACCACCCCTGTGGCGGATGATGTCGTAGGCGGAGAGGATGGCTTCCCGCATGGAGCCTTCGTCGGCTTGGTTTTTTCCGGCAATGTTATAAGCAGTGCCATGGTCCGGAGAGGTGCGTACTACAGGTAGTCCGGCCGTGAAATTGACCCCGGTCTCAAAAGCCATGGATTTGAAAGGAATCAGTCCCTGGTCGTGGTACATGGCAAGGATGCCGTCAAACTTCTTGTGCTGCAGCATGCCGAAAAAGCCATCGGCGGGATAAGGTCCAAATACCAATTGCCCCTTGTCTTTGTAATCTTTGATCACCGGCTTGATGATGGTATTTTCTTCGGTACCCAAAAGTCCTTCCTCGCCCGCATGGGGATTCAGACCGAGGACGGCGATTTTTGGTTTTCCTACCCCAAAATCATTCTTCAATGACTGCAGCATGATGTCAAGTTTGGATTTGATCCGATCTGCGCTCACGTGCTTGCTGACCTCGCTGAGTGGAACATGGCCAGTCACCAATCCCACGCGGATATCTTCCGACACGAGAAACATGAGGCTGTCTTTGACACCTAGCGCCTCGGTCAGGTATTCTGTATGGCCCACAAACTTCACTGTCTCGGAATTGATATTGTGCTTGTTGAGCGGAGCGGTGACAAGGGCTTCGATGCTGCCGTCTTTGAGGTCCTTGATGGCATGGTTGAGTGCCGCCAAGGCCAATTTTCCAGCTTCTTGGGTCTCCGCTCCGGGCATCACTTCGGGACTCTCCTCGACCACATTGATGAGATTGACTTTCTTGTGGTGGACTTCTTGGACGTTTTTGATCTGCATGAAGTTGAAATCCTCCAAACCGAGGTGTTTCCTGTAAAAAGTGATCGCTTTGCCGTGGGCATATATCAAAGGGGTCACCAATCTCAGGATGCGGTTGTCCATCAAAGCTTTCAAAGTGACTTCCGGTCCGATTCCGTTGATATCTCCGATACTGATTCCGATGACTGGCTTGTTTTTTCTTGGGTTCATGTATTTGATTGAAAAGAAACGTTGGAAAAAAGAGTAACACAAACAAAAACAAGCCAAAATCAGGCAACTGAAGGCCAAATCGGCTTGGCATCCATTCACCCTGCGGGTAAATTAATCCTATGCCTTTGTGATAATTCTCTTATTTTTGACCTGCAATTTATAGAAATAATTTTCATGGCGCACATCCAAAACGTCAAAGCCAAAAAACACCTCGGGCAGCATTTTCTCACCGATCTCGGTATCGCTGAGCGAATCGCCGGCAGCCTGACCGGGCATCAGGGGACCAACAAGGTCCTCGAGATCGGTCCGGGTATGGGTGTGTTGACGGATTTTTTGCTGCGCAAGGATTGGGATCTGTACCTAGTGGATGTCGACCATGAGTCCATTGTGTACCTGCATGGAAAGTACCCCGACTTGGGCGAGCGGATCATCGAGGCCGACTATCTACGCAAGGATTTCTCCCCGATTATGAATGGGCCTTACATTGTAGCGGGAAACTTTCCCTACAATATTTCCTCCCAGATTTTCTTCAAGGTCTTGGAGGAAAGAAATCAAGTGACCGAAGTGGTATGCATGCTGCAGCGGGAAGTGGCACAACGCATCGCATCCCCCAAAGGAAGCAAGGAATACGGCATCCTGTCGGTCTTGCTGCAGGCCTTCTATGATATAGAGTATCTTTTTACCGTACCGCCGGGCGTATTCAATCCGCCACCCAAGGTTCATTCGGGCGTGATCCGACTCAAAAGGAACACGACCGAGCGACTTGCCTGTGATGAAAAGCTATTCTTCCGCGTCGTCAAACAAGGCTTTGGCACCCGAAGGAAAACGCTCAGGAACTCCCTGAAGGCTTTGGGCCTGTCTGAGGAATTGAAATTGGACCCGGTCTTGGACCTGCGCGCCGAGCAACTCGACGTCGCGGATTTTGTGCAACTCACCCTTAAACTTCAGGCATCTTGGAACAAATAAAGTCATTTGAGCTGTCCAAGGAGTTTTTGGAGAGCTTGCAGGAAAACATCGAATCCCAACACAATGAGCTGATCATCCAATCGCTGGACGGGGCCAATGTGGCTGATATCGCCTCCCTGCTCGATGAGCTCAACATGGACGAGGCCATCTATGTGCTGCGGCTTTTGAACCCTTCAATGGCCGCGGATATCCTAATCGAGATGGATGAAGATCCGCTCGGCATGGTCATCAAGGAGCTTGAGCCCACGGAACTGGCCCTGCTGATCGACCAAATGGAGTCAGACGATGCTGCGGATATCCTGATCCTGATGCCTGCAAAGGAACGCGAGGATGTCATCAGTCACCTGCAGGAGCGGGAAAAGTCAGCCAACATCCTGGACCTTCTCCGCTACGACGAGGACTCCGCGGGCGGTTTGATGGCCAAGGAATTCATCAAGGCCAACAAAAACTGGAACGTTGTCCAGACCATCGAGGAGATCCGTCGCCAAGCCGAGAAGGTGGAGAAAATCTATTCGATCTATGTGGTGGACAATAGGCAGCATTTACTGGGGCGGGTATCGCTGAAGAAAATCATTCTCTCCTCGGCAGATACCAAAATTTCCGACATCTATGAAAAGGAAATTATCTCCATCCCCACCCATATGGATGGAGAGCACGTGGCCGAAATCATGCGGAAATATGACTTGGAATCGGTACCCGTCGTCAACGCCAAGAACCGCCTTGTCGGCAGGATTACCGTCGATGATATCTTGGACTTGATGCGGGAACAGACCGACGAGGATATCCAGGCCATGACCGGTATTTCGGACGATATCGAAGAATCCGACTCCATTTTCAAGATTTCCAAAGCCCGGCTGCCTTGGCTGCTGATTGGGGTGATTGGGGGATTGTTGGGGGCGAAAATCATCGGCTTTTTTGAAGATGGCCTCAGCAGGTATATCGCATTGGCTTCCTTTATTCCTTTGGTAGCTGCTACGGGCGGAAACGTGGGCATACAGTCTTCATCATTGGTGGTACAGACCTTGGCATCCAAGTCCGTGTTTGACGATACGCCTTGGCAGCGCTTTGTCAAGGGTGTGATGATTGCCCTTGTAAATGGCATCGTATTGGGTGGATTTGTGTTTTTGGTGGTGAAGTTTGTCTATGGATTTGACGCGATTTTTGGATTGACGATTGGATTGGCCATGTTCTGCGTGGTTTTGTTGGCATCCTTTATGGGTACGGTGACGCCTTTGGTACTCAACAAATTCGGCATCAACCCCGCAATCGCTTCAGGTCCCTTTATCACGACGGCCAATGACCTTTTGGGTCTTGCCGTGTACTTTGGTGTGGCGATGGCGCTGCTGAATATGTGATTTAGCAAGTAAATCAGGAGCGTTCATTTCCGTTTTTTTTCTTCATTTTCTCTTTAGAGAAGGAATATTGCGCCAATCGATTTGAATCGATATTTTCGCCTACCCAAAATTTACCTGACATGCGACATTCCTACTTGATGCTGATTGCTGTTGTACTCTTTTTTGGCCTCGTTGGCTGTAGGTCGGAGGAAGAAACGGCAGAGGTTTTTATGCCCAAGTTTTTCACCGACCACATGGTTTTCCAGCGTAATCAACCCATCCGGGTATGGGGCGACGGTACGCCGGGGCAAAAAGTCGTCGGTACCTTCAACAACCAACAGAAGGATACCCGCGTCGATGCCGATGGCTATTGGCTGTTGGAGTTTGATGCGCTCCCTGCCTCCGGACCCTATGAACTCGACATCAACGGCAAGAAAATCCGCGATATCCAGGTCGGCGATGTATGGGTATCTGGAGGTCAATCCAACATGGAATGGGTCATGAGTGGCGAGGTGGAAGGCCTGGCAGAAGAAGTTGCAGATGCCGAGTATCCCTTGATCCGGTTTTTCAAAATCCCCCACGATTACGATGCCAAGGCAAAGTATGATGTCCGAGGAGGACAATGGGTACAGGCTAGTGCGGACAATATCCTGAGCTTTTCGGCCGTAGCCTGGTTTTTTGCGAAGCGCTTGCATCTCGAAAAAGGCGTGGCGGTCGGCATCATCGAATCCAACTGGGGTGGTACGCCGGCACAGGGCTGGACCGCTGCGGAGAAACTGCTGGAAATGGACGCCTACAGGGACAAAGCCAAAGACGTCCTTGACCGGCAGGATTATTGGATTCAGGAGGTAATTGACAACAAAGTCCGGGAACTGAAACGCAACGACCTTGTCCTCGCTCCCCAAAACGGGGAAATCCAAGGTGTCGTCAATCCGGATTATGATGATTCGGCATGGCAGACAGTGAACTTGCCGGCAGACAATCCCCTGAAGGATATCGCTTGGTTCAGGAAGAAATTTACCGTCAATCAGACCGAGGGGGTAAAGCTCAATCTGGGCGATATCCAGCAAATGGCCTATATCTACTTGAATGGAGGCCGGCTGCTGTTCAAGGACTTCGGGCAAAGCCTGAATGAGTTTGTAATCCCTGCAGGGATGCTCAAGAAAGGCGAAAACCTGTTGTCTGTCCGCATTGTCAATACTTGGAACAATGCCCCCGTTTTGGGCAAAGAAGGACAATTTTACGTCAAGGAAAGTAACCGCACAATTAGCCTTGAGGGACCTTGGAAGTTTTCCAATACGATTGAGGAATCCCTGCCCGTGGTTGAATGGCACAATTGGCTACCGGGCATGATGTACAATGCCATGATCGCCCCGATTGTGAAGTATCCGATCGCGGGCGTCATTTGGTACCAAGGCGAAAGCAATACTGGGGAGCATGCCCACTACCGTCAGCTTTTTGGCACGATGATCCAAACTTGGCGTGAAAGCTGGGGAATCGGGGATTTTCCTTTCCTATTTGTACAGCTCGCCAACTTTATGGAAAGAAAGCCCATCCAGCCCGATTCAAATTGGGCCTTTCTCCGGGAAGCACAGACCCAAACGCTGGAGCTCCCCAAAACCGGCATGGCGGTGACCATTGATATCGGTGAAGCGGACGACATTCATCCTAGGAATAAAAAAGACGTCGGTATCAGACTTTGGCAAGCGGCACGAAAGGTAGCCTATGGGGAGGAAGTGGTCCACTCCGGACCGATGCTCAAATCAGCCAAAGTAGAGGGAGGAAAAGTGCTCCTAGAATTGGACCATGTGGGAGAGGGGCTTGTGCTTTCTGATGGCGGCAAATCAGTCAAGGGTTTTATCTTGGCTGGTTCAGATGGGAATTTTGTCCTGGCAAAGGCGGAGATCACCGGCAAGGACCAAATCACCGTCTTCCATCCCGGCATCAAGTCCCCGACAGAAATCCGCTATGCTTGGGCAGACAATCCCGAGGTGAATCTCTACAATTCGGAAAGGCTCCCCGCGGTGCCGTTTAGGAAGACCCTGGGCGATTGATTTCCATAAAGCCTATTGTCTGCGCTGTCCAAACCCCCAACTGAGGCCCATTTGGACATCGGCTGTGCCTCGGTTGGCCAATAGCGAGGTCAGCACGGTTTGTGAGCTGAGGAAAAATCCCCCGTAGCGGAAGCCCAAGCCACCCGTAAGTTCGGAGATTTGGAAGTAGCCCCAAGGCGAGAACACCTCAAATTTCCCAAAAAGCATGCTCGGCGTGACTGCAAACACATTCACAAATGGGACTTGGTTGTTTTTGTCTTGGTTTTTGACCATTTGCTGCCAAAAGGCACTGACAAAAAACTGATCGGTTAACTTGATTTCTGAATACAGGGCAAAAGTCGTTGGCAATCCAACTTGGATGTTTTCCTGTGTGTCATCCAACGTGAAGAAACCTGACCCTGTGAGTTGGTCGAGTGTGTTTTCAAGATCCAAGTCGAATCTATCGATGCGGAAAGAGCTTCCTGCAGGAATGTTGATGCGCAGGTTATTGGAGACGTTGCTGGTGCCAAACTTCAGGTTGCCGATGTTGGTGACCGAGATGCCGGAATTGATCCAAACCTTTCCATTTTTCTTTGCCTGGTAATTGACTCCGAAGTCAAGTCCAACAGAGCTGGGAGAGTTGATTTCAAGGTTGCTATAGTCCAGTCGAAGGTTTCGGGCATCGATAATGTCCCTGTTGTAGGTCAGGTTCATGGTGCCACTGGCATTGGAAAGGCTGGCTACTCCGTTTTGCACGGTAAGTGTTCCAGACAGCTGACTTACACCCACGTTGGTATAGTTGACAGGCACGAGGATCTTGATATTGCTGCCGACCGAGAGCTTTGAGTTGGCGTTGTTGATCAATTCCCGCCCCACGACGATGCCCGATTCAAACCACATGACACCGTTCACCCGCTGGTTGTTAGGATTGCTGAGTTGATAAGTAGTCCCGCCCGATGCAGAAGCGCTTCTGATCACACTGTTGCCAAGATCGGGATTGATTTGGTGGAGTGCTACCCGTGAGTTGAATTGGTTTGCCCAGCCCAGGGACCATTTGCCGAGATTAATTCCGAAGGAAGGCAAAAGTGCAGACCCGTGAGTATCCCCGTTCACTTGGGTGTTGGCTTTGGACATCAGGTCCTCCAACAGGTTTTCTTGTATGGAAGTAAGATCTGAGAAACTCAGGATGTTATTAACGAACAAGGCATTGACGCCCACGAAATTCACTTCGACTTTGCGGTCGAAATTGTTGATTTCGGCGGGATTCATCATGACGCTCACCATTGATTTTCTGGTGCTATTTTGGATGCCCACATAGGAATGTTGGGCAGTGGCCAAGATCGGGAGGAGAAGCAATATGGGGAGGGCGATTAGGGATTTCATAGTGAAGGGGATTGGTGCCAAAATTACGCTAAAAACTCAAGACAAAACCTAAACATTGGTCATCCTTTGAAGAATGATTACAATCCTCATTTCCGGGTTGCAAACCATTATACCAATTCATTCGGCCTGAATCGAATTGATCTCGGGTAAGAAAAAGCATGGGGCATTTCCCCAGACCGGATATTTTTTTGGATCGATTGCCAAAACATTGGATCGAACAGCCGGCTATGGACTTCAAAAAAATAGTCCCTGATATCAGCCCGCCCGATCATGAACCTTTTGAAATCCTCGGGAAACACGTCCCTTGGCCCGATTTCGTACCAAGGTTCGGGAGAATATATCTGCTCGTAGGTTTCAGGCTTGGGTTTTGCCCGGAAATTCATGTCTGTCACAAATTCGATTTCATCGTAGTCGTAGAAGATGACCCGTTTTTGCCGCGTTACGCCAAAGTTTTTGACCATCATGTCCCCCGGGAAAATATTGGCTTGTGCCAATTCCATAATGGCATTGCCGTAGTCTTCGACCACCTGCTTGGCTTCTTCTAGGCTGCAGTTATCCAAGTAAATGTTCAGTGGGGTCATCCTACGCTCGATGTACACATGCTTGAGGATCAGTTCTTCTCCGCGGATTTCCAACAAGGAATTGACCGTGCTGCGCAATTCCTGCATTAAATCCGGATGAATGCGCCGAAGCGGAAGGTGGAATTCCTCAAACTCATGAGTATCCGCCATCCGGCCCACGCGGTCGTGCAGGCCGACGAGCTTGTATTTTTCCCGCACTTCCTGGCGGGTCATGGTCTTGGGTGGATCAAAATAGTCCTTGATCATTTTGAACACGATGTTGTAGGAGGGGAGGGTAAATACCGTCATCACCATACCCTTGATGCCTTCGGCTATCACAAATTGGTCATCACTATGTGCTAAGTGATTCAGAAAGTCGCGGTAAAATTCCGTTTTGCCGTGCTTGTTAAACCCGATGGAGTTATACAGTTCGTGGATTTTCTTGTTGGGAATGACGGAATTCAAAAATGAAACAAGTTGTGAAGGGACATCTACCTTCACCATGAAGTAGGAGCGCGTATAGCTAAAAAGGCCCGACATCAAAATTGGGTCAAAGATCAGGGTGTCGACAAAAACGCCTTTTGAGCCATAAAGGAATGGGATGATGAAGGGCATCCATTTTCCCCCAAGTCTTGTCCGTCCGATGAGATAGGCGGATTTTCCCCTGAAAAAGATGGATTTCCAAATCTGCGTGATCGTATCTGCGTCCGGCTTGTATCTAGTTAAAATCACGTTTTTGACCGCGCTCTCGAGGAAATGGATATCTGCCTCCGGGTCCATCAGGGGCGCTCCGAAATCATAGTCGGAAAAGATTTTCCGAAGTATTGGGACCAAACCCATATTGGCAGAATAGGTATTGAACAAGTGGCCGTTAGGCAGAAGGTCGCAGGAATTGTAGCCTTCATGCACATACATCAGCGCTTCGTTGATGGCTAGCCCCGGATATGTTTTTCGGATGACCGAGTTAAAAAATGTCTCTGCGAGTTCCTTTTCCTTTCGTTCTGCTATCAGACGGGAATAAATGCCCTTTGTATCCCTCCAAAAGAAGAAGTCGCTTGCATAGAGACCGATTTCGGCAAGCACCTTGGTTTTGGTTTGGGCGACATGGTCTTTGTAAAGGCGCAGTCGCTTTCTTTGGTTTTCCCGCTTTGCCGCCCAATCTCTCATTTTGTAAAACCATGGCGAATTATCCGTATGGATGTGGAAATTTTGGAGGTAATGCTGGAAACCCTCTTGGATAAGTACGGCGGTATGGTAGGAGGGGTCGACTTCCACGGATTAATGTTGTTTGACTGGGGTTGAATTTAATCATATTCGACAGGAACGAAGCGGCTTTGCGGGCGAAGAATCTTCCGAATTTTCGATCTGCGACTTGAGCATGATTATCTGGTATATTTTGCAAATTCATTGAAAGTCAGGTGGATTTGTGGTTTAGTTGGAAAAATAAGGTACCGAATTGGAAATTTTTTCTCAGAATGCCAGATTTTTTAACTTCCAAAAAAATGTTTTAAGTAAGCAAAATCAGGTAACTTAAAACGTGATTTTGACACGGAAACTTTTTTTCAATCTCGCAGAATAAAATTTTCGCAATCGATTGTTTGTAGAATTTGAAAACATTACATACCTTTCAAACGGTTATTCATACATTGAATATCTACAATAGGTTTAATAGGTTTGAGAGATAAAAAAGGTCTGGACGATGTTCGGACCTTTTTTGATTTATGGGGTTTTTGTGCTTGATTCGTGTTTTCACCAATCATGATGCGTACCCAAGTCAAGAGATGTATTCTCAGCAAATTTTCTTTGTTGATCATTGTGTTGTTGGCGGCGTGTTCCTTTCAGAAGGAGAAATCCGAGGAAGTATCCGACACCAGCCAATTGAGCAAGGAGGAGGAAATGGCCCAATTGCTGGCCTCAGGTATCCAGCAAATGCCTGCTTGGCAGTCCCATTGGAAATCCATAGATAATTCGTTTGACCCCAGTGCTTTTCAACTCAGCAAACAGCTGGAGTATGAGGATTTGGAATGGCCGGAGGAGAACTTTATCCAAGCGGGGAATCCTTTTTTCCCCTATCTCATTCCCCATCCCGACGGATTGGGAGTGGTGGATATCTACAGCTATAAAGTAGTAATTCCTGAGGAGGGAAGTGTGGCTTTCAATCCCGATTCGGAGGTGATTTTTTTCAGATCCAATGGCATGCGGCAAAGACTCTTGTTCATTGGGCCTTCGGGAGGATTTCAGGAAGCTGTGTGGGTATCACCTGACTATTTGATGGTATCCGGATTTTTTGAATATGAAAATGGCGTCAGTCCGATGGTTTGGCTGGTCAATGTGGCCGATAGAAGCTATATCGAGTATTCCAGCCCACTTCGGACATCCCAATATCCCAAATCGAAATACCTGAGAGAGAAGTTGAAGAACATTCCTTTCCCCCAAGATGAAGCTGGTACAGATCGTCAATAGGCTGGAAATCTTGCTCAGGCAACCCTTGCCGGGGATCGAGGGGCAGCTTTCTATGGCACCGATGCCGATTGACACCAAGCGGTTCCAGATTCGGGAAGACCACCGCAAAGGCGCCGTACTGATGCTGCTTTTCCCGGACCAAAGCAGTGCCTTTGTCCCCTTTATCAAACGGCCCGAATATCCGGGCGTGCATGGAGGTCAGGTATCTTTTCCAGGCGGGAAATTCGAGGAAGGAGATAGCTCGTTGGAGTCTACGGCGCTGAGGGAAGCAGAGGAAGAGATCGGGGTGGATGCATCCAAAGTCAAGATTTTGGGGTACCTGTCAGACGTTTATATCCCCCCCTCCAATTTTTTGGTACGGCCATTTATCGGTTTTGTGGAGGAAACGCCGCTATTCAAGCCTGATCCGATAGAAGTTGAGCGGATCATTTCTTGCCCTTTTCCTGAACTGATTGATTCCAAAATCCGCAAAATCACCAAAGTGAAGGGTAGTTCGGGCTTTCAGTTTGATGCACCGTATTTTGATATCGACAGGGAAGTCGTATGGGGTGCGACAGCCATGATGTTGGGTGAGTTTACCTTTCTCTGGGAAAAATCCAGACTTTGATCTTTTGGGCTTTTGTGGTATTGTTGTAAGCAAAGCTGGAAACCTATGCAAGAGAATGTTCCCCTGATTGCCAACGATGCCGTTGTATTTGGTTTGTTGATGACCATTTTGGCTTTTGTTTTTGCCACTTCGGCGAGTAAGAAGCCATTTTGGACCAAGTTTTACAGGATCGTACCCTCGGTGCTCCTGTGTTATTTTATTCCGGCTGTTTTCAACTCGCTTGGCATTATTTCAGGAGAATCTTCTGGTCTTTACAAAATTGCCTCCCGCTATATGTTGCCAGCCTCGCTGGTGCTTTTGACGGTAAGTATCGATCTGAAAGGGATTTTGAAATTGGGGCCAAAAGCCTTAATTATTTTTTTGGCGGGGACAGTGGGTGTGATGATCGGTGGACCGATTGCACTTTTTACTGTATCCCGATTCTTCCCGGATATTCTTTCAGGGACAGGACCTGACGAACTTTGGAGGGGGCTTTCCACGATTGCGGGAAGCTGGATAGGAGGAGGTGCCAACCAAACGGCCATGTTGGAGGTTTTTGGAGCGAGCCCGGCATTGTTCAGTCAGATGATCGCAGTGGATGTACTGGTAGCCAATCTTTGGATGGCGGTATTGCTGTATTGGGCGGCAAAGCCCGAGAAAATCGACCGTTTGTTCAAGGCAGACAGCAGCGCCATCATGGAGCTTCAGGAAAAGGTCGAAAAATACCGCGCCGGAATTATGAGAATGCCAAACCTGAGTGATACGATGGTGATCCTGGGCGTAGGGTTTGCGATTACTGGTCTGTCGCACTGGATTGCGGACATTGTAGCGCCTTTTATTGGTACCAATTATCCAAACTTGAAGCAATATTCGCTTGATTCGACCTTTTTCTGGATCGTGGTGATCGCGACGACGGGCGGATTGCTGTTGTCCTTTACCAAAGCCAGGGAGTTAGAAGGTGTCGGCGCGTCCCGATTGGGTTCGGTGCTGCTGTATATCCTTGTCGCTACGATCGGGATGCAGATGGACTTGGGCGCGGTCTTGGATAATCCCGTTTTCTTCCTGATTGGAATTATTTGGATCATCATCCATATGCTGACGATGCTGATTGTGGCTTACCTGATCAAGGCACCGTTCTTTTATGTGGCTGTTGGTTCGCAGGCCAATATCGGCGGCGCGGCTTCAGCACCCATCGTAGCTTCCGCCTTCAATCCATCCCTGGCGCCCGTGGGTGTGCTGATGGCCGTATTGGGATATGCCGCGGGTACTTATGGCGCCTATCTTAGTGGCTTGGTCATGCAGTGGGTATATGGGATGTAATCATCAAGCAGAATGTAAGAAGGGAAAGGCAGTTTGGATTTGGCGAAAACAAGAATGACTATTCAACCAGCCAATTCTATTGGTGGTCGTGGTCACTTTCTTAATAAAATGACGAATAATGAACAACGAATATCCAATGTCGAATTTTGAAAACCCTAGCTAACGCCGGAGAGTTTCAGGAGTTACGCTACACTTGGTTCTTGGTGCTGAACCTCGTACTTCCAACCTCGTACCTCTAACTTCGTACTTCTAACCTTATATGGGTAACCACCGGAAATTCATTTTCATCTGCAATGGCTCCGACTGCAAGGGGGAAGGCTGCAAGGAATTGGGCAAAGAAATCAAAGAATTGACCCAGTCTGGGCATAACAAGGGTAAATTCAAGATTATCAAGACCAAGTGTATGGATTTTTGTAAATCTGCCCCAGTCGTCATTTATCACAATGAGGTGATCAAAAAGGCAGACATCGCCCATGTAAAGAAAAAAATCGAACATTGATTGACACCAAAAAAAAAAAGGCCGAATCATCTTCGGCCTTTTCTGTTGTTGAAAATCAGTTCGATCAGTCAATTCCATTGAAAAACCTGCTCCAACGGATCTTGTTGAACATGGATTTGTGCTTGTCCAAAGAGAGCCACAGGAACCAAGCTTTGCCCACGATATGGTCTTCGGGCACAAAACCCCAATACCTTGAATCCAATGAATCGTGCCTGTTGTCTCCCATCATGAAATAATAGTCCTGCTTGAAGGTGTAATTCTCGACTTTTTGACCGTCGATAAATAGCTCGTTGTTTTCAACTTTCACATCCTTATGTCCTTCGAACTTCTGTATAGTGTAGGCGTACTTTGCGATATTGTCTTTGTTTATCTCGATTGTCCAGCCTTTGCCGGGGATTTCCAAAGGACCGTAGTTATCCTTGTTCCAGCCAAAATAGGAACCATCAGGGAATACCCTTGGGTCACCAAGACCAACGCGATCCATACGTTTGGTGATATTTCCGACCGCGGGGGATTTTTTCAATTCCGCAATGATTTCTTCGGTCGCCATGACCATATAGCCTGAGGCATCGGAAAAGGGACGATAACTGTCCTGGTTGATGCCGTATTCGTCAAAGAAATCAGAGGTGAGGTTTCTGCTGCTCATCACGTCGTAGGAAAACTGCATCTCTGCGGGATTCTGCTGCGCCTCGCCGTTGACAAAAATCTGCGTTTCCCTGATTTCAAGGACGTCGCCGGGAATCGCCACTGCCCGTTTGATATAATTAGTCTTGAGATCTACAGGATATTCCAATTCTGCGGGATAGTTGAAAACCACCACGTCATTCCTCTCTACATCCGAAAAACCGGGAAGCCTATAGTAGGGCAATTGGATCCAATCCACATAAGAGTTCATGTCGGTCCCCCAGATTTTTTGGTGGGTGAGCGGAACCTGAAGCGGTGTTCGGGGAACGCGTGTTCCGTAATGCATTTTGCTCACAAACAGGAAATCGCCTACAAGGAGCGATTTTTCCATGGAAGCAGTTGGGATTGTAAATGGTTCTAACAACAACCACCTGATTAAGCTTGCGGCAATCACCGCAAACACCAAAGCGTCTACCCACTCACGGGCAGCTGATTTTTTCTTTTTTGGTTCAGTCATCGGAATTTAAATTTCAGAAAGATAGGAATTCGTTCATCGAAAATATGCCTTTTCTACCGATTATCCATTCGGCCACAAGCACCGCACCCAAGGCGAAGCCCTTGCGGCTATGGGCTGTATGTATGATCTCGATGTCGTCGATTTCGGATTGGTAGCGTATAATATGGGTGCCAGGCGCGGGATCTATTCGTTTGGAGGTGATGGGTAAAACGTCAGCGCCTGTGGTTTGGCCTTGGTTGAGCTCCCAAGATTTAACCTCTTTTAACTCTGCGAGGATGCCTTCGGCCAAGGTAATTGCCGTGCCGCTCGGCGCATCTTTTTTCTCGGTATGGTGGATTTCTTCGATGCTGGCCTTGTATTCGTGTTGGCCCTTCATCAGCGACGCCAAAAACTGATTCACTTTGAAGAAGATATTGACGCCAATGCTGTAGTTGGAAGCGTAGAAGAATGCTGTATTTTTTGCCAAGGTCATCGCCTCTACTTCAGGTTTTCTCTCCAACCAGCCTGTGGTCCCGGAGACGACAGGTATACCCCTGCTGATGGCCCAGGAAATATTTTCAACTGCGGCATCTGGTTGGCTGAACTCGATTGCCAGGTCAATTGAAGCTGGATCGAGTTTTTCCAAATCAGCGCGGTTTTCGATATTAATTTTTCCGACTATGGAATGCCCTCGGGATTCGGCGATTTCACCGATGATTTTTCCCATTTTTCCATAGCCCAATAATAGAATGTTCATCTTTTAAAATTTGATCTTAAGGGAAAGGCCCGTGACGGTACCGCCTGCAGCGAGCATCTCAAAGTTGGGTTCGAACTTGAAACTCAGGTCATCAGTCACATCAAAGGCCGACAAGTGCGCGTCCACAAAGGCATCTACTATATTGAGTGCATAAATACCAACAAACAGGAAATAATTCAAATCCCTATTACGGCGCCAATAGTCGATGTTACGCACCAAGCCTTCCCTGTTGAGGCCCGGAAAAGGCCTGTCTGTACTCGTTGGATTTTGGTCGTAAATCGCCAAGGCGTCCAAAAACAGCTCGTAGCGCCTGTTGTTGTACTCGATAAAATAGATGTTGGCGGCAAAGCCCGTATAGATGATCGGTACCTTCCAAGGCTTGCCGTTGTAGATTTGTCCGGCACCAGGAAGGATTGCGGAGAGGATCATCGCTTTACTCGGATTTTTGATTTCTTTCTGCGTAAGCTCCAACTTGATCGTATCCTGTGTGTCCGAAATAAGCCTTTGGGCCTTGCAATTGACGAAAGTGCAAAAAACAAAAAGAGCAATGAGCGTAAGTACCTTCATTGCTTGTGTGGGGGATATCACCCTTGTATGCAATCTTTCCTTTTCCAAGGCTTAGATGATCTCCAATATTTCCAAAATTCTGTTCAGGTCTTCCGAGGAATGGAACGGGATTTTGATCTCGCCTTTACTTTTAGCGTCAGACTTCAGATGTACCTTTGTCCCAAAATGGTTGGCAAGCCTTTGCTGGATTTTTCCCAATTCATATTTTTTCAAAGGATCCAAAGCGGGTTCCTGTCTCTCTGTTTTTTCCTCATTCTCTTGGTTGAGGGATTTTACAAGTTCCTCCACTTTTCTTACGCTGAGGTCTTCGGCGAGTACCTTTTTGAAGATCGCCAATTGCTTGTCGATACTGTCTACGTTAATTAGCGCCCGGGCGTGGCCCATGCTGATCCTATTGTCCCGAAGACCTGCTTGGATATCGGGCGGTAGTTTAAGGAGACGGAGGTAATTGTTGACTGTAGTTCTGTTTTTGCCTACGCGGTCGCCCAGTTCTTCCTGCTTGAGGTTGCACTCTGCGAGTAGCCTTTGGTAGGAATGGGCGATTTCCAAGGCGTTGAGGTTTTCCCTTTGAATGTTTTCGATCAGAGCCATTTCCAACATCTGTTGGTCATTGGCAGTGCGCACATATGCGGGAATTTTTTCCAGCCCCGCCATTTTGGAAGCTTGGAACCTTCTTTCTCCCGAGATCAATTGGTATTCTCCCTCGGCAAGCTTACGTACCGTAATCGGTTGGATGATACCTTGTACCTTGATGGATTCGGCGAGCTCTTCCAAGGCGGTTTTGTCAAAATGCGTCCTTGGTTGAAAAGGATTGACTTGGATGTCCGAAAGGCTGATATCATAGATCCCTGCCACCGGATGTGATGGTATCAGGGTTTCGTTTTTTGTTTTTTGTGGAGAATCCTGCAGCAAGGCCCCCAATCCTCTACCCAGCGCACTTTTCTTTGGGGTTGGTTTTTTGTCGTCCATAGCTTCATTCATCAGTTTACTTTTTCCATGCCGTTTTTGACGGCAATTTCCTGTGCCAAATTCAGGTAGGCCACAGCGCCTTTACCCTCCGCATCAAAAGCAATCACCGGAAGGCCAAAGCTTGGCGACTCGCTCAGGCGGACATTTCGAGGGATGATCGTTTCGAACACAAGGTTTTTGAAATGCAACCGCACTTCGTCCACGACTTGGTTGGAAAGCCTCAAGCGTACATCGTACATCGTCAGGAGAATTCCCTCGATTTCCAAATCCGGGTTGAGACGGGTTTGGATAATTTTAATCGTATTGAGCAACTTGCCCAAACCCTCGAGCGCGAAATATTCGCACTGAACCGGAATGATCACAGAATTGGCAGCCGTAAGGGCATTGATCGTAATGAGCCCGAGGGATGGAGAGCAGTCAATGATTACAAAATCGTATTTGTCCTTGACATGCTGGATCACGGACTTCATCTTTTCCTCCCGGTTTTCGAGGTTGATCATTTCCACCTCGGCACCGACCAGGTCTATGTGAGAGGGGACAAGGTCAAGATTTTCTATTTCTGTCTTGTGGATGATGGTATGGATATCCACTCCGTCAACCATGCATTCGTAGATGCTTTTGTCGATTTCTTTGGGATCATGTCCCAAACCTGAGGTAGTGTTTGCCTGTGGGTCAGCGTCTATCACCAGGGTTTTGTATTCCAATACCGCCAAACTTGCCGCGAGATTCATGGCAGTGGTCGTTTTTCCTACGCCTCCTTTCTGGTTGGCGATTGCGATTACTTTTCCCATAAAATACCTTAGAGGGTAATAGAGTCTCCAATATTAAGCAAAATCAATTCTTTTCCTGCCTCGGCTGCGGCTTTTTTTGCCGCCTCTTGGTCGATGGCGATGTACGGAAATGTGTCGTAATGCATTCCGATGATCCGCTTTGTTCCCACCCAATCCGCAGCTTTGATTGCGTCCATGATACCCATTGTGAAGTTATCACCGATCGGCATGATCGCGAAATCAACCTTGAATTCCTCGCCAATCAGCTTCATGTCGTATGTAAGGGCCGTGTCGCCCGCGTAGTAGAAGCAACCTTCGGCATGCTCGATCACAAATCCTCCTGGATTCCCACCGGAAGCGCCGTCGGGAAGCGTACTGCTGTGGACGGCAGCCACGGATTTTACTCTACCAAAATCAAACTGTTTGCTGCCTCCGATATTCATTGGGTGGTATTTTTCCACACCCTTTTGGGCAAACCATACTGCGATTTCATAATTGGAAACGATCATGGCGTTGTTCCTTTTGGCAATGCTTTCGGCATCTGCCACATGGTCTTCGTGTCCATGACTTAGCAGAATGTAATCCGCACCTATCGATATCGGGTCGATTTTGGACGCTTTTGGATTGGGGCTGATAAATGGGTCGAAGAGTACGTTTTTGTTTTGGATTCTTGCGAGAAAGGAAGAATGTCCGAGGTAGGTGAGTTCGATCATGAAGGAGGATGATTGGATTACCTTAGCTTACAAATATATCATTTATATTTTTCCACGAAACGAATTGTTATCCACATGTCGGTTTCCGAAATGTTAATTCGCTGGCTATGAGCCTGCAAGGAGCGACAAAAAAAGGAGGCTCTCAGGAGCCTCCTTTTTATTGTTTCTTTTTGTTGGCCTCGGCGGCCTTCATGGCATCTTCCAGTCTTTGCTGGAATTTTGACTTCTTTTTGTTGACATTCTTGACCTTGTTGGCTTCGATTTTTTCGCGGATTTTGGCATCATCGACAAAGAGCTTGATCAAAGCTTGTTGCCCGAATGTGACCATGTTGGAGACGAAATAATAGAAACTTAACGCAGCCGGGAAGGAGTTTAACACAAACATAAACACCACCGGCATGATGTAGCCAAGGTTTTTCATTGGCCCGGCCTGTGCAGTCAGCTGGTTGTTGAAATGGGTATAGGCAATCTGCGACACCGTCATCAATATCGTAAACAAGCTGACGTGCGAACCATAGAAAGGAATCGCAAATGGTAGCCTCAGGATCGAGTCATAGGTAGACAAATCATGCGCCCAAAGGAACGACTGTTGGCGAAGCTCAATCGCATTGGGGAAGAAAAAGAACATCGCAAACAGGAAAGGCATCTGCAGCAACAGCGGCAAGCAGCCCGAAATCGGACTCACGCCCAACTGCCCGAAGAGTTTCATCTGCTCCTGCTGCATTTTGGTGGGATCGTCGCCGTATTTTTCTTTCAGCTCGTCGATTTCCGGCTTGATGACCCGCATCTTAGCCATCCCGATGTAGGACTTGTAGGTCAGTGGAAACAGCGCCAACTTGATGATCAATACGATCAGGATGATGATAACCCCATAGTTGGTGAAGTATTTCTCCAAAAACTGGAACAGGTTGACAATGATGTATTTGTTGACCCAACTGACAAAGAAGTAGCCCATGTCCACGTTCTTTTCAAAGCCATCGGTGACTTTTTTGAGGACGTTGTAGCGGTTGGGTCCAAAGTAATATTGCACCGCCGCTTGGTTGTTTTCAAGTGGTAGCACGAGTGAAACCGACACATTCTTGATCGATAAGGTGTCTTTGGGAGTCTCCTGGAGAAGTTTCCCGCCTGAAAACGCATTGCCCGCAATGATACCCGTAGTGAAGAATCTTTGGCTGAAGCTTACCCATTTGGTGGCTTCGGTGAGCTCACCTTGATCGGTCTCCGCAGTGGTGCTCAAGTAATCGTAGCTGCCTGCCGCGGAGAAGAAATTGATGTTGGTCTTTCTCCTCGATTCCTCGATATCAGCTTCCTGGCGGGTAAGCCTGTCATTCCATTGGATCTGGACTTGCTTGTCTTTCAGATTGGCTGCGAAGCCGTTGATCTCCAAGTTTTTGTCCACCACATAGCTGCCATTGCGGAGGGTGTAGGTGCGGACGATTGAACCATTTTCACCTTTTGCAATGAACGTCAAAACCGAAGCCTCGACTTCATCCACCACGGTTTTTGAAACGGTGGGATTGAAATAAAACTGATTCAGGCTCAGCGTTCCTTTATCTGTCTGGATGCTGTAGGAAAGGTCTGAACTGTTTTGGTCCAAAAGGAAAACGGGACGCTGGTCCCAAGTCTTGTATTCCTTCAGTTCGACTTTCGTGATTTCGGCGCCTTTGGTATTGAAGGTGACGATGATGTTGTCATTTTCCAACACCACTTCCTCGGCTGCACCTTTGGTCATCGGCGCAAATGCACCAAATTGTCTGACTGCTACCAAGTCCTGAATGCTGTCATTCAGTTCGACTTGGGAAGCTTCTGGGGTCGTTTCGGTGGGGTTTGAGGGGCTCGCCACCTCAGTCGTTGTGGTGTTTTCTTCGGTTGGTGATTCTGGTGGCTTTGCGAAAAAGATCGAATACACCAGCAATACTGCTGCGAAAAGGATCAAGCCGATCGCTTGGTTTCTGTCCATATTTTAAAATTAGTACTTATCCATTTACAAGTGGCAGACAAAAGAAATCCATCTTGGAACCTTGGATTGCCGATGTGTTTGGACAAATGTGATGCAATTATTTGATTTTCTTGTTGGCAATGGTTGCGCTGATAAACTTCACAAACAATGGATGCGGATTCAGCACGGTACTCTTGTATTCTGGGTGGAACTGTGTACCCAAAAACCAAGGATGGTTTTTGAGCTCCACGATTTCCACCAATTTTGAATCTGGGTTGATGCCGGAAGGAATCAGGCCATGCGATTCGATTTGCTCCAGGTATTCGTTGTTGAACTCGTACCTGTGGCGGTGCCGTTCGTGGATTTTGTTTTTCCCATAGGCCTGCGCCGCCTTGCTGCCTTTTTTGAGTTCGCAAGGATACGAACCCAAACGCATCGTTCCGCCCATGAGTTGGACATTTTTTTGTTCTTCCATTAAGGCAATCACGGGATGGGGCGTATTTGGAGCCATTTCGGTGCTGCTGGCATTTTTCAGACCCAATACATTGCGCGCAAATTCGATTACGGCAACCTGCATTCCGAGGCAAATCCCAAAGAACGGCACCCCATTTTCGCGCGCAAATTTAACGGTTTCTATCTTTCCTTCAAGTCCTCTTTCCCCGAATCCCGGCGCCACCACGATTCCGTCGAGGCCTTCTAGTCTGCGGGTGACGGTCTCCGGCTGGAGGTCTTCGGAAGAGATCAGCTTGAGGTTGACCTTGCTTTCGCAAGCCGCCGCCGCATGGGTAAACGCCTCGATAATTGACTTGTAGGCGTCGGGAAGGGAGACGTATTTGCCGACGAGGCCGATCGTCACTTCTTGGGTCGGATTTTTGAGTTTGCCAAGGAAATCTTTCCATTGCTCGAGATCGGCGTTGTTGCGGGTACCCATTTTGAGCTTGCTCATGACTCGCTCGTCGAGTTTTTCCTTTTTCATCAGGAGTGGGACGTCGTAGATGGTCTCCGCGTCCATAGCCTCGATGACGCTGTTGAGCTCGACGTTGCAGAAGAGGGAAAGTTTCTTTTTGACCTCGATCGGAAGCGGATGTTCGGTCCGGCAAACAAGAATGTCCGGCTGGATACCCGCTTCGAGGAGTTGCTTGACAGAGTGCTGGGTCGGCTTGGTTTTGAGTTCCTTGGCCGCCGCGAGATAAGGAATCAGGGTCAGGTGGATTACGAGGAAATTGCTGGCGCCGATTTCCCATTTGGCTTGGCGCACCGCTTCGATGAAGGGAAGCGATTCGATATCCCCCACGCAGCCACCGATTTCAGTGATGATGACATCGTATTTGCCATCCTCGCCCAACTTGAAAAAGTTCCGCTTGATCTCATCCGTGATGTGCGGGATGACTTGGACGGTTTTGCCAAGGAATTCGCCCTTGCGCTCCTTGGTAATGACGTTGAAATAGATCCTGCCCGTGGTGACGTTATTGGCCTGGGAAGTCGGAGTATTGAGGAAGCGCTCGTAGTGACCGAGGTCCAAATCCGTCTCGGCGCCGTCCTCGGTGACATAGCATTCCCCGTGTTCGTAAGGGTTGAGCGTCCCCGGGTCGATGTTGAGGTACGGGTCAAATTTCTGGATGGTGACGCTAAAACCTCTGGCTTGGAGCAGTTTGGCCAAGGAGGCGGCGATGATGCCTTTTCCCAAGGAGGAAGTCACGCCTCCGGTGATAAAGATATATTTGGTGGATTGGCCCATAAGAAGGGTGGGATGTTGTTGCGTTTGGTTTCTTATGGGATTCAAAGGTAGGGGAAATTTTCGAAAGGATTGAGATGAGGGATTGGAAGATTGAAAAATTAGAAAATTGGGAGATGTTTGGTGATAAAGCTCCAGATAAGGTCTATAAGGCATAAAGTCGAAAAATCTGCTGGCTGACAATACGCTTAAACGCTGCCTCAATCCCTGAGCTTTCCCAATTGTATAAAAACCTGATTTTAAGCTGATTATTTTTGGCTGGGAAAAAATTGAGTTTGATATGGGTAGGCCTATATTTGTTACAAGGCCAACATTTCACCTGATCGAGGATCATTGGATATTTGGTTCGGAATCATGCTTTTCTAGTTTCTTGGGGCTTAGATCCGATCGGATTTTGGCTTCCAATTTTAATCCTCGTCTGACTTTGTAATCCAACAACCCAATTTATGGCACGGAATCAGGGTACGGTACTACAATTCGCTTTGCTCGCGGTGCTGATTTTGTCAGTTCAGGCTTTTTCCAGCTGTACGAAGCAATCCACCATTGCGGAACCGTTACGGCATGGGACCGACGTAGATAGCGCCTCACTGTACGTCTGGAGTAAATTGCTGGATAGCGCTGCCTGGAGAAAGAACTATAATTTTCAGATGTTCAGTATCGGGGACGAATTGTGGGTGTTTCACCCTGATGGAACTTGGCGCTCCAAAGATGGGACTTTATGGGAAAAAGCCCCGTTGACCAACGCGATCAAGAACTTGGCCTTTTTGGATTATGTCCAATTCAAGGGCTCGATGTACGGATTGGGGTATTTTGAGGGAAACGTGGAGCGGTTCCAATTTAGGCCTGAGATTTACAAAACCACAGATTTCAAAACTTGGTCAACTTTGGCAAGCGATAGCAACCTGCCGCAGCGGTTTTTTTACCATCCCTTTGTATTTCAAAACAAAATCTGGATCATCGGCGGGGAGGATTCCCGGCGTAAATACGCAGATATAAGGAACTCTGAGGATGGTATCCATTGGGTGAAACAAAAAGACAATCTTCCTTTTGGTGAGCGCAGCGGCAGCCAGGTGGTTCAGTTGGATGGCAAGCTATACCTGTTGGATAACGACGTCTGGATATCCCATGATGGTCTGAATTGGGAACTGGTGACTGAGGAAATCGTCCCGGGAGAGGAAATTTTCGGGTATGCGGCGATGGTCCTGGATGGAAAAATTTGGCTTTTGGGCTGCAACAGGAACGGGCAGTTTTCGAGTCAGGTATTAATCAGTGCGGATGGAAAGCACTGGCAAACACAGCAGGCACCATGGGCACCACGTGGGGGAGTAGCTGCGACGGTGCACAATGGTAAAATCTACATGACCGGCGGGAAATATGGGGGCACACCCAATCACCCTGACTTCAGGTACGACAATGATGTATGGGTACTTGAAAAAAGAGAATCCCAGTAAACCCAAACCGATTTTCAGCAATTTGTACACTCTAAATATATCACGATGCCCTATTCAATCGGTACAAAACAAAACCCCATGGTACTCAAGACGCCACCGCTGACCAGTGAGTACACCATGCATGTGGAGGAAAAGGATGGCAAGCCGGTGTTGGTCTGCACGGTAGGAAAAACTGTCCTCCATTACAATATCGCCTGCATCGACGACCTGCACGCCATGCTCAAACAGCACGGGGATTGGATGGAGTTGGGTAGTGCGGACGAGCAAAAGCCAGCCAAGGAAGGCACTGTCGAGGCTTGGGGTCGCGCCGCATCCAATCCTGTGGGCGGCTGGTACGGACTCAAAAAAGGCCTGAGGGGGAGATTCGGCATGTACATTCCGCCACTGATGGAAGCCCTCGGATTGGCTGAAGTCACCCATGAAGCCAAAGGAAACAGGATGAGGGCGAGGTGATTGGCCCTTTTGCTAGGTTTTTTCAATCGATACATATTGTAGACCGGCTTACTCTGGATAAATTTCGGTCCAGCCAGAGAAGATCAATTTTTCCATTTTTAAATAAATCAAGATGAAAATCACCGCCTTTGCAGGTAGCAACAGTAGCAGGTCCATCAACAAAAAATTGGTTGAATACACCTTGAAGGCCTTTCCGGAATTTGAAATTAAGCTTTTGGATCTCAACGATTTCGAAATGACGATCTATTCAATGGATCGTGAAAAAAATGGCGGAATTCCAGAAAAGGCCTATGAATTTCGCACGCATTTGGCCCAATCCGATGCCATAATCTGCTCCCTCGCCGAGCACAATCGGGCGTATACCGTTGCTTTCAAAAATATCTTTGACTGGTGCAGCCGGATTGATATGAACATTTTCGCCAACAAACCCATGCTGTTGATGAGTACCTCGCCGGGCGGATTTGGAGGGGGAAATGTCATGAACCTTGCCAAGGCCTTCTTTCCAAAATGTGGAGCAAATATCATTGAGACGTTTTCTTTGCCCTCCTTCCATCAAAACTTCCCGGAGGCCGACATCGTGAATGAGGAACTGAAAAAGGAGCATCAAGCAAAAGTGGCTGCGTTCAAAGCTGGGTTGGGGAATGCCTAAAGTTGTCGATTCTTGGACTGTGGTCCTTCATGAGTGACATTTAAGCGAATTGCCCTTTAGGTTTCTTAAAAAGATAGTCGAAAAATCCCGTCGTGTCTCGCTCTTTTGATGAGCCGTTTTCCAAAAAAGAAGGAAAATTGTACGGATAAAAATTTTATATTTGTACGTATATACAACTACAGGATGGATACCAAACTCACTTTAAAACTCGAAAAGGAGGTTATCGAAAAGGCGAAGGAATATGCCTCGGCCCAGAGGAGAAGTTTGTCGAGCTTGGTCGAATCGTATCTCAAGTCCCTTGTCACAAAAGAAAACCCTGAATCTGATCCAGAGATTTCTCCTTATGTGAAAAGTTTGAAAACAGGAGTCAAGGTGCCCGCGAATTTGGATCCGAAGGAGGTTTACAGTGATTTTTTGGCTGAAAAGTATAAATGAAAGACAGGTTATTCCTTGATACAAACATTGTGCTGGACCTGCTTGGCGAACGGGAGCCTTTTTATCTACCGGCCGCAAAAATTGCCACCCTGTCTGATCAAGGGGAAATAGACATCGTAGTTTCCGCGTTGACATATTCCACGGTATACTATGTTCTTTCAAAGTTTGAGGGCAAAGAAGTTGCAAGGGAAAAAGTTCGGAAGTTCAAGGTTTTGGCACAAACGGCTGACCTGACAGATCAAATTATCGACAAAGCGTTTTTGTCAAAGTTCAAGGATTTTGAGGATGCACTGCAATACTATTGTGCCCTTGGCCAGCAATGCAACCTTATCATTACAAGAAACGGAGGGGATTTCAAAAATTCGGAAATTCCGGTTTTGGGACCCGATGAATACCTTAAAAGTCTGCTGGCAAAGTAAGAGCCTTAACTTCACTTTGTCGCTTTCCGATCGAATGTTTTCTGGTACCACGGCCGTTGAAGGCCCAAAACAACGTATTGGCACTCATATAGCATTAAAATGACGAGACTTTCACCATCCACCGCCATCAAAATACTCGTTGGTATTACCGCGGCTGCTATTTTTTTCCATCTTCTGATCCTGGTTCAGATCATCCCATACGACATTACCTGGGGCGGTAGACTGAAATCCGATGCGGAGATGTACGTCTTCGAATCGGTCTCCATCTTGATCAATGGGTTCTATATTTATGTCCTGCTGCAAAAAGGAGATTTCATCCGGCGGACATTTAGCAAAAAGGCCATCAGCACCATCCTATGGATTTTCTTCGCGCTTTTTGTCCTCAATACACTGGGCAATTTGGTAGCCGCAACGAATTTCGAGAAGGGCTTTGCAGTCCTTACCTTGGTGAATGCGGTGCTTTTGTGGATAATCAACCGAGCTCGGGAATAACCGGCTGTTTCAATCGGGAATTGTGAAAAATGCGGGATGACGATGCGTGTTTTTTCCCCATTTTTCCCCAAAACACATTTTTAGTAGGCTGCTTCCAATAATCCGACTTATTTTTGGGACAAATTCGCATGGAATGGAAATCAAGGAAATCGTAGCCGAAATCAAGAAAAGCGGACGGGTTTGTATTTTGGAGGGTAGCGGGCAAATATTGGAACTTATCGCGCCCAATGCCTGGAACATGGAGCAAGACGCCAAGGATGGGGTTTTTCTCTTGTTTGAGATTTTCCAAATAAGGACGATCGCCGAGCCGTTTTCAGAGATTTCCCTCGACATCGTGGAGTTTGCCACGAAGCCAACGATTTACCATTCTCCGGCCAGCAAAATGCTACCCGCAGGTCCCGTCCAGGATGGATTGGTACGCTTTGCCCTGATCAAAAAGGACTTTTGGAACAAACTGTTGTTTGCCTATTCCCAAGCCCTTATCCTTCAGTTTCCCAAGGGAAAAAAGGCCATGTTTGAGACCAAGGAATACTTCCCCCTGCTGAGTGCAGGCACAAAGGAGATGTTTCTTGATGGAGAGGGCTTGGTAAAAATTCTCAAGGCATGAATTTCAAGGAGCAACTCGATCAACAGGAAATATTCGCACGCGTCGGTAGAATCGCCGACCAATTGGGCATGGAAACCTATGTCGTGGGCGGCTATGTCCGTGATCTTATCCTGAACCGTCCCAGCAAGGACATCGACTTCGTCTGTGTAGGTTCGGGCATACAGTTGGCCCATGCGGTAGCAGCGAGTTTTGACAAGCATGTTCCCCTGAATGTTTTCAAGAACTTCGGTACGGCCAATATCCGATTGGATGATTGGGACGTGGAGTTTGTGGGTGCAAGGAGGGAATCCTACCGGCATGACTCGCGCAAGCCGATTGTGGAAGACGGCACGCTGCAGGAAGACCAAGAGCGCCGTGATTTCACGATCAACGCACTCGCTATTTGTGTGAATGCGGCACGCTATGGAGAATTGATTGATCCCTTCGATGGTTTGGGTGATATGAAGCGAAAAATCATCCGCACGCCCACGGATCCCATTATCACCTTTTCCGACGATCCTCTGCGGATGATGCGGGCGATCCGCTTTGCGGCGCAGCTTCATTTCGACATTGAGCCGGAGACCTTCATGGCCATTGTGCATGATGCACACCGGATTCAGATCGTGTCCGCCGAGCGGGTGATCGACGAATTGAACAAGATCATCATGACACCGAAGCCTTCGTATGGCTTCAAGCTGCTATTTGTAAGTAAATTGTTGCAGGAGATTTTTCCTGAAATGGTTGAGCTCCAAGGTGTGGATTCTGTTGGCGATAAGTCCCACAAGGACAATTTCTACCATACGCTGCAGGTGTTGGACAATGTTTCGCAGATGTCTGACAACCTTTGGCTGCGTTGGGCAGCGATACTGCATGATATTGCGAAGCCCGCCACCAAGCGCTTTAATCCGAAAGTCGGATGGACTTTCCACGGGCATGAAGACCGCGGGGCGCGGATGGTTCCGGGGATTTTCCGCAGGCTCAAGTTGCCGATGGACGAGCGGATGAAATATGTCCAAAACCTCGTTCGCCTGCATTTGCGGCCTATTGCGCTCGTGTCGGACAAGGTCACGGATTCGGCTGTTCGGAGATTGCTTTTCGATGCCGGAGATGAAGTGGAGGACCTGATGAAACTTTGCCGGGCGGATATTACCTCCAAAAACAACAACAAGGTGCAGAAGTTTTTGGCCAATTTTGACAAGGTGGAAGCCAAGATGCTGGAGGTGGAGGAGAAAGACCATGTCCGCAATTTTCAACCTCCGGTATCTGGTGAAGAAATCATGGAGATTTTCGGCCTTCCCCCGTCCAAAGCCGTAGGAGACCTCAAAGAACAGATCAAAGAAGCGATCCTTGACGGACAAATTCAGAACAACAAGGGGGAAGCTTTGGACTTATTATATAAATTAGCCGCCCACAAAGGCATTCAAGCGAAAAATTAACCCTATGCAAAGAATCATACTTATCCTGGCTTTCTTCGGCCTATCCGCGACGACCCTGATCGCACAAGACCAAAATGTAGATACAGAAGCCAACAAAAAAGCAAACGATGCCGACCGAAAAGTGTACCAAATGGCCATGCGGTACAACGACCTTGCTGTGGCAAGGATGAAGCTGCATGAACTGATGGAGCGCAATCCTACTAACCTTAGCTATTTGGAGACTTTGGTTTCCCTGTATTTTGAGGCTGGGCAGTACACTTCCGCTGCCGTTTCCGCCTTGGATCTATTGGAGAGGAATGACCAAAGCCTCGTTGGTATCGAAGTGGCGGCGTATTCATTGGAGCAGTTGGGCGCCTTTGACCGTGCGTTGCCACAGTTTGAGAGACATTACCTCTTGACGGGTAATTTGTTCAGCCTTTATAAGACTGCCTATATGCAGTATTCGCTCAACAGGCAGGAGGAAGCGCTCAATTCCATCACCATGATCGTGAAAAATCCAAAATCTTCCGACGAAAAGGTAGGCTTCCCAAAGGCTGACAATACCAACCAAGAAGTCAGTATCAAGGCCGCGGCGCTCAATCTAAAGGGAATGGTTTTCATGTACCAAAAGAACAAAACTGAGGCGCTGCAGGCATTCAACCAGGCTTTGGAATTGGTTCCGGATTTTGAACTTGCCAAGGAAAATGTGAAGGAGGCCCAAAAGCTCTAAACCATCATGAACTTGTTACCCTTCAAGAAACCATCCCCAAAACGGATGGTTTTTTTGTTGATGAAGAAAAGGTTTCCCATCGGTGGAAATCCGAAATATTGACTTAAAGGAATGTCATTGCTTATTAATCCTACATGAACGAATCGGATTTGTTTCTTCAATAACGACAGAATGATTTAGCTATTTTTTGTTTTATAGTATTGATTATCAATTGTTAACTCTGTGATCGGGCGATTAATTTGGAAGCAGGCCTTTGGTTAATTTTTTGTAAACGCGAGGTGTTACAATTCATTTTTTGATAACAGTCGTTTTTAGGTGATCGGTTTTTCGGCCTCTACTTTTGGCGAATTGAAAACCACCTATGAAGCTTCATTTACTTGGATTTGGCGCCTTGGCCTTGTTAAGCCTTGGCTGTAGCCCGGGAGCAAAGGAACAATCCGCTCCCATCAAACCACTCTTTGTTTCCGGTCAAGTCATCCATGATACCGATGATCCGGCAATTTGGATCAACTCAGACAATCCTTCCCAAAGTTTGGTGATAGGCACCGACAAGGACCAAGACGGAGCACTATATGTCTTTGATTTGGAGGGGAAAACAATCGATTCCCTTGTCGTGCGCAATCTCCAGCGTCCCAACAACGTAGATGTGGCTTACGGTCTCAAAATGGGTGACAGAAGACTTGATTTTGCGGTCACAGGAGAGCGGTTTACTTCGAAACTGCGCTTTTACTCATTGCCTGACATGAAGGAAATCCACCCCGGAGGCGTTGAGGTCTACGTCGGGGAGACCGGCGATATGTACCGCGATCTGATGGGTGTGGCGGTTTACCACGATCAGACAAATGACAAACATTATGTATATGCGGGGAGAAAGAATGGCCCAACCGATGGAACCTACCTGTGGCAGTATGAGATCATCACGAGTGACAGTACCTTGGACTTGGCCTTGGTGCGGAAGTTTGGCAAATACAGTGGACAAAAGGAAATCGAGGCCATCGCTGTGGATAACGAACTTGGCTATGTCTACTACAGTGACGAAGGAGTAGGAGTACGAAAATACCATGCCGACCCATCCAAAGGCAACGATGAGTTGGCACTATTTGCGACCGAAGGATTCACGTTGGACCACGAGGGCATTTCGATCTACAAACTCAACGACAAGGAAGGCTATATCCTTGTCTCCGATCAGGAAGCCAATCTTTTTCATGTCTTTCCAAGGGAAGGCGAATCTGGCGATCCCCACAGCCACAAACTCATCACCACGATAGCCACGAGCACGATTTCCAGTGACGGCTCGGAGGTGACGAGCACGGCATTGCCTCCTCACTACCCAAAAGGGCTTTTTGTCGCCATGTCAGATGATAAAACCTTCCAATTCTACCGCTGGGAGGACCTTGCCGGTAACAAATTGAAATCAAAAGAATAGAACAGACTAAACTTAACTTAACCTATATGAAAAAACAAGTACTCTTTCTCACAATCCTGGTCGGTTGGATGAGCATGGCATCTGTGATGGCCCAAGGTGTCATCCGTGGCAAGGTCATCGACGACCAAAACCTATCCCTTCCCGGCGCTAACGTGATTCTGGAAGGTACGGTCAAAGGCTCCGTCACCAACCAGTTGGGGGACTTTGTGATCCTGGATGTTCCCGCTGGCAATTACAAGGTGATTGTCACCTATTTGGGTTACAATTCATCCAGCCGCGAGGTAGCATTGACGGATGGACAAACCTTGGACCTTAGGTTCCAACTTGATCCGGGTACACTGGACGGCGTCGAGGTAATCGTTTTTGGCGATAGACTGAAGGGCCAAGCACGCGCGCTCAACCAACAAAAAACCAATTCCAACATCACCAACATCGTGGCTGCCGATCAAATCGGACGATTCCCAGACGCCAATATCGGCGATGCGATCAAAAGGATCCCTGGAATCACCATGCAAAATGACCAAGGGGAAGCCCGGAACATCATCATCCGCGGGATGGCGCCAGAATTGAATTCTGTCATGATCAATGGGGAAAGGGTTCCTTCTGCAGAAGGTGACAATAGGCGAATCCAAATGGACCTGATTCCGTCCGATATGATCCAGACCATCGAGGTCAACAAGAGTGTACTTCCTGATATGGATGCCGACGCGATTGGCGGTGCGGTGAACTTGGTGACGAGAAAGGCGCCCAACCGACTGCGGGTTTCAGGTACTGCGGCATCCGGTTACAATTTCCTATCCACCAAACCTATCTGGACCGGTGGATTGATCATTGGAGACCGGGTATTCAATGACAAGCTTGGCGTCATTTTCTCGGGCTCCTACAACAACCATAACTTCGGTTCGGACAATTATGAGGCGCAATGGGCAGAAACAGATGATCCCAACAACCCGGTTGTTGTCAACTCTTTTGACATCAGAAAATATGATGTGCAGCGGGTCCGTCGAAGTGCTTCCTTGGCATTGGATTATGAGTTCAACCGCAACCACAGCATCATCCTCAATACCATGTACAATTGGAGGGATGACTGGGAAAGCAGGTATCGTTTCCGTGTGGACCGGACCGACCTTCCTTTTGGAACCGGGAATTTTACCCAGATCGAGCCAAACCTATTCCAGATGCGCGGCAGGACCGCCATCCAAACCAAAGGAGGTATCGACAATGACCGCGTGAGAAATACAAGGTTGGAGGACCAACGGGTGGTGAATGCGACGCTGTCCGGTAGCCACCTTTTCAATAGGTTGAAAATGACTTGGAATGCAACCTACGCCAAGGCTTCAGAAGACAGACCTAACGAACGTTATATTACCCACAGGGGAAATGCCGATGTAATTCTTGATATACGTGACCCATTCAAAGTCCTCACCTCGCTGGTCAATGAAGACAGTAGATTGGGACTTGGATTGAACGAAATCTATGAATCCAACAACAATACCTACGAAGAGGATTTCAATTCCCGATTGGATTTTGCCTTGCCATATGCTGGCAACAAAGGATTGCTGAAATTTGGCGGTAGGCTCCGTGAGAAATACAAGCAGCGCACGGACTCGTATGATGTGTATGATCCGATTGTCGATCTAGGAACCGATGGCAACAGACTTGGTGGACTTCCAACCAGTTTGCAAAACGACCGGGTTTTCCTCAACGGCCCACAGTACGTACCAGGAAGGTTTGTCACCAAGGAGTTTTTGGGTGGCTTAGACCTTTACAATGAAAGCCTTTTTGACTATGAGGATGCCGTGGGTGAATACATCACGGGTAACTATGAGGCTTCGGAAAGAATCACGGCGGGGTATGTGATGACGGACTACCAATTCAATCCCAAGCTTTCTGCCATATTCGGTTTGCGTCTGGAAAATACCAACCTGGAATACAGAGGCTATGAATTTGATGAGGATAACGGTACGTTCCAACAATCAGCCACAGTTTCCGACAACTACAACAACTTCATGCCAGGTGCGCATTTCAAATATGATTTGAAGGAAAATCAGATTGTCCGTTTGGCTTGGGCCAATACCATCGCCCGTCCAAATTACTTCGACTTGGTGCCGTACGCGATTTTCAGCCCGGACAACCAGACTTTGCAGCGCGGTAATCCCAACTTGGTGCCAACCACATCCATGAACTTTGACCTGATGTACGAGCATTACTACAAGTCGGTGGGTGTGTTTTCGGCAGGCGGTTTTTACAAGGATGTCGACAACTTTATCTACCAAAAAACCCAATTGAACATCAACGATCCCGATTTCGGGCAATTGCTGGAGTCAACCCGTCCGGAAAACGGTGGTACCGCCAATGTTTACGGATTTGAAACGTCGATCCAAAGGCAATTTGACTTCTTGCCAGGCATATGGAAGGGATTGGGGATTTTCGCGAATTACACCTTTACCGATTCAAGGACAACTGGTATTCAAGAGCGTGAAAACGACAACCTGAAGCTCCCAGGAACGGCTCGAAACATGTTCAATGCTTCCCTTTCTTTTGAGACTGAAAAAATCGTATTGAGAGTTTCCGTCAACCATGCCAGTGGTTATTTGGATGAAGTGGGAAGCTCAACTTTCGACGACTTCTACTATGACCGTCAGACTTTCCTCGATGTGAATGCCTCCTATGCGATCACCAAAAACTGGAGATTCTTTGCCGAAGCCAACAACTTGACAAATCAGCCCTTGCGCTACTACCAAGGAATCAGGCCACGTACCGCACAGGAAGAATACTACAATGTGCGGATGAACTTCGGTGTGAAGTTTGACCTGTTTGATTGATACAAATAAAAAAAGCAGCCGAATTATGGCTGCTTATCAAAAGGCCCGACAGGTTTCAAAAAGCCGTCGGGCTTTTTTTTGCCTTTAAGGTTTCAAGAAAAACCGCATTTTCTGCTTGCCTATTCCGCCAAGCCCGACGTAGAACTTGATTGCGCGGGCATTGAATTCGGGTGTTTGCCATTGGATATTGACACAGTTTTTTTCCCGGGCAACTTTGCGGATGCGCTCCATGATATCCGCGCCGATACCCATACTGCGGCAATTCTCGTTGAGATACAGGCAATCCATATACAAGAACGGCGCTGCATCCCAAGTCGAAAAGTCGAATGTGAACGAGGCAAAACCCTCAGCTTTTCCCTCAATATCCACGATCCAGCAGTTCAATCTTTTGTTCGGGCGAAAAATTGCCTCGCGAAGTCCTTCCGCTTTTCCCTCCGGATCGTATTCCGCCCTTTCATAGGCGGCATGGTCCGCACAGAGTTGGACTAATGCGGGGAGGTCCTTTTCTTCACAGGGTCTGATGACGTATTTCATTGGTTATGTTAGGCTTGGTGAAAGATCAGTTTAGGGTGGTAAAATGGCCAAAAAAATTGACTTCCTGAAAAAGAACTGTCCAAACTTTATCAAGGGTAGTAGAGGGGATAAACAAAGTAATAGAACATCAAACCGGAAAAGATGCTGGCAATCACAAAGCTAATCAACAGGATTTTTCCGTATTGGAGTACCTGACGCACCTTGCCGTCTTTTTCCTGCACAATCTTACTGGTTCCCGGAATATACCCCTGCACCAAGGCTAGTGTGGTCATAAAATAGGATACTAGCAGAAAAAGGATACTGAAAAATATCTCGATCACTTGAATTTTCGTCTTGATTGGAAAGTAATATATTTTTGAAAGAACCTGAATGCCAAGCTAAAAACTTCACAATTTCTTAATGGAGTATTTTTCCAATGATTGATTCGGCAGTGCGGCAAATCATGGATTTTCCCAGATATCATTCAATCAGTAATTTTGATTCACTCCTTTGGTGACCGCCTGCTGCCGACAAAAAGTCTAGCTTGCGAAGATTCGCCAGTTGGCAGAATCACGTATATTTGAATAGCGTCTGATTTAGAAATTAGCCATTATCAAAAAGTTTATCCGCATTTTTTTCAAAACCTTGGGAATCAGTCTTGCAGTAATCTTGCTGTTGCTGATTGGCGTTTTCTTTTTCATAAGAAGTCCTTGGGGTCAAGAAATTATCGTTCAAAAGGCCACCAAGTTTGTCTCCAGAAAAACCGGCACCACAGTTTCCTTAGATCATTTGTTTATCACGTTTCGAGGAAATATTTATTTAGAGGGACTTTTTTTAGATGATTATCAGGGTGATACGCTCGCCTATGTCAAGGAACTTGAAACGGGCATTGCGTTGATGCCGCTAATTCGAGAAGGGTCCATCCATGTTTCGCGGGTAGATTTGGAAGGACTACACGCCAATATTGCAGTGGACAGTGTTTCCGGTAAGTTCAATTTTGATTTTTTGATCGAGGCCTTTGTCAGTCCGGATACGGCAAAAGTCGAGAAGGAACCAAGTCCATTTCCTGATATCCAGCTTGGTCCAATTGATCTTCGGGATGTACGGTTTGCCTATTTCGATGGAGCGGGAGGGATGGATTTAAAGGCCAACTGGAACCGGGTCCAACTCGATATCGGTAAACTTGACCTCAATCGGATGGATTTCGCTGTCAGCAAGGCGGAGATCGACAAGGCAGATATCAGTTTCGTCCAGCGTTTTTACCAAGCTTCCGAGCCAGACACAGCGACAGAAGCTGTTCCTTTACCAATGGTGGTTCTTGAAAAACTTGATGTCACGCAGTCCAAATTCCAATATCATTCCGTCCCAGACGCCATTATGGCGAATGTTGATCTCGGTACCCTTCAACTTTCACTTCCCGAGGCCAATCTTGAAGACCAAAAAATCCTTCTCCGTTCCTTTTTGCTAAAGGACACAGACATCGCGTTGCAGATGGATCAGCAAACTCCGCCACAGGCTGCATCAGTCAGTTCTGAACCTGCGCCCTTTTCGTGGCCTGAGTGGTGGCTCGAGGTCGGGAGTTTCGAGATTCAAAATTCAAACATCAAATTCACTTCGGGTTCTCCTCGTCTCGTTCCCGGTCTTTTTAATGCAGATGCCGTCGAACTATCCAACCTCGAACTCGGACTGAATAACCTTTATCTCAAAGACCAACAATTGCGGGGAAATTTGGATGGAATATCCTTCCAGGAACGCAGTGGGTTACAGTTGCAGCGGTTCTCCGTCAATCTGGGAATGGACGACCGCTCGCTTAGTTTGAACGATTTGCGGGCAGAAAGCAACGAATCAAGATTGGCGGGAAGCTTTTCCTTGGATTATCAATCTTTGGCCGCTTTGATCGAAAATCCCGAAAAGGCGGCGTTTTCGATCGATCTGGAAAATGCCCAAACACGCGGTGCTGAGGCCTTGTTTTTTGCGCCCGAATTGGCGAGGGACAGCTATTTCAAGGAGTTTATGAAAAATGGCATCCGCGCTTCCGGAAAGGTGAGCGGAAACCAAAACAGGATTTCGATCCCGAGATTTGACTTGGGCTATGGGCGTGAGACCACGCTTCATATCGGAAATACGAGCATTGTACAGTGGATGCAACCAGAGAAAATCAAAGTTTCCGCGCCGGATTTTAGATTTCGTACCAAAGGACGAGTCTTGGATCCTTTTTTGGATGTATATGATTTTCAAATTCCCGAGGATATTTCCCTTACCGCAAATGTCGTAGGGGATATTGAGAAAGGAACGGCTGATCTCGCCTTGGAGACCAGTGACGGAGATGTGTTTTTTGAAGGGAAACTCCTCAATGGTGGAATCTACGAGTTGAATTCCCAGCTGCGCGTCGTAGACCTGGATTTTGGGAAGATATTATCAATCCCTGATTTTTCGCCTATCACCATGGAGACGAGTCTTGTTGGCAAGGGAAGTACCTTGTATGACTTGGAAGGTAGGCTGGGTGTGGCTTTTGAGCGTTTGGAATTCAAGGGAAAAGATTTATCCGACTTGGTTTTGCGCATTGATGCCAAAGACACCCTAGCCAATTTGACTTTGGCTTTGGCCGAGGATTTTTTGGATGTGGCATTGGGAGCCGCGATCCGGTATGACACGTTGAATCCCGCCATGGATATGGAGTTGGACCTCAAGATGCTGGACCTGAATGCCTTGGGGCTTGTCAAGCAAAATATCCAAATGGGATTCAAGCTTCAGGGACAAGTTTCGGGATTGCTGGACGATTTGCGACTGATGGTCCAAACAAGCGAGGGGTCCTTTCAGACTGACCGTAAGTCATACCCTATGGGCGATATCCGGCTTGAGGCCCGTGTAGCGACTTTGGAAACTGATGTGAAGCTGCTTTCGGATTTTCTCTGGGGGAATCTGAACGTGGAGGGAGAATTGGCCCAATTAGCACCTTCGCTTACCCGCTATTTTGAGTATCAGATTTTGGGCAAAGCTTATGAAGTCGATACATTGGATATCAAGGCATTAGCAAAAATCGACTTCCGGTCCACACCTTTTCTTGACCAGCTATTCCTGCCTGATTTGCAGGGAATGGACACGGTGCATATTGATTTGGCTTACGATGCGAAGCGCCGGGATTTTCGCTCGAGTGTTGAACTCCTGTGGGCGCAGTACCTCGATGCACGATTGGATAGCTTTGATGTTGAAATTATAGGGACAGGGGATTTGCTGGCAGTTGATTTGGGTTTCAAAAAACTGGAATATAGCCCGATCTCCATGGATCTCACGGGATTTGAGGCGGATTTCAGGCAGGGTAATGGCGAATTGTCTTTCTTTTCCAAACAAGGTGAAACACTTTATAACCAAATAGCAGCTGAATTGGAATTCAAAGGAGACACGGTGGCCCTGCGGGTGACATCGGAGGGATTGGTATTTAACAAGGAACCCTGGAAAACGCCCATCGACAATGAGGTCATATACGCTCCGAAATACCTTTCGATCCAGAATTTCAATTTTACCAATGAAGCACAACGTATTGGCTTTTTGACCGACGATCCCAAAATCCTCGAGCCACACATTGCGCTTGAGTTCGAAAACTACGATATCAATACGCTCATTGGTTTTCTAAATCCAGATGAGCCTTTGGCTAAGGGAATCGTGAATGGTGAGATTGCAGGCATCGATCCTTTCAGGGAGCTGGGTCTACTTGCAGATATGGATATTAGGGATTTTGAGGTCTTATCAGTACCACTCGGACGCTTGGATTTGGGTGCGCAGGCGAGTAGTCTGAAATCCTATGATTTTAACCTGGCCTTGAAAGAAGGAAAAATCGATCTCGATATATTGGGTGCACTCACAGCGGATACAGTAAGTACAAACCTTGACCTCCGGGTGAACCTGAATGCCCTTCAGGTTTCATTGTTGGAAATCCTTACGGATTCAGCCATTCGTGAGGGAAAAGGAATTATCACCGGTGATATCAAGATCGATGGGTCCATCCAGGCTCCAAGGTACGCGGGAGAGCTTCGGTTCAAGGATGCAGGCCTATTGGTCTCCGAATTGAATACACGTTTCTCGATGCAGGATGAGGTTTTCCGCATGGACAATGCCAAGTTTGTATTCGATGATTTTACCATCAAAGACGAAGTGGGGGACGCTTTTGTCATTGACGGAAATATCGACACGAGCGATCCAACCAATCCTTCCTTGGACCTGAGTCTAAACACGAAGGAATTCCAAGTCATGAATTCGACCCGCAAGGACAGCGATTTGTTTTTTGGCCATGCGACAGTTGATCTGGACATGAAGATCGGAGGAACGGTCAATCTCCCCGTGGTCAACATGCAATTGAAAGTCAACGAGGGTACCGAAATCAGCTTTATTGTACCCGAAGACCAAGTGGACATGGTCGAGCGGACCGGCGTGGTACTTTTTGTCAACCAAAAGGATCCATATGACATCCTTTACAAGCGGGAAGGTGATTTTAGGACTAAAGGCCTGACGGGATATGATGTCCATGCCAACCTTCGTGTGGATCCCAAAACAGTTTTTAACCTTATTGTGGACGAGAGGACAGGGGATAACCTGCGCCTGCAGGGAGAGGCAGACTTGAATATGGTGATGAACCCTAACGGGGATATCTCGCTCTCGGGTCGATATCAAGTCGGCAGCGGGCATTATGAGATGAACCTGTTTGGTTTGGTCAACAGGCGTTTTGAATTGGCGGAGGGAAGTACCGTGGTTTGGACTGGTGAACCTATGCTGGCCAAGCTCGATCTTCGCGCTATTTACAATGTCCGGACTTCTGCCGCCGAGCTGATGCAGGCCCAACTTTCTGGAACGACCAACGATACGCGGAGCCAATTCCGTCAGGTACTTCCATTCATGGTTTACCTGAATGTCGAAGGAGAAATCCTGAAGCCAGAGATATCCTTTGCCCTTGACATGGCAGAGAATGAAAGGGGTGCTTTTGGCGGCAGTGTCTATGGCACGATTCAGCAAATTAATGAGAAGGATGACGAATTGACCAAGCAGGTGTTTTCCCTCTTGGTGCTGAATCAGTTCTTCCCAGTTATGGGCAATGACGGTTCGGGCGGTGGCTCGGTCAATTTGGCCAGGTCATCCGTTAGCCAAGTGCTTTCCAGTCAGCTTAATGCACTTTCGGATAAGCTGTTTGGCAACTCGGGCTTCTCCGTGGATTTCAACTTGGATTCCTATCAGGATTTCCAGTCCGGGACAGGAGAGGACCGGACGCAGCTCAGCGTAGCGGCGAAGCAATCGCTTTTCGATGATCGCTTGGTAATATCCGTAGGGGGGCAGATGGACGTCGAGGGCGGTAACCAACAGACCAACCAAGGAGAGGCAATGTTTGGGGACGTGAGCGTCGAGTATCTCCTTGACACCAGGGGCAAATGGCGGGCCAAGGCCTACCGGAAAAACACTTTCGAATCCGTCATAGACGGTCAATTGATCGTCACAGGGGTATCCTTCATTTTCAATAAGGAGTTCAATGAGTTCATCGACCTGTGGCGAAAGTCGGCGCAGGAAGCCCTGCTGGAAGAAGAGGAAAAGAAACGCAGGGAAACTAGGAAGGAACGAAAAAAAACCAAGAAGCAAGAACAATGAGAAATACGGTAACCATCCTATTCGTTTTTGCCCTGTTGCTCCAGTTTTCCTGTAGCGTGAAGAAATTTATTCCCGAAGGAGAAAAACTGTACACCGGTTACAATTTGGATTTTGAAGTTCCATTGGAAAAAAGGGAGAAAGCTACCCTGCAGGCTGAAGTCGAGTCATTGATTAAGCCCTCACCCAACGGCAAACTCCTGGGAACGAGATTCGGACTTTGGGCACACTACAAGGGGCAGAAGGATAAGCCGGGATTTATCAACCGCTTTCTCAACAAGCGTTTTGGAGAGGCGCCTGTCTACCTGAGCAATATTCAGCCGGATAGAACTTTGGGCGTAATCATGAACCGGCTTGAAAACAAGGGATACTTTTTTGGAGAATCTTCCAACGCCGTTGTTGAGAATGGGAAATTTGCTTCGGTGCATTACAATATCACCTTGGGTCAGCCTTATGTGCTGGAGACTTACCAACTGCTGCAGGATTCCTTGGAAGTCATGCAGGTGATCCACCGCAACCTCGCAAACACTGAGATGGTAAAGGGTACCCGTCTGGATTTGGACTTGCTTAAGGAGGAGCGGACACGCATTGACCAGGAACTCAAGGCCATGGGCTACTACAACTTCAACCCCGACCTTTTGATCTTCGAGGCTGACACCAACCAATATCCCGATCGGCGATTTGATTTGTACCTGCGCTTCAAGGGTGACGCCCCGGAGAAATCCAAATTCCCCTACACCATCCGTGACATCAAGGTGTTTCCGAATTATTCGATCAATGCGGACAAAGCGAGTGCCGACACCGTGATTGTCAACGACATAGACTTTATTCAGGACGAGTTGTTTTTCAGGCCGGAATTGTTGGAGAAATATATCCTGTTTAAAAACGGCACCTTGTTCAACCCACAGATTTCACGGACCACCTCGGGAAGGCTTTCCGCCATTGGCAATTTCCGCTACGTGAATATTTCTTTTGATGAAGCCGATTCGGTACGGAGTGAGGATGGTACCTATCCGCTCAACGCCCGAATCCTACTTTCCCCACTCAACAAACGGGCCCTGCGTGCCGAGATCCAAGGAGTAACCAAGTCCAACAGCTTTGTTGGGCCAGCCTTGATACTGAATTACCAAAATCGCAACATTTTCAAAGGAGGGGAAATCTTCCAGCTCACTGGGAAATTGGGCTATGAGCAGCAGATCCTCTCGGGAGAGCGGGAAGCGCAGCAGTCAATCGAACTCGGGTTTAACGCATCTTTGATTTTTCCGAGGGTGATTTTCCCGGGTTCGGTTACGGACAGATTCAAGTTTTCCATTCCAAAAACAAGGGTATCTCTTGGTTTGGAATATCAGAAGCGCACCGACCTATACCTGATCAACACCTACAATGCGTCTTTTGGTTATTTCTGGAATGTCAATCGATATGTGTTGCACGAATTCAATCCCATTAGTTTGAGCGTCGTCAACCTCAGAAGCACGACGCCTGAGTTTGATGAGATTTTGGAACAGAATCCCTTTTTGCGCCGAAGCTTTGAGCAGCAGTTCATCGCCGGGATGAATTACACCTTTAACTACAACCAACTCGTGGACAAAGAAAGGCGGAATCCGATCTTTTTTGCCGCATCGTTGGATTTGGCAGGGAATGGATTTGGACTCGTCAATGAGCTGACAAACAGCAATACCCCCGGCTTTATTTTTGGCTTGGAGTATGCCCAATACGTCAAAGGGGACGTGGACCTGCGGTTTTTCCACAAGTTTTCAAAAGAAGTAGTGTTCGCCAGCCGCTTATACGGTGGCTTGGGTGTGCCATTGGGGCGTTCGGTCTCGCTTCCATTTGTTAAGCAGTTTTTCGCTGGCGGTCCCAACTCAGTCCGGGCATTCAGGATACGTGCCTTGGGTCCCGGTACTTATATTCCCGAAGCAGCCAACACAAGCGGTTTTTTTGACCAGGCGGGTGATATCAGAATGGAAGGAAATGTGGAATTGCGCTTTCCTATTAACAAATACTTGAAGGGCGCATTCTTTGCCGATGCTGGTAACATATGGTTGTGGAATGACAACGAGGCCCTGCCTGGCGGACAGTTTTCAAAAGACTGGGCAAAGGAGCTTGGTGTTGGTGCAGGATTGGGATTAAGGGTCGATATTCAATTGTTTGTATTGCGTTTTGATTTGGCCTTTCCTGTCCGTAAACCTTGGCTGCCGGAAGATGACCGCTGGCTTTCCGATTTTAATGTTTTTGATAGCGCTTGGCGCAGAGAAAATATGGTCCTCAATTTTGCTATCGGTTATCCATTCTAGTCTTTTTCCTAAATTCGAGTTTTTGTATCGGGGAGTTTTTTGAAGGAAAATATTGGCAACCTAGATTGGCGACTATGGTAGCAAATTCCGGTTGATTTCCATCGTCCCTTGATCAAAATCAAAAAAGCTGGAATTGGACGGAAACGTCTAAATCCCAATCTGATTTTCGGTTATTTTTAAATCTAGCCTTCGGCTTGCACCAGTTGATTAACGGTTAAATCGGAGTACAAAATATGGCTATTCCACGGACTAATGGTAGGAAATTAGCTTACATTTGATTTCTCAAAATATTTTCAATCAAATCAATCAATAACTATGAAGAAGTTAATTTTCGCGGCAACTCTTGTGCTGATTTTCGCCAATTTTTCACTGTCAAATGAGGCCAATGCCCAATCCAACAAGGAAGAGGTCGAGTTTATCCAATCCATTTTTGGCATGGAAAAGAAACAGGCTGTTGCAGGGTTTCTAAACCTGCCGCCAAGCGACCCATTTTGGGTTCTCTATGACGAGTATGAGACCCAAAGAAAAGCGTTGGGAGCCGAACGCATCAAGGCAATTGAAGACTATGCAAAGGTGTACAGCAACATGCAGGACGCTGATTTCGATAAGGTTGTAGCAAACATGAATTCCTTAAGAAGCAAGAATGACAAACTGATCGATACTTATTATAAAAAGATCAGAAAAGCATCTGGGTCAAAGGTTGCTGCGCAATTTTATCAAATCGAGGAGTATATCCTGAGCGAAATCAGGGCTGCAATCCTAGGGTCACTTCCGTTCATTGGCGAACTTGACTAATAGCTTCCGGAAATGAGCATTCTTGAAAACCCGTTTTGTCCTAAGGCGGGTTTTCAAGTAAAAGGACTGTTCATTTTAACATCGTTATGTGCAGAGATCGGGATTTGTGTCTGACGGACATTACGATTTGATTTCATCAACCCCGCCTGGGGCAATGCCGAAATTTTTACTGAAGATCTTTTTCTCAACCTGTGATTTGATAGCCTATGAAAGCCAAAACCGTTAGGGTGAGCTTTGTTATTCTATTCAATGTGTTGTTTGCAACAAGTGGTTTTGCCCAGGAAAATAAGCCAAAAAGCAATTGGTTTAACTTGTACGGTTTTGGGCGTACCAACTTTGTATGGGACAACCAAGACCTAGGTCGTAGTGACCTTTTCGTTCCGGCCAACATCAAAGTTGGGCAGCCAAGGAATCCAAATTTCTTTATAGGTGCCAAACAGACGAGAATCGGCATCGATTTCCATCAGACCGTGGGTAACGAAGAGCTATTTATCAAACTTGAAGGCGATTTCCACAACGATGCCTCTGATGCGACAGGAATATTCCGGATGCGGCATGCTTTGGTAAAATACAAATTCGCCATGATCGGAATGGATTGGAGTAACTTTTTCGATATTGATGCCAACCCAATCGCAGTTGATTTTGAAGGTCCCAATAGTTCCACGCTGGCGAGGACACCCCAAATTATGTTTGCGACTTACAGATCAAAAAATAGGCTCGCGATTTCTTTTGAAAACCCAATTGAGAAGATCACTTTGGGCGGCAACATCACAGCATTGCCTGAGCGGTTTCCCGACATTATTGGTTCTTACAGGGTCAATGGAGATTTCGGCTTTGTAAAGGGCGCCGCACTCTTCCGCGAGGTGCGGTATGAGAGCGATCAATCAAGAAGTGTTTTTGGATATGGTTTTACAATCCTGTCTGCATTGAAAATCGGCGACTCGGATAGATTGAAATTTCAGGGCGTGACGGGAAACGGTATTGCGCGCTACATACAGGGAGCAGTCAATCTCAATTATGATGCGATCTTCAACGGTACCCCCGAAATGGAATCACTCCACATGACAGGAGCAAATATTTCCTACCAACATTTTTGGGCCAAGCACATACATTCGTCTCTAACCGCTGGCTGGTTGGGAGTGGCGGACAATCCAAACCTCAAGCCGTCGGATTACAAAAGCAGTTTTTATGGGTCTGCGAATATTTTCTGGGATGCCGTGCAGAACTTGAGCTTTGGATGGGAAGCATTGGCTGGACAAAGGACAAATATCGATGGCAGTACCGGTTCTGCACTCCGTCTACAGATGAACGCTACGTACAAATTCAACCATTCCAAAAAATAAAAACTTTCCGTACTATGAAAACGACAGTTTTTCCAACATTGATTCTGGGTGCATTTCTCGGTTGGTTTGCATGCTCTCCAAAGCCCGCGACCGAGACGACTGAAACGACCGAGGCTAATGAAATCGAAAATACAGCCCCCGACGCCCAAGGGAAGCGAACCATGGGGTATGCTTTGCCGGGACTTGAACACGGGCTTTGCCAGTCTCCCATCAACATTCAATCAGCCAGCACAGGAGAGGAAGGGAGACATTTGATCACCTTAGATTTCAAAGATGAAATCAATAAGGTCGAAAATCTCGGGCATACCGTCCAGCTGGATTTTGCAGAGGGGAGCACGATTACAGTCGATGATACTACTTTCAATTTCAAGCAATTTCACTTTCATACTCCCTCCGAGCATCAGATTGACGGGATTACCTATCCCATGGAAATGCACATTGTTAATCTACTTCCAAATGAAGATAAAAACGCTGTTCCTCAATACCTTGTGATTGGGATTCTCTTTAAGGAAGGAAAGGAAAGCAAGTTTATCAACGATTTCCTTGCTGCCATTCCAAAACAGGAACATGAAACCGCTGAACTCAAGCCGGGAACGGTAAAGATTGCCGACTTGGTGGGTACAATCCCAACCACCGCTCTGGGAAATTATTACCATTACAAAGGCTCCCTGACCACGCCTCCCTATACCGAATCGGTGAGATGGTACATTGCAAAACATGTATATGAAGCGTCTTCAGCACAAATCGAAGCCATCAATAAAGTGGAAGGCAACAATGCAAGGCATGTACAGGCATTATACGGCAGGGCCGTTTTGACAAAATAGAAGCGTGTTTTCGACGACACAAGTAGAAGTAACATACAGAATTAAACTCTGCAACCGTGGATTCACTTTCATTTGGCGACCATCAATTTGAAAAGCTACTAGACCGCCTTCATCTGAGATACTCTGAGAGGAAATTTCTCATCGTGAAGGTAGCATTGGCATTTTTCGTTTGTTGGTTGCCGCTGGCGGTGCTTTCCTTGGTCTATGGAAATTTTTGGACTGGCCATTTCCATGATTCCTTTATCACTTCGCTTGAAGCCCAAACTAGATTCCTGGTTTCGCTTCCCATATTGATTCTCATAGAGCCAATGATCAATTTTAGGCTGAAGAAGACGTTGCTTCAGTTTCACGACGGCGGTCTCATTCCGGAACACCGGATCGAGGAATATTGGAACCTGGTGAAGCGAAAGATCGGTTTTCTCCAAAATTCATGGACATATTTCGGAATCGTTGTGATCTGCTATATCCAAGTGGCCGCAATTTTTTATTTTGAGGTCAATTACACATCGCTTTCTAGCTGGCAATTGGAGGAGGTAAACGGAGAGATCGGGTTAAACACGGTCGGAAAATGGGCCGTATTTGTAAGCAGGCCGCTTACATTGTTTTTTATTTACAGGTGGATATTGAGGGTGTTTGTTTGGGGGAGGATTTTGGCGCGGATTTCAAACCTCGACTTGAGATTGTCTCCATTTCATGCGGATAGGGTTGGAGGTTTAGGCTTTTTGGCTTTCAGCGTATCCTATTTTGCGCCCTTTACATTCGCGGTATCAGTAGCTTTGGCGGGCAATGTTGCCGACTTGATGTTGGTCGACAGCATGAAGTTGGTAGATTTTCGTTTACCGCTTTTGGCGTATGTCATTTTGATAAGTCTGTTTTTTACTTACCCGCTTTTCGTTTTTTCCCGAAAATTGGTATCACTAAAGGAACGGAGCATTTTCAGCATGTATGATCAGATCAAATTTGTCTACCAAAAGGCCGAGTTGCCTCCGTCGCTTGGCGCCGAGTCCAAGCCTATGGAAGACGAAAAGATTGCCTACATCGCTTCCCTGTCCGATTTCAATGCCATGATGGACAATGTGCTCAATTTAAGGGCAGTCCCTTTTCAAGTCCGAGACCTCTTCCCCCTTTGGGCCCTGACACTCGTGCCATTCATCTTCGTCATCATGATCGAGATTCCACTTTCCGAAATCCTTTCAAGGGTCGTGTCGACCTTGTTCTAGACATTTTGGGAATCCGATGATTTTTTTTGTTTTCCTGACAATATGCCCATGTAGTGTTGCGGAAAAGTGATTATTTTTCACTTTTTGATCGAAACACTCAAACCTTACAATGCTGGAATAATGGCTTTTTCCAAAAAAACAATGCAGGGATGGCTGCATGTGGGTTATAAGATCTTCTCGGATGAAGGTCCCGAGGGAATACAGGTGGAAAGATTGGCAAGGATTCTGGGCGTCAACAAATCCAGTTTCTACCATTTTTTTGTGGACAAGGAAATTTTTATGAGTGAGTTGATAAAGCTTCATTTAGAACATGCGCAGAGATATGTAGCAGAAATCAAGAAGTTGGACAATTTTGATCCTGAGTTCATCGACCTTCTTGTGGCAGAGAAAGAGATCATACTGTTTCACAGACAACTAAACAAGAATGCTGATAACGTGGTGTTTAGGAAAACCTTTATTGAGATCAATGCTGTAGTTGACTGTGAGATTTTGAGACTTTGGGCGAAGGAAATCCAACTGCCCCCAGACCCAGCCTTCAAGCTATTTGATTTGGTACGCGACACTTTTTACAGCCGTATTAGCCCAAAGAATTATTCCGCAACAACTGTTCGACAGATAGTTGACGAAGTCAAGCTATTTCTGGCACAGTTGGATAAGTGATCATTTCCTTTATTCGGCCGCACCCTTTTTGCCGACGGTCGTCGATCAAGTAACCAGATTGCAGGAGACTTGAAATTGAGAAAACCTTGCTTGTCCTTTTCACGTTCCAGAAATCAGGTAAAGGTTAAAAAGTAAAAGTGTGAACGAGTTTAAGTTCAAGCGATTAAAAACGTCCCCTGATGGGGGCGTTTTTTTTTAGGCTTTGGGGCAAGAACACATTCAATCTCGTTCGCGGGTTGTAGGGAAATTGGTCTTAACGACTAAATATTGGTGATAAGAATCATAAAAATATCTAATGGCGTGCTTTGGATTCAGAGCAATTCGTTACATTTATGGGTCTTGCGGGCACCATACAACCTACCGAACCACGTTAATAAGCGCAGTCCCTAGCTGCGCTTTTTGCGTTTATGTAATAATGGGTCAAAAAATCAAAGAAGTGTTTCGGTAAATGGTTTCGCTACGCCCTCAGTTGTCGCGAATTTTATCAATTCAAGAGCTTTTCTGTTTTGTGTTTTTCCGTCTTACTTCCTTCATTTGGATGGGGGTTTTCCTGATTATATTCGAAATCTTTTATCAGACATAACGCTACACGATATCTATATGCAGGCATTGAAACTCAAACTTAGACCTGAAATCACAGCACAATCGAAGTTTTCAAAGCAAATGCTTGTTTTCCAACATCTGCTCGATGAAATCGAAAAACGGAACATTCCACCACACATTTATCAAAGGATCGCGGAAAGGATAGAGGCGCTGAATGTGATGGAGACTGGGGAGTTGCAAAAGAAGCTTTTTAAATCCCAATCTAGTATCGTCCGCTTGCTGGAGAAGGAACTCAAGTTGGTTCCCAAGACCTACTATCAGACCTTGTGGATGGTCTTGGGGATGTCCGCTTTTGGTCTTCCGCTAGGTGTAGCAATCGGAGCGGCGCTGGGAAATATGGCGTTTTTGGCAATTGGGTTGCCGATCGGAATGCCCATCGGGATGGCGATCGGGATGGCGATGGACAGGAAAGCAGCTCAAGAAGGACGGCAACTAAATGTGAGCCTGAGTGCCTGACCCATAGCAGGTTTATCTGATTGATATTTTTGTAAATACTTGATTTTCAAACTGTATTTGGTGATATTGAAAGAAAAAAATCTGGAAATGGAGAACTTCGATACACTTTCGCAGGCGATTGACGGACTCAGGAAGCAAGGCTACGTGGAGGATTTTAACCTGAAACAAAATTGTCTGGAGTGCAGGCAGGGACAATTCAAGATATTCCACGATGAGTTTGAAATCGACAAGGTCTATCGCTTTGACGTGATGACCGACCCGGATGACCAATCGATTCTCTATGCCATTTCCTCCGACAAATACAGACTCAAAGGCCTTCTGGTCAATGCCTACGGCATTTACAGCGACCCGCTGGCGGATGAAATGATTGAGAAGTTAAGGCATCACTGACACGTTGCGCGGGTCTTTGTTCCAATTTGGTATTGGTTGTTTTTGTTCCGTTCAGTCTGTTCACTTTCGTTCAGTTTGGCGTCACCATTTGAACATCGTAGAAAGCGAAAAATGCAAATACGGTTGCCTTTCGTGGTTTTTTTGTTTTGGAACAGGGATTGATCTGAATTCGAAAAACAATCAATCCCGATGGTAAGCTTTCTTCTTTGGATGATCTTGTTGGTGCTATGTTGGCCGCTCGCACTCTTGGCAATAATACTATACCCAATTATTTGGCTGATTCTGCTTCCGTTCAGGTTGTTGGGATTTGCGATTGACCTTTCTTTCTCATTTGTCAGGAACCTGCTGATGCTACCGTTTACCGTGCTTCAGAGAAGGTAGATGTAGGGTTTCGGGGGTTTAAAAGCCATCTTCTAGCTGCCGCATTTATCGCAGCCACAGTTGCTCTTAGCCTTCGGCTTGGGTGAAATTTTTCTCCATGCCCAAGTCCCCAATACCGTAGCGAACAAGCCGAATACGATGATTTCCTGCCACATTTTAAGAGAGGATTTGATAGGTGATTAATGCCAGTAGGTAAGCGATAGCCGTCATTCCTATTCCCTGCAGGATCGGCCATTTCCAAGTTTTGGTCTCCCGATATACAACAGCAAGTGTACTCATGCATTGCATCGCAAAAGCATAGAATACCATGAGCGAAAAACCTGTCGCAAGGTTGAAGACTTTTTCACCCGTTTGGGGGTTGGTTTCTTGTGCCAGTCTTTCCATGATGGTCAATTCATCATCCGCGTTGCCGATACTATAGATCGTCGCGATCGTACCGACAAAAACCTCCCGGGCTGCAAATGAAGTAAGCAGTGCAATCCCGATTTTCCAATCATATCCAAGCGGCTTTATGACTGGTTCGATGCCTTTGCCCAGAATCCCAATAAATGAATTCTCAAGTTTTTGGGCTTCAATACGCGCCTCGATTTCCTCCCATTCGGATTCTGGACTGCTGGAGAGGAGGGTTTCCTTTTCTGCTTCCAAAGCGTCCATGCGAGATGGCGGACCATAGGATGCCAATACCCAAAGTACAATCGAGATAGAGAGAATGACCTTGCCTGCTTCCAGAACAAATACCTTTGACTTGTTATACATAGTCATGGCTACTGCTTTCCAGCGTGGCAACCTGTATATTGGCAATTCTGTCAAAAGGTAGCTCAGTTCTTTTCCCTTGATGATTCCTTTCAAAACAAAGGCACCCAACAGTGTGCCGACTGTACCGAGAAGATACATTGCGAGCAATGCGATCGCCTGAAGATTGAATCCCCAAAATTGATCATCAGGAACAGTCAATCCTATCAAAATAACATAGACGGGGAGCCTTGCTGAGCAACTCATCCAAGGAGTCACCAAGATCGTGATTAGGCGTTCTTTCGTATTGCTGATGGTTCGTGTAGCCATAACCCCCGGTATCGCGCATGCCATGCCTGAAATCAAGGGAACGACGCTTTTGCCATGTAATCCAAACGGCCGCATGATACGGTCCATCAAGAATACTACCCGCGATAAATATCCGGTATCCTCCAGAAATGCCAAAAAACCGAAAAGCAATGCGATCTGGGGAATGAAAATCACTACCCCTCCGATACCGGGTACGATGCCTTCAGCCAATAGATCCGTCAATACTCCCGTGGGTAGATTTTCACTGATCCAAGTACCAGCCCAGGCAAAGCCTGCGTCGATCATATCCATAGGCACGCTTGCCCAAGCAAAAATCGCCTGAAAAATGAGCAACATGATTGATAGGAATACCAAATATCCGAGGATTGGATGCAGGAATACTCTATCCAATTTGAATGTCAGCGATTTACTTTGGGGCTTGGTCCTGGAGCTCGTCGCGCTGAGGAGGGATTGTATCTTTTGGTTTCGGACTTCGGTTTCGTTTAGTTGACTCTTTTTGGGGTCAAATCCGTGCGATCTCGCAAACGATTCCAGTCGGCTTCTCTCCTCTCGGGAAAGGTTGTTGTCCCAAGAACCAAATACCAACAATTGAAAAGCTTGGTATTCATTTCTGAATAGAAAATCTTGTTGGACCGCTTCAAGGAGCTTTTGTGGAGCAAGTGCCCTTGCATCCACAAAAGGCTTTCCTATTTCAAATCGTTCTTCCACGATGAGCGCCTTGATGGCATCCATGCCCTCGTTGTTTCTCGCGTCGGTGATCACCATCGGCACCCCCAGCTGCTTATAAAGCTCATGGGTTTTGATTTGGATTCCCTTTTTCTCGGCCAAATCCTTCATGTTGATGATGAACGCCATAGGAATTCCCAAATCCAGCACTTGGGTTCCCAGGAGCAGGCTCCGTTCTAGGTTGCAGGCATCCAAAATGACCAAAACATAATCCGGTTTTTCTACACCCATGCCGTTCAATACACGGTGCGCTATCACTTCATCCTCCGATTTTGGGTAGAGCGAATAGGTCCCGGGAAGATCGATGATGTCAAAAGCCTTGAATCCGACTTTAATATGGCCGACGGTTTTGTCAACCGTCACCCCGGGATAATTTCCAATTTTCTGGTTGAGGCCAGTCAATTGGTTAAAGATACTGGACTTTCCGACATTGGGGTTTCCAATGATGGCGATCGTCTTGGTGCGGGTCTGGAGGCTTGTTTCCATGGGCTATTTGACGAGGATCAATTGGGCTTCCTGCTCCCTGATTGCCAAGATATTTTCGCCCACCTGAAACGCTATCGGTCCATGGAAAGGGGCTTGGTGGAGGAATTGAATCGACTTGCCCGGAATCAGCCCAATTTCAAGGAAATTCACAGAAAGGGGAGAGTCTTGGATGCGATCGATGGTGAATATACTATTCGGGGTAATTTCTGCTGCCGTCATATTTGGGTTCCGGGAGAAATACAAGGTACTGCCCTCTCCGGATTTGCCTGCGCAATTTAATCCCTCTTGCCAGATTAACCAATTTATTTAGATTGGTTCTTGATAAAAATCATATGATTTGCATCATAAGTTTGGGCAATTCGAAAAATCTGAATCAGGGGACAACAGTGGATTCGGATTTTGAATTGGAAAATTCCAAAGGTGACAAAACCTTTGGTGCCTGTATCTGAAATAGTCCCTCAGGATTGTTATATTCGATTTTTAAACCCTTTCTACGATTTTGAAAATTTTGGATCAGATTAAAGGAGCTTGGAAAAAACTGCGCAGACTGCCGACCGCTGAGCGGTTTGCATTGGCGCCCGTTTGGGTCCAACTGGTCGCAATATTCATCACTTCGGCTGTATTGATTTTCATGATGGCTCCTTTTCTAAGCCTTCGGCTGGCCTATATGATTTTTGCGGATCCGGCTTATTATTCGGAAGCAAAGGGTCCTTTGCAACTTGTGGTCGGATTGCTCCAGGTGTTGCTTGGAATGGTGCTTTTTTCCTTTATCATTTCTGTTTTGTCAGCCGCTTTAGTCAAATACATCGAAAATATCAGAAGTGGATCGCTGGGTTTTGTACGAAGTGGGCACATGATCTTTGTCAATTACAACGTGAAACTGCCCTTAATTTTGGACCAACTCGATATCCGTGCAAAGGAACGTAGCGCGACTGAGGAGATTGTACTCTTGTTTTCCGATATAGATACCGTAGCCAATTTCCGTAACCAGATGGATCCCAAACGCTGGAAAAACCTTGACATCTTTGTCCGGCAGGGTGATTTGATGAATTTCAAGACATTTGAACGGATATCGGTTTTTGAAGCACTTTCTCTAGTCATCCTCCTTCCCGACGGGGCACAGAGTCATTTTTTTGCGGATAACATCAACCTGAAAATTCTGACGACTCTGGTGAACAATCAGCAATACCGGAAGCACTTGGAGGAGCGAAAGGCGTCAAGGAAGCCCGTCAAATGTTCAATAGAATTGTCCAATAATGCAGACTCGAGGGTGATTGCCCAGAAGATGTCCCAAGCACTGTTTACTGTTATCACACCGGGTGACGTGATAGGGAGTATTCTAGCGAGGGGAAAGGTAGATATAGTCTTCTACAAGGTGTTCTTTGAGGTAATGGCCTTTGATGGTTCCACGATCCATTTTGTCAATCCACAGGTTTTTGGGTTGGAATTGGTGGGCAAGTCATTTGAGGAGCTTTATTTTGGTTTTGAGGGAGGCACTTTGCTCGGGTATTCCGGCATCAACCAAGCAGGTGAATACCGTATGCGGCTTTGTCCGTTTGGCCAAAATCTTACTTCGAGCGATTGGCTGTTGTTTTTGACAACCAAGGTCAACCGAATCGTTTTTAGACCTTCTGATGATTCGTTCAAATTAGAGAGGTTGGATGATATTATTCCGCCTACGGAGTCGGTCGCCAAGCAGATTTGTGTCATTGGCAATCATAATCCACTGGGCAATATTGACGATTTCATAGATGTTCAAAGTATGCGTGCACTTAAGGAGGCACATTTCGTTTTTGATAATCAAGAAGAATACTTCGCAGACAAATTTCTACAGCGACTCAAGTCTTCAAATTTTGAGAACATTGTCGTCAACTTGGACGATGAAACTGGATTTAGACTCACCATGTGGCTGGTTTCAAAAGAAGGGGAAAACGATGATTTTCTCAAAAAAATCGTTACCATCCTCGGCGATCCGGTGACAGAAAATTTGCTCAGCCATTATCACCTCAAGTTCAATACGGTGTTATCACATAAACTGTCAGCGCGATATATTGCCCAGATTTCGTTTCAAAAGAACCTGGATCGACTGTTTGAAGAGTTGGCATTTCCAGAAGGTGTGGAGTTCAATTTGTTGGAAATTGGCAAGCATATTCCCCATAATTTGGTGAATGATCGAAAAGAACTTACGAGGCTTTTGGCTGGACAGCAGTTGATTTATCTGGGAATAGTCGATGAGGACAAGAATGTTTATTTTGAAAGCAGCAATTTTACGGCGGCCAAACAAATACTTGTATTGAGCCAGGGAGGTAACGAAAACCCTGATTCGGCGAAGAGAGCGACTCCAGAATCAACCATTTCCAAGCAAAAATCCGTAGAATTGTAACCCTATGGATACCCAACCGAACAATCCTCTTCACGGCGTGAGACTTGTCGATATTTTGGAACACCTCGTCAACAGGTATGGATGGGCCAAGCTTGGGGAGAAGATTCCGATCCGCTGCTTCACCCACGACCCGTCGATCAATTCCAGCCTGAAGTTTCTTCGAAAGACGGAATGGGCAAGGAAAAAAGTGGAGGAACTTTACATCAGATCAACCCAACAAAAACAGCGCAAAGACACAGATCAGTGACGTTTTCTTCGCCAAAAAGTAGGTCTGGGGAAGAAATGGAAAGGGACGGCCTTTGCGACCGTCCCGTCTCTTGGCAGCAACAAATCAATACGTGCCGGGTATCAATTCTATCTTCCTGAATTCAACCGGGCCATGGTCGCCCTGAATCATGATCGGCCCTGGAAGTCCTTCTTGGCTATCCAATGCACCGCCCGTGATGCCCGGTATGATTTGGTCGCAGATGATCGTTTTGCCGTTTGCAACGATTGTAACGCGTCTTCCAATAAGAGTAATTTCAAATTTTTGCCATTCGCCCGGGGATTTTTTGACCATTTCATTGGGTGTAAGGAAACCGTAAATACCTCCGAAATAGACAGATGAAGGATAGTCGGTTTTACTGTCCTCGATTTGGACTTCGTAGCGGCCGCGTAGGTAAATACCGCTATTGCTTCCCTCTGGGTAGCGGAACTCTACGATCAATTTGAAGTCCTCAAACTTTGCGTCTGAGATCAGATTTGCGCCACTTTTTGGACTTGAGAGAACTCCGTCCTTGACAGTCCATTGGTTTTGGGTTTTGTCGGCATGCCAGCCGGCCAGGTCTTTACCGTTGAAGAGCGCGATGGATTTACCCCACTTGGGGGCTTTGTCTCGGACCAACCTTGGGGCACGCTCGCCGACAAAGCTGTATTTCTTTTGGTCGGGATAAGTAATCGTCCCCTTGATTTTTCCATCAACCAACTCTCCTTCCAATACCAAGTCGTTGTTGGCCATTTGCCATTGAGGAGGGATGCTGAATCCAAATTTCCCATTGTCAAAGGTCACCTTTGAGATCGGTCTCGCGCTTCCGTCGTTTCCGACAAAATGTCCCACCAAGGTACGGATGCCCGAAAGTTTTACTTCGAGCCACGAAGGGGCGGGCTTTCCATTCATGTCCAAGGTGATGTCCCAAGTGCCAATCAAATCAGCCTGATTGGCTATTGCCCTGTCATGATTGCCAAGGGTAATAGGGAGGTGAAAACTATAGGCCATCAAAATGGCGATCACAAAACTGATGGATTTGGAAAAAGGGCTGTATCTCATTTCGGATGCGTGTTTTATTGTGATTCAAATTATGGAATTGAACCAAAGATTCAAAACCCCATTGATGCCAGCGGTAGCGGGTGGTTTTTTGAAAGGCAATAGAGACTTTTGCCCAGAATGCCAATCAGGGAACCATGCCGGAAAAAATTGTGAAAAAAATTGAAAATTTTTTTTCGGGGCGTCTTCTAAGTGAATTTTGTGCGAAGTGCAGAATGCTTGGAACAAGTTTCAAATTCTGTTTTGTGTAATTTTCATCCGATCAAACAAGGGGGAAAAGCGCTTGGAACGGAGAGGTTTTGGTCCTGATTGGGGGTTTGGATTTCCATTTTTTTCCCTCATCTTAGGATAAGAATCCAATAGTTCGATGCCTAGGATCGAGTTCGTTGTGTTCATAATCACCTAGTAATTAATCACCCACGCTTTTTATCCATTATGAAAAACAAGAAAAGATTGATCAAGGCAAATCTGTTTGCTTTGGTAATGGTCTTGGGCATTCTGACTGTTTACAGAATCCTTGGAATTCAAATCGGTCTCCATGAAGGAGCCTTCATGGCAAACGCCACTTTGCTCGCAGTTCCACAGTTTGGCTTCGTCTATTTTTATTGGAAGTCCATTTTGACGGAAGGCAAGAAGGCAGTTGCCTAAAAGATTTCTGACGTTTGCTTTCTGGTACCGGTACGGGTGGGATCGAAAAATTCCATCTGTACCGGTTTGGTTTTTTTATCCAAATTCCATCTGCTAATGTGGATTTGCTGATGACAGTTGATTTTTTCAGCCTTGGTTTGATGAACGGATAACCGCTCGCAAAATACTTTTTTGGCATTTTGCATTCTCAGGTTCAATCGGTTAAGTTTAAGATAACCACTGACACTCGACCCAAATGAACCAGAAAACCATCTTGGCATTTATTGCCATTTGTTGCTTTTCCATCTCCTGTACCCGATCGGAAAAGGAAACGAAAGTTATCTCCGAACCCGAAGGAGACATTTATGCAGAGCACATTCGGAGTTCGGAGTATCAGACCCCGGAGGAAGAAATGGCTGATTTTGTTTTGCCACCGGGATTTGAGGTCACGCTTTTTGCCTCTGAACCGATGATTGGAAAGCCCATCAACATGGAGTTTGACGAAAAGGGGAGGCTATGGGTGAGCCAGTCGTTTGAGTACCCCTTTGCGGCAGAGCCCGGCGAGGGCAAGGACCGCATTTCCGTTTTAGAGGACACAAATGGAGACGGGAAGGCGGACAAGATTACGCATATCGCAGAGGATCTGAATATTCCCATTGGCTTGCAGCCCGTAAAAAATGGCCTAATCGCCTACAGCATTCCCCATGTATATCGATTTTGGGATGACAATGGAGATGATATCGCAGACAGAAGGGAAGTCTTGCTTGGGCCATTTGAGCACAAGGACACGCATGGCATGGTCAATAATTTATTTAGGGGATTTGATGGTTGGATACATGCCTCCCACGGATTTTCCAATGTGTCGAAGGTCGCCGGAAAGGACGGCGACACCATCAAGATGGTCTCGGGAAATACCTTCCGGTTCCGTCCCGATGGGAGTAGGGCAGAGAAAACCACCGACGGCCGTATCAATCCTTTTGGGTCTGATTATGATGAATTGGGCTACCACTACTCAGCCGATTGTCATACCATGCCTGTGTACCAATTGATTTGGGGAGGCAACTATACCCAATGGGGCAAGAAAACTCCCCATATGGGATTTGCACCGGAGATGATGGATTATGGATTGAATTCCACGGCGCTCTCTGGGTTGGTTTACTATACCGACGACCAATTTCCGGAAAAGTACCGTCATAGCTTTTATTCAGGTGATGTGGTGACTTGCCGCATCAGCCGCAATACGATGGAATTCCAGGGAAGTACACCGAGGGCCACGCGGCAGGAGGATTTTTTGGTAAGCAAAGACCCTTGGTTCAGGCCTGTTGATATCAAGATCGGTCCGGACGGGGCGATGTACATCGCTGATTTTTACAACCGGATCATTGGCCACTACGAGGTTGCGCTGGACCATCCGGGTAGGGATAGGATAAGCGGCAGGATTTGGAAAATCACCTACAAAGGAAACCAAAGACCCATCACTGATTGGTCAAAGGCTACGAAAGACGAGTTGTTGGATGGGCTTGCGGGTCCGATTTTGCATCAACGGATGATAGCCACGGATGAATTGGTTGACCGAATCGGGCAGGTGGCCGTTACTGATTTGTTGGCACTTGCAAACAATCCGTCAATTCCCCAAGCGCAGCGCATCCAGGTCAACTGGGCGTTGTATCGTTTGGGAGCCATGAATAGGGACATTCTGTTTGGCGCCCTAGGCAATCCGGACAGGGGAGTGCGCATGCATGCCTATAGGCTTTTGGCAGAGTATCCAAGCCCCGATCCCAAATTGAGGGCAAAAGCGGTGACCGATTTAGCCGATCCTGATCCGCATATCCAGCGGGCAAGTGCAGAGTTTCTCAGCCGTCATCCGGGAATGGACAGCTATCAACGCTTGGTTGAAATCCATGAGGGAATCCCTGACTACGATACCCACTTGGCATACACCGTCAAAATGGCCCTTTTCCATCATTTGCAAATGCCAGAGATATTGAAACTTGCCGTCAACAAACCTTGGCCGAAGGAGCAGGAGACCCTGCTGGCTTTGGTTTTGTCGGATATCCCAAGCCCCCAAGCTGCTGGGTTTATTCTGGCCCATGCGAAGCGATATGAAAGCGCCATGGAGCGCAACGTTGGTTTTGCCGAGGCGATGGCTAGGAGTTTGCCGGCAGCAAAAAGACCGGAACTGCTGGACTGGGCAAAGGGGGTCGCAAAAGACAACAGGAAGGACGCCCACGCTTTGGCCGCTGCATTGGATCGGGGATTTACCCAGGGCGGATATCAGTCGCCAACGGGTTTTGAAACTTGGTACAAGGATTTGGCAGTGGAAATCCTGAAGACCTCGGCAAACGGAAAGCGAACAGAAGAATCACTAAAGGATCCTTTGCTTTTTGCGACACAAACAGCCGGTCGCTTTAAGATGGCGGACCAAATCCCTTCATTAACGGCACTTTTGACCAATGCTTCAAACGATGAGGACGTACGCGCGGAGGCAGCCAAAGCCCTGATGACAATTGCGCCAGTTAACCATAGCAAGGTGGTTGGCGATTATTTCAAAAACGTCAATGAGGCCGTATCCTTCCGACGGAAATTGGTCGCGATCCTGTCGATTTGGGACAATGATGCCGCCAGGAATTTATTGGCGGATGGATTGAAAAACTCCCCTCCCGAGCTGCAGGAGACAATTGCCGGATCCCTTGCCAAAAATCCCAAGGGCAAGACTATGTTGATGGACAGAATCAAAGCAGGTGAGGCCCCTGCGCGGATACTGTTGGCGAGAAATGTAAGCGAAGCCATGTTGAACCAGATTTCCCCTGACCAAAAGGCTCTTTTCGAATCACTGACGGCCAATTTGATCCCCGTATCGGAAGAGCGACAGAAATTGATCGATGCGCGGCTGGCCCGATTTGAACCCAGGGAGGAAATGCTCAATCCCGGTTCGAAGGTGTTTCAACAGCACTGTGGACAGTGCCATCAGATTGCCGGAAAGGGGGGACTGATCGGGCCCCAGTTGGATGGGATTGGGAATTGGGGCAAAGAGTCTTTAGCGACAAAGATTCTGGACCCGAACCGCAATATCACAGAGAATTTTAGAACCTATCATATTTCATTGAAAAATGGACAGACTATGACAGGTCTTTTCAGAAGGGAGCAAGGTGAAACCACTGTTTTCGCAGATCAGACTGGGAAGGAATTTTCGGTTGCGAAAAATGAAGTGAAGGAGATGAGCCCATCCAAATCCACTTTGATGCCAGACAATTTCCACGCAGTATTGACCGAATCCGAGTTTGATGCCTTGCTTACTTATTTGCTCAAAACCAAATAGTTGAAGATCCAAATGATGACCAAATTAATGCAAAATCTAAAAGCCATGTTGAATCCAAGGTTTCCCATTTTCCTCAGTCTATTCCTGTTGATGGGGTCGGGGGCATTCGCCCAAAAACCGCGTACCGCCGTTCCCGGCGATCGGATATCGTTCAAAAAACATGTCTTGACGAGGGAGTTCTTGGCGGAAGGCGTGGCAGTAGGTGACGTGAATCGTGATGGCTTGGTGGATGTGATGGCGGGCGCTTATTGGTTTGAAGCACCAGACTGGAAGATGCAGGAAATGACGAAGCCGATAAAGTTCGAATACGATAAGGGTTATTCCAATGCGTTTGTCAGCCATGGAATCGACGTGAATCGGGACGGATGGGTGGATTTTGTGCGGATCGGATTTCCGGGAAAGGAAGTGATGTGGTATGAGAATCCCAAGAACCAGTCAGGGTATTGGAAAGCCCATGCAATCTATCCCACTTTGGGCAATGAGTCGGCAGGGTTTTATGATATTGACGGTGACGGGGAGTTGGAAATCATCGGAGGAAATCCCTATACAGGAGAAATCATTTGGCTCAAAGCCCCCAAATCCGGGAATGGCGAATGGACCCGCTATACCATCAACCCACAAGATGGCCTTGGTACGGCACCTTATTACCATGGCCTCGGAGTCGGTGATATGAATGGGGACGGTCGGATGGATGTGATCATCCGCGAGGGTTGGTGGGAGGGACCTGCGGACCCGACCCAACCAAACTGGAAATTCCATCCTGCCAATCTCGGTGAAGCGGCCGCACAGCTGTTTGCCTACGACTTCAATGGCGACGGCTTGAAGGATGTGCTCTCCTCCTCGGCGCACAACCAAGGGATTTGGTGGCATCAGCAAATAAATGACAATGGTGTCAGTTCTTGGAAAACACATACCATAGACACCACCTATACCCAGACCCATGCGCTTTCCCTCGTCGATATCAATGGAAATGGGATTCCCGATTTCGTGACGGGAAAGCGGTTTTTTGCCCATATGGGCGCTGATCCCGGAGAGTATGATACACCCTATTTGTATTGGTATGAGTTTGTCCCCGGCAAAGAACCGCGTTGGATTCCGCATGTGGTAGACACTGATTCCGGAGTAGGGGTACAAGTCCTCACCCAAGATATCACTGGTGACGGCCTGATGGACATCATTGTCGCGAATAAGAAGGGGGTGTTTGTTTTTAAGCAGGAGAGGTGAGGGCGGAGCGTGAAAAAAACAGTCCGGTGGACTGTTTTAGCGACGAGCCAGTCCCGAAAGTTATCGGGAGCGGGGCTGCTCCCGCCGATTCGAAATGAAAAAAGCCAAGCAAACGCTTGGCTTTTTGAATGCAGAGGAGGAGGGATTGACTTCGTCGATCCCGAATTGGGGGAGTTGCAAAAGAAAAGCCTCTTCACTTCGTTCGATTTGGGCTTTTTGCACTTCAAGCAGCTCAAGCAAGCTTGGCTCCTTAAAATGCAAAAAGCCCAGCGCTTTGCGCCAGGCTTTCTTTTGCAGAGGAGGAGGGATTCGAACCCCCGGAACCTCTCGGTTCAACGGTTTTCAAGACCGCCGCGATCGACCACTCTGCCACTCCTCTATGAAATTGAGTCGTTTTCAAGACCGCCGCTCCCGATAGCCATCGGGACGACCACTCTGCCACTCCTCTATGAAATTGAGTCGTTTTCAAGACCGCCGCTCCCGATAGCTATCGGGACGACCACTCTGCCACTCCTCTATGTGATCCGTTCTTTTACGGATTGCAAATGTAGATGGATTGCTGGAATTTGCAAAAAGGAAAAAGGCAAAAATTGATTGTTTTGGGCTAAGGAGCTCAATTTTTGGGACTTATGTTTTTTACTCAAAACCATTCCTGCCGCATTTCTACGGTTACTTGGTCCAAGGACGACAGTCTTTTTCCCAAGCCATCCATTTTCACCAATTCATATTCGTAGAAATACCGCATGGCCGCCAATTTTCCATATAGGAAATCAGACTGGCCATTCTCCCTTTCCAATGATTCCGTGGCGGTGATTCCCATTGCAAGCCATCGCCAGGCCACCACCAAAATGCCCAAATACTCCAAGTACAAGGAGGCATCCGCCAAAAATACTTCCGGATCCTTGGGAGCTTTGGCGACAAGATGCTGGGTGAGGGCACCAGCCTTTTCGAGGTAGCGCTGCAGACTCTGGGAAAACGGCCTGAGTTTTTCTTGCTTTTCAGCCGAATGGATGGTTTCAACAATAGCCTTTGAGAGCAGTCTCAAAGCCATTCCCTCTTTCATCAGCACTTTTCTCCCCAACAAATCCATGCCGTGAATCCCCGTCGTGCCCTCGTGGATAGGATGGATGCGGGCTTCGCGGTAGTATTGCTCGACAGGGAAATCCCGGGTGTACCCTGCGCCTCCAAGGACCTGCACGGCTGCAGAGGTTGTGAGGCAACACATTTCGGAAGGATATGATTTGGCTATTGGGGTCAATAAATCCAGCAGCAAAGCGGCTTCCTCGGCATCATTTCCGGCACCTGCATGTGCGATATCCGCCAATTGGGAACAATATAGGATCAGGTTCAAGGCGCCTTCGGTAATCGCTTTTTGGAACAACAGCATCCGCTTGACATCGGCATGTTTGATGATGGGGACTTGGGGTTGGGAAAGGTCCTTTTCTCCGAGTTTTCTTCCCTGGGGCCGTTCTTTCGCATAGTCCAAGGAAGCGTAATAGGCAGCGGTGCCGATAGCGACTGCATTCATGCCGACGCCGATGCGCGCTTCGTTCATCATTTGGAACATGTACGCAAGGCCTTGGTGGGGTTCTCCGACCAGATATCCCTCACAACCATCCTGCGAGCCAATCATCAAATGGGCAATTGGAGCGCCTTTGTAGCCCATTTTGTGGTAGATACCCTCCGTCAGCACGTCATTGCCTTCTCCCGAGGGAACACGTTTTTGGGGTACCACAAAAAGGGAAATGCCTTTTACCCCCAGTGGCGCACCGGGTATCTTGGCCAGCATGAGGTGTATTACGTTTTCGCAGGCATCATGGTCCCCGCAGGAAATGTAGATTTTTTGGCCCTTGATTTTGTAGACTCCGGGACGGTCGGTAGGGTGGGCCGTGGTCCTGATATCCGCCAAGGAAGATCCGGCATCGGGTTCAGTCAGTGCCATGGTGCCTTGCCATTTGCCGGACAGCATGTTTGGGATGAAGGTTTCCTTCAATGTTTGACTGCCGAAAGTCCGAATAAGATTTGCTGCTCCTGTGGTCAAAAATGGATAAACCGAAGCCGAATAATTGGCGGATTGGAAGATAAATCCGGCCGCCATGTGCATGACGCTGGGAAGTTGCTGTCCGCCTTCGTCGTAGGAAAAGGTGGCATTGATCCAGCCCCCTTCCGCGAATTGACGAATAATATCCCCCATGGCGGGGTGGACGTGGATTTTTCCGTCGACGAGTTGGGGCTCGTTCCTGTCCATATCCGTCAGGTGTGGCCGAAGTGACTGTGTTGCAATTTGCTCTGCACTATCCAGCACCATTTGAAAAGTCTCCCGATCATGGTCTTGGAAATAGGGCAACCTGCCGAGTTCCGTCACTTGGAGGTTTTCGAAAAGTTGGAAGTGAAGATCTTTTTTTGAGAAGTACATAGGTGAAAATTAGATTTGAGACACAAGACACAAGACACAAGACACAAGACACAAGAATCAAGAGACTAGAATCAAGAAACAAGAGGCAAGAAATGAGAGTGGATTTTTGATGTTTCTAGAGAATTGAATCGCCAGATTCAGCTTTGAGAAACGCAGGCCGAATCTGTGGGATGCGGACCCCTTACCGTGGTCGTTTCTATCGACTATGGTCTATGGACTATCAACTCAATAACTCAATAACCAATAACTCAATAACCAATAACCGATAACCAATCCTTATTTCCCCCCAATCTCCCTAATCACCCGGCAGGGATTCCCGGCGGCGATGACATCGGCAGGTATGTCCTTGGTAACTACAGACCCTGCTCCAATGATGCTGCGGGGGCCGATTTTTACCCCAGGGCAAATCACAGAACTTCCCCCAATCCAGACATCCTCACCAATTTCAATCGGTTTGGCGTATTCCAGGAGGCTTGCGCGCTCCTTCGCATCTATGGGATGGGTAGCCGTGTAGAATTGGACATTGGGTCCCGCCATTGCCCGGTCTCCGACGACAACCGGCATGACATCCAGAAACACGCAATTGAAGTTGAAGAAAACACCTTCGCCCAGAAGGATATTGTACCCATAGTCGCAATAAAACGGCGGCTCAATCCAACTTCCTTTTCCCATTTTTCCCAACAATTGCTCCAAAATCCCAGTCCGCTTTTCAACCTCTTCGGGAAACGCATCATTGTAGCTTTTTACCAGTTGCCTGGCGCGGATTCGCTCTGCCGTCAATAGGGGGTCCGAAGCCATATATAGCTCTCCGGACAGCATTTTTTCTTTCTCGGATTTCATGCTGATTTCATTTATAGTTTGTTGGTGACAGCCTCCAAAGCCCGCTTGGCCTGATCCAGGTGCCGAAGTTCATGGGCGGTGATGATGTCGAAAGCCCGCTCCAAGGTGTAGACGATGAGCTTGTTGGCCGGGGAATGGATGACGGCTTTCTTTTCAAGAAAAGGGATCATTTCCTGAATTTTCTCCTCAAATTCCCTTTGGTGAACCATGAACCTGCCGATGATTTCTGGATCGCCAATCTCTACCTTTGGTTCCCAAAGCGGAAAGGTTTTGTATTTCTTTTTGCCCCCATCGCTGATCGATTTGAAAACCATATCGCCAAACATCTTGGTGAAAAAAGGAAACCTTCCGATAAAAGCCCCATGGTAGGTCCCTCTTTTGAGGTTGTCAAAAATGGGGTAATAACTGCGGTTGATCGTGATCAGGTGTTGCAGGTTTTCGGCGATGCTCCACTGTTGGGGATGTGGCTTGGCGTATAGCGTTTCCAAGTTCAGCCCCGCAAAGTGCGTCTCCACTTCTTTGGAGACGAAGCGGAAGGTGTCTATCCAACTTTTGGTTTTATCGAAAATGCTCATTTTTTGGTGGATTGGGATAGTTCGGAAATTGCCTGCATCATCGTCTCAGCGGTATTTTTGCCCAAAGAAGTCCGGGTGAGGTAGGCTGCATGGGGAAGCGTGGGATCTTCAAAATAGCTGGGTTTGAGGATATAGCCGAGCGCGTCCTGCCCGAGTCCAAGGACAAATTTTGGCCCCTCAGGCATCATCTTTTTGGTTTCCAAGGAATGGAATGGCGTGCTTTCACCGGGATGCGTGGCAAAAGTAGCCTCTCCGATTCCGAACCAAGTGACTTCTGATTCGACCATTTCCCCGATGTTCCGATCAAAAATCCCCCCGGCAGCTAGGGCCTTCCAAGCTTCATTTTCGACGGGGAAGAGAATGGTTTTTCTACTGAAGAAAATACGGTCCGATTGCAAGGGCGTTTCTTTTTGGTGGGCATTGATGACCGTTTCGGCCAAGTCCCTTCCTCTTTGTAGGGCGATTTGGTAGTCGGCTTTGTCTTTCGGTTGCACCCAGCCGCCAATGGCACCTTGCAGGAAGAGATGCTCTCCGCCCCAATTTTTTTCCATGGCCTTGTAGAAACCCGCCAGGTAATCGGCTGATATCTCGGAAAATACCGCATCCAGATGGGTTGGATGGCAGGCGAAATTGGTCAGGGATGCGACGGTTTTTTCTTCCTGATCGACAAAACGAATAGAGGTCACTTCCCGGTCGATTTCCTCTCCACAGATGTTTTCGACCCAAGATTCACCAAAACTGGCACGGGCAAAACGGGCGCTGACGGGCTGTAGGGATTTGGAAGCTTCCAGGATTTGGGCAGAGATCGTTTGTACCAAAAAATCCATGTACTCGGGGTTCCGACCACTTTGACTGTAGTCTTTACCCCAAATCCCCACGACATCGGGTCCTGAATGGGTATGGGTGCTGGAAATGACAATGTTTTCCGGGGAAAAAGGAATATCAAAAGGCATCAGCGCCACGGCTTCCCTCACTTTTTGGAGTTCGGGATAAAGTAGTCCAATGCAGTCTACCGTTACCAAGGCAAGGGCTTTTTCTCCATCATACAGCACCACCGCTTTGGCATAGAGGCTGTCCAAAACCCCGGTGAACACCCGGTTTTGTTTGTCTCCGGCAATGAAGGCACCAAGCGGCGGATTGATGGACGCCTTCGAAACGCCTACCAAAAGTTCAGGGCCTTTTTTGGATTCCTTGGGTGCCGCGCAGCCTAGGAGCGATAAAATGCAAAGACTCAGAAAAAGCAGTTTTCTCATTTTGGATGGGTTTATTGGTAAGAGAAGCAATGCCATTGAAAGATAAAAATTCTTTCGCTAGAGGCAGATGATAAGACTGTTTTTATTGCTGCCTCCCGAACTTATTTCCGGGATTGGGATGTTAGAAAATGTTTTTAACCCAACTATGGCAAAATCAAGACCGAAGGAAAACAGGGTCACTATGGCCCATGTTTTCAAAACCATCATTTGGCCCAGAAGGAGGCATCTTTTCACCGGCCTTTTTTTGATCATTATCTCAAGACTTTCCGGCCTCGTGCTTCCCGGAGCGAGTAAGTTTTTGATCGATGATGTGATTCCATCCAACAACCTTGACTTGCTAAAATGGCTGGTCATCGCCGTTGTCGCGTCCATTACGATTCAAGCAGTCACCTCTTACGCATTGACCCAAATCCTGTCCGTGGAGGCGCAGCATTTGATCTCGCAACTCCGTGCCAAGGTCCAGCGCCACATCATCCAGTTGCCCATCAGGTTTTTTGACAATACCAAAACCGGCGAGTTGGTATCCCGCATCATGACTGACGTGGAGGGTGTACGTAATCTGGTGGGTACCGGCTTTGCCCAGATGATTGGCGGGGTCTTGACGGCGGCAATTTCTTTGGGCTTGTTGATCTACATTTCGCCGCTGATGACTTTGTACGTCTTGGTACCGGTGATCATTTTTGGGCTGATTTCATTAAAGGCTTTTGGAAAAATCCGACCCATTTTCAGGGAGCGGGGTAAAATCAACGCCGAAGTCACGGGCCGACTGACAGAGACCTTGGGCGGTATCCGCGTGATCAAAGGCTTCAATGCGGAAGCGCAGGAGATCAAGACCTTTGAGGCCGGGGTAGAGAGGCTCTATCTCAATGTGAAGGCCTCTCTGACTGCGACGAGTTTCGTGACATCCTCAGCGACTTTCCTGCTCGGTTTGGCTTCGGCCGGCATTATGGGCATCGGTGGCTATATGATTATGGATGGGCAGATGACCTTCGGGGACTTTTTGGCATTTACGCTTTATCTCGGCTTTATGATCGCGCCCATCGTCCAAATGAGCAATATCGGCAGCCAGTTCACGGAGGCATTTGCAGGACTGGACCGGACCGAGGAGATCATGAATACGCCCTTGGAGAATGCTTCCGGCAAACGAACCATCCAACTCCCCGGACTGAAGGGAGACATCCAATTCAAGAACGTTTCCTTCGCTTACGAAGAGGGGAAGGAGGTTTTGAAAAACATCAGTTTCCATGCTCCTGCGGGTTCGGTGACGGCTTTGGTGGGGACTTCAGGTTCTGGAAAAACGACCATCGCGGGATTGGCGGCTTCTTTTTTGAATCCGGAATCGGGTATGATTACCGTGGACGGAGTGGATTTGGAGCAGTTGACCTTGGATTCCTACCGTTCCCAGTTGGGCGTAGTGTTGCAGGACGACTTTCTATTTGAGGGAACGATCCGCGAAAATATCCTTTTCCCGCGGCCAAATGCGACTGAATCCCAACTACTGCAAGCCGTAAAGGCGGCCCATGTGCATGAGTTTACGGATAGGTTTGAAAAAGGCTTGGATACCTTGATCGGGGAACGTGGCGTCAAGCTATCGGGTGGACAAAGGCAACGGATCGCAATCGCACGGGCGATATTGGCTGATCCGCGGATTCTGGTATTGGACGAGGCTACTTCCAATCTTGATACGGAAAGCGAATCCTTGATTCAGGCGAGTCTGAAGGAACTGATGCAGGGAAGGACGACTTTTGTGATCGCCCACAGGCTCAGCACCATCCGACAGGCAGATCAGATCCTTGTGATCGAGCATGGCCAAATCGCCGAACAGGGCCAGCATGAAGAACTGATCGAGAAGAAAGGAAGATACTATCAGCTGTACACCTATCAGGCGAGGATTTGATGGGTTTCTATTGGGAAAAAACCAAAGTCGATTGGCTTTCAACCAAAAACCCAATAACCAATCACTTTCATCTCCCCTTCAAACACGCCTTCAGTCCCGTCTGGATAGCGGTTGGTTTGAGGCCATAAGCCTTTTCGATCTTGGAGGAATCAAAGCAATAGTCTTGGTCCAATTGGTAACGGAGTTCGACAACTTCCTTGAGAATTGGGGTGAAAACTCCCAATAGCTTGACCATCCATGCAGGCACGACCATCAGCTTGTTGCCCATTTTCAGCTCTTTTGCTACGATATCCACGATCTGCTGTCCGCTTGGATATTCATTTGAAGTTGGCAGATGCCATACTTGGTTCCAGGCGCTTTCGTGCTGCACCAATTCGGCCATGGCCCGGGCGCAATCGGGGATATAGGTAAACGAGTGCTTCTTGCTGCCGCTGTACAGCCATTGTGGCGTCTTGCCAGCCATCATCCGGTTGATGACGATTTCATGCAGGAAACTCAGTTTGGCGCCCGGACCATAGAAATCCGCCGCCCTCACAATCATGGCCGTCAATTTGGAGGAACTGATCGCATCCAATACCATCTGCGCTATCTTTGCCCGTACTTTTCCCTTTCCGCTTTCCGGCCGCATGGGCGTTTCCTCGGTCAGGTGACCAACATGTTTCGGGTCATAGGCATACATGTTGTCAAAAAAGACGAGCCGTGCACCGTGTTTCTCGCAGGAATTCAGCACGTTTTCCATGATCACTGGCCATTGCTCTTGCCAGGTTTTCACATTGTAGGGAATACCCGTCACCAAATACACTACGGAAGAACCAGCTACAGCTTTTTCAACATCCGTGGAATTCAATAAATCGGCCTTTACCAATTCATCGTTGGCGTTGATCGCTTTCGGGTTTCTGGAAACGAGGCGGATTTGGACCGGCTTTTTGGAAAGCTCATTGGCGAGCGCGGTGCCGATATTGCCCGTGGAGCCCAAAATGGTGTGGACAGGGGTGGTTACCATTGGTGTCATCGGTTTTGAATAGTGAAGATTATTTGACGGCTTCGACCTTGAAGCCCGCTTTTCGCAATAATTGGATCACGCCGGAATCGGACGGCAGGTGGCCGGCACCGACGGCAATGAAGGCAGATTGGTTTTTGACCAGCTCTTCGATTTTTGGGATCCAGTTTTCGTTTCTTTGCTTCAACAGCAGGTCACCGTATTGTTGGAACATCTCATTGTCCGTGATGATCTGATACATTTTGTCAAGGTCTTGCGAAAGATAGGTTTCGACGAGTTGGTTGAGTTCGGCAAGCGCGTCCTTTTCCGTTACCATTTCTGCTAGATCTTCGATTTGGATCTTTTGCGGGATTTGGTCAAACATGCCAATTTGGAAGGCGGCTGTCTCGAGGCCGATCACTTTCTTTCCTTGGGATTTTGCTTTTTCGGTGAAAAAAGTCTCGTAACTGCTCTGCTGCTCGCAGGGAAGCATTTTGATCATCACCATAGAGGACAATACAAAAGGCTTCAGAATGCCCAATTGGTCCAGTCCTGCCCCATAGTGCTGGGTCAAAAATCCACTCAGCGCGGCCGCCTGCTCATCCGTGAATTCGCCTTTGATATTCTTGAAACCGGGATTAATGGAGAGCTGCTGCATTTCGGCCATCAGGTTCGGGTCGGTCATGTCGATTTCCAATGCAAGGACTTGGGCGGATTCGAGGGCTTTTTCGATTTTTGGTTCCATCCAGAACTGCTCCTCACAGATGATGTGGATTGTGCCAAACAGGTAGGAATCCTGTTTCAAGCCATTTCCGCTGATCCGCCAGAGAAGTGAATTGTCAAGGGTCTGTGAAATGGATTGGAGGACGAATAGCAGGGAAAAGGCCAGCGCTAAAAATGTTTTCGATTGGATGGATTTCATATACAAGGATTTCAAAAGATGGTTTTAGGGTTTCAACTTTAACCAAATATACTGACTGGCGGTGTAAAATGGTATTGTCGTTAAGGGTTGCAGGAAAAAGGTGATGGGGCAGTCTTTTCTCATTCAGGGAAGGCCCGCGTGTAACGCTTGTCACAAAATATGGGATAGGAAATCTGCAATTTTATCCCGTTCAATTAATTTGCCTAAGTCCATGCTTTGCACGAACATATAGGTTTCATCTCACCAAACTTTATCCAAACCCAAAATGAATCCATCCAAAAGAGACTTCCTCAAGAAAATCACCGCACTCGGTGCAGGTTCCGGCTTGCTTCCATTGAGCGGCTTGGCCAATGCAGTTGGGCATTCGGAGGAACAGACAGGTAAGCCAGAAAGGTTTACTGTCGGACTGTTTCAGACTACCGATGTGCATTGTCAGTTGCATCCCCATGATGAGCTCTTTTGGGAAAACGGAAAGACCGTCTTTAGGAAAACAGGCGGATACGCTGAAATGGCCGCTTTTTTGGAAAAGGAAAGGGCAAAGTATCAACATTCTTTTCTGGTCGATACTGGCGATATGTTCCAGGGTTCCATGCTTTCGGTCAAAACCGAAGGAGAAGCTTTTGTGCCGATTTTGAATGCCCTCGACTACGACCTATATCTTCCGGGTAACTGGGAAGTGATCTATTATAAGCCAGCCATGCAGTCCCTGATGGGATCGCTGTATGCACCAAAAGTATGCGCCAATATGTACCATGACCTCGGCAATGGGGAAAAAGGCGAGCTGATTTTTCCTCCCTACTACATTTGGCACGTCAATGGCGTCAAAATTGGATTTCTTGGCTACAATGACCATTTGATCCCACAGCGTCAATCCCCGAACTACAGCAAAGGGATCATTTTCACCAAACCGGAATACAACCTCAAGCATTACGTCGAAGTCCTCCGCAACCAGGAAAAGTGTGCATTTGTCGCCGTACTTTCCCATACGGGCCTTTCGCAGGAGATACATTTGGCAAACCTTCCGGAATGCGAAGGGGTGGATTATATCTTTGGTGCCGATACCCACGAGCGTGTGCGTGTTCCGATCCAATGCAGATATGCCAAAGTCGTGCAACCAGGGGCTTTTGGATCTTTTGTGGGGAAATTGGAATTGACTTTCGAAGGTGGAAAAGTGGTAGGGGAGCGCTATAGCCTTTTGGAAGTAGATGCGAACAAAACGAAACCCTCGAAGGAAATGCGGGATTTGGTACAACAAGCTGAAGCGCCGTTTTTATCCGAAATCAACGAAGTGGTAGGTCATTCGACAATTCCGCTCTATAGATATTTTGTGATCGAAAATCCGATCGATACGATGGTGTTGGATGCCTTGGATTGGCAGTTGCCAAACATTGATATCATCCTGTCTAATGGTTTTAGGTTCTGTCCGCCCAGAGCCACACCCGACGGTACCGGAAATATTCCAATAACCAAAGGCTTTATTTTTGACATGCTGCCGGTGGATTCGGTCGTGCGAACAGGAGAAGTCACGGGTGCCCAAATCAAAACCTGGCTCGAACGCGAACTCAACAACGTATTCGCAGAAGATGCCTCCAAGCGTTTTGGGGGTTGGGTGACCAAGTTCAAAGGCATGGAGGTAGAATTCTATGCGTATGGCGAGGAAGGTAAGCGGGTGAAATCCATCACCGTCGGCGGTCAGGCAATCAGCGATGACAAAGTGTACTCCATCGCGGCCTGCGAGCGGGACGGAGACCCTGCGGATATGGTCTGCCGGATGCGCAATGTGAAAAACACCCAAAACACGTCCTACACGCTTCATCAGGTGATGGTCAACTACCTGAAGGCCAATTCGCCGGTGACGCCGAGGCCAAGGGGAGCCGCTAAGGCATTGGACGCACCCGCTACGCTGCTGACCCAGGTGCGGGGAGTTGACTATGAATTCCGATAAAATGAAGCAAGGGCTCCAATAAGCCGGTTTTTGGTATTGGAGCCCTTGTTGTGATTGTATTGTAAAAACGGAGAAATTACCGTCTCCAGCGATTTTTGCGGTTTTTGTCAGATGATCTGTTTCCGGATTGACTTGCCGGTTTCTGGGCTGGTTTTGCAGGAGTTGGTTCCGGTACCACTCCGGTAAACGGAAAAGGATGGTCTTCTATCACGGGGATTTTTTTGCCGATCAACTTTTCTATATCCTTGAGTTCCTTCAATGTTTCGCCATCCACAAAGGACATGGCCAAGCCCGAATTTCCAGCGCGTCCCGTGCGGCCAATGCGGTGCACATACGTTTCGGGAATATTGGGCAGGTCATAATTGAAGACATTGGCTAGTTCGTCGATATCGATCCCGCGGGCTGCGATATCCGTCGCTACCAACACCTGCAGCTTGCCGCTTTTGAAGTCATTGAGCGCGTTTTGGCGGTTGTTTTGGCTTTTGTTGCCATGGATGGCTGCGCATTTGACCTTTTCACGTTGGAGTAGCTTGACGACTTTGTCGGCACCATGCTTGGTCCGTGTAAAGACAAGTGCGGATCCGATTTTTTTCTCCTGCAAAAGATATAGCAAGAGCGCCGGTTTATCCCCTTTGTTGGTATAGTACAGCCGCTGCTCTATTTTGTCCACGGTGGAGGACGGTGGCGTCACTTCCACCAATGCCGGATGGGTCAAAAGGCTATCAGCCAGTTTTTGGATTTCCGGGGGCATCGTTGCCGAGAAGAACAAGGTTTGCCTTTTTGAAGGCAACAAGGCGATGACCTTTTTGACATCATGGATAAATCCCATGTCGAGCATGCGGTCTGCTTCGTCCAAGACGAAAATCTCCAGTTTGCTGAGGTCGATGTATTTCTGTCCGATCAGGTCAAGCAATCTGCCGGGGGTAGCCACCAATACGTCCACGCCCCGCTTGAGGGCATTGACTTGGTGAAGTTGGGAAACACCGCCGAAGATCACCGTGTGGCTGATTTTGGCAAACCGGCCATAGGCGGCGAAGCTTTCGTCGATTTGGATTGCCAATTCGCGGGTCGGGGTAAGTATCAGAGCTTTGATGCCTGGACGGTGCTGTTTCTTTTCCGCCAAATGCTGGATAATCGGGATCGCGAATGCGGCCGTTTTTCCTGTGCCTGTTTGTGCGCAGCCCAAGAGGTCCCTGCCCTGAAGGACGATTGGGATTGCCTGTTGCTGAATGGGCGTGGGTGTAGTGTATCCTTCCTGGGCCAATGCCTGAAGGATGGGATCAATGATTCCGAGATTTTTAAATGCCATTTTGAAGTGGGGCCGACCAAGATGTTGTACGTTCTTAAGGGTCGGAAAGTAGAAGGAAAAGCGGCCTACAACGGACCGGACTTTTAACAAAGTGAGACAAAGGTACGATTTTTTTGGGTATAAACTACCATTTGAACCAAAATCGTAATTCTCCGAAGTTCGTTAGCAAGTCGGAAGGGAAGAAAACAATGTCCGATTTTTACCACTAGACGGATTTTGGGCCATGGTATTTTTGTATAGCAACCTACTCAACGTAAACCATGAAACGAAGAAAATTTCTCTTAACCTCCGCTGCGCTGACGGCATTTGGCTCAGATCTGATGGCATTTCCAATCGGGAAGACCGAGGGAAATGAAGGCTTTTTGGTGAAGGCAGGCGAAGCAAGGCACGGCAAGCATACGCCGTTTAAAGGTGTCAATCCCAACGATCTCAAAATTTCCTCCAAGGATACCTTGGGACAGTTGTCGGTATTTGAGTATATTGGAATGGAGAAAACCGGTCCTGCGCTCCATGTTCATCTGGAACAGGATGAGGTTTTCTACGTGGTGGAAGGAACGTTTCTGTTCCAATTGGGTGAGGAGTTTCATGAACTTGGGTCGGGTGACACGATTTTCCTGCCGAGAAACATTCCCCACACCTGGATCCAAACTTCAGACCGGGGCAAATTGGTCTATTTGCTCCAGCCTGCATTCATGATGGAAGAGTTTTTCCAAACCATGCATGACCTTGGCAGGGCACCAACCGCGGAGGAGGCACAAAAAATTTCACTGGACCATGGAATTAAAAATGTCGGACCTCCATTGACTTTAAGATAAGACAACATGATTCTCAAGGATTTTTTGCCAAGCCCGCATCTGCGGGAATACGTGAGAAAACACCAGATCATTAGGTTTGAGTTTGGGTCGAGGGCATCAATTCCTGCAAAGGTGTATTGTCCCCGACCCGAAATTTGCCTTTTATTCTTCTTGAGAAATGTCCAAAAAGTCAACATCCACGGAAGCGCAGATGTGCTGAGCCATTATCGCTGCACCATCAATGGACTTCACACCCTGGTAACCAACCGACATACGGGCAATGATTTTTGGTGTTTGCAAATAGTCCTTCAACCAAGTACCTTGTACCTACTGACAGGGATTCCCGCCTTTGAACTCACCAATACGTTCATAGACGCCGAGGCCATTTGGGGCAAGGAAATCAGGACGGTTCACGAGCAAATGTGTAATTCCGATGAAGTCGAGGCGGTGATTGGTCTGGCAGAAGCATTTTTGAATCGGTTGGTCAAAAACTCAAAATTCGGATTGCAGGGAATAGACAAGGTGGGGGCGGCGATTTTGAACCAGAAAAGGCCACTTTCGATAGACACACTTGCTTCCGATTCCTGCCTCAGTAGCCGGCAATTTTTGAGGAGATTTGTGGAAAGGACTGGAGTTGGTCCCAAACTTTTTGACAAAGTGGTACGGTTTGAGCGGGCCTTTTTTATGAAAAATGCCCACCCGCATTTGGACTGGCTTACAATTGCCTTGGCATGCGGATACCATGATTACCAGCATTTGGCCAAGGATTACAAGTACTTTACCAATATGACTCCGACTGGATTTTATGAACTCGATACCAAAGCACCCGAACGCACATTCGGGGTGGTGGAGGTCAGGCAGGAATTGGTTTTCTGAGTATAGGAGGGGATTTCAGGAGTGGGTACTGAATAGTCCTTGGTTAAAAGGCTACAGATTCCGCTCCAACTGCTCGATCAGCCTAACAATTTTCTCCACTTTCCGATCTTGGATTTTCAGATCGTTGATGGATTGGATGTGCATTTCGCGTTCCTCTTCGGGAAGCTGCAGGAACCTTTCAAGTGCCAGCGGCGCGTCTTTCAGGCAAGTCATCAATTCATCCTCAGTTTCCTCGATCGCCTCGGTGAAGAGCCTGACACGTACCCAGTCACCTTCTCCTTTTCCTATTTTTTTGCGGATTTCTGATTTCACGGGAAGGAAAAGCACCCCTTTGCCAAAAGGCATGAGGGTCATTTCAGCAAACTCATAGGAATCGATCTGTCCGCTGACTTTGCGCATACCAAAGGGGGTTTTCTTCTCTACCAGTAGTTCGGGAAACAAAAGGAAAGTCCAGCCTCCCTTTCCGGGGAACTTTTGCAATTGGCAGTCTTTGTCGACGAGCAGTTGAAGTTCCATTTTCATCTAGAAAAACAATCCCAAAAAACCTGCTCAAATTTAGTGAACCGTCCCCAAAAGACCCGCTTAGATTACTCCGAATAAATCGTGTTCAAGGGTCCGTTGTAAGGAGGGAAATTGGCATTTGCGGTCATTTGGATATCCTTGAAAAAAATCTGTTGAACCAGGGATTGAAATTTTCAGATTCCTTGTTCAAATCCTGTATATGGCAAATTCACTCCATTCCCTTTACAATTGGTCGCTCGATCAGCTGAGTCAAGATTTGATGCCGACGCTGTTTGTCGGACATGGCTCACCGATGAACGGGATCGAAAACAACGAGTTTTCGCTGCAGTGGCAGCAATTGGGTAAGACACTTCCCCGACCAAAGGCCATTTTGGTGGTCTCGGCACACTGGCTTACCCGGGGCACACATGTCACCGCCATGGATTTTCCGGAGACGATCCATGATTTTGGGGGATTTCCCAAAGCCCTCCACGAGGTGCAATATCCTGCGCCGGGAGAACCGACATTGGCAAATTGGATGCAGGAACATTTTTCCAATCCGTCCATCCATACAGACCATGAATGGGGCCTTGACCATGGGGCTTGGACTGTAGTGCGCCATATGTATCCGGATGCGCGGATTCCCGTGCTTCAGCTGAGCATTGATTATCATCAGTCGCCTGCCTTTCATTATGAATTAGGCAGGCAGTTGGGAATATTGCGGAGAAAAGGCGTCCTGGTGATTGGCAGTGGCAATATGGTGCACAACCTTCGCATGGTGGCTTGGGATAAATTGGCGCAGCCGGGATTTGGCTATGATTGGGCGATTGAGATGAATGCGTTTTTCAAAGCAAGGATTGCGGATAAGCGGCACGAAGATTTGCTGGATCTGGAAAAAATGGGAAATGCGGGACGATTGGCAATCCCGACTCCCGACCATTACAATCCTTTGCTGTACATTCTCGGTATGCAAGGAAGCGCGGATCAGGTTTCAATTTTCAACGACCGCTTGGTTGGAGGTTCGCTGACGATGACATCTGTGTTGATGTCGTAGCGAATCAGTTTTGAGGTTTCCGGTTTCGGGTAATCTTAGCATCACTGTCGCATGTGCCTGGTTGCGAAGGTCTCTACAGAGGACCAATTCCCTGTCTGGAGTTCCCTGCAGGACCTTTTCCGATTTAACTTGAGAACGGCTAAATTGCAGTTACAATACTCCCGTCCATGATTAGATCCCTGAGAATCTTGTTTGCATTGTTATGGTTGCTGACAGCCTGTGAAAGAAACACCCTAAATATGGAGCCCTGTAATTTGACCCTCAACGCCTTTACCTTCAGCCACAGCCTCAATGGCGCCTGCGATGCCGTGAGCACCGATCAACTCGGGAAAATCGTATTCAAAAGCGGCCCTAAGACAGATTTCTTTAATGCTGCCGACGGCAAGACACGGTATGGGAATGCGCCGATTTTGGCCCGGGAAATCGACAATACCAAACCTTTTTCTTTTTCGGTAAAAGTGAGCCCCACCTTTGGAAAGATGTACGACGCCGGGGCACTTTACATTTACGAGCATGATATGCATTGGCAAAAGTTTGCTTTCGAAATGGACGAACGCGGGGCCACCCGTATGGTCACTGTCAGGACGGTGGATACTTCGGACGACGCCAACCATGAGATCATTCCCCAACCGTCGGTGTACATGAAAATCGCATCAAATGTCGAGTCAATTGGGTTTTACTACTCACTCGACGAGCAGCAGTGGCAGCTGTTACGGATATATAAAAACGACTTCCCTACAAAGGTCCATTTGGGCATCAGTTCCCAGTCCCCGATGGGTGAAGGTATTGAAGTTCTTTTTGAGGAAATTCACTTTGAAGAAAAGTCTCCTGATGATATGCGCAAGGGGATTTGAAGTACCTAGCCTATCAATTCGGCGCGATCTTCATGGTCTCGTTTGAAAAGGTAAACAATCTTCCATTATCAAGTTCTACCTCAATATCGACCAAAAGTTGCGTGGGCTGATCCGGCTTTGTCTTGCATTTGATGTAAATCCGTTCGTCTTTTTGAAAACGGTGATTACGTGCGATGAAATCCGATATCTGCAATTCCTGCTGGAAATTCTGTGTCAGGACAAAATGCGCGTTGATGGTTTCGCCAGCTGCAAAAGATACTTGATTGTTGAGCGTGACAGGGGATTTGTTGATGATCCGCAGACCGCGCAGTGTTTCGCTCGAAAAGGAGTTAGCCGGACTGCAGGCATATGCTGCCGGGAATAGTCCTCCCGTTTTGGGTTTTTCAATTGCATCGCTGATTTCTATCAGTAGCGAAACCCAGATGGCTTTGAACAATCCTTCGTGGAAGTAGAAGCGATTCGGTTCGATGGGGCGGTTTCTGTCTGTTCTATAGAGGGTCTCGATCGAAAATGAATTCGCTGAATAGAATCTTTCTGCAAAAACAGGTTCACATCCACAGGGTCCGTCACAGTTTTTCATGCAGGATATGGGCACCACACCGATGAAAACGAGGATCAAAAGGACTTTTGCAAAACGAATATTCATATCATTCGAACTTCATGCATTTGAAAACCAAGACACTCGCAAAAAGGTTTTTGGAGATTTTGTTTTTTTATGATTCACCTATTGTTTATGCGGTAAATTAGGCCAAGGTTTATTGAGTTTAATGTAAATATTCCAAAAAAGTATTGTTAAATTTCGAGCGGTTTAGCGATCTAAATCAATTTTTTAACTCTATGACCACAATGAAAACGCCGGTATCCCCGGCGTTTTTTTTTGATTCAATTGCCGACCTTTTTGCCTATTTGAGAAAATCCAAAATGCCACGTTGCCGTCGCCAATGCGATTTACAATTTGGCTAGTTTTTCGCAAGAATGCCAAGTTGGAGATTTACCAAGTCCTGCATATGCTCATGCGCATTGTTATTCAACAGGATCAGTGTCTTATTTTGCTCGATCAAGCGGACGATAATAGTCTTGTAGCCGGGGTTGTCGCCCGTGTGCAGCACGATTTTCCCCAATTTCGGGTCTTGTTGGATTTCCCAGCCGAATCCGTAATTGCTGAAGCTGCCGTCATTGAGTCGGGTGGGAGAGAAGGCTGCTTCTAAAGTTGCCTTGCTGACCAATTTTTCGTTGTAAAGCGCTTGGTCCCATTTGAGGAGGTCTTGCGCCGTACTGCTGATACGACCGGGGCCTTTGCGGTTTCCCAACCACACGGTATAATCCGATGCATGGAATCTGTTGGCATTGACGTATCTGCCGCTATCGTCTTTCAGATGGCCTGCGGCAAAATTGGGCACGGCGGCTTTTTCGGATAACGTTCTGATATCGGTGTTTTTCATACCTAAAGGATGGAAAATCCACGCTCTTGAGAGTTCGATGAAATCCTTTCCGGTCACTTTCTCTACGATACTCGCCAGAAAGACATAGCCCGTGTTGCTGTATTCGTATTTCTCCCCGGGCTTGGCGAGCATCGGCGGCTGGTAGCGACGCAGGTATTCCAAGATATCAGCATTGCTGGCCACTTTGGTTTTGTCCCAATGCTGGTCCATTACTGCCTGATAGTCGGGAAGTCCATTGGTATGACTCAGCAGTTGCCGGATACTGATGCCTTTGTAGGGAATGTCGAGGTACTTTTCCGCCAAATCATCATAGCCCAAAAGCCCTTTTTCGGCGCACATCATGACCATCATGGCAGTGAACTGCTTGGAAACAGAAGCCAATTCAAAGATATCCGTGCTCAGCAGCGGGGTGTTGGTTTCGAATGAGCGATAGCCTACCGCTTTTTCGAATACGATTTTGCCGTTTTCCGCAATCAGAATGACACCCGAAAATCCCTTTTCTCCAGCTTCCGAAAATCCCTTTTCGAATGGAGAAACCTGCGCATGGGAATGAAAAAGGCCGCTGAAAAACAGTACAAACAAAAGCATCAAAGCCGCAAAGGAAGGGATGATTCGGTAAGGCATGGCTGATGGGTTTTGGACGGTTTGGATCAATTGATTCTCAAAATCAACATAAAATCCTGATTTTGGAAATGGGATAGTTAGAACGTTGACTTTTGGAGTTTGTGGTTCGGATTTGGTTCCTTAACTTATGACTGGCATTAATGCTTCTTATTGGTCTATAACAGTCCTAGAACCCAACCACCGGTATATGAAAAACCTTTCCCTTTTCGTTATTGCGCTCTACTTGCTGATCGCAATTCCTGTTTTCGCGCAGCAAAAGTCCAATATGGAACTGATGGACTTGTTCGATCTGGAGTATATCTCGGATCCGCAGGTTTCCCCCGACGGTACCAAGATCGTCTATGTGCGCAACTTCAAGGATGTCATGACCGATCAGGATTATTCGAACCTTTGGATCATCAATACCAACGGAACCCAAAACCGTCCCCTCACCCAAGGAAATCAGCGGGACCTGGCGCCGCGCTGGTCACACGATGGGAGCAAGGTGGCCTTTCTGTCCAATCAGCAGGACAAGAAAATGAAGTTGTTTGTGCATCATTTTGACACCAATACGTCCATCGCGTTGACAAACTCAGCATTTCCTCCAGGTGCGGTTTCTTGGTCTTATGACAATCAGACACTTGCATTCACCCAGTTTGTCCCATCACAAAAAAACTCACCTCTCAAACTGCCTTCCAAACCCGCGGGCGCCACTTGGAATGATGCCCCGATTTATATCGATGAAATGGTCTATCGGCGGGATGGTGCCGGCTATGTCAAACCGGGCCATCGGCAGATTTTCACCATCGGGCTGGCGGGAGGTACGGCGAGGCAACTGACTTTCGACGAAAACGACTACGGTACTCCGATTTGGTCAAGAGATGGAAAAAGCCTCTTCTTCTCCGCCAATCTCCACGAGAACAAGGACTTTGAACCTGCAAATTCTGAGATTTACCAGCTCCAGCTTTCCGACGGCAGCATCAGGGCGCTGACCAGCCGATTTGGTCCAGATTCGGAGCCCTCGCTTTCACCCGATGGGAAAATGATTGCATTCACGGGCAGCGACGACAGCTTCCAAGGCTATCAGGTAACCAATCTGTACGTGATGAACCTGGATGGCTCGGGAGTAAAAAATCTCAGCGCCGACCTCGATCGCGACGCATCCAACCCACAATGGGAAGCCAACGGCAAGGGGATTTATTTCCAATATGATGAATTCGGCGATACCAAAATAGGCCATGTGGCCCTCACGGGGAAGATCCGGACCGTTACAGAAAAGTTGGGGGGACTCGATTTGGGTAGGCCTTACAATGCAGGTACGTTTACGGTTTCCGCCAACAATGTATTTGCCTATACATTGGGAAGTCCAGACCATCCTGCCGATTTGGCCGTGTGGCAAAACGGGGAAACCAAACGCCTGACCGCGGTCAATGACGATGTTTTCTCCTATCGTAAAATAGGGAAAACCGAGGAGATTTGGTGGAATTCGAGCTTTGACGGGAAACGGGTGCAAGGCTGGGTGGTAACGCCGCCGGATTTTGACCCCGCCAAAAAATATCCACTGATCCTCGAGATCCACGGTGGTCCGTTTGCGATGTATGGGGCCTCTTTTGCATATGAAATACAAGCGTATGCCGCGGCGGGTTATGTAGTCCTCTACACCAATCCGAGGGGCAGTACGGGTTATGGACAGGAATTTGGCAATGCGATCCACCATGACTATCCCAACCATGACTATGAGGACCTGATGTCGGGAGTGGACGCAGTGATTGCCAAAGGATATATCGATTCCAAAAATCTGTTTGTAACTGGAGGTTCCGGTGGGGGCGTATTGACCGCTTGGATCATCGGCAAGACTGACCGATTCAAGGCGGCCGTGGTTGCCAAACCGGTGATCAATTGGTACAGCTTCGTCTTGCATGCCGACAACCCGGTCTTTTTCACCAAGTATTGGTTTGGATCCAATCCCTGGGAGGACTTGGAGCATTACCACAGGAGGTCGCCGATTTCACTGGTTGGAAATGTAAAAACACCGACGATGCTGCTCACGGGCGAACAGGATTTCCGCACACCGATGTCCGAGACCGAGCAGTACTACGCGGCGCTCAAGCTCCAAAAAGTCGAATCCGCCATGGTCCGCATCCCCAATGCTTCCCACGGCCTCGTTGACCGTCCGAGCATGTTGATGAGCAAAAGCGCAGCGATATTGAGTTGGTTTGAGAAGTACAGAGAACGGTAGTAAGCTACCCTTCGCTGTTTTTTCTGCTTGCATAGGGTATGAGAAATCCCATTATCACCTTGGATGGTTTGGTATGCCGATATCATTTGTAGAAGGTGAAATGAAGGTTTGCAAAAGAGCGTAAAGTGGAGATCTCAGGGGTTCGGATAGGTTTCAAATGAAGAGTGGATTTTGCAAATGGATTTCATGCCGGATGGTGAAAAATGCTTATCTTTCTTTTGGCCCAAGGATGTTAGAAATTGAATATCAACCTATCCGTTAGCAACGTTTTCCGCATCATTCAATGGATTCCCCAATACAATTGGGGTGCCTTTCGGTTTGATTTGATTGCCGGAGTCACGCTTGCCTCATTTGTACTTCCCGAATCGATGGCCTATGCCCATCTCGCTGGTTTGCCCTCCGAAGTAGGGATTTATTGCTGCATTGCCGGAGGCTTGTTGTTTGCCTTGTTTACCACCGGACGTCAGATTGCCGTCGGCCCAACTTCCGCCATCTCGCTCATGGTGGGGGCCTCAGTAGCCGTGCTTTCTGGCGGGGATTTGGAGCGGGCTATTGCCATCGCTTCCTTGACTGCTTTCGCAATTTTTGTAATCTCGATTTTGGCATATTTCTTCAAGTTAAGTTCCCTGATGAGTTTCATCAGTGAAAATATCCTACTCGGATTCAAAGCGGGTGCGGCTTTGTCGATCATTTCTACCCAACTACCCAAATTGTTTTCCCTTCATGCGGAAGGAAGCAACTTCTTTGTCCGCATGTATAACTTGATCCCCAATTTGGGTGAAACAAACCTGACCGTGCTGATTTTCGGAGTGATTGCATTTTCGCTACTTCGTTTGGGGCATCGGTTTTTTCCGGGTCGACCGATTTCCTTGCTAGTCGTAATCGGGACTTTGTTGGTTTTTGCCTTTTATCCATTAGCTGAATATGGCTTCCAAATGGCGGGCGAGGTACCCTCAGGTTTGCCTGAAATCAAGAGGCCGAGTCTGCGTTTTTCGGATGTCGATGGGATTTTTGGACTTGCACTTGGCTGTTTCTTGATGGGATATGTCGAGACGGTATCCGTCGCGCGCACATTTGCCGAAAAGAACAACTACCAAATTGATCCGCAGCAAGAACTGCTGTCGTTGGGAATGGCCAATCTGGCCACTAGCCTCACCGGGGCCTATCCCGTCGCCGGCGGGCTTTCCCAATCCACTGTCAATGACAAGGCCGGTGCAAAAACACCGATGTCGCTGATCATTTGCTCTGTGGTATTGATATTGATACTCTTATTTTTGACTGACCTGTTGAAGAATCTCCCGGAAGTCTTATTGGCAGCGGTAGTGCTGGATGCTGTTTTGGGATTGATCAAAATCAAAGCGCTCAAGGAGATCTATGGAATCAAGAAAAGTGAGTTTTGGATTGCCATGGTGGCCTTGGGTTGTGTGTTGCTTTTCGGAATATTGAAAGGGGTGCTTATTTCGGCGATTTTTTCAATCCTGGCAATGATCGTGAAATCGAAAAATCCCAAGATTCCTGTTTTGGGTATGATTCCTGGCACGGAGGTTTATTCTAACATTGAAAGGAACCCAACAAATGTGGAGATTCCAGGAATCAAGATTCTGAGGGTGGATTCCAGTATTCTCTATTACAATGCGGAATTTGTCGAGAACCGAGTCTTGGATCTCAGCGCCGATCCCTCCATAAAGACGGTGATCGTCGATCTGAGCTCAGCGCCTTTTGTCGATGTCACTGGGGCGAAAACATTCTTCAAGATTGCCGAAAAGCTGAAGGAGACCAAGAAAACACTTCGGGTTGTTGGGGCACATTCTGAAGTGAGGGATATTCTGAGAAAGGTTCACCTCGAAGAGCAAATCGGTGAAATCAGCAGGCGGGATACAATACACGATGTAGTTTCCGAAATGAAGTGATATTTGGACAGGCAGCCATCGCTTGTCGGTATTCGAGGAATCAACTTTTTTCATTCCGAAAAACCTGCCACAATTATTCCTTTTGCCTCAACTCTCCCCAACCCGCAGCCTTCCCTTTCGGATGATCTTTTTACTTTCGGGGCCTTTGGTGACGTTGCCGTCCGATTCCAGCCATACGATGGCACCGGTAGGGCAGCGTTGGATAGGCGTTTTGGTTTGGTGGTTTTTGGAATAGTCGATGAGTGGAAGGTTTTGGACCATGGAGATCAGGTTGGGGGCATCCATGGCGCATTTGCCGCAGGCGGTACAGCCCACTTCGCAATCTTCCAAAACGGCATCCCCCGCTTCCAGACTTTTGCAGGCTACCCAAAGGCGGTGACTGACAGGATGGATTGAAAAAAGATCTTTGGGACACACTTCCACGCAGTCCCCGCAGGCGGTACACTTCGCTTCGTCCACCACGGGGATTCCGAAGGCGTTCATGGTGATGGCATCAAAATCACAGACTTTTTCGCAGTCGCCATGTCCGAGACAGCCCCAAGAACAGCCTTTTCCCCCACCCGAAATCAGTGCCTCGCCCCTGCAGGAGGAAATGCCCGCATATTTGGCGCGGTTGATGGCCACGTTGAAGCCGCCGGCACAGGCGAGCCGGGCGACCCGCTTTTCCTCTGCACCCGCATCGACGCCCAGGTAAGCGGCAATGGCCTGCCTGCCGTCTTCGCTGTTGACCGTGCATTTGGCAGGACTCATATCACCTTTGACCAAGGCCTCTGCAAAGGGTCTGCAACCCGGATATCCACAGGCACCGCAGTTGGCATGGGGAAGCATGCTCTCGACGACGTCGATCCTCGGGTCTTCGTAGACGTAGAGCTTCTTGTTGGCGAGGATGAGCATCAGCGCCAAGAGTAGGGTCAAGCCCCCAAGTGCCAATAATGCGGTGATGATGGTCATGGCGTGGATTTAGTTGACTTGTTATTAGTTATTGGTTATTCGGTACTCGAGGTTATCCCGCTTTTTCGAAAGCAGGATTGGTGCTGATTTATGTGGCGTACTGCTTCTGGAGAAGAAGCACAGCCGATCGATTGAAAGAGATTGCTTCGTCGCGGCAAAGCTTTCTCTGTTCTTTAAATCATTTCCGTCGCTCCTCGCAATGACGTGTCTCAAATCTCACATCTCACGTCTTATATCTTGCGTTTCATGTCTCAAGTCTAATAAATCACCTCCGCCCATTTCTTCCCTGCAATCAGCTCTGCTTTACGGTTTTCCCATTTTTCCTTGGAGCCAAGGATACTGATGAAGGCCTTGTTGAGTTTTTCTTTGACCTTTTCGTAGCCGGCGATGTAGATATAGGTGTTGGCTGAACCCAGCATCTCGAGGATTTCCTCCGCACGCTGCTCGATGGCTTGGTCCAACAAAATTGGATCCTGCCAATGAGGCCGCGCGCTGAGGGCATGAAAGGCCTCAAAGGTTCCTTTGTCATAATAGTTGGTCAGGTCGCCGTCCTTGTCATTCAGGTAAAGCAATTCAAGACCGCTTTTTGCTCCGTAAAACAGGCGGATTTTTCCTTTCCATTCTTTCTCTTGGCTGTAGACATGCTTGATAAAGGCGCGGAAGGGCGCGATTCCCGTACCCATTCCGATGAGTATCATGTTGGCGTTTTTGTCGTCCGGCACTTTGAATGGCAATTCAAACGGTCCCGTAACGGTGATTTCATCGCCTTCGTGCCGGTCGCAGAGGTAGTTGGAACCGATGCCCGGATACATTTCCCCGCTGAAATCATCTACATAAAAGCAGCGCTTTACAAGCATCGTGATGAGCGATTTTCCCGTCGAATGTTCTGGAATATCCGCCACGCTGTAGAGGCGGTGGTGGTAGGTGTTGCCGAAGTCGCTTTTGTGGTAAACCAGTACCCCAAAACTTTGGTCCACCTCGACCTTAAATTCGGGACTGTTGATCTCCAGTTGGATTTCGCGGATTTCTTCCACATTGGTCGGGGTGAGCCTTTTGGTTTTTTTCACCTTGGCCTTGTATTGTTTGCTGGTATCAAGATCAGATAGGTAAGACATGGCTATATCGTTTTTTGGTGGATGGATGCTTGATTTGATTGTTTCTTGTTGCACACTTTGGTGCATCCGCAGTTGCCGCAGCTTCTTCGCTCGGCAAGGACATCGGGATCAGAGATGTTTTCCGAAAAGGTCTCCCGCCATTGGGATTGTACCCAAACCCACAGCAGCATGATGCCGATGACGGCGATGATGGCGAGGAGATATGTCCAAATGTTTTCCATGGTTTTCCCTTTTATCCCAAGCCCGAAAATCCCATAAACGTGAGCGAGAGCAATCCTGCTGCCAACAGTGTGAGGGCAGTTCCCTTGACCACGTCTGGCACTTCCGCATATTCCAACTGCTCCCTGATTCCCGCCATCAATACCAAGGCGAGCGTGAAACCCAAACCCGCGCCGATGGCAAAGATCAAGCTTTGGCCCAGGTCATAGCCCTTTGAAGTCTGGAAAAGCGCCAAACCCAAAATCGCACAGTTGGTCGTGATGAGGGGGAGGAAAATGCCCAATGCCCGGAAGAGTGCAGGGCTCATTTTTTTGATAAACATCTCGACCAATTGCACGGTGGCGGCGATCACGACGATGTAGCTGATCAATTCCAGAAATGGAGCATTGATCGCCACCAAGAGGGCATGTATTCCGTAGGCACACACCGAACTGATGAGCATGACAAACGTAACTGCGCCGCCCATTTTGGACGCGGTTTCCATTTTTCCCGAAACCCCCAGAAAAGGGCAAATACCGAGAAAGTATGCCAAAACAAAGTTGTTGACGAGGCTGGCGTTGATCAATATGGTCCAGTAGGATTCGGTATTCATGCTTTTGCCTTTTTGAGTTTGAAGAAATTGAACAGCAGCAGCCAAGCCGCCAAGGTGAAGAATCCGCCTGCCGGCAGGATCATGATGATCCATTTTTCGAAGGATTCCGGCAAAACGGCTATACCAAACAGCGTCCCGTTACCTAGGATCTCCCGCACCGCGCCAAGGCAAAACAATGCAAATACGAAGCCCAATCCCATGCCCATCGCGTCGAGGATGGATTTGCCGATGCCGTTTTTGGAAGCAAAAGCTTCGGCCCGGCTCAGGATAATGCAGTTGACTACGATTAGGGCGATAAATGCCCCGAGGTTCTTGTGCAAATCCACACTGATCGCCTGAATGGCGTAATCAACGATCGTCACGAAAGTCGCTATGACCAGGATGAACGAGGCGATCCTGACTTCCTTAGGGATAAAATTGCGCAAGGCTGAAACCAGGATGTTGGACATCACGAGGACAAAGGCGGTCGCCAAGCCCATCGCAAGGGCATTTTGGGCTGAATTGGAAACTGCCAAAGTTGGGCACATGCCCACAACCTGTACGAACACAGGATTTTCCCGCCAAAGCCCTTTGATGAACTCATCGGTGCTGCTGGGATCCGCTTTTGGTTCGGTATGTTTGGTGATGCCTGCGCTCATTTTTGGTCAGGATTTTTCTTGAAACTTTCTTTTTGGGCGAAAATTAAAGGAACCATCGTTGCGGTGCTTTCGCCAATGATGTTACCAATGGCGCGCGAGGAGATCGTGGCGCCTGTGATGCCTTCTACTTCCCATGGATTCGATTTTGCACCTTGTTTTACCGGGATGATTTGGTTTTCGATTTTCGAAAAGTCAGCCGTAAGCTTGGCTGAGAGTTCGGTGAAATTGGCCAGGAAATGGTCTACCTTTTCGATTTTGTCTCCGAGTCCGGGCGTTTCCTTGCTTTCCAAAACATAGAAGCCGACGATGGTTTGGGTTTCTGGACTGTAACCGTAAAGTATCCGAATGATGTCTGCGTATCCCTGTCCGCTGCCTTCGATCGCAACGCCCAAAAATTCGCCCGTATCATTATAGCCTGCAAAGACGATTGGGTTTTTTCCCTCGGGTTTGTTTACTGGTTTGAATACCCCATCGGCTCCCAATTCAAACATCTGCGAACTGCTGACGCCCGGAAGAACCCTGAATACCGCTTTTTCCAAGGCTTCCGCCCGTAGCTGCTCGATCCTTTCCTTGGTCCCATCGTAGACCAAGACAATCAACAAGGCACAGATCACCCCAATACCCACCATAGCCGTCAGCATTTTCTTGCTGCTGGTATCTGCGGTGCTCGGTGTCGATATGGTTTGTTGTTGGCTCATGGTTTGGTTTTTTTGGTGCCGTAGATCCGCGGTCTGATCAGGTTGTCTATTTGGGGAGAAAGGGCATTGCCGAGCAGGATCGCGTACATGACACCTTCCGGCAATCCTCCCCAAATCCTGATCACCACGACCAACAAGCCGATAAATACCCCATAGATGACTACACCCAAAGGCGTGATTGGCGAGCCTACCATGTCTGTGGCCATGAACATCGCTCCGAGCATCAAGCCTCCTGAAAAGAGCATGAAGAATGGGGATGGATAGAGTTTTGGGTCGATGAGGAAAAGGATACCACTGAGGACAAACACGGTCCCCAAGATTGAAACCGGAATGCGCCAGTTCATCATCTTGCGGGTGATGAGGTAAATCCCTCCCAAGGCAATCAGCAATGCGGATGTTTCGCCTATTGAACCACTGACGAGGCCAAGAGCAAGGTCCATGCTGTCTGCCGTCACTTTGTCAAATTTGAAAGCAGATAGGGGCGTGGCTCCCGTGATTCCGTCCACGATAGGAGTGGAAAACGGAAATGCAAAAACGGAACCCGAAAAGTTGGTGAACCTTCCTTCGGAAAATGCAGGATACCAAGTCGTAATCGCTACGGGGAATGCGGCTTGCAGGAATGCCCGACCGACCAAAGCTGGATTGAATGGATTGCTGCCCAAGCCACCAAAGACAAATTTGCCCAAAGCGATTGAAAGAATGCCGCCAATGATGGTCATCCAAATCGGGAAAATCGGTGGCAGGGTCAGCCCTAGCAGTAAACCCGTAATCACTGCCGATCCATCGGAGATTGTGCTTGGCTTGCCTGACCAAACGCATAACAAGTGCTCGGTGCCCACACAAGCGACCAAAGAAGCAAGGATGACGAAAAGGGCATTGGTTCCAAAGGCATAGACCGCAAACACGACCATGGGCAGCAGTGCATAGACCACGTTTCGCATGATCGTGTCAGTGCTGATGCCCTTGTTGATATGGGGAGAACTGCTGATATGGAGGGTCTTGCTAAGCATGGACGGTGGGTTTTGCGGCCTTTCTTTTTCTGACGATTCCTTTTGCCAATCGGAAGTATTGTACCAGCGGGATATTGGATGGGCAAACGTAAGAGCATGATCCGCACTCAAAGCAATCCAACAGATGGTATTGCTCAGCCATCAGGTCATAGGCCTCGTTTTTGGCCAAAATACCCAAACGCGAGGGATTGAGGGAAATGGGGCATGCGTCTACACAGGCACCGCACTTGATGCATGGATAGATTTTGTCAATCTTTTTCAGGTTATCATCGCCAAAGACGACGATCCCCGAAGTTCCTTTGGTGATCGAAATGTCCAAATTGGACGCGGAAACGCCCATCATGGGTCCGCCCATGTAGACTTCGCTGATATTTTCCACCGCTCCGACCTGCTCCAATACATAGCGCAAGGGTGTTCCTATCGGAATAAGGTTATTTCCTTTCTTTTTGATGCCAGGACCGGTGATGGTTACCACACGCTCCTGAATGCCCCTTCCGTGGGGAAGCAATCTTCCGATTTCCGCGGTGGTCGCCACATTGACAACGACAGCGCCTACATCAATCGGTAATCCCCCTGAGGGTACTTCAAATCCCGTAAGGGCCGTGATAAGCATTTTTTCCGCACCTTGGGGGTACTTGACAGGGACGACTTTGACTTGAATCGGAAGATCTATGGGGGTTTTGGAACTCAGCAGGTCTGCTGCGTCCTGTTTGTTGGCTTCAATGCCGATGAGCACTTTCTTGGCGGATGTCGCTTTGAGCAAATACCTGATGCCGATGAAAATATCATCCGACTGCTCCAGCATGACACGGTGGTCGGTCGTCAGGTAGGGCTCGCATTCGATACCATTGATGATCAGGTATTCGCAATTTTTACCTTCCGGGATTTTCAGCTTGACGTGCGTGGGGAATGCCGCCCCACCCAATCCAACGATACCTGCGTCTTGAATACCTTGGAGGATCTTTTCTGGACTTGCGTGAAGTGAAATTGGCTCGCCTTCCAGGACCTCCTGTCCCGAAAAAGGAAAGGGTTCGATGAAAATGCCTGTCGACACCAGCCCGCCAATCAATGGTACATTGGTGATCTTTCGGACTGTTCCGGATACGGGCGCATGCATGGGCACCGACATGTATCCGTCCGCCTTGGCGACCAATTGCCCCCTAGCCACTTCTTGGCCTTCCCGGACTACGGGAACGGCTGGCTTGCCGATATGCTGCGTCATGGGCAGGATGATCACAGGCGCGAAGGGAAACTGTCGGATAGGCAGCTTGTTGGTCTCATCCTTGTTTTCGGGCGGATGGACTCCATGTTTGAAGGTATTTGATGCGAAAGTCAGCACGGCCTCAGTTGAATTTTTCCCCTCTCTTGATCCATTTATCCACATCGGGGAAGTTTCGATCGGCTGGTAAACCCGGATGTATCACGCCTGCGGTGCATTTTTCCGCTGCCTTGACCAAATCGGTGTATGGACCTCCGTTGGGATTTTTGATGAAGGCCTTTTTATCCGTGTTGTAAGCGAAGATCGCGGGGTTCAGTTTGATGCATTCGTCGCAGGAAGTACATTGCTCGGTCTCCAACCAGGGCGCCATGGCATCGCCTTTTGCTGCCGGAGCGGCATCTGTTGTTTTCTCAGGAGCATTTTCCAAAGCCAAATCCATGATTCCGGCACCATCTTCGCCAGCGAGTTTCAGTAAGCCTTTGGCGATTTTTCCGACTACCTCTGCACGTATCTTGCTTTCCAGGTCTTCTTTAGGAGCGGCGATTTGATCCTTGACGCCGGCGATGGCTTTGAGCATGATCCAAAAATCCCTTCGCTCTTCGCAGGATTGGACCATGGTTTTGGACACCAAGACACGGCTGAGGAGTTGCTTTCTGTCCACTGCCCAGATGTAGGGGAATTTCCCTTCCCTTTCAGATTCGGGCAATTCAAGGAAATCCGCCAAAACGACCATGTTTTCATTCCAGGTATCCCTCGGGGCTTTTCTGAAATGCTTCCTAAACCTGGCCTCCGTCAAGGCGAAATCAGCAAAGGTCATGGCAACATCCATGGTTTTTTGCCTGCCGTTTTCCAGATATTTCAATTCGTAGGTCGGCCAGATTTTGTCCATCGCCGGATTGCCGGAAAGGTCAAAGGCCTCTTGGGGAGTGACACCTTTGTCTGGATTGTAGCGGAAAATTGGATAGCCTCTGGACTCAACGACCATTTTTGCTTGGTTGACGCCCATATCGTCGCCGACCCCGTGTTCGGGTTGGCAGGTGGTGTACAGGTTGAACAAGGCTGGTCTTTTGGTCATCAGGCCATCGATAAATCCTTCGATCATGTGGCTGGTGTTGGCCAAAGTGCCTTGCATGACGTAGGTGTTGCGATGTGCCATGCCGATCAAGCCGATTTCCTTTCTGGGTTCGGGCTTTCCTTTCCAGACTTTGCCGAATTGGGCCATGTCGGATACCTGCCCGATGAAGCCTGATGTACATGCCTGACCACCGGTATTGGAATAAACTTGGGTATCCACGACCAGCACTTTGATCGGTTTGCCGGAAGCCATCATGCGGGAAAGGTTCTGGAAGCCGATGTCATACATTGCCCCATCACCACCCAAAGCGACTACGGGAGGACAGAGTTTCCACTCCTCGTCAGTGAATTGCTCCCAGTTGAAATAGGTGAAGAATTCCTTTTGGTCGCGGGCGTTGTACTTGCCGCTCAGCTCCATTTCGGCTTTTCGGATGAGTTTGAAGCCGTCGGCCATTTTGGCCATATGTCCTTCGAAAATCCCCATGGCAACTGAAGTGCTGTCCTGGAAGAGGTGGTTGGCCCAAGGGAAAGGATACGGGTTGTAGGGATAAGTACTTCCCCAAACGGAGGTACAGCCGGTGGCATTGGTCATGCCCATGTGGGAGCGGCCTTTCCCGGTGGTGCCTTGGGTATATTTCCAAAGCAAGTGTTTGAGTCCGGCAAGGACCCTGGTGGTTTCGGTAAGCCATTCCTGGTCGATCGGAGAGGAGCCTTTTTCAGATTCCAAACGGGAGGTAATCTCCGACATGGTCAGGTCCCCGCCTTTCATTTCCGAAACGATCTTGGCCATCATGTTGGTGTCCAAGATGTTGACCGTATTCATGAGCTTGACTTGGATATGCTTTTCCAGTTTTCCGATCAGGTCTTCCAGATAAGCCACGTGTTTTTCCACTCTTGGCATCATCAGAGAATCCACTGTGGCAAGGAAAAGGTGGACGACGGATTTTTCGGAACATCCCAAACAGGCACCATCCCCGCTGGCAAAACTCTGGTAAGCACTCTTGTCCAGCAAGATCGTTTCGAGGGGGCCGATTTTTTCTTCCAAATCGTCGATGCGTTGGAATTTCTTGGGAGTCGTGGGCAGATCACTCCACAGGCTCCATTCCTCCCGCAACTTGGCGATGGATTGGTCGGTCTGCTTCACAATACGCAGGGCGTCGTCGTTGCAGACTTTCACGCATTCCATACATCCCTTGCAAGTCGTGGGATTGACGGTGATGCTGAAAAGTCCGCCTCCGTTGGGCTGTTTTTTCTCGATGTTGTCGAAATAGGGCTTCGTCAATGCAAATTGGAAATCGCCCAACTCATCCCTGAACCAGCCCAATTCTGTGGAGACCAAAGACCCTTTTGGTTCCTCGGCGACCATGGTGTCGACAGCCTCGTTGATCAAATTGTTGACTGTGGCGCCATTGAGTGGCTCCTTGAAGAGCGAGCGGATTTTTGGTTCGAGTTGCTTGACGGTCTTGGGGAGGTGTTCGAGTTTGTCGTGTTTCCTTTTGACCCTTTTCAAAACCGTGTCCAACACATCCGAAAGCTCGCTTACCAAGCCCGGTATTGCCGTATCGGGACATACCGTGTAGCAATTGCCGCAAGCGGTACAATTATTGGCGACCCACTCGGGATGCTCGAAGCGGATGCCCGTCATATCCCTGAAGAGAGAAGTCGTGGCAGGGATCACACTCAGCCCGATAAATGGATCGGTGAGGTTGTCGTTGCCTTGGCCAGTCAGGTAGAAGTTGCCTGTTTGCTCCCAAAACCGGTGGATATCGCTCAGTTTGGATTCACTTTGGGGCGTGGTTTTGAGAATGCTCGGGATTGGCGGCGTGGCGTGGCCGTTGGTTTTTTCGGCTTGGGCACCGAGCACTTTGTTTTTGATTTCATGGACTTCGTCAAAGCCCCGCTTCACGACACGCATGTTGTCATCCACCACGCGTTGCCCTTTGCTGCCGAATTTGTGTTGCAATTGCTCTTCGATGGCCTTTAACAATGCCACATCGGTCAGTCCCGCTTTTTCCATCAAAGGTGAAGCCGCGAAGAATGCACCTTGGAAAGCAATTCCCTGCATCCGCAATTGAAGTTCAGGATCGGAGGCTTCCTCCCTGGCGATTTTAAATCCGTCGAGGTAGAATATCCGAATGTTGTTTTCGATGATCAGTTTTTGGTAATGCTTGGGGATATCCGCCCAAACTTCGTCGGCGGTTTTTCGCTCACTTTGGATGATGAACGTTCCGCCATTTATCAGTCCGGCAAGGGCATTGGTATGCTTGAATACATTGGGGTCGGGAGAAAGCACCACGTCCACGAAGAAATACTCGCAGTTGATGTTGATGGGTTCGGGTGCCGCGGCCAAATAATAGGTCGTTGGCTGCCCTTTTTTCTCCGAGCCGTATTTTGGATTTGCCTTGATGTCATAGCCCAAGAGGTCAAAGAGCGTCATGGCAAGGTTTTTTCCGGTCGTAATCGCACCCCATCCGCCTATGGAGTGGAACCGGACGGTAATGGCGCCTTTAGGCATCAGGTTGGGGTTTTCGGACCCGTGCACAGCCAATTCCTTGACATGTGGATAGGCATCCTGAATGGTTTCCTGGTGCGCCCGCTGCTTGGGTGAAAGCGCATTTTCGCGAACAAAATCAATCGATAGGTAGAATCTCTTTTTGTGTTTGCCGAGCGGCAGCATGTTTTCGACTGCGCCGATGATGCCTTCAGGCTGCAAGTCCCGGCTTCCCATGCCAAAGGATCCAGCATACAGCGGTGGCAGGTCGGCTGAGGAATAGGAGGGAAGCTCGGGGTAAGGAAGGTCTTTCTTATAGCTGCCGTTTTCGATGCACTTGGTCAATACCGCCCTTGTTTCACGCATAATGGGCGCATCTTCGGCTAGGGGTTGATCGAGCCTTTCCAAGATGGTCACGCCTTTTCTGCCTTTCAGCACTTGGGCCAAAAGATCAGCCGGGAAGGGACGGAACATCACTAGGTCAACTACGCCGACTTTGATTCCCCTGGTTTTTCTCAAATAATCCACCACCGCTTCCGCACTCGACACGACAGAGCCCTGACCGAGGATCAGGTAGTCCGCGTCGTCGGTTTTGTAAGTCATTACGCGGCTGTACCTGCGTCCCGTCAGTTGGTAATATTCCTCAAATGCCTGGTCTGTCAATTCCTTGATATGGTCAAAAAAGAATGGTCTTTGTGCGGCCACGCTCTGCATATAAGAGTCTTGGTTTTGCACAATGCCGGCCATCATGGGATTGTCCACGTCCCAGAGTTCTGGAATGCGGCGCCGTTTTTCCCCATAAATGATTTTTTGGGCCGGGGTCGGGGTGTCGATGATGTCATCCGGCCTGCCGAGGTATTCCTTGATCAATTCCCGCTCGGGAAGCAGGAGCGATTCGATCAGGTGCGTCGTGAGAAATCCATCTTGGGCGATCACACCGGGATTAAGCGCCAACTCAGCTATCCTGTGGGAAATGATATTGAGGTCAGCCACGTGTTGGGCTTTTTTGGCAAAAAGCTGGAAGAATCCCGTATCGTCGATCGCATGGTAGTCGTCGTGGCCCGCATGGACATTGAGTGTGGACTTGGTCATCGCCCGCGCGCCGATGTTGAGTACATAGGTAAGCCTTTTCCCGACTGCAGCATAGAGAGACTCGTGCATGTATGCGATCCCTTGGCCCGAGGAAAAATTCGTCGAACGCAATCCCGTCATGGAAAGTCCCGCTGTCACGGCCGCGGCGGCATGTTCGCCTTCGGGTTCGATAAAAATAAGAGGCCGATCCGAGATGTTCAGATGGCCTTTTGCTGCTTCTTCGGCCCAATATTCGCCCATTTGTGTGGAGGGCGTGATGGGGTAGGCGCCGGCTGCGTCGGAGGATTCGCGCTCGCACATGATCGCCACGGTGTTGCCGTCCAAGGCTACACGGGTGCCGGGATATTTGAATTTTTTGTTCTCCATGACTTTTTTGCTAAGGGGAATGGAAAGGGTTGGTGGTTTTTGCCTGTCGCTGATGGGGCATTCGGGGAATTTAATTGCGGACGTAATCCCGGGTCTTTTCGGCGAGGCGAAGGAATGTCTGCGCAGTATGCAGGTTCATCATGAGCTTCTCGGGATCCTCAGCACTAATGACCGGGTCGTAATTGAGGTCATTGAATTTGTTGTCGATCTTTCTGCATTGGCTGAGGAGTTCTTTAATATGGCTGTTGTGGTGGATTTCCACTCCACGGTGCATCAGGTATCCCGCCATGTACTTTTCGATGGCCTTGTAGGCATGTTTGCAGACATTGTAGTGTACCACGTCCTCCTGTGGACGGCAAAGTTCTTCTTTTGCTTGGTCGAGCATCTCGTCGGCTTCCGAAAAGGCGGTTTCATATTTGGTCGTATTCATGGCGGTGTAGGTTAGTTTTTTGATTGGATTTACTGTTTCAATTCTGGGATTGAAGGTATCCAGTAAAGCCCTCAAAAATCATGATCTAGGTCAGTGTTTGCCATGATATGAGTCAAGGTGGAAAAAACAGAGACACGAAAGAATACCTGAAAGACCGGGAGAATCATCTTTGGTTTTCATCAAAAGAGGCTCTTTCAAGACAAGGATCATGTCATGGACAATTATTCTTAAACAACCGCGAACCGAGTTCCGATCTATTTGTTTTCATATTCGATCCACCGAATACAACGTTGTGTCCAATTAATTTTTGTTTTTATATCTCCGGATTGCGCATTTGGTGGTTATTTCCTTAAATTCCGAAGATTGTTTGCCCACTTCCAACGAGATCCATTTATGAAGAAACTTCTACTCTTTGTAGCATCACTTTGCATATCCTTTTTTTGCCTTGGACAGTCCTATGAAATCGAAGCACTTAAGAAGCAGCTGGAGTCTTATACCAAGCAGGATACGGCCCGAGTCAACCGACTCATTGAACTGTGCAACATCAGTCCAAGACTTTCAAACGAAGACTTGGAAAAGTATGGAAATGAGGCTTTGCAACTCTCAAGAAGGCTTGATTATCCCCGGGGAGAGGGATTTGCGTTATTGACGCAGGCTCGGCTGCAGTTTAGCAAGAGTCGGGCGGATTCAGCAGAAAGCCTTATTCTTCAGGCTGATGCCATCGCCAAAAAAATTAACGATGAAGTTTTACAGGCTTGGGTTTATCTGAGGCGTTCTGGACTTTATGGTACCACAGAACTGAAACAGCGAATTTCTTGGCTTTTGAAAGCAGAGGAGCTTGCGGTAAAACTCAACGACAAGTACCTTACTTTGTTGATTCATGACGACTTGACTTCGATTTACTTTGCGTTGGGGGATTATGTCGCCGCAATGGATTATGCAGTCAGTGAATTAGAGCTTGCTGAGGAGTTGAACCAAACGAAATATAAGTACTACGGCATGTCCAATCTTGCAGATTTGTACATCATGATTGGGGAGTATGAAAAGGCCAATGGATACCAACAGCAATTGATCGACCTGCATCAGGAGTTAGGGTTTGGAGAATCGCAACTGAGGAACCTTTACAACTCTTTAGGCGAGAATTATCGTCTATCTGATAAACATCTTGAGGCAATAGAGGCCTATGAAGATGGCTTAAAATATGCGACTCGCCCGGCAGACAGCACTGTTTTTATAAGCAACATCGCCGATGTGTATGTTCGGATGGATAACTTACCCAAAGCCTTCGAAAAGGCGTATGAGGCGCTGACGATGAACAACAAGTTCCAAGAAGCCAGTTATTTTGGCTGGATCTACGGCATATTGGCCCGAGCCCATTTGAAGGAAGGGAATCTTGACAGTGCGGTGTATTATGGGGAATTGGGCTATCGTTGGGGACAGGACCTGGGCATCATGGAGGACTTGCGTGATAATTCCGCTTCGCTCGCCGAGGCCTATGCCAAGAAAAATGACTACAAGAATGCCCTTTCTTTTTTCCAAAACTACATCAGCTACCGGGACAGTATGGTCAATGACAAAGTAAAGAACCGGTCTTTGGTCCTAGAGCACGATTATGAGTTGGAAATGAAGGAGGATCAAATCGCCTTGCTCAACGAACAACAAAAACTGCAGCGAAATTTTCTTTACAGTTCGCTCATCGTTATCGCCTTAATCGTGGTGGCCGCGTTTTTGTTGCTGCGCAATGTCCGCCAAAAGCAAAAGGCCAATCGTCTGTTGCTGCAGCAAAAGCAGGAAATCGATGCCAAGGCCAAAGAGCTTGCTGCCCAAAAAGATATCCTACAGAAGTCTTACAACAACGTGGAGCTTTTGGGAGAAATCGGGCGAAAGATCACTTCCTCCCTTTCGGTCGAGAAGATCATCGGCACCGTGTACGACAACGTCAACGGCCTGATGGATGCCTCCATATTCGGGATAGGCATTTACCATGATGCGACCAAGGCCTTGGACTTTCCTGCCACCTATGAGAACGGGCATCCTTTGCCTCCCTATTCCAATGCGGTCAACGACCCCAACCGCCTGGCTGCAGTTTGTTTTTCCACCGGAAAAGAGATCATCATCCAAGACCTCGAGAAGGACTATTCCCGCTTTCTTCAAAAAATGCCCACCCCGATAGAGGGCAAAAGTCCTGCTTCATTGATTTATCTCCCGCTGGTGTCCAAAGGCAAACTGTTTGGTGTAGTCACAGTCCAGAGCTTCAACAAGAACGCTTTTACGGATTACCATGTCTACATGCTGCGGTCGATTGCCCTTTACACGGCAATTGCGCTGGAAAACGCGGAATCCTTCAACCAGCTGAACTCTGCTTTGGACACCCTTCAGGAAACCCAAGCCCAACTGATCCAATCCGAAAAAATGGCTTCGCTTGGAGAGCTAACCGCGGGCATCGCCCATGAAATACAAAACCCCCTGAACTTTGTGAACAATTTCGCAGAGGTGAGTGTGGAGTTGGTTGAGGAGATAAAAGATTCAAGACTCAAGACTCAAGACTCAAGACAAAAGACAGAGGAGGACGAGATTTTGGAAGATATCAAGCAGAATTTGGAAAAGATTAGGCACCACGGCAAGCGGGCGGATTCGATTGTCAAAGGCATGCTGGAACACAGCCGCAAGCAATCGGGAGAGAAAGTACCGACGGATATCAATGCTTTGGCCGACGAGTATATCCGCCTTGCCTACCACGGAATGAGGGCAAAGGACAAGTCATTCAATGCGGATTTCAAAATAGACTTTGATGCCGATATCCCCAAAGTCGGCCTAGTTGCACAGGACATGGGACGGGTTTTGCTGAACCTCGTGAACAATGCGTTCTACGCGGTCAATGAAAAATCAAAACAGCATCCGGATGGATTCAAGCCTACCGTCACGGTCAAGACTTCCAAAAAGCCGGATCGGGTAGAGCTAATGGTGCTCGACAATGGGAGCGGTATTCCTGAACATATCAGGGAAAAAATCTTCCAACCCTTTTTTACCACTAAGCCTACAGGTTCGGGGACTGGGCTTGGACTTAGCCTGAGTTATGATATCGTGAAGGCCCATGGGGGCGATATCCGGGTGGATAGTTCACCTGAAAACGGGACGCAATTCATCATCTCGCTTCCTATTTGATGGATTGATTTCTTGAATTCAGACTTTTTGGATGTTTTTCATGAGGTCTTCCTTGTATATTTTACCGATGGGGAGGACCTTGTTGTTGATCTCCACATAGGAGTCGGCCACCGCGTCCAGTTTTTTGAGGTTAACTACGAATGACCTGTGAACCCGGAGGAAATTTTTGCTCGTGAGTTTTTCGCATACGATGTTCAATGTGTTCACGATCAGGTAATCCTGGTCTTTGGTGTAGATGTGGCAGTAATTTCTATCAGCCTCTAAGTAAAGTATTTCGTCCAACATGACCTTGACCAACTTGCCATTGGTTCTGATAAAAATCCGGTCTTCCAACCCATCGATCAATTGATGGGGCACCGATTCGGTCTCCCTTTTTTCATTTACCTTTTCTTCCACCAACGCGATCGTTCTTTCGAGATTGAGTTTGTTGAATGGTTTGGAAATAAAGGCGAAGGGGTGGGTTTCTTTTGCTTTTTGAAAAGAGGCGTCATCTGTATTTGCAGTCAAGTACACCAATGGAATATCCCAGGTCTTCTTGATTGCCTTGGCGGCCTCTATTCCATCGATTTTCCCTTTGAGGTTGATGTCCATCAAGATAATGTCGGGATGGTTTTCCAGTGCATGGTTGACCGCATCCTCTCCACGGGTCTCTATCCCAGTCACCTCATAGCCCAGGTTGCTGAGTTGCAGGGAAATATTAGCTGCTATGATCATGTCATCTTCGACGATGAGGATTCGTGTCGGATTTCTCATGTAGACATTTGGGTTTGTGGTTTGATGGGTATTTTAGTTTAATGGGTTTGCAAAACCCGTTTTTGAACACTGATATGGGTGGGTTTAAATTTTTGCAGAATGTCCACACCTGGACCTGTAAAGCATACAAGGGTAAAGCTAATGATGAAATATAGGGAAAATAGGCCATTTGATATTCGGATTTATTCGTCGGGAAAGAAATTCTGCTCCTTTGGACAAAAAACTCGGGTGTTTGTCCTATGCCGTTGGGAAAATCGTTTATAAAGAATGAACTTCATCATATAAAGTTACCCTCAACCATGGTGCTGCGAATGGCAGTTTCCAAGGTGTCGATGGAAAAGCAGCCAGCGTCAAGGTGGGCCTAACGTTACAACTTAAACACAGATCATTCCTATTCTGTCGAAAAGAAATACCGACCGAATCTAGTGGGCTAAATTTTAAAAGCGGGTGGAGTCAAACTGGGTAGATTTTTTGACGAAGCCCGTTTTTTTTTCCTTTTTCTTGATTTTTTGAAATCAAAAAAAAAGGCAACCACCATTCAAACGAACTGATCGAAAAAGCGAAAAAACTCTGGCTATATGGCAACCCCACAAACATTGATTCCCGAAAAGTCTTATGGCTGGCTAAAGGCTTTGGCCTGGGCTTTCCTGTTGTTCTTTGCAGGCAAATTTGTAATTGTCGAAGCGCTGCCATACTTCGGGTTTGATGAGGAAGTGTATGGGAGGTTTTGGGGGATGAAGTGGCCGCTGATTGGACATATTTCCGGGGGATTGCTGGCGCTTGTGTTGGGTCCGTTTCAATTTTGGGATGGTTTTAGGAAAAGATTCCTGCATGTCCACCGCTGGATGGGAAGACTCTATGTGGCTGGGATTTTTGTCGGTTCGATGAGTTCGATTACCCTCGCGCTCACCACTGGGATGGCGATTCATTGGAATTGGGCACTTTCACTGATCGTTTTAGCCTTTGCCTGGATATCGACTACTGGCATGGCTTTCAGATTTGTGCTTTTGAAGCGGATCAATTTGCACAAAGAATGGATGATCAGAAGCTATGTCGTCACGTTTGCCTTTGTCCTGTTTCGGTTTTTGAACAGTTATCCGCCCATTGTAGAAAACGCGAGTTTCCTGGAACGGGGTGCTACCTTGATTTGGGTATCCTGGGTGATTCCATTGCTTATCACAGAAATGGCACTTCAGTGGAATAAGCGGCAATAGGTTCTTATGATTCCTATGCGCCAAGAGGTTGTAGGCAGACTGGATGCCTAGGTCATTGTTCGAGTAAACTTCAATTAGCTGATCTTTCGCTGAAGTCGATGCTATTGGAGATTTTCGAAGTAGAAAGTTGAATGAATGTAATTGAACGTGACCACTTTGAATAATACCTGAGACTCACCAAATACAACCACTCATTGATCCAACACCATGTTAAAGAAAATCATCTTCGGAATATTGATTCTACTGATTGTTGTCATCGGGGGATTTGTTGCATTCGTCCAGATGGCCTACGACAAAAAGTATGACATTGCCTATCCAAACCTTCAGGTAAGCACGGATTCGACCGTAATCGCACGTGGCAAATACCTCGTGCATGGCCCTGCCCACTGCTCCAATTGCCATGTGGGCTCTGTGAAGGACATGATAGCTGCAGATGCTGGCCAAGCCATTCCACTCAGTGGAGGCGTCAAATTTACTATGGGCCCTCTTGGAAGTATGTTTACGAGGAATTTGACTCCGGATCCCATTACTGGAATCGGGAGGTATTCGGATGGCGAATTGTTTCGTATGATGCGCCATGCTGTCAAGCCAGACGGCACGGCGACGATGTCGGTACTGATGCCGTTTTGGGATATGGCCGACGAGGACTTGATCGCCGTGGTGTCCTATTTGCGGACCATGGAGCCTGTGCAAAACGAGGTTGGTGCCAATGAATGGACGTTTATGGGCAAAGCCGTGCGTGTATTTGCATCTTCATTTCATCCGATCGAAAACCCCAAGCCCTATCCGAAAGCTCCTCCTATGGAGGCGACAATCGAAAGAGGCGAGTACCTTGCAAGGTATGTGGCCAATTGTGTGGGATGCCATACAAACAGGGACCTGATGACTTTTGAAGCCATTGGTCCAGAGTACGCCGGGGGAATGGAGTTTGAGCCGTGGCCGGAGTTTGCGCTTGCAGTTGGTGGAGACCCTGAGGCTTGGATGCGGACACCCAATATCACACCCCATCCCAATAGTGCCCTTTCCAAATTCAAGACAGTGGACGAGTGGAAAGAGCGGTTCCGTCAGGGTCGATTGATCAATATTTCCCAAATGCATTGGGGTCCGTTTTCGCGTATGACGGATGAGGACTTGGAGGCGTTGTATTTGTATCTGATGAGCCTTGAACCCGTGGAATATGATACAGGGGAATTAATGTTTAAGAAATAAATGGAAAAAGTGAGTCGCTTAAGAGTTGGACTTTGGCCCTTGGACCATTTTCCAGTTCTTTTTTCGAAACAAATAAACGGCAAAGTCCAATCTGATTTTTGATGAATTCTATTCCTGTAAACCACAACAGAATCACTTCCCTCGATTTCGTAAAAGGTTTGGCCATGTTGGTAATGGCCTTGGACCATGTCCGCGATTATGTGCATGCACCGGCTTTTTTGTTTGATCCGGCCGATCCGACTCAAACGACTTTGCCGATTTTCTTTACCCGCTGGGTCACTCATTTCTGCGCCCCTGCATTCAGTCTCTTGGCGGGTATGTCTGCCTATATGGTTGGAAGGAGAAAGTCCAAGAATGAATTGTCAGCATTTCTCTTGAAACGGGGGATTTGGCTGATTTTCATAGAGCTTACACTTGTGAATTTCGGATGGCTGTTTGATTTTGGGCATGGGACGATTTTGTTGCAAGTCATATGGTCCTTGGGTATCAGCATGATCGTTTTGGCGGGATTGGTGCATTTGGAGCGGCGTATTTTGCTGGTTTTGAGCCTTGTGCTGATTTTTGGGCATAATCTGCTGGATGATGTCGGTTCAGACGATTCAATAGGTTGGGCTTTGCTTCATCAGCTCAATATCTTCATGCTATCCGATAATCTGATGTTTGTTGTCGGTTACCCCATTATACCCTGGATTGCTGTGATGTCTTTGGGCTATGTTCTCGGTTCTTACTATGATGGCAACGTCGATGCTGGTACAAGAACGCGTACTTTTAATTTGATGGGTGCGATGGCATTAGTGCTGTTTGTCACCCTGAGATGGAGCAATATCTATGGCGATCCTATCGATTTTCAGCAATTCGGTGTCATTTCCAAAAGCCTGGTATCATTTCTCAATCCAACGAAATACCCGCCGTCACTTTCGTTCTTGTTGATGACTTTGGGCGGGACATTGCTGCTCTTGGCCAATTCCGAGAAATGGAAAGGAAAGGCGGTGGATTTCATCTCCACCTTCGGCCGGGTCCCGTTTTTTTACTACATCATCCATATTTACCTGATCCATTTGATCGCTTTTGGATTGGCAACTTTGACTGGTTTTAGCTGGCAGAAAAACATGGTTTTGGTCACTTGGGGCATTAGCGAGAATCCAATTCCTGGATACGGATTTGCACTTTGGGTGGTCTATGTCGTTTGGGTTTCGGTGATCTTGTTGCTGTATCCGATCTGCAGGAAGTTTGACCAGTATAAGCAGGGTAATAAGGATAAATGGTGGTTGAGCTATTTCTAATGAAAGACCATGGACAATAGTCAATAGTCCATAGCTGATATGCAACCTTTCAAATTTTTTTGGATATTGTTTGATGTATAAATCAACGATGAAACGCTAAAACAATGAAAATGCGATTACTTTCAATCTCCCTTTTAGTATACCTCAACGCTGTTTTTGCCCAGGAAAGCGTCCCCCTTGGCCAAGTCAAAGTGAATGAGCAGCGAATTGAGCAGCGTATTTTCGAATTGGCAAGGTTTGGTAGAAATGAAAAGGGCGAGGGTCAACGTACCGCTTACAGCCAAGGGGATATCGAGGGACGTGCCTACTATATGGAATTGATGCAAAAAGCAGGGTTGGCGGTAAGGATCGATTTTGCAGGGAATATCATAGGACGCAGGGCAGGTAAAGACTCAAGCAAAAAACCGATTGCTTTTGGTTCCCATATCGACATGGTACCGAATGGCGGAAACTATGACGGCGCTTACGGTGCCATCACGGCCCTTGAAATCATCGAAGTCCTCAATGAAAACAAGATCACCACCAACCACCCCTTAGAGGTCATCATCTTCCAAAACGAGGAGGGAGGCTTGGTCGGCAGTCGGGCCATGGCGGGGAAACTGAAAAAAGAAGCCCTCTCACAAACGAGTGCTAGCGGTTATTCGATTGCCGAAGGCATCAAACGACTCGGTGGTGATCCCGAAAGATTGCAGCAGGCAGCCCGGAAGCCGGGAGATTTGGCGGCGTTTATCGAAGTGCATATTGAGCAAAGCAAGGTGTTGGAATCACGCGGGATAGATATTGCCATCATCGAGGGGATCGTGGGCATTGAGGATTGGGACATCACGGTTACGGGACTGGCGAATCACGCGGGAAGCACGCCTATGAATGATAGACAGGATGCCTTGATAGCAGCGTCAAAGCTCGTCTTGGCTGTAAATGAGGTCGTCAATAGCTACGAGGGAAGCCAAGTCGGCAGTGTCGGCAAGATATCCGTGCCCTCAGGTGCACCCAATATCATTCCGGGAAGAGTGGAAATGAGCCTACAGATGCGCGACCTCTCTAGCGAGAAAATCATGAAGATGTATGCGGATATTGAAAAGCGAGCCCAAAAGATCGCAGAAGAGACCAATACCGAAATCGCCTTTGAACACCTCAACCTCTCTTCTTTTCCAACCATAGCCAGTAAAGAGATACAGGATAGAATGATCAAAGCAGCCGAATCACTTGGGATTTCCTATATGAAAATGCAAAGCGGTGCTGGACACGATACCCAGGAAATGGCAGCCTTGGGACCTATTGGGATGGTCTTTATCCCCAGCAAGGACGGCATCAGCCATAATCCCAAGGAATATTCCTCTTCGGTACAAATGGCCAATGGCGCAAACGTGATGTTGCACACGGTGCTATTGCTGGATCAAAATCAATAAGGATGAAGACAATAGAATACTTGCTCACCATTGACCTCAATTATGTCGTCCTTGTATTGATCGCGGTGTTTTTCACGCTCGAACAGGTCCTGAACACACAGTTTTACTTCAAAAACAGGCTTGGACACCTTGGGCAGGCTATATTGTTTCAGGTTGTATTTTTTATCCTTAACCTGTTTTGGGCGGCAATTTTTGTTTTTTGCGTTAATTGGCTCAATCAAAACCAAATCGGACTGTTTTATCAAATAGCGATTCCGCTATGGTTCAAACTGATTTTGGGCGTGGCGTGCATCGACCTGATGGTCTATTGGTTCCATAGAATGTCCCATACCTTTCCGCTTGTTTGGAAATTTCACAGGGTACATCATAGCGACACTACCATGGACTCCTCGACCTATTTGAGAGCCCATCCATTCGAAGTTATATTTTGGTTTGGATCAGCTTCACTCTTGGCTGTTGTGATTTTTGGATTGGACCTGCAAACGGTTGGGCTTTACTTTTTAATTGTCACGCTTTTTCAGGTTGCAGAGCATGCCAACCTCAGGTATCCAGCATGGCTGGACCGGACTTTTGGATTGGTTTTCACGACACCCAACCAGCACAAAATCCACCACGATCAGGATCAGCAATACACAGATTCAAATTATGCAGACATTTTCATCCTTTGGGACCGGATCTTCGGGACCTATCAATACAAGCCTGTAGCGGAAGTGAAATTAGGCTTAAAGGAATTTGAAGATCCCAAAAAGCAAACCTTTTGGTATTTGATCAGGAATCCGTTCTTTAGGCAGTAAAGGTCAAGAAATCCAATTTTGAAGGTATTTTTTTCTGACCGAATAGTGGCAAAAAACTAAAAGCTATCTCCTGAAAAAAGCTTAAACCTGACTACTCCCCGTCACCTGCCTTTTGAAATTGATTTGGATCATGGTCCCATTGCTGATTTCCTGAATCAATTGGCCGTCTATCTGACGGGTAAGTAGTTCCACCAATTGGGTGCCGAAGCCCGTTCCTTTCACTTCCGCATCTATAGGTTTACCTACTCCATTGTCACTGATTTTGAGTTGGAAGTCCTCTTCATTCAAATGTGACAGACTCAATTCGATGTTCCCGTTTTCGCCATTTGGGAAAGCGTATTTCAGTGAATTGGTAAGCAACTCATTGACGATCAGACCCAAAGGAACTGCTGTATCGACGTCCAATTCGAGTTCCTTCATTTCTACATTGACTTTGATTCTTTCTGATTCGTTGTAAGAGTCAAGGATATTGATGCAGAGGTTCTCGAAATAATTTTTCATTTCAATAAATGCCAAATGCTCGCTTTGATAGAGCTTTTGGTGCAAAATCCCCATAGAATGTACCCTGTTTTGGCTGGCGAGCATGACTTCCTGCATGGTAGGGTCCTCCATTTTGGCGGATTGGAGGGCCAATAAACCTGACACCACTTCCAAATTATTTTTTACCCGATGATGAATCTCCTTCAGCAATAGCACATTTTGGCTGTTCTTCACGGAAAGCTCCTTTTGGGTTTTGGTGAGGTCTTTGATCGTGTCATTCAATTGTTGGGTCCTTTCTTGCACCTCCTGCTCCATGGCGAGGAAAAGTCTACCATACTGATGGGTGATGTAGATGTAAATACCCAAGGGATAGCTGATGTATAGTAATATCAAATCCACATAGTACATGAATGTGCTCAATGAGATAAGCTCCGCATTGAACAATCTGTTGACCAATAGGAAAAACGAAGTTCCAATAGCTCCGATGGTCACGTATACCGCCCCTCGATTTTTTTCCTTAATGGCCCTTCGCATGATAACGACCATCAAAACAATGATGGAAAGAATGATGATGGCATCAAAAAGGATAAAATTGAATACAGGAGCAAAATAATTGGCGGTTCGTAGGAACGCCAACCATACAAGGTGCTTTGTCCAATAAAATCTTTGAATTCTGAATAACAAGCTAAGGGAATAGGGAAGAAGTGCATAACCCAAACCAAAGCATGTTGAATTTAAAATACTGCTGAAAATCGGATTGGTGAACCCGTCCAGTTCAACAAACAGGAGGATGTGTGCACAAAAAGCCGCACATAAGAAGAAAAATGTGATCAGCGTTATTACGAGATATGGTTCCTCCTTCCGGAACTTAAAGTATAGCAGCAGGTGCAGTACCAAGAGAATCAATAGCACGGCAACCAGTACTGATAGCGTGGCGAAGCTATTGGGATATCGAAAATCTGAATACTTGGCCCGGACCGCGGTGGAAAAACCAATATTGAAGCCGAGATTTTCAGAAAAATACTTGAATATCCTGAAGTTATTTTTTGCCTGATGGTTCGAAAATCTGATCGCCAGGGTATAAATGTTTTGTGGGGTGATCTTCAAAGGTCTATCCGGTGCATAGTTGGGGGTATAGGTTTGTTCCAGCTGGCTATCGGTTGAAAAATTCCCATATGTTTCAACCAACTCCCCATTCAGATAAATCTCGGCAGCACCCCAAGATTGAAAATACAGTCTCTCAATGGCTTCAATGATCTTTGGGTCGGCCGTAAAGCGAATTCTCCACCAGCCATAGCCAGACCACAAGCTATCTGGCATCCGATAAGCCTTTAAGTCTATTGGATTTATTTTGTGCCAATCGGAATCATCAAAATCTGGGTCAGCCCATTCCGGATTGTCTCCGGGCTGGTACTTCCATCTTTCTTTAAAGTTCAACTCCACCAAACCTTCTTTGAACAAACTTTCGTTGATGTGAGGTTTTTGTGCATAGGAGTCTAAAGTGCTGAAATAGAATAAAATAAAGGTAATTATTGAAAAGTATAGACATTTCAATTCGTAATTTTTCAAAATGATTTGTGTCCTATACAGCATTAATCAAACATAGATTTATTTTCTGGAATTGGCTGAAAAACTTTCTTTTCTGGGAATCAAACAGGAAAAGATTGGTCGATCAAAACCCGATGCTGAGGTTTTCATGCGTTGGTTATTCTCGGAAAGTTTTCGCTGTCGCTAGGGAAGTATTTTGCCCGTTTTGTCCTATCGCACCCTCGAAATGGACTTTGATTGTTTACCTTATCTGGACATCTAAGCTCCAATTATGGATTTTGCCAATCGTGTTCATATGAACTCAAAAAAACCTTCTACCCGCAGGGATTTCATGAAATCTGCTGCGGTCATTACCTCGGGAACCTTTGGTCTCTCCGTAGCACCGCATTTTAGCACGGCTGCAACTTTGCCGATCGAAGACAGGCTCAATGTGATTGGGCCAAGGGAAGGATTTGCGCCGCATATCGGAACCTTGCTATCCATGATGACATGGATGCGGGATGTGATACTGAGGCCTGTTGAAAAAATGAATGTTGAGCAGCTGGATTTTTTGCTCGATGAAAACTCCAACTCCATTGGCGCTATGCTGCTCCATTTGGCCGCCACGGAGCGTTTTTATCAGATCCATACTTTCGAGGGGAAAAAATGGGGGGATTTTCCCAAGGAGGATTTGGATCGGTTTGAGGTGGCGATGAACCTTGGTGACGAAGCCAGGAAAACCATCAAAGGAAACACCTTTGATTATTACCTTGAAATCATGACGGAAGTAAGGGAAAACTCCATCAGGGAATTTAAGAAAAGAGACGATAATTGGTTGATGAAAGTGGATGAGGATTTTCCTTGGGGCCCGACCAACAATTACTGCAAGTGGTTCCATGTCTGCGAACATGAATCCAACCACAACGGACAATTCAAATACATCAAAAGTAGGCTCCCTGGAGGGAAATTCAGTCGAGGTTAATGACTAGGACAAGTGCCAAAATCTAAAGAAATTCAGACCGGAAGTTTCAACCTTCATGAACAAATCGATTTACATTGTGCTTCTGGCTCTTTTTTCTCTACACTTTGTGAATTGTCATCAAAAAATGGAAACCTTCAAAATCCCTGAAGGGCACGTGGGCATGTTTGGGTACGGTTCCTTAATGTCCAAAAGCTTCATCGAAACAAGCTTGGTTGCCAAGAACTATAATGGGCCGTTTTTGCCTGCCCACCTCAAGGGTTATGAGCGCTCCTGGACCTTTGCTTGGCCGACGGAGCTTCCCTTGTACAATGTAGACAGCACATTTTCCAAAGATTATATTCTGGTCGAGGGAGATACCATCTACCCGAAATACCTGCATTACCTCAACATCCATGAAGATGCGAATTCGGTCATCAATGGAGTGCTTTACGTGGTGCCCGAGGCCGATTTACCCCTGTATGATGCATGGGAATTGGGGTATGAGCGATTTGAGGTCACCCATTTGATCCAAGGATATACCATTGAGGGAGGTCCGGTGTTCGCTTACAAGGCACTCCCTGATTTTACATGGGAGCCGAATGATGATTATCGACAGCATGTCGTTGACAGCGGTTATTGGAAGATCATCGAAGATGCCTTTGTCTACTGGGGAGAGGAATTTGCAGCTGAATTCAGACAAAACACAAAGCCATTTGCCCCGTCAATCCTTCGCGAAACCAAAAAGATTCCATGGACCGATCCCCCGATGGAGAAAGTAAAGGAATTGAAAGCGAAGTTCAAGTACTAAACATGATACCACCTGAAATGAGAAGACTATTTGCGTTCATCTTTGTCGGCCTGTGCTGTTCTGTGTCCTACGCGCAGAAACCCCGGGCACGGGACTTGGGAGTTCCCTTCGAAGGAACCCCGGGTCCGTACAATGCCATCACCGATGTAAAAGGGGTGGAAGTCGGATACAGCACCATCATCGAAGGCAGCGGGGAGAATATCGCAGGTAAGGGACCAATTCGAACCGGCGTCACCGCAATTTTCCCGAGAGGAAAGGCGCAAAAGTTCAGTCCCGTATTTGCCAATTGGTACAGCCTGAATGGAAATGGAGAGATGACCGGAACCACTTGGTTGACCGAATCCGGCTTCTTGGAAACCCCTATCATGATCACCAATACCAACAGTGTTGGTGTGGTCCGGGACGCCGTATTGAAATGGTATGTGGACACAGATTGGTACAGGGGAGAAGAATGGTGGTACACCTATCCCGTAGTGGCGGAAACTTACGACGGCTTTTTGAATGACATTTATGGTTTTCATGTAAAAGAGGAACACGTACTCGAAGCAATCAACAATGCAGCAACCGGAAAAATCGCAGAAGGCAACGTGGGTGGGGGCACAGGGATGATGTGTTTGGGTTTCAAAGGCGGAACAGGAACTTCATCGCGGGTTGTAAAAATCAAGGGAGAATCTTACACCTTGGGCGCTATGGTCCAGGCGAATTTTGGAAGAAAGCCCAATTTGACAATTGCAGGGGTTCCTGTCGGATTGGAATTGTTGGACACTTTGACCAATGAGTTGAAATTGCCACCAAAGTCCTATCGGAAAGAAGGGGACGGTTCCATCATCGTCGTGGTTGCGACGGATGCGCCATTGTTGCCGCATCAGTTGAAGCGGATTGCGCAGCGGGTCACAATCGGAATCGGGCGGACCGGAGGGTTCGGCACCAATGGTTCTGGAGATATTTTTATCGCTTTTTCCACCGCCAATCCAGATGCTTTTCAGCGATCTGATTTCGCTAAAGTGGACATGCTGGCAAATGACGAAATCGATCCTTTATTGGAAGCGACCGTCCAGTCTGTCGAAGAAGCCATCATCAATGCCATGATCGCAGCCGAAACCATGGAAGGAATCAATGGGAATAAGTCCTATGCATTGCCGCATGGATTATTAGTAGATGTACTTAAGAAATACAATCGAATAAACTAAAAACCAATATGAAGAAAGCACTATATCTCCATTTCCAAATTTTTGCTTTGATTGGATTGCTAGCCGTAGGGTCCTGTAGCCAAAAGGACAACGCAACAGAAGGAGAAACAACGCCCATGCTCGCTAAATCCGAATTGGAAGATGAAGCCTGGCATATGGAAGAACTGTACTGGGAATTTGTCCAGAAAATCGACACGGTCGCCTACAAAACCCTCTGGCACGAGGACTTTATGGGCTATCCGGGTTTTGGGGATGGAGTATCTGACGTAAGCAAAATTGCCAGTTGGATACCTGATTTGCATAAAGACCCGGATCTGAAATACAGCTATACCCTTCACAAAAAAGGATCAAACTCCATTGAGGATGTGGTGATGGTATTTTACGACACGGATTATTTTTGGACGGACAAAGAGAATCAGATAGTCCGCAAAGAGACCTATAAGTTCACCCATACCTGGAAAAAAGTGGAGGGAAAATGGCTGATATTAGGAGGCATGGCAGCAATGAAGAATCAGGGGAACTTGGAGATTGATGAGTGAAATCGGACCCTTTTCGACTTTTCGGAATACTTTGAATTCCTTGACACAGGGAAGTCACTTTTGGAAAAAAAATCCTGCCTCAAAAGAAGCAGGATCCTTTATTCAATTGGATTTTTTTACAAATACCGGCTCTTTATTCCTACACTGAATACTAAGAATGAATAGTTGAAGGGCTGATTGCTGTGCAGGAAGAAATTGTAGCGTGTACTCAACGTGAGCGAAGTAACGCGATTCAAAGGGAGATCGATACCCACTTGTGGCGTCATAGCAAAGCTTGTGATCGTCCTTTGCTCTTCAAAGAAACCAACCTGCATCACCTGATTGGAATGGGCGATCCCCAAGCCCAAGCCCACCCAAGGCATGATATCCGCATCCTCGGTAAAGGTATAATGCACGGTTCCCTGGAATGGGAAGGTATTGATCGTGCGAAACTGGTTGCCATTGATCGCGGCATTGCCGTTGTTCAAGTCTTGGGTAAAATTGTCCACCCGCTGCGCAAAAACCTGCCAGCCGACCAAAAAACCGACAGAGAGCTTGGGTTTGATACCCCATCGGTTTTCGATACTGACGCCGCGCCAGGACATTTGGCTGATGAAGTCCTCGGACATTTGACCAAGAGGAACCGCCACGTCGTAGTTGACGCGAAAGTTGTTCACCCGAAAATTCGGGATTCGGTTGCTGTTCGTTTGTGCATTTGCGGAAATGCCAAACGTGATGATGGCGATAAAAACGAATATCTTTTTCATCGGTTAGCGCTTTAGGTAGGGTGATTGGATAAACATCTGATCGATCGCTCTCAGCGTGCGGTTGTTCAAGTTGGTGTTGTTGCCTTGAAACAACCCTGAGCCCACACCATACCATACTTCGGGAATGTTCTGGTTTCTTTGAGCGAGGCGCTTTCCGTCAAGTAGCTCCACGATGATCGATCCCGTCCGGATATTGGAGGTAGTGACGACGGGCGGAAAGAAGCAACAGCCGCCCCAGCCCCAGCCGCCCCAGCCGCCCCAACCTCCCCAGCCACCCCACCAGGTGTTGAAGTAGTTGTCAGCGCGGTTGACGCTGACGAGGACAAGGTAATCTGCCTGTGTGGCCTGATTGATGTTGGAAATTTCGGTATAGCCTGCTTGGTTCATGTTGGTGCGAACCCTTGCCAAAATTTGGTCAAAGTCCACCTCAAGATTCGTGTCGGATACATTGGGGTCGGTGAGGACCATTACCGTATCCGCCAGGTAGAAGGTTCTAATCGCTGGATTTGCAAAATCGAAGTCAGGTTCAGACTTTTCGGTATACACAGAATCGAAATCCGATACAAATTCTTGGCTGATCGGGTAGCAAGCGCCGATGAGCAGTATCAACGCAAAGGCGATCAGCGATAATAGTTTGGTTTGTTTTTTCATCGAAGGAAAATTTGATTTCAAAGGTAGATATATTCCTTACAACTAATTCTGATTTCATTTTTCTTTTCTCCGTTCAGGTACTTCTCTAGGGGCAACTTTTTGCACATATTCGAAGTCCTGTTTCCGGATAAGCCGGAAACCCTGCATTGACATCAACCTCCTCCGAAAAATAAAACCACTGATTGGGAAAGAAATTCAGCCCTTTCGTCCTTGTTGGAAGCAATGTGACCGTTCATGTTTTTATCTTCTTCATCGATTCTTTTCCAAAATCTACCTGATGACAAAATCCTTTTCACCCCGTTTTTTGAATCGCCCATGAAAACAAGGCTTCTTTCATTTATATGCCTTTTGGTAATCACCTTCTCCCATGCGCAGGAGTCTGAGGTATCCCTGATTCTTGGGCAGCGCGAAGCGTCCAATCAAGCCCTGAGGGCTTTTGACGAGGAATTGAATGCGACTTTCTCTACAGCTGATGCCTTTATCACTACGGGTGCAGGCACCCTTATCGCTGGAAAGGAAGCGCTATCTGCTTACCTCAAATCCCAAAAGGGGCCCAAGATGTATTGGATTCGGACTCCGGATGAGGTGATCGTCAATCCCAAAACCATGTTGGCATGGGAAACAGGCACTTGGAAAGGATATTATGAAGACTCAGATAAACCAGTAGTGGGAGGGAAGTATTCCGCCCAATGGACAAAAGCCTCGGGGACTTGGCTAATTCGATCACAGTTGTTTGTCACTTTGGATCAACAGTAGTCTCCTACAAAAAGAATGAAGATCCCAACAGAATGAAAAGAATTCTACTTCTACTCAAAGAAAAATGGCCGGAATACATGATCGAGATTCTGGTGCTGATCATCGGTATCTATGTCGCATTTGAGCTGTCCAATTATGGGGAAAATAGAAATCTGAAGCGGGCTGAACTTGAAATCCTGAAAGGCTGTAAAACCGAACTTACCACTGATTTGGCGGAAATCAAGCTGAATATGGAGGAGCTGGGAAAAAGCGAAAGAGCCTTGGATTTGATTCTTGGAGTACTGGAAAATGACGGCGTTTACCATGATTCGTTGGCATTTCATTTCAATTACACCCTTTTGCCGATCCACTTTGTCCACTCGACCAGTTCCTTCGAAACCGCCAAATCCAGGGGATTGGACATCATTTCTAACGCCGAAATCCGTAATAAGCTGATTGCAGTCTATGACTCCCAATATGATTTTTTCCTCAAGGCGGAACAGGAAGAATTGGCCGAGGTAGAACACAATATGAGGCACATCCTGCCGAGTCGATTCGAATCAGGGTGGAATTTTTCCGGGAAATCCACCTTCGAAGGAAGCATGGTCCCCTTGGACTTTGAATCCCTGAAGGGTGATAAGGAATATCTTTATTTTATCAAAACCCAGAAAAACCGTACACGGTCCTATATTGGTTTCTTTTATGAAAATCTTAGAAAATCCGTAGAGGCGATGATACGTGATTTGGAAACTGAAATAAAAAGACTGGAATGATGACGTTCACCCTCTTGACTTGAATAAAATGATCACCTTCCTCCGCAAAATCCCTCAAAAACTCCTCCAAGAGAACCGAATCACGAGATACCTCGCATATGCCGTCGGCGAGATTTTGATTACGAGTAACTGATTTTTGCGCGGCTTGCTGGATTAAATTTTCCCATTCCTGGCCTACCAACTTTTATTGTCATTCGGCGGAAAACTTTTTGGCGTCATTGGGACAGAAACGATATATGTTCGTCCGTTAGCCATTGGAATATCAATTACTTGATTGGAAATTAAACCAAGAATCAAGAGTGATTCATGATGTTTAACCTAACTTTTCCAAACTATGAAGATTTTTAAGACAGTGATGGCGTGTTTGATTACTATGATGCTCATCCCAGTAATTTCCCACGCTCAGGAACCCGTATCGACACTGGAATTTCAAAATGCGGCAAAAGCTTTGGAGGTGGTGCAGAAATACACCAAAGCACTTCAGGCCGGAGATGTAGCCACCATGACAGCACAATTGGCGCCCGGAGCCATGGTCTATGGTTTGGGTGGTGGCTTGGATTCTCTCAATGTGTCCCAGCACAAAGACTACTATACTAACAGCACAAATCAGTTCAAACACACGCTTTCACAGGAACTTTATCTGCCCGTCAAAGTCACCAACAATTGGAACGAGGGTGAATGGGTCCTGTCTTGGGGCGTAAATACGATTCAAAACAAGGCCACAGGCAAAACGACAAGGATCCCCTATCATACCGCAGGCCTGATTGTCAATGGCAAGATCGCTAGGTTACATTATTGGTATGACATGCTAAATGTTCTGAGGGGGCAAGGTTATGAAATAAAACCACCTTCCAATTGAGACTTTTTTTTGTTGAAGACGATTGACTTTTCGCAGGCATTTGGAAATTGATTTTTCCAAGTGCCTTCATTTTTTTGATAGTGCTGAGTATCGAAAATCAGCATTTGTTCTTCTTTGGGAGCCTTGGCGATACTTTTTAGATTTTAAAGCCGGAAAAAAATCACCCGCATTCGGAAAGAAATCCAGCACTTTGGTCCAAGGTCGGTTTTAGGATCGTTCTATTCTCCTAATTTATAACTTAAAGTGAATGCCTCTCTCGGTACGACTCCAAGATGGCGTTCCATGAATCAATATTTATGTCTACCGAGTGCTAAAATCGCTTGGAAATGAGTAAATTATAAAGGGATTTTAAACTAATCTATTCCAACATCAACGAGCGATTAATGATATGAATCAGGATTGAATTTTAAACCCAAAAAGAAATGAAATTTTTGATTGTAGATGATGAAAAAGACGTTGAGATGCTGTTTCGGCAGAAGTTCCGCAGGGAAGTCCGAGATGGCTTGTTTGAATTGGAATTTGCCTTTTCGGGCAATGAAGCCCTAGAACTCCTGAGGAGTCATCTGCCTCCCGAGGTGATGTATATTTTTTCGGACATCAATATGCCTGGTATGACAGGATTTGAGCTTTTGGAAAAAGTAAAAGCCGAGTTTCCGGCAATTCAGGTAAGCATGATTTCAGCCTACGGTGATACCGAAAACCACGACAAAGCCATCAAGTCCGGAGCGAAAGAGTTTTTCACCAAACCCATTGATTTTGATTCCCTAAAGGCAGAGTTGCAAGAAATCCTCGACACCAACCAATAACACATGAACCCAGGCAAGCAAATAATCCGAGCTTTAACCATCGTTCTTTCCCTTTTCCTGAATCTCGCCCAAGCGCAAACCATTGAAACACAGTTTGTGTCCGTTTCAGACGGGCTGGCATCGCCTTTTGTGCGGGATGTCATCCAAGACAGCTATGGCTTGATTTGGGTGGCGACCAACAACGGGGTCCAAAAGTATGATGGGCTGAAATGGGAGACTTTCAAAAACATCCCCGGGAAATCCACCAGCATCCAAAGCATCAATGCCTGGGGACTGGAGGAAGATGCAGAGCGCAACATCTGGGTAGCCAACGAAAGAGGAGTTTCCAAATATGATCGCATCAGAAACGTTTTTGTCAATTATGATTTTGAAACGGAATTTGCCTTGTATGAAGGCGCTGGACGGACTTTCAATGTTTTTATTGATTCGGAGAATAGGGTATGGGCGACGACGCAGTACGTTGATTTGGTCCTTTTTGATCCCGAATCGGACAAGTGGGTATATCCAAAATATGAGATCCCAAATATCAAGGAGCCGACACATAATGGGATGTCATTGGCGTTTGCGGAGGATAAAGATGGCGGGTTGTGGTTTGGCTCTTTCATCCACGGACTGATGTACCGTCCCAAGAATGGCGATGCCTTTAGGCCTGCAGTGCTGAATAATCAACCTGCTTCATTTTTTTCCGATCCGGAAAACAGCATTACAGCGCTTTTTTCCGATCCAAGCGGGGTACTTTGGATTACCACATTGCAGGGTGTTTACAAATACTATCTAAAAGAGGGGACACTCAATACAGTCAAAGAATATGATTTCGGTGCAAGAGAATCGAGTTCAAATTGGAACAGGATACTCGCAGACAAAGACGGCAACGTATGGATTTCGAACAACAATCATGGGATGCTGAGATTCGAGGGGCGTTCGGATAGTTACCAGGAGATCGCGCTGGCAGATAGCCGGAGGCTAAACAGTGGTGGTTGGGATATTATTCTCACTGATTTCATGATTGATAAATCGGGGATTTTTTGGTTTGGAAGTTCGACCAAGGGACTCATCAAATACAATCCTGTCAACAAGCCTTTCGTCTATTTTTCACATGATGAATCCAATCCAAATAGCATCAGTCCAAATGGCGTATATGGACTCGTGGCTTCCAGGGCACGTCCGGGCATAGTATATGTCGGTACCCGAGGCGGCGGAGTCAACGCATTCGATCCCCAAAAAAGGACTTTTTCCAAAATTACTTACAAGTCTTTCAACGATATGTTTGGAGGATCCGCAAGGAGCATAGCGGAGGATGAAGATGGGTCGCTTTGGGTCGGAACATGGGGAGATGGGCTGATCAAGTTGGATCGAAGTTTCAGGGAGGAAAAGCGCTATGTCTATGACCCCACGGCCGGTACCGGAATTTCCAACAACCAGATCAGGGTAATCAAAAAGTCCAAGGAGGGAAAACTTTGGCTTGGGACCAATAATGGTCTGAATATCCTTGATCCAAAATCCGGGGAAGTCATCCGCATTCCCAGTACCTATTCCCGGCCCTATTCGGACGAAGTGATCGAGTTAGTCAGGGAACTTTTGGGCTCTGACAAAAAGGTCGGCAGCATCGAGGAAGCGACTGACTTCGCGGATGAAACTGCACCGTTTACAATCACCGAACCAGGAGAATATCTACTTGTGTGTGTTGGGGAAGGGGATTTTCGGAGTATGGCGGATTACGGCTGGCTGGAAAATGAAAACAACGACACGATTGCGAATTTTCAGAATTTCCAAAAGAGTTTCTATGCCGGTGGACATGCTAAGAATAGGATAATTATCGAGCCGCTGAATTTGAATCCTGGCGCATATAAATTGCGGTACCGTGCAGATGATAGTCATAGTTGGGACAAATGGAACGAGGATCCACCTACCGAGATCCCACTATATGGGATCGCCTTGTTCAATATATCTGACAAAAGGGTTTCGGGCAATCTTTCTGGATTATTGACCAAAGACAGTGATGAGGCTGTGGTATCAGGCTCTAGTGTCACGGCAATCGAGCATGGTACGGAGTATGTCTGGATTGGCACCAATCCTGATGGGCTTAATCGTTATGATTCCAAGACCAAGACGTTCCGCTATTATTTGCATGATCCTGAGAATCCAAATTCGCTGAGCAATAATACGATCACGGGCCTGTTTGAGGACAAAAATGGGATACTTTGGATCACCACCAATGTTGGCTTGAACAAGTTTGATCCAAAAACCGAGACTTTCACGAGATATACCGATGAAGATGGATTGCCCACCAACCTGACGGAAGTGATCGTGTCCGGCGAGAATGGGGAGATGTGGATTTCTACCCAAAACGGGCTATCCCAAATGGTCACCAACGAAGCGCTAGGTAAAATCACTTTTATCAACTACAACTCGGAAGATGGCTTGGGAGGTGACACTTTTCTTTCGCTGGCGGGAGTAAGGACTCCTGATGGTAGATTTTACTTCGGAGGAGACCATGGTCTGACTTCCTTTGGAAACATCACTGCCAACAATACGCCTCCTTCACTTATTCTATCAAGTTTCTTGGTTTCCAACAAGTCGATCTATGATATGCGCGATGAATTGGACCTTCAGACCGATCTCGCCCAACTCGAACAGATCACGCTCAAACATGACCAAAATGCCCTCAGCTTTGAGTTTGCGGCCTTGCACTTTGCCAATCCCAAGAAAAACCAACTTGCCCATATGCTGGAGGGATTTGATGCCGACTGGATTTATGACAACCGGAATTTTGCTTCCTATACCAACCTTGAACCGGGAGAATACACCTTCAAGATCCGAGGTTCCAATGCAGACGGGATTTGGAATGAAGAAGGGAAATCCATCCGTATTGAGATACTGCCTCCCTGGTGGCGTACTTGGTGGGCATACTTCGGCTATGGGTTGGTTTTAGTTTTGGGCGTATTTTCTGTGGACAGATTCCAGCGGAAGAGGCTTCTCCAAAAGGAACGGGAGCATGCGCGAGACCAAGAACTCAAACATGCCAAGGAAATCGAGGTCGCCTACGAAAACCTGAAAGCAGCCCAAAACCAATTGGTGCAACAGGAAAAACTCGCCTCACTGGGACAGTTGACAGCGGGCATTGCCCATGAAATCAAAAACCCCTTGAATTTTGTCAATAATTTTTCTGACCTGAGCGAAGAGCTAATCGAGGAATTGGAGGAGGCGCTTTCGAAAGGAGATACGAAAGAAGCCAACCAAATTGCCGCCGATATCAAGCTGAACCTCCAAAAAATCCACGAGCATGGCAGTCGTGCCGATCGGATTGTGAAATCGATGCTACTGCACTCCCGCGGTTCAGATGGCAAAAAGGAACCAACCGATCTGAATCAATTGCTGCGGGAATACACAAACCTGGCCTTCCACGGGATGCGTGCCGGAAAAAATCCCATCAATGTGGATATCCAATTTGATCTGGATGAAAGTATAAAACCAATCCCGCTGATAGGGGAGGATTTTAGTCGCTTGGTTGTGAATCTAGCCAACAACGCTTTTGATGCGATGCGGGAGAAACTGTCCAAGACGCAAGAGGCAAGACACATGATGCAAGAAGCGTTGCCAACAACTGTTGGCGAAAATGGGAAACCTGAATACCTGCCGACGCTGCGGGTGTCAACAAGATTACGTGAGGGGAAGGTTGAAATTGTGTTTGAAGATAACGGTCCTGGTATTCCCGAGGAGATCAAGGACAAAATATTGCAGCCTTTTTTCACTACCAAAAAAGGCACCGAAGGGACAGGCTTGGGACTCAGTATCACCAATGATATCATCAAAGCACACGGCGGCACTTTGGATATTGATTCGGAGGCGAATAAGTACAGTAGATTTAAAATAACACTCAGATAAATAAATAGTCTTATGAAATTTTTGATTGTAGATGATGAAAGAGACGTGGAGATGCTGTTTCGGCAAAAACTCCGTCGTGAAATCCGTGAGGGTCTGTTTGAGTTGGAGTTTGCTTTTTCTGGCAACGAGGCCTTGGAAAAGCTCCGTTCCCATAATCCTCCAGAGGTGCTGTATATTTTTTCGGATATCAATATGCCCGGGATGACGGGACTGGAATTGCTGGAGAAGGTAAAGACCGAATTTCCCAATATCCAAGTCAGTATGATATCAGCGTATGGAGACAGCGAAAACCACGACCGCGCGATGAGTTCGGGCGCCAAGGAGTTTTTCACAAAGCCGGTTGATTTTGACACCATCAGGGCAGAAATGCAGCAGATTGTCACCACAATGAAATAACAGCTTAGCTTACAGGAATAAAGATGCCTTGCTGGCCTGCCGCTCAGGCCAAACTCCAAACCGAAAGACTTTACCCACTATGACCGGAGAAAAGAAAGAACTTCTCGACAGCACTTTTCATAAGTTCATGGACATTGGATTTGGTCAGCGAAACCTACACTTGCTAAATGAAATCGTGGCGAAAGACGTCGTGGGATTTGGTACCGCCATCGACGAAAGGCTTTTTGGAATTGCGCAATTGCAGGAATTGCTGACCCGTCAAAAACAACAAAGTGCTGGCCTGGAGATGAAATGGGAGGTAACTACCCTTGATCTCCACATTTCCTCCGATGAGAATACCGCCGTATTCACCAATGAAGTAACCCTGGAGATTTCCAATGACCGGGATCCGATCAAAATGTACCTGCGGGTTTCGGTGGTTCTGGAATTTGAGCAGCACAAATGGGTCGTAGTACATTGGCATGGGTCCAAGCCAGAGCAGGTAGAGAGCGAAAAAGACACCTGGGGACTTGACCTATGGAAAGCCAAAGCGGATGAACTGGAAAAGCTGGTAGCCGAACGGACCGGGGAACTGTTGGTAAAAAACCGTGAACTTGAGGTAGAAGCGGCATTGGAAAGGGTTCGTGCCAGAACAATGGCGATGGAAAAATCCGAAGAATTGGGGGAGGTAGCCACGGTCTTGTTTAGTGAGTTGAATTCGCTGGTCGACGATCTTTGGACTTGCGGCTTTGTTTTCTGCGAAGAAAATCGCCAGGAAGATGAATGGTGGCTTAGCCTTGCCAATGGCTTAATCCAACCATTTTTCTTGCCAAATGTGGGGGATTTTACCCATGAAGCCCTCTATAGAGGTTGGGAAAATGGAGAAGTCTACCGTACAGTCACGTTAGAAAATGAGATGCTGAAGGAGCACTATGACTGGCTGATGAACATCCCCATTGCCCGGCAAATCTTTGATGAGATGGAAGGCTCAGGCATTCCGCGTCCAAACTGGCAGCGCTTGCACGCCGCATATTTTAAGACTGGATATTTAGTCGTCATCACGGAAATTCCCTGTAAGGAGGAGGAAATTTTCAAGCGCTTCGCGCAAGTTTTTGATTTGACCTACACCCGCTTCCTTGATCTGCAAAAAGCCGAAGCACAGGCCGGGGAAGCGCGGATAGAAGCTGCACTCGAAAAAGTGCGTTCCCGTTCCTTGGCCATGCACAAAGCAGATGAGTTGCTCCAAGTGGCTACCGTCATGCGCGCTGAAATGGCGGCTTTGGGGGTGGAGGAACTGGAAACAAGTTCCATCTATACCATGCTCGATCCTGAGACTGCCGAATGCTGGTATGCCATCAAAGATGTTCGCGGACAGAATTCAAGCTTGGTGTTTGATGAAATGACCATCAACCTGAATGCCACTTATGTGGGCAGGCAGATGTTGGAATTCTTTAAAAGCGCAGCGCCACAAACCTCAATATTGATGATCGGCGAACAGCGTAGGGAATGGATCAATTACTGCGCCTCCTGCTCGAACATATTGAAAGGTTACTATGGAGATGAAATCCCCGAACGCACTTATCACTTGGTGAAGTTTTCCCATGGCTATGTGGGCGCAGCCACGCCGGGAGCTATTTCCACGGAAAGCTGGAGTTTGCTACACCGTATGACGGCTGTTTTTTCATTGGCCTACAGGCGCTTCCTAGACCTCCAAAAAGCAGAAGCCCAGGCAAGGGAATCGCAAGTACAACTAGCGTTGGAAAGAGTGAGAGCCAGAACAATGGCGATGCAAAAGAGCAGTGAGCTGCCCGAAGCGGCCAACTTGCTTTTCCAACAGATTCAGTCATTGGGTATGCCCGCATGGAGCGCGGGCTATTGTACCTGGGATGATGATGAAAAATCATCAGTTACGCTTTGGATGAGTAGTGAGGGAGTTCTGCAACCACCCTTCTCTGCCCCGACTACAGAAGACCAATTGTTTATCCAGATGAGGGTAGGCGCTGAAGAAGGCAAGGATCTCCACGTGGTTGATCTGGGAGGAGAAGAATTGGAGCAGCATTATCGGTACATGCGGGGACTGCCTGTCGTGGGAGAGATTTTGGATTCCATTATAGAAGCAGGGCATCCATTACCCACCTTTCAGATCATGCATCAGGCTTATTTCTCCAAAGGGTTTCTGCTTTTTATTACCTATGAACCAGTTCCGGAATCGCATGATGTTTTCAAGCGTTTTGCCAAAGTCTTTGACCAAACTTACACCCGCTTTCTCGATCTCCAAAAAGCTGAGGCGCAGGCACGAGAAGCACAGATTGAAGCGGCCTTGGAACGGGTGCGAAGTAAAGCCATGGCCATGCACAACAGTTCCGATTTGCCTTCCACTGCCATTATTGCATTTTCTGAATTAAAGAAACTCGGGTTTGTACCCATCCGTGGTGGCATTAGCATCCAAAACAAAGAGAATAGAAAGAACCTGCTCTATTCCGCAACCAGTTCTGATAAAGCTGATAACCTTTCAGTAGTCGGTTGGGCTACCTTGGATAATCACCCCATCCTTTCTGAGATTTATAATCAATGGCTACTTGGCAATGATTACTATCCCTCCATGAAAGGAAAAGTCTTGCAAGCCTATTACAAGCAAATACAACCCACCTTCAACATTCCGCTTCAATTTCCGGACGAAGAGCAATTTGGCTACTTCATGCACTTTACGCACGGTACATTTTACGGCTGGTGCAAACAAGCGGTGACCGAAGAAGAAAAGAAATTGCTGAAGCGTTTCGCTGCTGTGGTTGACCTTACCTTTAAGCGCTATTTTGACCTCCAAAAAGCCGAGGAGCAAGCAAAGGAAGCAAAAATAGAAGCCGCTCTAGAAAGAGTCAGGGCAAAAGCCATGGCCATGCATTCTTCGAATGAATTGCGTGAAGTAGTGCATGAATTGAGGAAGCAGATGGGTATTCTCGGTCAAAAGAACCTTGAAACCTGCGTCATCCATCTGCACGATGAATCCCATGAGTATATCCAATCATGGGCAGGGATCAAGCCACCTGACGAAGAAGGGGATATTTTGGAGTCCATAGCCAATGTTCCTAAAAGGGGCTTGAGCATTATTGAAGAAGCATTGGATGCCTACAATTCCAATCTTCAGGATTATGTTCTCCTCAATGAAGGCGAGAAACTCAGGCAATGGTTTTCATTTTTGGAAAGGGAATCGCCGGAGGGATTTACCAAGCTAGTGGACTCTGTTCATGGAAATATTGAGGAGCTGCGGTCCTATTGGTCGTTTGCGGATTTTGCCGGAGGATCCTTGCTGATGGTTACCCGGGATGGGCCGGATGAGCTTACAAGGGGCCTGCTTCGAAGATTTTCCAATGTCTTTGGTCTTGCCTACCGAAGGTTTGCCGATTTGAAAAATGCCGAAGCCCAGGCAAGGGAAGCGCGAATAGAGGCGGCACTGGAGCGGGTGAGAAGCCGCTCTATGGCCATGCACAAGAGTGAGGAGCTGAAGGAAGTCATTCAGGTCGTATATGAACAAATCGTTCAATTGAAGATCCCAACCGAGCATGCGGGTTTTATCATGGATTACAAAAGAAGGGATGATTTCGATTCCTGGATAGCGGACCAGTTTGGAAGCCCCTCACAGCTCACGATCCCATATTTTGACTGCATTTATTACAATCGATTCAATGAAGCAAAGGCGAAAGGCGAAGATTTCTTTACCACCATTCTTTCTTTCGAAGAAAAGAACCGATTTTACGAAGAACTTTTTGAGCACATTCCAAACTTTCCGGAGGAGTCAAAAAACATCATTTTCAGTCAACCGGGTTTTACCATCTCCACAGTATTATTGGAGAACGTAGCACTGTACATTGAGAACTTCACAGGCATTTCATTTTCAGAGGAAGAAAATGCCATTTTGATGCGCTTTGGCAAGGTTTTCCAGCAAACTTACACCCGCTTTCTTGATCTCCAAAAAGCAGAAGCACAGGCAAGAGAGGCTGAAATCCAGTTGGCCTTGGAACGTGTGAGAGCAAAAACTATGGCCATGCAGTCCTCCGAGGAATTGGCTGATGCGGCCTACGTGCTTTTCGAGCAGTTGAGGTCGCTGGGTGTCACCCACGAACGCATCAATATTGGGATCGTCAACGAAGAAAGTCAAACGATTGATTTTTGGATAACAGAACAAGGCGGGGACAAGCTGAACACCAAATTCTCAGGCCGCATTTCTGAGCCTACGACGCTTTCCAAAGCCTATACAGCTTGGAAGAATGGAGAGAAATCCCTGATGATTGATTTGCAGGGAGATGCGTTGAAAAGCTGGTTATCCTATCTGAGCGATGAAATCAAAATCCCCTTCAACAAAGCATTCCTGCATGACAGGCGTGTGCAGACCGCGGGATTTTTTTCGAAAGGAATGCTCATTTTGACCAGTCCCGAACCCTTGCAGCAAGAGGCCCTGTACCTTTTGGAAAAGTTTGCAGGCGTCTTCGACTTGACATACACCCGCTTTTCCGATTTGAAACTGGCAGAGGCTCAGGCCCTTCAGGCCGAGAAGGATTTGATTGAAATCAAGATCGCAAGACAAAAAGCGGAAGAGGCCCTCGCCGAACTCAAATCTACCCAAGCCCAACTTATCCAGCAGGAAAAGCTCGCCTCGCTTGGCCAACTTACCGCGGGCATCGCCCACGAGATCAAGAACCCGCTGAATTTTGTGAATAACTTTTCGGAAGTGAGCATTGAGATGATTGAGGAGGTAATAGATTCAAGACTCAAGACTCAAGATACAAGACCCAAAACGGAGGCTGATGAAATAGAGGATGAGATTTTGGAGGATATAAAGGCCAATTTGGAGAAAATCCATGAACACGGCAGCCGTGCCAATGGCATCGTCACCTCCATGCTGCAGCATTCCCGCGGAGGTTCGGGCAAAAAGGAACCCACCGATCTCAATCCATTGATTAAGGAATATGTTAACCTGAGCTTTCACGGCATGCGGGCCGGCAAGAACCCGATCGATGTGGAGATTGCCTTGGAATTGGCTGATACGATCAGGGAGATTCCCTTGGTCCGGGAAGATTTTACCAGGGTTATTATCAATCTGTGTAACAATGCCTTTGATGCGATGAGAGGGAAAACCCATTCTGAATTCAGAATTCAGAATTCAGAATTTTATCACCCCAAACTCACCGTCCGCACCAATTCCGAAAAGGACCATATACTCATTTCAGTTGCCGACAATGGCCCCGGCATTCCCGATGAAATCAAGGACAAAATCCTGCAGCCATTCTTTACCACCAAGAAGGGGACAGAAGGAACCGGTCTTGGGCTGAGTATTACGCATGATATCGTTAAGGCGCATGGGGGAGAGTTGAAGATTTTGACAAAAGTCGGTGAGGGGACTGAATTTCAGATACTGTTACCTTTTAATCAAACCGAAAAATGAGGTCAACATCTAAGGGAATAATATTTAGAACGAGCATTCTGCTTGCGATGCTGGTGCTTATGTGCACCCAAGCAGCCTATTCCCAACTTTCCGTGAAAAACCTGACCTGGTACACCGAAAAGGATGGATTGCCAGGCACCCAGGTAAATAAGATCATTGTTGACCGATTTGGGTATGTATGGATCGGAACCATCAATGGTTTGGCGCGCTATGACGGTTACAGTTTCAAACGCTTTTACCAAAATCCCAATGACCCGGGATCTATCAAAGGACTGGTGGTCTGGTCGATTTTCGAAGACAGCAAGGGGAGGATTTGGGTGGGTTCGCAGGCAGGGGTTTTAAACCTTTATCATCCTTCCACACAATCATTTCGCAATTTCACCTATGGGGATTTGTTTGATTCGGAAGCGAATGTCGAGGCAGGGATTGTCGATATCGTGGAGGATAAGTCAGGAAGGATATTCTTTGGATTGACATCCACCTATGGGGAGAGCATTACTTCCACGGTGCTCTACTTTGATGAAAAAGAGGAAAAATTGAAAAATGTTCCAGCTTCGAAGGGATTGACCATCAACAACGTAAAAAGCATGGCCGCCGATAGTGAAGGCGGAATCTGGGTCAGCTGTTGGAGCGGGTTACACAAGTTGGATAGTTCGGGCACCTTGGTCGATATCAATCCACAACTGGACGCAGGGAGTGTTTTCTTGAGCGATGAATTTGATACCCAATTGCGTGGGGATGATTATGGAAATGTCTGGGGTGTTACTAATGTGGGTCGATTGTTTCGGATCGATGTGGGGACCAATCGATTGGAAATCGTGGCTGCTGCCGGTGATTTGGGTAACTATTTTTTCAACAATCTGGTGATCGATAGGAACGGGACAATTTGGTTGGGCACAGACCGTGGTATCTTCAAGTTTGACCCCAAAACCAAGGAGATGATTGGGTTGGATGACACAGAGAGTCGGGATTTCCAGTATTCTGCAGTCAATATGCTTGCCTTGGATTCATTTGGATCTTTATGGATCGGCACAAATTCAACCGGATTGTTCAAGTACGAGGAAAGGGCGATGTTCAGGTCGTTTTCAAATAGGCGCGATGATCCAATGTCCTTGACAGGTGGCTGGGTCAATAATATCCATGAGCTTAAAGATGGTAAAATACTTGTCACGACTTCGAACGGGGGATTCAATATTGTTGATTTACAAAAAAATGAAATCAAACCACTGCCCTATGAAGCTATCCTTCCGCGAACACATACTGCATTCGGCCTGATCGAGCATTCGCCTGGAGAAATCATTTTTAGTTCGAATGACGGTTTTTTTCAGTTTAGCTACCCAAGCAATCAAGTAAAAAGAATCAACCTTCCAGGAATTCCGGCAAACACTATCATCCAATATTTCTTAAATGATCGGCAAGGGTATCAGTGGGCATTCACCATGCAGGGGATATATCGAAAACGTACAGTAGACGCTGAATTCAAGGAAGCAAAAATTGGCATCGATCCGGATGATGAAAACAGCATGAAATCCGCTACACAAGCCATCGAAAGCCAAAAGTACGGCCTTTGGATCAATACAAATGATGGTCTTTTTCTATATGACTACAAATCCAACCGGGTCAACCGTATGGGGCGTGATCCCGCAAAGGGCGACGTATTTGTCACGCAAGACGTGAATGCACTTTATGAAGACTCTGCTGGTACTGTCTGGGTGGGTACTTGGCAGGGCGGCTTGAGCCGTTTTGATGTGAAAGAGGGGAAAATAAAGACCTATACCATTGATGATGGGCTGCCGTCGATGAGCATACAGGCGATTATCGCAGATGAGAAAAACCAATCATTCTGGCTCAGTACATTTGAGGGCTTGAGCCGTTTCGATGTCGAAACCGAGAAGTTCTACAATTATTCAATCGATGAGGGCATACAGGGCCAACAGTTTGCCGATAGGTCCTACTTGAAGACAAGTGATGGGAAATTTCTTTTCGGTGGTTCGAATGGCATCACAGTATTCGATCCCGAATCCGTTAGGAAAGACTCAAAACCCCCCATCGTTTTCCTAACCGATTTTAAATTGTTCAACAAATCGATCGTCGTTGGAGAAAACTCCCTCCTCAGCAAACCGATATATGAGACAAATTCGATCGCCTTGGCACATGATCAAAACAACATTTCGATAGAGTTTACTGCCCTGCACTTCAGCAACCCGGCGAAAAATCGGTTTGCCTATAAGCTAGAAAATTACGACTCCGAGTGGAGAGAAATCGCGTCCTTGCAAAGTGCTTATTATCCCAATCTTCCTCCTGGAGAATATGTGTTCCGCGTGAAAGCCGCCAATAACAACGGCGTGTGGAATGAAGAAGGAGCCACATTGGCCATTTTGGTTAGAGAGCCATGGTGGAACACGATATGGGCTTATGGTCTTTATGGTGTACTTTTCCTTGCGGGTGTTTTTGGCGCAGATAGTTACTTCAGAAACCGTGTCATTCAGAAGGAAAGGGAGCGTACCCAAGCCAGAGAACTGGAACATGCCCGCGAAATTGAAAAAGCCTATTCCGAACTCAAGTCCACTCAAGCCCAACTCATCCAACAGGAAAAGCTCGCCTCATTAGGGCAACTTACCGCAGGCATTGCCCACGAGATCAAGAACCCGCTGAATTTTGTGAATAACTTTTCGGAAGTGAGTTTGGAATTGGTTGAGGAGATTAAAGACATAAGGCGCAAGACACAAGATGTGAATCTGACCGGTGAAGAGGATGATATTTTGGAGGATATAAAAGCCAATTTGGAGAAGATCCACGAGCACGGTTCACGTGCCAACAGCATCGTTTCTTCCATGTTGCAGCATTCCCGCGGAGGTTCGGGCAAGAAGGAACCCACCGACCTCAATGCACTGATCAAGGAATATGTCAATCTGAGTTTTCACGGCATGCGCGCGGGCAAGAACCCTATCGATGTGGAGATTGCTTTGGAATTGGATGATACGATCAAGGAGATTCCCTTGGTCCGGGAAGACTTTACCAGGGTCATTATCAATCTTTGTAACAATGCCTTCGATGCCATGCGGCAAAAATTTAATTCGGAATTGAAATTTATGAATTCTGAATTATTCCACCCCAAAATCACCGTCCGCACCAAATCCGAAAAGGACCGCATCCTCATTTCAGTCGAGGACAATGGCCCTGGCATTCCTGATGAGATCAAGGACAAAATCCTGCAGCCCTTCTTCACCACCAAAAAGGGAACAGAAGGGACGGGGCTTGGGCTGAGCATCACCCATGATATCGTGAAGGCGCATGGGGGCAGCATCTCCATCAACTCAACAGTCGCGTTGGGCACTCAATTCATAATCGACCTTTCAATTTGACAATGGGTTTGGGGAACGGGGATTTGATTTTTTTCAAAAGCTTGCCTATTGCCATCCGAACGAGGGGAAATTCTTGACTGAATTTGTTACATTTGGCTAGTAGGGCGTTTGAAAAGAGAGGCGTTTTTATTCGATTGTGGAGGGTGGATAAATGATACTGTGATGTGAAAGCATTGGAATATTCCTCAGGTCTTTAATGTCAACTAAGATAATGATTATTTTTATGAAAAAACATAGTTGGTTTTCTGATTTTCAGCTTTTTGCAATTGGTGTGAAATTGTTCGCATTGGGTTATTCATTGATTTTCGGCATAAACTCCCTTCTGGCAATCGTATGAGGTTTTTTAATAGAATCGTCTTTTTTTCTTTGTTTCAAATTGGAGTTTTTGGATTCGTATTGGCCCAGACTCCAAAGGCTGATAGTCTTTTGATGATTATTCAAAACTCTTCGGTCGATACTATCAAGGCCAAGGCATTTGCGGATCTCGGTGCCGAATTGATGGGGGAGGACGTGTCCAAATCAGAATCTTACTTGGATGAAGCCATTCGAATTGCCAACCTTTCTCAAAACAACAAGGGACTTGCCTATGCCTACAATATCAAGGGGAGACTGTTTGCCCAGCAGGGAAAACTCCAAGAGGCGATGCAGGTTTTTGAGATTGCACTCAATCAGTTCAGATCGATCGGCGACAAGACCGGTGAGGCCAATGTCCTCAGCAACCTTGGTTCGATTTATTTTAGGATGGGCAATAACAAAAAAGCTCTTGAACATCACTTCCAGTCACTGAAGATCTCGGAAGAGATCGGAAATACTTTGCGTATCGCCACCTCATACAACAACATCGGCACGGTATACCAGCAAGCGGAGGCAACGATAGAGGATGCACTAGCTTCATATAAGAAAGCGCTTGAAGGATTCACTAAAATCGACAACCAACCCGGGATGGCAACTGTTGCCATGAATATTGGGGAGATTTATTTTTTGGAGTCTAAGCTCGATTCTGCGATTCAATACCATGAACTTGCGCTCGGCCTTTGTGATGGTACGCTCGACGCCACTTTTCCGCTGACGCAATTGGGCGAAATATATGGTGCCAAGGGAGAATTCAACACCGCTTTTTCGTACCATAGACGGGCCCTGTCCATCGCGGAAAGCCTTGATGCCAAATATGAAGTCGCGCAATCCCTCATTGGCTACGCCAAAACGCTCAAGAGACAGGGAGATATCGACGGCACGATCGCGGCACTGGAGAGGGCTAGGAGCATCTCCATGGAAATCGACGCGAAAAGCGAACTTCTAAACGCCTTCATGGTGCTTTCCGAGATGTACGCGCTCAAGGGTGATTTCAAAACTGCCTATCTGTATGAGCTGGAGGTCAAAAAAGTGAGCGATGAAATCTCAAAATCCAGCACCGAACAAATGGTCAAGCAGCTTCAGTTTGATTTTGAATTAAGCCAGAAACAGGCGGAAATCGAGTTATTGCAGAAAGATACCGAGTTAAAAAATGCTGCTGTCTTCAACCAACGAATTATCATTTTCACTGCTTTGGGGGGATTGGTCCTTTTCATCGCGATCAGTATTTTCCTTTTCAGGAATAACTTAAGCAAGCAAAAGGCCAACAGCCTCCTGCAAGCCCAAAAAGAGGAAATCCGCGAACAGCGGGAAAAAGTGGAGTCAGCCTTTGACCAATTGAAATCCGCGCAGGCCCAACTGATCCAATCCGAAAAGATGGCATCTTTGGGTGAATTGACGGCCGGAATCGCCCATGAAATCAGGAATCCGCTGAATTTTGTCAACAATTTTTCTGAAGTCAGCAACGAACTCATCGTCGAAGTGCTGGATGAGCGGACCAAGCCGGTCGAGCGTCGCAACGAGAAACTCATCACTGATATTTTGGGCGACATCAAGGAAAACTTGGAGAAAATCAACCACCATGGAAAACGTGCAGATGCGATAGTTCAAGGCATGCTGCAACACAGCAGGACAAGCACTGGCGAAAAAGCAATGACTGATATCAATTCCTTGGCCGCTGAATACCTGAGACTTTCTTACCATGGAATGCAAGCAAAAGACAATGCGTTTAACGTCCAATCAAAATCCTTTTTTGATCCAAATCTTCCTAAAATGAAAGTGATTCCCCAAGATATTGGTCGGGTATTCTTAAACATCATCAACAATGCCTTTCAAGCTTGTGTCAACTACAAGCCTGAGGCTGTTGCCGGGCAAAACGGAAAGCCCGAGGATATTTACTTGCCGACCGTGACCGTCAAAACATCTCTGGTCAAATCCGCAGCGGGTGGTCTGTTGGCACAAGTTTCTATCGCCGACAATGGACCTGGAATTCCTGAATCCATCAAGGACAAGATTTTTCAGCCTTTTTTCACTACAAAACCAACTGGACAGGGAACGGGCCTGGGGCTTAGTTTGAGCTATGATATCATCAAGGCCCATGGTGGAGAGATCAGCGTTGACTCAACCGTCGGAAAAGGTACTGTGTTCACCCTTTCGCTTCCTGTTGTTTAGGTTTTTGGGATGGCTGGGATGAGGGTGGAGAATCGTAGCCCAGAATGCCAATGAGTTTCAGTTCTTTGGGTAAAGTGGGTTATTCCGTGCCGGCCCGTGGCTTTTTGTTTCGGTTTTTTCGATAAAGTACATGCATGATTCCATCCTTCAGTCCGACATCGGGTACGATCATTTTCTTGGACGATGCGGCTTCCATCGCGGCAAGGTAGATTTTGGATGCGGGAATGATTACATCCGCGCGATCTGGGTTTAGATTTAACTTATTGACCCGCTCGTCGATGGAAAACGATTCAAGGTAGGATTGGACTTCCTTGATTTTTTCGATGGTGAGAAACCGCTTGTTTTTACTTGGATTCGAAAGTTCAAAAATCTTGCTGATGTTGCCGCCGGTACCTATGGAGATGATTTGGTCTTTTTTGGTGACATGGTCGCCTATGAACTTGCTCATGCTTTTCCAAACTGGAAGGGGAATGGTATCTTCCAAGGCACGTACAGAACCGATTTTGAATGATTTGGTGGCGATTTTTTCCCGATTGATATAGATGTTCAATTCGGTACTTCCTCCGCCCACGTCGATGTGCAGGTAGGATTTGTCATCGATGTAATTGCCAAGGGCAAGGTTGATCAACTCTGCCTCGTGATTTCCGTCGATGATGTTGATTTTTAGTCCAATATCCTCACGCACTTCCTCGACGATTTCTTTCCCGTTGATGGATTCCCGCATGGCCGAAGTCGCGCAAGCCATATAATCGTCCACTTCGTACAGGTCGATCAACAGTTTGAAGGCTTTCATCAACTTTACAAACTTGCGTTTGTTTTTGTCGGAAATCTTCTGCTCATGAAACACATCAAGCCCAAGCCGCAATGGAAAACGCAGGTATTCCAGTTTCTTGAAGTTGGTATTGCCTTCGTAGTGCGTCACGTGGGTGATTTGGAGGCGGATGGCATTGGAACCTATGTCGACGGCGGCAAGTTTCAAAGGGTATAGGATTGGTTTTTTACAAATATCCTGAGTTCAATTTAACCCAAGTTCTCCAAATATTCGAGAGGATTGTGATTTAAGTGCTCAAATAAAAAAGGGGTGATTTTTCACCCCAGCCAATTTCCCTCGATCACATTTCTTGATAATAGTGTTTTTTGAGCTTCTTTTTTACTCTGAAGAAGCTATAAACGCCAATAATCAGTGTTGCCAAACTCAGTGCAAAAGCCAAATAGCCTAGTTCGCGGATGTGTTCCAACGCATTCACTTCCATCAATGCGGTGCCACTTACCAAAAAATAAAGTGAAGTCCGAATAAAGGAAAGCAGGGTCCGGTCATTAGCCAAGTAGGTTCTCTGACGAGCCAAATAATCCCTCACAATCAACTCCTGTTCGGTAAAGTTTTCTTTTTCCATCTTTTCAATTTTTTTGCAAAGATAATTGTTTGTCATTTTTGCCAATGTGACAAAGATACCTAACCCCTGGGATCACCTGTATGTTCAATTCCTAATGATTCCTCTGACGAGTTCCATCTTCTGTTCCCATTCAAATCACTACCTTTGACCCATGATGGATTTTAGGACCAAGGGTAAGGTGGTCGTCACCTGCAAGGATAAGTTTGCACCCTTTTTAAAAAGAGAATTGTTAGAATTGGGGTACAAGCCCCTTTTGACCGGAAATACGCACGTGGAGTTGGAAGGCACCTTGTTGGATTGCATTGTACTCAATCTACACCTCAGGACGGCAAGCCATGTTTTGTTTGAAATTCGCTCCTTTTACCTACACCATGCTGATGATATTTATCGAAGGATCAAGGCCATTCCCTGGGAAGAGTATATTACTGAGAATACCTATTTTTCTGTGATTTCTTCGGTGGATCATCCCAGTGTCAACAATCCGCTTTTTGTCAACGTCCGCATCAAGGATGCCATTGCGGATCGATTTCGTGAAAGGACGGGTGTCCGTCCGGATTCCGGTTCGGAGTTGAGAGGAGCTGTTTTCCAAATGTTTTGGAAGGATACCCGGGCAAGTCTGTATTTCAATACTTCCGGAGAAACCCTTGCCAAACACGGTTACCGAAAGATTCCCGGTAAGGCACCCATGTTGGAGGCCCTTGCCTCATCCGTTATCATGGCGACCGAATGGGATATGTACAGCCCCTTCGTAAATCCGATGTGTGGCTCCGGAACCTTGGCGATCGAGGCGGCCATGATGGCAACAAATAGGTTTCCGGGTAGTCTGAGGGAATACTTTGCGTTTCAACATATTCTTGGCTATGAGGAGGAATTCCTCGAAAGGCAGCGAAGAAAGATGGAGGACAAAGTGACCAAAAAGCCAAACCTAAAGATCATCGCTTCTGACATCAGTACCCAAGCGATTTTGTTTGCTCGGGAAAATGCCATGCTAGCTGGAGTGGAAGATTTGATTGACTTTCAGGTTTGTGATTTTGAGGAGACGGAGTTTCCCGAAAATGCAGATGGAGTCGTGATTTTCAACCCAGAATATGGCGAACGGCTAGGAGAGGAGGGCGATTTGGCAGACACCTACAAGAGAATGGGGGATTTTATGAAACAGCGCTGCGCCGGATACACGGGCTATATTTTCACGGGAAACCCAAGTTTGGGAAAACGAGTGGGACTTCGTGCTTCGCGAAAAATTGAATTCTACAACGGCACCATCGACTGCAGGTTGATGAAGTTTGAATTGTACAAGGGAAAAAGCAATGCCTGATGGGCGCAGGGTTTGGAATATAATCGGATAAGATTGGCTCCTTGAAACGAAAAAAGGCTTCCGGAATCGAATCGGAAGCCTTTTTTGTTTTCTGGTACCCTCAGGATCAAAGCATCTTCAATACATTGTCGATTTTGGACTTGAGATCTATAATCGCCTTGCTGTAGCGCTCGTCCCATTCTGTGAGTCTTGCTGTGGATTTTGACTCTGTTTCGTATTTGATACCCGGCAAAATCCAAGAGGCATAACCGCTAAATGGGTCCGTGGACACGTAGAGCGAACGGTACCAATTTCCAAAATACATGCCTTTGGGATCGATGAAGCTTTTTTCCAGACTCAGCATAGCCTTGTTGATTTCCTTCGACTTTTTGCTTTCTATTTGATCACTTGCTAGTGCTGCCGCTAATTTCTGATCCAAGGTTTCGGCACTTGCTTTTAATGCTTCGAGCGCTTGGGTTGATTTTTCAAAGCCTTTGAACCCGCTTTCGTATGATTTTACATTCTTTTCTGCCTGAGCGAAGTGTTCCTTGAGGTCTTTGGCATAGCGGCCTGCTTCATAAGGAATGATATCAGCATTTGCCAATCTAATCGCTGCAATACCTACAACCTGTTCGACGGTGCCACCCATCTTGAAGCTCGGGTCAGCGAATTTTTCATAAAAATATAGGTCATCATAGTTGGTGTGGTAGAGCGAGGGACCGCCGGCACCGCCACTCATGGACGGCACGCCCACATGCATGTAGAACGCGATATGGTCGGATCCGCCGCCAAGGCTCCCGATTACAGGTTCCTCCTGTTTTCCAGCCCAGACTTCGTAAACGGTCTTGGATGAATCCGGAAAAGCGACGGTTTTGGCTGATTCCATGATGATTTTCTTCAAGGTTGGAGCCGCAGCAAATCCAAAATTCCTCCCTGAAACAGCCGCATCCAAGTTGATATAGGCAACAGCCTTGGCACTGAGTTCGTCGCGCAGTTGCTCCACCCATTCCGTCGAGCCGATGACGCCATGTTCCTCAGCATCCCAATGGGCGATCATGATCGACCGTGCCGGTCTTTTTCCTTCTTTTGCAAGTTTTCCTAAGGTCTCACTCATGCTAAGAAGCATTGCGGTCCCTGAGTTTGGATCTGTGGAGCCAAAATTCCATGCATCGTAGTGACAGCCGAGGATCACCCATTCGTCGGGATTCGTGGCGCCCTTGAGTGTACCGACCACATTGTAGGCACGGGTGATACCTTTTTCCTGGTTGACTTTGAGGCGTACGGTGAGTTCGTTGCCTCCCTCCAACCGATAGGTGAACGGAAGACCGCCCTGCCATCCAGCCGGAACAGGCTTCCCTTTCATCTTGCCAATGATTTCCTTGGCAGATCCATAGGAAATCGGAGTCACGGGAATGGTATGCAATCCGACTTCCTCGGGCTTCAGTCTATTGATTTTGGTTTTCCCATCCATTGGCAATGCAGGTTCGAAGGGCGTAAGTGGATCGCCGGTCCAGTCCACGGTCAATAAAGATCCCCGTTGGATAGAACTTTCACTGAATCCCGTTCCTTCCGGAAAAACCAATCCCCTCATGTATCCCGCGTCGGCTGGGTCTGTAAAGATGATCAATCCCGCCGCACCATATTGCTCGGCAAATTTTGCCTTATATCCACGAAAGTTACCTCCATATCTTGCAAGCACTATCTTCCCCTTGATATCCACGCCCATTTCGACGAGTTTTTCAAAGTCTGCCTTGGTGCCATAGTTGGCATAGACTACCTCCGCCGTCACGTCACCACTTCCAGAATATGCATTCCAGCCTTTCCATAAGTTTGGATTGGCAGAATAAGGGTCCTCTGGCAAAATATTCTCCTGCTGGTTCAAAGGTTGCCGAATTGGTGTTACTAATTCGACGAGCGATTCCCCTGGCCCCTTTGAAAGGTAGAGGTCATATGGGTATACATTCACTTCCCAACCTGCGGCTTTCATTGCTTCAGCCATGTAGTCCCGTACCTTTTCGTTGGCAGGCGTGCCGGCGACATGGGGTTCGGAGGTAATCGCGAACAAATGCGTCTTGAATCTGCTAAAGTCGACAGATGATTGGAATGATTTTTCAAAGGCAACCTGTGCTGGTCGGTTTTTTGCGCTGAATCCGTCTAAATTTTGGCCCTTTGCCACAGAACCAAAAAGGACCAACAATGCCAAGAAAAGAAAATTTCGCTTTTTCATAAGGTGGTGGAATGTAATTCGTGTTTACGCAAAGATATTCAAAGGACCATTTGCAGTGCCCTAATCTTGTTGAATGGTATTTATTTTCCTTGGTCGAAAAAAGAAATCCCCACATGATTCATGCGGGGATTTCGACGGTTTAAGTTCAAGGGTAATAAATTCTTGGAGTATTTTTTAATTTCTAAGTCGGATGATTGAGTTAATTGATGGCTGACAAATAAACTATTGATTTTCTGTATTCCGAACGAATCCTTGATTTTTTTCGTGACTTTTCAATTGTCAACGTATTCAAATTTCAAGCCACTTATCCGATACCAATTCCCTTAAAAGAGGTACCATGAGAGAAGAGTAGCAGCCTGGAATCTTTTTTGGAAACTATTTTGTTCAAAGGTAAGCATTTTCAACATCAATATGTAAAATTTACATATTGAAAATTTTATCGCAAATGATCGTTTCCAATCCCGAGTTACTGGCTATTCAAAATTCGGAAGTTGTTCCCCAATTGACCTTGGATTGTGTGATTTTCGGCTTTCATGCTGGTCAACTCAAAGTCCTTTTGGTCAAGTGGAAGGGCACCAATTTTTGGAGTTTGCCGGGTGGGGTCGTCAGGCAGAGCGAATCCTTGAACGATGCCGCCACTAGGATTCTGACCCAAAGGACAGGATTGGTTGATATTTTCTTGCGACAGTTCCATACTTTTGGTGATAGTAATAGGTATGATAAGGAGTCTGTATCCGAGAAGCTTGCGTCCGTTGTGCCGAAGCACATGTGGTATGACCGGGCTATTTCAGTTGGGTACTACGCTTTGGTGAATTATGCGCAGGTTTTCCCGACACCCGATGAGATGTCGGATTCCTGCGAGTGGAGGGGCCTGGACGAGCTGCCCGAGTTGCTTTTTGATCACTCTGAGATATTGAAAACCGCATTGGATTATTTGCGAAAGGAAATTGCCCATCAACCCGTTGGACTTAATTTGTTGCCTCTTAAATTTACCATGCCGGAAATGATGCGCATGTACGAGGCGATCTTGGGTAGAAAGATTGATCCAAGGAATTTCCAAAAGAAAATACTCAAGTCAGGAATCGTGATCAAGTCGAAAGAAGTGAAGAAAGGCACGGCCCACAGATCTCCTTTTTTTTACTATTTCGACAACAAAAAATATGGGGAAGTGCTTCAATCTGGCAGCCTGTTTTTTATTTGAAGCGTGATTGATACCTTGTGTGTAGAACTGCCTACAATATGCCTTACAGCCTACCGAAGATCCAAAAAATAGCCTTTACGCTGGTCACGATAGTTTTTGGTGTTTTTATCCTCTATGTCGGTGATTTCATTTTTGTACCGCTTTTGTGGGGGACTTTCTTTTCGTTTTTGTTGTATCCAATCACTAATTGGCTTGAAAGTAAGCGCATACCAAGGGCCGTTGCCATATGGGTGACGATTGTGGTTATGGCGGCTTTGGTGGGTCTGATTTTTTACCTTTTGATTAATCAGGTATTGCAGTTGATTTTGGAAGTCCCGAATTTGAAGGTGGCATTTCAGGAAAAGATCAGTCGATATTTGGCTGATTTTTCTGAGATATTTGGCATTTCTTCCGAAACGGCAAATGGAGGGCAGTTTTTGACTTTCGAAAGGATCAACAGCGGGCTTCTTGAGACGGGGAAGTCGCTGGTACTAATCGGAATTATTCCACTCTATATTTTTCTGCTTTTGTACTACAAGGACTTTTTTATTGAGTTTTTGAAACGGATATCTGGGGCGCGTTTTGAGTCGGTTCAGTTTTGGGTCAATGATTCGGGTGAGGTTATCAAATCCTACATCGTAGGGATGATCTTTGTAACATTCATTGTGTCCTGCATGGCCGGTCTACTTTTTTATTCGATCGGCGTCAAGTTCTATTTGTTGTTTGCGGTATTTATCGCGGTCATGAATTTGATTCCTTACGTGGGCGTATTGATCAGCTCATTTTTGGTCGTGTTTTATGTGCTTTTGACTACTGATAGTGTATTTTATCCATTGTTTACGCTTTTTATGCTTTGGGTCATGCAGGGCGTGGAAAACAATATCATTACTCCATTTGTCGTGGGTACCAAAGTCAAAGTCAATGCACTTGCAGTCGTGCTGGCAATCCTGGCTGGTGGCGCTTTGTGGGGCGTCTCAGGGATGATACTTTTTATTCCCATGGTTGGTGTATTGAAAATCACCCTCGATAGAATTCCGGGCTTGGCCCCATACGGGTATTTGCTCGGGGACAACGTGCCTGTGTTTGAACGCCGGGAGAATTTTTGGAAGATAATTTTGAGGAAACTTGGCAAAAAGCAAAAAGACAAGTAGAGAGTTTCAGGTTTGTTTGCGCATTTAGCAATAAAAAAAAAGAGGCCTGAAGACCTCTTGAGTGCGCACGAGAAGATTCGAACTTCCACGCCAAGGGCGCTGCCGCCTGAAGACAGTGCGTCTACCAATTTCGCCACGTGCGCAAGAATTAAATAGTCGGGCAGGCATCTAGATAGCTATCGGAAGAACCTACGACCGTTTTAACTTATTGTCGGGGTGGCAGGATTCGAACCTACGACCTCCACATCCCAAATGTGGCGCGATACCGGGCTACGCTACACCCCGAACTGGTATCTGGATTTATCCCCAAACTTGCTGGAGAAACCGGATTTTTCACACCCGTCAAATCGCAGAGAGTGGGGGATTCGAACCCCCGGTACAGTTTAACCCGTACGACAGTTTAGCAAACTGTTGGTTTCAGCCACTCACCCAACTCTCTTTTTCAGCTTTTGCTTCCGCTTTCCAATATTTAAACTTTCTGCCCCAAACGGACGCATTTTTGGAAAGCGATGCAAATATAAACGATAATTTGCCACATTCACAAAGTACGATATTAATAAAACGCTCCTATTCGCGGGCGTTTCAGCGTTGGATTTTTAATTGATTGGAAATCAGAGTGAATCTGGAAGCTACAAGGCTTTACTTTTTTTGAGTGAATTCAATTTGTTCTACTGTTAAGTCAGCGCTGGGGTTTGATTGTTCATTTAAATGATATTCTGTAAATGTCTGATTTTTAAATTGATATTATCAAATTCATGCATCTCTACAATGTAATGAAACTCCAAGTTGTCAATTGGAGAAAAAATACCCTGTTTAGGGTATTTTTTGACTTCGCGCTTATGTCTAGATTTATCAGCGTCAAATGGGCAACAGCAATAGGGCAAGCTCGGTCCCAAAAATTGGCGAAAAAAACAGATTAGCACAGGATTAAAAATTTACCGCTATGATTATTCATTCTTTGTTTGGGAATTTTTGCGTAGTTGCAAATTCAAGGAAACCAGATGGTTTGTTGCTGCAATCCCGGTCAAGAATTGCCCTAAACAGAATTTTTGACGATAAGCGTGTAAGAGATAATGAATCAGGCGATTATCCTTTTTTTGTCGAGCTAGGCAGGCAGGAGTTTGCCCATGTGTTGATCACATTGACGAAGGATATTTCCTATGAGAATTTCGACAAGGATATATCGGAACTTGAAGTGATATCATCGAGAGTGTAAGTCCGATAGCTTTATTTTTGGGGAAATTCTTCCAAGGGTCTAAAAAAAATAGATTCATCGAATTGTGTTTTTTGTACTGTAAAATGTATTTTATTGTCATTTTTTGCATTTTTTGATCAAATCATTACACTCAGGTTGGTTAAAATTTATTATTTGGGTGATTTTGAAATTTGATTATTCAGTATATTTCAACCCTGATCACCCCAAAATTCCCTTAACTGAAGTCAAGTTTCTCTCCTTCATTCGTCAAAAACCATGTTGAGGTCCAAAGAAATCGAGATGTACATGCCTTCGTATCTTTACGATTCGAAAAATCTATTGGTGTGTGTATTGGATGCTGATGGACAAATATTGCATGGTGGTGAGCTGTTTAAGTCTTTTTTTTCTCTTCCAAAGTTTCCCTTATTCACTTCCTTTTACAGTTTGACTCAGGATTCACAAAAATCTTATTTTGAGGATATTATGTTGGAAGTAATGGGGAGTCCTTATGAGATTTTTTCAGCAGTCCAGTATTATCCACGCGGCAACGTACAATGGGAATTTTCACTTTTGAAAAACAACGATGGCGATTTTTTGGGGATTATGGGAATCGGTACAGTTCGGAAGGAGTCTGATTCGAATATTTTGGCAACAACCGAGAATATTCGCCCAGAGAAGGATATCCATTTTCAACTCGATCAAAATTGGGAGATAATCCACCTGAACGATGCTGCGGAGGCCTTTTTTGGAGGAAATCGGCACGGACTTCTGAATCAAAAGGTTTGGCAGGTATTTCCCAACAGTAAGATATATGAGTATGCCTTGGAATTCAAAAAGGTAAAAGAAGACAAGCGGGAAAGGATTTTCGAGGATTTCATTCCAGAATTGGGGCGGTGGTACCAGATTCATATCGACCCACGTTTGGAGCATTTGGACATTTTCTTCAAAGACACCTCCGAGGTGCAATTGTTGGAGAATGAGCTTTCCAGATTGGGTTATTCCTTAGATGCGGTGCTAAATGGCTCAGAGGAAGCGATGATTTTGTTGAGCCATGATTTGCGGGTGCTGCGTTTTAATCCGAAAGCTGTAGAACAAATAGCCATTTTCTTGGACAAAGAAATCCGAGTGGGTGACAAATTCCTGCAAAATCTCCTTCCCGGCATAGAGCAAAAAATCCTCGGGCAGTTGGAGTCAATCATAAGCGGACACGAGATTTGCTTCGAAAAAGAAATCGGCGCGATTGGCAATCCAAATAACAGGCTTTTCCAACACCGGATTTTCCCCGTACGCGACAACACGGGCAAATTGATTGGCTTCGTTTATGCCAACAGGGATGTGCATGAAAATAGAGATTTGGTGGTCAAATTGTCAAAAGACTACCACAATCTACGGGAGATTGCCTATCAACAATTTTTGGAACTCCGTTCGCCTTTGTCTTCGATCTTAGGCCTTTTGGAGCTTCTTGACAAGGAACAACTGGACAAGGAGAATCAAAAGTACCTGTCGTATATCCGGATTTTGGCCGACGAATTGGATCAGATCATCCGTAAGAACTCGCAAAAAATCAACGATTCCCTTCATTGATTTTCCCATATCCTCAAACATTTTTTTAGACAAACTGTTCCCTCCCTGAATTCAAACTTTGGGGAGATGAAAGAATTGTTGATTGAAGTGAAAAAGAATGGGAATGGTCACCGCCGGATAGAAGCTGTGGACCAAATCAAACCACTCCTGATTTCGAATGGGCTTTTCATCAGACACAAGGGAAACCTGGTCAAAATCAAATGGTCAGATATCCTTTGGCTGAAGGGTGATGGAAACTACACCACAATGGTGACACGAAATCAAGTGTATTCCTTACGGAATATCCTGAAGGAATTTGAATCTATCTTGCCGGAGAATGAGTTTTTCAGAATCCATAAAAGCTACATCGTGCGGCTAGACGAAATCGTAAGTATCAATCCCCGCGAGATCGTAGTCGGCTCGGATGCCGTCCCGGTTGGTCGGTCCTATTTCCAAGATTTGCTCCAGGGGATCAAAAAGCTTGGAACCAACGGCGCAGAGTAGACTCACCGGCCATTTCGTAGCTCAATCAATACCAAAGGATACTGCTGTCGCCGTAACTCAAAAACCTGTAATCGTTGTCAAGTGCGGCATGGTAGACTTCACGCCACTTCCCTTTTGTAAAAGCAGCCACCAATAGGATCAATGTTGAAGAGGGCTGATGGAAATTTGTGATGAGTCCGTCACAAACTTTGAATTCATAGCCGGGCATGATCATGATTTCCGTGTGGCCTGTTATTTCATGTAGGCCTCTTTTTTCCATCATTTTCAAGATTGCTTCAAAACTCTGTTGCCTATTCGGTAGGGCACTATGGCTGTCGTAGGGGTATAATTTTGGGATCCAAAACTGCGCATTAGCTTCCGATCCCAGCATTACGCCAAACCAATACAGGCTCTCCAGAGTCCTCATGGATGTGGTACCTACAGCGATGATTTTCTCAGAGTGCCTGGCCAAGGCTGCAACAGTCTCCTTATTTACAACCATCTGCTCGCTATGCATGGCATGGTTGGCGACCTGATCTACTTTGACAGGAGCGAAGGTCCCCGCGCTTACATGAAGGGTCAAAAATTCCTCTTTAACTCCTTTCCTTTTCAGGTTTTCCAGTACATCCTGCGTGAAATGCAGACCAGCGGTAGGTGCTGCCACCGCCCCTTCCTTTTCGGAATAGACAGTTTGGTAGCGCGGCTTGTCCAACTCGGTGGGTTTTCGGTTGAGATAGGGTGGAAGGGGAACTTCTCCAGCGGCCTCTACGATACTGACAAAGGGGATTTTCTCATCATTCCATTCAAAAGCGACAGCCTTGGAATCTCTATATTCGAGATTTGCAAACACGGTGCAGGATTGTCCGTTGATGAGGATTTCACCGCGTAGCTTTTCGTTACTTTTCCATTTTTTCAGGTTACCGATCATGCATTCCCACACGACGCGCTTTGTTTCGAGCATGACTTCGTTAATCAGACTGCTTGGATATACTGGCTTGAGTAGAAAAATTTCAATTTTGGCCCCGCTTTCCCTTTGGAAGATCAACCGTGCCGGTATCACCTTTGTGTTGTTAAAGACCATCATGCAATCGCCGGGCACTAAGTCAGGTAGGTCAAAAAAGTGATGGTGACTGATTTTTCCGTCCTTCAACTGCAATAGTTTAGAATGGTCTCTCTTTTCCAAGGGAAACTTTGCAATTCTCTCCTCGGGGAGGATATATTCGTAATCAGAGAGCCTGATCTCGGCTATGGATTTTGCCAACGGGTGCATATCTTCAGTTATCAGGCGGCAAATATAACCTCCATGTCAGAATATCTCCACGATATCCAATTTTCCTTCCAGCCCTATGTGCTGAAGTTCAAGTTTGAGGCGGGTACCTCGCGAGGGGTGATGACGGAAAAGACGAGCTATCTTTTTCAAGCCATAGAAAATGAAAAACCGATAGTCATTGGATGGGGGGAAGCAGGGCCGCTGCCGAAATTGAGTGTGGACGACTTGCCGGATTTTGGATCCGTGATGGCGAATTATGTGGAGAAACTTTCAGGTAGCTCTATTCCTTGTGATCCAAATTCGGTACTGGACTGGTGCAGCACCCAAATCCCCGAGAATCTCCCAAGCATACGTTTTGCCTTTGAAACAGCACTTTTGGACTTGGTCAATGGTGGCAAAAGGAAAATTTTTGACACGGGATTTTTTCATGGAAAAATGGCAATTCCGATCAACGGATTGATTTGGATGGGCAAAAAGGAGATGATGCTGGATCAAATTGAAAAGAAGCTATCCGAAGGCTATTACTGCATCAAGATGAAAATCGGAGCGATTGGATTTTCTGAAGAGCTGGAATTGATTGCCCATATTCGTAGTCGGTTCGGTGCCGACAAGATTGTTTTGCGCGTAGACGCAAACGGTGCGTTTTCTCCTGAAGAAGCTAGTGAAAAATTGAGAAAACTTGCAGATTGGGACATTCATTCCATTGAGCAACCGATACGTCAAGGTCAGGTAGAAGCCATGGCGGAACTCTGTAGAAGCAGAATTCTCCCGATTGCATTGGATGAGGAGTTGATCGGGGTGATAGGGAAGAGCGCAAAAAGGAACCTGCTCGAAAGAATCAATCCGCAGTACATCATTTTGAAACCAACGCTACACGGTGGGATAAAGTCCTGCCAAGAGTGGATTCAGTTGGCCGAGGAACTGGGCATAGGCTGGTGGATGACATCGGCCTTGGAAAGCAATATCGGATTGAATGCCGTCGCCCAATTCACTTCAACCTACCCAATCAACATCCCACAGGGCCTAGGAACGGGACAGTTGTACCACAACAATTTCGCCTCGCCATTGACGATTGCAAAGGGCTACCTGCACTATATGCCGAGCACAACTGCTTGGGATATAAAAGTATAGAAACGAAAAAGCCCCGGGGCGACCGAGGCTTTTTCACTAGATGTCAATGTGGTGTATATAGATTAAACAACCTTTACATTCACTGCATTTAGGCCTTTTCTTCCTTCTTTCAGGTCGAATGTTACTTCGTCATTTTCCCTGATTTCGTCAACGAGACCAGTCACGTGTACGAAATACTCTTTGGAAGACTCATTGTCAACGATGAAACCGAAACCTTTGGTCTCATTAAAAAATTTTACTTTTCCTTTGTTCATGATAATTGTAATTGAATGAATAATTTGGGACAAATGTAAGGATACTTTTCGCATATCAAGCAGATATTCAGAAATATTGTTTATAATGATTCCTTTTTGGCTTCCAGCTCAATCCGAACGCTTGGCTATTGCCATTGGACTGATTTAGTTTTACCTTGGATGTGGCTTGTGGCTGAATTTTTCAGGCTTGATTGTATGAGAAGAACTCGGTGGATTTTGATGTGTTTTGGATTTGCTTTCCTGATTGGATCGCAGGTATGTGCGCAGGAGAAAGCCGATACGCTGCCGGAAAAATCGCAGTATGGTTTTTCTGGCGATGAAGCGGGCGAGGAATCCAGGCCATTGGTGATCAAGCTGTCGGACGACGGGAAAAAATATGTGCGGTTTATACTTTGGGGGCAGATTTGGGCAAGGGCTCTGCAAAACAATCCCGGAACGCTGGGCGTAGATGGACAGCCTGTTGATTGGACCACAGATATCGGGATCAGGCGGGCGAGGATGCTAGCCTATGCGTCCGTTTCTCCGAGGTTTTTGATCATGCTGCATTTCGGGATCAATAACCAGACCTTTATGAATGGGGGTGTTCCGGGAGGAGGGGATTCCGGTAATGCCGGTTTGTTACCTATCGATCCGAATGTTCCAATCCTATTCAACGACATGAGTTCTGCCAAGAAACCGCAGATGTTCATCCATGATATCTGGAATGAGTTTAAAGTGACTCCTGAATTGTACATCGGCGCCGGCCTTCATTACTGGAATGGGGTTTCGAGATTGTCGAGCGCAGGAACCCTGAATTTCCTTGCACTGGATGCCCCGATTTTCAATTGGGGAAACATCGAGCTCACAGACCAGTTTGCCAGGCAGTTTGGTTTCTATGCAAAAGGACAAATAAGGAACTGGGATTATCGAGTTGCCTTGAACAAGCCTTTTTCTGTCGGGAGCGGTGGCACCTTTGATCCGGTCAGAGAGCGATCAATTGCGTTCAACGATCAAAATGACAACTGGGCGACGCAGGGTTATATAGCCTATCAATTTTGGGAGCATGAAAACAACAAATTGCCATTTTTTGTGGGCAGCTATTTGGGAGACAAGAAAGTATTCAATGTAGGCGGGGGATGGCACCATCATCCTCAGGCAACCAGCTCCATCGATCAGTCCGGAGGAAAAAGCCGCCATGATATCGGACTTTTGGGATTGGATGTCTTTTTGGATTTGCCTTTACGAACAGCCTTGGGTAAAGCGGCTTTCACATTTTACGGAGTTGCCTATCGTTATGATTTTGGGCCAAATTACATCCGAAACATCGGCATCATGAACACAGGTCTCGGCCGGGGAACGACCCAAAACGGACCGGGAAACAGCCAGCCGATGATTGGCACGGGGAATATTTTCTATTTCCAAAGCGGCTACATGCTCCCAAAAAACCTAATGGGAAACCTAGGGGGATTTCAGCCATTCGGTTCGTTGACAATCAGTGATTTTGAGTATTTCGATCAAAGCACGACGCAATACAGCCTCGGCTTCAATTACCTGATTTCGGATCACCGCGCCAAACTGAGTTTGGAATATCGGAGGAGGCCCTATTTCGAGAATTTCATCCGGACTGGTGGTGCGGGGGAACTTATTCTCCAAACACACATCATCCTGTGAAGAGCGCAGACGGCCAAAGTCTTGTTTCTCTCAGTGTCAATCCAATCCAAAGAAATAAACAGGTTTGTTGATTTCTGCTTCCAAGGAAAGCTTGGTGAGTTTTCCTGTTTGAACGTTTCTTTCAAAAACCGTGATTTTGTTGGATGCTTGGTGGGCGGCGAGGAGGTATTTCCCGTCCTTTGTGAGGATAAAATTTCTCGGCATGTTTCCCCCCGTTTTTACCCTTTCTACCCACTCTAGATTTCCATCGCCCAATATTTTAAAAACGCTGATTTCATTGGCATCGCCGCGGTTGGAAACGTAAAGGTTCCTTGCGTCTGGCGAAATCCTAACTTCGGCAGCACTAACGTTGCCAACAAAATCATTTGCGGTGAGTGGAAAGGACTCGACGTACCCAACCTGGCCATTCTCAAAGGAATATACCCCAATTTCTGCCGTGAGCTCATGTACCAAGTAGACTCTGCTACCATTTGGATGTATTGTCAAATGCCTCGGTCCTGAACCCGGAGCCACTTCAAAATAGGCCGGATCGGAATGGTTGAACGGAACGGCATAGCTGGGATTGAACTTGTAGATATGGATTTTGTCAGTCCCGAGATCTCCAACGAGTAAATATTTGCCATCGGGATGAAAGACAGTGCTATGGACGTGTGCCTTTTCTTGTCTATCGATATTGATACTTTGCCCCTCGTGCTGAATCGTCTGGACAGGTATGAGTTTTCCACCATCGATTTTAAAAGTCGAGAAATTTCCCCCGCTATAATTCCCAACCACCAAAAACCTCTCTTCTTCATCCATGGCAAGGTAGCAGGGGTGGTCGCCCTTTGTATCCTGCACGTCAATTTGTTCCAGCGAATTGTTTTGGCGGTCAAACCTGAATGACTTCACCTTTCCGCCATTTTCACCTGCTGTCTCTTCGACAGTATAGATCAATGTTTGGGCATTGTTGGCGATTACAAATGATGGATTATTTACACCAGAAGCCACCACAGACACATCCAAAACGTTTTTGTCTGGATCGAAATTGAGCAAGCCAATGCCTTGGCTTTCGTTTTCCGTGTAGGTTCCGATCAGGAAAGCATATGGTGTTTCCACTTTTTCTTCTTGGGGTTTATTGTCGCAAGCGATTGTGAGGCAGAGTGCGACAAGGATGCTGCCAACGATTTGCTTATTCCAGTTTTCCATCGGGCTTTTTGTCAAGTTTTGCTGGGTTTTTATCAGGAGATTCACTGTAAAGGACGTGGGTTTCCGGATCGTACTTTCCTGCCAATTCATCGATTTTTGTTCCTTTCCAAACAGGAATGTTGGTAATATAAGCCGCCTTTGCCAACATATGTCCTGCGATCGTCACTGTCAAAAATATAAAAACAATGATTGCCAAAATCCTGGAAACCACAGGAAATGCTTCGAAATAAATGGCCGCAGCCAAGAGAATCATGCCGACACCCAAAGTGGATGCTTTGGCCGTCACCGAAATGCGGAGATAAACATCCGGCTGGCGCAGCATGGCCACCGAGGTGGAAAGGATAAATAAAGCGCCCACCGTTGAGCAAATCATGATAATTACTTCCTTCATCTCTTGTTCTTTTGTTCGATGTAATAGGCGTATACAGTGGTACTGAAAAAGGCAATCAAGGCAAAGAGCATCGCAATATCCAGGAATGTACTTTGGTCAAATAACATACTGAAAATGGCAATGATACAAATCGAAACCAAGAAAAGCATATCCAATGCAATCACACGGTCAGCCATACTCGGTCCCTTCAGAAATCTGACGAATACCAAAATGACCGAAACTGCCAAGATTGGCACGATCACCCAATAGAAGTAGTTTTCGAAGCTCATGCGAATAATTCTACTAGTTTGTTTTCAAAATCTTCCTTCAACTCCCGGATGAATTTGTCCTTGTCCTCTAGGTGCATGACGTGTATGTACATGACTTTCTTATCATCAGAAATGTCCATTACCATCGTTCCCGGAGTCAGTGACACCAAATTTGCCAGGGTGACTATATGAAACTCATCCTTGAGTGTCAGGGGTACTTTCACAATTCCTGGTTCGAGCTTGGATTTGGAATAAAGCGATTCTTTCACTGTTGAAATATTGGAGAGGATGAGTTTCCAAACCAAGAACAAGAGAAAATACACGAGTTTTGGAAGGATGACAAAATATTTTCGGTCCGATTTTTTTGTCGCCGTGATCCAAAGAATCCCAAGACCAATGATGAAGCCAAAAATGAAGTTCTCGGCAGTCGCTACTCCGGTGGCAATCACCCAAATTACTGCCAGCAGGAAATTGTTCAGAAGAAGTGACTTGTTCATGGTTGTGTGATTTGATTGCCCAAAACAGCCTGGATATAGGGACCTGTATCCATCAGGTCAGAGGAAATTTTCCTTGACACTTCGATGATATGTTCAGCCCCCAGGCCAATAAACAGAGAAACTGATGCTAGGAAAAAGATTGGAAAAACCATCAACCATCGGTTGGCTGCGCTCATTTGGTGAAAGTATTTCCCATCGGCTTGCTTTGGGAGGTTTTCTGCTTTTTTCCAGAAAACCTCTAGCCAGATTTTCCCTACGACCCAAAGCGTGAGGAAACTACCCAAAATAATCGCTCCTATGAGGAAGAATTCCCGCGATTCGAGACCTCCTTGGATCAGGAATATTTTGGACCAAAAACCGGATAGGGGCGGAAATCCAACCAGGGAAAACAGTGGAATGGCCAAAAGAAGCGAAAGCAAGGCGTGGTTTCGATACATTCCGCCCAATTCATGGATATTCTCTGTCCCGTTCATTTTTAAAACCAAGCCTGAGATCATGAATAGGTTTGTCTTGACCACGATATCATGAATGAGGTAAAATACCGCACCCATGATGGCCAATTCGGTAAACATTCCGAATCCTGCCATGATGAATCCAATATGACAAATGATCAGGTATCCGAATGTTTTGTTCATGCTTTTCTGCAAAAGCGCGCCCATACCGCCCGTCAAAATCGTCAGTCCTGCGACCACGGAAAACAAAGGTCCGAGAAATTCGTCGCCACCAAACATCAGCGTGAAGCAGCGGATGATCGAGTAAACCCCAAGCTTTGTCATCAAACCACCGAAAATGGCGGAAACCGCAGCCGGAGGTGTATGATAAGCTGCCGGCAACCAAAAATATAGAGGGAATATTGCTGACTTGATCCCAAATGCAACAAAGAAGATTCCAGCCGTTGCATTGACCAAGCCTCGGTTGGGGATTTCAGCGATTTTGAGCGCTACATCGGCAAAGTTCAATGTCCCTGTCAATCCATAGATAAACCCGATTCCAACTAGAAACAGAGATGAAGCCAAGAGGTTGAGTGACACGTATTTCATCGCACCTTCCAATTGCTTTTTCTTTCCACCTAAAGTCAATAATACAAACGAGGAAATGATTACAACTTCGAACCAAACATAAAGATTGAAGATGTCGCCTGCTAGAAAAGCACCCATCAATCCCATCAGTAGATAATGGAGGATTGGGAAAAAACCAAATTGTATCCGTTCCTTTCTTAAGCTTCCCGAAGCAAACATTGAAACCGCAAGTCCGGATAGGGATGCCAATAGTACCATGGTGGCGCCAAAAACATCGGACACGAAACTAATCCCAAAAGGCGAATCCCAATTTCCGGCATGGCTGATTTGGATGCCTTGCTTCCACGTAGTGTCAAACATCCAAATTGCGATTCCCACCGAAATGAGCGAAAGCAGGATACTCAGCGTTTTTTGGATACCGATTTTTCCCCAACAGAAAAGCAGAATGATCCCTGCCAAAAATTGGAACACAATAGGCAATATCGTCAGGTTGTTGATCATATTTCCTCTTCGCTAGAATTCAGCTCATCCAGGTCATCCGTTTCGAGCACCTTGTACACTTTCTTGATCAAAATAATCGCAAATGACTGCAAGCCAAAGCCAATCACAATCGCCGTCAAAATCACCGCCTGCGGCAAGGGATCGGCATAGATATCGGTAAACACTTTCATCCCATCTGCCATCACCGGTGGATGTCCTTTGACCAATCTTCCCAAGAGAAAAATCAGTAGGTTGGCCCCATTTCCCAATAGAATCAATCCGATAATCATCTTGAACATGCTGCGGCGCAGCAGCATGTATACGCCGCCGGCATGCATCAATCCGATCAAAAAAACGAGCAACAACTCCATATCACACAGATTCAGAAATTGAAAAGAAAATCGTCAAAGTAGTTCCGATCACGACCAGATAAACCCCAATATCAAATACCAGCACGGAACTGACAGCACCGATAAACCTCAGTGGTTCGGAAAACCACAATCCGGTCAGAAACGGCAGCCCAACAAACCAAGGCGCGATTCCAGCCACCAAAGCCAACAAGAGTCCTACAGGCATAAGGTATCCAGGATTTACCCTGATGATTTTCCTCGTCTGGGTCAGTCCATATGCAAATGAATGGATCAAGAATGCCATGGATGCCACCAATCCGCCTACAAATCCACCACCGGGTTCGTAGTGCCCCCTCAGGAGCAGGAAAATGGAGAACAGGAGCAGCAGCGGCAGAAGGTAATCTGAGGCTGTCCGGAAGATCAGTGATTTCATATCAGGGATTTTTTTGGGGATTAAGGTCCAACTTCATCAATGTGTATACGCCTATAGCAGCGATGACAAGCACGACCGTCTCGACGATGGTATCAGAAGCCCTGAAGTCCACCAAAATGACGTTTACGACGTTCCGGCCCTTAGCTAGGAGATAGGCGTTTTCCGCATGGAAAGTCGAGACATCTGTTTGTGATGGCGACTCAAAAACCTCCAAGGTCAGAATTGCAATAAATGCCCCAAAAACCAAGGAAATTATACCGTCACGGATTCGGATGGGATTGGAGGAAAGCTTTTTGTTTTTGGGTAGCCTGAAGAGCACCAGCATAAACAGAACCACCGTCAGCGTATCGATCGAGAACTGTGTCATCGCCAAGTCGGGTGCAGAAAAGAAGAGGAAAAAGAGACAATTGACAAAGCCAACAATACCCAAAGCGAGGATGGCCATGGTTCGCGAATGTGTCAGGACGGCAATCCCAATAGAAACTGCCATCATGGCCGTCAAAATGACCTCGTAAAAGCTAACGGATGAGATTTGCTCCCAATCGATATGGATGTCCACACCGCCTAAAAGCCGGTAACCCGTCACCAAAATAAGGAATGCGAGGATGGTGATGAAATAGTTTCGTAAATAGCCATTTTGGAAGAAATCCGTCCAGAATCTGGAAAACCGCAGGAATAGATTTCCGCCGCTTTCGAACAAGGACTCCGGAGATGTCGACTCGAACCGAAACGTTTTGGCGAATTTGGTATCGCTGGGTTTCCAGAAAAAATACAAAGCAACACCCGCCCCGAGCGTGATTAAACTGAGCAATAGGACAAGGTTAAAGCCATGCCAGAGTTTTAGGGTATAAATTTCATTACTCCCGCTGATCGCATGAAATAACGGTTGCACGAAACTGCTGTCGATAAGTGCCGGGTAAACGCCGGTGATTATGGTGCAGATTCCCAAAAGAACCGGGGGAATCCAAAGCGTAGGAGGCGGACCTTTGACTGAAGCCAATTCGGTGGGTAAGTGCCCAACAAAGGGCTTGATCCCGGCCCAAAATCCAGCTACGAGCAGAAATATTTTTGTGAGCACCAAGATCGCGACAGCAACGATCGTCAAATTTCCGAGCGCCAAAACGCCTTCGTACATCACTTCCTTACTGAGAAAACCCAAGAACAGCGGAAATCCGGCGCTACTCAATGCAGCCACCACACCACCAAAAGCCACCATAGGCATTACTTTCCCCAATCCCTTAAGGCCGGGTACATTTCGGGTTCCAGTTTGATGATCAATAATGCCCGTGACGAGGAACAGAGCAGCTTTGTACAACGCATGGGCCAGAATGAACAATCCTGCTCCCAAAAGCGCTTTTTCGGTACCGACGCCCAGTAGGAAAACCAAAATCCCCAAAGCCGAGATGGTGGAATAAGCCAATATGCTTTTCAAATCCACGCGGAACAAACTATGCGCCGCCGCATAAAACATCGTGATGCCGCCGACCCACAGAAGGGTATCATTCCAGATCGGATTAGCCCCCAACACAGGAGTCATCCTTGCCAAAAGGTAGATTCCCGCCTTGACCATCGTCGCCGAGTGCAGGTAAGTGCTGACAGGAGTTGGAGCCTTCATGGCACCGGGCAGCCAAAAATGGAAGGGAAATTGGGCGGATTTGGTAAAGGCACCGATCATAAAGAGGCCCACAATCCAGACGTAACTGGGACTATTTTGGATAGTTTCGGATAATGGGACTAAGGCCGAAAAGGAGAAACTCCCGCCGACAGTGCCTATCAGTACGACTCCCGCCAATAACACCAGTCCCCCAAAACCCGTGATACCCAAGGCCGTCAGTGCAGACTTGCGGGAGGACTTTTCCTCATGGTTGAAGCCGATCAAAAAGAAAGAGCTGATACTGGTCAGCTCCCAGAAAATGAACATCGCCATCAGGTTGTCCGATAGCACCAGTCCCAACATAGATGCCATAAACATGGACAGAAAGCCATAAAAGCGATCAAGCGCCGGATGTCCCTTGAGGTAATAGGTCGAATAGAAGAAAACCAAACTACCTATGCCCGTGATTAAGAGTGCAAACAACAGCGACAATCCATCGATCCTGAAATCCAAATTGATTCCATAGCTCGGAATCCATGGATATCCGACCACTTGTGGACCGTTAGACAGTCCCGGCAGCCAGCCAAGGAAATACACAAACAATCCCAAAGGCAGTAGGGAATAAACCCAAGGAAAAACACTTTGGCCGAGTTTTCTTAATACAGGTGTAAAGGCCGCAAAGATAAAGCCCAAAAAAACCGCTGTGATCATCCCGAATGCTTTCGATAATATGAAAATTCCATCGCCTAAAATACGAATTAATTTTTCCCGTATGGACTCGCCTAAAAAAATCTCCAAGGTTTGATGTTGGGGCAATGTCGATCAATTTTTCCTTGAAAAACATACCAAGTCTGCCAGCCATTTCACGCCTTTCTTTTCCACTTTTGCCCCAAATCCCTACCTTTGTGCCTTCTTCATCAAGGCTTCTACCGACACGCATGATCTTCTTTTTCCAATCCCCCCAGCACTTGGTCTATGCCGTCCAAGCGCAGTTCCCCATTTCCGCTACCGACACCGACAAATTGGTGTGGCTTTTTGGTGGCGCGACACCGCTCAGCGGACCTTCAGTTGCGGGTCGGTTTGCTGGTCCGAGAAAGGAAATGATTACGCCTTGGTCCACCAATGCCGTGGAAATCACGGTTAACATGGGCATCGCGGGTATTCTGCGGATCGAGGAGTATTTCCCCTTGGGTGAAAAAGACAGCATTGATCCCATGCTGCAAAAGGTCTACGCGGGTTTGGATCAGGATATTTTCGATATCCATCTGCAGCCCGAGCCTATCAGGGCAGTGGAAGATATCGGAGCCTATAATACCAAAGAAGGCTTGGCGCTGAGCCAGGAAGAAGTAGATTATTTGGAAAATGTGGCCAACCAATTGGGCAGGCCACTCACAGATTCCGAAGTTTTTGGATTTAGCCAGGTCAATTCTGAGCATTGCCGTCACAAGATTTTCAATGGGACGTTTGTGATTGACGGGGAGGAAAAGGAAAAGACGCTTTTTCAATTGATTAAGGAAACCTCCAAGCGGAACCCGAACAAAATCGTCTCTGCCTACAAAGATAACGTAGCCTTCATCGAGGGTCCAGCGGTACAGCAGTTTGCGCCCAAAACGCAGGATAAGGCCGATTTTTTCGAGCCTGAGCCTATTGAGACAGTAATTTCGCTCAAAGCCGAAACACACAATTTTCCAACCACGGTCGAACCATTCAACGGTGCCGCAACGGGTTCCGGCGGTGAAATACGAGACCGCCTCGCCGGTGGTACCGCATCCATTCCACTCGCAGGAACTGCTGTTTATATGACTTCCTATGCGCGTTCTGAGGAGGGGAGAAGCTGGGAAAAGAATCTTCAGCCAAGGAAGTGGCTTTACCAGACACCCATGGACATCCTGATCAAAGCCTCTAATGGGGCCTCGGATTTCGGAAATAAATTTGGCCAACCTTTGATCTGTGGATCGGTCTTGACCTTTGAGCATGAGGAAGCAGACAAATCCCATGGCTTTGACAAAGTCATTATGCTGGCAGGTGGTGTTGGATTTACTCGAAAAGAATTTGCGAAAAAACATGAGCCCGGCAAAGGGGACAAAATCATCGTCATGGGTGGTGATAATTACCGGATCGGCATGGGCGGCGGTGCTGTTTCCTCGGTAAATACAGGTGAATTTTCAAACGCCATCGAGCTGAACGCGATCCAGCGCTCCAATCCCGAGATGCAAAAGCGGGTTTCCAACGTCATTCGCGCTATGGCTGAAAGTGCCGACAATCCGATCATTTCCATCCACGACCATGGTGCAGGTGGACATTTGAACTGCCTCTCCGAATTGGTTGAAAGTACGGGCGGGACGATCCATTTGGACCAATTGCCGGTGGGCGATCCGACACTTTCCGCCAAGGAAATCATCGGCAACGAATCCCAAGAGCGTATGGGATTGGTCGTTCACGAGAAAGACGTTGCAACCTTGCAGCGTATCGCCGAACGTGAGCGGGCTCCTTTCTATGTCGTCGGAGAGACGACTGGAGATATGCATTTCAAGTTTGAAAACAGAAAAACAGGGGAAAAGCCTGTGGATTGGGACTTGGCATACATGTTTGGAAGTTCGCCGAAAACTATTTTGGAAGACAAAACCCAAAGCCAATCGCTTGAAACCCCAAGTTACCAAGCTGAAAACTTACAGTATTATATAGAGCAAGTTCTCCAACTCGAGGCGGTTGCCTGCAAGGATTGGTTGACCAACAAGGTGGATCGGTCTGTTACCGGACGGGTTGCCAAGCAGCAAACGGTGGGCGAAATCCAACTTCCCTTGAACAATGTGGCTGTGATGGCGCTGGATTTTACAGGAGAAAAAGGCATAGCGACTTCTATTGGCCATGCGCCTGTCGCAGCATTGGCCAATCCCGAGGCAGGGTCAAGGTTGGCGATAGCCGAGGCTTTGACCAATTTGGTCTGGGCACCGCTGACACACGGGCTTGCGGGTGTTTCGCTTTCCGCCAACTGGATGTGGCCTGCCAAGAATTCCGGCGAAAATGATAGGCTTTACCGTGCGGTCAAGGCGATTTCCGATTTTTCAATTGCCCTCGGCATCAACGTGCCGACCGGAAAGGACTCGCTTTCGATGACGCAAAAGTATCCGGGTGGCAAAACGGTTTATTCTCCAGGTACCGTCATCATTTCGACGGTAGCAGAATGTGCTGCTCCCGCTAAAACAGTTTCTCCAAACCTGCAGCCGATTTTGGGCAGCAAGGTATTCTACGTTGATTTTTCAAAAACATCCGCCCAAATCGGTGGGTCGAGTTTTGCCCAAATCCTGAACAAAGTGGGCAATGAAACGCCTGACGTACAGGATCACCAATATTTCTCAAAGGCATTTGGCGCTATCCAAGCACTTATCGGAAAGGGTCAGATCCTTGCAGGCCATGATATTTCTTCTGGCGGTTTGATTTCTGCCTTGCTCGAAATGTGCTTTCCTTCCTCAAAAGTTGGTTTGTCGGTACATGTAAACCGATTGGAAGAAAAGGATATCGTGAAAGCTTTGTTTGCCGAAAACCCGGGAGTGTTGATCCAGGTCATGAATCCTGAAGTGTTAAAGGGGTTCCTGGATAATCTTGGTATTACCTATATCTCCGTCGCAGACGTGACAATGGATGGCAAGGTAGATTTGCAGGGTGCGAACCTGAGCTTGGAAATAGCGGCAATGCGGGATATTTGGTTCAGATCTTCGTATTTGTTGGACAAAAAGCAAACCGGCGAGAAACTCGCATTTGAGCGCTTCCAGAACTACAAGCATCAAACGCTTTCCTATAGATTCGGCAATGGCTTTTCGGGCAAATTTTCGAATTGGGCTTTGGACCCTTTCCGCAAGACAAAGTCAGGTGTCAACGCTGCCATCATACGCGAGAAGGGTGTAAATGGCGACAGGGAAATGGCCTATTCGCTATGGCTTGCAGGATTTGACGTGAAGGATGTCCATATGACCGATCTGATCAGCGGAAGGGAAAACCTCGCCGATGTACAGATGATCGTGTTTGTGGGAGGCTTTTCAAATTCCGACGTGTTGGGCTCGGCTAAAGGTTGGGCTGGGGCCTTTCTCTACAATGAAAAGGCAAAACAAGCCCTCGACAATTTCTATGCACGGAAGGACACTTTGAGTTTGGGCGTCTGCAACGGATGCCAATTGATGGTGGAGTTGGGACTCGTCACTCCGGAGCATGACCGGAAGCCGAAGATGCTGCACAACGCCAGCCACAAGTTTGAGTCCTGCTTTGTCAATGTGGAAGTGCCTCAAAACAATTCCGTGATGTTGGGTTCGCTTTCGGGCCAGCGCTTGGGCGTATGGGTTGCCCATGGTGAAGGCAAATTCAGCCTACCAAAGTCCGAATCGGATTACCATATTGGCATGAAATACAGCTATGGTGCCTACCCAGGCAATCCTAATGGATCGGATTATGCCGTGGCAGGGATTGCCTCAGCAGACGGAAGACATTTGGCAATCATGCCGCATATCGAACGCTCGCTGAAGCCCTGGAACTGGCCATTTTATCCAACAGAGAGAAATTCAGACGAAGTCAGCCCTTGGATGGAGGCCTTTGTGAATGCTTTCAATTGGGTGAAAGCGCATTAAGAGCGCGCAAAGAAAAATAAGGTGCAAAGCGCGCGAACAAGTTGATGGCACGCAAAGGCGCAAAGCCGCCAAGAAAACGCAATAGCGCCTGCAGCCACTTTGTACTCGTTGCCTTTCAGCGGTTTGCCGAGAAAAAAAATAGCCACGAATTCGCGAATGGTGTTCCTCTGTCAACTGCCACTGATCTCTGTATTCTATTAGTTGGCGTTCTTCGCTCCTTTGCCGTCTTTGCGAGAAAAAAATTGCCACGAATTCACGAATGGTATTCCTCTCCCACCTGCCACTGATCTCTGTGTTTTATTAGTTGGCGTTCTTCGCGCCTTTGCTGTCTTTGCGAGAAAAGAATGGCCCTGAATGTCTGCCAACTGCCACTGAACACTGCCTTCTATTTCTTCGCTCCTTCGCGGTCTTTGCGAGCGGCGCGAAAACACTATTCTTTTTTTCTTTCCATCACGACCACCAGCTTCTTCAATGGCTCGGAGTAGGCAAGGCGAGTGATATTCTGGTATCCAACGACCTCGACGCTGCCGAGTGATTCCCAGCTTTCCTTTCCAATTTTTCGGATAAAAAGCTCATTGCCTATTCCCATCAGGAGTGTATTGGCATCCAGCCAGATAAAATCCTGTGATCCGGGCAGACTCATTCCGAGGTCGATGTATTCCCTTTTCTCGATATCAAATCCCACAATACTGTAAGACTTGTGCCCATTCGATTCGGTCATTTTATCTAAGTCCAAATAGGCAATCGTGCTGGATTTTGGCCGCTTTTTGATGGATCGACCGACATTCTTGTCGATCGTGTGCAATTCGGACTTGCCGTAGGGATAGACCAAGCTATTGGGTTTGCCAAGGACAAACATCGCCGCCTTGTTGTCATACCAGTCATAATAACCGACAGGCTCTATATCGTCATACAGCAATTCGGGTTCTCCAAAATTGGTGGGGTAGAGCCAAAGCCGCTGCTTTCCGTCCGGTTCAACGGTCACCGCCGATACATAGAGGCCACAGTCGGTCAACGAAGGTGAAAACTCATTGCGATCTGCGGATTTCGTCAGGTTCGTGAATTTCCTCGATTCGAAGTTGTAAATGATGATGTCATGGTTGCCTTTGTCGTCGGCTGCCGAGAAGGCCATTTGCTTATCGTTGATAAAGGCGGGTTGATTGTCGTAAAGGTCGCGGTCCGTGATCTTTTCAACGCTGTTGATACTCAAGGTCCATTTGCCCGTTTGTTTTTTCAGGTCGACAGCAATCAGGTCAAAACTACCCTGGGCGATTAGTTGCGGGATACAAATGAGATAGGTAAAAAGGGTAACAAAGAATCTACGATACATAAATCAATTGCTTTTCGGAAACCAAATTACAAAATGAAGGTTAGAATGGGGTGGGAAAATTGAAATTATATACTGATGCCCGATTGGACTTGTTGCGGAAAAGGGGGGATGACCTTGCAGATCGGCTCGTGGTTTTTTTGATCCAAAATCCTGAATGGATTGAAAGGATCAATTCTTGGGAGCAAATCCCTGCGGTACAGGAGGTATCGGATTTCCCGAAATTGGTCAAGGAATATTTCCTGTTTTTCCATTCAAAGCCCGATTTTATCGATCTGACGAAGACTGCCGCAGCGCAGGATTTTTTCCAGAAAAACTCCAACCTCTATCTCTCCCTCCTCGGATTTTATTCGCTTCCCTACTGCTATGCATTCGCCGATGGGGCGCAGGTTTTGGTGCGGTCCAAGCGGATTACGGAAGAAATTGGGGTCAGGCTTTCTGAAACAGCGCTTTTCCTGTTGGATGCTTTTTTCCCTGGGACATTCATGAACAACGACGAGAAGCTCATGACGTTGGCGAAAGTACGGTTGATTCATGCATTCAGCAGGTATTTTGTATCGCGGCACGCTAGGGATTGGGATGATGATTGGGGCATTCCGATCAACCAAGAGGATCTTGTCGGTACGAATTTGGCGTTTAGCCTGATGGTCATGCGGGGCATGGAAAAGCTGGACAGATTTCCAGGCAAGGATTCCCTCGAGGACTTGCTGCACTATTGGAAGCTGATTGGTTTTTACCTTGGTTTGGAGATTGACTATTGGCCTGAGACTGCCAAGGAGGCTTTTGAACTGGAGAAATTGATCCGGAAGCGACATCTTAAGCCATCTGAGGCTGGGCGGATTTTAATGGATTCGCTTTTGAGATACTACAAAACGTCGATTCCGGATACCGCAATCACATCCGTAATGGATCAGTTTATTGGATATTTTTTGGGAAAAGAGGCCTCTGCGGCATTGGGTATTTTAGCTGTTGGCAAATTGCCAAAGCAGGTCTATGGTCTGGTTTTGGATTTCAGCTTTTGGAAACAGGGGCGCACCCATTCAGGGTATGGGGGATTAAGAAGGGATTTGAAGCAGCGCTTTAAGAGTGAATTTGGTCGTGACCTTGTCCTTAACCTCCCCATTCCAAAGCGTTCATAATCGTACACTTTTTGTCCGTGTGCGCGTCAGCGCTATTTCGAATGGTGCATTTTTGGCGTGATTTAAGGGTTTTTGGCATATGGCATCCTTTTCGTATTTTGAAGGACATATGAGAAATGTAAGTAACATTTTCCGCAAGTTTCCTTTGGAATTGGTCTTTTGGCTTGGTGCGATTGTTGGCATCTTTCTGATAGACCCTTATGGACCCCAACATTTCAGCCTATGCCCGTTGAGTAACCTAGGATTCGACTGGTGCCCCGGCTGTGGATTGGGGAGGTCCATGAGCTTGTTGACCAAAGGAGATATACAAGCATCCTGGTCCATGCATCCGCTGGCCATGTTTGCTTTCGCGGCGATTGGTTACCGCATCTATCAACTCATAAAACTCATCAAAACTTCTAATCACTATGGCTAATGTATTGAGACACCTTCCTGAATTGGAAGGAATGGAATTGGGTTACATCCAGGGAATCCTTAAAAACATGGATGACGATCAGGCTAACCTTTTCGCACAGGTTTACCGAGCAAGGAGGAAGGACAATCAGATGGTATTGATACTCTGTCTGTTGGGCTTCTTCGGATTTGCGGGTCTGCATCGCTTTGTTTTGGGGCAGATCGGATTGGGTATCCTGTATATATTGACAGTAGGTCTTTGCTTTATCGGTACGATTGTGGACTTGGTCAACTACAAGAGTCTTGCATACGAATACAACATCAAAGTAGCCCACGAAACGCTCTCAATGATGTCAAACGGTGGTATGGGCACCACATCAACCACCGCCTCAAATGTATAAGGATATAAAAGCAGTGTTTTTCGTAGCGGCCCTAGGCTTAATGCTTGGTGGCTGCTACGCAACTTCTGAAAAGACTGTTACCACAGATTATGAGGAAACCTTCTCGGGAATCGAGGAAATCGTATTGGAAGGCAAATTCCTTGAAGTGTCTTATGAAGGGCGGGAAAATTCAACAGAAGTACATCTCAATGGCTATGTCGAGGCTCCGGAAAGTTCCGGTCTGCAAATCAAGTACCGAAAATCGGGTTCCAAGCTGATTGTCGAAGTTGTAGGTGACACAGAAATAATCGGCTGGAATTTCGGGAACAGATTTGACGGATTTATCAGCTTGACCGGACCCGAGAACATCAAGCTCGATTTTCAAAACGGCTCGGGTTCGATTGAGGTATTGAATGTCGTTCACGAGGTAATCGACCTGAAGGTTAATTCGGGTAGCATCAAGGCGATGGGCATAGAGTCAAACACCATAAACCTTCATGCATCCTCCGGAAGTATAACGGGCGAAGCTTTGACCGGGAAAGTCCTGGCCGAAGTCAATTCTGGTTCGGTCAAATTGACGGAGATAGAAGGAGACGTGAGGGCCAACGCATCTTCCGGTTCCCTTAAGTTCGAAAATATCCAAGGAAAGGTAGACGCCAAGGTAAATTCCGGCAATATCCGGCTATCTGAAGTCAAGGAACTTGGACAGTTAGAGGCAAGTTCAGGCAGTATCAAGGCGGAAAGATCAGGTCTCGGACCAAATTCCAACTTCAAAGCCAACTCTGGCAGTGTATCGATCCAAACAACCTCTGATTTGAATGCTTTCAATTATAACCTTTCGGCCACAAGTGGTTCGGTGAGGGTAGGTGACCAGGATTCAGGCAAAAAGTTGGACATCGATAATGGCGCAAGTGCTACTGTTGAAGGCAGGGTATCCAGCGGATCCATCAAAATTATCGGTGAAGGTTCTGAATCCCCTGAGTAGGTACTGTAAAATCAGTATCGATTACTTTCCCTGATGGTCTCGCGGTCATCAGGGACTTTTTTTTTTTATAAAAGCAGGATGGGATCAGAATCTCGAGATCTGCAACCAATAATTGAATTTCGATTCCAATGCGACTTGAATACTGCTTTGAAAAACTTGGGAATTTCCCACCATTGTCATGATAGCAATTCTAACGGCTGTGGATTACGGATTTTACGATCAAACAGGAATATATTTTAAAATAGAGCAACAGATTCTATTGGAATCATCGTTCCTGAACTTCAAAAATAGTAATACTAAAAACATAAAAGAAACAAGTAAAACGACTGTAATTAGTTTAAATGCAAAAAAAATGTAACAAAGTGCAAAAAAATGTTGACATAAATATTTTTTATGAATATCTTTCATTGAACTTTTAACCTTTCCCAATTATGAAAAATTTAACCAAAGCCCTGAGTACTTTTACAGGCCAAAGTTCTTTCAAAATCCAGCTAGGTTTCTTTGTTGCCTTGTTGTTTTTTTTGAACGCCTGTACGGAAAGTCTGCTGAAGGATGAAGACATCAGCAACGACTTGAGTTTGCTTTCACAAAACCTTGCGAAGGAGTTTGGAAAGCTAGGTATTTCGGACGCTGCCAACGGCGGCAGTGTGGACGAGTTTTATTTTCTGGCGCCGACTGTTGCCAAGGCTCCGAAGTATCACAAAAACTTTCACCCCAACCTCAGTCCAATTGTCGAAATCAGCGACGACTTGGGTTTTAAGAACTACCACGCTGTCTTCAACCGTGATGGTGCCGCAGACGGCAAAGTCGTAGTCAATAAGGCGGAGGAGAATTACTTTGTCGATTGGAATCCGAGTGAGACGAAGGCACAAATCGGGAAAATCTACCGTATTCGCGTTCGCATCGGGGAAAAAGTACTTGGCCACTTGGATGTGGGCGTAGTACCTTCCAATCAGACCAAATCGCTCCAGGATGGTTTGATTCCTGTAGTTCAAAACCAGAATTTCAGAATCGCATTTCGGGTAGAGGAAAAAGAATGCCCGGCGCGTATTGAAATCAAGCCGGCTGAAGCAACAGTTCTTGTCGACGGTGAGCAGCAATATGAGGCAATCGTCTATAACTTTTACGGAGAAGTGCTGACAGATTTTGCGTTTTTGAATATCAAATGGTCTGTAGCGGATGGCGAGGTCGCCTCCATTGACCAAGATGGTTTGGCCAAAGGCAAGAAATTCGGTGTCACCGGTATCAAAGCCAAGTCTTTTGATGTAGAAGGAACAGCCACGCTTTTCGTACAGGAAGCAATTGCACCAAGGCCTGGTCGTGACGTCGTGGTATTCAACGACGTAAACCATTTGGATAATACGGGCCTAAACAACCCGAATAATAGACTTTTGGTACGTAATCTGATCGATTATCAAACTATCGGAAATCGTGCCAATGGAAAAACAGTATGGATGGACTGCGGCAGGAATTCCGGATATCCTCAGGCATGCCAAGGAAACAATACACATACGGCGTTGCATCAGTTTATTCAGAATTCTGGATATAGTCTCACATTTATCAATTCGACTAATACACCTTTGACCAATATTGATCCTGACGTGAAGATCCTTTTTTTGTGGTTGCCAAAAGTCCAGTTCTCTGTGGCTGAAATCAACGCAATGAAGGATTTTGCCAATGAAGGTGGGCGTATAATTTTCATCGGCGAGTGGGATGGTTTTTATACCAATGTCGGGCTTGCCGTAGAAAATCAATTCCTGATCAACATGGGCGCTGTCATGCGTAATGTGGGCAACGCAGTTGATTGCGGCTATAATACGCTTCCATTTGCATCGTTGAGGCCGCATCCAATTACGAGGGACATGACGGATATCACCATTGCCTGTGCGTCAGTTATCCAATTAGGTCCAAATGATTTTGCATTGTTCTACAACAGCACGAACTCACTTGTCCTTGGCGGCGTGGCCCAAATTGATACCAATCCGATAACAGAACTTCAGAATGCAAGGGTGGCGCCTAGCGATCAGTCAAGATTGAGGATTCTTGGCGAACTTGATCCAAGAAAAACTACAGGATTTTAACGGTTTCACTAAATAGCTTTTTTCAGTTGGACAGAGGGGAAATTTTTTCTCCTCTGTTTTTTTATTTTTGACGGTCCAAGTATCTATTCATATGTCTTCGTCCCACTTGTTTTCCAAATCGATTCGAATCCTACTGATTTGTTTTGCTCTACTTTCATGTAAGCCCACCTCAGAAAGAACGGCAATCAACCTGATATCCAAATCGATCGAAGCACATGGAGGATCAGTGCGATGGGAAAATGTTGAGTCGTTGACATTTGCGAAGGAAACGAGGCTTTACCAGGCGGATTCCAGCCTTGAAAATGAGCTTTTTCAAGAAATCGAGATCAGGTTTCAGCCGAATTGGGAAATTCGGATGAGCTGGGAAAAAGACAGCATCCGAAACAAAGCATTGTTTGACGGTAAAAGAATAAGGTATTGGCTAGGGGAAAACGAAATTCAGAATGCCGACTTCCTGAAATCCAAAAAACGGGATTTGGATGCAGCGGGATATGTCATGACGAAGCCCTTTGACCTATTGGAAGGCGAAAAACAACTGGAATACTTAGGTCTCAAACGCCTGCCGGACGGGAAAGAATATGAATCCGTGCAGGTAATTGATGGTTTGCCAGAGACCGGCAATTTGGACGTTTGGGTTTATTATTTTGATCCAAGCGACAGTAGGCTGATGGCTTATTCAGTCAAAACTTCCGACCATACGAGTCTGGTAATGAACGGTGATTTCGAACTTTTTGAAGGATTGCTTTTTCCAAAATCCAGGATCAGTTACCGATTGCAGGAAAATGGGCAAATCGAATACCTTAGGGCAGAGTACCGATACGCCGATTTCAATGTCAAATTGAGGAAAACGCCCTAGAAAAACCAAAGAACCTGCCTCCAAGAAAGCAACATTTCACTGGTTTTGGGGATGGATTAGATCTTTGCCCTGCTAATCGGCATCGTCATGCATCGCGGACCACCCAGACCCCTCGACAATTCTGAGGAAGGGATTTCCAGCACTTCAACTCCCATATTTCGGAGGGCATTGTTGGTGTGCTTATTGCGATTGTAGGATATCACTCTTCTTGGTCCAATAGCAAATACGTTTGCTCCATCAAACCATTGTTCACGCATGGAATAATCAGGATTGCCGTCTGCGGTAGAAAGTATTTCAAGGTGCGGGATTTCTTTTTCCAACACAGTCAACAAAGATTCATTCAGGACCTGACGTTTGATATTTACTTTTTCGTCCTTAATTTCTTTCAAGGTATAGAGCGATGTTTGCAAAACAGCATTCAAGGCATCTGGGTAGGTGAGCACAAGATTTTCGTCCAAAATTGTAAACACCGTATCGAGATGCATGTAGTTTCGCTTTTTGGGCAGGTGGACTTCGTAGACCCGCTCTACTGTCCCTTCTGCCAATAGTGCCTTGGCAACCTGATAAATGGCCTTTTCATCCGTTCTTTCACTGTTGCCGATGGCAATAGCTTTCTTGGAAAGTACGATGATGTCCCCACCTTCTATGCTTGGCGGGTTGTCGTTTCCGTTGATGGGATAGATCGGATTTACGTGATCCTTAAAATCGGGGTGGTTTTCAAAAATCGCCCTCAGAATGTCCGCCTCACGCTGACGTCCCTCCATCTTCATGCTGGAGAAAATGATGCCTCCCGGTGTGATCGCCATCGGATCGCGTTGAAAGTACAGGTTTGGACTCGGCGGAATCACGAAGGCGGAATCCATCAGCTCACCAGCAGGCAGATTCGGTATTTTTCTCTTGAGCTCATGCACTTTGACTCCTGCGGTAAGTGCCGTGGCGCATTCCGCTGTCGACAATCGGTCTAGGATATACTCTTGGAAATGTGTCAAACGCGACTTGACCAGCGCACTGTGCATCAGCTTTTCCAAAATTTCCCGGTTTGACAGGACCTGGATCAAGAGCTCGTGGAGGCGGTAGACGGTCGCGCCAGTGGTTTGTTTGATAAGGTCGGTGAAGAAGTCATGCTCCTTTTGCATGGCCTCCAAGTAGGGGACATCTTCAAAAAGCAAATATTCCTTGTTGTAGGGGGTAAGACGGTCAATTTCCTTTCCAGGTCTGTGCATCAATACGGCCCTCAATGTGCCAAATTCAGAGTTTAATCGGAGATTCATGTCAAAAAAACACCATGTTTGCCGGAAAGATATTCAAAATTTAAATTACTAAGCCCTAAAAAGAACTAATTTGACAATAATTTAAAAAATACCCTTTCTAAATCTACATACGGGTGGATTCTTCAGCCGCCTGAGAAAGGAGGCAACAGTGCCACTTCCGCTCCATGGGGAATAGCCGTATTGCCGACGGTCTGCTTTCTATTTACCGCAATACTGAACTTCATGTGTCGCAGTTCGGGATATTGTTGGTGCAGGTAACCCAACAGTGTATCCGTAGTCGGAATTCCATCGATCATCAATTCCGAGGTTTTTATTTTCTCGGCAATAATTCCAAACGCCTTTACCGTGATCATTTCGCAACAATTCTGAATTGAAAGGTAACCAAAATTGATCAGCCTGTCCATATTAATTTGACAGCCGCGACTACCAAGACCGCGGTTAGCAAATATTTGATGACCTTTGGCTGGAACTTGAATGCCCCCAAGTATGCACCAAGCGCGCCGCCCGCGATTGTCAGCGGCATCACTATCCATAGATTTGGATCGATCTGTGCGGCAAACCCACTTGCTCCCAGAAAACCCGAGACGGAATTCAGGAAGATAAACAAGGCCGATACCGCAGCGGTCTCCTTGATGTCTGTCCAGCCCAACATCAGAAGGATAGGAGAGAGGATGATGCCACCACCGATACCTATCAAGCCGGAGACAAAACCGATTCCCAGCCCCAAAACAGGCGCCATCCACCATTGTCTTTCTGAGGTTTGCTTTGGGCTGACGGGAAATACATTGAGAAATTTTAGGACAGGGAAAAACAACAGAATACCCAAAATCCTTTTGTACCATTCGGCATCGATACTGAGGCTTCCCCCAACATAGGCCGCTGGGATCGAGAAAAGCCCAAGTGAAATGAAAATCGCCCAAGGGAAATCGACCTTTTTACGAAAGGACAAAAAAGCCATCATCGAGACAAACATGTTCATGATCAATGCTGTAGGACGTATCTGTTCGGGGGGGAATTGCAACAATGCCAATACCATCAAGTAACTGCTCGCTCCGCCATGTCCGACCGAGGCATAGAGAAAGGCTGTTGTAGGCAGCAGCAGGTACAGCAATATTTCTTCGAATCCCATATTTTACCAGGAATAGAATCTCACCATTGTCCCTTTTGGCAAAAAATCCAAATCTTTTGGGATTTCGGCAATGCCGTTTGCATTGCCATAGGCAATCAAATTGAAGGATTCCTGGCCGGGGAGGACTTTGATACTTCCGTTTTCCAATTTGGCTTTTAGGAAAAAGGTCAAAGCACCCTTTTTGGAGAAATCGGTTTGCAGAGGGAAAGTTCCCATCGGTTGGAAAGTATTTTTTTTACCCATCCAAGCTTCTAAGCATGGTTTGACGTATTGGTTGAAGCAGGTGAGCGTGGAGGCGGGATTTCCCGGTAGGGCAAATACCCATTGCGTTTCGGTCCTACCTACCCACAGTGGCTTGCCCGGTTTTTGGGATACTTTGTAAAAAAGCTCCTCGACACCCTCGTTTTCCAAACCTTTTTTCACAAAATCATAATCACCGACCGAAATCCCACCCGAAATGACCAGCACATCCACTTCCTCCAAAAGCTCGTGCAATATGATTTGCAGCCGCTCCGGTTCATCGACCGCTTTGTAAATGGAAATATTGGAAATGCCCAAATCCCTGAAATAGGTGTTCAAGATGGGGCCATTGGCGTTGTAGATCTTCCCAAAGGAAAGTGGCTGCCCGACTTCCACCAACTCATCGCCTGTCAAAAGCAAACCTACCTTTGGCGCCGCATAAACAGGAACTTCTGAGATTCCCACTGACGCCAGCAGTCCCACCATTCCAGGCGAAACGACCGTTCCTTTTTCAGCAATCAAATCGCCTTGACGGTTTTGGGCGCCTATTTTTCTGAAATTTGCGCCTTTTTCAAATCGCTCCCAATCAAAGTGAATACTTCCGTTTTGGACGGTGACATATTCTTGTGGGATGATGGTATCAGCGCCGGTCGGCGTTGGTGCTCCCGTAAAAATTCTGATGGCTTCGCCTGTTTGTATTGTGGTGTGATTGGTTTCACCGGCTCGCATCATGGATTGGGTTTGTAGCTTCCTGCTGCCGTTTCCCTGTTCCCAGCGGATCGCATAGCCATCCATCGCAGAATTGTCAAAGGAAGGAATGTCAATCGGTGAAAAAATATCTTCTGATAATACGAATCCCAGCGATTCCAAAAGCGGGCACAAGGTGATTTTTCCATCAATCAAATTGGCTTCAAGAATGTTTTTAGCTGTTTCGACGGAAACCATGTACGACATCATCCACCTATTTTGATCATGCTTCTATTCTCGATTTCGTCGGCTTTTGCTTTGAGATAATCGGGACTGAATTGGCCGCCCAACATGGCGTGTTTGCGCTTTACTGATTCCATGATCAGCGATTCGACGTCCTGTCCTTTGCGGAGAGCGCCCAACAGGTCCATTTCTTCTTTTCCAAAGAGGCAGTTCTTCATCTTGCCATCGGCTGTAAGCCGCATCCTGTTGCAGTCACCGCAAAAGTGCTCGCTCATAGTCGTGATGAATGCAAAAGTACCCAGGAATCCCGGAACTTGGTATTTTTTGGCAGTGGCGTGTTTCTCATCCTGCAGTTTGACAATCGGAAAATTGCTGGAAACGAATTCCAGCATTTGCTTCGCAGTGATGACTTTTTCGCTCTTCCAATGATTGCCTTGAAATGGCATGAATTCAATAAAACGAACATGGAGCGGGAGCTTTTCCGTTATTCTGACAAAATCCAAAATCTCCTCTTCAATGATTCCCGCCAAGGCCACGGCATTGATTTTGACCCGAAAACCCTGATCCAATAGCAACAGGATGTTATCCCAAACCTTCTGGAATTGATCCCTTTTGGTAAGGTTGTGAAAAGTCTCACGGTTGAGTGAATCCAAACTCACATTGATCGAGCGCATGCCTGCTGTTTTCATCAGCTCGATATGCTTGTGGACCAAAATCCCGTTGGTGGTCATGGTCAACTCAACAGGCAATTTTGAAAGTCTGTGGAGGATATCTGGAAATTCTTTTCTCACCAAAGGTTCTCCGCCGGTAAGACGGATTTTTTTTACTCCCAAACCTACAAAAGTCTTCGCCAGCGCCTCAATCTCCCCAGTCTGCATGAGGTGGGAGTGAGGCATTACTTCAATCTCCTCGTTGGGCATGCAGTAGGCGCAGCGGAAATTGCAACTATCCGTAAGGGATATTCTCAGATAATCATGAATTCTTTGAAATGAGTCGTAAAGCATTGCAACCAGTTACGAAATCGAATTCTAAATATCGCAAATGAGATTGGAAAAGCATCCGTTTGCTTGAGAAGTGGTTGGATTTACTTTTGAAATAATAAGATATCGGTGTCTTTTATCAGATACGGATTTGATCTATTTTTGGCGAAAATCCGCTATATGTTTTCCAGGGCCTGCCAATACGGTATCCGTGCCGTCATTTATATCTGTGGTGAAAGTCAAAAAGGCAACAAAGTTGGTGCGAAGCAAATTTCGGAAAAAACGGGCGTTCCTGAACCTTTTATCGCCAAGATACTCCAAGACCTTGCCCGCAAGAAGATCATTGGATCCACAAAAGGACCGACTGGTGGCTTTTTTGTAGACGGTAGGCACCAAGAATTGACACTAAAGCAGCTAGTGGATGCAATAGATGGCGAAGAACTTTTTACGGGATGCAGCCTTGGGTTGGAAAATTGCTCGGAAGCAAACCCCTGCCCGCTGCATGGCGAGATCAAACAGATCAGGTTAAGTATTGTCAGGATGCTCACCCAAAAGAGTATCAAGGAGTTTGCGGAGGAAGTTGAAAAGGGAGAGACTGTCCTCAGTAGGATGATTCAAACCTGATTTTCCGCGAATTCGGCCTTCCGCCGTACCGTTTCAAATATTTTTCCGAAAAGATTTAAAATTCACGTTTTTCATGATTTTTATCATAAAGGATAAAATTATCCTCTATTATCTTGCTCCCGCATTCAAAACCCAATCCATATGAAATCTCTATTTAAAAACTTTACCATTTTGGCGTTTTCAGCCATTCTTTTGTCTTGTGGTGGAAATCAACAGGCAAGCACCACGGCAGCTTCTTCTGCTGAACCCTCCGCCGGGCAGTCTGCAGTGAAAGATGATGTTTCCAATCCCAACATTGTACAAGTGGCGGTTGCTTCGCCAGATCACACGACATTGGTTGCTGCACTGAAGGCTGCTGAGTACGTAGACGCCTTGACCAATGTGGGTCCGTTTACGGTATTCGCACCTACGGATGCCGCATTTAGCGCATTGCCAGCCGGTACGGTAGAATCTTTGGTGAAGCCAGAGAATCAGAGGAAACTCCGGGACATTTTGGAGTACCATGTTTTATTGGGAGTCTACAAAGCTGAGAGTTTTGTCAACGGCCAAAAAATTGGCACAGCCGAAGGAGGTTCCGTGACTTTGGAAGTACAGTCTGACGGAACAGTGCTCGTCAATGGCGCAAAAGTTATCGGATCGGTCCAAACTTCAAACGGTATGATCCACGTGGTAGACAAAGTGTTGTTGCCAGAATAAGATTAGCTTAAATTTAAGGTTGAATGGGTACAAAAATGCCGGGTCCATTGGATGCCGGCTTTTTTAATTTGACGCGGCGAAATCACTGATCACTAGCCTATTTTCACGAATTGGCTTATCTTTCCATCTCAACTTGATGCCATGTCAACAAACAATGCCATTTTCCGATTCATACTGCCGCTGTCGCTGGTTTTTGGTTTTTTTTCCTGTCAAGCCCCCGATCCTGCGCAAGGCATTGTGGACCAAAGTATCGTCGCACACGGAGGAAAAGCCTTTGAATCCAGCGTGATCAGCTTTGATTTCAGGGATCGACACTACCGGATTTTCAAGTCGTCGCAATCCTTTGAATACATTCGGGAATTTTCAGACAGCACGGGTCAGGTAAGGGATGTTTTGAATAATTCAGGTTTCGTCAGGACCATCAATGGCTCCAAGGTCGACTTGCCTGAAGAGCGAGTCGGTGCATTCAGTCGATCTGTGAACTCGGTTGCCTATTTTGCATTTCTGCCTTACGGACTCAATGATCCCGCGGTGAGAAAGACACTTGTAGGAGAGTCAGAATTGGAAGGGAAGAAGTACGATCTAATCCGGGTGACATTTGCACAGGAAGGAGGCGGTGAGGATTATGATGATGTTTTCCTATACTGGATCAATCAAGAAACGAAGCGTATAGATTTTTTGGCGTATTCATATCACACAGATGGAGGTGGTGTTCGATTCAGAAAAGCAGTGAAAACCCACGAGGTAGGTGGATTGGTCTTGCAGGATTATGAAAATTATGGTTTAGAAAGCAAAGAAACTCCCGTTGAGGAAATGGAAAGTCTCTATAAATCAGGTAAATTGGAGCTGCTTTCGACGATTGAATTGGAAAATATCCAAGTCGTAAAACGATAGCAGCGACAAAAATCAGATTTACTTCCCTCCCTTGAAAAAGCCCATTTTTATTATTTCCATCTTTTTGATTGCTTTGGCCATTTGGACAATGCAGAATCAGGCAGCGGAGTTGGAGCTGGATTTTATTGTAGGGCAAAAACACAAAGGAGTTTGCTGGGTCGCTGGGCCGCGGCCACTCGAAGGCTGGGAACTGGATTCGCTGCGGTCATTTGGAGCCACGCATATTTCCCAAACACCCTTTGGCTGGCAGCAGGACCCAAAGCAACCCGAAATCCGCTGGGAAAAGCATTCTGACCGCATGTGGTGGGGAGAGCGCCTGGCCGGATTGGAAGCAACGTTGACAGATGGGCGAAATTCTGGCTTGGAAAGTATCCTGAAGCCCCACCTTTGGGTCCATGATGCATGGCCGGGAGAGATTGAAATGCAGTCGGAAGATGATTGGTCATTATGGTTTGCCCAGTATGCGGAGTTCCTTACCTACTTTGCGGACTTCGCGGAAAAACACAAAATCCCGGTACTTTGTATTGGAACCGAATTGGAAAAGACCATTCACCGAGAGGATGATTGGAGGGAAATTATCCGGATCGTCCGAAGCCGCTATAACGGCCGGCTTGTCTACGCTGCCAACTTCACGGAGTACGACAAAATCAAGTTTTGGGATGCCTTGGACTATATCGGCATACAGGCCTATTTTCCCTTAGCCTCAACCGTAAACCCAGAACAAAATGATTTAGATAAGGCTTGGTCAAAAGTGATCCCTCAGATCGAAAGGGTGGTTTCCAAATTTCAAAAGCCTGTGATCTTTACCGAAATTGGCTATTGCAATACCGCCGATGCGGCTGTGTCTCCTTGGGTGTGGCCAAATGAAAGAAAAGGATCAGAGATCTCTGAAGCGGTACAGGCGAAGTGCTACCATGCTTTTTTTGAAAACGTCTGGAAAAAGGATTGGTTGGCAGGAGTCTATTTTTGGAAATGGTATCCCCAGGTTCGCAGATCCGAGATTGACTTTACCCCGCAGGGAAAAGCGGCGGCGGAAGTGATGCGTCGTGGATTTTTGGGGGAGATATAAGTGCGTGGAGTAGAGAAGGGTGGAGGTTGAAGGAGGAAGAGACGAGAAGCAAGAAGCAAGAGACGAGAAGCGAGAAGCAAGACTCGGCCTTGGGGACCGAATAACCTGAATGCAAGCAGCCTTTGGGTTCAATAGATGGGCCTTTACATGGATATCTTGACCTTGAATTCGCAAAGTTCGCGCACCGCGATAAAGATATATTCGTACATTCATGGCTGACGCATTTTTTAAAATGACTTCATTAACCAAAACTTAATCCCATACCTATCTGCTTTTTGGTATTTTTGGAACATGCCAATTCGTCGGATCATACAAAAAGCCAAAGGATTCCTTAGCCAAGGGTTGCAGCCCAGGGAATTGGCGGCAAGTATAGCGATCGGGACGCTGATTGGCGTTTTTCCAATTTATGGGACTACCACGGCGATCTTGGTTTTTTTGGCGTGGCGGATGTCCCTGAACTTGCCCTTGATGCTGTTTGTGAGTTACCTCCTTACACCCCTGCAACTGTTGCTCGTGATTCCGCTGATGCGGGTAGGAGAGTGGCTGTTTGGATTTGACTATCTGGAATTGGACTTGGCTTCTTTGCAGCTTTCATTTCAGAACGGGATTTTCGAGACATTCTCCACGTTTTCGGGCAGGTTGGTGCTTTCTATCGTGGGATGGGGATTGCTTTTTGGTCCATTTGCATTAGGGCTCTTTATTCTACTTTTTCAGATCTTCAGGTATTTCCATAGGAGGAAAATGTTGGAGCGAATGGCCGAGTAGCGGATTTTTTTAAAGGAAAGGGCTACTCGATTTTGATCTTGATTTCTCGGTTCTATTTGTGACAAATGTGACAGTCATTTTTTGAGGAGGGTTGTACTTTCAGCTTGTCTTAGGGAATAATTACCCCACCGACATTACATTCTTCCATTTACCATCAAACAAATGATTATGAAAAAGAACATGGGAAGTGCTGACAGGATTGTACGCATCCTGATCGCGCTATTGGCCGCTTATCTGTACTACGCCGGCATCGTCACAGGTACCTGGGGTATCGTGCTCATTGTCGTTTCCGTGATTTTCCTTTTGACGAGTGCGGTGGGTTTTTGCCCGCTTTATGCCGTCTTCGGCATCAGAACCTGCCCAGTGAAAAAGGCATAAATCAAACAGACTACTGTTTTATGTGAGACCTTGCGGAATAAAACCCGCAAGGTTTTTTCATTTTTTTGGGAGCGGACTGGATACAAAGCGAATAAAGTATAAATTCAAGCTTTACAAACTTTGGTTTATTATCGTCGCATCCTGATATCCTATACCCATGAGCAATAACCGCAGAGACTTCCTCAAAATCGCCGGCCTTGGCTTGGTTGGCGCGAGCATCCCCCAAATCGGCAAGGCAGAAAGCCTAGAACAAGTACACCAACTGAGTATGAAAAGCCATGTGCAGCAGTTCAATATGTGCAACTTCGCGGCTCCCAAGATTCCGGTCGTGCGCGTAGGTGTTGTTGGCTTGGGTATGAGGGGACCGGGGGCAGTTGAGCGGCTGAGCAAGATTGAAGGAGTAGAAATCAAAGCCTTATGCGATTTGATTCCCGAGCGTGTGGACAAGGCAAAAAAGCTTCTGGAAGGTACCAAGCATGCCCCTGAATCCTATTCAGGCTCTGTTTATGCCTGGAAAAAGATGGTGGACCGCAAAGACCTAGACCTGATTTATATTGCCACGCCCTGGGATTGGCATACGCCCATGGCTGTCTATGCCATGGAAAATGGCAAACACGCAGCAGTGGAAGTGCCCGCCGCCAAGACACTGGAAGAGTGCTGGCAACTCGTGGAAACCTCCGAGCGTACCAAAAAGCACTGTATGATGCTGGAAAACTGCTGTTATGACTTTTTTGAGCTGATGACCCTGAGCATGAAGCGGGACGGGTTTTTTGGGGAAATTGTCCATACGGAAGGTGCCTATATCCACGATCTGCTTTGGCTCAACTTTATGAAGGATTCGGAAGGCGGCTATCAGGATATGTGGCGACTCAAGGAGAACTATCGCAACGGCAACCTGTATGCCACGCATGGCCTTGGCCCGATTTGTCAAATCATGGACATCAACCGGGGCGACCAAATGGACTACCTGACTTCGCTTTCCTCTGCGGATTTCCAAATGGCCGACAAAGCCCGCGAATTGGCCGAAGCAGATTCGTTTTTCGGTCCGTTTGCAGAAAAGAAGTACCGCGGAAACATGAACACCACGCTCGTCAAGACCAAAAAGGGCCGCTCTATCATGATCCAACACGATGTAACCTCACCAAGGCCGTACTCGCGTCTGCATGTGATCAGCGGCACCGAAGGCTTTGCACAAAAGTACCCCAATCCGAAGGTCGCCAAGGGCCATAGCTGGATGAAGGATGAGGAGTTCAAAGCGCTCGAGGAAAAGTATACGCCCGAGATCGTCCGCAAGGTCGGCGAACTCGCCAAGCAAATCGGCGGTCACGGAGGTATGGATTTTATGATGGACTGGAGGTTGATAGACTGCCTAAGAAACGGGCTTCCGCTCGATCAGGACGTCTATGATGCTGCGCTGTGGTCGGCAATCTCCCCGCTGAGTGAATGGTCCGTGGCCAACCGCTCCAATGCTATTGACGTGCCTGACTTTACCGCAGGCGCTTGGAAATCCAACAAACCTATCGAAATCACCCTGAAAGGTGGTGGGACGACGAAGGTGATTGTGTAGTGAGAATGCTGCCGAGATTTTTGTGATGGCAGAGGACTTTGATCCAGCTTCCATGGACGAATTTCCTTTTTCCCAACAAAAAGAAATATTCAAAAACATGTCTTGAAAGACGGTGGCGTATGAAGCGCGTTTCAAGCAACTTAATCAAATCAAGCATCTCCGCTTGGCGTTTGAAATTTACGCCTTCCTGTGTTTGTGGAAGTTTATTTACAAATTTCAACTAAATTTAACTGGATTTGATTTTGCAGAATTGAAATGGAGAATGTAGAATTCAGGATTTTTAAAAAGGGTAGAGGCCCTATTATCACTGCAAATCGTGTTGTTTACGGGTTAGGTTTGATTTCGGCAAGCTTTATTTATCTGATTCCCAAATACCTTCAAGAAGGCGTAACTGAGAAAATTGGAGTTTTTGGAATGTTTTTAACATTAGTTTTGATGGTTATCTTTGGATTCACTAAGTTTTTTACAAGAAAATCGCTATCGGGTACATTGGATCAAGTTTTGAAGTTCTGTGAAAACGAGATTGGAGTCGGTGACCAGAGATTTAGCCTAAAAGACATCAACAAGATAGAGTTTACGGTTGGAGACTATTTTGACCAAATGGAATATTCAGAATCGAATCTCAATCCGGCTAGATCGAATGGAACCTCAAATACTTGCCGACTTATTTTGACAAACGGCACCCGTATTGAAGTGAAGTTTCAATTGATTGAAAAATTTGAATTCAGGAAAATGAGGGAATTACTTATCCATTACCATACTAGTGGGAAAATCCACTTTCTTAGTCTTATTGATTATTTAGGAATTAAAGACTACAAAGAGATCCAAGAGTTCAAAAAATCATTACCAAGATAACGGCTAGGATGTATGTTGTCACCCATCCTCAAAAGCCGGCTTGATATTGGTCCAGAAGGCGTCGAGGGCGATGATGCGGGGCTTCAGGAAAGAGATGATTTCGGGCCAGGTATCCTTGTCCATCACGTTGGGGCCGGGCTTTACGGTTTGGATGCGGGAGATAAGTCGGCCCTCTGAATTCGGCACGTGCATTTCCCAAGTCCAAGATTCGCCAAGTTCGGCTTCGAGGAGCTTTTTGAATTCCAGAAACTGCTCAAAATACAGTTGCTGCATTTCCAGGTCCTTGTGGCAAATTTCGATCCCAATGGACGCAAAATCCCGCTCGGCACGCATCCTGAAGTAGATATCTTTGATGCCTGTCTTGTAGTTTTGCCCGTTGGTACGAAAACCCGTGGCCGAAGGGACCGGCTTCATGTACATACCGAAAGCCGTCCAAAAATCCTGTCTGACTTGGGAGTTTTCCGACCGACTGTACATGTCTTAGTAGCTTTTGTGACTATCCAAAGGTAGGACAATGATGAAATCGGCTGAACTTTGGTTTTTCGGATCCAAGGTGTGGATATTGTCCTGTTCTACGGTATTGATCGTCATGATTCGGACGGTGGGAAATTTCCGCTTGAGGTACCAAACGATACCTTCATAGTTGTTGGAATGGTAGGAACCGTTGACATGGAAGATGGTTTTGCCTTTGTTGATATAGTCAAAAAGCGAATAGGCCATCGTCGCGTCCTTGACAGCCTGCGCCTCGATCATGTAGTCTAGGTTCATGCCGCTGCCATGCATCATTTCCTTCATGCCAACATACCCGGGAAGTGTCTTATCTACTTCGATAGGAAGCGGTGCGATATAGCTTTTGGCTTGCTCGCTCAAGCTGTCCAAGCCCGCCAAACCCTGTCTACTGACAAGGGAAGCATATTTTCGGGGGATATTGGAAGCGACAAAGGGGATTTGGTTTTTTTTGGCATAGAGCATCAAAGGCTTGTAATCGGTCGCATAGTTTTTCCACAGTTTCGCTTCCGCCTCAAAATTGCTGTCCCTCATTTTCCCCGCAAGCCATTCGTCGATGTTGAGTTGGTCGTCACGTTCAAAGAACTCGGCTCCGAGGACGACTTTTTTCCCAGATTCATGAAGTGATTTCAGCAATTGCAGCTGCAGCCAATGTGCCAGCGAGTTATTGTGCAGCTCGCCAAAAAAGATGACCTCGTGCTGCTCGGCAATCTCCGCCATGGCTTCGAAGCGGACTTCATTCCCCTGATTGTTGTATATTTTGTAGGGCGAAGTTTGCGCAATCGCCATTGCCGACAATAGGAACCCTGTGATTATGAGGCTGATTCTTTTAGACATAGTCTTGGGGATATTGTACCGTGACGACGGAGTAGTTGACTACGCCGCCGAGCGCGGGATTGTGTTTTTTGATCGTGATGGAGACGTGTTTGAGTGCTGGATAGGTTTTGAGGATATCCTGGATCATCAGGTGGGCGAGGTGCTCAAGCAGCTTCACCGGTTCTTTCATGTGGGCCTGTGCGATTTTGTACAGCCTGCCGTAGTCGACGGTCTCTTTCAGGTCATCCTCGAGCATGGCTTTTTTGAAGTCAGTCTCGACGTGGATATCGACCGTAAACCTGTTGCCGAGGATTTTCTCCTCCGAGAACACGCCATGGTATGCATGGAACTCAATTCCTTCCAAGGAAACCTTTCCCATCAGTCAAATTGGTCAAAAAATGAACTGCCCTTGTCGGGTTTGGCTTTTGGCTCTTCTGTTTTTGGAGTTTCGTCCTCGCTTGGGCTTTCCTCGGTTTCAGCCTCTGCAAGTGGTTCTGAAGGAGCCTCAGCTACTTCATCCTCTACAGAATCCACTACTGAAACAGGCTCTTCTTTTGGGATTTCGACGGTTTCGGAGACTACCTCCGCGACAGGCTGTTCCACCAATGTGGTTGGTTCAGGTGTGGCGATTTCAGTTTCAGGAAGGTTGGCGAGCGTAAATGCCTTTGCCTTCTCCAATTCGCTGACCAAGTTGGCATGCGTTTGTACGTTTACCTTTTTGAAGGATTCCTGCGATACTTCGATGCTATGTTGGATATCTTCAGAGACTTTCTTGAGGTTTTTGAGTACCAAATCCCGCTCTTTCAGAAGTGATTCGTAGTCTTTGACCAATTTTTGGACATCGGCTTTCAGGTCTGCGAGGACCGTTTTTGCTTTGGCTTCGGAAATCTCCAGCAATTGGTTTGACCGCCTTCTGGCATCGGCTAGCATGGCCTCTGCGTTGTTTTTGGCATCAGCGAGAATATCGTTAGCGGCTTGGTTGGCTTCTTCGATGATGCTTACGCCGGTATCTTCGGCGGTTTTCAAGGTTCTGAAAAGCGATTCCTCCACATCCTTGAGTTTTTTGGCCTCACGTCGGCTGATTTCGAGATCACGCTCGAGCGCGGCTTTTTCATCTTCCAGCTTGTCCCAAGCATCTGCTACGAGGCCTAGGTAGGCTGTGACTTCGTCCTTGTCATAGCCGCGGAAGTTTTTTTCGAATGTTTTTTGAAGGATGTCTTTGGAGGTTATTTTCATGTTTTTCTAAAATTCTAGGTTCCAAATGGAAATTTTTCTGTCGTCGCTGATGGAAATGATTTGTTGGTTGTAGGTACTCCAGAGGACTTTGTTGATGGAGGTGCCGTGCCCCGCATACCGTGCCTTATCAATGACTTTGAGGAGTTTAAGCGTTTCGGTGTCCCAGACCTTGATGGATTTGTCCATGCTGCAGGTAACAAAATACCTGCCATCTTCCCGGAAGGAGAGGTAATTGATGGCATACATATGGGCTACGATGGATTCTTTGAGTGAGAAATCAGAAGTATCCCAAATCTTAAGGTGTGCATCCCTTCCACCGCTGACCATGATCTTTGCATTGGGAGCAAAACCAAGTGCAAATACCGAGTTGGTGTGGGCGTTTAGGCTATGCAGTGGCTGCAGGGTTTGCAGGTCAAATACCTTGACGCTGTGGTCGCTCAATCCCGCCGCGAGGTAATTTCGGGATGGATCAATGGCCAATACGCGAACGCTTTTTTCCGAAATCTTGATATGTTTTCTGACGGACCTTTTGATACGGTCCACCACTGTAATCACCCCATCCGCTGTGGCGACAAATATATCGTTGCCAAATATTTTGATGTCGAAAATCGACTGGGAGGTAAGGTTGACGGACCAGAGTTCTTTTTGATTTTCGAGGTCTATCACATGGATTCCCTCGAAATTGTGCCCAATGATCAGGTGGTTTTTTTCGATATCCACTTCAAGTGCATACACCGAATGTCCGACTTTGGCTACCAATCGCCCATCGGCCGGATTGTCCAAATCCCAAGCTACGACCATCCCATCTCCTGACCCTGTAAAAAAATACCTTGGATCGGGGGCTTCTGCCAAGGCATAAATGCAGTCGTTGTGTCCGGTGAGGGTATATAATTTATTTACTTGGATTTTCAGCATATTTTGATGTGATTAGCGCTCATTCCCGCGTTGCGTCTATGCAAACAAAAATAGAAAAAATAAGTCCTTTGTCAGCCTTGGCTGTCAATAATATTGAGGAAGTCTCGCAGAATGGAACGGATTTTTTAAGTTTTAGGGAGAAGCTTGCGTATGCCAATATCTCCCGACCAGACAAGCAAAAGGAGTGGAAAGGCGCACGCCTCGCCATCAAGTTTGCTTTGGAATTGATCTCCCTGCCCTATCCCGGCTTCTTCAAAGATGAGCATGGTAAATCCCACCCAATGGATGGATATGGGTTTGTTTCCCTGACACATACCAAAGGTTTGGCAGCGGCCATTTTCCACAAAGAAATGCCCGTGGGAATCGATTTGGATTTCGTACGGGAGAAAGTTATTCGCCTGGGGCCGAAATTCCTGGACGAAGCTGAGATGGAATTTTTGGCCAACGACCCCCTGCTGTACACGATTGCATGGTCTGCCAAAGAATCCATATTCAAATGCCAGGGAAGAAAGGGAATCAGTCTCAGGCAGAATATCCGCTTGGAACCATTCACGATCGCGGATACTGTAGTGAAAGGTCGGGTCGAGCAATCCGAATTTTCGGACCATCATTACCAAGTGAAAGTGGAACATGAAAATGACATCGTTCTGACTTACACCATTTGGTAGGGAGATTGTATATTTGAATAAAGAGGGCTGAGGTACAAAGTACGATGTACCAAGTACAAAGTGCGGAATGTGCATGCCTGATATAGGTTGACAAAAA
>NZ_AMZY02000002.1 GCF_000330725.2 Mariniradius saccharolyticus AK6 | reverse complement strand
TTGAACTATTCAGGCCGGAGATGATTGAGGGTAGGATGAACTATATCCATGAAAACCCCGTGAGGGCGGGATGGGTCGAAAATGCCGAAGAATACCTTTATTCCAGTGCCAGAAACTATTCAGGACTAAAGGGTTTGATTGAAGTGGATTATTGGTAGTTTTGGTTGGTTTCCAATTACAAATTGGATTGATAATAGGGTGGAATTGCAAATTCCACCCAGCCACCACCGAAAGTCTATACTACACCTAGAAGGGGGCGGCAGCGAAGTGGCTTGGCTGAACGCTGCCCGTGGCCGGGAACTTGGGCCGAGTACGAGTTTCGAAGTATATGATGGCGACAGCCTCGATCTTTCGGTGCATGCGAAGTACGAGCGGAAGACCAAGCGGGCAAGGGCGAGTTCCTTGCTGCCAAGTGGCTCCAGCCTTCCAATCCCATCCGACTATGGCAGTATGGCCCTGACAGGCGGGATAAGCCCCCTGCTGCTTTATAACCTCGCGGAGATTCTCGCCTCCGACCTCAAGTCCGAGCCCGAACCAGAGGCCTACATGGGCTATGCGCTCTACGACGCGGATAGCAACCTCTATGAGAAAGGGAAAATCCTCCTCTCCAAAAGATCCGAAAACAAGCATGAAGAGCTGCGGGAAAAGTTGTATATTCAAAAGTCCGGTCATGCGGAGACGTTCCTTGTAAATGAGACTAATGAAGATGTCTGGTTCGATAACTTCCGGATCGAAAGCACCCCGCCCCTGATCGTGCAGGAGACACACTATGACCCCTGGGGTCTGGAACTGACGGGACTGGGGTATCAGTATGGGGGAATCAAGGTGAATAAGTACCTTAACCAAGGGAAAGAGTGGTTGGATGACCACGGTTTGAATATTTTCGATTTCCACGCTCGTGGATATGATCCAGCTATTGCAAGGACTTTGCAAATGGATCCTCATGCCGAGAATTATTTTTCGTTATCTCCTTTTAACTGGCTTGCTAATAACCCTATTTTATTTACTGATCCTGACGGCAAGGATATTACTTTTTACATTGGCAAGGATAAGGTTAAATTCGGTGACTTAAATCAGGATTATCAAAAGGCATTAGAGGCTTTTGCAAAGACTGATGTTGGGAAACAATTCTTAGCGCAGTTTGCAAATAAAGGAGATAAAATTGGAAGTGTTGAATTTAAGGAGGCAGGTAAGAATTCGAAACATGAAATGCAATTTGGACAAAAGACCGATAAATCGGATGGTCGTCCGGGAACCAATGGTACCGAAATTAGCAGGGAAAAACTCACATTTTATACAATAGTGAATACTTCAGCCCAGGACTCGCCAGAATCTTATGCATTAACTCTTGGCCACGAGTCATTTATTCATCAGGAACAATTTCAAGATAGGATGATTGCGGCGCATGATAAGAGCGATTGGCGGACATTAAACGATATCCGCCACGATAGAGGACAAATTTCGAGGGATGGGTATGGTCGCACTGAACACAACGGATATTTAAAAAGGGAGCCGTCTTTTAAAAAAATGTATCAATTTATTGACCAGATAAGAAGAATCTTGAATCCTACCGAATTTAACAGTAACTTATTAAAGCATGATAAACTACTTAAATCTTTGGAGAACAATTACTAGCAGAATTCTTTTTGGTTTTTTGGTACTTGGTTCCGCTTGCAAAAGCAGTATCCAGGAGACATATTGTTATAAGGTAAATTCAACTATCGGGGACGAACCTAGGTATTTTGAGATACACAAAATTTACCAGCAGAAAAATCGAAGAATTGATTCTGTTTTTTTCTTGGACCGGAATTTCGATACTCTTGTTTCATATAGTGAGATTTATGAGGTAAGAAAACATAGTTTATTTAGATTGATGGAAGGTTCGGACAAGTCTTTGCGATTACCTTTTTTATCAACAGAAACCAGGGATTGTATTCATTTTCTTCCAAGTGGGACTGTAGATGAGTTGGCAAAAGAATATTGTTACTTGGGAACTGAAGAAATCAAGATTGGAAATAGAACCTATAAAGATGCATACAAATTTAAGGAAACTGAGTTGTTCTCTGGATTGCTCTCTGTAGTGTATTTTGACAGGAACTTCATACGGTTGAAACAGACATACATAACTGATTTAGAGCCTAATATAAATGTTGAACTTGCAGAGTTATGTGTGCCAACAAAGTAAATTAGGAGCGTTCGAGGAATTGAATGGGTCATTTCCATCTCCAAAAGATCCGAGAACAAGCATGAGGAGCTGCGGGAAAAGCTGTATATTCAAAAGTCCGGTCACGCGGAGACGTTCCTTGTAAATGAAACGAAAGAAAACGTCTGGTTTGATAATTTTAGGATCGAGAGCACCCCGTCTGGGTGAAATGTGGCGAATGCGCTAAGCGTAGTTTGTAACTACGCTTTTCTATGATGATGAATTTGTAATTCACCTCATCTCAAACTATATTCCGCAGTGGTATTTGGAAGAACTGTATTCCAATTACATCCCGACATTTGTCGTGGATGGATTGATAATAGGGTGTAGTTTCATCCCACCGAAAGTCTATACTACACTCGGGGGGAACCACCCAGCCACCGCCGAAGGTCTAATCTGCACCTAGACGGAGAGAGAACAGGCCAAGAAGTAGCCGTAATTTTTTTGTCTTGCATAGATTAAGCCTTAATTTTCCCGCTTATTCGTTCACCTTTATGATAATGAGTTCTTATCGGGCGGTACTGTGCCTTTTTTTGTTTTTTTCGGGTTTGATTGCCAAGGCCCAAACCTATGAGGTCTATGATCAGTACATGAAGCTGAAATCCAGGGTTGAGTACGACCAAATCAGCATCCTCGGCGAGGCCGTCAGGGTGAGTACCGCCAATCAGCAATTGAAATTACTGAGCAAGGATTACAAGCCATTTTTGGACCTCAAAGCCAATTCGGTATATCGCTATGACCAGCCATGGCTGATTGTAGAAGGACCAAACGGGAAGGGTGTTTTCCACGAATACGGAGAAGCTATATTACCGGCAGAGTATGACCAAATCCAGACGCTTTTCACCAAAATCCTGAGCCGCAAAGGGAACAGTTTTTGGCTATACGAACATGCAACGCGGAAAAATTCCTTCCTCGGAAAATTCGATGAAGCCACACTTGCCCGAAATGGTCAGGTGATCGCGAGAATAGGTCAAGAATATTTTCTGCCGCTTTCTCCAGAGCCGGAGCGGGCCAAGGAAATGGTCCAAGAGGCGAATGGGAATTTTCTATTTGTAAAGGAATCTTCAGGCTATGGGCTGGTCAATCGGGATGGGGAATACATCTTGGATCCTATCATCGATCAAATGGTGCATTTGGACGACGTCTACTTTTATGCGTTTGATGGCAGCCAGTACATGCTGATTGAGGCAAAGGAAATCCGAGCAGACATCAATTATACCTCCTACCATAAGATTACATTGGAAGGCGACATGATGCTGGAGTACATCCATGGCAAACTCAGGCGCGTCATGCAGCAGGAGGGAATTCTCCTTGACCAAGTGGGGATGGAAAAAGTGACATCCCTGGGTAAACACTATTATAATGTGTTGTTGAGGGACAAAAGCCTTGGCCTTCTTGGGCCTAAGGGCTGGGAGGTAAGGCCTGTGGTCGGTGTGGAATCAATTCTTCCTGGCAGAGACGGATTGTATCCGGCATCCAAAGGTGGCAAATTCGGATTTGTCGATACCCAGGGAAAGTGGGTGATAAGTCCTGAATTTGATGAAGTGAGGCCCTTTATTCAGGATATGGCAGCAGTGAGAGTGGGGCGGCTTTGGGGTTTTGTCAACAGAGAAGGGTTCGTTGTAATCACTCCGCAGTTTGATGGTGCATCGGACTTCAAAAGAAATATTGCCATAGTGAAGATTGAGGGGAAACACAGGCTTATTGATAAGGCAGGTAATAACCTGTTGCCCAATGCCTACGATCGCATTTCTCTCTCTGCCGACGACTATTTCATCACAGAGATGGACAAGAAGTTTGGCCTCGTCGCACCCGACGGAAAGGAGATTGTCGAACCAAAATTCGAGGAACTTCGCCGGGAAGAGTTGGACAGGATTTTGGTTAGGCTTGGTGACAAATATGGGATTCTCAACGAGCAAGGGGAATATGTTCTACCGGTTTATTACAAAAGCATAGTTTTTGATACTGGGGCTTCTCAGATTTTGGCTGAAGATGATTACCAGTTCGCAGTTCCAGCGTCACCAATTGTTGAACAACCGATTGGAAAAAAGAGAAAAGGAACCTGATTCCTTAGAACAAAAAAAAGGCATCCAAAACCGGGGGCCTTTTTTCTTTGTAGATGATCGTCGTTACTATTTTGGTTTGGTACCGCTGGAAGATCCGCTTTCGCCACCTGCAATTGAGGACCTCATGGATGTATCGGCTTGGATATTTTCCATTTTATAATAATCCATGACGCCCAGTTTGCCTGACCTGAATGCATCTGCCAGCGCTTTTGGTACATCAGCCTCCGCCTCGATTACTTTGGCCCGCATTTCCACGGTCTTCGCCTTCATTTCTTGTTCCAATGCCACTGCCATCGCCCTTCTTTCTTCCGCTTTGGCTTCTGCAACCTTTAAGTCTGCAGATGCTTGGTCAATCTGAAGCTTCGCACCGATGTTTGTGCCCACGTCGATGTCAGCGATGTCGATGGAAAGGATTTCGAAGGCTGTTCCTGCATCCAAGCCCCGCGACAAGACCAGCTTTGATATTTTGTCGGGATTTTCCAATACGCTCTTGTGATTTGGAGAGGAACCGATCGAGGTCACAATTCCTTCGCCAACCCTTGCCAAAATGGTATCCTCACCGGCACCACCCACCAATTGGGCGATATTGGCACGGACTGTTACCCTCGCTTTGGCAATTAGTTGTATACCGTCTGCAGCCACAGCGGCCACGTTTGGCGTGTTGATGACTTTTGGATTTACCGAAATTTGAACCGCTTCAAACACGTCCCTTCCAGCCAAATCAATCGCGGTCGCCTGCTTGAAGCTCAGGTTTATATTGGCTTTGTCAGCCGAAATCAGCGCGCGGATCACGTTCGGTACATTGCCGCCAGCGAGGTAGTGGGTCTCGAGGTCATTCGTGGTCAATTGCAGACCGGCTTTGGTGGCTGTGATCAGCGAATTGACGATGACGCTTGGTGGCACTTTTCGGATTCTCATTCCAATCAGTTCGCCGATACTGACTTTTACATTGGCGAAAATGGCCGTGATCCAAAGATTGACAGGGACAAAATAGAGGAAAACAAAAAGGAGAATCAGCCCGGCGAAGGCTGCAAAGAGTATAAACGCCGAATTAGTTACTTCCATAAATTAAGATTTAACGATGATGGTATTGTTTTCCAATTTAGTAATAATAACCTTAGTTCCAACTGGGATAAAGCCTGAATTGGATTTTACCTCATAAGCCTTATCCAAGAAATCGGCTTTGCCGATTGGCTTGATGTCAGAGATTGCTTTCCCTTCCATGCCAACGGCAAGTCCTGTTAGCCTATCCCCAAAAGTAGTGGAGGTTACAGCTTCCTTCAAAGCGAAACGCGACCAGACACCTGACCGAAACCCGTATACCAAGGCGCCTAAATTCACCAAGGCTGTCATGGCAAGTACCGTCCATGCAGTCGTGTATTCCAAGCTGATGAATGCGTAGTAGATTCCCGCAATCGTTACGATAAGGCCTATCAGTCCTACGACTGTCGTACCGGGTACAAAAATGATTTCGGCCAAAATCAAGATTAGCCCAATCAGGAGAAGTGATATGAGGATAAACCAGGTCATTTTTTTCCTCCAAAGTAGTTAGAAAAATGGATGCTTGAATTGATTTGCTTGGAATAATTGCAATATCCACTTAGATGCCAGGAAGAAAAAAACCTCCAAGCTTAAAAAAACGCTTGGAGGTCAGATTATTTCAGTGGTTGATCTTCGAGGCTCAATAGGCCCTAGCAAAAAGGACCCGTCCAGTAGAAGGTTTTCCTGTTAGGATACAGGATCCACTTTCTTCTTTTCGATCGATCGGAATACAGCGTATCGTTGCCTTTGTCAGTTCCTTGATGCGTTCCTCCGTTTCGGTAGTTCCGTCCCAATGGGCTGAAACAAAGCCTCCCTTATTTTCCAACAGATCTTCAAATTCCTGCCAAGTATCCGCCTCGGTCGTCATATTTTCCCTGAATTCGAAGGCTTTCTGGAAAATGTTCCTTTGAATTTCCTCCAACAGATCGCTCACATACTTATCGATCGATATTTCCGACAAATTGACCGATTCCTTGGTCAAGGTATCCCTTCTTGCTATTTCTACGGTGTTGTTTTCCAAGTCCCTCGGACCCATCGCAATCCTCAAAGGCACTCCCTTTAGCTCATACTCGGCAAATTTCCATCCAGGCTTGTGTGTGTCACGATTGTCGAATTGGACAGATATGCCTTTGGCACGCAAGCTAGCCATGATCTCTTTAGCCTTGACAGAAATTCTTTCGAGTTCTTCATCTCCCTTGTAAATCGGTACAATCACAACTTGGATTGGAGCCAATTTAGGTGGCAGTACAAGCCCATTGTCGTCAGAATGGGCCATGATAAGCGCTCCCATCAGACGGGTACTCGCTCCCCAAGATGTGCCCCATACATATTCCAATCCACCTTCCTTGGTAGCAAACTTGACGTCAAACGCTTTCGCGAAATTCTGCCCCAAGAAATGGGAAGTGCCAGCCTGCAAGGCTTTTCCATCCTGCATCAAGGCTTCGATACAATATGTGTCCTCTGCCCCGGCGAATCGCTCATTCGCTGACTTTATGCCCCTTACAACGGGCAGCGCCATGAAGTTTTCTGCGAAAGTCGCGTAGACGTTCATCATCTGTACGGTTTCTTCAATCGCCTCCTCTTTGCTCGCATGAGCAGTATGTCCTTCCTGCCAGAGAAATTCAGCTGTTCTGAGAAACAACCGGGTCCTCATTTCCCAGCGTACGACGTTTGCCCATTGATTGACAAGCAATGGGAGGTCACGGTAGGATTGGATCCAGTTTTTGTATGTACTCCAGATAACCGTTTCGGAAGTCGGACGTACGATCAATTCTTCCTCCAACTTGGCTTCAGGGTCGACGATTACGCCTCGACCATCGTCTGAATTTTTCAGCCGGTAGTGGGTTACAACTGCACATTCCTTGGCAAAACCTTCAACGTGACTGGCTTCCTTGGAGAGGTAGGATTTGGGAATGAACAGGGGGAAATAGGCATTCGTATGGCCGGTTTCCTTAAACATTCTATCCAACTCCGCCTGCATCTTTTCCCAAATGGAATAACCATATGGCTTGATGACCATACAGCCACGTACAGGAGAGTTCTCCGCAAGGTCAGCTCTTTTCACCAACTCATTGTACCATAATGAATAATCTTCACTTCGTTTGGGCAATCCTTTGCTCATGGTGTTTTTTTGAATTCAAAAATCTATTTATCTTCGCTCGATACTGTGGGGGGCAAATATAATCCAAAAAAGTATAACCCTCTTGTTAGAGTAGCGTATATAAGGTGAATTAGTAAAAACCAAACAAATGAACAAAGTCAACGGAATATTAACGCTCAGCTTGGGTACTGCGCTCATCCTTTCCTCTTGCAGCGCATCAAAAACTGCGATGAATGGTGGGGAGTTGGATGACATGTACTTCATGGCATCGGATGCCAAAGTCGCAACAGAGTTTGCCGTGGCAAATAACAATCCTCAGAACTTCCAGTCTTTGAACCAAGCCGCTCCTTCGACGTTCGAACAAGAGAATTTTTCGGCAAGAAATGTGAATCCAGAGTATATCGCAAAATATCAGGCCCAGTCCCAAACCCAAGATAGTGGTACTGTGTATTTTGACGATACTCAGGCGCAGGAGACTACACCAAATGTAAACGTTTATAACAATTTTTATGGATCTAGTGTCAACCCAAATGGTTGGAACGGCGGGTCAAACTTCAATGTTTCCCTCGGATTTGGAATGGGTTGGGGCATGCCAATGTGGGGAATGCCCATGGGCATGTGGGATCCTTTCTGGGGTTGGGGTAATCCTTGGATGATGAGACCTGGTTTTGGCTGGGGTATCGGTTGGAACTCCATGTGGGGCTGGAATGTCGGCATGGGCTGGGGAATGGGTGGAATGTGGGGCATGCCCGGCTGGGGTTGGGGTGCTCCAGGCTGGGGCTGGGGAGCACCTGGCTGGGGTTGGGGCGCTCCCGGATGGGGCTGGGGTACACCTGGCTGGGGCGGTGAAGGAAGCCGCCAAGTCGTAAGGGGTGGCAGACCTGGAACAGGTTCGTCAATTGCATCACCCGGTGGAAATAGAGGAGGCAGTTCATATTATCCTTCTGCCTCTACAAACAGGGCCGCGAGGAGAGATGCAGTCGCAGGTTCAGACCGTACCGTAGGTTCGTCTAACCGAGCAGCCACAAGAGATTTCAGCAGATCCCAAAACGACTATTACAACACAGGCACAAGAAATAGGGTAGCCAACTCTGCTGCCACCGGTAGCAGAAATGTAGGATCTGCAGCAGCCACAAGGCCGTCCAATAGAACTGGCATTGAAAACTCCAGACCCACTTACAATACTAGAGGTGGTTCTACATACAATAGCGGAGCCACAAGAGGTGGTTCTGGCACAGCACCAAGCTTTAACAACAGAGGTACGGTTCCAACCAACAGAGGAATGAGCCCGTCATACAACAACAGAGGGACAAGTCCTTCATACAACAACAGAGGAACAATGTCCTCACCATCAAGAGGTGGTACCATGAGTTCTCCTTCAAGGGGTGGAAGCATGGGTTCACCTTCAAGGGGTGGATCAATGTCCGCACCAAGCAGAAGCACTTCACCCTCTTTCAGTGCGCCTAGTAGAGGCGGATCGATGGGAGGAGGTAGTATGGGCGGAAGTAGGGGCGGCGGAGGCATGAGTTCCGGAGGCACGAGAGGAGGAAGGGGAATGTAATTCCCCTTTTTTTATAGGGATTAATATTTTTCCGAAGCCGAAACAATAACACGATAACGAGCAAAATATTCCTACGATATGCGAGTACAAATCAAGGCCGTTTTGGGCTTGTGCCTGAGTTTGGCAGCCATATTTGAATCTTTTGGCCAATTTGGATATTACCAAGACGCCTTACGATTCAGTGAGTTTAGGTCATCCGGGTCAGCGAGGATTATGGGCCTGGGAGGAACACAGATGTCTCTCGGGGGTGATGTATCCAATATCCATGCAAATCCTGCCGGGCTCGGATTTTTCAGAAGATCAGAATTCAGCGTGAGTCCCTCATTCGGCGTATGGAACACCGAATCCGACTACTTGGGACAGTTGCAGACAGACAAAACGAATAATTTTGCCTTGCCAAATATCGCCGTTGTCCTCAGCAAGACGAAAGGGCCACTGAACACCGATGCATTTAGAGGTGGATCCTTTGGCATAAGCTTCAATCGCATGAACCATTACAATACCCAGTTTGGGTATTTCTCTGATCTGGAGGGGGAAACTTCTATTATCGATTACTTCCTCCAACAGGCACAGGGCATTCCTGAATCCCAGATCGAAAACCAAGGTCTATTGGGCTTGGCATACAATACTTTTCTCATCAATCCGATCACGGTCGATCAAAACGGAAACCCAATCAACAATCCAAATGAATATTTCTCTTTTGTGGGTGGGTTGCCTTTTCAGGATGAAACGATTACCACCGAGGGGCGTACCAGTCAGACATCTTTCTCCTATGGGGCCAATTTCTACAACAAAATATTCATTGGTGGCGGACTTGGATTAAGTTCGATCATTTTCAGATCGAGGAGGATTTATGGAGAGGAGTTTTTCAATGAGCCGCTACTTACTACCAATCTGCAGGAAAACCTCAGTATCAATGGTTTTGGTGCCAATATCAATCTCGGACTTATTGTAAAACCTATAAGCATCCTTAACCTTGGCTTCAATTTCCAATCTCCAACCTGGTATGCGATGGATGAGCAGTACGAGGCGAGGATGGTGAGTGTGTATGACAACTTTGAGTTTGAAGAGGAAGATTTGATTTTGGGTAGGGAAGAAGCGGTGACGCCAATAGTTTTGGGAAGGTATAATCTCAATACGCCTCTGAGAATGAGCGGTGGAGCTACCTTATTTTTGGGGAAAATAGGGTTTATAACTGCCGACATTGACTATTTGGATTATAGCAGGAGCACGCTCAGTTCCAGGGATTTCAATACCAGTGCTGACAACCAAACGATCAGGTCCTTGTATGGGCAGACGTTCAACTATCGTGCAGGCGCAGAGTTCAGGTTTGATATCCTGAGGATTAGGGGAGGGTATGCGTTGTATGGAGATCCATTCAAAGACAGTTCATTTGACAGGACAATGCAACAGGTGACAGGAGGCCTCGGACTGAGGTTCAAAACTTTCTATACCGATTTTGCGATGACCTACGCTTTGTTCGATGGTTTGTACAATTCCTATCCATTTATCGATAACGACGGCTTCAATATCGGACCATTCACCGAGACCCGAAACCAGATTACTTCAGGAATTTTGACCCTCGGATTTAATTTCTAAAAAAGCCCGAGTAGCTCCGAAATCAGATGCTCAGTGGATACGTCATCTCCACTGAGCTTTATTTTTGCCTGGTTATAAAAATACTCTCGCTCCGCTAGGAGGTTTTTGAGCTTCAATATCATCTCGCCCTCATCCAGTCCGGCAAAAAGTGGGCGCTTTCCACCGTCATCTTTATGCAATCTCCTGAAAATCTCCTCCAAAGAGACGTCAAGGTAGACCGAGATTCCTTTTTGATTGATTAAATCCATGTTATCATTGAAACAGGGTGTGCCACCGCCTGTTGCCAAGACAAATCCCTCAACACCGTTCAGTACCTTTTCCAAATATTGGCTTTCGAGTTCCCTGAATTTTCCTTCACCCTCTTCTTGAAATATCTCGCGGATTTTTTTCCCAGTTTCGGTCTCAATGACCTGATCGAGATCGACAAAAGCGAAATTGAGCTTGCGCGCGATCAGTCTCCCAAACGTGGACTTACCCGAACCTGGTAATCCCAGCAAAATTATTTTGAGAGGCGTCCTCATGATGGGAGTAATTCCTTCACTTCTGCCGCGGTGGGTGTATTCAGATAGTGGTATTTCTTGATCACGACACCCTCCGACAAAAGCATTGTCCCAGGATTGGATCTCATGATGGTCTTGATGACGGTTGCGTCGCCCTGATAGGATGTCACTTGCCATTTCCTGCTTTTGACCAATTGCTCGATTTCCTCCATCGATGAGGCAGCGACCAAAACAGGTTCAATGCTTGTCCCCACAATCCCGGCAAGAAGTTCGTCGATTTTTCCCAAGTGGTCGGTATTGATTTTGGACATATTCGTGACCAAAATCACGAGTTTTTTTCCTTGGAGAATTTGCTCCGTAAAGGTTCCTTCGTCATTCCAAACGGCGAAATCCGAGATCTTTGGCAAAGCCTCTTCGTTGAGAAGCTTCATTTCTACAAACTCCAAACTCTCATCAGTAGGGTATTGATCAAATTCCAGAAGCTCCTCGCCTTTTTTCATGATATAGGAATATTTCAAAGGAGCCGATGGCTGCATGGCAGTGTTAATATTCACCCCTTCTTTGTAGGCGCGAAAATCAATAAAAGGGAGGTTTCTGATCGCGGTAATGGCGATGATAAAAGAGACGGCTAATGACCCAAAAGCAATCCGATGTGCCCAAGGACGGTGTTGGTTGGGCAAGTCTTTGCGAAAAAGAAAAAGGATGCCAATCAACACGAGTAGGATCACATCTTTGGTAAAGGACTCCCAAGGCGTCAATTTGATAGCATCTCCAAAGCAACCGCAGTCGGTGACTTTGTTGAAATAGGCAGAATAAAACGTGAGAAAGGTGAAGAATACAATCATCAAACCCAAAGCCCATACGGTGAGTCGCAACCTTACTCCCAATATCAACATCACACCCAATACAACTTCAGTCACAACCAAGAATACAGCAAGTGGCAGCGCGATTTCCTTGAAATGGACGAAGAATGAGGCAATGTCATTGGAAAAAACATCAAAGTATTCCTCTAACTTGATCGCGGTACCGACTGGGTCATTGACTTTGATCAATCCCGAAAAGATAAACAATCCACCTACTAACAGACGGATAATAAAGAGTATGGTTTGCTTAAGCATGGTAACCTAATTTGATGAGACAGAAGACGGCGTAGTTGATCATGTCCTGGTAATTGGCCTCTATGCCTTCGGATACCAAGGTCCGACCTTGGTTGTCCTCTATTTGTTTGACCCGATAGAGCTTCATGAGGATGATATCAGTCATCGAAGATACGCGCATATCGCGCCAAGCCTCTCCATAGTCATGATTTTTGTTTTCCAAAAGGCTCTTGGTGGCATTTGCCCAATGGTCATAAAGCGGTTCCAGTTCGGAGTAGGGCAGTTCCATTCTAGGATCATCCTTTAGACTGATCTGCATCAAGGCCATCAGGCAGTAATTGATGATGCCTACAAAATCATCTTCGATTGGGTCATCGACTTTCTGGGCACCTTTTTCCTGAATAGAGCGAATCCGCTGTGCCTTGATAAAAATCTGGTCGGTAATGGAGGGAAGTCTGAATATTCGCCAAGCCGTACCGTAGTCGAGGGTTTTCTTCTTAAAGAGTTCTTTACAATGGGAGATAACTTGACTATATTCGCTCGCTGTTTGCGTTTTCAATGCTTCAATCGTTTTGATGGGTTTTGAAATAGACCGTCAAGGCCCTCCGAAGATATGTTTTTTCCCACAAATATAACACTCCAAATCAAAGGAAAGCTGTACCTAGTTGACAGGCCATGGGTCATGGGAATCATGAACATGACACCAGATTCTTTCTTTGTCGATAGTCGGGTTGAGTTGACCATGGATGGAGTTCTCAGGATTGCCGAACGGATGGTCGAGGAAGGGGCAGAGATCTTGGATATCGGCGGCTATTCGAGTCGTCCCGGTGCTGCAGAAGTGTCGCCGGAAGAAGAGATCTCGAGGACGGTACCCTACATTGAGGCAATCAAAAAACGGTTTCCAGAGACCTTGATTTCCATTGATACTTTCCGCGCTTCTGTCGCTAGACCCGCAGTTGAAGCTGGGGCGGATATTGTCAATGATATTTCAGCCGGCGATTTGGATCCAAACATGCTTGAAACGGTCGGGATGCTTGGTACCCCCTACATTGCCATGCACATGAAAGGTTCACCGCAGACGATGCAGGCCATGGCAAACTACACTGAGGTTACGAAGGAGATTTGTTATTTTTTTTCGAGAAAGCTGGAAGAATGTCGGAAATTTGGCATCAAAGATGTAATAATCGATCCAGGGTTTGGTTTTGCCAAAACTTTGGAGCAAAATTATGAGATACTCAGAAATTTGGCGTATTTTAAAACAATTGAGCACATTTTGCTGGTTGGATTGTCAAGGAAGTCCATGATTTACAAGAAATTGGAGATCAAACCCGAAGAGGCCCTCAATGGGACCACCGCCCTTCACATGTTTTCTCTCCTCCACGGGGCCAACATTTTGAGGGTCCATGACGTGAAAGCAGCTAAAGAAACAATCGAATTATATAAACAACTTTATCCTTGACGCTTCTTTTTAAGATCGGATTTTTGGAAGTATCCGTCGTGAATATCATCGATATCACGCTGGTGAGTATCCTATTGTACCAAGTGTACAAACTTCTCCGAGGTAGCGTGGCGATCAAGATTTTTCTAGGGTTCCTGTCGATATATCTGATGTACCTCATGGTCAGTGCCCTAAGGATGGAATTGCTTTCCATTATATTGGGACAGTTTATGGGCGTAGGTGTGATTGCGGCACTGATAATCTTTGCGCCGGAAATTAGGAAATTCCTACTCCTGATCGGTAGGTCATCTTTCCTGTCCAATGAAAACATCCTGCAAGAATTGCTTTTCTGGAAAAAGCGTGACAGCAATGCTTTTAACATCAATCCCATCATCGAGGCATCCAAGAGCCTTTCCGGTACAAATACCGGCGCATTGATGGTTATTTCTAGAAATACCGAGCTGAAGTTTTATGCAGAAAGTGGCGATATCTTGGAAGCACAAATCTCAAAAAGGTTGTTGGTTTCCATTTTCAATAAGTATAGCCCCCTCCATGATGGCGCGGTGATCATTTACAATGGCAAAGTCAAGGCGGCAAGATGTATTCTGCCGGTGACGGAAAGGGAAGTCCCCGCGCAGTTTGGGCTGCGCCACCGCGCAGGTATCGGTATGTCAGAGGCGACCGATGCCTTGGTTTTGATCATTTCAGAGGAAACGGGACAGGTTTCTTTGGCAAAAAATGGCAAAATCCTGCACAACCTCTCCTTCCAAGAGCTCAGGGAATTGATCAACGAATACCTGATAGGCAGCGATATAGACGAGAAGTTCGAGGCGATTTCCGTATACGAAAAAGCCCGGATCCAGAAGATATCTCCTAGCAGTGCATAAAATCAAAAAGCCTTATCCGTCGGGATAAGGCTTTTTTTTTGCGCTAAGAATAGACTATTTTATTTCACTTTTTTCACATTGATGGCATTGAGACCTTTCTTTCCATCCTTTACGTCATAAGTTACTTTGTCATTCTGGGCCACTTTGTCCACCAAACCTGTTGCGTGCACAAATACGTCGTTTTGAGACTCGTCATCAACGATAAAGCCGAATCCTTTGGCGTCGTTGTAGAATTTTACTGTTCCGGTAAGCATGATAAATATTAGAATTATGTGGTTAAATGTACTTTAAATGTAAATATACTGGTTGGAAAAACAAAAATATATTTTGCTAAATTGGAGATATGAAAAAGCTTGTGATAGTCAGACACGCAAAATCCTCTTGGGACGATCCTTTTCTAAACGACCACGCTAGGCCACTTGCTGAGCGTGGATTGAAGGATGCACCTAAGATGGCGCAACGCCTCAGGAAGGAAAAGATCTACCCGGATGCGATTTTGTCCTCTGATGCCGAACGGGCAAAAGCGACCGCATTGATCACTGCAGAAGTGTTGGATTTTCCCAAACAAGATATTGTTTTTAAACATGGGCTTTACCTCGCATCCGCTGCAAGCCTTTTTGCAGAGATCAAGAAGACCGATGATGAGGTAAAGACCTTGTTCATTTTTGGTCACAACCCGGGACTAAATGATCTAATATCCAAGTTGGGTGGGGATATTGACAACCTGCCGACCTCAGGTCAGTTCGCCTTCAAGTTTGATGTCAAAAAATGGGAGGATGTTGCAAGCAAAAATGCGAAAGTCTGGTTTTTTGACTATCCCAAAAAGAGCTGATTGGATTTTGCCCTGGAACTTAGAAATTGCGTACATCCTGGATTACTTCCGGGAAATCCGCTAAATGTTCGACGAGATACTGTATTTTCTCTGCCACCGAAGCAGGATTGCTCAACAGATTTCCAGCCTTCATTTCCCGAAACCTTTTCAATTGGGAAAATGATTCCTCCTCGGACTTCCGGATTGTTGCCTGCATGTCCGTATCGACGACTCCGGGTGCCAAGGCAAAAACCCGGATACCTGTTCCCTTCAATTCTGCTTCCTTCTTGGCAGTTTGGCTCATGGCATTGATGGCGGCCTTTGAAGCGGAATACATCGCCCAACCGTCGATGGCCTTGGTCGCTGCACCTGAACTGATGTTGATGACCACCCTCTCTGTCTGTTGATAAGAGGCATATTTCGACACAAAGGCATTTATCAAAATTGCGGGAGCTATGGTATTAATCGAAAAAACCTCTGCAATGTTTTTGGGTGAAAGCGCGCCAACATATTCGATTTTGCCAAGCGTCCCAGCATTGTTGACTAGGACAATCCTCGAAAAAGTCCCGGTGGGGAATATCCGATCTAAGATTGCTGGGATTGAATTTAAATCTGACAAGTCACATGCGATCTCTGTGAAGTTAGGGTGCTCGATCGCGGTCTTCGTTCTCGAAATCCCGATCACCCGAATGCAAGGATTTTGGATCAAATGGTTGACCAAACCCAAACCGATTCCTTTGCTGCTGCCGGTAATGATATAGAGTTGTTCGCTCCGCATTTGATTTTTGTTCAAATAGGTAGAAAAAATCCATCCTGAACTTTTGGCCCAGGATGGATATTTTGATTAAAGGATGTACTGCGAAAGATCCCGGTTTTTGACCAGGGAACTCAGCCTTTCTTGGACCATTTCCCTTGTGATCATGATCCGCGAGTTGGACTCGATCGTGTCAGGGACATCAAATAGAAAGTCGTTCAGCAAATGGCTCATCACCGTGTGCAAACGCCTGGCCCCAATGTTTTCCACCTGTTCGTTGATCTGGAATGCCAGTTTGGCGATCTCCCGAATGGCCTCGTCGTTGAAGTCCAAATACACTTCCTCAGATTCGAAAAGGGCTTGGTATTGCTTGGTCAGTGCGTTTTTTGGTTCTTTCAGAATGCGGTAAAAATCCTCCTCCGTGAGGCTGTTGAGCTCCACTCTGATCGGGAATCTTCCCTGCAACTCAGGTATCAGGTCAGAAGGCTTGCTTACATGGAAAGCTCCTGCCGCGATGAACAGTACGTGATCGGTATTGACAACTCCGTATTTTGTATTGACGGCGCTGCCTTCTACGATGGGAAGCAGGTCTCGTTGCACACCTTCCCGGCTGACATCAGGACCCCCGCCGGATTTGCCGCTTTTGGAGGCGATTTTGTCAATCTCGTCTATAAAGATGATGCCATTATTTTCGGCGAGCTTTAAGGCTTCTTCCTTGACTTCGTCAAAATCAATCAGCTTGGAGGCTTCTTCCTCCATGAGGATTTTCCTGGCCTCAGAGATGCTGACTTTGCGCTTTTTGGTCTTTTTGGGCATCATGCCGCTGATCATGTCCTGAAGACCAGCTATGCTTGCGTCGTCCATCATGCCGTTTCCGATCATGCCGATACCGACAGGCGGACTTTGCTTCACGCTGATTTCAATCTTGCGGTCGTCGAGTTCACCCCTTTTCAGTTTCTCCCTAAAAAGATCCCTTGTTCGCTCATTCAATTCATCATCGGAACTAGGTTCTGTGCCGATTTCAATCGTGTTTCCGGAAATTGGTCTGGCAAAACTCGGACTTTTCACAGGCGGGATAAGGATGTCCAAAATAACTTCTTCTACCGCTTCAGCAGCCTTCTCTTTTACTGCCTCATTCTTCTTTTCCCTTACCAAATGGACGGATTGTTCGACGAGGTCGCGGACCATGCTCTCGACATCCCGGCCCACATAGCCGACTTCGGTAAATTTGGACGCTTCCACTTTGGTGAAGGGGGCATTGGCAATCTTCGCCAGCCTCCTCGCAATCTCCGTCTTACCGACACCCGTAGACCCGATCATCAGGATGTTGTTGGGGACGATGTCTTTCTGGATATCGCCTTTTACATTCATCCGCCGGATTCTGTTGCGCAGGGCAATGGCCACGTTGCGTTTGGCGTCGTGCTGGCCGATGATGTATTTGTCAAGCTCTGCGACGATTTGTCTGGGAGTCAAGTCATGAAATTCGTTTCTCATCTTGTAGTGTCGGGATATCCTTTTCGGAGTTCCCTTTTTTAATGGTTGGTATAGCTCTGGTAAGTCCTGTTAAGCTTCCTTTCCATGCTCCTTCGGAAAGGTAAACTGCATCGGTTCGTCTACTTTTGTTTTGAGTAGGGCGAGTGCCAACACTTCCTCTACCTTGTCGACAAAGTGGAAGTTGAGTCCTTTAATGTATTCGGTGTCGATTTCCTCGATATCCCGTTGGTTGTTTTTGCAAAGGATGATTTCCTTGATGCCTGCACGTTTGGCTGCGAGGATTTTTTCCTTGATTCCTCCGACCGGCATGACCTTTCCGCGGAGTGTAATCTCCCCAGTCATCGCCAGTTTTGCCTTCACCTTTCGCTGGGTAAATGCCGAGGCCATTGCCGTCAGCATGGTAATCCCCGCAGAGGGGCCGTCTTTAGGTACCGCTCCGGCGGGGACGTGGATATGTAAGTCATAGTGGTCAAACACCCGGTAGTCGATACCCAATTTATCTGACTTGGTCTTGAGGTAAGAGAGTGCCGTCATGGCGGATTCCTTCATCACATCTCCCAATTGTCCAGAGAGCGTTAGTTTTCCTTTGCCTTTGCTGAGTGAAGCTTCCACGAAGAGGATTTCCCCGCCCACGGAAGTCCATGCCAATCCAGTCACGACACCGGGAATCGAATTGTCCTGGTAGATTTCCTTGTCGAATATTTCTCCACCAAGGATTTTCCGGACCATTTGCACGGTCACTTTCTTGGAGTATTCTTCCTCCATGGCAATCGACTTGGCGATGTTTCGAATTACTTTTCCGATGGCTCTTTCAAGGGTCCTGACACCTGATTCGCGGGTATAGTCTTCTATGATCTTGACCAATGCGGCTTTGTCGAAGCTTATGTCCGTGGCTTTGAGGCCGTGTTCTTTCCGTTGTTTGGGGACGAGGTGCTTTTTGGCAATCTCCAATTTCTCTTCCATCGTATAGCCGGTCACTTCGATGATTTCCATCCTGTCCCGCAAGGCGGGTTGGATCGTATCGAGCGAATTGGCAGTGGCGATAAACAGCACCTTGGAAAGGTCATACTCCACCTCCAGGTAATTGTCCACGAAGCTGCTGTTTTGCTCCGGGTCGAGTACTTCCAAGAAAGCAGAGGAAGGGTCACCACGGAAATCGGAACTCAGCTTGTCGATTTCATCCAATACATACACGGGATTTGAAGACTTCACCTTCTTCATGTTTTGGATAATCTTGCCGGGCATGGCGCCGACATAGGTCTTGCGGTGGCCGCGGATTTCGGCCTCATCGTGCACGCCGCCTAGGGACATACGTACATATTTCCTGCCCAAAGCGGTAGCAATGGATTTTCCCAAAGAGGTCTTGCCGACTCCCGGAGGTCCATATAGACAAAGGATTGGACCTTTAAGGTCTTTTTTGAGTTTGAGAACGGCGAGGTATTCGATGATCCTTTCCTTCACTTTCACAAGGCCGGAATGGTCGCGGTCCAGGATGGCCTTCGCCCGCTTGAGGTCAAAATTGTCCTCTGTGTATTCATTCCACGGCAACTCAACAAGTGTCTCGGCATAGTTGAGTGCAATGGGATATTCCGCCGCGGATGGATTGATGCGGAGGATTTTATTGAGTTCTTTTTCAAAATGCAATGCCACTTCCTTGGGCCATTTTTTTAGGGCTCCTTTGGCGCGCAGTTCTTCGACCTCTTTTTCCGGTCCTTCTTCCCCAAGCTCGGTCTGTAGCACTTTCATCTGCTGGCGGAGGAAGTAATCCCGCTGCTGCTGATCGATATCGGTATGGACTTTCTTTTGGATCTCGCTCTTGATTTCCAGCATTTGGATATCCTTCATCATGAATTCCAAAAGCAAGGTGGCCCGCTCCAAACCGTCGTTGATCTCCAGCAAGCGCTGCTTCGCTTCCACCGGTGCATTGATGTTGGAGGAAAGGAAATGTGTCAGAAAGGCCGTATTGTCGATATTGTCAAGTGCGACTTGTGCCTCGCGGGGAATTTCGGGATTGAGGTGGAGGATTTTGGCGGCGGACTCCTTAAGGGATTCCTCTAGCGCCTTGATCTTTCGGCTGTTTTTGGGGAAGTTTTCATCCAAGTATTCCACCCGCGCAGTAAAGTAGGGATCCTCGGTCAGGGTTTCGGTGATCTTGAACCGTTTTTTTCCTTGGATAATGATCGTCGTATTCCCGTCGGGCAAGACAATCATCTTGATAATCTTGGCCAAAGTGCCCACATGGTAGATATCCTCCCAAGCCGGGTCGTCGTTTTGGGGATTGATTTGGGCGCAGACGCCGATCATCTTATCGCCTTTTTGGGCTTTTTTGACCAATTTGATGGAGCGCTGCCTGCCCACGGTAATCGGGATCACCACACCCGGGAAGAGCACGGTGTTGCGGACCGAAAGAATCGGGATGTCCGTGGCGAAATGGTCCGGCTGCTGCTGGGTTTCCTCTTCGTCATCGGTAATCAGCTGGATGAGGTCACCCTCTCCCGCATAGTCGCCTCCCATCATGGTTTGATATAACTGGTTTTTGAATTGCATCATAAGGACAATATGACAGATAAGCTGTCATGAAATAATAAAACAGCGAAGAACCCCCAATTTATGAAGGTTCTTCCAATAATTTCAATGAATATGCCAAGGAGAATGGGTGGTACAAATTGGCAGGTTACTCGAATTTGAAATAGGCAGGGTCGGCTTCGTACACCCTGTTAAATGAAGTCGAGAAAATCGTGTTTCCGATAACAATTGGAAAGTTAACGAGGGCTTGTCTGCCATTTTCCGAGTTTAGCATCTTCACCGAGTAATCATCCAAGTTTAGTTCAGCCAAAACTGAGTTAGATTGAAAGTAAGCCTTATTGCCAATGACTGGAACATGGCTTGCTTGGAGATTTTCTAGATTTTCAAATTCGGCCAATTTCTCCCAATCTTCTGTTTGAGGATCAAAACGGAAAAGGGATGGTATGAAGTTTTCGGGCGAATAGCCGAATCTGTAAAGTTGATTTTTATACCTGAAACCCAAGAGTTTTGAAATTTGACCTTGGTATGTGATCGAAGGAGATATTAGTTTCTCCCACTTTCTCTCTAGCATGCTGTACCTCCAGCGTTCTGGTTTCTCGGTATAACCATTAACAGACTCGATGAGCCATCCCCCGTCGCAATAAAGGTATTGTTCTGTTGAGTAGGCGGAAGTTATGTAAACCAGATTGGAGGGATGGGATGGTAAAAGCGTCACTTGTTTAGAAATCGGATCCAGTTCAAAGATGTATGGAACATTACTTGGCGATTGTAGAGGATTTCCATCGCCTCCAATGTATATTTTTCCGTTGGGAGAACTTACAACAAATGAGTACCAGTATAGTTGAAATTGTTCGGGAAAAGTGTAAACCAAAGAAGAGGTTTTGGTAGAGGGATCGAACTCTACGATTTTTTTTGTCGTGACTATATATCCCTTTTTCCCGTCTGTAGCAGAGCCCAAGACATATTCAGAATCCTCTATATGATCTGATAAACTGAGAAACGGAAGGCTTAAATCCTTGAATGTGACAGTAACAGAATTTTTAGATTTCACTCCAAAAGTGTTTGAAAACAATGCGAGAGTCCTTGGAAGGAAAAAATCGTCTGTTTGATAAACCCTCAGTGTAATCTTTTCGCTGGTCGATTCTAATATTTCGAAATTCAAACCGGGCGTATCCGAGGTTATCTTATTCAATCTGGTGAAATCCGGATTGAAGTTTTGGCCGAAAATGGTGAACGGGTCGGAACTGAAGATATTGAAGCCTTGTCCAGGATTGATTTCACTGCCTTTCAATTTAAAGGCATTTTCCAAGAGGTATTTTTTTCCCCTAACCGTAATCTCCAAAGTCGGGGATTGTTCTTCGATCGGCGCTTTTGGCTTGAATCTGATTTCATTGCTTGAGAAGAAGTCAATAGGTATTTCAAAAAAATTGCCCTCGGGATTCTTGTATCTGACTTTTACCGTTTCACTCATGAGGTCGCTGCCGCTGATGCTGATAGATTCTCCCCATGTAAATTCTTTGCTTGTGTTGGTAGTGAATTTGGCTGTTCTGAAATTCAGGGGCCATTCGACCAAGAGTTCCTTTCCGGAAATATCAATTTTGAAGTCAAAAAGCCCTTGTTCTGCCTGTTTTTCAGTGAATCCAAAAACGGGAGGGAGGACGATTTTAAAGCTCGTTGGACTAAGGTCAAGAATCTGGGCATTGGCACCCATTACCTGCACTCTGTAATTACTGGATATCCTGCTGAAGTTCCTACCCGACACAGTGATAGTATCCCCAAAATACACCTCTTCCGGGGCTGAAATAGCATCGAAAATGAATCCGAGCGAGCCCTTGCTGGTAAATTTGATTTGTTCAGAATACACCAGACTCCTGTTCGTCCTTACAAATGCTGCAACGAAATATTCTGATCCTTGACGCATTCCATAATCAGCGATAAGTTTGAAAATCGTTTCTGGTTTACCTGATTGTTTTACGACGTCACTTGTTTCAATTGAAGGATTTGGAGTTTTGCTAAACACAAACCCATATTCCAAAATCTCCTCTGAACCAAATTCAAACACATTGGCCGCGAACTCCACACCGGAAGCGTCGATGTTTTGCACATAGGCCACACTGAACCTCGGATTGGTCGCAGGCTTGACGTCTTCGTCTTTTTGGCAAGAGAAAAGCATAATCGCTGCCAAGAGTAAAATCGATATTTTTTGGGTATTCATATGCTTCAATGGTTAAAAACGTAGGCCGATCAATAGACTGGTGTTGGTTTGGTTGTAGGATGCTTCGTTGAAGGGAAGGTTGACTTGGTAGAATGCAGGCAGGTAGTCAAGTTGCAATTCAGCAAGAAGGCCGATCTTCTTCGAAAAATTCCAGACTACGCCGATTTTGCCGGCAGCCGAGGTCATTTTTTCATTGATGCTGGTAAACTCCGTCTCGTAAATCGTGGTGACTCCATTGTGCGTGAGCGTTTGGTCTACCATGGCAAACTCGCTTTCCAGACTGCTGAAGCGGCTATTGAAACCAATGCCGATATAGGAATCAAAGCTCCCCGCTCGCGTCCAGGTGTAGTTCACAAAAGCGGGGATGGTGATTGTCGATGCGCTGAAGACCTCCTTCGCGGTCATGTATTGGCTTTCTGAAGTGTATTCGGATATGATCGTGTTGTCCAACTTGGAGTAGCCGACCGAAACGTCGATGGAAAGCCGCTTCCAGCGACGGAATTGGTGGGCCTTGATGCCTATTTGCATGATTGGTGTCTGGTGATTTTCGAAAGCATCTTTTCTGTTTTCCGGACGACTGGCAGGGCTCATGCTCATGTAAGTGACACCGCCGTAGATCACCGGGGATATCCTCACAAATGGCAACTCGGGAAGGTGCTGTTCATAGGTGATTCCTTCGCAGTAGTGATATTTGGAAAGTAATTTGACCAAAGAATAATCATCGTATTTGGTATCAGCCAGTACATCGTAGATTTCTGCACTGCATTCCCCGGCCATTAGCATGTTGATCGTGCCCAAATAGGGTTTCTTCAGTTCCCGCGTCTCCCTGCCTGCGACGGTCGCCTTGTCGTAGAAAGCCTTCAGTTCGTGGATTTCTCGACCGTCGTTCACGTAAAACTTGTCATTGGCCTTGTATAGGCTAAGCTTTCCTGTCAATAAGACTTGTACAAATTCCAAATTCTCTGATCCAGGTAGCCTTATGGCCATAAACTTGCGTCCGTTTTGGAACCCGAAACCTTGGATGTCCCCTGGCCCAAAAGTGCCCGTACCTCCACCGGCAGACCTGAATCGGACGGTATTGTACTGGTCATTTTCAAAGCTGCCCAAAATGACACCCGTTTCCTTTTGTCCATTGGCCTTGAGGATGTAGTCATCGGCCTGTTTTTGGGCGAAATTTGGATGGCAGATCAGCAGCAACAAGCTGCAGCACAATCCTCTAAAGAGTGGGAGTCTTATCATTTGAGAACGGGTTTCATAAGTATTCTCAATGATACCGAAATTTGCAATATTAAAAAATAAGGGGATGGAATATTTTTTCCGTGAAATTCACCTGTTTTTATGAAGCGATCAAGGGAACGGAGAGACCTGTATTGACCTCCACTTTGGTAAATGTTCTTTAGAAGATCAACAAGCAGGAACCTGGCTGGTTGCTGCTAGGTAGTTCGCCCAAATCAAATGAAACCTAGCGGCACCGGTCAGGGTTATCGCTGATTAACAAACTCAACAATACCGGAGTAGGTGATTCCATTGGTGGTTCGCATGAAGGCAACCAGCAAGTATTTTCTTCCGGGGACCATTGTATGCGCTGTTTCCAGCTCGAAAAAATCATCGGGCTTTCCCGCGCGACTGATCGTTATGCCATCGCCGACCCGAGGCGTAGGCTTATCATTGTAAACAAATCCATATTCAACAACTTCCTGTGTACCATAATCATACACTTTTGCGGCGAAACGCACACTTACCGGATCAATTTTTTGTACAGTCGCGGCACTTAGCCTTGGATTTTTCCTCGGTGCAAGCTCTACCTCAGCACAAGCAGAAAGGAAAAGGACAAATAAAATAATTGAAGTGTATTTGATGGCCGCCATTTGATTTCAGAAGATTATGCTAAACAAAAACGCTACTGTAAATTGCTTGTAGGTACTGTCCGAATAGGGCCATACCCTCACCGTATTTTTGGACTGATAGTCGAATTGAAGTTCGGATAACAGTCCAACCTTTTTCCCTTGATTGATATGGGCACCAAGTTTTATCGCGGGGGCGAAATCCCGGTCTTCATTGAAAAAAAACTGTTCTTCGGTAACTGTGGTGACCGAGTTGAAGAACAGCGTGTAATCTACGATCGCATAATCAACCTCAAAGCTCGTGTTTCTGACAATTCCACCTAAGCCAATATAGGTGCCAACGGATCCAAATTTGAACAGTTGGTAGTCAACAAACATCGGCACGAGTATGCTAGAGCTTCTATAGACCTGTGTTCCGGTTGTCAATCCTTCAGAGTTCTCGAATTGATAGTTCAGCGTGTTGTCCCTATTCATGTACGCAACGGACAAATCAAATGCAAGTCGAGGAAGCTTCCGGATTTGGTGAAACCTTACTCCAGCCTGAAATACCGGGAATGAGTTCCTATCAAAAACCATCACTTTACTCGCATTGATCGGATAATAATCCTGGTTTAGGAAAGCCAATCCTGCCGTAGCCATTGGTGAAATCCTAACCAGAGGGATTTCCTGAATATGATTGATGAATTCCAGGCCTTCGCATTCATGATACTTTGAGAGTATTTCGGCCAAAGAGTTTTCTGTATACTTGGCACCCATCACCGTTACAACAAGCGAATTGCCGCAATCACCCGCCAAAATAAGGTTAAGCGTATTGACAAAAGGTTTAAAATTGCTCCTTTGTGTATTGCTTTCGGCGCCCAACGACTGACTGTAACTACTGTTAAGTTTAACAAGCTTGCCGTCGTCATCAATGTAGAATACTTTCTTGTATTTGTATAGGCTTTTTTCCCCCGAAAGGATGACTTGAACAAAAACCTTTTCATTCTCCTCAGGCAAGTGGATAGATTTAAAGTATCTCCCATTGTCAAGCCCAAAGGCTATGAGATCAGACGGCATGTACTGGTTCACAGCCTGGTCTGAAGAATTCCTGAAATTGACCGATTTCGCATTGGTAAAATCGAAGGTATTCACCATTGAACCATATACCTTTTCCTGCGAAGGCAAAACAACAAAGTCGCCATCCTGTCCATATGAGGATATGGATAAAAGTATCAGCAGGAGCAAACTTGCGAAATATCGATTTAAGACCATGGGTGATACGAATACTAAAACCTTCCCCAATGATACCGAAATTTGCAATATTAAAAAATAAGGGGTGTGAAATAATTGTTTATTCGAAGTGCGGACACCATAATAGGTTCTCGGCAATCAAAATCGAGATGAAAAGATGAGTTGGGGGAATTATCTGATTTCTTGGTTTTTGTCGGAAAGTGTACGAATGGTGTACGAGGCAGGTACTAGGGGTGTACCATGAGAGGTACAACAATTAGAAAAGATGCGGGATCGAAATCTATAGAAAAGATATTGATTCCGATTCCCACCCAACCACCGCCCGAGATCAGTCCCACCGCCTCCCTACCATGTCGGCACCGTGTCGGCACAGTGTTCCCACCGTGTCCCTATCACTACCCGTACCAACTCCGTACTTAGTCCGTACCAATTCCGTCTCAACTCCGTGTTAACTCCGTATTTCTGGTAGTTCCTTGGGCTTATTACTCGGTTGTTTAAAAGAGAAAAAAGGCCTAATAAGCTAGCCTTTTCGGGGTAGCTATTTGTTTGTGTTTCGGAATTACAGCCAACCCTTTTTAGCCAACAAAGCAAAAGGGGTGGAACGAATCCCACCCCTTTGCTGAATATCTATTGTAATGTAGGAATTATGCCCCTGTAAAGAGCTTAAGGATATCATTTCCGATGGCAAATACCATCAAGGCCAGCAACAAGACCATGCCTACTTTCTGGGCATTCTCGAGGAACTTGTCGGAAGGTGCCTGTCCGGAAATCATCTCATACAGGAGGAACATCACGTGTCCACCGTCCAATGCCGGGATCGGCAACAGGTTCATAAAGGCCAAAATCATGGAAATCAAGCCTGTGATACTCCAGAACTTCACCCAATCCCATTTGGAGCCATAGATTTTTGCCATGCCGATCGGTCCGCTTACATTTTTGGCGGAAACTTCTCCGGTAAACATCTTGCCGAGTGCCTTGGCGTTGACTATGACGACGCCAAAGGCTTTTGCCGTCCCCTTGCTGATGGATTCTCCGATGGAGTATTTTCTGACGACTGGCTCTAATAGTGAATTGGCCTGGATGCCAATGGTGCCTTCTGCGGAGACAGGTGTCATTTTCTCGAGTTTTTGCCCTTCCCTTTCGATCAGGATGGCCGCTTCTTTGCCCTTGGTCGCTGCCAATGCGCCCTGAAGCTCATCGAAATATTGGATCGGTTGTCCGTTGACTGCGACGATTTTGTCCCCGGCCTGCAGTCCTACTTTTGCAGCTGCGCCATCTTTGCTCACTTCACCAACTGTGAATGGAAAGCGGATGCTGAGGAAATTGCCCATGCTCTCCTCGTTGGAGAAAGAGTTGATAAAACCTCTTGGGATTTCAATTTGGATGGTTTCCCCGTTGCGCTCCACGGTGTAGAATCCCCCGGAACTCAACAACGCTTCCCCACTGCTGAGGTCGGAAAGGCTCACATAGGGCTGTCCGTTGATGTCGAGTACTTTGTCGCCGGTTTGGAAGCCGATTCCCTTGGCAATGTCATAGGCAACGATGCCGTTTTCCACGACTTGGTCTCTGGAGAAATAGGTTTCACCCCTTTGGTACACCAAAACCACAAAGATCAAAACGCCCGTGATGACATTGACGATGATACCGCCAAGCATGACGATGAGGCGCTGCCAGGCTGGCTTGGAGCGAAATTCCCAAGGCTGAGGCTCGGAAGATAGCTGCTCCGTATCCATGGATTCGTCCACCATGCCGGAGATTTTCACAAATCCCCCCAAGGGAACTGCGCCGATGGAGTATTCCGTTTCGCCCCATTTGAAGCCGAAGATTTTTGGGGGGAAACCTATGGAAAACTTCTCCACCCGCATCCCAAACATTTTGGCCGTCAAGAGGTGCCCCAATTCGTGCAATCCTACCAGTATCGACAATCCCAGAATCAGCTGGGCCACCATGATCAATGTTTCCATTATACTTTACTCTTGATTGATTCTTCTGTTAATTTTCTAGCTATTCGGTCCGTCTGCACATAATCCTCCAAACTGGGGTGCGCGACAAAATCCACTTTTTCGAGCGTCTGCTCTATCAAATCCGACATTTCCAAAAATCCGATCTCATCCCTCAAAAACGAGGCCACGGCTATCTCATTGGCTGCATTGAGTACACAGGGAGCATTTCCCCCTTTTTCCAAAGCAGCAAAGGCAAGGCCTAGGTTTCGGAAGGTTGTCATGTCGGGCTTTTCAAATGTCAGGTTTGGATAATTGGTGAAATCAAACCTGGGGAAATCCGCCTTGAGCCTTTCCGGATAGCTCAGGGCAAACTGAATGGGGATACGCATATCGGGCAGCCCAAGTTGTGCTTTTATACTCCCATCTTCAAATTGTATCAAAGAATGGATAATCGACTGGGGATGAACCACCACCTCTATTTGATTGGCATCTAATCCGAAAAGCCACTTGGCTTCTATGACTTCCAAGCCCTTGTTCATCAGGGAAGCGGAATCTATCGTGATTTTCGCACCCATATCCCAATTGGGATGTTTCAGTGCCTGTGCTTTGGTGACAGTCTTGAGATACTCCCGGTCTTTTCCCCTGAACGGTCCTCCTGAAGCTGTCAGGATGATTTTTTCGATCGGGTTGTGGAATTCTCCAACAAGACACTGGAATATCGCCGAATGCTCCGAATCTACCGGATAGATGTTGACACCTTTTTCGCTGGCCAATTGCGTCACCAACTCGCCTGCTACCACCAAGGTTTCCTTGTTGGCAAGGGCGATGGGTTTGCCTGCGTCTACCGCCTTCAGCGTCGGAATCAGGCCCGAATATCCCACCAAAGCGGTCAGGACGATATCAACCGTGTCCATGGTCACCACGTCTGACAAGGCTTTTTCACCCGCGTACACCTTGATGTCCTGCGCCGACAATGCATCTTTTACGGTAGCATACAGGGCTTCATTGCCGATGACAACACAGTTGGGCTGGAACTGCAGGGCTTGCTCGATGAGAAGTTCGGCGTTGTTTTGTGCGGTCAGGACCTCTACTTCAAACTTTCCCGGATGGGCTTGGATGACTTCCAAGGTTTGTTTTCCAATACTTCCTGTGGAGCCGAGAATGGCTACATGCTTTTTTCCTGACATCAATATGGGTACGATTGACAAAATTGCAAGCTGACAGTGTTGGTGTCACGTCCTCCGCAACTGACAAAATTACAAGCTTCATTGGGTTTTCCCTCAACTTTTCCAGTCTTTTTGATTGCGGTGGCAATTGGCATGAAAATCGGTATTTTCATCACTGCAATTGTTAAACTCAAAAATTCACGGATCGTTCAGATACAATATGGCAAATAATCTGAAAATTGTTTTTGTAGCCTTTGTGGCGGGTCTTGTAGGCGCGTGGGCCTATGATTCTTTGAAGAGCAAAGAAGAGCCGGTATTTGGGAGCGAAATAAACATCCCCGAAAATGCCCGGCAACAGTACGTGCGCTATGACAGCGGGCCAAGTGCCGCTAACAATCCACCGATTTCCTTTGTGGAAGCTTCCGAAAAGAGCACTCCCTCGGTAGTGTTCATCAAAAACTTCTCGGGTACCGACCAAAGGCGCTACAGCATGTTTGACTTTTTCTTTGGTACCGGCCCGACGCAGCGGGTGAGTACAGGCTCGGGGGTGATCATCAGTGCGGATGGTTATATCATTACCAACAACCACGTGATCGATCGCGCGGAGGTTATTGAAGTGGTCCACCAAAAGCGCACCTATCCAGCCAAGCTCGTTGGGACGGACAAGAATACCGACATTGCAGTTTTGAAGATTGAAGGAAAGGGCCTTCCCGCCATCACCTTGGGCAACAGCCGAGAGCTCAAAATCGGCGAATGGGTAATCGCAGTGGGCAACCCTTTCAACCTGACTTCGACCGTGACTGCGGGGATCGTTTCGGCAAAAGAGCGACAGATCAATATTCTTGGTGGTGAGTTTCCGTTGGAGTCCTTTATCCAAACCGATGCACCTATCAATCCCGGCAACTCAGGCGGAGCCTTGGTCAATGTCAGGGGAGAACTGGTGGGCATCAATACGGCCATCCTTTCCCGCACGGGTTCCTATACGGGATATGGATTTGCGGTGCCCGTGGACATTGCGATGAAAATTGCCAATGACCTGATCAAGTTTGGGGAAGTCCAAAAGGCAATACCCGGTATCGAAGTAGTGGAGATTACGCCGGAGTTGGCAGAAGAAATGAAATTGGGTTCTTTGGATGGTGTGATTGTGACCCATGTGGTTCGGGAAGGTGCTGCCGAGAAGGCTGGGATTGAGCGCAATGACGTGATTACCAAAATCGAAAACATCAACATCACCGGCAACGGAAGTTTCGAGGAAGTACTATCCTACTACTACCCCGGCGACAAGGTACGCGTCGTTTTCAAGCGTGGTGGAACCGAACGCAACGCAACCCTGACGCTTCAAAACCTCGAAGGCGGGACAGGCGTGCTGAAGCGGGAGTTTTACGCATCCGATCTGTTGGGTGCAAGGCTTGAATCTGTAAACACGATCGAAAAGGATAGGTTCAACATTTCCTATGGAATCAAAATCACCGGCATGAGTCGGGGCTACCTGAGGGATTTGGGCTTGAATAATGGTTTCGTCATTACACTCATCAACGGCGAGCCTGCCAAAAATCCCGAGGATGTCGGCAAGTTTTTGGAAAAATTCAGCGGAAGGCTGCGCTTGGAGGGATTCACACCGGGCGGGCAACCTTTCATGCAGTCATACAATGTGCGCTAAAATTCTTAACTTGAAGACTGTATAAAAATCGACCTTGAAGATGAAAACAACCGCCCCAAATTGCGAACAGTGTTTGGCAGACTTCTCCGAGGCCTTGCAGGAATTAAAAGATGCGCTGTGGCAATATTCCCACAATCATAAGGATGATAAGTCGCAGCGGAAAGTCATCCGCCTCTTCGAACTCGCACATGAGATGGCCTTGAGGACCATCGGTGAATATTTCCGAAAGCAGGGGAGAGGGTACTTTTCCGGCTCGAGGGATGCAACCGTGGAGGCTTTCAACGAGGAACTGATCGATGACGGCAAGGGCTGGCTGGACATGGTCATCGACCGGATTCAGTACAATCCTATTTATCAGGGCCTTGACCAAGGAGAGTTGGCGGATAAAATTGTCCACAAATACATTCACCTATTGGAGAATTTCCAAAGGAAAATAATCAGGAAATTGGAGGGCTAGATGAGCCCTCTTTTCTTTTGCGTGAGATCTTGTTGCAGCGATGAAATTTCTCCTTCCTTCGCTTTTCCAAAAAAAGATCGCGGTAGAAGGATTTTTTTCGATCCTTTCTGTCGCACTTCAAAAAACAGCTGCGTCTAGGGTTCAGAAGTTTTTCTTACCTCAAAACATTTTGCCATGAAGACCTATTTTCCTTCCCCCTTCTTTCGCTTCATGTCCCTGCTGCTGGCGGGCATGATGGTCTTGGTGCTTCCTTCTTGTCATGACGAAGTGACAAGTACCTATACTTTCAAGACGGTAATCCCCGTGTATCTTGAAATGAGTACAATCCGGGCAAAGGACATAGTGGTGGCACCGCCGCAGGAATTGGAAAATCCCGGTAAAATCTACATCTACGGCGACTATCTTTTTGTCAACGAGCCCCAAAAAGGGATTCATATCTTGGACAATTCCAATCCTGCCGCCCCGATCAATGTAAACTTCATCAAGATTGACGGAAACGTGGATTTGGCTATCAATTCGGGGATTCTCTATGCGGACAGTTATGTGGATCTTCTGGCATTTGACATCAATGACATCCGCAACGTGAAACTGGAGAATAGGGTCCAAGATGTCTTCAAGCACATGTACCATCACCACGACACCGGTGTGATCATTACTTATAAGGATACAGTCATGACTGCCGATTCCAACCAGATGTGGCATTGGGGAAGGCCTTGGGTAATGATGGATAGGGTAAACTTAAGTGCCCAGAGTGCCTCGCCCGGATCCCAAAGCTATGGACAGGGGGGATCGATGGCGCGGTTTACGCTGATGAGTGGGCACTTGTATGCCGTGGATGAATACAGCTTGCGTGTGTTTGACGTGGCGGACGCCAAGTTGCCGAAACACCTTAAAAATATCGACCTTGGCTGGGGGATTGAGACGATTTTCCCTTTCCAGGAAAAACTCTTCATCGGCTCCAACACCGGTATGCATATCTATGATGCCAAAATCCCCAGCGATCCAAGGGAATTGGCTGTTTACCAACATATTCTCGCCTGTGATCCTGTCGTAGTCAATGAGAAGCATGCATTTGTGACCTTGCGAAAAGGGGTCAACTGCAACAATGGCGTCAACGAGCTCCATGTCGTCGATATCCAAAACCCTCGTAATCCGACGCTTTTGAAGGCGTATTCGATGCTACATCCCCACGGCCTTTCCTTGACGGGGGACTTCCTTTATGTGGCAGAAGGCAAGCATGGGCTGAAGAGTTTTGACGTCAAAGATGTGATGGCAATCGACAAGCATCAGCTCGAATTCCTGCAATCCATGAAGTCCGTTGACATTATCGCAGGTCCCAAATCACTCATCGTCATCGGTCCGGATGGGGTTTGTCAGTTTGACTACAGCACGCCATCGGTCCTGAGACCGCTCAGTTGTATCCAAGTCAAAAATCCTGTCGTAGTTTAGGTTCTTTCGGCGATCGGCGAAGCTATGAAATTGAAAGTAATCCTTTTTTTGCTGTTTTACATGAGCTCTGTAGCCAATGCAGGAGCACAAAAGTACTTCAACCAGACGGATTTTGGCGTGCTGATCGGCAGGGTGGAGGCTTGGGAAGACAATTTTGACACGAGACTGAATTTCACTTTCACCACCTTCCACGGGGTCAAGATTCTCCCGGCCCATGCTGTCGGATTTTCTGTCGGGATAGACACTTACCCTGGCTTGAAAATCATGCCTTTGGCATTGGGCTGGAGGGGATTTCGGGAAAAAGGCAAAAAATACACCTGGTTTGCGGGGATGGACCTGGGAGGCGGTTCTACGATTTTGCAGAAAACTACACGCACCGAATGGTCCGAGAGTTGGTTTGATGGGGGCATTTTCGTCAGTCCCTCGATTGGCGTTCGGAAGAAACCCAAGGATGGAAATCATTCTTTTGTCTGGTCGATCGGCTACAAGCGTCAGGAGGCTTCCTTTTTCGAAGGCTTTTACGATTTTTCTGGGGTTCAACCTTTTTTCAATTCGAATATACCGGCCGGCTTTTCCTCCGTACGTACGGAGAAATATGCCTTCAATAGCTTTTTTGTAAAATGGGGGTTGATGTTTTGAGGGTTTTTGGTTAAAAATCCAAAGGCCCGAGAACTGATTTGCGGGCCGATTTATCAAGATTCTAACAGAGTTCCGGATTTCAAGTTTTGGCCAAGCTAAAGTGCGTTGCAGGTAAGTATCCTATTTTTAAAAAGCGAACAGTAAATCGGGGCGATTTTTCATCCTTCCTACCACAAGACCAAGGTAGATAGCCGTCCGTTTTTTGACACTATATTCATTATCATCAGGAATGCCTACCCATTGAAGGTTTTTTCTGCCCAATCACGCCCGCAATTACGCCGATTTCTTACTAATTCTAAATGCCAGGTGAAGTCATCCAATCAATAACAAAAAACACTTTTTTATTGATTGACTTAACAAAATTTTTGAGTAAAAAAATACCATTTTGTAGGTATTGTTTCATCAAGTCAAAAAAACAATATTTGAAATGCAGTTTTAATATATTTAAAAGCCTTTCGCCCATTTGCCTCACTTAAAGGATTGTTTAAACAATCAAAAACATAATATGCGTGTATCCTTTTGTCGACAGCTCAATCAGTCGATTCCTGTTCTGCTGATTCTTTTCACCCTATTTCTCTCTGGCATATCGAATTCCTTTGCCCAGGAAACCATCACCGACATCGACGGCAATGTGTATGAAACCGTGGTGATCGGCGATCAGCGCTGGATAAAAAGCAACCTCCGGGTGAAGCATTACCGCAACGGCGACCCCATTCCAGAGATTAAAGACCCTGGTGCCTGGGCAAATACAAGGTCAGGGGCATGGTGCTACCTTAACAATGACCCTGCTAATGAGGAACTTGGCCTTCTGTACAATGCCTATGCATTTTTGGACCCTCGGGGATTGGCACCGGAGGGCACCTATGTTACATCTCTTTGTGACTGGGGGGAATTAGCCATTGAATTGGAAGGAAGAAAATTCGTTGATTATCCGCTTAACGGTAATTCTATAGGAGATAAGATTAAGGTTCCATCTTTCTTCGATATTAATTCAGGATCTAATCCGAATAATTCCTCTGGACTTTCGTTCGTTCGAAGTGGGTTACGTGGTTACGATGGAACATTTTTTGATAACAATATCGCCTATCATTGGACTACTGATTTAAGTAGCGACGAAAATGGGATTAAGAGTTTTTATAAGAGTTGGGTTGCTGGTGCATACAAAGAATGGCTGAATTATTATGCTCAAGCTAATGAGGGGATATCCATCAGAGTAATCGTAGGTGAGCCAAAGGAGAGAACAGTTTTTAGAAAGGAAGAGCAGTCTTTTTGTGGTGTCTCTTATGTTAGTGATCTTGTTTTTTCTGTTCAAAGGGAGGATAGCTTCCGTTGTACATACACCCGCGAAATTGACTGCTACCGTCAAATTTCATGGTTCAAGGATATTGACTTTACTATTCCAGCACCTTATTACGGTGTTTTAAAGGATGGGGATATTCTCTACGGAAAGGCGGAATTTATTTTCAATGAACAGTTTGGTGGTACGATAGTTTGCTCTGAAGAAATCCTCGAAGTCACAGTCCGTATTCTTGAGCCCCAACCGCCTACTGGCGAGCAGAGCCAAGTATTCTGCGCCGGGGCGACGGTAGAGGATTTGGTAGCAGAAGGCGATGAAATCCGCTGGTACCCCACGCTCAACTCCACAACACCCATTGCCCCTGGCACGCTGTTGCAGAATTCGAGGTTTTACTATGCGGAAAACCGGGCCGGTACCTGCGTGAACCCCACCCGCCTTCGGATTCAGGTCGAACTCGTTAGTCCCACCCAGCCTACTGCGGAAGCCACCCAGGAAATCTGTGCAGGCACACGCCTTTCTGGCCTTGCGGTCCAAGGAACGGACCTAATCTGGTACTCGGAAGCAGGTGAGGAGCTTTCTGCTGAAACTTTGGTAGCAGACAATGTCACCTATTTTGTGGCGAGCAAAGTAGCTGATTGCGAAAGCAACAGGACTGCTGTTAGGACCGTTCTCAGCGGCCCCCCTTTACCTACCGCCACGGAAAACCAAGAGCTATGTCCCGGATCCAAGGTTGCTGAGTTGGTTGCGACGGGCCAGAATATCCTTTGGTATGCTGCTGCCAATGGAGGAAGTCCTTTGGATGCTGAAATACAGCTGGAAGATGGGAAAAGCTACTTTGCCACCCAGACTGTGGACGGTTGTGAAAGTGGGAGTAGGAAAGAGGTCAGGGTATCGCTTTTGGCCGTCCCTCCAGTCACCGCTCCACAGCTGCAGGAATTTTGCAATGCATCAACGGTAGCCAATCTTCAGGCGACAGGTACCAATATCCGCTGGTATAGCGACCAAAGTCTGACGGCCGTACTTACTTCGAACAGTCCTTTGGAAAACGGCAGGACCTATTATGTTACCCAGACAATCAACGGTTGCGAGGGTCCAGCCCTCGCAGTACAGGTTGCAGTCAATGCTGTCAGTATTCCACAGGGTGAAAGCGAACAGACGTTCTGTCTAGGTGCTCAAGTCTCGGACCTGGTTGCCTCGGGAGCAGGGATCCAATGGTTTGCCTCGGCCACAGGCGGTACGGCACTTTCCAGTGCACAGCCGCTGCAGAATGGCTTGACATATTATGCAGAACAACGGATTGGAGACTGCCAAAGCGCGGCGAGACTCGCAGTGAGGGTTACAGTCTCTTCAGTAGATATTCCCGTCGCAGCAGCGACACAGACTTTTTGCGCGGGTGCTTTGGTATCAGATATCGCAGTCACGGGCCAGAATATCCGTTGGTATGCCTCCGCCACAGAAAATGACCCCCTTGCAAGCAATGAATCATTACAGGACGGTAGGATCTATTATGCCAGTCAGACAGTCGGCGGCTGTGAAAGCGTCTCCCGAAGAGCAGTTCGGGTCAGGGTGGTGATGGTGTCTCAGGTGAGTGCGCCGCAAAGTCAGGCCTTCTGTAATACGGCTACGGTAAGTAACCTACAGGCAACGGGAACAGCCATTCGTTGGTATGCTGACCAAAGCCTCACGACTTTGCTTGCCTCGACGAGCCCTTTGGAAAATGGACTTACCTATTATGCCACACAGACAATAGAAGGATGTGAAGGACCGTCCCTTGCTGTGCAGGTTGCCATCAATGCGGTACCGGCCCCTCAAGGAGATAGTGAACAGGGTTTCTGTACTGGTGCACTGGTATCGGATCTTGTTGCGACCGGGACAAATGTCCGTTGGTACAACACCGCTACCGGAGGAACCCCAATTCCAAATAATCTTCCGCTTCAAAATGGCAGCACCTATTATGCCGAGCAGACCATCGGCAGCTGCAATAGTGCCGTACGGTTGGCGGTGACAGTATCGGTATCCTCTGCTGACTTGCCTACCGCCTCCGCCAATCAGACCTTCTGTACCGGCGCATCCATCTCGGATATAGCCATCACCGGACAGAATGTCCGTTGGTATGCTTCTGCCACTGGGAATGATTTGTTGTCAAACACAGCACTATTGGTGGACGGCAGGACCTATTTTGCCACCCAGACGGTAGGTGGCTGCGAGAGTGCTTCGAGAAGGGAGGTTTTGGTGAGGGTGATCAATGTGCCGCAGGTTACTGCGGCGCAAAGTCAGGCCTTCTGCAACGCAGCCACGGTGAGCAATCTCCAAGCCACCGGCACAAATGTCCGTTGGTATGCGGACCAGAACCTGACAATGGCACTCAGCCCCAACAGTCCGCTTGAAAACGGCAGGACTTACTTTGCGACCCAGACCCAGGAGGGATGCGAGAGTGCGCCTGTCGCTGTACAGGTGACCGTCAACCAGGTGGCGCCTCCTACAGGGCTTTCTGACCAAGAATTCTGCAACGGAGCTTTTGTAGATCAACTCCAGGCCACGGGTACTGCAGTCCAGTGGTTTAGTAGCGGTACTGGTGGAAACCCATTGGCTGGGAACCTGCCGCTTCAGGATGGCAACATCTACTATGCAGAACAAACCCTTGGAAGTTGTAAAAGCGCAACAAGACTTGCGGTAAGGGTAAGAATCAACATTCCTCAGATTCCAGGAGGAGCTTCCCAACAGGAGTTCTGCGAGGGTGCAAGGGTATCCGAACTTCAGGCGACCGGCACTAATCTCGTTTGGTACAGAAATGCCTCCGGCCCTGAGACACTGAATCCGAATGATCCAATACAGGATGGAGGAGTCTATTTCGTGAGCCAGCGGATTGGTAACTGCGAAAGTGCCAGAAAGCAAATCAGGGCTTCAATCATTAGAATACAGTCTGCAGTGGCGGACGCGGAACAGCAATTCTGTGAGTCCGACCAGCCCACAGTGGCCAAGCTCTTTGCAGTGGGTGAGACCATTCGCTGGTACAGCAGTCCATCTGGTGGTCAGCCACTTTCGGAAAGTGAACGACTTCAGGACGGTCAGACCTACTATGCGGCGAACCTTTCGGGGAATCGTGGATGCGAGAGTTCAGTCCGGGTTGCAGTAAGGGCCATTGTTCAGCCATGCGAGGTGGAAGTGTTCAATATGGTCACGCGCGACGGGAACAATAAAAACGAATACCTGAAGATCAAGAACATTGAGTCTTTCCCAGAAAATCGGTTGGAAATCTATAACCGTCATGGAGTACTGGTATGGGCAGCTGACGGTTACGGCAAGGACGGGAAGTTCTTCTTTGGGGAATCCAACCAGCCAGGTATATCGCAGCCCGAACTTGGGCTCCCAACTGGCAATTACCTGTATGCCTTGACTTATAAAAATCCTGCTGCAACCCTGCCAGTCCGCGTGACGGGATACCTCTATCTTCTCAACACCCAAAGAAAATGATCATGAAAAAAATAACGATTGCTGCAATATTTTACTTGGCGATTGCTTTCGCAGTACGGGCACAGATAGATCCCAAGCTTTCGGTTTTCACCTTCAATCCCTTGATTTATAACCCGGCATTTGCAGGGGCAGGTGGTGGACTGAGCGCCATAGGAATCCATAGTTCGCAGTTTACGGGTTTCGACGGGGCCCCCAAGACTCAATACCTTTCGGCCCACGGGCTTTGGGAAGAAAGTAACCTTGGCCTGGGATTGGATTTCATCAATGATCAGTTTGGGGCTACAAAGGAAACAGGGTTCAATGCCAACATCTCCTATTACCTGCGCCTCAGTTCCAACCTCCGGATGGCTTTTGGGATGAAGGCGGGAATGAATTCGGTGCGGATGGATTACACAAACTTGAACATTTCAGATCCTGATGAAGATATCGTTCAGGATACGCAATTCAACATGATCCAACCCAACTTGGGATTTGGATTCTACCTCTTTTCGGAAAGTTTCTATTTTGGGCTTTCTACGCCGAGTGTGTTTCTGTCTGACAGGTATGACCCTTTCGAGCTTGGCGTCAGTGTGCGCGATGCGAGTTATTTCCTGATGACAGGTTTGCGCTTACCTTTAAGCGATATCGTCACAATCTCTCCAAACATTCTGGCGAGAAAACTGACAGGTGCCCCAACCAGTTATTTGACTTCCGTCATTGCTGATTTCTCGAACAATGCATTTTTCGGGTTCAACTGGGAGCATAAATCCAGTGTCGGATTGCTGGGAGGTTTGAGGTTTGGCGAGTATTTCAAGGGGGGATATGCCTATGATTTTCCGACCAACAGCCTTGGGAGATATACCCGCGGGACTCATACCTTGTTTGTAAGTTTTAACCTCGATGGGTTCCAAAGAGCGTCTTCGATGCCTTGTTTTTACTATTGATTTGGTTAAAAAAGGAGAAAAGCACATTTTATTGCTTGGACAGTTACCTGTACTTAGGGTCAATTTTGTCCGAAGTCCCGTAGATCATCTTTTCAAAAAAAATCCCTAATCCCAATTCTTGGGGTTTTCTGTTATTCTTTCTGTCATTTTTTGCAGGAGGTCATGTAAGAAAAAAGGAGCTGATGTAAACTCTTATCCGATTTCTTCGATTATAATTAGGTTTGAATCGAAATCGTGGATTTATGCTCGAAGTAACAGGTTTGGTCAAAAAGTACGGAAAGCAAAACGCCGTCAACAATATCAGTTTTTCACTTGCTGGTGGGGAAGTCGTTGGTCTCTTGGGCCCTAACGGTGCCGGGAAAAGTACCACCATGAAATGTATCGTAGGGCTGCTGCGGAAAAATGCGGGGGAGATTTTTCTCGGCGGTCACGACCATATGACCGTGGAAGCCAAGAAGCTCTTTTCCTACATACCCGAAACTCCCCATGTGTATGACCTACTGACGGTGCGGGAGCATCTGCAATTTATTGCGCAGGCCTATGGCGTAAAGAACTGGCAGGAAAAGGCCGAAGCATTGATGGACTTGTACGAATTGTCGGACAAACAGGATAAGTTGGGCCGGGACCTTTCCAAAGGCATGCGCCAAAAAGTATCGATCTGCTGTGCGCTGCTTCCTGATCCTCAGATCCTCTTTTTTGATGAACCGATGATTGGCCTTGATCCCAAGGCGATCAAAAACACCAAGAAGGTATTCCGGGACCTGAAAGAACAAGGCAAAACCATCCTCGTCAGTACGCACCTGATCGATAGCGTGGAGACCATTGCCGATAGGATAATGATCATGAAAGACGGCAACATCATCGGCAATGACACGCTTGCCAACCTCAAGAGCAACTTTGGGGCGGAAGGGGATTCAAGTTTGGAAGATTTGTTTTTAGAATTGACAAAGGATGAATGAGTTTAAGCTTCTGTTGCGCAAGGACTTCTTTATCGTCCGCAACAATATCCGTTTGATTCTGAAAAACCCGCTGCGCTTGCTGCCCTATGCAGCAGTGTTGGCGTATTTCAGCTTCTTTTATTTTAGAAGGGGAGGGCGCAGCCAAGACATGGACGCCAGTCAGCTGGACACCCTGCAGGATGCGGCGGGCGAGGTACCGGAGGTTGATTTTGCTATGCAAAATGTAGTGGGAGGTCTCACCCTGTTGGCTTTGGCTTTTCTGATGTTCCAGCTTTATCGGGCGACCAAAAAAAATATCAGCTTTTTTACAATGGCTGATGTCAACTTCGTATTTACCGCACCGGTCAATCCATCCAACCTGCTCGTGTACTACATGATCCGGTCGATTTTTCCGGCCCTGGGTGGGAGCTTGATTTTTGTCCTTTACAGTACCGCGCAGCTCAACGACGTGTTTGACCTCAATGCATGGAACCTCATCATCATGTCGCTCGGATTTACGTTCTTCTTCTTTATTATTTCCCCGATTCGCTTTTTGATCTACACCCTCAACACCAAGTATGGCATTCTGCCTTACATCCGAAACGGCATTTTCATCCTCGGAATTGTCCTTGCCCTGATGGTGATGATTCCGGGATTGATGGCGGAGAAATTTTGGCAGGGCATGTTTGCTTGGATTGGTTCACCCTGGTTTGATTTCTTCCCGCTCGTAGGTTGGAGTAGGGGCATTTTGTCCTACGTCAGCCATGGCAACGTGTGGATACCCCTAGGCTTTTCCTTGGCCTACATCATTTCATTCTTTCTGATCCTGTTTTTGGTCATCGCACATGCGGGAGCTTATTATGAAGACGTGTTGGAATCCACCAAATCCAACGAAGAGGTCAAAGAAAAGGCAATGGGAAAGGCAGAAGCCTCGGAGTCAACCGGAAGTCTGAATTTGAAAAAGAAACTCAATCTTCCTGATTTCGGAACGGGTGCGGTGGCTTTGTACTGGAGAAATTATGTCCACAGCTCGCGGCAGGACTTTCATCCGCTGTTTGGTTTATATGCCCTTGGCTTTGCTGGCATCGCGATCATCATGGCCGTCCTGTCCAATTTTGATTGGTTTTCGCATAAGATTATATATGGATATCTGGGCGTGATGATTATGATGTATTTCTTTGCCGGGATGGGCAGGACGAGTGTGGGCGATCTGAAAAAACCGTTTTTTATCCTGATTCCAGCCACTTGGACCTCCAAATTTATCAACATGATCAAGCTTGACCTGTACCAGACTGGTTTGTTTGGCGTAGGTTTGATCCTTCCCGCTGTGTTGATTGCCGGTCTGAGTTGGGGCTTGATTTTGCTTTTTCCGATTTGTCTCTTGGCTTTTTACCTCACGGGTTTTGCCATTACCCTTACTACCCAAGTAGGGTTTGATGAAGGTTGGGACCGGAAACTTATTCGCCCGGTCATCGTCGTAGGGGTCATTTTGTTTGGGATTCTGCCTTCGGTGGCGGCAGGATTTTTCGGTTATTTCATCACGGACAAGTTTGTCTACGGAATGCTGGGCTTGTCGATCGGAATGGTATTGGTAGCGACCTTGATGCTGCACCTGACCTTGGATATCATCAGTCGGGTGGAATTTAAAGAGATGTAAAAATGGGAAAGGGTTTATCTGTCTTGGCATTTTTGTTTTTCGTCAGTTTAACGGCATCGGCCCAAAGCTTGGCTTACAAAACCATGCTTAGCGGATTGTACGATGACGATTTCCCTTTGGCCTATTTGAATCAAACGGAGCTATTTTCGAAGGCTGTGTGGTTGGATACTCGGGAAAAGGAAGAGTATGAAGTCAGTCACATCAAGGGTGCCAAATGGGTAGGCTATGATACTTTTTCGCTGGGATCTGTCAAAAACATCCCCAAAGACCAACCCATTATTGTGTATTGCTCGGTCGGCGCGCGGAGTCAGGATATTGGGAAAAAGCTGCGGAAAGCAGGCTTCAAGCAGGTGTACAATCTGTATGGCGGGATTTTCCATTGGGTCAATGAGGGCAAGCCTGTGTACGCCGGCAATCGGCAGACACCAAAAATCCATACCTACAATGCCGCTTGGGGCATTTGGGTAGATAAGGGAGAAAAGGTCTATTAGCTTTTCTCCGACAAACCAACTTGTCGGACTTCTGAAATATTGCCTTATTTTTGACGGTTTAAACAACTGCTTATGAAGATTCTGGAAGTCACCACTCCAGCACAGGCGAAGGAATTTTTGGAAATGGCCGCCCGGCTTTACAAAAGTGAAAAGAACTGGATCAGGCCTTTGGACAAGGATATCGAGGGACTGTTCCATCCCGAGACAAACAAGCTTTACAGACAAGGAGCAAAAGCTAAAAGATGGCTGCTGTACAACGAGTCGGGGCAAACCATCGGCAGGGTGGCTGCATTTCTGCACCCAAAATGGAAAGAGTCCCAACCAACCGGTGGGATGGGGTTTTTTGAATGTATTGACGACGTCAAGGCAGCATTTCTGTTGTTTGATACCGCCAAGGAATGGCTGGAATCAGAGGGAATGGAAGCCATGGACGGCCCGGTCAATTTTGGTGAAAGGGACAAATGGTGGGGCTTGTTGGTAGATGGGTATACCGAACCCAACTACGGCATGCCATGGAATTTTCCTTATTACCAACATTTCTTCGAATCCTATGGATTCCAGGTTTATTTCAAACAGTTTACCTACATGCGTGGCGTGAAGGACCCCGTTTTTGACCCGAAAATGGAGGACCGCGCCAAGGCGATCAGAAAGGATCCAGATTTCGTTTTTCGTCAAATTAAGAAAAGCGAGATCAAGGACAAGGCTCCGGAATATTTCATGCAGGTTTACAACAAGGCATGGGCAAAGAACATGGGCAAGTCACTGACTTTGAAAGAGACGAACTTGATGTTTGCCAAAATGGCGCCGATCATCGATCCGAGGTTGATTTATTTTGGATTCTACAAGGGCGAACCTGTGTCGTTTTTCATCAATATCCCAGAGATCAATCAGCTTTTCAAATATGTCAACGGCAAGATGGACCTGATCGGCAAACTCAAATTCATCTTGCACAAGACATTCAATCCGCCCAAAAAGATGCTCGGATTGGTTTTTGGTGTAGTTCCTGATTTTCAGGGAAAAGGAGTCGAAAGTGCGATGATTATGGCATATCGCGATGATATAGCCTTCAAAAGCAGTTTCAAATACGAAACCTTGGAAATGAACTGGATTGGGGATTTCAACCCGAAAATGATGCGGGTTTGCGAGCAACTCAACGCGACGATCTACAAAACACACCATACTTATAGGTACCTGTTTGATAGGACAAAACCCTTTGAGCGCCATAAGATCTTCTCATAATCTGCGGAAAAATCGGCTTGAATTCTATTCGTCAGCATTTTTTCCAATAACAAATCAACTAATCAACAATTCAACTAATTCCCAATGAAAAAATACGACGTCACAGGCATAGGAAATGCCTTGGTAGATATTGAGTTCAAGGTAACGAACGAGTTCCTTTTCGAAAATCGGGTGGAAAAAGGCCTCATGACCCTGGTCGATGAAACCCGCCAAAACGAACTCATGAAAGTCATCAACACCGCCGAGGCGAAAAAGCAATGTGGCGGTTCCGCGGCCAATACCGTGATCGCGGTGAGCCAGTTTGGTGGACAATCCTATTATTGCTGCAAGGTGGCAAACGACGAATTGGGCTACTTTTACTTGGAAGACCTCAAGAATTCAGGTGTGGACAACAGTCTCGAAGGAAAAGAGCCCGAGGAGGGCATCACGGGCAAATGCCTTGTCATGGTCACCGGTGATTCTGAAAGGACGATGAACACGTTTTTGGGCATTACTCAGACGTTCTCCGTCAATGACCTCAACGAGTGGGCGATCAGGGACTCCAAGTATTTGTTCATCGAGGGCTATTTGATCACCTCGCCCAATGGCAAAGAGGCGATGATGCAGGCGAAGCGGATTGCGGAGGCAGCAGGTACCAAGGTGGCGCTGACTTTTTCCGATCCTTCGATGGTGAAGTACTTTCGGGAAGGATTTGACGATGTGATCGGCTACAGCGTCGATTTGCTTTTCGCCAACGAGGAAGAAGCGATGCTCTTCACCGGCAAAGACAATATCCTGGAAGCACGGGAAGAAATGAAGAAATCCGCCAAGCATTTCGTGATTACCCAAGGCAAAAACGGGGCTATGATCTTTGATGGGGATACCTTTATCGATATCGAACCCTACAAAACCGTCGCTATCGACAGCAACGGGGCAGGGGACATGTTTGCAGGGGCGTTCCTTTACGGCATTACCAATGGGCACAGCTATGCTTCCAGCGGCAAACTTGCCTCCATGGCCAGTTCCAAAATCGTCAGCCAGTTTGGGCCACGATTGAAATGGCATGAAGCCAAGGAAATCCTGGCAAGGCTGAATCCCTGATTCAACAGGAATTCGTTTTTGGGAATAAAATCGGTTGGATGTCTTTCGGCGGTTTCCGCTTGGCATCCAACCTTTGTTTTTTATCATTTCCCACGCCGCTGATCTCTATTTCACTTTTTGTTTCCGACGCTTTTTCGCCAATTTAGCAGAACACCGATTCCACACACCTAATGAACAAGCGCCTGATCATTTCTTTTCTATTTCTTTTTTTCTGGGTAAATGTGTACGCCCAAAAACTTCCCGATCCCAAGAAGCTGGATGCCTACTTCGCGAAAATGGTCCAGGATTGGGATGTGCCGGGTGCGAGTATTGGTGTCGTGAAGGATGGTAAATTGGTTTTTGTAGGAAATTACGGGGTCAAGGAAATTGGCAAGTCCGAGAAGCCGGATGAACATACGCTTTACGCCATCGCATCCAATTCCAAGGCTTTTACCTCAGCCATTATCGGCATGCTGGTGCAAGAAGGCAAACTCAAGTGGAATGACCGCGTAAAGGATTGCCTCCCGTATTTCAGCCTTTTTGGCGACCCTTGGATTTCGTCCCAAGTGACGGTGCGGGATTTGTTGAGCCATCGGGTAGGATTGGGTACCTTCAGTGGGGATGTGATTTGGTACAAGTCACAGGCGACTCCGGAGCATTTTATCAAAATGGCTGGACAACTTCCCCAAGCCTATGACTTCAGGGCGGGCTACGGCTATTCCAACCTCATGTACATCACAGCGGGCGAGTTGATCCGTGTGGTCAGTGGCAAGACTTGGGCGGAACAGGTGCAGGAGCGGATTTTTGCCCCTTTGGGTATGGACAGGACGACCACGACGATCGTGGATTTGGGGAAAAAAGGAAACTTCACTACACCGCATGGCAGGGAAGAAGGGAAAAATTTTCCAATAAAATTCGAAGGATGGGAGCATGTCGGCGCTACGGGCGGGATCATTTCTTCGGTTCATGATATGGCCAAGTGGATGGTTTTCAATCTTGACCATGGTATAATCGGGCAAGATACTTTGCTGAGTAGGTCTACCCGTAACCTTGTCTGGACACAGCATAATGTGTTTCCAGTTGACCACACTGCCAAAAACGACCTTGGGAGTCACTTCAATGGCTATGGGCTTGGCTGGACAGTGGGTGATTTTCACGGCAAACTGATGGTCGGGCATACCGGTGGGTATGATGGCATGATCACGGCGGTGACGCTTATCCCAGAGGAAAAACTGGGTGTCGTGGTGCTGACCAACGGGCATAAGAGTCCGATCATGGCAGCTACCTATTATGCTTTGGACCAGTTTCTCGGCACTGGCAACAAGGATTGGTCGGGCGATATGCTGAAAAGGACCAATGATAATGAGAAAAATGATACCCGAATTGCCGATTTGAAAAAGGCCAAGGTTACGGGCACCAAGCAGACACATCCTTCAAACGTGTATGCAGGAACCTACCATTCGGATATCTATGGCAAAATCAGCGTCGAGGAAAAGGACGGAAACTTGAGGCTGCTGTTTACCGATTCACCACGATTGAATGCCACACTCAAACATTGGCACTATGATACGTTTGAAATCCTGTGGGACGAGAAACATGCCTGGTTCAGCTTCGGGATTGTCAAGTTCAACTTGGATGGTAAACTGCAGGTTATTGGGATGGATTTCGAGGTGCCCAACGACGACATTTTCTTTGAGGAACTGAAACCCGTAAAAATCAAACCATGATCAAGGTCTTAGGAATTCCTTTTGATAGCAATAGTTCTTTCCTGAGGGGCCCCTATTTGGCACCACCAAGAATCCGTCTGATGGCTGCGGAAGGATCAGCAAACAACTATACCGAGGAAGGGCAGGAAATCATTGCGGGAAGGGATTATGAGGATTTGGGTGACTTGTCTTTTGCCAGCCAGGATTCCCAAAAGGCCTATGAGCAAATCAAACGATATGTCGGCGAAGCCATAGCGGACGAAAGCAACCTGCTGAGTTTGGGAGGAGATCATTCGATCGCTTATCCCGTAATAGAAGCCCATGCCTTGAAACATGGCCCCATGCATGTATTGCAGTTGGATGCCCATGGAGACCTATATCATGATTTCGAGAGCAATCCGTTTTCCCATGCTTCGCCCTTTGCGAGATTGTTGGAGAAAGGTGTGCTGCAGTCCCTTACCCAAGTGGGCATAAGGACCTTGACCCAGCATCAGCGGGAACAGGCGGCCAAGTACAAGGTCAAGATCGTCGAAATGAAGGACTTCAGTTTAGAGTTCGTTTCAGCTTTGGATGGGCCGTTGTATATTTCCTTGGATATTGATGTCTTGGATCCTGCCTTTGCGCCTGGCGTTTCGCATTATGAGCCAGGAGGAATGAGCACCCGGCAATTGCTGGATTTGCTGCTGGCTGTCAAAGTGCCAGTTATCGGAGCGGATTTGGTAGAATACAATCCCATTCGCGACCATCATCTGATGACCGCTATGGTTGCGTTTAAGTTGATGAAGGAGCTGATTGCCAAAATGAGATAGAATAACCCTTTTGAACCCTAATGACCATGAAAAACGAAAAACCACCCGTTTCCAGACGAGATTTTGTAAAAGCAGCTGCACTCAGCGGCGCAGGAATGATGATTGTGCCCCGACATGTGATCGGTGGGCCGGGCTACACCGCGCCAAGTGATAAAGTCAACTTGGCTATCATCGGCGCCGGTGGAAAAGGCAAGCAGAATGCCCAAGATTTTTTGAAATTGGAAAACGTGAACATTGCGGCTGTGGCAGATCCAGCCTACTATTGGAACCTGGCTGATTTTTATTATCGCTCGGAGGCAGGCAGAGGCCCCGTCACCGCCCTGATTGAGGCGCACAATGATGCCAAAGGAGAAAGCAAAAGGGTCGCCCAATACACGGATTTCCGCAAGTTGATGGAAAATGCCGCCGACATTGACGGTGTCGTCATCTCTACGCCTGACCATACCCATGCCTATATTGCTCTGATGGCTTTGAAAATGGGCAAGCACGTCTATTGCGAAAAACCACTGACCCACAATATTTGGGAAGCCCGTGAAGTTGCGAAGGTCACCCGGGAAACGGGTTTGATGACTCAGATGGGAAATATGGGCCACTCGGCTGATGGGATCCGTGAAACGGTAGAGTACCTCCGTGCGGGAGTAATCGGGGAAGTCAAAGAATGTCATGCTTGGGTACCCGCAGGCCGTTGGTTACCCGGATTGAGGGGTTTGCCACAGGGCCAAAGCACCATGCCCATTGGTTTTGATTGGGATCAATGGATAGGTCCAAGGGAAATGGTGCCTTTTCATCGGGATTATGTACCGGTTACCTGGAGGGATTTTTGGGATTATGGCTGCGGTGCTTTGGGGGATTTTGGTTGTCATGACCTCGACGCTGTGACTTGGGCATTTGATCTGAAAAGCCCCGATACTGTTCAGGTTTTTCCGGCTGGCTATTCTGACCGGAAAATTGCCCCTTATGGAGAAATTGGCTATTTCAATTTTTCCCAGAAAGGCCAGCAGAAGGCAATGAAAATCACCTGGTATTCTGGTGGATTGAGGCCAGACCTGCATCCCGCTTTACCAAAAGGCTATGTTTATCCCGCAAGGGCGTCTATGTTTGTGGGTACCAAAGGGATTATCATCAATGACGGAAGCAATCGCAAGCCCCAAGTGTTTCCGGAGTCTTTCCGCAACAATATCAAAGTTCCGAAACCCAGCCTGACAAGGTCAAAGGGTCATTTTCAGGATTGGATTGATGCGATTAGAAACAAAGAACAGTCTTCTGCCAATTTCGAATATGGTTCCAGATTGACCGAGATTACGCTCTTGGGTGTGTTGTCGCTCAGGTTGGGAGGAAAGCTCATCGAATGGGATTATGACAATATGAAAGCGAAAGGAATTCCGGATGCCGACCAGTATATCAAGGAGCCGGTCAGAAGCGGTTGGGAAATGTAGGAATCGGTAAAGCGCTAAAAATTACCGGATGGTATTCTACACTAAAGCGAACAAAAAAGGGGGCTCAATTGCCCCCTTTTTTGGTTGATTCCTGTAGTGTCCTTTGGAGTTCCTGCAACTGCTGCTGGTGTTCACGCTGCCAAGCTTCCATCTTGCGCTGAAACTGCTCCATTTTGACTTGGTTTTCTTGCTGCCAAGCTTCCATTCTTCGCTGGAATTCCTCCATTTTGGGTTGGTTTGCTTTTTGCCATTCCTCCATTTTCTTTTGGAACTCTTCGATGCGGGGCTGATTCTCTTGCTCCCATGCCTTCATTTTCGCTTGGAATTCCTCGACCCTGGGAGCAAGTTCTTTCTCCCAAGCTTCGTTCTTTTTTTGCCATTCTTCGATCCTTTCCTTGTTGGCCTCGTTCCATTTTTCCATGGCTTCGGCTACCTTTTCTTGATATTCCTCATATTTCGCCTGCCTTTCAGCCCGTTTCTTTTCGATTTCGGCCTTGGACATTTTGGTCGTGTCAAACTTGTACTGGAAAGAGTACCCGAAGCCATTGGCAGTATCGGGGAAAAAGTAGATTTCTGCGGGGAATTCAATTGCTGGTGCAAGCGCAAAATCCATTTGCGGCATATCACTCATATCGAATAGGGGAACCGGTGGCGCTTCAAATTCCATTTGAGGCATCGAAAACTCAAACGGGGGAATCGGGGCACCTTCAATGCCAAATGGAGCAATTGGAAATTCCTTAAAGAAACCTCCCACATCAGCCATCCCTTCGAATAAAGGCTTCATATCTTTGAAAAAGATACCCATGTCCTTGAATGCTTCCATTTCCTTTTTGAACTTCTCCTGCTGTTCGGGGCTCATTTTGTCCCAATCCAAATAGACCCTCACTGAGTCTTTTGGCGGGATGGTGTCACTTTTTGCCAATGCATATTGGCTGGTCCAGTCTCCCTCTATTGTGGTCAGGTTCAATTCGGTAGCCATCAGGTCATCGAAAGATTCCTTGGATGTCTTGTCGCTTGCGCCCACCAGTAGGGTGGCGCCAAGCATCAGCGTTGTCATCATCGTCATCGTGGTTAAAGTAGTTGGTTGTGAAGTAGTTGGTTTGATACCCATGATCCTCTTGATCCTGTTAAGCGTCGGGTTTTTGGGTCTCCCTGCAGCGGCCATCGCCATTTCGGGACTTTGTTTTTTCGCATGGTTCAGGACGTTGGCCAGGCCATAAGCCAGATCTTTGGGCGCTATGCCCATCTTGATGGCCAGGTCGTCGCAGGCATTTTCCCTTTGTTCTTTCGCGATTTTGTTGATCCACCAGAAGATCGGGTGGAAAAAGAACACGATTTCCAAAAAGGATTGCAACAGGTTGACGAGGTAGTCATGCCGCTTGATATGGGCGAGTTCGTGTGCAATGATCGCTTCGAGTTGCTGGGGGGAAAGCTGGAAGAATAGCCCTGCAGGAATCAGGATGACTGATTTCCATACGCCGTAAGTCATAGGCATGTCGATATGGATGCTTTTCAGCAGCTTTACGGTACTTCCCAAACGCAGGGAGCGCAATTGGTTTTCGAGAATTTCCTGCCATATATGATCGGCAGGTTCATGCCTTTTGTGCCGTAGATTTCTGATATCGGCAAGGGAGGTGCCGAGCTTTACCAAAAACAGCATGGCCCCCAAAAACCAGACTTGCACCAATGTTGGGATCCAGTTTTCGATTCGTTTGGAAACGATCATCCAGTCGGATGGCGCTGCAAGGAGGTATTCGGCCTTGGTTTCAGTCGATTTGTCGATTGCGACAGATGGCACATTCATATCCGCAGTGGTAGGCGCGGCTTCGGGGATAGAATAGAAGAAAGTTCCCAAAGCCACCATAGAGATCAACACAAGTGCTGAAATGCTCAGTCGGTACTTGAACGCCGCTGATTTTTGTCGGGAAGCAAGCAAAGTAACCCAAAGCAGCAGGCCAACACCTGCGACCTGCCAGATGGCATGGACGATCATCCAACCCAAGGCAAATAGATATCTCTCAGGGACGAGATTTTGGAGCGTTTCCATCATTGATCCTTTTCGAGTTGGTTGAGAAATGCGCGGATTTCATCGAGTTCTTCCAGGGAAGGTTTGGCTTGTCCCAAGGCCTGCATCACAAGGTTTTTTGCGCTTCCGCCAAAAGCCGTGGCCACGAAATCGCTCACGAGACCTTTTCGGGTAACCTGTTCGTCCACGGCCGGACGGTACACATGGGTCCTGTTTTGCTCGTCGCGGAGGAGGAGTCCCTTGGCATGCATGATCTGCATGATCTTGAGCGTGGTGGTGTAGCCTGTGTCCTTGGTGAGGGCGAGGCGTTCGTGGATATCCCGCACCGTGGCAGTTTTCAACTCCCAAAGAATGGAGAGGATTTCCAGTTCGGATTCTGTTGGTTTGGCTTGCATAGTGGTTAATACGATTCGTTTCGTACAAAGTTATACGAAGTGCATCGTAATGCAAATATTGGGTACGATTTTTTTCGTAAAAAGATGTTAAAATAATGATAAAGCAATAGTTGGCTCAAAGAAGATACTCTCTTACTTTTCCCCGGATAAAATCCTTTACCGACTCCCAAGTCTGCCCTTTGAGGCTGATGGGATCTTGGTCTTCTTCGGCTTCCGCAAAATAGATCATAGCCTGGGGTACCGAAATCAACAGATATTGGTTGGGATATTTTTGGCGATGGAATTCCACAAAATCCCGTACCGAAAAACGTTCCAACAGCGCGGCGATATCCCAAAAATCCTTCTTTTTTCCCCTTCCCAATATTGCTTGCACTTTCATCGCTACAATATCTTCTAAGGAGAAGAAGCGGAGGCCCTCGATTGTATGAATCGGTCTGATCAAAGGGTGTGGATGCCTGACGATATCTACCTTTGTATGTTGGATAAAACAAAATATTCCGAAATGCGGAGGCTTTTTTTCCATTGCAAAGGCAGGTCCGTATCTTTTTTCCAAGGCAATAATGACATCCTCATTTGAAAAACTTGAAGTGGAGAAAAAGTCTAGGTCCACGGAAATCCGATGGCCAAAAATAAGGGATAATGCAGTACCGCCAACCAATGCAAATTCCTTCAGCGCAGGAATTTCATTTAGTTCGACTAGTATGGAAAAAGTTCCGGGTTCGACTGTCTGAGTTTGTAGCATCGGAATTCAGTTATCTCTCGATCGATTACAGCCGCGGCGAGGTACATGCGTGTTTCAGGTAGGAATTTTGCGTTAAGAAGTACCTCCCTAATCCGGTCATCGCCATAATATCGCCTGCAATTTCTGATATCTTCCACATCTCCCCGTTCAAATACACGGGTGATAACGAAAGCAGATTTCTCGTCATAGTCGATTAGGTCAAATGCCACATCCCAGAAAATACGTTTGTCAAAAATCGGCTTTGGTTTTGTGTCCATGTTCGCAGAAAAGGGTTTCCAATCCAAAAGTTAAAGATAAATGCGGACTTTGAAACCCAAAGAACAAAAACAGTGCGCTCTTGTCCCCACCAATTCCGGGTCCCAAACCTAAAGTATCATGTCTCAAATCTCCTGTCTCGTATCTCGAATCTAAAGCCTCTTTTCGTATCTTGCGCCCCATGTGTCTATTAGCATTTAACTGGAATAATCATCCAAAGTACAAACTCATCTTGGTCGCCAACCGGGACGAGTTTTTCGAAAGACCCACCGAATCCCTGCACAAATGGGAGGCTGGATTCTACGCCGGCAAGGATATCCGCGCGGGCGGGACTTGGCTAGGTATCCATCCCGGTGGACGTTTTGCTACCTTGACCAATTTCCGCGACCTGCGCAACAAGAACAAATACGAAAAATCACGTGGCGATTTGGTGAAAAACTTCCTCGAGGGCAAGGATCATCCAAAGGATTACTTGGAAAAAATCCAGTCCGAAAAAGGCGAGTACGATGGATTCAACCTCCTCGTAGCGGATGGGGATGAGCTTTTCTATTTTTCGAACAAACAGGAGGGAATCCACCGCCTGGACTTTGGCCTGTATGGCCTCAGCAATGCACTCTTGGAGACTCCCTGGCGCAAACTGTTGGAAGCGAAAGAAAAATTGGCCCAGAAAATTGAACACCGGCAGTTTGACCCGATTGGATTGCGTGAGGTTGTCCTGTCTCGGGATTTCGAATCGGATGATAAATTGCCAAGCACCGGTGCCACTTTGGAGCAGGAGCGCTTGCTTTCGGCACAGTTTATCAACGTCGGCAACTACTACGGCACCATCAATACCACTGTGCTGCTTTGGCACCATGACGGGACAGTAGAAATGAACGAAATCCGGTATTTCCAAGCGGAAAACAGATCTGAGGAGAAAGCGCTGCACTTCCAAATGCTCGAACACAAACAGGTTTAGGAGTGTTTGCTGTCTATGGAAACAGAGGTTCAGGAAAAGGTTTTGGATGTATTGATCGTCGGGGGCGGACCGATTGGGCTTGCCTGCGGGATCGAATGTAAAAAGGCAGGCTTGGATTATCTGATCGTTGAGAAGGGTGTCTTGACCAATTCACTTTTCAACTATCCCCTGAACATGACTTTTTTCTCTACCTCCGACAAGCTCGAAATGGGCGGAATTCCTTTCATGTCCATTTCCCACAAACCCACCCGCAACGAGGCCTTGGAGTATTACCGCCGTGTGTACACGACTTGGAAACTGCGCGTAAACCTGTACGAGGAAGTCAAAACCCTTTCCAAAAAAGCCGACCTCTTTGAAATCATCACTTCCAAAGGCAGCTACCTTTCCCGCAACTTGATTCTTGCGACGGGATTTTATGACCTGCCCAACCTGATGCATGTGCCGGGCGAGGATTTGCCCAAGGTCACACATTACTATAAGGAACCATGGCCCTATATCGGTCAGAAAGTGTTGGTCGTCGGCGGGGCAAATTCCGCAGTCGATGTGGCATTGGAGACTTGGCGAAAAGGCGCAGAAGTGACCATGGTCCTGTTGGGAGATAGTGTCGATACCAACGTCAAATATTGGGTCAGGCCCGATATCGAAAACCGCATCAAGGAAGGTTCCATCAAGGCCTTCACCAATTCGAAGGTAGTTGAAATCCGGGAAAAGGAAGTTTTGATCCAAACGCCCGAGGGTGTGGTTGCCATCGAAAATGACTTTGTGCTTGCTATGACCGGGTATGTGCCCAATTTTGCGCTTTTGGACCAATTGGGTGTCGAACTGAGTCTGGATGAAAGGCGTCAACCCTGCTACGACCAGGCTAATCAGGAATCAAATGTGCCCGGCGTATACCTTGCGGGTGTTGTCTGCGGGGGATTGAATACCCGGGAATTTTTTATCGAAAACTCTATCGTCCATGCGGAGCAGATTGTGAAGGATATCTTGCGGAAGAAGTGAGGGGCTAGATCTGAGATTTGGGAAATGAGATTTGAGTAAAATCACCTGAAAGCAAACTTGGCTTCTAACATTTCAACCTTTCAACTTTCCAACCCTTTCACCCATCCCCAATCTTCCAATTATCAATTTTCCAATCTTTCGATCTTCCAATACTTATCCGTCTATCTTTGCGGCATGAATTATTTATCGGTAGAAAATCTCAGTAAGTCTTTTGGGGAGCGGAAGTTGTTCCAGAATATATCCTTTGGCATCGATCAAGGCCAAAAAATCGCCCTCGTCGGCATCAACGGAGCCGGCAAGTCTACGCTGATGAAAATCATCATGGGCCTTGAAGTCGCGGACTCCGGCACATTCAGCATCAACCAACAGATCAAAGTCTCTTACGTCCACCAAAACCCGGTTTTTGCTGCTGATTTGAGCATTTACCAAACCATTTTCGAAGGCAGTACCAATGAAATCTTGGGCCTGATCGAATCCTACCATAAGGTCATGCTCGATGCCGAAATGGGCAAAGACAATGGCGATCTGCTGCAACAGTTCCTCATCAAAATGGACGCCATGCAGGCTTGGGATTATGAATACGAGGTCAAGGAGGTCTTGGGGAAATTGGGACTGAAGGACACCGAACAGCCTGTCGGAAACCTTTCAGGCGGTCAGCGCAAGCGGGTAGCTTTGGCAAAGGCTATTTTGGAAAAGCCCGATTTGCTACTGCTTGACGAGCCGACCAACCACCTTGATTTGGAGACGATTGAGTGGCTGGAAGATTACCTTTCCCGCGCGAATCTCTCCCTGCTGATGGTCACCCACGACCGGTACTTCTTGGAGAAGGTCACCAACCAAATCCTCGAACTAGACAACGGTCAGATCTATCGCTACATGGGCAACTATGGCTATTTCTTGGAGAAAAAAGCCGAGCGCCGGGAGATTGAAGCTACGGAAATCGACAAAGCCAAGAGCCTCTACAAAAAGGAACTCGAATGGATAAGGCGGCAGCCAAAAGCCCGCGGGACAAAGGCGAAATACAGAGTCGATGCTTTTGAGGAAACCAAAGAGAAGGCCTTCCAAAAGCGCGAGGAGCGCGAGATTGAGCTGAAACTGACCACCCAGCGGTTGGGTAATAAAATCATCGAAATCGACGAATTGGGAAAGTCATTCGACGGCAAGCCTGTCATCAAGGATTTTTCATACATTTTTAAAAAAGGCGACAAAATCGGGATTGTCGGACCAAATGGCGCCGGAAAGACTACTTTTCTGAATATGATTACGGGCTTGTTGGAGCCGGACCGGGGCAAAGTGACCATCGGGCAGACCACGGCCATCGGCTATTACCGACAGGAAGAGGACAGGTTTGACGAGTCTAAGCGGCTGATCGACATTGTAAAAGACGTCGCCGAGGTCGTTACCATCGCGGGAGGAAGCACGATTTCTGTTTCGCAGTTCCTGACGAAGTTTGGTTTTCCGCCCAAGCAGCAGTTCACCCCAATCGAGAAGCTGAGCGGTGGAGAGCGCAGACGTTTACAGCTACTGATGGTTTTGATCAAAAATCCCAACTTCCTGATCCTCGATGAGCCTACCAATGACCTGGACATCATGACGCTCAATACCTTGGAGGAGTTTTTGGATGATTTTCCCGGATGTTTGCTGATTGTTTCCCACGACAGATACTTTATGGACCGTTTGGTGGACCATTTGTTTGTTTTTGAAGGAGAGGGCAAGATCAAGGATTTTCCGGGGAACTATACCGATTTCAGGGAGTGGGAAAAAGAACAAAAACTAGCCCCAAAGCTTGAAAAGCCGGAAGTGAAGGCGCCTGAACCTAAGAAGGTTGAAGCTGCATCCGTGTCAAAACCAAAGGCGACTTTCAAAGACAAAAAGGAATTTGAGGAAACCAGCAGCAAAATAGAATCCCTTCAGCGCGAAAAAGATCAACTGGTAGAGAAAATTCAGGCTGGCAGCGGTGGCCCCGCTGATATGACCAACTGGTCAAAGCGCATTGTAGCGATCGATCATGAGGTTGAGAACCTCGAAATGCGTTGGCTCGAATTGAGTGAATTGGAGGGGATTGGGTAGGTAGTACACAGAGATCAGTGGGCAGTTACAGACATGCTGCCCACTGCGACTGCCCACTGCCCTCTCACTACACCCTCACCAACTTCATCGGATAACTCCGGCTGGCATTCCATTGGCAGACGTAGATGTTTTCGTCCTGATCGATGCAGACATCGTGGCAATGCTTGAAAACCGGTTCCTTTTGGATCATCAGCTGCAATTCGCCGTCGATATATTTTGGGGCAGTGCCGCCTGGGTTGGATACTACTTTGTTGTTTTCATCCAAAATCGTCACAAAACCTGAATTGTCCATTTGCTCGAGGTATTTTGCCCTGGACCAGCAGACGCCGGCGTAGAGGTTTTTGCCGTGGATGACTGGCCTGCAGACGAATGCCCCAGGCAGGAAAATCGTCTCTATATATTCTCCCTCCAAGCTGAAACGCTTGAAGGAATTGTGTCCTCGGGAGGTGCAGAGTAACGTTGGTTTCCCTCCTTTCCTGGTATCCACGGCAATCCCATGAACAGTTTTGAACTGGGCATCGCCATGCCCGTCTCCGCCGAATTTCCGGACGAATTTACCCTTGGCATCATATTGCAATACAAATTGGGAGCCGTAACCGTCGGTGATGTACAAGTCGCCGTTGGGCGCTACGCAGGTTTCTGTGGGCACCCAGCGCATTTTGTCTGTGTAGATTCCTGCGCTGACGGGGGAAGGAATCTCCGTGATGATCTTTCCCTTGAGGTCAGTCTTGATGACCCTGCCGCCATTGTCTACGATCCAAAGGAATTCCTCTCCACCTTCTTCACAAATACTCAAACCGTGCGCCGCAGGCAGGTTGAGCGTCCAGGAATCCAGCAGTTTTCCAGATTGATCGTAGATCAGCATGTTGTTTTTGGGTTCGTCGGTAAGCATCAGCATCCTTTTGTTTTTGTCCATTACCATTTCGTGGCAGTTGACGACTGGATATTTGGCAGGGTCGAGGTTTCCCCAATTGGGATCAAGCTTGTACCTGAAGTCGCCATGACCCAATATCAAATCGTTGTTTTCAGAAAAGGAAAATGATGGTGCAATGCTCATAAAGAATCCCGTAAGGGCGGTTTGTTGGATAAATTGACGGCGGCTGGTTTTCATGGATTTTAATTTCTTCGAAGTTAAAAAACAAGTTCTACAAACAATATCATATGGCGATTTTTCCATTGGTCAAAATAAATGATGTATCTCGCTGCCTTATGCTTAACTTATAACCATAAAACCCATTAGAACCTATGAAAAAATTCCCAATTCTATTGTTGGTGGCATTGTTGCTATTTGCCGGCTATACACAGGCTCAACAAATCGCCCTTCAATTGTACAGTCTTCGAAACGAAATGAAGACGGACGTCAAAGGCACGCATGCGTTGATACCAAAAATGGGCATCAACTACCTCGAAGGGGGAGGCACTTACGGTATGTCGCTGGACGAGTACAAGCAGTTTCTTTCCGGTCTTGGATTAAGTATGATTGCGGTTGGCGCGGATTTCAAGCAGCTGCAGGAAAATCCCCAAGCGATTATCGACAATGCCAAAGCGTACGGAGCCAAGTATGCGACCTGCTTTTGGATTCCGCATACCCAAGGTCAATTCAGCATCAAGGAAACCCAAGAGGCCATTGAAGTTTTTAATAAGGCCGGAAAAATCCTCAAAGACGCCGGCATCACGCTTTGTTATCACCCACACGGGTACGAGTTCAAGCCGCATGGCAAAGGGGTGTTGTTTGATGAATTGATCAAAAACGCCAAGAATTACGATTTCAACATGGATGTGTATTGGGTGCAGATGGGTGGTGGCGATCCCCTCGCGATCATGAAAAAGTATCCAAAGGAATTCCCATTGCTTCACTTGAAGGATCGTGCCAAAGGAACCCCCGGCAGTTCTGATGGTCGGGGCGATGTAGAAACAAACGTCATCTTGGGCACAGGAGATATAGATATCCGTGGCATTATCAAGCAAGCCCAAAAAATGGGCACCGAATACCTGATCATCGAGGACGAGTCTTCCCGCTCTGTTCAGCAGATCCCACAGAGCGTCGCCTATATCAAGAAGGTGATGGCGGAGAAATAAAAACAAAAGTCCGAGGGTCAAGCCCTCGGACTTTTTTAATCCAATTCCAATTTTTGAATTTGTGCTATACGCCTTTTCTAACAATTGTCCTAAGACTTTGCCTAGGCTTACTCATTCACCATGATCATAGACTCCAATCGGTTGTAGCATTTTTCCGCCAAGCTCTCAAAGTCATTGTTGGCTTGATAGGGTTTCGGATCGATAGGCGCCGAAAGATAGACCCGTACTTTTCCGGGCCGCATCATCATGGAACCCCGTCGCATGATATGGTCTGCGCCGATTACTGCCATGGCGAGGATCGGCACTCCAGTTTCGACCGAGATGCGAAATGCCCCTTTTTGGAAGGGAAGCAAGGTCTGATTGGTGTCGTTTCGGGTACCTTCCGGAGCGACTACGATAGAAATGCCCTGGTTGAGGATGTGGAGGAGTTTTTCGACAGAGGCTTTTCTGGATTCGGAGTTTTGCCTATCCACCCACACCGCGACGCGGGACACGATGAATCCGAACAAGGGGATTTTCGACAGCTCCTTTTTGCCAATCGCGCGCACTTCCTGATGGATCGCCATGGGGATTACGGGTGCATCGATAAAGGAACGGTGGTTGAAAATATAGATATAGGGTTTGTGTGGCTCAATATGTTCCCTTCCGTGCACTTCATAGCGGATGCCGACCATGGCAGACCAAATCCGGGCCCAAAGTCGGATAAAGACAAAGGATACCTTTCCGCCCCGAGGACTGACCAATAGCGGAATCACAATTCCCAAGCCGAATACGAGCATCCAAAACACGAAGCAGATAGCCGCGTAGATGGTATAAATCCACCAGACAATTTTCATAACAGCAAACCTTTGGTTAATTTTGGGCAATCGTTTAACAATTTACTAACTCTTCGCTTGCAAACAACCCCCGGAAGCCATTTCGGGGGTTTTCGTTTTTTCGCAATTTTAATGGATGATCGAGTTTTTTCTTAGTCAGGGTTCAAGTCTTTGTTAAAAAATCCTACATTTGCAGTCCGTTCGGGTGAACGGGGCTCTTGGATTGATTTTCAGGGGCTTTATGTCCAACAAAAAAACGGCTGTCCCCTGACCCGAGGGCCGTCGCCATTCAGGGTCATTGCACATTATGTCTAAACAGAAAGATTTTAACTGGGACGATTTCAGCACCAAAGGCTTTGGTGAAGGGTACTCCAAGGAAAAAAGAGCCGAAATGGAAGCACTCTATTCCGGTACTTTGAAGGAAATCACCGAGCATGAAGTCATCAAAGGTACCGTCGTTGGTATCAATGACAAGGACGTCATCGTCAACATCGGCTTCAAGTCTGATGGTTTGGTGCCAGTGTCCGAATTCCGTGACCTTCCTAACCTCAAGATCGGTGATGAAGTCGAACTGTTTATCGAAGAGCAGGAAAATGCCTTGGGCCAATTGGTGCTTTCCAGAAAGAAAGCCAGAATGGTAAGGGCTTGGACCGATATCGAAGACGCCTTGGCCAACGATTCCGTAATCGAAGGCTTGGTGAAGAGAAGAACCAAAGGTGGCTTGATCGTGGATATCTACGGTGTAGAAGCCTTCTTGCCAGGTTCCCAGATCGACGTGAAACCTATCAGGGATTTCGATATTTACGTCGGTAAGAAAATGGAAGTGAAAGTGGTGAAGATCAACCACACCAACGATAACGTGGTCGTATCGCACAAAGTGTTGATAGAAAAAGACCTCGAAAAACAAAAAGCAGAAATCCTCAATAACCTCGAAAAAGGTCAGGTATTGGAAGGTGTGATCAAAAACATGACCAACTTCGGTGTGTTCATCGATTTGGGTGGTGTAGACGGTCTCTTGCACATCACCGATATCTCTTGGGGCAGAATCAACCACCCAGAGGAAGTGCTTAGCTTGGATGACAAAGTTCAAGTCGTTGTACTTGACTTCGATGATGACAAGAAGCGTATCTCTCTCGGCATGAAGCAATTGACGGCTCATCCATGGGATGCCTTGTCAGCTGAACTCGAAATTGGTTCTAGGGTGAAAGGCAAAATCGTGAACGTGGCCGATTATGGTGCGTTCCTCGAATTGGCGCCTGGAGTAGAAGGTTTGATCCACGTATCCGAAATGAGCTGGTCTCAGCACTTGAGAAACCCAGCTGATTTTGTGAAAGTTGGTGACGAAATCGAAGCGGTTGTCTTGACTTTGGACAAAGACGAAAGGAAAATGTCTCTGGGCATTAAGCAATTGACCGAAGATCCATGGACCAAAGGCGACATGGTGACCAAATACGCTGTTGGTACCAAGCACAAAGGTGTCGTTAGAAACTTGACCAACTTCGGCCTGTTCCTGGAATTGGAAGAAGGAATCGACGGATTGGTTCACGTATCTGATCTTTCCTGGACCAAGAAAATCAAGCATCCTTCCGAATTCGTGAAAGTGGGCGATGAGCTCGAAGTAGCTGTATTGGAATTGGACGTTGAGAACAGAAGACTTGCCTTGGGCCACAAGCAATTGGAGGAAAACCCTTGGGATACATTTGAAACAGTGTTTCCGATTGGTTCTGTCCACAAGTGCACTGTGAATTCCAAGAATGACAAAGGCGCAGTTCTTGAGCTTCCTTATGGTCTTGAAGGTTTTGCAACCTCCAAAAACTTGGAGAAAGAAGATGGCTCAACCGTAGAAGTTGGCGAATCTCTTGATTTCAAAGTAACCGAGTTCTCAAAAGACGATAAGAGAATCGTGCTTTCCCACACTGCAACGTTTAAGGAAGAAGCCAAGTCGGCCGGTGCCAAGAAAGTTGTGAAGAAGAAAGGCGAGGAAGGCAAAGTAGAGGCTCCTGCTCCTGCCGAGAAATCCACTTTCGGAGACATCGATGCTTTGGCAGAGTTGAAGGAGAAAATGGAAGGCAAGAAGTAACTTCTAGAAATAAACGGGAAGGACTAAAATAATCTATGGTTCTGACCAACATTTAAAAATGCCGGCTGAGAGGCCGGCATTTTTTTTTGACTTTATAGAAGGCTGTGAAAAATATTTGAAATGAAACTTGCTTTGCAGTTGTTTTTTTTTTTTTAGTTTTCATGAACTAACCTTAAGTGTAAACATTATGGGAAAAAAAATTTTGATTTTCGTCGGTTTGATGCTATTCAGCAATCTGCATAGCATTCAGTCTTTTGCCGGAGCAAGTTGCATGCATCCGAGGTGCCATTCCGTTGGAGAGGGATACTGTCTTCCAGGTCATCAGATATCCTTTAGAAGCTCATGTGGCTTTGATGAATGCCTAATTGCTACTTTCTGTGGTTCAAGCCCAATGAGTTGATGCTATGAAAAAGTTTGTGATGACTACCATTGTTATTTTGGGCGTGATGTTCTACTCGAATCCATCAAATAGCGCATCCTGTGAACATCCACGCTGTCATAGTGTTGGCGAGGGGTATTGCTTGCCGGGGAACCAAATTTCATTCAGGCAGTCTTGCCACCCATTGGGTTGTGAACTTAGAAATTGCAGTTGGCAGCCACAGTTTTAAATTTAAATTTGTGGATTTGAACTGATGCTGTCCGCCTGTTTCAGTATTGGCGGACAGTTTTGATTTTCATTTAGGGGTTTTTTATGGAGAAGTTCACGTCATACTTGCTTACCCTATTTTTGGGTTTGTTCATTAGTTGCCAGAGTAAACGTGACCAAGGCGAGTCACAATTTTTGGTTCATAAAGTTTTACCAGAAATTCGAATTCATCAACTTGAATTGGACACTTTGGAAATCAACTATGACGGATTTGTAGGGAAAGGATTCACTGTGATTTCGGGGGAAAAAATTCATTTTTTAAATCAGCTTAAAATGGAGTTGATTGAGTTTGACAGAGAAGGAAATTTTTTAGGTGTTTTGATTTCTTCGGGAGAAGGGCCAAACGAAGTACCACGGTTTCAATCTTACTTGGAAGCTGGTGGGAATAAGTATTTCTTGGACGGTTATACGATTTTTACCTACGATTCAACTAATAATCTGATTAATAAAAGATTGATCGATTTTTACCATAACAGCTCTATGGAATCTGTCGAAAACGATCCAAATACAAAGGATCCGGGTGTATATGAAATCAAATATTGGGCAAATGAACTGGGGATGATTAATGGATACCTTTATACAAAGGTGGAATCATCGAATCCCAAATTCAATTTTGTGATGCACGAGGCCTATTATCGAGAGGCTGCTTTGTATGCACAAATTGATTTGAAGACGGGGAAAGTCTTGAAAGTAATGGGAAACAGGCCCAACGTTTACTTAAACTACCGCTTTATCCCACACTTTGATTATTTCTATCACGATATCCAAGAAAAGGAGGTTTATCTGAGCTTCGAGCCAGACTCCCTTATCTACGTTGCCGATTTGGATTTCAAAATCAAGGAAGCTTTTGGAGCGGGTGGTAGCCAAATGGATACTGATTACATCGAGGTAAACACAATTGATGATTGGGAGGCATACTGGAGGAATAATAGGGTGCATAAAGGGTTTTATCGATACATCAAGTATTTTCCGAAGGACAAGGTTTTATTTAGAACGTACACCGTTGGCAGTCAGGACCATACGAAATTCGAGTATGAAGACAACCCGCAAAGGATGCAGATTTTTCAAGATCGAAAGCTTATCGGAGACGTTGCGGTTCCCAACACGTTCAAAGTTATTGGCAAAATCGGAGATGATTATTACGCTGACGGCTCGGTAGGAAATCTGAACAACGAAAAGATTGTTATTTATCGATTCAAACTCCCGTGAAACCTTTTTTCATTTTCCTCTGCGCAATGTATTTAATAGCCGATGAGATTTCTGCTCAGACTTATTCTTTCTTAGTCAAAAATTTGAATGAAAAAAAGGCTTTGGAGTATGCCCATATCCAGCTTGGGAATTCCCACTTTGGTGCCGTTACCGAGATTAATGGTTACGCAAACTTCACCCTACCTGGGAATCAAAAAGATTCGATCATTTATGTGTCACATATTGGTTACGGGAAGGTGTCGATCGATTTGCGCCACCTTGAGACCAGCAAAGTCAATGAGGTTTTTTTGCAGGTAAGTGATTTGGAGATTGCTGAATTTTCAATTGTTGATTTAGATTTGAGTCCTTACGAGTTTTATTCAAGAGCGGTCAATTTGGTGAATGATACTTTTTATTCAAAGAACTATAGTGGATTATGTGAGTACGAGGAGCGGGTTATGGAGGATGGGAGGGAAACATTTAGCTACAACATGGATATCGTCCTCGTCTCAAATGGGTTTTCCGCAGCAAAAGGCAAGAACATCTATATATCCAATGATGATGCCTATTTTGTTGAGATGAATTATTTTAAAGGGGCCCAGCACTACACCTTGTTGAAGGTGGCGGAAATGTTGGATTATCGATTCAAATATGACCCTCCGAAATTCGATCAGGATAACAACTTGACTTTATTCTTTCTAGAATATAAAAGTAGTATCGAAAGGCAGACTTTTCTAATTCCTAACCTGAAGGACGGCGATCAATGGTATTTTGAGGATATTTTGGAAATTGGAGATGAGAGCTATGCAAAAGTGACCTATTCAAAAACAGGGTCAAAGGCATCTTTTTTAATTAGTATCAAAGATTATTCGATTCATACCATTTGGTTTAATATTTCTGATTCAGATAGAAACTTCCAAAATGACATGGAAAGGTATACCCATGGTAGTTTAAATGGTAGGATTGACTATTTCAAGGTGGATGGCAAGTCTAAGCTGAAGCAATTTGAACTCATCAGCCACCGGCATATCTCGAAAGACGGCATTCAATTGGGCGAAAAACGAATTTTCTCTACCCTGACGATGAAAAATCTATACCAACGGATTCCAAAGAGAAGGGACAAGATTGACTTATATTTTATTGATAAGTTTTACAAATAATCTTACTCATTGGAATTTCTTCCACGTCATCGAAAAAAGAAAAGGTTCGATTTTGCGCAGAAAAGAATTAGATCCCCAAACCCAGACTAATCACTATAAAATGCAAAAAGCACCCACTTTCGCGGATGCTTTTTTGAGGTCACGAGCGGATTCGAACCGCTGTACAAGGTTTTGCAGACCTCTGCCTAGCCACTCGGCCACGCGACCCTTTGTTTTTCGGAATGCAAATGTAGGCAATTCGTCCTTGATTGCAAAACCTGTGGTGGTATTTCCCTTGCACCCAGAAAGAATAGTTGAAAATCATGCCAACACGGGTGACAAGAAAAAGCCCCCATTTCATGAGGGCTCTATGAGGTCGGGGATGGATTCGAACCACCGTAAAGAGTCTTGCGGACCCTCGCCTCGCACTCGGCCACCCGACCTTGATAGCTGAATTCTTCAATCTCGATTCGTTTTACAACCGGATTTTATGAGGTACCGCTTTCAGTTTCGACTTATAATTTAACCCAATCTTGGAGACTAAGGTTTACAAAAATAAGAATTTCTTTGAAATTTCTGAGGTCGGGGATGGATTCGAACCACCGTATAGAATCTTGCGGACCCTTGCCTGACACTCGGCCACCCGACCTTTTAATCTGCTTTTTTGGATACTGCTGCTATTTTTTTTAGGACATTATCCACCACAAACTATTTTCTCAGAAGCTTGGATTTATTCTTACCAAGAAAAAGAAAAATGATTGAGGTCGGGGATGGAATCGAACCACCGTG
>NZ_AMZY02000003.1 GCF_000330725.2 Mariniradius saccharolyticus AK6 | reverse complement strand
TTGTGTCAACTTATTTCAGGACTTGACCGCCATAAGAAATTGGCTTGAGACCAAATCGGAATTCGAGTGTTTTGAATCTAATACCGCGAAAATTTGAAAAAATGGATAAATCCATTCAGTGCTCCCGTCCATAAGCCACGGTTTAAACCGTGGGCTATGCAGGACGATAAAACCCGATTCCCAAAACCACTTCAATGGTTTTCAATAACGCCCACTGCAATTCCAAGTCCAAAACCTCCAATTCAAACGCAATTCGATTTTTTGATTATCTTCAAGCTATCGAGAACCAGTTATTTCCCCATCCATTGAGCATATGTCAATACAGTCCAAAGCCGAATTCATCAAATGCAATCACCTATTCGAAATGGGCTTTCGTATTGGATGGGTGGATGAAGGAGGGCGTGGGGGTAGTGGAAGGGGGTGGAAAATGAAAATTGGCAAGTGTAAGCTTTGCAATCAGGAGAGGGAATTGTTGAACAAATCACATGTAATTCCCAATTCTTTTTTTAGGGCAGTAATGGATGAGAATAACTCCCTAATTCAAACTTCGAACTTGGAGCTTAGATCTGGAATAGAGAAACCAAAAAAAATCTTTACTGGAGAGTTCGACAAAGGAATACTATGTAGTGAATGTGATAATAATGTATTGGGTGGCTTAGACAAATATGGCCACAAGGTCTTCTATGCTGGATTTGCTTCAAAAAAATCGTCGCCAGAGATTAGAAATGTTCACAACCCACAAGGCTCGGTGTATACGATAATTAAAAATGTTGACTATAGAAAATTCAAGTTGTTCCTACTTAGTATCCTGTGGAGGGCTAGTATTTCATCTCGCCCTTTTTTTAAGGAGGTTTCCCTTGGACCTTATGAGGAGATTCTGAGAAAAATGCTTTTTGAACAAAATCCTGGAAAAAATAACGAGTTTCCGATTTTAATTTACATGCCTCATGATAAGGAGTTAAACTTAAAAAGTATAAATGGGCCACCAAGAAAATTTGAATTTCAAAACCAATCGGCCTACCTATTTACAATAAATGGTTTCTTTTTCATCTATGTCGTCAGTGTGGAAAAATTAGATCCAAGTATTTTGGAATTTACTGTAAATACGAAAAACGAATTTCGAATTTTCCATCTTCCAGAAGGAAAAAGTAGAGATTACATTTTGAGATTTCTAAATATCAAGTAAAATTTCCATATCCTTGACTTGGAAGGATTTATAATTCCGCAGTTCAATTTCGTGGAATTTATAGTTCGTTTTAAATAAGAAAAAGGAGATTAAGACAAGCCAACTCACCACTCCCCCACTCCTTTTCAAACACTACCCAAATGGATTTGAAGATCATAACCCCCGTTTTGTTGGATGCTTATCTTGGGGAGCTGCCAAGTGGAATGCGCCAGGCTTTCGAAAGCTTGGAGGATGCGGCATTGTCGACCCCGAATTTCAGCTTTTATATATCGGTGGCATCGGTCTTCAGCAGCAAAATCGAGGGAGAGGCCATTGAGTTGGACAGCTATATCAAGCATAAAAGGGAGGGCATAGCTTTTCAGCCCGATTACACCAAGAAAATAGACGACTTGTATGGTGCATACCTATTTGCCCAAGACAATCCCTTGAATGAAAAAAACGTCAAGGAAGCGCACCGTTTATTGGGCAGGCATCTCCTAGCATCCGCTTGGCAGGGAAAATACCGCAAACAAAACAGGTATGTTGCCACGGATGATGGACGCATCGAATATGTCGCCGCACCGCCTCAACAGGTGGAAAGCGAAATGAGCCGTTTTTTTGAGGACATTGCTTTGCTGTTGGACAAGCCTATGGAAATCGAGGAAGTGTTTTATTACGCGTCCATGATCCACTTGGTGTTTGTCAAAATCCATCCCTGGAATGATGGCAATGGCCGCTGTGCCCGCTTGATCGAAAAATGGTTTTTGGCAGAGAAGTTGGGGCAAAAAGCATGGTATTTGCAAATTGAAAAGATGTACTACCTGCACCACCAAACCTATTATAACAACATCAGGGCATTGGGTTTGGAATATCCCGATTTGAAATATGAAAAAGCCCTGCCATTTTTACTTATGCTACCCAACTGTTTGAATGCTCCTGTGCGGTGATTATTCGGGGAAAAAATTGAAAAAAAAATCTGCACTTTGAATCAGGACCCAAAGTTACGAATCAAGAACATCCATTTTTTTTTCAACCGAAACCAATTACTTTAGGCGTACAGCTAAAATATATCTGAGATGATAAAGAGATTTTCGATTGCTATTTTCCTTTGCATCATCCTAATCGCAGCAGCAGAGGCGCAATCCCCGCAATTTGGCCTGAGGTTTGGCCCGAGCTTCACTACGGTGGGTGGGGATAGTTTCGAACCCAATGCTTTTGTAGTGGGATACCATATTGGGGGATACTATCAAGTCCCGATGGAGGGAAAATTCACTTTCGAGCCGGGACTACAATGGTCTACCAAGGGCTCAGAAATCAGTTTTGTTGGCCTACCAGCCTCGGCAAGAAGTAGAAACAGCTATTTGGATATCCCTCTTTTGGTCAAATACAACGCTTCAAAGTCAGTCTTTCTACTGTTTGGCGCGCAACCCTCATTCTTGTTAAATTCCGTTCGAGTGATCCGGTCAAACGGCGACAAAATAGTCGATGAAAGGGAAGTCCTCAGGGATTCTTACAATACTTTCGATCTAGCAGGTATTGTCGGGTTAGGGGTGAATATGGGGTTGGGATTCAATGTACAGCTCACCTATGAACATGGTCTCACGAATATCACGTCGGATAGCAGTACCGAATTCAATAGAGGATTTAAGCTTTCGATTGGGAAGAGTTTCTGAGTGTTTTTTGGCATCAAGGAGCGTGGAATTGGGTGTGTGGACTGGGTTGGTGCCATCCCATTGAATTTCACGTTCCCCCATCCCAATAATTTTCAAAACCACCGGGGGCCACGCCACCGCGGACAGGTATAGAAAAGTTGGACCACTCCGTCATCATTGATCGAAACAAGGCGGTAAAGGTAAGAATGACCCTAAAAGGGTCGAACCTCTCAATAGCCACCTGCCGCCGCCCGTGGAACGCATCACACCGTTCCGATCCCAACGACCCCAAAGGGGTCGAACTATTTGATACATTCTAAAAAAAGACTAAATTCCATGCTGTCAGTCATCCGAATACAATAAGCTGTGAGCACCTACTCCCAATTAATCTACCACATCGTTTTTGCCACGAAGAACCGGGAACCCACTATTGTCCTTTCTGAGAAAAAAAGACTTTTGGCTTTTATTCACCATCTGCTCACCAACAAAAACTGCCATCTCTATCGGATCAATTGCATGCAGGACCATATCCATATTCTAACCCATGTCAATACTACCATTTCAATTGCAGCCTTGGTCAAGGACATCAAGCTGGCTAGCAGCGATTTCATCATGAGAGAGGCGGTTTTTCCAAGTTTCAAAGGCTGGCAAGACGGATACGGCGCCTTTTCAGAATCAATCAAATCAAAAGACCGATTGATCCAATACATCAAAAATCAGGAAGATCATCACCAAAAGGTCACCTTTTTGGATGAATACACGGCTTTGTTGGAAGAACATGAAATTGGGTTTGACCCGAAGTATTTGCTGTAAAGACTGATTTCGGAAATCGTTCAACCCCGTTGGGGTTGTTTCCATACCGCGAACGTTCCCCAATCCCCCGGTGCAACCGGGGGCTATTGAAAGGTTAGACCACTTCGTGGTCATTTGTTGCTAAGAAACTCAGATCAAAAACCCGACCCTGAAAGGCTTGCCTGCATGAGCAGTGTCAAACTATTCAATTTGAGGACATACAGCTCCACAATTTCCGAACCCCAAAAATGACCCTGAAAGGGTCAAACCTCTCAATAGCCATGGGTGAAACCCATGGGAAAAACGGACCGGATTCGATTCCCCACGACCCCAACGGGGTCGAACAAATCAAAAAACAACACAAACACCCTATTTGATCTCTCCTGATACCTCGGACTCCAACAATAACGCTCGTCCATAGAACAGGATATTTTCAATAGCCTTTTGATTTTTTGGGATTCTGCTTTCCTTTGCAGCCACCGATAATTTGCGATGGAAGTCAATATCTATGAAGCTTTGGGAGAAGAAAAGGTGCGGGATTTGGTCCGGCATTTTTACCAACATGTCGGGCTGAAGCCCGAACTGCGGAAGCTCTATCCGGAAGACCTTGCTCCTGCAGAAGAAAGGCTGTTTTGGTTCCTGAGCCATGTATTCGGAGGACCGCATACGTACCTGGAGCAAAGAGGCCATCCCATGCTGCGCCGCAGGCATTTCCAATGGCCCATCGACGGGAATATGCGCAACATCTGGCTGGACTGCATGCTGAACAGCATCGACCAAATCGACATGGACACCGAAATCCGTGAAGCATTGATAGCCTATTTTGTCAAAGTCGCCAACCATATGGTCAACCAATAAGCCTATGCTGATCCTGAGAAGAATCTACACCATCTATGCAGGCTTGTTGTTTGTGGTTTCATTTTTGGCCATGTTCCCCTTGTTATTGGTCTGTATTTGGGTGCCTGGTTGGGAACGGTTTGGGCGCCAAATCAACCAATTCTGGGCCACCGCCTATTTCTTCCTGATCTTCAAGCCCGTTCGTATCGAAGGGAAATCCCATATCCGCAAAGGCCAAGCCTATGTATTTGCCGCCAACCATTTTTCCTATATCGACATTCCGATGATGGGTTTTATCCCCGGAGATGTGGTCTTTGTCGGCAAAAGCTCCATCATGAAAGTGCCGCTGTTTGGATACTATTTCAAAAAACTCCATATCGCCGTCAACCGCTCGAGCGTCAAGAGCCGAGGCGAAGTACTCATCCGTGCCAAAAGGGCCATCGACAAGGGCAGCAGCATTGTGATTTTTCCCGAGGGAGGAATTACAACCGGCAAACCTCCCCACATGAACCGGTTCAAGGACGGCGCTTTCACGCTGGCCATCGACAAACAAATCCCCCTGATTCCTGTCACCTTATCCTACAATCATTTAATTTTACCCGATGATGGCAGGCTACTCCTCAACTTCAAAGCTGGAAAAATCGTCATCCATGAGCCTTTAGAAACCACGGGAATGACGCACAAAGACTTGCCCGAACTGAGGGAAAAGTGCTACGAAATCATACAAAACCAGATTTGGTCTGACAACCACCTGCTGGAAACTGACAAAACTCCTGTCAAATCCCATGAAAATTGACTTAGATACCATCAAGAAGATCTCGCATTTGGCCAGGCTGGAATTCGATGCCGAAAGTGCCGATAAAATGAAAAAAGACATGACCCAAATCCTGGATTGGGTGGAACAACTCAACGAGGTCGACACTACCGGCGTCGAGCCGTTGACCACCATGTCTTCCGAGGTCAATGTGATGCGGGAGGACGTGACGGGTGAGCATCTTTCCCATGAGGCTGGACTCAAAAATGCCCCACAGCGGGATGCTGACTATTTCAGGGTTCCAAAGGTGCTCGAATAATGCCAAATCAGTCTTCGACTACCCGGGATTTTATTTGGATGAAAGGTCTTCTGCTTACCTTGGTAATCATCGGGGGCCTATGCTTTTTGTGGTCCGTGTTCTATTGGGGGGACAACATTATGCCAATTGTCCCGGGAATTTTCAAGGAGGCCATCAGCGTTCCCATCAAACTATCATCACTCGGTGGTGAGTTGTTTGCAGTGGACATGGACAATTTCCTCGTCTTTCAGCAATTTGAATCCCTGAGTCCATCCAGATTTCCGCTCGTTGGAAAAGTCTACGGAGCGATCGCATGGCTGATTTTTGTCATTGGCCTGAGTTTGATCAGTACCTTGAAGCGGAATTATTTCATTGCTGCAGCCGGAGCAACGATGCTTTTGTTTGCTTTCAGCGGGGTCAATGGACTCAATATCGGGGCCATCTCCAGCAATTATGCCCTGATCGGCCTGTTGGCCGGTACGCTGCTACCGACCGTAGCACTCGCCTTCTATGCAGTTCAATGGGGAATCTGGAGTCGGTTTGGCCTGCTTTTGGTCACTACGGCAATCACACTTTTTACTTTGATCAGCCTTTCCCCGATTAGTGATCCCGTGCTTTGGTTGGCGGAAAACGCTTCCTTCATAGCAGCCATCAGCGGTGGGCTTTTTCTCCTGCATATCGGATACGTGTTTGTGGCGGGAACCAGCGTGTTCCTTATCCGCTTGAACAAAGGAACCGGCATCAAAATTTCCTGGCATATCCTTTTGGTAGCTTTTCTTTATTTCCTCTGGGTATTGTTCACGCTCCTGAGCCAAATGGGTAGCATCAACCTCCCCTTCCCGACCGTAATGCCCGGTTTGTTGATGTTGTTTTGTGGGGTGATTGGGCATTGGGTGATCAAGTTGAAAATCGAGCAAAGCCCGCAAGCCTATGGCCACCCTGCGATTGGGGAAGCCTTCTATTGGACCGGGTTTGCGATGGTACTTTGGACCTGGGCTTATGCCCAATTCAACGGCAACCAGCCCTTGTACGAATTCTTGACCCATATTTTCCTGTATTCCCAGATCGTGTTGAGCGTGCTGTTCTCACTTTACCTGTTTGCGAATTTCTCCGATGTACTCAATTCGGGAAAGGACGTAGACAAGGTCCTATTCAAGCCTAAGTTCTTCGCCTATTTCCACATGCGGATTGGTGCAATCATGGGCCTGGTGGTGATGGTCATTTTTGCGGAAGCCGTCATCGGCGTGCAGCTTTCCGCTGCCAACACGAACATTGCCGCTGATTATTACTATCAAGTGGAAAAACCCTTGGAAGCGGCGATCCTTTACGAAAACTCCTGGGAACTCTATCGCAAAAACGACAAGGCAAAAAACGCCGCCGCGCACCTTCGCTTTGGGTTGAATCAATCCTCCCTGGGCATGGAAAACCTGACACAAAGCTTTGATTTTGTGCCTAATGTCCCGAACATTCTGTTCTTGGCGTCCAAGCTCTTCCAACAAGAAAAACTTCCCGCCGCAATGTTCTACCTGCAGGAAGGACTGAAGTTTTTTCCAAACAATCCCTATCTCATCAACAACCTCGCCTTGCTTCAATCCCGCGCCGGCAAAGCCGATGATGCGATCAGCCTGTTGGAAAACATGGAGTCCCGCAATGTCACCGCAGAAGCAAACCTGCTGGCGCTGCGGGCAAAGCATGGCAAGCTGGACCAAATCATTGAAAGGCCTTCCAAGGACTTGGTGACACAGGTAAATTACCTTGCCACACAGAATCTACAGGGAAACCTCAGTGAAACCAACCTTAACACGGAGTCACTTCCCGACAACCAAATATTGAAAAATTCACTCCTCAGAAACCAATGGTCCAACCATGCTTCCCGTGCATTGGAACCAGATTTGGCTTTGATGGATAGTCTGATCGCGCAGCCGCAAATGAGCTTCGAGGAATTGGAATACCGCGAGACAAGGGTGATTCGCAGCCTTGCTGACAACCATATCAACGAATCCCTGAAATACCTTAACGGGATTTCGCAGCAGTTTCCGCAGTCAGCAGGATACTATCACGGCATCGCCGGAAATGTGCTGATTTCACAGCTCGATTTTGAGAAGGCAGCGGTGGATTTGGAAATCGCTTTCCAAAAAGGATATCAGACGTTTCAGCCGCAACATTTGGCGGTGATGTATTTCGCAGGTAAAGCACCACTTGCTTTGGCAATCAAGGAGAAGCTTGGAATCCCTTTTCCCGAATGGATGCAATGGAATGAGTCCGGGCAATTGCTAGCAAACGACAAGGTGCGCTATTTTGAAATATTGTCAATGCTTCACCGTCAAATGCCGGAGGATTTCCTGGTAGGCTTTGACCTGATCGAAAACCCCACCCTGAAGGCGGAATTCGCCTATTTGATCCTGCTGCACAAAATGCATTGGCTGAGTGAAGCTGACTTTGGAAAGGTAAAGAACTTCATCATGACCGCCCCGAATTCCACCTGGACGGAAAGCGATCTTGATGCATGGTATGCTTTCGTCAAGGATGAAAATGCCGAAAGCCCGGGTGAGAAAATTGCCAAGCTATTTCGCCCGGATTTGGGTTTGGAAAGAAATGCCTATTGGACGCCTTTGGTCATGAAGAAAATCAGCCAAGAGCCCGATGAACTGCGGAAATATGAAATCCTGCAGGATGCCATCCAATTCAACAAAGACCCGAAGCTTTGGATCATGTTTGTGAAGCAAAGCAGGAAAATCGGCATGGACAACTACGGCAGCAGTGTCTTGGTGGAAATGCAGGGGTGGCTGACAATTTCACAAATTGAAAGGCTTCAGATGGAAAACTTATGATAACTTTTTCCGTAATTTGGAAATATTGTTTTTGAGGACCAACTATTTAACAACCGTTTATTTCGAATGAAAAAGATTATCGAAACCATCAACATCAGCAAAACCTACCGAATGGGTGAAGAGCTGGTTCAAGCCTTGAAATCCATATCCATCATCGTCAACAAAGGTGAATACGTGGCTTTCATGGGTCCTTCGGGGTCCGGCAAATCCACCCTGATGAATATCATTGGCTGCCTTGACTCACCCACGACGGGCACCTATATCCTGAACGGCAAGGACGTCAGTGACATGACCGAAAACGAATTGGCTGAGGTCCGCAACAAAGAAATCGGCTTCGTTTTCCAGACCTTCAACCTGTTGCCCCGTGCAAGTTGCCTGGACAATGTAGCCCTACCGCTCATTTATGCGGGATACAACAAATCCGACCGTACCGAAATGGCTTTTCAGGCGTTGAAAAACGTGGGACTTGCAGACCGCGTTGGCCACAAACCCAACGAACTTTCGGGTGGTCAAAGGCAAAGGGTCGCCATAGCGCGGGCCTTGGTCAACAATCCCAGCATCATACTGGCGGATGAACCTACCGGAAACTTGGATTCCAAGACTTCACACGGCATCATGGAGCTTTTCCACGAGCTGCACCAAAAAGGAAATACCATCATCATGGTAACCCACGAAGACGACATCGCGCACTATGCACACCGCGTGGTACGCCTTCGGGACGGGCTTGTCGAATCCGATACACTTAACCCCAATCCGACCCGCGGCAAGGCCTTGGTTCCGGTGGAATAATCCATGCAGGAATTTTGGCTCCTATGTGTTATTTTTACCGACCCCGTTGAAAAGGATCCAAGGGGATCATTTTCTTATGAAAATTTATACCAAAACCGGCGATACCGGAAAAACCTCGCTTTTGGGAGGAAGACGTGTTTCCAAATCTGACAGACGAATCGATGCCTACGGGACGGTCGATGAGCTGAACAGCTACATTGGCTTGCTGCGCGACCAAGAAATCAACAAACCAAGGGAGGCCGTATTAAAGGAAGTTCAGGACCGTCTGTTCACGATTGGGGCGACTTTGGCTACAGAGCCCGGCAAGGAGAATGTGAGGCGGCCCGACCTCCACGAAGAGGATTTGGAATTGCTCGAAAAAGAAATCGACACCATGGAATCCCAACTTCCGGCTTTGAGACATTTTATTCTTCCCGGAGGCCATCAAATTGTGTCCTTTTGCCACATCGCGCGTACCGTTTGCAGACGAACCGAGCGCTGTGTCATCGATCTGATGGAAACGGAACACGTGGACGAGATTATTGTGAAATATTTAAACAGGCTTTCTGATTACCTTTTTGTGCTTGGTCGTCTCATCGCCCAAGATTTGGGAGTCGAAGAAGTGACTTGGAAGCCAAGACTATAATACCATGAAAACAACCTTACAGATCGAGGTCAAAAAGACCGACCATTCCAGAATCCACGAAACCGATTTTGACAATTTGGTTTTTGGCAAAGTCATCAGTGACCACATGTTTGTGGCCGATTATGTGAATGGCGAGTGGACCGATCTCCGCATTGAGCCCTACGCACCGCTCTCCCTGAATCCTGCGAACGCTACCCTCCATTATGGCCAATCCATTTTTGAGGGAATGAAAGCATACAAAAACGACAACGGCGAAATCCTACTGTTCAGGGCTGACGCCAACCAAAAACGTCTCAACGAATCTGCTGCACGCATGTGCATACCCGAGCTTCCCGAGGAGATATTTATGGAAGGCCTGCTGCAATTGTTGGATTTAGATCGGAATTGGATTCCAAATAAGCCTGGGTACTCGCTCTACATTCGTCCTTTCATCTTTGCAACCGATGACTACATCGGCGTGAAGCCATCTGAGAAATACAAATTCATGATCTTCACCTGCCCCGTGGGACACTACTATTCCAAGCCGGTGGCAGTGAAAGTCGAACAACATTATACCCGCGCAGTTGAAGGAGGTACAGGTGCTGCAAAAGCGGCCGGAAACTACGCTGCGTCCCTCTATCCAGCCCTTTTGGCACAGAGACAAGGTTACGAGCAATTGCTGTGGACAGATGGCAAAACCCACCAATTCATCGAGGAAAGCGGTACCATGAACGTGATGTTTATCATCAACAATACCCTCATTACAGCGCCTACGCACACCGGAACAATCCTGAAAGGAATCACACGAGATTCTGTGCTGAAGATTGCGCGGGATTGGGGAATGCAGGTTGAAGAACGATTCCTCAGCGTGGAAGAATTGGAAAAAGCGATCCAGCAAAATACCCTGCAAGAAGCTTTCGGGACCGGAACCGCCGCCACGATCGCCCAGATTTACAAGATCAACATCTACGGTACGGACTATGGGTTGCCTTCGAAGCCAGCCGATTCATTTTCGTACCGGGTTTTGGAAACGCTTGACAATATCAAATACGGACGGGAGGAAGATTCGCGGGGTTGGATCATAAAAGTCTAGAAAATCTACATGGCCATCCGCTTTTGGGTGGCCTTTTCTTTTTTATATTCACCCATCTTCCCAATAAAAATCCCAGAATCATGGCGCTTGCTGTTCGGCCTTTGCTCCTGTTGTTGGTTTCGTTTTGCCTTTTCTGCCTGCGGACGTTTGCGCAAGAAGAATCGAAAAGATTCCTGTTGTTGCAGCATGGTGCCAAGGAAAAGTCAAGGCTGACTTTTGAAATTGGGGAAGAGATCAGCTACAAGTCCACAAAGTTTGACTTTCTCATCACTGACGTAATTGTGGACATCCAGCCCGATTTGGTGGTATTGAAGGAAAATGTACTGCGTCCTGCCGACATCACAGCCATTGACATCAGGAATAAAGATCCAAGGAACGCCACCGTCAGGAACATGGCCTACCTGGGGATGGGTGCCGGGGCAATTTTGCTGCTCACAACCACAATCAACAGTCTATACCAGCAGGGTGACCTTTCCCAAGCGAGCGATCTCTTGCCGCTTTCCGGCGGACTGATCGTGGGAGGATTTGTCATTTCCAAAATGCAATACAAAACATTCAAGCACAAGGGTAAAAACAAAATCCAAGCGGTGATTCTCTATGGGAATTGATTCGGAATAGGTTTAGAAACAAATTTTGCCGACTTTTGCACCTCAAAAAAATCAATCATTTTATGACATCAGAACAGTTGAAAGACTTGAAAGCCCGCGTTTCGGCTTTGAGGAGGTATCTTTGACTACGATAAGAAGAAAGCTGAAATAGACGATTTGGAGGCGGTTTCTTCGCAGCCGGATTTCTGGAACGATGCTGCTGAAGCGGAGAAAATCATGAAACAGATCCAAGTCCGAAAAGGCTGGACTACTGCATACGAATCCGTGGACAAGGCCATCCAAGACTTGGACGTGCTGTTTGAGTTCTATTCCGCCGAGGAAGTGACCGAAGAGGAAATCAAGGCCGAATACAAAAAGGCGCTTAAAGAAGTGGAGGAACTCGAGCTTAAAAAAATGCTCAGTAGTGAGGAAGACCAACTCAGCGCCGTGATGGAAATCAACCCCGGTGCCGGTGGCACGGAAAGCAACGATTGGGCTTCGATGCTCATGAGAATGTACATCATGTGGGGTGAGAAAAACGGCTACAAAGTTAAGGAAGTCGATTTCCAAGAAGGTGAAGTTGCTGGTATCAAGTCTGTGACCTTGGAATTCGAAGGTCCATTGGCCTACGGTTTCTTGAAATCCGAAATCGGCGTGCATCGTTTGGTACGTGTTTCCCCGTTTGACAGCAATGGCAGAAGACATACGTCATTCGCATCAGTATATGTGTATCCTGAGGTGGACGACACCATAGAAATCAACATCAATCCTGCGGACATCGATTTCCATACTTCCCGTTCGGGTGGTGCTGGAGGCCAAAATGTGAACAAAGTCGAGACCAAGGTGCAGCTGACCCACAAGCCCACCGGCATCGTTGTCGTTTGCCAGGTAGAACGTTCCCAATTGGCCAATCGGGAAAAAGCCATGCAGATGTTGAAATCGAGGCTTTATCAAATGGAAATGGAAAAACGAAATGCAGAACGGGCCAAGATCGAATCGTCGAAAATGAAAATCGACTTCGGTTCGCAAATCCGCAACTATGTGCTCCATCCCTACAAACTTGTCAAGGATGCCCGAACCGGCTACGAGACTTCAGATGTGCAAAGCGTGCTGGACGGAGAATTGAACGACTTCATTAAGGCATACCTACTGGCACAGAGTGAGGAAGAAGCCAACCAAAATTGACAGGTCTACCAGATTGAATTAAAGGAAGAACTCAAACATGCGCATCCTGCCCAGCTTTTTCACTTTGGACTTTGCGCTGCTCTGTTTGAGTTCTTTTCTTTTTTTCGCCAGTTTCAATATGATTATCCCCGAGCTTCCCGCCTATCTGTCGTCGTTGGGAGGAGAAGAGTACAAAGGGCTGATCATTGCGCTTTTTACGGTATCAGCAGGGTTATCGCGACCATTCAGTGGCAAATTGGCCGACAAAATCGGGCGGATTCCCGTGATGGTCTTCGGTGCTTTGGTTTCCTTTTTTTCCAGTCTATTGTATCCCGTACTCGCGACGGTATCTGGATTCTTGTTCTTGAGGTTTTTGCATGGGTTTAGTACCGGTTTCACACCGACAGGGACATCCGCCTATGTAGCAGACATAGTTCCATTTCAAAGGCGAGGTGAGGCCATGGGCATCCAATCGCTGTTTGGTTCTTTGGGAATGGCCGCAGGTCCAGCCTTGGGTGGCTATATCGGTTCGATCTGGGGAATCCAGCCTTTGTTCTATGCTTCGGCAGCAACTTCCATACTTTCAATATTGATTTTGGTAAGGCTGAAGGAAACCGTTACGGACAAGAAACCGTTCCAGCCCGGCTTGCTCCGTCTCAATCGCCACGAAATCATCGAAAAACGGGTATTGACTCCCTCGTTGATTTTATTCCTCGCCGTGTTTTCTTTTGGGATCGTGTTGACGATCACGCCGGATTTTTCGGAGCATTTGGGCATTGCCAACAAAGGATTGTTTTTCGCCGTCTTTACGCTCTCCTCCCTCGGCATCCGCATCATAGCAGGACGAACTTCAGACAAATACGGCAGGATTCCGGTAATGAAAGTAGCTACTTTTTCAATGGTTGTTTCCATGCTGATGATTGGGTTTGCAGATTCGAAGCTGACATTCTTACTGGGTGGGGTGATTTTTGGTGCTGCTGTTGGGATGAACTCGCCGACTATCTCAGCTTGGACGATAGACCTATCTTTGGACAGGTTTCGGGGGAGGGCCTTGGCGACGATGTATATTGCACTGGAATCGGGAATCGGCATCGGCGCGTTCCTTTCAGCCATCGTGCATTCCAACAAGGCCGAGAACTTCCCTTTGGCTTTTGGAGTTGGGGCAGTGACAGCGGGTTTGGCCTTTTTTCTTTTGTTCCTGATTCCAAAAGGCAAAAAATGCCTATTCTTCGATTTATGACCGATTTTTTTGATAGCACATGGTAAAATCATCATAACCCCCCTTAGCGAGTAAGGATAAAATCGAATAAAAAATTAAAATATACATTACATAAAAGTATATTTCATTTTTTTTGAATTCTTCACTTCAACAAATTTGAAAAGAATCGTAATTTCAGCCGATGAAGCTTGGAAACAATATGATTCTGTGGAGTAAAAAGTTTTCAATGATTTATTTCGCCTCTGTCTTCGTGACAGTGGTATTCATTCTTTTAGATAAAAATCCGGCCTTTATTTTTTTCAACCTTACGACGCTGCCGATTTTGATTTTTGGACTGGCACAAAACTTCAGGAAAAACCAGGACATGCTGATGCCGCTGGCGCTTGTGGCTACCACTTTTTCTTTTTTTGGGGATTTCCTGATGCTGATGGACGTGGAAAGAAGTCTTTTCAAGACCTTGGGGATTTGCACTTTCGTAGCAGCACAGACCAGTTATGGGTTACTCTACATTCATTCGATGCGGATGGGCAATCGTTTAGCTCCGATTTCACTTAGTCAAAGGTTACCAGAAATTATCATCGGAATTGTCTTGATTGGCTATACCTATCATATCCTAAGGCAAACAAATGAATTGTTCACACCAAGTCTGATATATGCCATTTTCGCCGATACGGTTTTTTTGTTGGCGCTTTCGAGAAGATTCTATGTGAGCAAGAAAAGCTTCATATCGGTTTTTTCAGGGGCATTCCTGTTCATCATGAGCGCATCACTTACGGCAATCGACTTCTATTCGACCAATTTACTGCTTTATGCCTCCACTATTGTGCTGTATTCAATGGCCCATTTTCTTGTTACCAACGGCATATTGATCCAAATCCAGGACAACGTGGCAAAAAACTCCTACCAGACTTCGATCTTCCGGTAGGGGTTTTGCCAATTTTCGACTTTTTTCAATCCTGGTTTTTCAAAAAGGATGTTTTTCTTGGTATCGTCATCATTTCCCGCTGTCTTCCATTGAAATAGGTTACTTTCTCTCCATCAAAAAAGGCCCCTTCTTCCAGCATAACGCGAAGTTCCTTGTTCCATTCTTTTACAAAAACCACCGCATTCAACTCGATCGCATAGGCAGTGTTTGGGTAGAGGGGATAATCGCCCGCACCGGGAGTATCGCCCTGATTATCCCACATGCCGATGGTAGGTCCGGAAGCATGTCCGTGTGTACCAAGCGGATGTGAGTAAATGCTGCCCTTGATGCCTTCTGCATCCATAATTTTGCGTGCCTCCCTCAATATTTGATTTCCGGTCCTTCCAGTAACAAATTGGGAAGTGAGTATATCCTGCAACCTGTTGCCGACTTTGAACGCATCGTGAAGGTACTGTGGGACCTCGTCCTCACCGGGTCTCAAGACGTAGGCAAGCTGCTGTGTATCTGTATTCAAACGGAGATAAGTGATCCCAAAATCAATATGAAGCACATCTCCAGGCATGATGACCTCAGTTGCTGCCTTGACTGCAAACGACCTCAAATGCTCTTGGGAACTTGGATCGGCCCTTTGGATATCCACCGAAGGATGAAACCAAGTGTCCAATTTAAGTTCTTTGATACGCTCGCGATACCACCAAACCACATCTTCCGTGGTGGTTACTCCTGGGGTGATTACAGCTTCAGACAGCCCCTCGGAAATGATATCTTGTGCAATTTCTTGCAAATGACGATAAGTGGCCATTTCAAAGGGTGTGCGGGTTTCGAGCCATCCTACAGCCAGATTCTGTGCTGATACGACTTTTTGATGGTAATCCTTCGGCAAATACGCCAAAAGGTTGTTGTACTCCGTGAGGTTCAACCCATCGGCATGACCAAAGTCCTTGGCAAAATTCAAACCGATCTTCTGAGGCTTACGAGCCGTGATCAGCTCAGCCAATTGCTTCCACTGGTCGGGTTGGGAATCAGGGTCCCAAGCCCGCTTAAATGATTTGCCTACATCGTAACGGGCGACCGCCAAAGTCTCAACGGTATTGGAATTTGGGGCTTTGTACAACAAAAGCATGGTCCGGCGGCGTGCCGCATGCCATGTGGCGGGGAGAAAAGTCTTGATAACAGGATCCTCATTGTACTCGCGGGAAATGATGACCCACATGTCTATACTAGCCCTGTCCATTAGCCCAGGCAACAGCGTCGTAATCCGCTCATCCAACCAGCGATCTATGACCGATGCCTGTTCTCTCTGGGTTAGGATATGGGGATGTTGGGCAAAGGCATGCCCAAACAGCATGAACAATGCAGCAAAAATCAAGAGTTTGAATTTCATAACGTTTTGTCTAGATGCTTCAAAATAGGCAATCCGACACAAAAACAAAAAGTGATTTTACGCCAAAGATAAATTATCGGCCTGACGGCGAACGAGCAGCTTCCGGCTTAGCACATGAAACCTCCACAGCAGCATGGCACCTGTGATGCTGAGACCCGTAAGCAAGCCAATCCAAATGCCAATTTCCCCCATCCCAAAAGAAAATGCCAAAACATATCCTCCGGGCAATCCGATCACCCAATAGGCCACTAAAGTCACTATCGTGGGGATTTTCACATCTGCCATGCCACGCAGTGCCCCCAAGCCAACTACCTGAATCCCGTCAGACAGTTGGAAAAATCCTGCAATGACAAGCAAAACGGCGGACATCTGAATTACCTGGGCATCGTCGATATACAGTGAGGGCAGAAATTCCCTGAAGACGATGAAGATAAAGGCGGAAACGGACATGAACATAGCCACCATGATGAACACGGTAAAACCGGCTTCGCGAAGCGTGCGGATATCATTCCTTCCGAGTTGATTTCCAACACGAATCGTAGCGGATGCTGCCAAGCCAGTAGCCATCATGTAGCTGATTGAGGCCAAATTGAGTGCGATCTGATGTGCTGCCAAGGCCGTCACCCCTATCCATCCCATCATGATCGCTGCCGAACTGAAAGCGCCGACTTCAAAGATGAACTGAAAGCCTGAAGGCACGCCGATTTTCAACATCTTGCTGACCATCGGGAAACTCAACTTCTTTGGGAAAAAGGAAAGCGAAAACTGTTTGTACCGGTTTGATTTTCGGACATAATACCACATCATCAATCCCATCAGGACCCGGGAAATCAAAGTCGCCCAGCCGGCTCCGTTCAATCCCAATGCCGGGAAGCCCAAGTTTCCGTAAATCATCACCCAATTCAGGAAGACATTTGCGGCGTTCGCAACAATTGTGATGTACATCGCTTGCCTTGTCTGGGACAGGCCTTCTACAAACTGCTTTAAGGTCTGAAAGAACATAAATGGCAATAGCGAAAACGTAATGATTGCCAAGTAGGGAATGGCCAACTCGACAACATCTCCCGGTTGGTTTAGATGGTACAAGAGTGGCGAAGCCAGCAAAATGATCAGAAAAAGCATGAAACCTGTGACCATATTGATGGTGAAACCATGGGCAAAAAGCCTCGAAATCCGTTTGGGATTCTTCTTTCCGTCGGCCATTGCTACCAGCGGAGTCATTGCCATAGAAACGCCAATTCCAAACATCATGACAACATAAAAAATACTGTTGCCCAAGGAAGCAGCGGCCAAAGGTTCGGCCCCAAGTCTTCCGACCATCATGCTGTCAGCCACACCTACCAACACCTGCCCCAGCTGACTCATCATCACCGGAAAGGCCAAGGTAATCGTCTGCGAAAAATTATCCTTAAATGCCTGTATGGTCATTTTCAATCCAATTTTAAATCCCTAACATTCGACCGACTTTTAGTAGTCCGGCCATTGATATAGAATCGGTGATCTCGCCCTCCATCACCATTCGAACTGCTTCGGTTAGCTTGATTCTCATCACTTGCAGCTGTTCAGTTTCATCAAACTCGGTTTCTCCATGTGTGAGTTCTTCCGCCAAAAACACGAATCCTTCTTCGTCCGTCACAGAATTGGAGGTATGGATTCGCATTATTTGCGTCCATTTTTTTGCTGTCAATCCGGTTTCTTCCTTCAGTTCCCTTTTTGCAGAATCCAGGATATCCATGCTAAGCGGCCCACCGCCCATGGGAATCTCCCAAGCATATTCGTCCAAAGTATAGCGATACTGTCCAACAAGCCAAGTGTAGCCCTCGGTATCCAGAGGAATAATCCCCAGCGCTTTGTTCTTGAAATGAACCTTTCCATAAATCCCGTCCCGACCTGAAGGGTTGACAACCTGGTGTTCCTCCAAGGTTATCCAGGGATTTTCATAGATTTTCTTTTTCGATTTGGTCTTCCAAGGGTTTTTCATCTGATTCATTAAAAAGAAAAAAGGGTGACTTTGGGCCACCCTTCAAGTTTCAATTTTGTTTCGCTTAGGCAGGGATTGGCAATACTTTGCTGTCCTTAAAAGTAGAAAGAATCACCATGGATTGCATGGAATCGACTTCCTTAATTTCACTGACCTTCTCCAACATCAGCTTTTGGTAGGCTGTAATATCTTTAGCGATGATCTTGAGAATAAAATCCCCGGTACCTGTTATGTGGTGGCACTCAATCACCTCTTCGATCTGATTAATTTCCTTCATAAAGGCATCAATATTTCCCTTGTTGTGGCCAATCAAGCTCACCAACACAAAAGTACTTACACCAAGACCGATTTTCTCTGGATCCAACTTGGCATGGTAGCTTTTGATGATGCCCGACTGCTCCAATTTTTTAACCCTTTCCAAGGTCGGTGCTGGGGAGAGTCCGATATCTTTTGACAATTGGGCGTTAGTTATTTTGGCATTAGCCTGAAGAATCTCCAGGATTTTGCGATCAATTTTGTCAAATTTCACTCTGATGCTATTATCCATGATTATAGAAATTTCAAAATATTATGTGGCGCAAAATTAATATAATTTAAATTTATTTTAAAGTAAATACCTTCAAAAAACGGCAATCCAAACCAAATATTGTTACATGAATGTCCATTTTTCTAAATTTTTACAATCGTTTTTTCTCAAGTAAGGATAATTATTCAAATTATCTCCTGAAAATATGATCAATGGTACGGATAAATGTGATTAAAGTTTATTCTTTTTGATGTAATCACGAGCTTCTTTATGAGCGGGATGATTTCGCTTCGCGTACTTCTTCACTTTGTTGAAATACTCCTTTGCTTGGGCTTTGTTTTTATCCTCGTTTGCCATCTTGCCTAAGGCGATCAAAGAATAAAGATAGTATCCGCTTTCTTGGGTTTCTGACTCCTCACCATAGGACAAAGTCTTCAGATAAAACTTCTTCGCGGAGGTCCGTTCCCCTGCACGTTCGTAGTATTGTGCAATATAGAAAGACGCATAACGCCCGCTATTTGCCTCATATCCCGTCCAGCCTTCATCTATCCGCTTGAGAATTTCCTCGGACTCTTCTTTGGCCTCCATGATTCTGCCAACGGTGTACAGATGCCGGGCATAGGAACGGTGGAAGTATGGATTGTTGGGGAATTTGCCGTGAAGGTAGTCCGTGATCGCCAAGGCTTTATAGGGTTGCTTTTCTTCCGAAGCATACAGTCTAAAGAGAAAATACTGCGCCTCTATACGGGCATAGAAGGCGTTTTGGGCTACATCTTCCAATTGTTTGAGGCCAAGTTGTTTGTTTCCTTTTGGAAAAAGCGCAACCACAGGCTTCAAGATCGGATAGTTTTCCGGTATCCAAACCGAGAAATAATTGAACAAGGCATCACCCAGGAGCAATTCGGGATTCAGCTCGTCCTCGCCTTTGCTGAGGTTGAGGTATTTCAGTGCGTTTTTGCCCGCAAAGGTTGCCCTCGTCCAACTTTTCCTTTCACTGTACAGTCTTCCCTGAAATCCATAAGCCCCTGCCAGAAAAAAGGACGCCTCTTTGTTTCCGGGATCTGAATCAAGCAGCGCCTCAGCTTTGTCAATCACAACATCCATCTGGTCGATGAACAAATCGTCATAGCGCTGGTTCTCGACGTCCGGGGCTATTTTCCACCATGTACTCAAACCGAGCAGAAAATAAGGAAGTGGATGCTCTGGATACTGGTATTGCATTACTTTGAAGCCACGCTCAGCGGTCTCAAAGTCAAAATTGTAAAGGGCATTGACGTTTTCGGTGATCCTGAACTGTAAGCCTTTGTCCAGCAGGAGGTAAGGTGATTTATCGGGCCCGATCTTGTCCAACGGCTGCTGCTGACCGTAGATAAACGGCGACACGAACACCATCAAAATCAATAACACCCGGGATGTAAAATGCATACTTGTTTCAATTTTGCACCAAAATTAGAGCCAAATCCAAACATTCGTTTAGATTTGGCCTTAAATATTCTATATTATGTCAGAAACGACACCTACACTTCATGAACGGATTCAAGGCTTTTTGGATTTCGACAAAAGAATATTTTTTGTCGTTCTTTCCTTGTTGTTCATATTGGTCAGGTATGTTACAAACGACTTGATTCTGGAAGCCGTTCCGGGAAATGAAAAAATCGAAGAGGAAGGCGGCTTTATGATCTTTCACGTTTTCAATTCGCTGGGCTATATATGGACGCCGTTTTCGATCCTCTGGCGGGTGACCATGACCGCTCTGTTGATTTGGATGGGTTCGTTTGCCTTTGGTTACAAGGCTCCCTTTGTGGCGATCTGGAAGTTTGCATTGGTCGCCGATATCATTTTTTTATTGCCTGAGCTCATCAAAATGTTGTTTTTCATTGTGGTCACAGAAGATGTGGGTTACCAAGAAATACGTGATTTCTTCCCCCTTTCCGCCTACTCGCTCATTGACCCATCATCCGTGGCAGAGAAATATCATTACCCACTCAAGACCATCAATCTCTTTGAGCTTCTGTATATCGGCGCAATGGTGCTGGGCTACCATACGGTGAGTAAAAAAAGCCTGGATATTTCTACCAAGGTCGTGCTGGTAAGCTACGGTCTAGGATTGGCACTTTGGCTTGCTTTTTATATCCTTGTGTACTAAAAGCCGTTACGAAACTTCCAATTCTGAGTAATTACCAATCAAAATCAAGTCAGATGAATCCATTGTTAGCACCCTTTGATACCCCATTTGAGACAGCTCCCTTTGACCTGATTAAGGAAGAACATTATTTGCCGGCAGTGCCGCAGGCAATCCAAATGGCCAAAAAAGAGATTTCCCAAATAAAGGAAGAACCACTTCCCGATTTCGAAAATACCATCGTGGCACTCGAACGTTCGGGGCAAAAGCTCAACACGATCTCAGCGATTTTTTTCAACATCAACAGTGCTGAAACGAATGACCGCATTCAAGCTTTGGCTAGGGAAATATCGCCTCTTCTTACTGCCCACAGCAACGATATCTTGCTGGATGAAGCGCTGTTTCAAAGAATCCAACAAGTATACGAACAACGGGAGGCTTTGACATTGACCGAGGAAATGAAAACCTTATTGGACAAAACCTACAAGGCTTTTGTGAGAAATGGTGCCAGGCTCAATCCGGAACAAAAAGGCAGGCTGAGACAAATCGACCAGGAACTATCCCAATTGGGATTGAAATTTGGGGAAAATGTACTCGCAGAAACCAACCGATACGATTTGGTATTGGAAAAGGAAGCCGACCTTGCCGGTCTTCCCCAAGCAATCATCGAAGCCGCTGCGCAGGCAGCTGAAGAAAAAGGTAAAAAAGGAAAATGGATATTCACCTTGGCGTTTCCAAGCTATATCCCGTTTATGACCTATGCCGAAAACCGAAGCCTTAGGAAAGAACTTTTTGTAGCCTATAATACCAAATGCTGCAAAGGTGACGCGCTGGATAACCAACAACATATAAAAAACATGCTGAGCTTGAAGCATGAAAGGGCGCAACTGTTGGGTTACAAAAACTATGCGGAATTTATACTGGAAGAGCGCATGGCCAAAAGCCCAAAGCAGGTTAAAGAGTTCCTTTTGGACCTGTTGGCAAAGGCAAAACCAAAAGCCGAACTGGAAGTCGACGAGCTTGCCCAATTCGCAAAAAAATCAGACGGTTTGGAAAAGCTGGAAAAGTGGGACTTTGCATTTTATTCAGAAAAACTCAAGAAGGAAAGATATGCCATAGATGATGAATTGTTAAGGCCTTACTTCAAGTTAGAGAACGTCATCGAAGGCGTATTCGAAACTGCCCATAAACTCTTCAAAATATCATTCGAAGAGAATACCAGCATCCCAAAATACCACCCGGAAGTGACAGCCTATGAAGTAAAGGACCGAGACGGGAAACATTTGGCGGTATTCTATGCGGACTTTTTCCCCCGTCCTGGAAAGAGGAATGGAGCTTGGATGACAAGTTACCGTGGCCAAAAGATCCTCAACGGAACAAACCAAAGACCACATGTATCGATTGTCTGCAACTTCACCAAACCCACCAAAACGAAACCCTCGCTACTGACATTCAATGAAGTAAAAACATTGTTCCATGAGTTTGGACATGCCCTTCACGGCATGTTGGCCAATGGAACGTATGAGTCTTTATCTGGAACAAGTGTGTATTGGGATTTTGTGGAACTCCCCTCTCAGATATTTGAAAATTGGTGCTACGAAAAGGAATGTTTGGATCTATTTGCAAAGCATTATGAAACAGGGGAATCAATTCCAGAGAGTTTAATAGAAAAAATAAAGAAAGCAGCAAACTTCCAACAAGGTTATCAGACGGTAAGGCAGATTAGTTTCGGACTGTTGGATATGGCTTACCATGGCACCTCTCCAAACGAAATCGGGGACATCGCAGCTTTCGAGGCCGAAAGGATGAAGGAGACACAGCTGCTGCCCGAGGTAACGGGAACACTCATGAGCACTTCGTTCTCGCATATTTTCCAAGGTGGATATGCGGCAGGGTATTATAGCTACAAGTGGGCCGAAGTCTTGGATGCAGATGCTTTTGCGTTTTTCGAGGAAAAGGGCGTTTTCAATTCAGAAGTGGCCGATTCATTTCAGCGGAATATTCTGGCCGCGGGAGGAAGCGAGCATCCCTCGATACTCTACAGGCGGTTCAGGGGTCGTGACCCTAAACCCGAAGCACTGCTCAAACGCGCAGGATTGGTATAAAAAAAGGGCCATCGAGGCCCTTTTTTTATTTTACTTTATTTTGATCTTTCCTGAACTCCAATGGTGGTTTCATATCGCCAATCAGCGGTTCGTACACCAAGCCCCCCAGTCTTTGGTTAAACTCCTTTTTGGCTTCTTCGATTAACAAGGGATTTAAAATCAGTTCTTTACCTGTCAATGCCATCGTTTTTGCTGCAACCATCATGCCTTTGTAGCCGATTGTCATCCCATCTGCAGCGACGGCTTGCCAAGTATGCGCAGCCGTGCCAGGCACCCAAGTTGCAGTACCCAAACCAACTGTCGGCACCACGTAGCTTACATCACCCACGTCCGTTGATGCTGGAAAATGCGTCAACTGGTAAGGTTGGATTTCTTTAGCCATCGTCAACGGTGGGATCCTAGGTGAGTTGAATGTCTGCTGAATTTTTTTGGCAAATTCCAACTCGGCAGCATCGTATTCCACACCACCGACCGAAGTCAGACTTTTATGCATCGCTTTTGCCAAGGTCTCATTCGGTAAAAGACCATAAATCCCTGACACGACTTCAACCTCAACACTTGTACCTGTTCCCAATGCGGCACCTTCCGCGGCTTTGATGACCCGCTGCCACATCTGCTTTACCTCAGTTACGTCAGGATGTCGAACCATATATTCGACAACTGCATAATCGGGGACCACGTTTGCGGCGAGGCCGCCATTAGTAATCACATAGTGTATCCTGCTTTCTTGGTCTACGTGCTCACGCATCATGTTGACCATCATGTTCATTGCTTCAACTCCATCCAGGGCTGACCTTCCTCTCTGTGGCGCTCCCGCGGCATGGGAGGTTTGCCCGCGGAACTTAAAATATCCCTGCATAACTGCCGTACAGGTGGAAGCATTGGCTGCATTCCTGTCAGAAGGGTGCCAGTTGATGACTGCGTCTACACCGTTGAACGATCCAGCCCTCACCATGTAGACCTTCCCGGCCCCACCTTCTTCGGCTGGCGTACCAAAAATCTTGATTGTTGCTTGAATATTATTGGCATCCACCCATTCCTTGAGCGCGATTCCAGATGCTACGACCGCCGTTCCAAAGAGATTGTGCCCACAACCATGACCATTTCCTCCCTCCACCAAAACTGAACGGAAAGGAACTGCGTCCTGCGAAAGCCCGGGAAGCGCGTCAAATTCCGCCAAAAATCCGATCACAGGACCGCCTTTGTCATAGGTGGCGACAAAAGACGTCGGCATTTCAGCCACTCCTGTTTCTACTCTGAATCCGGCAGCCCTTAATTCATCGACCAAAATCTTTGAACTGGTGAATTCAAGGTAACCCAACTCAGGGTTCTCCCAAATTTGACGGGCCATCTCAGAATACCTAGGCGTCTTGGTATCCAAGGCCTTGGTGATGAAGGCTTCATGGTCGATTTCTTGGGCCCAAATTGAATGGGCCAATAACGCCACGAAGGCGAAGAGTAAAATTTTTCTCATTATAGTTTGGTTAAAGTTTAATAGAGTTTTGATTAAAAATACTGCTTGTTTATTGAAAAGGAAAGAGATTTTGGCAGTCGGTAAACAAAAAAAGGATGCATTTATATGCACCCCTTTTTAACTCCTTAATCCATTTGAAAAGCAATTGCTGTTTAAGGTACAGCAGAACCCTTGAATTCTTGTCAGATCACTATGAGGACCCCCACAAGAATTAACCATACAACGGATGTAACCGCCAATAGTATCCTGAATTGTTTTTCCTCGTTCATAGCTTTTTTTTTGTTGAATATACTAAGATAAATGTATTATTCGAAATATTGCAAACTTTTGAAGATTTTTTTTGATCACCTAGTGGAGTAAATCATGGTAGTGTTTTTGATTCTTCGACATGTTTGCCGCATTCCATTCGACCAATATATCATTTTTTTTGATTCGTACAGCACAATCTGCGACCTGGCAATAATGGCAACACTTTTCGGGGATACAAGGGTCGGCATGCACAAAAACCTCCATGACCCCTGGCCAACTCTCCTTCAGCACCTCTTCGACATCATGTACTTCATCATGAACCTGCTTCAAATTGAAATAGTTAGGCAATGTCAAATGCAAATCGATATGCCTGTCTCCTCCATACTGCTGCACCCGCATGTTGTGGATGTCTATCCAAACATGCCTGCGGTTCTCATTTAGAACTTTCACCGTGGCTTCCACTGCAGCGGGATCTGCCTCGTCCATCAGCCCTGCCACAGACCGACGCACCAAACCATAGCCCGAATAAATGATGTAAAGGGAAAAGACAATCGAAATGACTGAATCGAGAAATTGCAAATCAGTCAGAAGAATGACCACTACACCCAATATCAACAAAAAGCTGGTGAGTGCATCCGAAATCAGATGTTTTCCACTCGCCTCAAGTGTGACGCTGTTTAGCTTTTTGCCTTGGCGTTGAAGTATAAATCCCAAAACTCCATTTACGGTGCCAGCGATCGTGACCAAAACGATGCCTTCAAAAAGATTGACAAGGGCGACCGGAAAAAACCAGTTATAGACCGCTTGGTAAATGATAAACAAACCCGCCAAAATGATCAAAACCCCTTCTATACCCGCACTGAAGAACTCAATCTTTCCGTGCCCGTAAGGATGGTTGTCATCTCTGGGTCGTGAACTGAGGTAAATGCTATAAGTAGCAAAAGCCGCCGCAACTACATTGACGATACTTTCCAATGCATCTGTTAGAATCGCAGTCGAATGGGTCAGGAAGTAGGAATAAAATTTCACCGCCAGCAAAAAAACGCTGACGATAAATGAAACCCTGATCAATAAAGTCTTCTTCCTTTCCACGACTGTTGGTTTAGCTTTCAAAAATATCACTAATTTTAAACTATCCGCTTCCTCCGGTGTAAACAAACTCCCTTTGCCAGTCAAGCTCTTTATTCGGTTTTTAATTTTGCCCCAACCATGAATCCAACTGGTTTTGTTCTTCCAACCTACCTCAAGGCGCTTGCCGTCCTGCTTTTGATCATTGTCCTCATCTTTGTACTAATAGTTGGACAAAGCATCCTTGTACCCCTGTTTCTGGCTGGACTCATAGCCGGGCTGTTGACACCGCTGAGCAATTGGCTTGAGCAAAAAAATGTTTCACGGATTTGGAGTACGTCTATTTGCCTTTTCGCTTCCATTGTTTTGCTGGTTGCCTTCTTGTCGTTCGTCATCCTCCAAATCGCAAGTTTCAGCAACGATGTCGGGAATGTTGGAGAAAAACTGAATGGTTACCTGGTCCAGATTGACAGTTATCTGGTGGAAAATTTCCGGCTCGAAACAGGTATTGGGAAAGGGTTTGACGAACAATACCTGATTGATCTCCTTCAATCCAACAGTTCCAGCTTGGCGGAATTTGTTTTTGGTACCTTGGGATCCCTGTCATCGGCCCTATTGCTGCCGGTTTTTATTTTCTTTTTCGTGCTTTACCGGGACCACTTGACCAACTTCATTGTAAGCCTGTACAATTCCCACGAGGAAAAAAGGGTGAAATCGGAAATCAAAAATCTTCGGCGTGTAGTCCAACAGTACATCGTTGGCGTCCTCAAGGTAATGGCAATCCTTGCTGTCCTCAACAGTATTGCGCTGCTTGGATTGGGAATCAAGCATGCGATTTTCTTTGCCATTCTCGCGGCCTTACTCAATATCATTCCTTACCTAGGGCCGTTTTTGGGTGCAATTCTACCGACCGTTTTCGCATTCCTGACCAAAGACAGCCTTTTCTATCCAATCGGCGTCGTGGTCTGTTTTCAAATCATACAGTTGATCGAAAGCAATTTCCTAACGCCAAAAATCGTGGGCAGCAATGTCAACCTCAATGCGTTCGTCACATTTGTGGGATTGCTCGTGGGAGCTTCCATTTGGGGAGTCATGGGTATGATTCTGATTATTCCCACGCTTGCTGTTCTGCGAAAAATATTTGAACTGAGCGAATCCACCCGGCCCTTTGCAGTGTTATTGGGAGAAGAAAAAACCGAAAACCAGACTCCAAGTGAAAAACCTGATTAAGCTACTGATCCCTGTTCTCTTCTTCGTCAGTCTACTCTCATGTGATAGTCCCGAGGACAAGAAGGGGAGGTTCCTGCTGAAAGGCAATGAAAAACTCAACCAAAATGACGCCAAGGCGGCGATCGACTTCTATACGGAAGCCCTCAACATCGACGACCAATACAGGGACGCGCTCTTCAACCGGGCGTTGGTGTACCAACAGCTAAACCAACTGGATCTCGCAATCCGCGATCTCGACGCAATCCTAACGACCAATCCCACCGATAGCTCGGCAGTTTTCCAACGCGGCGTCTGCCTGATGGACAATGGGGAATATTACAAAGCGCTTGGGGATACCAAAAACCTATTAAAGATTAATCCGGAAAGCTGGAAAGGACATTTCCTCCAAGGATTGATATATGAAAAAATGAAAAACCTGGAAGAAGCGAGGTCCTCTTTTCTGGCTGCACTCCAGAAATCCCCCAACAATGTCGAGATCCTTGTGAATTTGGCGAACATGGAGTATTATCTTGGCAATTTAGATATTGCTTCAAATCTTCTGGACAAGGCCGAGAAAATCGATCCAAGCGAAGCAAATATCCTGAATCTTAGATCCTTACTCGCCCTAGTGGCAAAGGAATATAAACAGGCACTCAACGATATTGAAAAAGCAATCGTACTCCGCCCGGACGAAGCCTATTATTATAACAACCGAGGCTTGTACAAACTTCTTTTGGGAGATCTTGATGCCGGATTGGACGACATCAACTACAGCATTAAGCAGGATCCCAAAAACCTTTTTGCGATCCGAAACAAAGGAATCTATTATGCGCTGAAAGGACAAAAGGAACTCGCACTGCGGTATTTGAACGAAGTCAAGGAAAAAGATCCAAATATGGTGTTGGTGGATGAATATCTAAAAATTGCCCTGAAGGAGGACTAACCCACCACTTCCCGAATCTTCTTCAGAAGCTCGGATGCATCGATAGGCTTAGAAACATAACCGACAAACCCGCTTCTTTCAATCTTCTCCATCATGTCTTGTTTGGCAGCAGCAGACAGCGCGATCACAGGTACGTTAGAAATGGAGGTGATCTTTTCCGTGGCTTCAAATCCATCCATCACAGGCATCTGCAAATCCATCAGGACACAATCGTATTTGCGTTGGCTCACAGCTTCGACTGCTTCTAGTCCATTATTGACCCGATCGTACTCGATTCCCCATTTTTTGATGATCTTACCCAAGACAAGCGCATTCACGTCATTATCTTCAGCCATCAGCAACTTGACTTGACTGAGTGGCAATGCAGGAATTTCAACCTTTGGTGTAATTGGCACAACTTGCCTCTTGGTCTTTTCAAATTCGATTTCAAAGAAAAACCTGGAGCCGACACCCAATTCCGATTCAAGCTGGATTTGGCTTTTCATTTGATCCAATAGTCTTTTTGTGATGGAAAGTCCCAATCCAGTACCGCCATATTTCTTGCTGAATGAATGCTGAATCTGGTCGAATTGGTTGAAAATTCGCGCTTGGTTTTCCTTCGCTATCCCGATACCTGTGTCCTTCACCTCAAAGTAAACCTTGATCCTATCTTCGGCTTGGGAAACCGTCTGGATTTTGACCTCTACCGTACCGTTGTTGGTAAATTTCAGCGCATTGGTAATGAGGTTGTTTAGTATTTGGGAAAGGCGAACTTTGTCTCCTTTTACTTCTTGGTTTACCTCATCGGAAACCTGTAAAAGCAGCTTATTGCGACTATCCTTTGCATGGAACTCAAGGCCCTTGATCACCTGCTGCACGACGTCCTTCAGGTTCATCGGATTGTATTCCAAAGTCAATTTTCCCGCCTCTATCTTTTGGTAATCAAGCAAGTCGTTGATCATGCTGATCAGGTTATCGACAGCAAAATTGATCGTGTTGAGCGCAGATGCTTGATTGGGTGAATGCTCGTCCTGAAGAAGCGTATAAACAGACCCTGAGATCGCGTTGAGCGGAGTCCTGAGTTCATGGCTAATCATGGATAAAAACTCTGATTTGATTTGACTCGCCCTTTCAGCCTGTTCTCTTGCCTGGCTGAGGTTTTCCTCGAAGCGTTTCTGCTCGCTGATATCGGCCAAGTAACCATACCAAATCACCTCTCCGGTTTCCAATTGTTCAGGTTTAGCAGCGCCCAAAACCCATTTGAAACCCGTGCCCGAAAGATCCTTCACACGAAACTGACATTGCCAAGGCCTGAGTGTCTTCGCAGACGAAACAGTCGTCATCAATACTTGGGCGATATCCTCAGGATGAACTTTGTTTATTGCCAAGCCGATATTGTTGAACTTTTTGAGTTCTGTATCACTCACCCCCAATAGGTCCTTGATTCCCGGACTGAGATAGGAAAAGTTCATATCCCCTTCCCTATTCACAACAAACTGATACAATGCACCGGGAACCTGTTCGGTCAGGTGGAGCAAAAAATCAGAGGATTCCTGCAGTGATTTCTCCAACCTCACCCGCTCAGAAATATCCCTCGCAAAAGCAATGATGAATGTATTCCCTTGGGTTGTCGCAAGACAGGCACTGACCTCAACCTCGTAAAATTCACCATTGGTCTTCCGAAGGGAAGATTTGTACCTCAGGTTTCGATCGACTTCCAATTGGCGTCTAAACTCTTCCCATTGTTGCAGATCCTTGAACCGTACTTCATAATCCGAAAACATGGTTTCTTTGGACTCATCGGCGACTATCATCAACCTGTCATTGGCCTCATGGTTGGTGAAAATGATTTTGCCACTTGTATCCGCGATGAGAATCGCTTCAGGCGACATTTCAAACATTTCCTTGTACAGGCCAAATTCATAAATGAATCCCTGCTCAATGGAAACATCCTTTACAGAACCGAAAAATCTGGAAACCTTACCACCACTTGATTCTGTTTCTGCGGCAAATTGAACCCATTTCCCTGTTCCAGAACCCGCGTTGACTTTGATTTTTAGATCGAGTGCAGAACCCATTGCCAGCGACTCTGTGAGCATCTTTTGGAATAAGGGCCGAAACTCAACGCTAATCCCCTGAACAACTTGCTCGATGGTCGGCGTCACGGTTTCTTTCCAACCAAAAATATTCCTGAATCCTTCACTGACCACAAGCTGGTTTGTCTGTGGATTTATTGACCAAACACCCGAGAGTGTTGATTTTTCGCCAAAATTGTACAGCTCATTTTTGTAAGCGATTCGGGCAACCTCTTCTTTGAACTTGGAAATGTTGCGCCCAGTCAGGAAAAACCGTTCTCCGATAAAATTGATATGCCATTCGATCCATACAAATACGCCTCCTTTGGTCAATATTCTTGAACTGAAAACCTGGTTCGACCTTTCTGCCTTGGCTTTAGCAGTGACTTCCCTTGCGGTGTCTAGGTCTTCGGGGTGAAAAAACTGACAAAGTTCGACATTGGTAACCTCTTCGGGGTGATATCCCAACACCGTCTCCACTGCAGGACTGATCCAACTCATGAAGTTTTCCTGTCCAATGCCCAGGATGTCAGGACAATTTCCCAAAATCGCGTCTGCATCCTTTTTTGGGGGAAGTCCCTTGGTCTTTAACTCCGAGCCCTTGTAAAACAGAAAATAATTGGAATCATTCTCTTGCGGCAGTTCCAAATTGAACACAAAATCCCTGTCTTGGAAACTGACGATCAGCTCTTCATTGAAAATATAGGAATTGATATCCAAACCAAGACCCACGAGCGTTTTATCCTTAAGGTGTTGGCCGATATGATTTTCGAAGGACTCGTTTGAATAAAAAATATTGTAAGGATAGGTATCGTCCGCCAGAAAAAGCATTTCTGAAGATTCAAATATGATTTTCTTAAACGTATTGTTAATACCGTTTTCCTTCATGATAAACAATGCTGCAATAGCAAACTACTAAAACTCGGAATGTGGGTGTAAGCGATAAATTATCTAATGCGGTAAACATACATGTTTTTGTTTTTCGCACCAAATATTTTGTACCTAAATGTAAAAAAAGGCCGCTAAATCAAATCCCGAATTCCACTTGGAACATACCCGTGAATGAATTCCCCGTATTTTCGAAACTTGGCAAACCCTCAAGCCATTTGTATCCCGCATTTCCCTGTATTTTGATCCGATGTTTTCTTATGTAATATGAGTAGCCAACAATGGACTCTTCAGTCCTATCCTGCAAGGAGATAATGTCTTCCCGCGGCTGGACGACGGAATAACGAAAAGCCAGTTCCGACTTCGGGCTAAGCATCCGACTCAATTGTATGTTTATTCCGTTACCGACTGTCACATACCTTATCTGGTTTTCGGGCCCATAGGTAATCGGGTCAGTAGCATCACGGCTAAAAAATTCCCCCAAAACAGCCCATCCCTGATACTTGAACATGCCGTCTACGATGAGTGTATAGATGTTCCTTTGGTCAAAAAGAGCCGGACCCAATTGGCCTCCAGTCCTCGTCGCCTTTAAGTTAGCCGAATAGGAAATCCCAATCGATAACCTAGGTTTGGGTTCGAATTCCAAATCTCCCTCCGAATAATCGCCCACGTTTTTGAACGCCCCAAACGGCAAGTACTCCAGCCTTCCGGTATATGCCAATCCATTGTTGGTCTTGGAGGCATTTCTGCCATCGCCGGTAGAAATCACACCCTTCGCCTGAAATAAAGATTGGTTTTTGAATATGAAAGTTTTGTAGGCAAAAAAACCAAAATCACGGTCAATGTTGAAAAACCCGTTGGCAAGTGACCGGTCGGCGAACTGTAAGTTACCCGAGCTCGTCACCCGCTGCCTGTTGCCTGGAAGCTTGGATTGCCCAAATCCCAAATAAAAATTAGGGGTCAAGAAATAATAGACAATCGCGTCTCTCAGCGGTTGGGCAATTCCGGAATTTTCCAGATCCATGTCTGCCTTCGAAAAGCCAAGCTGTATATAGTACTGGAGCTTTTTTGTCCCTACGAAGCCGTCAAATCGCAAACGCATTCGCCGCACCCGCATCTCATACGCTTCGACCCCAAAATCGTCGCCCCCAAAAGTATTCAAACCAGCCCTGTTTTGCATCCTGAATCTTAAATTCATCAAGAACAAGGAATCCTTCGAAAAACTGATGCCATTATCCACTTTCAGCAAAGCCCTTTCGTCCGACTCAAACGTCTGCGCAGAGACCATCCCGGATAGGCCAAATCCGAAAAAAAACACAAGGAACCAAACTAACGTGGGTTTATGGAAAATCATGTGGTCGGGGAAGTTGCCATCAATTCATAGGCGGACGAAAATAGGATAATCTCAGCAGATTTTCAGGTAGATTTGGAATTATTCTACGGTTTTCCGATGCCACCAATTACTTCAAATGATTACCTTCTCTTTTTGTTTTCTTAACCGCTCTCTTGCTCAGAATCCCAAAAAAAGCTTAGGATCAAGCAATCACAATTTTTTGGTTACCAGCAGCAAAAAACTGCTTATTGGAAAAAAACTGTCTTGAATTTAAAGGAAAACAAAAAAAAAGCCCGGAATTGAAACCCCGGGCTTTGTTGATTTATTGATATTTATCAAATCGACGCTTTGATCAAATTCAAAGCCGAACCTGCCCTGAACCAACCAATTTGGCCTTCATTGTAGGTATGATTGACTTTGATTTCATTTTTGCTGCCATCCGCATGGTGCAATACGACGGTTAATGGCTTTCCTGGAGCGAAATCCGTCAAACCAAGAATGTCGATCGAATCATCTTCCTGGATGAGATCGTAATCCGCAGGATTGGCAAATGTCAAGGCCAACATCCCCTGCTTCTTCAAGTTAGTTTCGTGAATCCTTGCGAACGACTTCACCAAGATCGCACGTACACCGAGAAATCTAGGCTCCATAGCCGCATGCTCACGAGACGAACCTTCTCCGTAGTTTTCATCTCCTACCACGATGGACCCGATACCATGGGCTTTGTATTGACGCTGTACCGCAGGCACCTCTCCATAACCGCCACCCAATTGGTTTTTCACCTTGTTGGTTTCACCATTGTAGGCATTGACGGCACCGATGAGCATGTTGTTGGAGATATTGTCCAGGTGTCCCCTGAACCTCAACCATGGACCTGCCATCGAAATATGGTCAGTAGTACATTTGCCTTTGGCTTTGATAAGAAGCTTTAGTCCTTTGAGGTCAGTACCTTCCCATGCCGGGAAAGGAGCCAATAGCTGGAGTCTGTCTGATTTTGGATCCACGATCACCTGAACCTTGGATCCATCGGAAGCCGGAGCTTGGTAGCCCGCATCCTCTACGGCAAATCCTTTTGTCGGCAATTCAAGGCCTTTTGGCTCATCCAACTTGACTGCTTTACCTTCTTCGTTGATTAAGGTATCGGTAACGGGATTGAATGTAAGGTCACCTGAGATCGCCATAGCGGTCACGATTTCCGGAGAAGCCACAAACGCGTGGGTGTTTGGGTTCCCATCCGCACGCTTTGCAAAGTTTCGGTTGAAGGAAGTAATGATTGAGTTCTTTTCCTGTTTTTCGGCACCATGACGCGCCCACTGTCCAATGCAAGGTCCACAGGCATTTGCCAAGACCACGCCGCCCATTTTTTCAAAAACACCCAAGAAACCATCCCGCTCTACAGTGAAGCGAACTTGTTCTGATCCAGGAGTAATCGTGTATTCTGACTTGGCGATAAGCTTCTTGTCAACTGCCTGTTGGGCAAGAGAAGCAGCCCGCGAAATATCCTCGTAGGAAGAATTGGTACATGAACCAATAAGACCAACCTCCAACTTTGCCGGCCAACCGTTTTCTTTCACGGCTTGGGCGAATTTGGACAATGGCCAAGCCAAATCAGGCGTAAAAGGACCATTGATATGTGGCTCCAATTCTGAAAGATTGATGTCGATCACTTGATCGAAGTACTTTTCGGGATTTGCGTAGACTTCGGCATCACCAGTCAGGTGTTCTTTAATCGAATTGGCCATCTCCGCGATTTCGGCACGATCCGTCCCTCTCAGATAGGCCTCTGATTTTTCGTCATAGCCAAAAATTGAAGTCGTGGCACCGATTTCAGCACCCATGTTACATATTGTTCCTTTTCCAGTGGCCGACAATGAACGTGCGCCTTCGCCGAAATACTCCACAACAGCCCCTGTACCGCCTTTCACAGTAAGGATTCCAGCCACTTTCAAAATCACATCCTTAGCTGATGTCCAGCCGGAAAGTCTGCCAGTCAATCTCACACCAATCAATTTTGGGAATTTCAACTCCCATGGAAGTCCAGCCATCACGTCACAGGCATCAGCACCACCAACACCGATTGCGATCATTCCCAATCCGCCTGCGTTAGGCGTGTGTGAGTCAGTTCCGATCATCATACCGCCTGGAAACGCATAGTTCTCCAATACCACTTGGTGGATGATACCGGCTCCCGGCTTCCAAAATCCGATCCCATATTTATTGGACACAGAGGCCAAAAAGTCATAAACCTCCCTGTTTTTATCCTTGGCTTTTTGCAAGTCAGCATCTGCACCGATTTCTGCCTGGATCAGGTGATCACAGTGTACCGTAGATGGTACCGCGACCTTGTCCCTACCAGCTTGCATAAACTGCAAAAGGGCCATTTGGGCAGTCGCGTCTTGCATGGCAACCCGGTCAGGATTGAAATCCACGTATGAACCGCCTCTTTGGTAGGCTTCGGTCGCTGCACCTTGCGTCAAGTGGGCATACAAAATCTTTTCTGTCAGGGTAAGCGGTCTTCCGACAGCCTTCCTAGCGGCGGCAATCCTTGTGGGATAGTTGCCATATACCGCCTTTATCATTTCTATGTCAAATGCCATTGGACTTGTATTTAATAAAATGAGAAGGTTTTTTTAAATCGTTCGCAAAGTTAAAAAATCAGGCCAAAATTGGAAGCAAATTCCAGTAAGCCTTGGTTATTTCTACGGACGGTCATGCACCTGCACTACATGAAGGCGTATATACCAACAGAAAACACCAAGAAGGACACCAGAAAATAAAAAACCGTGTATTTCAACAGACTTTTCGCAGGAATTCCCGTGATCGAAAGTAGGGGCAAAGCCCAAAAGGGCTGAAGCATATTGGTCACCTGATCCCCATATGAAAATGCCAAAATCAGGTCAGCGGGGTTTATTCCCAGTTTGTAACCAGCATCCATCAAGATTGGGCCCTGCACAGCCCATTGTCCACCTCCAGAGGGAATGAATAAGTTTATCAAAGAAGCACTTGCAAAAGCCATCAACGGAAAAAACTGTGCCGATACATTTTGAAAAAACCATTCACTCGCGACAGCCAGAAAACCGGAATATTTCATCATACCCAAAATACCCGCGTAGAAGGGAAACTGAACCAAAATATCCGTAGAAGCAGATAACCCTCTCGTAATAGCCCGAAAGTATGCCTCCACATCCCCAAACAGCAAAAAACCCAAACCCATCAAAGCAAGATTGACATAATTGAGGTCTATGAAGCTCAATCCTCGGTTGTCCGCGGCAAAAAAATCGGAAACACAAAGTGCCAAAATCAAAATCCCGAGAACCTTACCCATCATGCCCTTGCCTTGTAGGATCAGGCTTTGATCATTTTTCTCCAAGTCACCAGAAAGCTCGAGGCCTTCAAATTTTCTTTTGGACATGAAATACATCAAAGTCACCAAGGCCACGACAAGTGCAAGATTGATCCAAAGGTTGGTCGCCGAAAAGATCGTTTGGGAAATCGGTATGACTCCAATCGTCTCCGATAAAAAATGTCCTTCTTCCGCAACCTTGAGCGATGAGGATGCCGACAGTCCTCCGTGCCAGACCAACATTCCCAAATATCCTGAGGCCCCAACGAGCGGGTAGTTGATGTTTGAAGCTGATTTAGCGGCAGCCTGCCCAATTTGCCGCGCCAAAATAGCTCCAATAATAAGCCCAAATCCCCAGTTCAAGTAGCCCGCAACGATTGCGGTCGTGCCGGTAACAACAACAGCTTTTGTATTGGTGTTGGAAATCACGACTAGCGTTCCCAAAAGTTTTTGAGCTGGACCCGAAGTTGCCAAGGCATATCCCAACACGAGGATCATGATCATCTGCATGGTAAACTCCAATAGTTCCCAAAATCCTTTTCGCCAAAATGATAGTATCTGAGTCGGTTCAATCGATTCTCCCTGTATACCAGGCGGTGAAAAGAGCCAAACCACCACAAATACGACCACACTCAAAAAAATGGCTATTTCAAAAGTGGTGGGAAAACTGACCAGTTTCTTAGTTTGTTTATACATCTGATTCCGTTGTTGTTCCATATTGATCGCCGGAATACAAAAAAATAATAAATCCTTTTTACTTTGAAAATTTCTTTACTTTTAAGCCATCCTTAACACCAATCACCTTGGATTTCAATATTTTTTCGGTCACCCTGTTGATTTCGGGTATGATAGTGGCAGGTATTTCCTCTGTAATCATCTATAGGCTTGGAGATTCTGTCAGGTGGTTTGCTATTACCATGCTTCTCGTGGCGATTTGGGCTTTGGCGTATGGCTTTGAGCTGTCCTCAAGCACCCTGGAAGCCATGCTTCGATGGGTAAGGATTGAATATGTGGGCATTGCTTTTGCGCCGGGCACATGGCTTTGGTTCTGTCTCAAATATACGGGACTACACAAATGGACATCCCGCAAGTTTTTCCCGCTGGTCTTTGGTATCCCTATTCTCACATTTCTCCTCGTAGTATCAAACCCCTGGCATCACCTACACTATAAAGAAGTCGATCTCTATTTGGATGGCCCCTTTCCGCTTTTGGCGATTACCGTGGGTCCATGGTATTACGTACACGTTGGATTCTTTTACATTTCGCTGTTTACAGGCAGTCTCCTTCTTGTGTACAGGTTTCGTTTTGCAGAAGCCTTCTTCAAAAACCAAACCTACCTGTTGTTGTTGGCGGGATTTGTGCCTTGGGTTTTCAACCTTGTGTATCTCTTTGGCTATCGTCCTTTTGAGCATATAGACCTTACCCCATATGCTTTTTTGTTTATGTACATTTTCGTGGGTATCGGCTTGCTGAGGTTTGAGCTTTTCAACATTAGGCCGATTGCAAGGGACAAGGTCTTCGAAGTCATCACCAAAGGCATCTTGGTATTTGACCCAAGCCTCCGGATCATCGACTTCAACCCCTCAATCAAAAAATGGATTGGGAAAAAACCGAGCGAGATCATCGGCAAATCCATCGCGGGGGTGATTCCGGGCAGCGAAAGCTTGGAAGCCTTCCTTTCCAAAAAAGAGCAAGCCAAAACAGAGGCAAGCCTGCAAATTGGGGAAATTGCGAGGGACTATTCAGTGGAGTTTATCCCGATGCTCGGCAGCAAATCAAACGTAACGGGCATGCTCGTGCTTTTTGAGGACATTACCCAGGAAAAGTCAATTCAGAACCAGATTCTTCGGCAAAGCGAGGAATTAAAAAACATGAACAGCCTCAAGGACAAGCTGTTTTCGATCATTTCACACGACCTAAAAGGGCCAATTTTTGGCATCAGGGAACTTATCAAGCTCTCCCAAAATGGCGATGTAAGCCGGGATGATTTTTTTGATATCCTGCCCGAAATCAACAAAAGCATGGATTCAGTTTCCATCCTATTGGAGAATCTCCTCGCATGGACCAGCAGCCAAATGAAGGGAGAGTTTATCCAAAAGAAATTCTTTGATTTGGAAAAATTGGTGAACCAGGAATTTGATCTGTTCGAAAATATGGCCAAGGAAAAGGGGATCACCTTGAGGGTTCAGCGGTACGGTAATTTGGAAGTTTTTGCAGACAAAAACATGATTGACCTGTCCTTACGCAACCTCATCAGCAATGCGATCAAGTTTTCGGGGAAAGGCGACTTGGTTACGATAATCCTAAAAGATATGGGCAGGGAAGTCCAGGTAAAGGTGAAAGATACGGGCTTGGGAATCAATGCCGAAAACCTTGAAAAATTGAGGAGAAGAGAGTCGTTCACAACACCAGGGAAAAACAAAGAGGGCGGTACAGGCCTAGGCATGCTACTCGTGCATGAGTATGTCAAGAAAAATGGTGGCGAACTCCAAATCCAAAGTCAAGAATCCCTAGGCAGCGAATTCACCTTCAACATACCTAAAGGCTAGACAAGACTTTTGAGAAACCCAATTGTGTCGACTCCGTCCGCATAATCATCCAAAGCAGGGCATTGCGCTTCGCCAAATGGAAGGCTTTGGGGGTACCAAGCATCCTTGCTCAAGATGCATTGAATTTTGTCAGATATCTTTGATAGGCTATTTTTCAACTCATATTCGTCGTTGTATATCTCATAAAAAACCACCGAAATCGGCGAAACCAATCCCTCACTTTCCCGGACTAGAAGAAATCCGTTATCCAAGTGGGGCTCACGATTGACAAGGTAGATGGACTTGTTGTATTCGTAGTTGTTGAAATATTTATGGTTATCGGCCACATACTTATAGTTCTCCACAGCGTCCAAAAACCTGCGGATACTCTCCATGCCATTCACATAAAGCTTGGAGACATTTCTACATCCGAGACCATAATACTGAAAAACATCCCTACCTAGAGCCTGAAGGTCTGATTCATTTTCGTCGCCGTTCAGTATCGCTACCGAAGTCCGGTTTTTTCGGATGACATTGGGATATTTTCCAAAGTAGTATTCAAAATATCGAGCCGAATTGTCGCTTCCAGTAGCGATATAAGCATCTTTGGCTTTAAGAAATTCCTCAATCGTAATGGAAAACCGAGGCTCTATTTCCAGCAAATTCCGGATCAACCATCCCATCAATACCGCGTCGGATGAACTCAGTTTGACACAGGCCTTGTGCCCTACCAATAACACAGCCATCAGGTCGTGAAAACCGACTGCGGGTATGTTTCCAGCCATCATGATTCCGATGGACTTGGGATTGGGTATTTCTCCCAAATGATAGCCGTCAAGCCAAGCCTGAAGCGCTTCTTCTGTCAACAAATCATACCAAGCATCCAATGCCGCGGCAACCTCCCTATGGGTAAACCAGCGGTTTTGGGCTTCAGCTCTCTGATAAAGATCTTCGCGCTCGTCATCAGAAAGGTGCCCGATACGTTCACCCAATTTCGCAAATGCCGCTATTCGATCCTCAAGACTCATCACAGATATTTTGGGCAAAGATACCCATTGCTCCAAATTACAACCCGACCGGAATGAAATTAAATTAATTAGCATGACAACTTTTTCTTGGTGCAAGTGTTATTGTCTTATTAACTTTACGGCAAAAAATTACACGCCATGGCAATCATGATAACTGACGAATGCATCAACTGTGGTGCATGTGAACCAGAGTGCCCAAACACTGCCATCTATGAAGGCGGCATTGAATGGACCTGGGCAGGTGGAACCAAATTGAAAGAAGTCACATTGGAAGACGGCACGGTCATCGATGCCAGCGAGAAACAGGAACCAAGATCCGACGAATTTTACTATATCGTAACAGAGAAATGCACCGAATGTACGGGGTTTCACGAAGAGCCCCAGTGCGCCGCGGTATGCCCCGTAGACTGCTGCGTGGATGATCCTGACCACAGGGAATCCGAAGAAACGCTGTTGGCTAAAAAGGTCTACATGCATGGTGAATAAAAAAGAGGGGCAGCCCTCTTTTTTTATTTTATGGCGAATCTTATTTCATGATACTGGCAAATCGCCCACTGCTGTTTCAAAAAAAACTTTTTAATCGCTTGAATATTTTTTTTTTATTGATTTAACTTGTCCCACCAAATGCACGCTAATCACACAAAACATCTTTGGACAGTGGAAGATCACAGAGGAAATGACAGAGAAGAAATCTTCTCCAAGAGAGTAAAGGCAGGTAAGAGAACGTACTTTTTTGACGTAAAATCAACAAAATCAAACGACTACTATCTCACCATTACCGAGAGTAAAAGAAGAATGAGGGATGATTCCTTTGTTTTTGAAAAACACAAAATCTTCCTGTACAAAGAGGATTTCGGCAAGTTTCTCGAGGCGCTTCAACATACAGTTGAACACGTGAAAAACGACCTCATGCCAGATTTCGATTTCTCCCAGTTTGACAACCAGGAGTCCGAGAGCGAATACGACGATGAATTGAAATGGGAGTAATGTCCCGATAAGCACCGAGGAAAAGAAACAAATTCCTTATTTTCGGGAACTAGGTCGGGGGAGTTTCGACTGTATTTGTTTCTTTTCCTTTTTTCCAATTTTATGAAGAGGCCGGTCGTCATTCTGTTTATTGCAATCCTGATTTTTTTGGTAGTCGGTTGGTACTTTTCCAACATCACACTTTACCTCATTTTTTCCCTTGTGCTAGCGGCGATTTTGCGCCCGCTTACCAATCGAATCAATTCATTCCACATCCTTGGGCAACACCCCCCACGATGGATGGCCATATTGATGTCCTATCTATTGGTGGCATTTATTGTATTCCTCGCAGGCTTGCTGTTTGTGCCGTTGATCAGCGACCAACTTCGCATCATCGGGTCCTACGATTTGGATTATGTGTATGAGCAAATCCAAAATCCTGTGGGAAAGATCGAAGACCTACTCATCCGGTACGGTGTGATCAAAAGCGAACCTGGATTCCTGATCCTTCAAGTGCGGGAAAGTCTGATTTCAAGCTTCAGCAAGATTCAGTTTCAAGGAATCATCAATACGATCGTAAATACGACTAGCTCCTTTTTTATCGCATTTATGGCAGTTGCATTCATCACGTTTTTCTTATTGCTGGAGAATGGTCTCCTACGAAGAAACATCATGAGCCTTGTACCAAACGCCTATTTTGAACTTGCCGTGTCCACGTTTAGCAAAGTCGAAAAGCTGCTATCCAACTACCTTGTGGGCCTATTGGTGCAGATTTCGATCATTTTTTCGATGGCATCCATTGGACTCACCCTGATGGACATCAACTACGCGCTGACAATCGCCATGTTTGCGGCAGTCGCCAACCTGATTCCCTATGCAGGGCCGATTCTTGGTGCTTCATTTGGGGTTATCGTCGGATTGACAACAGGAGAATTCAATGATTCCAATGATATCGTATTCATGGTGGTGAAGATACTATCGGTTTTTTCGGTCGTGCAATTAACCGATAATATCGTGCTACAGCCATTGATTTTCTCCAAATCAGTAAAAGCCCATCCTCTTGAAATTTTTGTTGTTATCTTTGCCGGGGCAAAAATCGCCGGGGTGCTCGGAATGATCTTTGCCATCCCTGTATATACGATTCTACGGGTGTCCGTGTCGGAGTTTTACAGGGGATATAAGGACTACAAAATCTTCAAAATTTAATCAACCATCCATGGGATTACAGTGCGGAATCGTTGGGTTGCCCAACGTAGGCAAGTCTACTTTATTCAATGCCATATCTAGTGCAAAGGCCGAAGCGGCAAATTTTCCTTTTTGTACCATAGAGCCGAACGTTGGCGTCGTCACCGTTCCCGATAAGAGGCTGGGTATACTCGAGGGCTTGGTAAAGCCACAGCGTGTCATCCCAACGGTGATCGAGTTTGTCGACATCGCAGGTTTGGTAAAGGGAGCGAGTAAAGGTGAAGGGCTTGGCAACAAATTTCTGGCAAATATCCGTGAGGTGGATGCCATCATCCATGTGGTTCGCTGCTTCGAAGACGACAACATCGTGCACGTAGCAGGCGGTGTCGACCCGGTGTTTGACAAGGAAGTGATAGATACTGAACTTCAATTGAAAGACCTTGAGTCGATCGAGAAAAAAATCCAGCGTTTTGAAAAAATCGCGAAATCCGGGGATGCAAAGGCCAAAAAAGACGTTGAAATCCTAAATAAATTCAAGGACGGCCTCCAATCCGGATTGAATGCCCGTTCTGTGGATGTGGAAAAAGAAGACCTTGAAGTGGTGCGTGACCTGCACCTCCTGACCATCAAACCCGTGCTATATGTGGCCAATGTCGATGAGAAAAACATCCTAACCGGCAACAAATACGTGGACCAACTGCGCGAAGCGGTAAAATCGGAAAATGCAGAAGTGATCGTGCTATGTGCAGCTATCGAATCGCAAATCGCCGAATTTGAAGATGCCGACGAAAAAGCCATGTTCCTTTCTGAATATGGGTTGGATGAAAGCGGGCTCAACAAACTGATCGCCGCCGCGTACAAACTGCTCGACCTCATCACCTACTTCACCGCAGGGGTACAGGAAGTGCGCGCTTGGACCATCAAAAAGGGCTGGAAGGCGCCTCAAGCAGCAGGTGTGATCCATACTGACTTCGAAAGAGGCTTTATCAAAGCGGAAGTGATCAAGCTTTCGGACTACGAATTGTACAAATCCGAGGCAGGGTGCCGCGAGAACGGAAAGATTGCAATTGAGGGTAAAGAATACATCGTACAAGACGGCGATATCATGCATTTTCGCTTCAATGTATAGCAAAACAATTGAAAAAAAATTTGTACTTTTGCAAGAATCTGAAAAAATTGCAGTACGTTTGATTTCCTAAAAAAATTGTTTCATTTCTTTTTTTCTAAAAAACCGTGAGAATAAGATTAATATTTTCGTTAAAAAACAAGGGAGCTTATTTGCCATTCCATCACCAGTACATCTTGGCACAGTTCCTGAAAGGTTTGATTGTGAAAGGAGGCAAGGAAGAGTTTTTCAATTACAATTACTTCAACTTCTCTGGTCTGAAAGGACAGACCAAAGTGAGTAGAAGCGGTCTTCATTACTATTCCAGCTTGGTCACGCTTGTGCTTTCATCACCCAATGAAAAATTCATGGACTATCTGTTGGAGCAGGTTTTCGAAACACCAAAGGTTGAATTGGGGAACTTGATTCTTTCGCCAGAGTACACGGAGCAGGAAATAGAGCCTGCATTGGAGACATCCAATAAGTTTGTCTGCATCTCTCCATTGGTTTTGCTGACCCCGGCATTCAATGACGAATCAGGCAAACGATTCATCAATCCCGACACAGATGAGTTTTCGGACCTGTTGTACGAGTCCACATTGACCAGGATGGAACGGTCAGGATGGTACACGCCCGAGCAAATGGAATCTTTCTACAAGTTCCAGGTGGTTCCGGACATGAACTATGTCAACAAGCTCCGTGAACAGCAAAAGAAATTCGCTAGAATCTATTCCGTGTACGACATGGATGTAAAGTATGAGGTTCGTGGTTACACTTTGCCATTTACCCTCTATGCTGCCAAAGAGGTTCAAGACTTCGTTTTCAAATGCGGCTTGGGCGCCTTTACCCACAAGGGATTCGGAATGCTCGACTTGGCAAACCATGCGCCAAACCAGAGAACAGAGCCTTATAAATTCAAGCGAGAAGGATTTGTCCCTTACAAATCCTCCGAAAGGCAAAAACCTACGGAACTCGAAGAAGGTCCTGACGATATGTAAAAAGAAAACCTGGCTGATAGCCAGGTTTTTTCGTTTTGGAATGGTTCGCAATTTGCCTCCAAGTAACGTAAGAGGATACGCGACACCGAAATTGATCAATTCTTGAATCTCACGGTGTGCAGCAAGAATGAACCCCAAATATCCACTCCGGTTTCTGTGTGAAACACGAGGTATAGATCCCCTTGATCAAAGGAAGGTTCCATCTTCATGGTAATGTCGAACCATTTTTCCTGGGAATTTTTGGGACGGGAATCATTGCTAATGACCTGGGATTTTGCGAGGATCCTTCCGTCAACTCCACCCAAGCGCAATTCGAACCAACCTGTTTTGCGGTTTGGATCCAAGGCAAGTACCAATTCCTTCAATCCCGTGAGATCGATATCTCGGAACACCAAGTAAGATTTGTTTTCGGTAAACTTCACAAGGCGGGAATCGCGGAAATTGGCCTTTGCCGTCCCCACAAACTCGTCGGCATCCGCCGCCAAAATCAAAGGATTGCGAAGCGTAATTTGTTCCTGCCTCAAGATCGGTTTGATGCCAGTGGCGCCCTTGTCCTGAAAGCTCGCTGTAAACAGGTAAACACCTTTCCCATTAGATCCATCGTGCCTATCCAATATCAGCGAGCCACTCGGCGGTATTTGGTTGGAAATATTACTTTGATACTTGGGAGAAAGTGAGAGCACATAATCCACCATATGCCCGATATCGGTTTGGGCAATATGGGAATGGCTTGGCATTTGCCGCTCCCCCCAGACTCCGCCCCCGCCTGCCGTGATCTTTTGCATTAAATAATTCTTTGCATCCGTCTTGTCTTCATATTTCAAAGCCACCTGCGTGTAGCTCGGCCCAATGGATACATTATCGACACCATGGCAGGCATTGCAGCCGCTTTTCACAATCAATCCCTCCCCTACCGAAAACGCACTGAGGGTGGGCTGTTGGTGTCCAAGCCCGGATTCTATTTTATCAAAGCCCTCCGGCAGGTAATCCCAGGTAAGCCGGGCACTTGTCGGTTCCAGGACACCGTTGTTTCCATCGCCGTCTTCTCTGTCAGTCACAGTCACCTGATAGTCTATAGGCCCTTTCCCAAAATAGAATGACTTGTTTCCTGTCCATTGAATGTCAATCTGCGGCGGCTCGTTGCCAACCGCTATCTCCACTTCTGCAGATGATTCCAAGCCTTCCTTGTCCTTCACCGTCAATTTTGCCTTGTAAACTCCAGGTTGGGAATACGTATGGGATGCCTCTTGACCAGTGGACATATTTTTCCCGGTTCCTTCGAAATCCCATTGATACAGCAAGCTATCTCCCTCGTCAAAGTCAAAACTCTTTTCTGAATCGAAATTGACACTGAGCGGTGCCGCCCCTTGGGTTTTGTCCGCAGCGGCTTTTGCGATCGGCTTTCTGTTTCCTGCGCTGAATTCGATTTTGTAAATGCCCGAATCATCGTTTTGCGCACTCCAGTAAGTGCCATATTCCAATATGTACAAACTACCGTCTGGACCAAACTGCATATCCACCGGCTTGTCAAAAACCGTCGAAGGCATAAAACGCTCCAAGGTGTCGAGGTCTTGGTTTTCATCCAAGGTGACCGTGAATATCCAATTCCGCATCCAATCATACACAAAAAGCTTCCCGTCGTAATATTTGGGGAATTTCACCTCGGTTTTCGGAAACATGTCATGGTAGTAGACAGGGCCAGCCATCGCATTCCGCCCTCCTGAACCCAGCATCGGAAATTCCTCCGAGTCCGCATATGGATACCAAATAAAAGCAGGCTGGGCAGGTGGGAGGATATTAACTCCCGTATTGTTGGGGGAATTGTTGACAGGAGCCTTGGGATCGTACTCAAATTCGCTTTCCTTCGTCTCGAAGTTGTAATGCCAATACGGCTTGTTGTTACCTACAAAGTACGGCCAACCAAAAAAGCCCGGCCCTTTCGCCTGATTGATCTCGTCGTGACCCCTTGGACCTCGTCGCAAACTGTCTTCCTGCGCATCCGGACCTACTTCGCCCCAATACAATGTTCCGGTTTTCTGGTCTACGGAAATACGAAATGGGTTCCTGTTGCCCATTACATAGATTTCCGGACGCGTATTCGGAGTACCGACGGGGAATAGATTCCCATCAGGAATCGTATAGCTGCCATCAGGCCGTGGCGTAATCCGCAGAATCGAGCCTCTGAGGTCATTGCTGTTTGCGGAACTCCGCTGCGCGTCAACGTTTTCGGGTCTTCCGGGACGTTCATCAATCGGGTTGTAATTATCGGATTCAAATGGGGTCGAATCATCTCCCAAGGAAAGGAACAAATTCCCTTTTGCATCAAACTCCAAAGAACCACCGCTGTGGCAACAGCCTCTGAAATGTGGAATCTCCAGCATTATCTTTTCCGAACCCATATCCAAGATGTCCTCCACCAGTGTAAACCGAGACAGCCGGTTGATACTCTTTTCACCAATAGGAGAATAATAGAGATATATCCAATGGTTATCCTTAAATCCAGGATCTTTCGCCAAGCCCAATAAACCATCCTCCGCCTCGAAATAAACCGGCAAAAATCCAATGTCCTTAGCGATTCCGGTAGTAGGCTCGTACATACGCAACTTCCCTTTTCGCTCGGTAAAAATCACCCTGCCATCCTCCAAGACCTCCAGTTCCATCGGCTCATCCAACTTTTCTATCAAAGTGATCTTTGTAAATCGGTTTTCGTCGGGTTTCTCGGTGACAAACTTTTCTTCCTCTGTCCTACAGGAAAATGCGGCGAGCAAGGCAATGAGTAGCAGTCTTAATTTATTTGGCATCATGGGTTCAAATAGGTATGAGTTGTCAACCTAAAAGCTAATCAAATGTTGATTGCGAAGCCAAAAAAAATCCCCGAGAGGTTCGGGGATTGATTAAATGGATTTCGGAGTTTCTATTTCGATTTTTTGAGGGCTTTCAAAACTTGAATGACAGACCCAGTATGAGTTGTTGAAATTTGAAATCATCGGTGCCAGTAAATACTTGATCGATGTCTACAGATTGTCCATTTAGTACCTTTTCGTACCGCAGGTCTAACCCAACACTTCCAAGATTCAGACCGACACCAAACTGATAACCTGCGTTGAATTTATCATAATCAAATCCACGCAGTTCATCTTCCAAATAATAGTGAAACGAAGGTCCGCCAAAGACCGAAACCAAAGGTCCAAAAAGGTGGATACCTACGAGCACCGGCGCGTCGAGTCGTTTTGTTTGCAGCGTCACCATGTTGATTTCCGACTTCAGGTTGGTATAATACACCTCAGGCCTGAAAAACACAGGGCCAGCATTGATTTTCCCGAACATCCCGACATGGTAACCGAGATTGTTCATGGGATCACCCCAAATCGCCTCTGCGTCCTTGAAATACTGTCCATTGGAGTTGTAGTTCAAGCCACCCTTGATTCCGATTCCACCCTTGGATTGGGCGCTGACTTCCTGGGTCGCCGCGGCAAGTAGCAGCACGAACCCAAACAATACAAAATTTCTGCTTTTCATCTTTGTGTTGGTTTAGTGTGAGTAATAATAGTTGGTTTAGTGAATTTTGTTTTAGGTTTCTTAACTTTTGGAGACAAACAGAATCATCCAAAATTCTGTTATCAAACGTGTATCGAATCCAAAACCATATATTGATCAAAGGGAATTGTTGAAAATCACTGTTTAGTATTTCAACCAAAACCATACCCAAAATCCATTGACACTGATCAAACAGCACGTTTATATATGAAATCAAGAAAGAAAATCCTCACTTTGGTATTTATGACCAGTTTTCTGTTCAGTTTTTTGGCCTGTTCCAAAGCTGAAAACGGAAAAGAAAAAATTTCGGAAAACGAGGAAACAAGCACTTATGCAGGGCCAACGGCACTCGCAACTTTTGCAGGAGGCTGCTTTTGGTGTATCGAAGCCCCGTTTGAGGGAATCGACGGCATTATTTCCGTCACCTCAGGCTATGCGGGTGGCAAGGAAAAAGACCCTACCTACGAACAGGTGGCGGGCGGCAAAACCACCCACCGCGAGTCCGTTCAGATCGCCTTCAACCCTGACATCATCAGCTACAGCGAACTGTTGGACATCTTTTGGCAGCAGTTCGACCCAACGGATGAAGGCGGCTCATTTTATGACCGCGGTTTTCAATATACCTCTGCGATCTTTTTTCATGACAAACTTCAAAAGGATGCGGCAGAAGCCTCTATCGCAAAGCTCAAAAAATCAGAGGTGTTCGAAAAACCGATCGTGACGCCCATCATTAAGTTTACCAACTTCTATCCCGCGGAAGACTACCACCAGGATTACTACAAGAAAAATCCGGATGACTACTACGCCTATAGAAAAGGTTCAGGACGTGATGCCTTTATTGCAGCACATTGGCCAACCAAGCCGGAAACCCAATACAAGAAACCCAGTGAAAAAGAGCTCAAAGAGCGGCTCAGCCCACTTCAGTTTGCCGTGACCATGCACGAAGAAACGGAACGTGCTTTCAGCAACGAATACAACGGCAACAAGGAAAAAGGAATCTATGTCTGCATTGTGTCTGGCGCACCCCTCTTTTCATCCTCGGACAAATACGAATCCTACTCGGGATGGCCAAGCTTCACCAAGCCCTTGGATGCACGCTTGATCGACAAACCGACTGATTCGAGTTACGGGATGGTTCGGGTCGAAGTGAGGAGCAAATTGGGAGATTCCCACTTGGGGCATGTATTCAACGACGGGCCCGAACCAACCAAGCTACGCTACTGCATGAATTCCGCCGCGATGCGCTTCATCCCCAAACAAAACATGGAAAAGGAAGGCTACGGCAAATGGCTTTGGACAGTGGATTAGGAGCTTGGAAAGCTTGGAAGGTCTAACTCGTACACCTACTGTGCAGGACAAAGTGAAGACACTGTCAGCTATTCCGGGCAGAATCTCTTTGTGATATTCAAGGCAAAATCGGTTTTTATCGCTCAATGCATACCTATTGAAAAAATCCTCCGAGCCCCGTGGCTGAAAGTTGCTTTATTCGCCCAATAATCCCAAATTGTAAGGATATTTTTATCCAAAACAATTTTCAACTCAATACGCGCTTCACGTTACTATGAACAAATTTGTAAAAATTGCCCTGTTTGCCTTGGTGGTAATTTTGGCCGGGGTATTCTATTGGAGGTACTATTTTGTATTCGGAGAAGGAATCAAGGCCGGAAACCTCAACTACTTTGAAAAGAAAGGCTACGTCTTCAAAACCTGGGAAGGCCGTATCGTGCAGGAAGGCTTCCAAAGCCCGACGGCAGGGGCACTTCAAAGCAACGAATTCAGGTTCAGCGCCAAGGACGATGAGGTCGCTGCCAAGTTGGAACGGGCAAGTGGACGATTTGTAGAATTACGCTACAAGGAATATTTGAACGCCCTCCCTTGGCGAGGCGCCAGCAATTTTGTCGTGATCGAGGTGGTCAACATAGGCGACAACGAGCACCAGAAAAACAGTGAACTTCCGGTAAATAGGGATTAGATACTAATCCCTATTTTGTTGCCCAATAGTCCACGACCAATACTTTGTCCAAATGAGGCCCCAATACCTCCACAAAAGCCTTATGCTCAGGATGTGGCAGGTAGGTATCCCTATCAGCCTCCGAAGCAAAGGTCACCAAAAAACAATGGGTGAATCCTTGCGCCAATCCTTCAGGACTGTTGTTGGTACCCCACTCCAATGACTGGATGACGTCAATTTTATCCGAAAGTGCCATAAAAGCTTCTACAACCTTGTCAACCTCGGCCTGGGGAGAACTGTCTTTAAACTTGAACAATACTACGTGCCTGAGCGCTTTGTCCATAACGATTTTCTTTTCGATGATTTTTTCTTCTTTGATGACTTCCTTGGGGGCTTGCTGGCAGGCAGCGGTCAAAAGCAATACGAATAGGTACCTTGTTTTCATAGCGCGAAAGTTTTGATGGCCTAATTTCCAAAGTTCGAAAATACAGGACCCTACCGTTTATCCAATTTTTATTTTCCGAACATCTTTTTTGGCGAAATTATTACCCAATCCCCAAACCCAAAATCCATATCCGTGTACAAGTTCGCTCTCAGGTTTCAGTATAAACTATTCTTTGCCGCGACGTTGGTATGCTCTTGCTGCATCCCCCTATTCGCCCAAAATACCCAAATCCGAATCGATGGCCTGGAAAAAGAAGTCAGGGTACTGCGGGACTCTGCCGGCATCAACCATATTTTCGCGGAAACGGAGGCTGACCTTTTTTTCAGCCAAGGATACTTGGCCGCTAAGGACCGATTGTTCCAATTTGAAATATGGAGGCGACAAGCTACTGGGACAATGGCGGAGATTTTCGGTGAACGGGAACTTGCGCGTGATCAAGGTGTACGCCTGTTCAAATACAGGGGAGCAAAATCGACTGAACTGAACCACTATCACCCGCGCGGAGAACAAATCATCGAGTCCTTTGTCCGCGGCGTCAACGCCTACATCGCCGAGGCGCGTGCCAATCCTGCCCTACTCCCGCTGGAATTTAAACTTTTGAATATCCTTCCGGAGCCTTGGACATGGGAAGTGGTGATTTCGCGGCATCAGGGCCTTTTGGAAAACGTAAAGGACGAACTCTCATTCTCAAGGATGGTCAGCATGATTGGACCAGAAAAAACAGCATTCATCCACTATTTCCATCCAAATCGACCCGACCTGAGCCTCCACCCCAATATTCCCAAGGAATTGCTGGAAAAAGATATCCTGGCACCCTACAATGCCTTTCGTGCCCCGTTGAAGTTTCTTCCGGAAGATATCCAAGCATCCTATCGGGCCGGAATCGAAGATTTATCCCTATTGGCGACAACCGAGGAAGAAGGGATAGAATCGTTGGAAAGAGCGCATGACGGCAGCAACAATTGGGTAATCCATGGATCACGGACGGAAAGTGGCTTCCCGATGTTGGCGAATGACCCCCACCGTTCCATCGCTGTCCCGTCATTGCGCTATTGGGTGCACCTCCATGGTCCGGGTTGGGATGTCGTAGGTGGCGGTGAGCCGGTCATTCCCGGTGTCTCGATCGGACATAATCCGCAGGGGGCTTGGGGATTGACGATTTTTGAAACTGATATGGAAGACCTGCGGGTGTATGACCTTGACCCCAATGATCCGACCCGTTATTTCCACGCTGGGAAGTGGAAAAAAATGGATACTGTTTCCGATACGATCTTGGTCAAAAATGTGGGTAAAAAAATCGTCCTCCATCACTACACGGTTCATGGACCGGTGACTTTTGTAGATACCCTATTGCACAAAGCCGTGGCTGTCGAATGCGCTTGGCTGCGTGCCGGCGGGGCACCTTACTTGGCTAGCCTCCGCATGGGGCAAGCCAAAAGTTGGGAGGAATTCCGTGAAGCTTGCAAGTACAATCATGTACCTGCCGAAAACATGGTCTGGGCTGACAAGGAAGGCAACATCGGTTGGCAGGCTACGGGGATCAGTCCCATACGCCGCAAGCACTCGGGCTTGGTGGCTACCTTGGGCGATGGCAGCATGGATTGGGATGGGATTTTGCCGATGCTGGACCGACCCCATAGCATGAATCCAAAAGAAGGCTTCATCGTCACGGCAAATGAAAACGTAAGTCCTGCATATTACCCGTTTCCCGAGGCATTGGGCTATGAGTGGGCGGATGCCTTCCGTGGAGATCGAATAAGGCAGGTGCTTGGAAAAACCGAAAAAGCAAGCTTGCCACTCATGCAACAACTGCAAAATGACCATCAAGCCTTACCTGCACGGATTTTGGTTCCCATGCTGACCAACTTGCAGCTACAGGAAAAGAGACTTTCCGATATGCAGTTGCTTTTGAACCAATGGGACAAAAACCTTGAGGCAGGCTCCATTCCGGCAGCAATCTATATCATGTGGGAGCGTACCATCCGCGAAGACCTGAAGCCACTTGTGGTGCCCGAAGCGGTGCATGATTTGTATGGGCAAATCCAAATGACCAAGGTCCTCGAATGGATGTCGCACCCGGAAATGGTGTTTGAGGCAAATCCGCAGCAAAGAAGAGATTCCTTCTTAATCACGACTTTTGAAAAAGCCATTTCGAAGCTCGAGATCAAGCTTGGCCCCGACATACAAAAATGGCAATACGGCCAAAACGCCTACAAACACGCGCTGCTGCGGCACCCGCTCAGCGCCTTGGTCAAGCCAGAAATCCAGCAGCTACTGGACTTTGGGCCTGCTCCGAGAGGTGGTTACAGCTTTAGCCCCTCGGCCACAGGCTACGGAGACAACAACAATTTTGGGGCTTCTTTTCGGTTGATAGTGGATACTGCGGATTGGGAAAAATCCCGGGGAACAAATACCCCTGGTCAATCGGGAAATCCAGCTAGCCCTTTTTATGGCAATCTGTTCCCGCTTTGGGCAAAGGACCAGTATTTCCCGGTGTATTTTGAAGGTACGATGATCGAAAAGGCAGCAGTGGAGAACATCCTTCTTAGCCCAAAAAACGAATAACCTACCACGAGCAAGGTGCTCTGCCGGGTTTTTTCGAAGTACAGCAATCAAAAAAAGTCCAGCCCCGGAAACCGAGGCTGGACTTCAACACCATTCAACCCAATCTAATTTATACAACTTCGTAAGGCCAGCTCATGATGCCGCCAGCCATATTGTTCAAGTTTTCGAATCCCAACTTGGCCATCACCTCACAAGCTTGGCCACTGCGGTTGCCGCTGCGGCAATAGAGGTAGTATTTTTTGTCCTTGGGAAGATTTTGGACCTGTGCCATGAATCCGGATCCCATGATGTCGATGTTACGGGCACCTTTGAGTTTGCCTGAGTTGAATTCACCGGCGGTCCTGACGTCGATGATGACGGCGTCTTTTTCGTTCATGCCCTTCTTGAAGTCTTCACAAGAAAGGTCCGAATACGTTTTTGGTTTTGCTTTAAAGAAATTGAACATGGTATGTGTGATTTGAGATTGCTTACTCTGGATGTCAGCGCAACGATGGTGTTTCACCCGCCCTTGGCCATTTTTGATTTATTGTAAAGCAAATTTACGGGCAAGGCCTGCCCTCATACAGTAACCTTCATCACACAGGGAGTTACTTTGCGGCTGTCTTCGCTTCCGGCTTGCCAAGCTTTCCCGTCGTTTTGAGTACAATCAACCTCAGCAACAAGATCCAGGGAATAGCATGGAAGAAAAAATCAAACCAATCGAGCGCGGCCATTCCTTTGGCGCCGCCCGCAATCCAGCGGATTTTTCCCCAGATATGAGGTTCAGGTACAAAGGGCGCCAAACCCAAGGTTAGGCAAAGCAGGATGACAAATCTCCAATTATTGAGGCTGGATTTCATTTTCTTATCGTTTATTCATGGGAACGGGAATGCCTGCTATTCGGCATCCTCGTTCGACTTCTTTTTAAAAAACGGATAGGTCACTTGTTGCCAAAATGTTTTTGGAAACTCCTCCATCCCATCGAAACCCAGGGGCTCATATTCCCCTTCATGTGGAATGTAGTCAGTCTTGAATAGGTAGTCCCAAAGGCTCAGCGTGATCCCATAATTCACTCCGTAGGGCATATTCTTGGGCAAAGCCTTGGCGTGGTGCCAAAGGTGCATGACGGGATTGTTAAGGATGAATTTCAAGGGCCCGTACGTCAACTTGATATTCGCGTGGTTGAGGTGCCCGATGGCCGTAGTGAAGATGTGCACGATGAAGAAGTCCTCCAGCCCATAGCCAATCATCGCCAGCGGAATGTATTGTGCCGATTTGTACAGAATTGTCTCCATCCAGTGAAAGCGGAGGTGTGCCGCGAAGCCCATTTCCTCCACCGAATGGTGCACCTTGTGGAACTCCCAAAGTGCAGGCACCCGATGCAGCAGGCGGTGCACATTCCATTGTATAAAATCCGCAATCAGGAACAAAAGCAGGAATTGCGCCCATCTAGGCCAAGACTCGATATGGATGGCCACGATGTTTTCCACACCAAACAGGCCCAGAAAATCATTGAACAATTCCACCGCCACATTTGAAATCGCGTTGTAGGCAATGAGCGAAAAGAGGAAGTAATTGAAAAACATGTAGAAGCCATCCAGCCAAAAGTCCTTTCGGAAAATGGCTTGCTTTTCGCGCCAAGGCAAGAAAATCTCCAAGAGCCACACGCCTACCGACAACCCCAGAAGCCACCAAAAGTAGTTGTGCCAAGAGGGATAAAACATCTCGTTGACGAGGTAATTGAAATACCCGTAGTAAGAATCGCCGATGATCTTGATGTACTTTTCGATTTCCATGTCACTAACTTAATTGATTGAAAGAAAAAGGACAATCTACTGATTGCCCTCTTTCGGTACTCCCATAAACCACAACTAATCACTTTATGGAATGTTGGGAGACTTTCGCCCCCCATCCGTAAGTTTCCTTTAATTTTTCTTTCTTGGTCCAAAAATATCCCTGAAATAGTCGCCAAAGCGTGACGAATGTTACAGTGGAATATGATTTTTATCCATGAAAAAACTGCCCTTTATCATTTCTCGGATTTTGGCATCTTCATCATCAAATGCCTTCCTTTCGCAATCCGTCTGTTTTCAAAACGAATACTTTACCTTCCCATCCTCCATTCCACAACTCGTACTTTTTTGCTTCCTTCCCCAAACCAAAAAAATCAACTTTCCAACTGACCAAAATCAGCATTTCCTACCCTTTTTTTTCGGTAAATTGGCCTAGGTAAAAAAAAAACCGACCGGCCAAATAAGGACCCCTACGATATCAAGACCCAAAGACCATGAAAATCCTCGTCCCCACCGATTTCTCCGACAATGCCAACAAGGCACTCGAATTTGCAAAGAACCTTGCAGCGAAGAACCATGCATCCATCACCTTGTTGTATGCCTTTTACGCCGTATACGATTTTGCCGCCCAAGCCACGGAAATCATCGCCCAGATCGAGCATGAGGCCAAACAGGACCTGAAGAAGCTTGTGGCCGCGGGTAAGGAAGCGGGCCTTGAAATGAACTACCGCATCCTGCAGGGAAGTGTTGCCTCCGCTGTGACATCTTTGGCCTACCAAGAAGAATACGACCTTATCGTCATGGGCACCCAAGGTGCCAGTGGCATCAAAAAGGCCCTGATTGGCTCCAATACAGGCCATGTGATCAAAGAGTCCAAAGTTCCCGTCTTGGCCGTGCCTGCTGATGCAAGCCTGGAGAGAATGGACCAAATAGCTGTCGCCTTGGAACTGAACAAGGAAGACGAAAGATACTTCAAACATATCTTCAAACTCACCAAGGGATTGGACCTCCGGTACACCTTCTTTCATGTTGAGCTGGAAGAATCCTTCGAAAAAAAAATAGAGTTCAAGGGATTGGAGGTCTACCTGAAGGAAAGATATCCCAATTTGGATCTTAATTTTCAGCTCGTACAGGCCGCCGGTCTCGAAGAAGGCATCGCGACTTTCCTTCAAATCAACCCCGCGACGATCCTTACCATGATTTCCAAAAGCAAGAACTTCTACGAATACCTTTTCAACAAAAGCCACTCCCTTCAAATGGCCTACCATACACATGTGCCGTTGTTGGTGGTGAAGTAGTTGGCTAAGTTGATGAGGAACAGGAGATTGGGGATTAGGGATTAGCGGATGAGGGATAAGGGGATAAGGGATAAGGGGAAAATTCGATCCATTGATGACGTTGGTGAAGCGCCCAGATTGCCTTCTTTCCAGAAAATTACCTTGGGGATAATGGCATGTAATCGTTTGAGAATAAAATTGGGTTTTGGAGTCGGATAAGACAGCAATGGGCGGACATCGGGATCGAGGATTAAGATTGACTTGAATGCATGCAGTATCAATTCAGGGGTGTTGGTGGAAATAGGAAAGCGTACTGGAGCGTACCCTTTTTTTAAATTTTTCAATAAGTTTTTTAATCCAGTTTTTTTCGATTATTTAAGCTACAAGAAAGGCTCCATCGCGGACGGCTTCTGTATTTTCCAATCCTTTTTACCTACCAATCCTATGAGACTGAAAGTCCTGCTACCGGTTCCCTTGCTGCTGCTATTTGGATGGCTCCAAGCCCAAGAAGTCCCAGAAAATGGCTTCACTCTGCTTTTCAATGGTCGAAACCTAGAAGGATGGATTGGCAATAAATCCGCATACCGGGCCGAAAACGGCATGATCGTCGTGGATCCCAAAGGTGGTGGCGGAGGAAATCTTTTCACGGAGAAAGAATACGGGAATTTCATTTTGCGATTTGAGTTCAAACTCACTCCCGGTGCCAACAATGGCCTGGGCATCCATGCCCCTTTGGAAGGAGATGCTGCCTATGTGGGTAAGGAGATTCAGATCTTGGACAATGAAGCCGAAAAATATGCCAACCTGAAGGTCTACCAATACCATGGTTCCGTCTACGGCGTCATGCCAGCCGAGCGCGGATATTTGAAAGCAGCTGGTGAGTGGAATCAGCAAGAGGTAATCGTCCAGCATCCCAAAATCAAGGTGATCCTCAACGGGACCACCATTCTTGAAGGCGATTACTTGGAAGCCAGCAAAAATGGAACCCTTGACCAACAACAGCACCCCGGGCTGCAGCGCAGCAAAGGCCACATTGGCTTCTTGGGACATGGGGATTTACTCTATTTTCGAAACATCCGTATCAAAGAATTACCATCAACCAATAAACAACAATAACCCGATGAAGAAGAATTTTCAGGTGATCAACCGCAGGGACTTTTTCAAAAAGTCAGCTTTAGGAGTAGCAGGATTGGCTTTGGCACCGAGCATCCTGGCACAAGCAAAAGCCGCAGGCAAATTGCGAACAGTCCATATCGGCCTAGGGGGCATGGGCATGGAGGACCTGGCAGCCATTGCTTCCCATCCGGAGGTGGAAGTCGTGGGCCTTTGCGATGTGGACAGCAAAATGCTCGCCCGTGCAAAAGCCCTGTATCCCAATGCCAAAAGCTATCCCGATTACCGGGTGATGCTGAAGGAAATGAAAAATGAGTTTGATGCCGTGGTCGTATCCACCCCTGACCATACCCATGCACCTGCTTCCTTGATGGCGATGGAAATGGACAAACCGGTCTATTGCCAAAAACCCCTCACCCATCACGTGACGGAGGCTAGGGCCATGAAAAAGATGGCTGAAGAAAGGAAGCTGGTGACGCAGATGGGTATTCAGGTGCATTCCTTCTACGATTACAAGCTGGCCACGCTCCTGATTCAATCGGGAATCATTGGCAAAGTGCATACGGTCAGGGCCTGGTCTCCCAAGAACTGGGGATATGACGGTCCTGAACCGACAGGAAGTGATCCAGTTCCAGAAAACCTGGACTGGAACCTCTGGCTGGGAACGGCACCCAAGCGCGCCTACAAAGAGGGGTTCTACCATCCCGGCAACTGGAGAAAAATCATGGACTTCGGTTGCGGCACCCTGGGCGACATGGGCGTACATATTTTCGATACGCCTTACAATGCCCTACAGTTGGATGTCCCGCGTACCATCCGCAACGAATGCCGCAAGCCCACCGGATTCGGATTCCCTGAAAACAACATCGTGACCTACGAATTCCCGTCTACCCCATACACCGCAGAAACGCTCAAGTGGGTATGGTATGATGGTGCGGGTGCCCCGGCAGACCATGCCGACTTGCAGCTTCCCAATGGGGACAAGTTACCCGAACAAGGCGCCATGTTTATGGGAGAAAAAGGCAGGTTGCTGCTGCCCCACTTTATGGAACTTCCCCGATGGATCGTGGATGGGAAATACCAGGAATTCGACGTGGCTCCGTTCAAACTTGGCGCACCGGTCAAGGACTATGCCGGAGAAAGCAAAAAGCATTACCATCAGTTTGTGGATGCCTGTCTGGGAAAAGGGCAATGCAGCGCGCCTTTCGAATACTCTGCCCGACTTACCGAAACCATCCTATTGGGTGTGATTGCCGGTAGGTTCCCCAACGAAACGCTCCATTGGGACAGCAAGAAAGCCCGGTTCTCTGAGAAAAAAGCGAATAAGCACTTGGGCGGAAAGTATCGGAAATTTTAGAGAATTGAAGAGCGGCTGGGAATGGGGATTAGGGGAAAGGTTGGAAGGTTTAAAGGTTGGAAGGTTTGGGAATTTTGAATGATGAATGATGAATGATGAATGGGAATAGGGATTTGGCTCCTCACCCCGACCCTCTCCTCCCGGAGAGGGAGAACACCACAGCGGGAGGGATCTTTGATCAGATTTACGTCCGAGAGCCCCAAAAGGGGCGCCATCTTCTAGAGAAGGGTGCAGCCCTTCGCAAAAGTCGAACCGATTTCAATCAAGCACCAAAGGGGCGGCATTCCTTTAGCAAGCGTTCGGAAACTGAGGATAGTAGGCAGGAATGGTCTGTGAGGACACAGACCAGGGGGTGGGGTCAAAAACCATGCCTGCCGTGAACCGACCGCAATGCGGGGCTTTACCTAGTACTTTGTACTTCGTACTTGGTACGTCCCCCAACTGCGTCCCGACATTCCTCCCCTGCCCCCTTCCAGTTCCTGATATTTCGTCTAACTTTGCACCTGTCAACTTTAAACCTATTCCCATGAAATTCTTTATCGATACTGCCAACCTCAACGAAATCAAGGAAGCCTACGACCTCGGTGTATTGGACGGCGTCACCACCAACCCATCCCTTATGGCCAAGGAAGGCATCAGCGGGGAAGAACGCGTCCGTGCACATTACAAAGCCATCTGTGATATCGTGGACGACAATGTCAGCGCGGAAGTCATTGCCACCGATTTTGAAGGCATGATCCGGGAAGGAAAGGAATTGGCCAAGATCGACGACAAAATCGTGGTCAAAATCCCGATGATCAAAGAGGGCGTCAAGGCGATCAAATACTTTAGCAGCGAGGGCATCCGTACCAACTGTACCTTGGTGTTTTCTGCTGGACAGGGCATTTTGGCTGCGAAAGCGGGTGCTACCTACGTTTCCCCATTTATCGGCAGACTTGACGACGTCTCTTATGACGGGCTTGAATTGATCGAGCAATTGGTGTTGATTTACCAAAACTATGGCTTTGCGACACAGGTCCTGGCTGCCTCTATTCGCCATACCATGCACTTGATCAAATGTGCGGAAATCGGCGCCGATGTGGCGACTTGCCCGCTCAAGGTCATTACAGGTTTGCTGAAGCATCCGCTGACCGACAGTGGTTTGGCCCAATTCTTGGCTGACCATGCCAAGGCTGCAGGAAAGTAAATCCAAAGGTTTTCCGAGGGCCATTTCCAGGGAAGTCTTGGGCCGGCCCCGGAATTAAAACCATATCACTTGGAATCGAGTTCTTCCACTGAACCAACCATCGCACACATGTACATTTTGAAGGTCAAAGGCAAAGCCAAAATCCCGGACTACATCCAAATCCGGGATGACAACTTTGTCTTGGTCGCATATTTCAGGGCAGACAGACCCTTGAAAAACATCGAGAAATTCGGTTTTGAAGGCAAAGAAGAAGCCTTGGAAGCCTTAATCAAAGAGCTCCCGTTTGGCAAACCCCAAAAACTTGAACTGTAATGGTTTTTTCCAAACAACCCATTATTGATGTCAAAGGCGCCGTTATTTTCCAAGGCTTGGATACGGTGCTGCAAGATGTGAACTTCTCCATCGAGCCGGATGAGTTTGTCTTTCTGATCGGAAGGACGGGAAGCGGGAAAAGTTCCCTGCTAAAAACCCTCTATGCCGACCTGCCCCTTAAAATGGGAAAGGCAGAGATCGTTGGCTTCCACCTCGAAAAGATCAAAAGGAATGAGGTTCCCTTTCTGCGCAGGAAGTTGGGAATCGTCTTTCAGGACTTTCAGTTGTTCCCGGACAGGACCGTGGCTGAGAACCTGTTCTTCGTCATGCGGGCGACAGGATGGACGGATCGGGAAAAGATGAAAAACCGCATGGTAGAGGTTCTGATGAGGGTAGGTTTGGCGGATGCCGCCACGAAAATGCCCCATCAGCTTTCGGGGGGTGAACAGCAGCGGATAGTCATTGCCCGCGCGCTTATCAATCAACCTTCCATTCTGCTTGCCGACGAACCTACGGGCAATTTGGACCCTGATGTGGCGGATGGCATCTTCAAGCTTTTCCAGGAAATCAACAACGAGGGCACGGCCATCCTGATGGCTACCCACAACCATGATTTGCTGAGGAAGTATCCCTACCGGGTATTGAAATGTGAAAAAGGAAAACTGTTGGACAGCAAGACAGAGGACATTTCCATCAATACTGCCTACTAGCATTTTATTTTTCGAAATTGTCCCTTAATTTGGAAATCCATTTGGCTGTACAGCACGTTATTGCATCTGTATTCGGCCAACATTCACTAAACGCGTATCGGTATGAAATCCAACACCTACTTCCTGAAGCCCCTGATGTGGGGTTTTGTCTTCCTGCTCGTATTTCAATCCTGTAAAGACAAAGAGGAAGATACCCCGCCGACACTATCCGCCAATGCCAAGGTAAACACTTGGATCAAGGAAGTGATGGACCAGGTGTACTATTGGCTGGAATCCATGAAAACCCCCATTTCACTGGAATCAGACCCCGAGGATTATTTCGAATCCCTACTCAACCGTCCCACCGATAGGTTCTCGGTGATCTATCCCGATTACCAGGAATTGATCAACTCACTCCAAGGTACCAGCAAGGAAGCAGGGTACGAGTTTCTGCTTGCCCGTGAAAGTAGTACCAACAACAACGTGGTCGCGTTTATTTCCTACATCAAAAAAGGGAGTTCAGCTGAGTCCAAAGGGTTGAAAAGAGGGGATCTCATCACTCAAATCAACGGCGTGAGGCTCACCTTGGACAATTACCAGGATATTTTGAGCAAATTGGACCAGCCGCACTCGGTATCCTACTTCCGGTACAACCCGGCTACCGATCAGTTTGTGGCACAAACACCGGTCGACCTAACCCCGGTAGTGCTATCGGAAAATCCCAATTTCCTCGACTCCATTTACACCGTAAACGGCGACAAGGTAGGTTATCTGGTTTACCATTTCTTTGCGCCAGGCATTGAGGGTCAGTCCACCCTCTATGATGACCAAATGGATGCCATCTTCGCCAAATTCAAAGCAGAAGGCATTAAGCATCTGATTCTTGATTTCAGGTACAATGGTGGGGGATTCGAATCCAGTGCGATCAATTTGGCAAGCCTCATTGCGCCGAATGTGACCGCGACGGATGTATTTTCCAAGACGAAGTTCAACAGCTTTATCATGCAGTTTCCCGATTACCAGAATGTGCAGCGCTTGTTTAAAGCAAAAGCGCAAAATCTTGGCCCTGTTCTGGCAAACAACCGGGTTTATATCATCACATCCAGGCGTACGGCATCAGCCTCCGAGCTGATCATCAATGGACTCAAACCATACATGGATGTGTTTCTAGTGGGCGACGTTACGGTCGGAAAAAATGTGGGATCTGTGGCTCTCGAGGATGAGGACAATCCTGAGAACAAGTATGGTCTACTGCCGATTGTTTCCCAAACTTTCAATAAAAACGACCAGTCGGATTATTCCAATGGCTTCCAGCCAAACCTCCAGGGATTAGAGCTTAGTCAGAAAACCCTGCTTCCCTTTGGTGATACAAAGGAATACCTGTTGAACCTGGCATTGAACCATATCGCGCCAGGGTCTTTCCCAACTGCCAGGATGGAGTTTGTCGATCGGACTGACCTTGGAAGCACCCTTGATGCCCATCCGCGGGCTGGACGGTTGATCATTGAGTATGATTTCCTGAAAAAATAAGGCAAAGCCCCCGGAGCGATTCGGGGGCTTTTTTTTTGCCGTTTCGATTTTCCTTCAGTGTTTATGGTACATTTCGTGGCTTGAATGATGGTAGGTAAGTTGACAACCTCAATTAATTGGAAAGGCGTATCCGGTGCGTATTCATTTTTTACGTTGCAGAAATCCGAAACCTGGAAATATTTGAAATATCAGATATAATTTGCGGTCAGGTTGCGCATTTTTCAGCCTTCTTGGTGGTGATTGCCTGTAGCTGTAGTCACACTTTTGTCAACGACAAAAGAGGCAAAAACATAAGGGATTTAGGCCTGGTGTGCAGCATCGCTGATATTCAAAAATTCAATTTCTTAGTCAGCAAGAGATCTCGGATTAATCCAGAATTCGACCTCACCCCAAATCCCGAAGGGATTGAATACCTACGGTTATTGGCCCCGGATGCCAATCCGGAGGTTTTAAATGATATCGGTAGACTATCCTTACCACCCCGATCGGGGTTTAATTCAACACCTTTCAGGGTTGGGATTTCTAAAGGCGATTGTTTTTCCGGAATCCTCCGGGCTTTACCCGGGGTAACTACCACTTTGTGGAGTCAATCCCTGCGGGATTGTGACTCACCATGCTAAACCTAAAGGCTGTCCAATGCCAAACAAATAATGGCTGGAGAAAGACTTTTCGGATCCATGGACAGTCGACGTTCTTCCATGGACGATTATCCGCAGTCGATAGCACTTCTTCAGACCAACCTTGCAAAATTGTGTATCCCCATTAAAAATTTACAATCTAAGGTTGACTTCGGTAAATCCACCATAAAATATTTCCCCAAGTGCAAATAGGCTTATAGGCATATCCTCTTTCATGGCAGCATCGTCTTTCTTGTTGATTTGGTCGAAAAGAATAGCCGCACAAAAACCTTCATAGGTACAATTGCCCCCATATTCCACAAAAACACTGTCATTTTGTCCGCATTTTCTTAATTTCGCATCCTGATTGGAAATTGATTCATGGAAAACATCATCAAAGACATAGACTTGATCGCACCGGAAGAGGCGCAGGCATGCGATTACAAAACCACCCAAGACGAGAATACCGGCAAGTCCAAGAAACTCTACATCGAATCCTATGGCTGCCAGATGAACTTCTCCGATTCGGAGATCGTGGCTTCCATCATGAAGGAAAACGGGTTTGACACCACTTCGGATGTCGAAAAAGCAGACGTAATCTTCCTCAATACCTGCTCCATCCGTGAAAAGGCCGAGCAGACCGTCCGCAACCGACTTTCTCATTTCAACGCTCTCAAGCGCCAAAAGCCCGAAATGACCATTGGGGTCCTCGGCTGTATGGCGGAGCGCCTCAAGGACAAATTGCTCGAGGAGGAAAAAATCGTGGACGTGGTGGTCGGTCCAGATGCGTACCGTGACCTTCCCAACCTCGTAGCTGCTGCGGAAGACGGTGAAAAAGGCATCAATACATTTCTTTCCAGAGAAGAAACATATGCCGACATCTCCCCTGTCCGCCTCAATTCCAATGGGGTGACGGCGTTTATATCCATCATGCGGGGCTGTGACAATATGTGTTCCTTCTGCGTGGTACCATTCACCAGAGGTAGGGAAAGAAGCCGCGACCCGCATTCAATCGTCAAGGAAGCGCAGGAACTGTTTGCCGCAGGCTATCGGGAAGTGACGCTGCTTGGACAGAACGTGGATTCGTACAAGTGGTCTCCCGAAGAAAACAACAAAGCCCGCCTCAATAAAAAAGAGGATGAAGTCTCCACGGTGGTCAATTTCGCCCATTTGTTGGAAATGGTGGCGCAGGTAAGTCCTTTGCTGCGGGTGCGTTTTTCCACTTCACACCCCAAAGACATTACCGATGAAGTCCTCCACACGATGAAGCGGTACGACAACATCTGCAAATACATCCACCTGCCTGTTCAAAGTGGCAATTCGAGGATATTGGAACTGATGAATCGTACCTATGACCGGGAATGGTACCTTGATAGGGTCCGTGCCATTCGGGAGATTCTTGGCGAGGAATGCGGGATTTCTTCCGACATGATCGCCGGTTTTTGTACCGAGACGGAAGAAGAACACCGAGATACGCTCAGCCTGATGGATATCGTGCAATACGATTTCTCCTACATGTTCTTCTATTCGGAGCGTCCGGGGACATTGGCGGCAAAGAAATTTGTCGATGACATTCCGCTCGACGTGAAAAAGAGAAGGTTGGCCGAGATCATCGAGAAGCAAACCGCACTCTCCCTGCAGCGCAACAAGTTGGATGCAGGCAAAGTGCAGGAAATCCTCATCGAGGGCACATCCAAACGCTCCGAGGCGCAGCTTAAGGGACGCAATTCGGCCAACAAGGTTGTCATCATTCCGGCCGGCAAGCACAAAAAAGGCGATTATGTCAGGGTCAAGATCACCGATTGCTCTGCTGCCACCTTGTTTGGAGAAGTCGTATCCTAACATTTTTGTCCTCCCAAAATGATCTCAAACGCAGAAATACAAAGCATCAAGCAACGATTCGGCATCATCGGCAACAGCCCCTTGCTGAACCACGCCATTCAAGTAGCCATGCAGGCCGCCCCTACTGATATGACCGTATTGATTACAGGGGAAAGCGGTAGTGGCAAGGAGTCTTTTTCCAAAATCATCCACTCCCTCAGTCTCCGCAAGCACGGCAAGTTTATCGCGATCAACTGCGGTGCGATTCCTGAGGGTACGATCGATTCGGAATTGTTTGGGCATGAGAAGGGCTCCTTTACAGGTGCCCATGAAGCCCGAAAAGGATACTTTGAGGTGACCGATGGTGGTTCCATTTTCTTGGATGAGATTGGGGAAATGCCTCTGGGTACCCAAGCGAGGTTGTTGCGGGTGTTGGAAAACGGCGAGTTCATCCGTGTGGGTTCCTCCAAAGTGCTCAAGACCAATGTCCGCGTGATTGCCGCGACCAATATCAACTTGATCAAAGCCGTGGAAAAAGGCAAATTCAGGGAAGACCTTTACTACCGTCTCAACACGGTGCCGCTTTTCGTGCCGCCCTTGCGGGAACGGGGAGAAGACATCGTCCTTTTGTTCAGGAAATTCACGACCGACTTTTCGGAGAGATATAAAGTAAAACCCATCAGCTTGGACGAGGATGCCAAGCGGTTGCTGATGCGCTTTCCCTTTCCAGGTAATATCCGGCAGCTTAAGAACATTGCAGAGCAGATTTCGCTTTTGGAATATGAGCGGGAGGTGGATGCAGCAACTCTTTCCAAATACCTTCCCAACGAACGCAGCCAACTTCCCGTATTGACTGCAGGACATGGGTCGGGTCAGGATTTCTCCGATTTTTCGGAGCGGGAAATACTCTACAAGGTCCTTTTTGATATGAAAAAGGACATGAACGATCTCAAGAAACTTGTACTTGAAAGCTACCAGGCGGGCGGCCTCAACGCCAACCTGATCAACAAGCACCAAAATCTCTTCGAAGGCATGGACAGCACGCCTGCCTTTGAAGAAAAACGTCCCGCTGCCTCTGTGGGTGTGCCGATGGTGATTGATCATCCATCCGCCAAGGATGAATTGGAGGACTACGATTCCGAGGCAATCGAAGATATCGTGCACGAAGAGGACGACAATTCGCTCTCGCTAGAGCGCAAGGAAAAGGAAATGATCCTGAAAGCGCTTAGAAAACACAATAACAAAAGAAAATATGCCGCGAGCGACCTAGGTATCTCAGAGCGGACATTGTACAGAAAAATCAAGCAGTATGATATCGAGTAAAAAATCCCTGTGCTTGTCCCTTTGCTTTTTTGTCGCGGTGATGTTGTTGCCTTCCTGTGCAGTCAATTACAGCTTTACGGGCACCAATATCAACTATGAGTTGACGAAGACCTTTTCGGTGGAGAATTTCTTCAACGACTCCGGCGGTGGCCCTGCCAACATGGAGCAGCGCTTTACAGAAGCATTGAAGGAGTTTTACCAAAGAAACACCAATCTAGAGCTGATTCGCACCAACGGTGACCTCCAGTTTTCCGGTGCAATCAAGCAATATGCGATCACACCCCAAGCCACCGTATCCACGACTGACCCCAACCTTCCCGACAGGGCTGGACAGATGCGCTTGACGATCGGGATCGAGGTCGAGTATATCAACACCGTCAATGAAGAGGAGAATGTGAAGCGGACTTTCTCCTTTTGGAAGGATTACGATCCGAGGAATACCTCCATTCTACAGGTGGAAAACGTGTTGATCCAAGAAATTTTCGAAAATATCATCCAGGACATCTTCACGGCCACGGTGGCCAATTGGTAAAAATGGCTAACTTGGTGTTTTTCAAACCCAACTAAAGTGAACACCCAACAGATCGTTTCCATATTGCAACAGTCCCATCAGCTTCAGAAGGATGAAGTCATCCAACTGCTGAAGTTGCACGAGACCTTTCCCTTTTTCCAAATCCCCAAGGTATTGTTGGCGCGGTTTGAATACGAAAAGTCAAAGGGAAATACCAAGGAATTCCTGCATTGGGCCGCAGTCACCAGTCCAGACAGGGCTTGGATGAAGACGATGATTGAATCAGAGGCCCCTTTGCAGTTTTTGAAAGCAAAATTGGAGGAGAATTTCGAGGCGGGATTTTCCCAAAAACAGATGAACAACAAGCGTTTGGTTGATTTGGCGGATTTTGAAAAATCCCTCCGACCAAAGCCGACCAAGCAGGCCGACCCCGAAGAAAGGGCAAAAATCCTCAAGCAACTCGGCGAAAATCTGCAGGGAAAACCAGAGACACCGGTTGAAAATCCCGCTGAGCTTCCCGCCAAAAAGAAGAAACACAAAGAGCATCACAGGGCGGAGGATTTGATCGAAACGATCAAACGAAAGGAAAAGAAGGAAATCCTCGATGAGAAGAAGAAAGAGCAGATCGACATCATCAAGGCCTTTAGCAAAAAGGAGATCAAGCTCGCCACTATTCGGGAAATCGAGGACTTCAACAAGCAGACCGACCTTTCCGAAAAAAGCACCCAACTGAACCCCAGCCTTTTGTCGGAATCCTATGCGAAGCTGCTTGTAAAGCAAGGCAAGAAGCAAAAGGCAAAAGAAATTTATCAAAAGTTGATGGTGAAGTTTCCAGAAAAAAGCAATTACTTTGCGGACTTAATCAAGGAATCGGACTTATAAATCAAGCATATGTTTACCTTTCTTATCAGTGTGATTGTTGTTTTGGCGGTTTTGTTGGTGTTGGTGATCCTCGCGCAGGACTCCAAAGGCGGTGTTGGTGCGGCATTTGGGGGCAATGCTACCCAATTGATGGGCGTGACCAAAACAGGCAATATCCTTGAAAAATCCACTTGGGTGTTGGCGATTGCCATCCTGGTACTTTCCCTTTCTTCGGCGGCCTTCTATTCTTCCGTGGACACTTCCCAATCCAGTTCACCAAACATCGAGAGCGCCAAAAAACAAGTGACGCCTTCTTTTGGCGGAGAATCAGAAAGCCTCCTACCATCGACGCCACAGCCGGAAACAGCGACTGATACCGCTGGTTCTGAAAACCAATAAGCGACAGAAAAATGTAAAAGGCCTGAATTTCAGGCCTTTTTTTTTGCTATTACTTCTCTCAATCTACGACTTTGAGCAGCAGGCGTTTGCTGATGGGAACAAAGCTTTCCTCCAAGGGTATCTGCTTTTGACTGTAGATGCTGTAGGTGGCAGGGTTTGGCAATTCCTTGTAAGTTTTGATCAGGTCTAACTTGATGTGTTCGAGGGTATGAGCCAGGGTTCTTCTCACCCGATTGATCAGTTGCATCATGATCCCTTTGAATTGGTCCACACTGTTTTGGAAAAGATTGACTTTGTACCTGTAAACGTACACGTCCTTAGATTTTTCGTAGGACAGCATGACATAGCCTTCCTTTTGGTAGAGGGGAGATAAGCCGATCGGCTCGATTTTCATTTCATGTTCCAAAAGATCATAGATTGTTTTCCCCTCTTCAATGTGTTTCTGAAGTTGGGGCAAAGAAAATGCAACAATCTCCTCCAGCTGCTTCATGACTTCGTCGTCGATCACCAAAGGTTTGTAATTCAACTTGAACTCCTTGGAATCCGGACCTTGGAGGAGTTTGGGGAACGCGGATTTGATCTGTTCCCTGTTTTGTTCAAAAATCTTCAGCTTCGAATAGTGGTGAATAAGCTCGGCCAGGGGTGGGTACAATTTCACTTCCCTGAATTGGGCGCCGACATGCTGAAGATAAGCCAACAGAAGGTACTTTTTATATTCGAAATCGATCCAACCTTCCGTAATCCAGTTTTCTGATAGACTTTTCATACCGACATACTTTGTGAAAAGCTAAGTAAAACTGACAAAATTTACAAGGGACCGTGGCAAAATTGGCAGTGCCAAATCAGGCGTTTCCTTGTCCAATGGCGTTTTTTGGCGGATTGTCAGGACTTAATGTCAGTTGTAAAGCGGACAAGTTGATTGGCACGAAAAATGGGAATGGGGGGATGTAAGAATTTGTTTTTAAACCCTAAACGTTTTAATAATCATGTCAAAAGTGCACATCAAACCTCTTGCAGACAGGGTCTTGGTAGAACCTGCTGCCGCCGAAGAGAAAACCGCTTCCGGCTTGTTCATTCCAGACACAGCCAAAGAAAAACCACAAAAAGGAACTGTTATCGCAGTGGGAAGTGGCAAGAAAGATGAACCACTGACTGTAAAAGTAGGTGATACCGTGTTGTATGGCAAATACGCCGGCACCGAGCTTTCCGTTGACGGTCACGACTACCTCATCATGCGGGAGTCTGATATCTTCGCAATTCTCTAAATCATCTATTTCAAACAATCAAAAAACCTAAAACAACAAAAAAATGGCTAAAGAACTATTTTTCGATACCACAGCAAGAGACAGATTGAAAAAAGGCGTGGACGCTCTTGCAGACGCAGTAAAAGTAACCCTAGGTCCAAAGGGAAGAAACGTCATCATTGACAAAAAATTTGGGGCCCCTGCGATCACCAAAGACGGTGTGACAGTTGCCAAAGAAATCGAATTGGCAGAGCCAATCGAAAACATGGGCGCACAATTGGTGAAAGAAGTAGCTTCCAAGACAGCAGACAACGCAGGTGACGGAACTACCACTGCAACCGTTTTGACCCAGGCTATCTTCAACGCCGGTATCAAAAACGTAGCAGCAGGTGCCAACCCAATGGATCTGAAAAGAGGCATTGACAAAGCTGTTGCAGCAATCGTAGCCGAGTTGAAATCCAACTCCAAGGCAATCACTACTTCCAAAGAAATACAGCAAGTGGCCACCATCTCCGCCAACTCTGACGAAGAGATCGGCAAGATGATCGCCGATGCGATGGACAAAGTCGGAAAAGACGGCGTCATCACCGTGGAAGAAGCAAAAGGCACCGAAACTGAAGTAAGAACAGTAGAGGGTATGCAGTTTGACAGAGGTTACTTATCTCCATACTTCGTGACCAATACAGAGAAGATGGAAGCCGAATTGGATAGGCCATTCATCTTGATCTATGACAAGAAAATCTCTTCCATGAAGGAATTGCTTCCAGTATTGGAGCCAGTGGCACAGTCAGGCAAGCCTTTGTTGATCATCGCTGAAGATGTGGATGGCGAAGCTTTGGCGACCCTGGTGGTAAACAAAATCAGAGGTGCCTTGAAAGTGGCTGCAGTAAAGGCTCCTGGATTCGGTGACAGAAGAAAGGCCATGTTGGAAGACATCGCGATCCTTACCGGTGGTACCGTCATTTCCGAAGAGAGAGGCTACAAACTGGAAAATGCGACTGTTGATTACCTCGGTACTGCCGAGAAAATCAATGTTGACAAAGACAACACCACGATCGTCAATGGCGCTGGCGCAAAAGAGCATATCCAAGCCAGAATCAATGAGATCAAAGCGCAGATCGAGAAAACCACTTCTGACTATGACAGAGAGAAACTTCAGGAAAGATTGGCAAAACTGTCAGGTGGCGTAGCTATCCTGTACATCGGTGCCGCTACTGAAGTGGAGATGAAGGAGAAGAAGGACAGGGTGGACGATGCATTGCATGCTACTAGGGCTGCCGTACAAGAAGGTGTGGTCGTAGGTGGTGGCGTGGCCCTCGTGAGAGCTGCTTCTGCACTTGACAACATCAAAGGTGAAAACGAAGACCAAGATACCGGTATCAATATCATCAGACTTGCGATCGAGTCTCCTTTGAGAACTATCGTGGAGAATGCTGGTGGCGAAGGTTCGGTGGTTATCAACAAGATCAAGGAAAACAAAGGGAACTTTGGATACAATGCTAGAACAGACCAGTATGAAGACCTCTTCCAAGCTGGTGTGATCGACCCAACCAAGGTGACCAGATTGGCATTGGAAAATGCATCTTCCATCGCGTCATTGCTGCTCACGACTGAGTGCGTGGTTGCAGACGTGAAGGACGACTCCCCAGCTATGCCTCCAATGGGTGGCGGTGGCATGGGCGGCATGATGTAATCCAGCCAAGTGACAATCAGGAAAGGGGCCCCTCGATGGGCCCTTTTTCATTTTCGGTCTCAGCAAAAATCCCTTGGCAAATTTTTAGGTCAAAAAGTATTTGCTATTTTTAAAGGTCTATTCTTGATGGCGACAATCACCTGACCTACACAATTCATGGAATCTTACTCCTCCATCCTATTGATCGATGATGACCCTATCAATAATTTGATCAATAAACGCTTGATAGCCAAGCTTGAGATTGGAAACAAAATAGAAGAATACTTGGAGGCCGAGAAGGCGATCGAGCGGATTCGGCAATTGGAGTCAGACAAAAGCATCCTGATTTTTTTGGACATCAATATGCCAGTCATGAACGGATGGGATTTTTTGTACCAATATCTCAACCAATTTGAAGGCAGGAAGGATACGATTGTGGTCCTCTCGAGTTCGATTGATATTCAGGACAAAAACAAAGCCTTAGGCTTCTCCTGCGTGGAGGGCTTTATTGAAAAGCCGCTTTCCCCAGAAAAAATCAAAAACGTTTTAGCATGAGCGCCAAAACCCAACACAAGACACCTTCCAGTATGGAACTGTATGAGTTTGGGGAAAATTATTTTCAAAAACACCACATCAAGACCGCTGAGGAAGTCAGGCCGTTCCTTACCGGTACACATAAGTTTTGGCTGAATGTCTCCAGTCTGGAAAACGAAGACTTACTCAAGGAATTATCTGCGCTATTTGATATCCATCCGCTTACCATGGAGGATGTCCTCAATTGCCATCAAAGGCCTAAGTTCGAGGAATTTGAAAACAACATCTTCATCGTATCGAAGATGGTGTATTATGTTCACTCCAAAAAACCCACCACAGAACAAATCAGCATTTTCATCGGAAAGAACTACGTGCTGACCATTCAGGAAGACGCGTATGACTTTTTTGATCCGATCCGGACAAGATTGGAAAACCCACATGGCAAGATGCGGAAGTACGGGGCGGACTATTTCGCCTACACGCTTATCGATTCTATCGTCGACAAGTACTTTGAAATCATCGAAACGCAGGAAGAAATGATCGACAAAATGGAAGATCAGATCGTTGCCAATACCAGCAAACAAAAACTGTCGAGTATCTTCCAGCTTCGCAAAGACATCCAACACCTCAAAAAGATCATTTGGCCGACGCGGGAATTACTTTCCAATTGGAAAAAATCGGAGAGTCCTTTGCTCAAAAAGAAGACTGATCCTTTTATCAACGACGTTTACGAGCACATCATTGAAGTCAATGAAAATCTCGAAGTGCAGCGGGAATCCATTGCCACATTGGTGGAAATGTTCCTGTCCAGCCTGAGTATCAAGCAAAACGAAGTGATGAAAACGCTGACCATCATTGCGACTATTTTTATTCCGCTTACTTTCATCGCAGGCGTTTATGGAATGAATTTCCAATTTATGCCCGAGCTGTCTTGGAAGTATGGCTACTTTCTCACCTGGGTCGTTTTTATCGGTACGACCGTGGCCATGATGTTTTATTTCAAAAGAAAGGAATGGTTTTGATTGGCGCTTTCCCATCCATTTAACCTTTCCAAACAAACCCCATTTCCATCTCAACCACCGATTGATTAATGAAAATCAACAATTTGACATTTGTCAAATTTTATACTATTTCAATAATATATTACCTTTTTTAAATGAATTATTACTATTTTTCAATGTAATCACCCAAAAAAATACAAAATACATTAAATTCTTTTCGAGTAAACATTTTTTGTGTGTGAAATCCACCCACCCGGATACACCGCAAAATCACCCAATTGATTAATCATCCCATTGAATGGTTAAACCTATGCGCTCTTCACTCTTCATTGCAATTTTATTTTTCTTTTTTGGGATTTCAGCCTACTCCCAAACCTGGAACGGCAGTGTCAGTTCTGCTTGGAACACAGCTGCCAACTGGACCCCTGCGACAGTCCCAGGTGTCGGAAACGACGTCATCATCAACAACGCAGCGGCACCCAATCAGCCAATATTACCCTCCAATCTCACGATCAGGGATCTAACTATGAGTGACGGTGCCCTGGACCTTGGGACCTTTACACTGACCGTAACCAGAAATGCCAATATTACCGGAGGCACTATCTCAGAGGGTACCTTGTCGATCAATGACATTAACAACATCGAGAATACCGTTTTCAACGGCAACATGACCATTACGAAGACAGGTGGTAACTCGGATGACCTTCAGGGTGGAAATACATTCAACGGCCCAACAATCATCAACAACAATGACAATGACCGCCTTCGGTTAGCAAACACAAACGGGGATACGTTCAATTCCACGGTGACATTCAACAAGAATTCCTCCGGCCAATTTCAGATCGCATTCAATGGGTCAAACACTTTTAGCGCGACAGTCACGGTCAACAATACAAATGCATCCAGTAACCTGAGTTTCGGAGCGGGAGTTGGCACTTCGTTGCTGACCTCGGGCGGCTTGACTACCACAAACTTTAATGTTGGAACACTGATCATCAACAACTTTTCCCAAGTCACCGCATCCGCAAACGGCATCTTCAATCCCGCCACATTCACGGTCTCGAATGTCGTATTCTTGGGGAACTTCCAAGTTACGACCACGGGCGCCATTACCTTCAACAACACCAATTTCTTTAACGGTACCAATGTCTTCACCGCAGCAGGTCAAATTGCCATGCCTAATGGCAACAACCGGTTCAGTGCAGTAAGTGGGAGTACTACTATGACAAGAAACGGAGGTGGCGGTGTAACCTGGGGTGCAGGAAACAGATTTGGGAACCTGACCCTGACTGACAACTCAACAGGGCAGTTGACAATGAACGGCGGCAATATTTTTAACGGAACGACGGTGATCATCAATGAGTCAAACAACAACATCAGGTTGGGAGAACTTGTGGGCGACACCTTTAATGGACCAGTGATATTCCAAAACAACGGGACAGCCTATTTGGACATCGCACGTCGTGGCACCAACATTTTCGAAAACCAGATTACCATCAACAACACAGACGCAACCGGCGAAATCCGGATCGGAGAACTCGGTGGTACAGTAGAACTGCGCAATGGAGGATTGGTGACGACGGATTTTGCTGCCTGCAATATCTTTGAGGTCAACAATTTCACCCAACTCACCAATGCGGCCAATGGCAGCTTCAACGCCAATACGATCACCTTCAACAACGTCTACTTCAGAGGGGATTTTCAAGCGACGACTACCGGGACTGGCACCATGACATTCCAAAATGCGAACGGTTTTGAGGGAAACAACACATTCACCGCCGCTGGCCAACTTTCCATGACCGCGGGCGGAAATACCTTCAGCGCTCCCGGAAACACTACAACCATCAACAAGAATGGCGGAGGAGGCGTAACCTGGGGAGCAGGAAATAGCTTTGGAACGCTGATTTTGAACCACAATACGAACAATACGCTCACACTCCAAGGCGGCAATACGTTCCACGGTCCTGCGGCGATCTATAATAATGGCAATGGACTTCTTCGGCTGGGCAATACCTCAGGTGATACCTTCCTAAGCACCAGCCTTTTCGTAAACAACGGCACCAACACCTTCGACATCGGGTATAATGGTACAAATACCTTTGAGGATGAAATCACCGTCAATAATCTAAATGGTGCTGGAACAGTCAGATTTGGACAAAATGGAGGCACCAATGTCCTGAATAACGGCGGACTAACCACTACTGATTTCAATGCGGGAGCGGCCCTGAACATATCCAATTTCACCCAGGGAACCAATGACGCAAACGGATCCTTTACCGTCAATACCTTTACAGCAAGCAACAGCTCGTTCCTCGGAGATTTCGAGGTGACTACTGTTTCTGCCGGAATAACCTTCACCAGCAGTACATTCAATGGCAACAATGTTTTCGATGCGGCTTCGGGTATTCAATTAACCGCTGGCAATAACTTCAGCACAACCCCGGGCAACACGACCACGATGATCAAACGAGGGACGACCAGCAATGATTGGCAAGGCGGAAATGTATTTGGAAACCTAATCCTGGAGAACAATGGAACAGGCAGAATCAGGATGGCAAACTCTACGGGAGGCGATCTGATCGCAGGAAATGCGCTTTTCAGAAGGACAAACACCGGGGAACTGGGTTTGGCAAGGTCAAACATCTCAGACTATAGGGGAAATATCACCCTGGAGGGTGGACCTACCATCGGCGCCAGCGGTGGAACCATGAGAATCTCCGGAGGTTCAAATCGTTCATTGGACTCAGATATTGGCATCACGATTCCGAGGTTGGAAATGGGCACCACCGGAGCCGCCATCCTGACTGTCAATATCCCCGTGACCATTGCCAATTCACTTGCGCTAACCAGTGGTATCATTTTCAATGACGAGTACCTGTTTACAATTAACAACACCGCCACTGTCTCAGGCGGGTCCAATGCCAGTCACGTGGATGGCCGTCTGAGAAAAATCGGCAATTTAGAATTTACCTACCCATTCGGAAATGGGGGTTATTATGCGCCGCTCACCGCTTCTGCGTTAGGCGGAGCAAATACCCAGCATTTCACAGGTAGGTATTTCCACACCAATCCTGAGTTGGCTGGTTACTCCCGCGCCAGCAAAGAGGCGACGCTCGGCGAGATCAACGAGTGCGAGTATTGGGAATTTGACAGGACCAACAGTGCCGTCACACCGACCATTACACTTTCATGGTCCTCTGACAGAACCTGCCCGATTGTTGATTTCAACGAGTTCATCGTGACCAAATGGAATGGCACCCAGTGGATAGACCTCGAGGCAGCCGGCCTGACCGGGGACGACAATTCCGGTAGCGTAAGAAACAACCTTCCTATCCCAGGATTTTCGCCTCCAATTTTTACGCTCGCCCAATCCTTTAGGATCCTACCTGTGGAATTGCTATCCTTCGGCGCGGTCGCGCTTGAAAACCAACGGGTACGTGTAACTTGGTCGACTGCGTCTGAGGAAAACAATGCCTATTTCACCGTAGAAAGGTCCTTGGATGGGAAAACATGGTCAGCCATCGGTATCGTGCCGGGCGTTGGAAACTCCAACCAAATCGAATCCTATGAATTCATTGACGAGAAACCAATCTTTGGCCGTCAGTTTTACAGAATCACCCAGACCGATCTTGACGGAAAATGCCAGACATTCCGCGTCGTGGGCGTGACGTTGACGGCGGCGGCCTTGGAAATGAATTCCTACAAGGTCTATCCAAACCCATCTTCCGGACAGGTCAAAGTATTCTCCGAAAATGCAAACCTCGAACAAGCTGAAATCACCATCATCAATCAGCAGGGGCAGGAAATGATGTCCTTCGAAGATGTAAACGGCCGATTGTTTGAAGTGGACCTTAGCCATTTGCCAAAAGGCCTTTATCTCATCCGCATCAAAAACAACCACCAATTGGTAAGCAAAAAGTTGGTGTTACAATAAAGTCAACCAACACCGATATATTAAAAGAATGCAGCCGGCCTGCATTCTTTTTTTGTTTATCCAATTTTGGAGTCAGCAATAATATTTGTCATTTTTTAAAATCAAAGTGCCTTTTGGGCTAATATTGTGGGGAATATTCAACAATCATTGCAAAATGCCTCATTTTCCAAAATTATTGGTGGTCAAAATCGGATCCAATGTCCTGACCAATCCTGAGGGGAAACCCGACCTTGCCAGGATGGAGTCGATAGCCAGACAGGTTGCGGAACTGAAGGCTAAGGGCATCAAGATTGTGTTGGTATCGTCAGGCGCGGTGGCTTTCGGTAGAAAGGAAATCCAACTCCATGAAAAAACCGAAGCGGTGCTCAAGAAGCAAATATGGGCATCGGTTGGTCAAGTCGAACTGATCCATACATACAAGACGCTCTTTGCGCAGCACCATTTGGCGGTAAGCCAGATTTTGGTCACAAAGGAAGACTTCAGGGACCGACGGCATTACCTCAACATGCGAAACTGTATCCTTGGCCTTTTGCAGCAGGGAATTATTCCCATTGTCAATGAAAACGATACGGTAGCAATCACGGAGTTGATGTTTACGGATAACGATGAATTGGCTTCCCTCACATCCTCCATGATCAATGCGGACAGTTTGGTGATTCTGAGCAACGTCGACGGCATTTACGAAGGTCCTCCCAGCGAACCCAATTCGAAGTTGATACCGATTATTGGATCCAGGCTGGAAGATATCGGTCAGTTTATCAGCCCAGTGAAGTCCTCATTTGGCCGTGGCGGCATGCTGACCAAATCATCCATGGCGAGAAAAGCCGCAGACTTGGGGATCAGAGTCTGGATTGCCAACGGCAAGCGGGACAATATTCTCCTGGATATTTGGGAGGAAAAGGCACCCTCAACCTTCTTTGAACCGAAATCCTCCAAACACAGTCCAAAAAAATGGTTGGCACACGGAGACCAATACTTCAAAGGTGAAGTGACCGTAAACGATGGTGCAAGGCTTGCTCTTTTCTCCGAAAAAATAAGCAGTCTTTTACCTGTTGGAATTATTCAGGTGAAAGGGGAGTTTTCCAAAGGCGATATCATCTTGATCCTTGATGAAAAAGGCAAAAAACTCGGTTTGGGAAAGGCAGAATATGCGTCCTCCCTCATACAAGAACGCATCGGCCTCAAAAACCAAAAGCCATTTATCCACTACGATTACCTTTACCTGATCCAAAATGCATGACTTGACCTACAGATTTGCCGAAGTCCGAAAGGCCAGCAGGCAACTTTTGGCTATCAGTGAGCCTCAGATTCAGGCCACGCTCTCGGATTTGGTAGAGCTCACAATGGCACATAGTGCAGAAATCCTCGCCGCCAACCAACAGGATTTGACGGCGATGGACCCTGCAGATCCCAAGTATGACCGGCTCTTGCTTTCCACAGAACGATTGGCAGCTATTTGCCAAGAAATCAAACAAGTCAGCTCTTTGCCTTCCCCCTTGCACCGGATTTTGGAAGAAAAGCATTTGGAAAATGGATTGCATCTTCAGAAGATAGCTGTTCCCTTGGGTGTGGTCGGCATTATTTACGAAGCCCGGCCAAATGTGACTTTTGACGTTTTCTCCCTCGCATTGAAATCCGGCAATGGTTTGGTACTCAAAGGCGGTACGGACGCCCAACATTCGAATGCAGCGATCATGGGCGTGATTCACAAGGCCTTGGCAAAAAACAAGCTTCCTGTCAAAGCCTTCCAGCTTTTGCCTGCGGGACGTGAAGCAGCACAGGCGTTGATGGAAGCTGTCGGGCTGGTGGATGTGATTATACCGAGAGGAAGCCAAGGATTGATAGATTTTGTACGGGCTCATTCCAAAGTCCCCGTCATCGAAACAGGCGCTGGAATCGTACATACTTATTTTGATGAAAGCGGGGATCTGGAAAAAGCGAAAGCGATCGTATTCAACGCCAAAACCCGCCGTCCCAGTGTCTGCAACAGTTTGGATTGCTTGATTGTACACCAAAGTCGTCTGGCCGATCTCAATGAGATGGTAGAGCCATTGCTTAGCGCTGGAGTGGAAATCTTTGCCGATGGGGAGTCATTTGCCCATTTGCCAAAAAACCCATTGATCCAGGCAGCAACACCGGACCATTTCGGAACGGAGTTTCTTTCCCTGAAAATGTCCATCAAAACCGTAGCCAATCTGCAGGAAGCCTTGGACCATATTTCCCAATACAGCTCCCAGCACAGCGAGGCGATTATTTCCGAAAATCAAGAACATATAGATACTTTTCTCCAGCAAGTCGATGCTGCTGCGGTTTACGCAAACGCTTCCACCGGATTCACGGACGGCAACCAATTTGGACTGGGGGCGGAGATCGGCATAAGTACCCAAAAACTGCACGCGAGGGGCCCAATGGCCCTGAATGAACTCACGAGTTACAAGTGGGTGATCAGGGGAAACGGACAGGTCAGAAAATAAGCCGGAGAGAAGCACAAGTTCATGCGCTAAAAATTCCATTTTTCAGATATTCTGCTAACTTTCGGTAGGCTTTCGGACACGTTCACCTGCCCAAGCTACCGAGTATGGTAAAAAAGTATCACAATTCAGGATGGATTTTTGTACTGGCGTTGCTCGTTCTGCAGATCAGCAACATGAGTTGTGTTTCCGATCCCGAGGATGGCTTGGGCTGCCCCTACCCTGCCCTAGCTGAGCTTGACAGCATCCATCAGGTATTTTATAGCCCTTATATCAACCAACGCTACTCCAGGCAAACGGACACAGTCAGTTATGCCGATTTTTTGTTGACGGCAGAGTTTGGATTCACCAATCTCAACGCCAATTCAAATGCCTATGAGCGGACTTATCCCGGCGCATGCCCCATGCTTTACCACGTTCAGAATGTTTCAAATATCGAGCTTTACCTGATTTCACCATTCAATGGACTCAGCACAGGAACAGAAGTTTCTTATCTTTTTGAGCTACAAGACGGAACGACCTTAAACAGGTTCAGGGATTTCAAGCGGATGAACCAATACCTCAGCCTCAAACTGCGGGAACGACCCAAACAAAAAAGCCAAATCAATACCCGCTTGGTAGTTTACTTCAGGGATGGGAGTTCAAAAAGTCTCGAATCACATTCTCCATTCATCAAGTAGCGGAATCCGATTTTTCTTCTGCACGCCAGGCAAATTTTACGAGTTCCCCGAGCGGTATCCATTCCAATGTTTTTTCATGGGTAGCTTCCAAAACAATAAATGGAGCAACACCAGCTTGATAGGCTTCGATCCATCGTGAGGCACAAAGACACCACCTATCACCCGGATTTAATCCCGGAAATGCCCACTCCGGCCTTGGCGTGATCAAGTCATTGCCACGGGACCTGCTGAATAATAGGAATTCCTCGGTCATGACCGCGCAGACCGTATGGGTACCCAAATCCTCTGGGCCTGTTTCGCAGCATCCATTCCTGTAATATCCCGTCAGGGGTGCCTCACTGCAGGTGACCAAGTCCTCTCCGAATACATTTTTCGCCATTATCTTCAATTATTTGGTGCAAAAATACGCCCAAGCAAGCAAAATCGGATGGATAATCACCAACCGAACCCAGCCCACCCAAGCCGGTACGCAAAGTCCATCAGGCACACAAGATCCAATTTGGATAAAATACACATGTGAGGGGATGAACGCGACCAACAAAATGACGACTCCCCAAGCGGCAGCTTTTCTTGTTTTATCCAACAACAATCCGAAACCCAACACTATTTCGACAATCCCCGATACCAAATTGATGATTTCCGGAAAAGGAAAATAGGGTGGAATCAGCGGGAGATATAACTGTGGATTTATGAAATGATTGACTCCCGCGATAATAAAAAACAGGGTCAACAGATATCTAAGTAGCTTTTTCATGCCATTGAAACCGCAAAGAGCTGATTTGGTTTATTTTTCCAATGATAACAAAAAGCTAATCCATACTTTGATGTTTCAATCGAGGGAAAAGGTATTTTTCCGTCAAATCATAGAAAGCAAATTTCCAATGGATATGAAAAGAAGAGAATTTTTCAGAAATGGTTTTTTGACCACCCTTGGGCTGGGAGCGCTTGGTTCCGCCTCAGCCTGGGGGAAAGAATTTTCCACCAACGCGGCCCAAGCCAAAAACATCATCTTTTTGGTCAGTGACGGGATGAGTTCGGGCACGCTCAATATGGCCGACATCCTGTTGCGCCACAAAGAAGGAAAACCCAGTCAATGGATCGATCTGTATGAAAAGAACCTGGTAAAAAGAGCCCTGATGGACACGGCATCTGCAAGTTCCTTTGTAACAGATTCGGCTGCGGCGGGCTCAGCGTGGGGCGGTGGTATGCGGGTCAAAAACGGTTCGCTTAATGTCGGCCCAAATGGTGAAAAACCCGTCCCGATCCTTCAAAAGTTCAAAACCATGGGAAAATCCGTTGGCTGTGTGACTTCCGTACAGATTACCCATGCGACGCCGGCCTCCTTTTGCGTCAACAACAACAGCCGAAATTCCATGGCTGACATCGCGGTCGACTATCTGAAGTTGCGGTTTGACGTGATGATGGGAGGCGGGCTAAATTTCTTTGATCCAAAAGAGAGGGAAGACCAAAGAGATCTGATACAAGCATATCAACAGACTGGATTCGACTTGGTGAGGACAAAGTCTGAAATGATGAAGACAAAAGGTGACAAACCGATCATGGGTCTCTTTGCAGGCGATGGTCTCCCCTATGCCATCGATCGGGTCAACAATCCCGAATTGCGCGAAAAAGTCCCCAGTTTGGCCGAAATGACACAAAAAGCCATTGAAGTCCTTAGCAAAAACCAAAAGGGATTTGTGATGCAAGTCGAAGGCGGTAAGGTGGATTGGGCGGCACATGGCAACGATGCCCCCGCCTTATTGTATGACCAAATCGACTTTGACATGGCGGTGGGTGTCGCGATGGATTTTGCCCAAAAGGACAAAAACACGCTTGTCATCATCACGACAGACCATGGCAACAGCAATCCGGGTCTCTTTTACAGTGGCCAGGCCAACAGGAATTTCGAAAAAATGTACGCCGTGAAGGCTTCCAATGAATGGATTTTGAACCAGATCAAACCGGGTTTCAGCAATTCCCAAGTGATCGAGCTCTTGGAGAGCCACCAAAATATCGTTCTGAAAGAGGAAGATGCCGCCGCAATCTTGGCGAGCTACAAAGTAGGTTCGGATGGCATGTATAATCCGCAAAACCTGCCTTTCATGCCTCTTGCTGCCATGCAATCCAAACAGACTGGAATTTATTGGGCAGGTTCCAACCATACCGCCGACTATGTCGAGCTCGCAATGTTTGGCCCCGGCTCCGAAAACCTGAAAGGATTTATGAAAAACTTTGAGCTACACAATTTCATGCTCCAAACCTGTGGCGCGGATGCTTCGCTACTGATGGCCTAAATCACACAATACAAAATCCGGGGAAACCCGGATTTATTTTTTGGATGTAGTCTTGGGACTGTATTTCAATTTGCCCACGCCGTACAGGTACAAAATCTTCGAATACCGCAGCAACAGGGGCAGCAGGAGCACATTGGTGCCGACAATAACGGCTACATACATCCAAAACGGTGGCCTCTCCATTAGGACGTTGAGCGCAACCAGGACCGTGACGACTAGGGCGACAGAAAAAGCATAGCTTACAAACATTGCCCCCATGTAAAAATCAGGCTCAGGGTTGAAATTTGCACCGCATTTGTCACAATGATGGTTTACAACCGTCAATTTTTGATAACTGTACAATGAGGTCGGGAATATATTCCCCTCCCTGCATTGTGGGCATTTCCCTTGAGCAATTGCGGCGCCTAGACTCCTGGTTTTCATTAAGCTGTTTTTTTTCTTGCCTGCGAAGATAGCCAAAATGCATCAAGGGACTGTAACCTTTATCACGGCCCTAGCGTGGTTTATCTCTGGAAAATCAACTTTGAAAAATCAATTATTTATAATTTTGGGCATGCGCTTTGGAAAAAATAAGGATAGGTGGATTCAGGTAGTCAGTTGGGTGATGCTACTCAATTTCATCAACCTATCTGCCAACTTTTACCAAACCTCGGCATCGAACTCGATTTATGAAATCCATTCGGACCCGATAGACTCCGTTTCCGAACTGCTCTTCGAGTATGTGATGGACATGGCTGAGGATACGATCCCGGATACCGAGGTTCCTGAGCAAAAGCGAAAGATCAAAGATTTGAAGGTATTTTATCAAATTGTCAAGACTCAGGGACCCACTTGGACGATTCAAACAGGTGAAGCAACAGTCCCTGTATCGCCAAATGACCTCGATCCTATTGATTTGGCAAGGATATCGCCTCCACCCAAAAACAATTTTTTTGTTTGACATGCAGACAGGAAGTTCCTTCCAATTTGCTTTACACCTAATCCATTTTCTTCTTATTAAGTAATCAACATGACTAGACTATACTTGTGGGCAATTTTGTTATTGTCCGCACCCCTCATTTCCGTTGCGCAAGAGGTCGAGCTGGATAGCGCCAAGCAGGAAAGAATTGTTTCGGACAGCCTGTTTATCCAGGAATTTGAAAATCCGAAAAGTGCAGAGAAGCCAAAGGTGCTTCATGCAGAACCACTGTACATCGACCTGATTCGCGACTTGGGCGCGAGAAAAGGCGAAAAAGAATGGAACGTAGGCGTCGGAATGTCCGACAAGCGAAGTTTTGATGAATACGAAGCCTTAATTGAATACGAGTGGGCGGTGATCGACAGATTGGGGTTGGAAGTGGAAATTCCCGTGACGATTTACTCACGGCAAAACGGTGCCGCACGCGACATCACCAAGCCCTCCAACCGTATCGAATCCCTAAAACTCGCAGCCCAGTGGTCTTTTCTGGTTTCGGAAAAAGCCAAATCCACCCTTGCCTTGGGATATATCCATGAGTTTGAATTGGTCGATTTGGATAAAATGGGTCAGGGAGAATTCTTCAAGGGCAATCTCTTCAATCCCTTTTTGATTGCAGCCAAGCGCTGGGGGCGCAACTACCACACATTGATTTACACAGGACCGAGAATCGTGAAAGAGTTTGGCTCCAGCGCCCATATGGCTTATGAAATCAATACCAATTTCCACTACATGATCTCAGGCACCCGCAACTTTGTGGGTATGGAAATCAACCAAGAAATTGCTGACGGAAGACTGTTCAGTGTCTTAAGGCCACAAATGCGGGTTGGCTTGGCGGAAAATCTCCTTGTCGGAATCGTCACAGGCATCCCCCTTAACCGCGAGCAACAGGGACTGAGTTCGTTCCTACGAATTATCTATGAGCCGGGTGGGTATAAGCCTGGGAAGCACCATTGAAAATCCCATTTCGGGCATGAGGGGGATACTTTCACTCATTTGGATTTTCTTTCAGAAAGAAGTACGGGAAAGACAATCCCCCTCATTCCTCCCACCATTCATCCAAATCATAGTCTTTGCCCCGACCCCACCGGAGGAGTTCCTCGATGGTATAGACTTCAGTAGTGTCGAGATCCTTGACGCGGAAATTATTGCCGGAAAGTCGGGCAAGTATCTCGATGCGGCGTTTTTCACCCATATTGGTGAGTAAGTAAATCCTTCCCACGCGAAGGTTGTCCAGTGCAATTGCCATTTTAATTGACTTTAAGCGCGTTGATTTTTTTGAGCGGGCCGGGGCATTTTTGTTGATGGCAGGCGACGCAGGATTGTTGCAACGCTTGGAAATTATTCAGCAATTCCTCCTCGCTCGATTGCTCCATTCTTTCCAAATGTAGGAGGTAGGCACTGCCCATGATGTGAAAACTGCTATCTCGGACCTTTGGGTCAGTCGCTTCGGCGGTTAGCATCGCACGGTGTTTTTCCAGATAGGTGCCTAGTTTTTCCTTATCTAGGACCGTTCCTTTGATCTCTTCCATATCCAAATACATCTCGCGCATCAACACTGCCAAAGGTGCATTTTGCTCCGCAGTGCGAACCACAGTGTTTTCGGCTTGTGGGGCATCGTGACGACAGGAATGCAGGAAAACGCAAATAGACCCAAAGGCCACCAAAAAAATAAAAAACCTCCGTGACCCATGCGGCCCCGAAGGTTTGTGAAAAGCAGATTTCAGTTTATGACGCTGCATCAGGCTTGATAATCACGCCAACTGCCTCAAACGCATATTCCAATTTTGGCGCGGTGATGGCCTCCACTTCCTCTTTGGATTTGCCGCCATCCTCTGCATAATGTCTGAGTGTCTCTACATCGGTAACCGTCTTGGTCGCCACACCCTCGATAATTACCGGGAATCCCTGGGAATTCTTCGGAACGAAGAAGCCATAATCTTTGAAAGTCACCCGCATCGTCTCTCCATTTGGCAGGTCGATGGTCATCCAACAACCTTTCTTGGAGCAGACGTCCTTGATTTCACCCAAGATCTTTCCTTCGAACTCACCGTTTGACTCGAGATGGCTTACCAACTGGTCTAAGGAAAGCGCTCCGGCTTCGGATATGGCCTCTCCAAAAACACCTGTGGGCACCTCTCCCTCCGCAACAGTTTCCACCACGGTTTCAGGGGCCTTTTGTGAACATGACCAAGTAAGCGAGGCGCCTGCAAGGAATGCAATCAATATTTTCTTCATGGCTTTGAAATTTTAAACAAATCTAAATCGGGAGTCCAAGGATTCCAATTATTTCAGCTTTTCCGCGAAGGCCTTTTTGAATTTTTCGACCTTTGGACGGATTACAAAAGAACAATAAGGTTGGGAGCCGTTTTCCTTGTAGTAGTTTTGGTGGTAATCCTCCGCCACATAGAAGTTTGTAAATGCAGTGATTTCCGTGACGATGGGCCTCACAAAAGCACCGGATTCATCCAGTTTTTTCTTGTAGAATTCCGCTTGGCTCTTTTGGTCGGGGTTGTGGTAGAACACTGCCGAACGGTACTGTGGGCCGACGTCATTACCCTGACGGTTGAGTGTGGTTGGATCATGGGTTTCCCAGAAGATTTCCAAGATCTCCGCATAGGTGATCACCTTGGGATCGAACAAAACCTGAATCACTTCGGCATGTCCCGTCGTGCCGGTCGTGACTTGCTTGTAGGTCGGATTGGCAACATGGCCCCCGGAATACCCGGAAAGCACTTTTTGAACGCCCTTGAGGTCTTGGTAGATGGCCTCGGTGCACCAAAAGCAGCCGCCACCAAGCGTCGCCACTTCCAAGCCCGCCGGTACTTGGACCGCGGTAGTTGGTAATTCTTTCATATTCTTGGATTGGTTGGATGCGGTCTGTCCACAGGCCGCGGATGAGAGGATGGTAAAAAGAAAAAGGAGGTACTTCACGTTGAAATGTTTTTTGGATAACAACCAAATATGACTGTTTCAGGTTTCCGAAAACCCCTGAATTCTGACGGGACCCTTGGGCATTTCCTCTAATCCAACTGGAATTCCACCTTGGGTGACCACAATTTTTCCCTGTCGGTACAAATCCATCATGCTCCTCCGCACATCATCCATAAAGTATCTCCAATCCTGGGGATATACCCAGCGCACCACTTCCGAGGGACAAAAATTGCTCCCTCGGCGCATGCGGCACATCTCCAAGATTGCTAGGGAAAGGATATCGGGTTGCAAGGAGGATGGTTATTAGGGAATGGTTATTTTGTTGTTGGTTGACTTGGAGAACAGCAAAGGCCTACAGCAAGTTTATCCAATTTTCAAATTTTCAACCCTCCACTTTTCCAATCATCCATTTCCAAATACTTGGTGCTTAGTACATCATACTTGGTACAAACCGTTACTGGCAAACCAAGATAAAAGTCGGCGGGAAGTTCTTGATGCTGAGATGGCTTTTGATCGTATTGAAATACCTGGCAAATTGGTATTTGAGCGGATAGGAATAGCAGATTTGGATGAGCTTTCCCCCGTCTTGGATCGAGGCCTTACTTTTGCGATAGATGTCCTCGCGGGATTCTTTGTTGATAAGGGTAAGTGGCAGGGAGGACAAAATCAAGTCTGCCTTTTTCCCGTCGAGATATCGGTCCATGTTTTCTGCCGAGTCTGCGATTATGTGCACATTTGGGCCAGGAAACTTCTTTTTCAAATTTTCGCAAAAAGCCTTGTTGATCTCAAAAACCAACAGCTTGGCATCCGCATCCATGCGGTCCACGATGCCTTGCGTAATGCTCCCATCACCTCCTCCAAGCTCGACAATGACCTTCTTCCCGCGAAAATCCGCATAGGACAACATTTTGTTAACCAATGACTTGGAGCTGAATGTGATCGCTCCTGTGGTAGAAATATTGGTAAAAAGCTCCTTGAGTAGAAAACGCTTGTTGTCCATAGTGATAGTTTATCGCGGCAAGATAGGAAAATCCAAAAAAAATGCTTTGTATTGTTGTTTGGATTGCAAACTTTTAGGCTAAATCACCCTATGGCCACCCAAACAAAAATTCAGTCAAATTTAATATTTAATCTCAAACAGTCGGTTGTACAGTTTTGGAAATTGGGCATCCCGTTTCTGTTGCTGATCGTCCTGTTGAGACTGGCGGAAGTGCAGTTTATTTTCAGCATGCATGACCTTTCCTTTGACCGGGTGAAAATTCTTGCAAAGGGATTGTTGTTCGATCTCGAATGGGCATTTTACATGTTGGGATTCCTGCTGATACTCCAGACCAGTATTGGTTTGGTATTCCCCCGGGCCACGAAAACCGTCAACAAGATTCTCACCACGATCCTCGTTATACTTCAGGGCGGCTTGATTTTCTATTTTTCCAAAATGCTGCTTCCCCTTGGCGACGATCTGTACGCATACTCTGTTGAGGACATCGTCACCACAGTAAAAGCTTCCGGTGAACTGAATCTTTTGAACTCAGCTGCGGTATTTCTGGTATTTGGGGGTGTCTTCGGCCTGCTTTCGCTCGGGCGTTGGATTCCTCTCGGGTTCAATGGTGGAATCGTACTTTCCGTGCTTTGCTACTGCTATTTGTTGGTTTTCAACCTGTTTCCAAACCTGATCGAGAAGTCAACCGCGGAACTGGAAAACAACCTCACCGCCAACAAGTCCCGGTACTTTTATGACCAGTCGTACAATTACTTTTTCAACAGGAATTACCTTTATTTCGATTTTTACCTGACTGCGCCCAAAAAAGAAAACCTTTTGGTGCAAAAGCGCTTCGTGGACCCCAATTATCCATTTCTTCACCAAAACGACTACCCGGACGTTCTCAGTCCTTATTTTGGTGCTTTTGATACGATTCCGGATGTGGTCTTTGTGATCGTCGAAGGCCTCGGAAAAGCGTATTCCGGCGAAGATGCTTATCTCGGCAGTTTTACTCCATTTTTGGATTCATTGAGCAACCATTCGCTGTACTGGAAAAATGGACTTTCCACCACCGGAAGGACATTTGGAGTGCTGACAGGCATATTCGGAGCACTACCCTTCGCCCAAAACGGATTTATGGAACAGGCACCGGAGTTTCCGGGGCATTTGACCTTGCTATCGCTCCTGAAACACAATGGCTACCAAGTCAACTACCATATCGGTGCTGATAAGAAATTTGACAACGTAGGGCCGTTTTTGGAATACCAGACTGTGGACAGGATTTTGGACATGACTTCGTTTGATCCGGATTTTGAGGAAACTCCCTCGAAATCGGGCTTCTCTTGGGGCTATCCTGACAAGGCGATGTTTGAAAATGGCATGCGGAAAATACCGCGCGATTCAGTGCAGGCATCGCTATCCATCTTCCAAACACAAACTTCCCACGATCCTTTCCTGATTCCTGACGAGCAAAAGTACTTCCAATTACTGGACGAGTATTTGGACAAAACCCTAAAAATTCCTGCTTCCCAAAAACCAAATTACCTCAAGTACCAAAGCATGTACGCGTCTATTCTCTATGTCGATGAGGCAATCCGGGAGTTTTTTGAGGAATACAAGAAAATGCCCAAATACGAAAACACCATTTTTATCATAACGGGTGACCACCGTCTGCCTGAGATTCCGCTTGCGACTAGCATAGACAGGTTTCATGTTCCGATCATGATTTTTTCTGAAAAAATCTCCCGTCCAAAAAGGATGCCTGCTGTCACAACCCATTTTGAAATCACGCCGACTTTATTGGCATTTTTACACAACAGGTACGACTTGGAACTCCCCTCTGTCGTCGCTTGGAAAGGATATGTGATGGATACGGCGAGCACATTTCAGGCAAATGTGTCGCATCCGCTCATGCGCAATAAAAACCAATTGGTAGATTTCCTGTCCAACGAGTACTTTTTATCGGATAATCAGCTTTACCAACTTGTGGATAACATGGGGATGGAACCCATTACCGACCAAAGGACCAAGGAACAGTTGACGCGGGAATTTGAGAGTTACAAAAACTCAAACCGATTTGCCACAGACAACAACCGGATCATTCCGGATTCCCTGTACAGGTACATTCCCAAAAAATAGAATTGCCTTTTGGAACCTAAACTTCGGAACACCTGCCATTTTTCCCACAATCCGAAATCAAGCCAGGCGGTTTGAAAAACAAAAACGAGCAATTAAATAGGGGGAACCGACCCCTTGATACATTCTTCAACTTAATATCCTACTGCTGATTTCTCTCGTGGCAATCCTCCAAAATCGAGGACATCAAGGGATGGTAGAAATTCCAAAAAAAACTGTTTCTCTGGGAAATATCCTCAGCAGTGAGGAACATCCTCCATAGCTTGGCGATGCCATAATAATGGTAAGCATGCGTTTGGATCGGATTATCCGCAAAGTCCCCCGCAAAATAATAGACTTTCCCCTTGCCGTTTGACTTGACGACTACTGCGGGAAAATACCGAGGGATGCCCCAATTCCGCATTTTCTCCAGGCCTTGGTCGGTAGGCTTTAGGTCGTAGTAGGATACCACTTCGTAATCCCTACTGACCAACATCAAGTCGATCCAATAGGGATAATTGACGATTTCGGGGATTTTAAACTGCTGTTGATAAGCTGGCATGGTGAGGATTTTGGGTACATCGTTTTGGAAGTCGTCGCCAAAAACCAAGACCTCGATTTGCCCATCTTCGTGAAGAAATACCATCCCAGAACCCTTGAAATACCAATCTCCGCCATGCTGCCTGATATAGCCATGAATCAACCATTCGGGGATTTCCTGATTGACAACGGTGTCCAACTCGTCAAAATACCGGGTTATCCATCCAGTCCATTTGATATCCGTAAGGTTTTCAAATTCTCTCCTGACAGCCTTTGGCGTGGGGCTTGCGATGTTGTTGAACTCGATGACCACGTCCTTTTCATTGTCCAATGCAGCTTTCAGAATTCCCAAATCCGAATGATCCATTCCTCCATAGATCTTCTTGGACGGGGCTTCCAAGGGGACTTCCTTGAGGTCATTTTCATAAACCCCATAGGTATCCGCGAAGTAGAAAAGCTGATTGTCCCTCACCAATCTTTCCTCCTCAGATGCTTTCAAATTGGAAAAGTCCTTTATTTGATAGCTTTCATTTTTGCCCGGGAAAAATCCGAAATAGTCTTCGGATGGATCGTAGGGACTGCCGTCAGACTTGGTGTATTTGAGGTTATTGAGTAGCCAATGGAGCGATTGGTGTTCCTGAAAATCCATATTTGGGACCGTCTTGTCCAATACAACGACTCCTAGCGGGGCTGAGGGGAGACCTTTCCAAATCCCAAAAGAGGTCAGCGGAATTATCACTACAATTCCAATCAGCACCAACACCCAACCCATGATGATGCGGAACTCCACAGGGAAATATTTATCCAACAGCTTGCCCATCAAAACCTTAATTCCGTGCCGATTGAAATATTGAGGTTATTTCTGAAATTGTCTTTGCTTATTTCATCCCGTGAATAGCCAACAAAACCAAATCCCATCCAGCGATCGGTCCAGAGTTGCTGATATCCTAGACGCACCCGGTAGGAATTGAGCAGCTGGGACTGAAAATCCCTAGATTCTTCGTCAGGAGAAACCCCGGTAGAAACCTGCAATCCTATAAAATCCTCCGGTCCTTTGAAATAATAGCGTGTCTGCAAGTTCCCGCTTGTCGACGAGCCTTCGGTCCCGGGGATGAAATTCAATCGGAAATTGAACCACCAATTGCTGACATATTTCCCAACCGAACCGGTGATGATATGCGTCACTTCAGAAAATTGCAGGTAGCGATAGCCTAGTTCGAGTTCATAAGCTTTGGGGAGGTTCCATAAAACACTTGTCCCAAACCTGAATTTGGGGAAAAAAGATGCTCCTGAATAGCCAACATTGAAGTAACCATAGGAGTTTTTGCCCAAACTTGGATAAGCGTCGAGTTCCGCTTGTGTGCCCCTACTGTCGAAGCGCTGGGAATGTGTGACCCGCGCAATCAGTGCCCCCGTGAAATCCGTCCTAGTCCTACCATAGACAGAGTAGGTGTGCCAAGGGCTAATTGCACCCATGAAACTGTCGTAATCATATGTTCCGCCGACGGCATTTACACGGGTAAGACGTTGCAAATTGCGGATGTAGGCCATCAAGCCTTCCATTTTCGGATCGGCCTGAAACACTTCCTTGGCGATATCCAAGGCTTCTTTATAATTTTCACGATAGTTCAACAGACGCGACTTGCGGTATTTCAATGCAACCGAACTTGGGCCGATTCTTTCCAATCCCTGGTTGAGGACTTTTTCTGCTTTTTCATAATTCCCTTCCCAAAACAAATCGTCGATATAGCCGACATATGCATCCTCATAGTTTGGACTCGCTGCAAGTGCCCTTTCAAAGTAAACCGCTGCCGAATCATACTTTCCATCCCAGCTAAATGACCTGCCCATCAGGATAAGGACATCCGCATAAGTGGGATATTTGCCCAAGACCTTGTATAGAATGGCTCTTCCTTCATCCCGTTTCCCATCCAAAATCAACTTTCTGGCATCCTGGTACAACACATCCGGATCAAAACTCTCTTGCGCTTGGAGAGAAAAAGTTAGGCTCCATGAAAGCAGGCAAAGCAGCGCGAAGCTGGGCCACCATGCTTTTGCCTTGATATGTGAATTCATCTTATGCATTGCTTACATTTTGTCTATCGGTTGCCTTCCTAAATCCCGTGCGTATCATTTCGCCCCAGCCGCCTTTGCCTTTGATAAAGTGGTAATGTCCCTTTAGTCCCCACCAAACGATCCTTGGATGGATAAGAAATGGCTCCAACATGATCGTCGTAAGGAGTTTTTTGAGATCTCCTTTGTCCTTGTAATTGTTGTATGCGATCTCCTCATACAAAATGCTGAATGAGGAAATCATGATCGAAAAGCAATAAATGAGGACAAAAAGGGCGATAAAATATACAGCACTGATATCGCCGCTGATGACCATGATAATGGTATAAATCAAACCCATGAATTCAAAAATCGGAGCCATCTTTTCGAAAAATGACCAAAACGGATAGGAAACCATGCCCATCACACCATATTTCGGGTTGAGTCGCACTTGCTGATGGAGCTGTAGGGTCTCGATTGTACCGCGCATCCAGCGGTTTCGTTGCCGACCCAATATCAGTGCTGACTCCGGTACCTCCGTCCAGCAAAGGGGATCGGGGACAAAGGCTACTTTGTAGGGGATTTTTTGCTCCGCCATGTAGCGACGCATCCTGACGACCAATTCCATATCCTCCCCTACGGTTTTGGGAAAATATCCCCCAACCTTGAGTACCAATTCCCTATTGAAAAGTCCAAATGCCCCTGAAATCAACATGAGGCCGTTGATTCTTGTCCAAGCCATCCGGCCCATGAGAAATGCCCGGAGGTATTCGACAACCTGAAATCTTCCCATCAGTGAATCCGGAACGCGGTATTTGGTTACCGTACCATCCTTTACATCACAATTGTTTGCAACACCAATGACACCACCCACGGCAATCACCTTCCTGTTGATCTCCTCCATAAATGGTCGCACCATCCGTGTCAGCGAATCACTTGACAGGATGCAATCGACATCGATACATGCCAAGATCTCCTGTTGGGCGATGTTGATGCCTGCATTCAGCGCATCTGCCTTTCCGCCGTTTTCCTTGTCAATAAGCGTCAGCTTGGCAAAGGAGCGGTTGGTGGATTTATAAATCCCGCGAATGTCCTTTGTCTCGATGGCATGGTTGTAAGCAAAATTGGTCTTGACCATATCAAAGCTCTCGATCATCCGATCCAGGGTATCATCCTTGGAACCGTCATTGACGATGATTACCTCATACTTGCTGTAGTGCAACGTCATGAGGCTCTTGGTGTTTTGCACGATGTTTTTGCCCTCGTTGTAGGCCGGCGCAATGATAGAGATTCCTGGCGCCACCGGACTGGTGATGACATCCTTGTAGTCGGCAAACTTATTTTTTTTCAAATGATCCCGCATTTCCAAAGTGGAAAGCACCGTCATGGTGAGGTAGATCATGATGATCGACAAGCTGTAGAGGAGAAAAATAATCCCCATCACATCCACAAATAGGTCAAACAGCAGGTTATACATCGCACAAAATGGGGTCTTGGAGGTGAGCAAGCATTTGACGGATTTCTTCCTTGAGTGAAGATTCCAATTCCTTTTCTACCAGTACGGGATTCATCGCTTTCAATGCCTCCAATGTGGCCTTGAGACAATCGAAATCAACCAAATGCTCAATCCGCTCGATGAGGATGGTTTGGGAAATAACCGTTCCGATATTTTGCAACACTTTCACCGCAGCGACATAGAGGTCTTTGTCCTCGGTGTAGATATCCTGGTGGACGTGCTCAATGGCGTCCGTGAAGCTGAAAACGTCAAAACATTTCAGGATTTCGATCTTTTCATCCCTGCTGGCATTCGGATATTTTTCTTTGAGGATTTCCAATCGGTCCACCAAGCCAAGGTATCGTACAATCCTGTAGCCAAATATCCGTACGGACTCATTGTAAGAATCAAAAAGCCGCTCCACTTGCACCTTGGTGCCCTGGTTGGTCAAAAAACGGATAATCCTGAAATAGGTCATCTGCTGCCACCTTGACAAGGGAAAGGTTTGATGGACCAATACCTGCAGGGTCATGTCGTTGGAAATGTTCAAATAAGTCGCGACGGCTTGGGATCGAATATGAAAGTTTTCGTGGTGGGTGAATTTTTGTACGATGGGCGCTGCTTCGAGCACATCCATTTCGTTGATTTCCACGAGTCCCGTGGTAACGATATCCCACTGTGAGGATTCAAGTTTTTTGAAAGAGTGGGCTACGAGATTGAGCTTTCTGTAGATTAGCTTCAATTTGGACTTGAAGTCCCCCTTCATGTTTTTGTTGAGGCTGATGATTTCCTGGATCATCACATCCTTGAAAAGATGGTTGTCGGCTTGGGCATTGGGAAAAAATTCCCAGATTTTTTGAGCACTGAAGTCCTTCAGTTCATCCAACTCATATTCAAACAGCAAATTGGAGAGCGGCTCGTAGCAGAGACTTTTGAAGCGCTGTGTCATGACCTCGGTGCGCCTCTTTTTGGACCTAACAAAAAACATGAATCCGACAAGAAACACCGAAGCAAGAAAAAATAGGATCAGTGAAAAAAGAAGCACGATCATTTTGAGGTCACTCAGAATCCTCAACCGTATCTGGTAAAAAGGCTTGAACGCCGTTCTATTGGCCAGCAGCATCAACTCTCCGCCGTCGCCCGCTACGCTTGGTGCAAAAAGCTCATTGCGGATGAGGTTGTCGAGATACTCCAGCAGTGCTTCTGGATTTGATTCCTTTTTAAATAAAATGTAGACAATACTCGCCCTGTCCCGCATTTCGTTGGGAATATGCTGCTCCAAGGCTTTCGCCTCCACATAACTTCCAAGTGTGTCTGAGTACCACCTTCCGGGTTGGGCAATGTCCTTATGAAATCGGACAATGGTACTGTCTGCTGGCAAGAAGAGGGAATCCGCAACAATTACAAATTCCAATCCGGGGATATCTTGTCCCGTGAGTAAGAGAGAATCCACCTGTACCCAATCTTGGTGAAGGACTTGGGCCTGTGAAATTCCAAACGGTAAGCTGAAGAGAAGTTGGTGAAGGAATAAAAAAGCGAAGAGTTTTTGCCGTTTGGTGAAACCGGTCATCTATTAGTTGTTGATCAGCCGCCGAACACGCACAGCGAGCTCGTTCGGATTGAATGGTTTTGGCACAAAATCCGAAACACCTAGATTGAAAGCTTCCATGACGGTGCTCTCCTCTTCACCCAAAGAACTCAATACAATGATTGGAATTTTTGGGTTGACCTTTCTCGCATGGTTGATGATCTCGATCCCATTTTTGTAGGGAATCATCACGTCCGTGATAATCAAATCGGCTTCCTGGGTGTCGATGGCATCCATTCCGGAAATACCGTCCTCAACCATGGTAACACTGTAACCTTCTTTTTTAAGACGAAACTGCACCAAACTAGAGATCAGTTTGTCATCTTCGATAACAAGAATATTTTTCATTATAAAATGGATTTGGGTGACTTAGCGGATTAAAGATAATTGTAAAAAATTGTAAAAAACAAGGCGCTCTAACCTCGAAAAATTGCCAATTTTTTAACAAAAAATACAACGCGTTGAAAATGCATTATGCAGAAAATTATTTGCCGTTCTTAACCAGCACAGCCTTTTGGAGTAAAAAAAATTTTTTTGAAAAATTTTCTTTTGGTAGTTTACCAAATGTTGTAATAACCAAATTTCAGGAAAATATATGCTAAATGCCCAATTCAGAAAGAAAGTGAAGTTGCTGGTGATGGCCGCTTTCATTTTGGGATTGCAAGACCTCGTAGCGCAAAGTGACCCCAAGGGTGAACGGCGGGTCACAGGAACCTATGCTATCCAAAATGCAACCGTAACGACTGCTCCGGGAAAAACACTTTCCAAAGCCACCATTTTGATTAAGAACGGGATTATCGAAAGTGTCGGTACCAACATTTCGATTCCGAAGGATGCCCAGTTGATTTTGGCGGACTCCTTGTATATCTACCCAGGATTCATCGATGGAGCCAGTAGCGCCGGTGTCGGTAAACCTGCGGATGCAGAGCGACCGGCAAATATGGACCCCTCAAAGCCTACTGACGAGGTAGCCGGCATCACACCTTGGAGGAATGTCCTCGACTACTTCGACAAAAACAATTCGCAGATCGGTGATTGGCGGAAAAACGGCGTGACCATCGCCCAAATCGTGCCTGAGGGCGGAATGCTTCCGGGCAAATCGGCTATCGTGACCTTTGGCCACAGCTCCTCTAGCAACGTGATTGCCGCGCAAGTCGGTATGAGTGCGAGATTCCGGGCCTTGGGAGGCGGCCGGGGGTACGGCGTTTATCCCGGAACACCACTCGGCATCATGGCCAAATACAGGGATGTGTATAAAAACGCAGAAATATCTGCCAAGCACAACAGGCTATTTGCGTCGACTTCGGGACTCGCAAGACCAGAAATCAACAAGACTTCCGAAGCCATGTATCCCGTGCTCGACAAAAACATCCCAATGGTCTTTGAAGCCTCATCGGATATTGAAGTCAGAAGGGTGTTGTCGCTCCAAAAAGAACTGGGCTTCCGCGTCGTACTTGCCGGAGTCACTGAAGTCGATAATGTGATCAGTGAAATCAAAGCTGCCAACGCTGCCGTGCTGCTCAGCATGAAGCTACCTGAGGATAAGATAACCAAAGCAAAAACCGAGGGTCTGTCTGAGGAAATGATGCAGCGCACCAAAAGAATCCAGGAATCCTACGAAAATATGCTCAAACAAGCCGCCAAACTGGAAGCGGCAGGGATACCCTTCGGATTTGCCGGGCTCGGCTCAAAAAGTGCTGACATGCTCAAAAACCTAAGGATCATGACTGCAAACGGATTGAGTGAGAATGGGCTTGTGGCAGCGTTGACCACTAATCCAGCCAATATCCTTGGCATCGGAAAATTTGCTGGAACCATCGAAAAAGGCAAACTCGCCAATTTGGTAATCATGACTGGCCCGATCTTGAGTGAGGATGCACAAGTAAAACATGTCGTTGCCGATGGGTATATTTTTGACTACGAAGTCAAGCCGAAGAAAAACGGCAACGAGGCTAAAACAAACGGTAGCGGAAATGGCACGGTGTCAATCGAAGGCGTATGGGATTATGTATCGGACACTCCAGCCGGTAGTTCTGGCGGAACCATGGATATCAAACGCGACGGCAACGGGTATAAAGGAACTATCACCTACGACAGCCCCTCTGGAGGAGGAAAGGCAAGTTCTGAGATGAAGAACATTACCGTGTCCGGAAACACCTTGAGCTTTTCTTTTGGGGTTGCGGCAAATGGGATGTCCTTGGACGTCGAAGTCTCCGGAGAAGTGAATGTCTCCCAATTTACAGGCAATCTTTCACTGACGGATTACGGCAGCTTCCCACTAAAGGCAACCAAGAAACCGAACCAGTCCAACTTTTAATCCCATTTGAACATGAAAAAGATAATCATAGCGGCCCTGATGGTTTTTGGATTCGGTAGGGTTGAATCCCAAACCCCAAAAGGATCAGTGCTGATCAAAAACGCAACAGTCCTAACGGTTACCAAAGGAACGTTGGAAAACACAGACGTCTTGGTCGAAAACGGCCTCATCAAAAAAATCGGCAAGAACCTTCAGGCTTCCAATATTCAAGTGATCGATGCAACCGGCAAGTACCTGATGCCAGGCATCATCGATGCGCACTCCCACGTGGCATTGGACGCTGTCAACGAAGCTACGGCACCAATCACTTCCGAAGTACGCATGTCTGATGTGATTGACCCTTACGACATTGGCCTGTACCGGGCCTTGGCAGGAGGTGTGACCATTTCACATGCGCTGCACGGTTCGGCAAATGCCATTGGAGGACAAAGCGTGACACTCAAACACAGGTACGGCTCCGGAAATCCGAGCGATTTGGTCATGACAGATGCTCCAAGGACCATCAAATTTGCTTTGGGGGAAAATCCAACCCGCGTTCACGGACGTGGCAATGGTATCCAACCACGTACGAGGATGGGTGTGGAAGCGGTGATCAGAAACGGTTTCAATGAAGCTTTGCAATACAAAAAAGCCTGGGAAGATTATAATGCTGCCTTGAAGCAAAAAGGTGCAAATCCGATCCCCCCAGCTTACAGTGAGCGGTTACAGTCCCTGGTGGATATCTTGGATGGCAAGGTCATCATCCACTGCCACTCCTACCGCGCGGACGAAATCTACATGCTGATCAAGGTTTGTCGGGAGTTCGGCATTTCGAAAATCGTCTTCCAACATGTGAATGAAGGCTTCAAAGTCGCACCTGAACTGGCGGAATATACGATGGGCGCTTCGGTTTTTGCGGACTGGTGGGCTTACAAGTTTGAGGTTTATTACTCCACGGCTTACAATGCCGCTATCCTGATGGAAAACAATGTCATCACTTCCATCAACTCCGATTCCGGCGAATTGATCCGTCACCTGTACCATGAGGCGGGGAAAGCACAGCGTTATGGACAATTGACTGATGAGCAGACGCTCGCGCTGATCACCATCAACCCCGCCAAGCAACTCGGTATCGCTGATAAGGTTGGTTCGATTGAGGAAGGAAAGCAGGCTGATTTGGTGATTTTCGATGGACATCCGCTATCCGTGTACGCTATTCCACAGATGACCTTTGTCGATGGTGTCAAATATTTCGACGTTAACGAAGATTCGGATGACCGTAGGCTCAAAGTCTCCGCAACTGAGGCCTTGGAACCGATTTACCTGAAGGAGCATGAGCACCGCTGCATGCATGGGGTGGATTTCTTTTTCACCAACTTCGGCAGAAACCTATTTACACACGAGCACTAAGAAATATCCCAGAGATTCAAACTGAAAAAGATGAAAAGGATCATAAAATCGATATTCCTCCTGGCGGTTTGCCTGTCACCATTTTGGGCCAAGGCCCAATTTGACGGGGAATTCGTCAAACCAAGAAACGGCAAATTTCTTCTTCAAAATGCGACCATCGTAACAGTGACGAAGGGTGTGATTGAAAACGGCAGCGTCCTGATGGACCAAGGCAAAATCCTTGCAGTGGGGAAAAACATCGCTGCCGGAGATGCGGAAGTCATTGACTGTACAGGCAAATTCATTTACCCTGGCATGATAGACGGAGGAAGCAGACTCGGTCTTGTCGAAGTGAACTCCATACCCGAAACCCAGGATTTTGCCGAAATCGGGCAAGTGACTCCCAACATGCAGGCACTGGTGGCGGTGAATCCCAATTCGGTGGCTATTCCGGTCACGAGGGTCAGTGGTGTAACAACTACCCTAGCGGTTCCCTCAGGAGGTCTGTTCCCGGGCACCGCCGCCCTCATAAACCTCAACGGGTACACGCCAGACCAGATGTTTGCTGGATTCAAGGGCGTGATACTCAACTTCCCCTCCTCGGCAAGAAGAAGCACTTGGGACAGGAGAAGCGAAGAAGAAGTCCAAAAGGAAGCAGAAAAGGCAGAAAAGAGCCTGAATGAAATTTGGGACAGGGCCGTTACTTATCACCAACTTACCAAATCCGGTGTGACTTTACAGTATTACCCTGAGATGGAGCATTTGGCCAAAGTAATAGCTGGCGAGCTTCCCTTGCTGGTGGAAGTAAATGCTGCCAATGACATCGTCAACGCCATCAAATGGATCGAATCAAAAAAGGTGAAGGCAATCCTCACGGGCGTGGCCGAAGGTTGGAGGGTAGCCGACAAGATCGCTGCTGCAAAATTGCCGGTCATCGTTGGTCCCATGCTGTCGATCCCTACCCGGCAATCCGATCGGTATGATGCCGCCTACACCAATCCTGGAAAAATGGCCAAAGCTGGGGTGAAAGTCGTCATCAGATCCAATGACGCCGAAAACACCAGGAACCTTCCCTTCAACGCTGGATTTGCGGCGGCATATGGAATGGGCAAAGAAGATGCGCTAAAGGCCGTGACAATCAACGCCGCAGAGGTCTTTGGTGTTGCCGACAAATTGGGCTCGATAGAAGTCGGAAAGGACGCCACGCTCTTTGTCTGTACCGGAGATCCGTTTGAGACCAAAACCCAGATCAATTTCGTATTCATAGATGGGTACAAAGTCCCTATGAACAGCAGGCATATCGAGCTTTACCAAGAGTTTCTCGAAAGGTCTCCAGGTCTGAAAAAGAACTAAAACAAAAAACCACGGCTAATTCTACCGTGGTTTTTTGTTTCAATTCAATTGTTAAATTGCATCTGCATTGCAAACAAGCGAGAAAGACTCAAATCATTTATTTCATCTTAAATCCATAACCCATGATTGTAAGCACAACTAATAGCTTAGAAGGTTACACTGTAACTGCCTATTTGGGCATCGTGTCCGGCGAAACCATTATCGGCGCCAACGTTTTCAAGGATTTTTTCGCAACCATCACTGACATTGTCGGTGGCAGGGCTGGTGCCTACGAGCGTGTCCTGAGGGAGGCAAAAGCCACCGCGATGGCTGAGATGGAAATGCAGGCAAGAGCTTTCGGTGCAAACGCCATTATCGGTATTGATTTGGATTACGAGACAATCCGCGAAGGAATGCTGATGGTGACGGCCGCCGGAACCGCAGTCAAAGTGGAAAAGAAATCCTAATTGACAATCTCGATTTTTCCAGAACTCACCTCTCCCCTGACTGTATGGGCAGAACCATTGTTGATCACCAAACTGCCGGAGGATTGGCTGTCGCCGACACGCACAAAGCCACTTCCGGCAGTTATGTTGAAATTAAAATCACTTAGGCGGCTTCCAGTTTGGATATAAATATTTCCGGAAGAAGATTTCAAGTCAGTGTTCGGCCCCAGTCCTGTTGCGGTCGCAAATAGCTGACCCGAGGAAAGATGACCTTTCCCGAGACTCAATACCCGCTGCAATTCTATTTTTCCGGAAGATACCACAGCATTTACTTGGCCATTGACGTCGGTCAGCTTGATTTCCCCACTTGAAGCTTCCGCTTCCACGTTTCCGTCTATGCGCTGCATATTGATGCGCCCGGAAGAAATCACTACGCCGACGTTTCCTGCCAAATCCGTCCCAGATACTGTCCCCGAACTGTTATTGATGTAAATATCGTCGCCGGTAATATCCGAAATTTGAATATTGCCCGAACTTGCGAGGAATCGAGGCGCGGTTCCGACCACGCTATTGGCTGTCAATGAACCAGATCCAGCACTGAGGTTTACTTCCATCAACTTAGGTCCCGTAAGCCTGATGTAGCCTTCAGAACGATAGTTACCCCAAGTGCCGCCTTTTTTGACGGTCCGAACGATGAGCCTCGTACCTTCGACATCAAATTCAATGACAAATTTATTATCCGAATTGGCACGAAGGAGGGCATCTAAGGTCACATCCTGTTTACCAACTTGTCCTTCATAGGAAACTTCCAGAAATGCGCCTTCCACTTCGACTTCAGTGATATTGCTGAAATCCTGATTGATTTCGGAAACCACAGAGAGGTCATTGTCCAAACAGGAATTGAGACCCAAAAGGGCAAAAATGCCCAAAATGGTTACAAGAATTCTAGATTTTAAATACATAGTGCTCATGGTAATTTGATTTATTTGTTGGTTTGTTTTGATAGTTTCGCTAATACAGTGCCATAGTGCCTTGGTTTCCAATTGGAAGACATCTTTTGCCTACTTTTCCTTTTGGTTTTTAGCAAATGTCAATAAAGTGGTTCATTTATAAGGTTTTACAAATTTCAATAATTGTGCACCTTGTTCCAATTTCGACCAATACCAACGACTGAAATGGTCGCTTAACAATTGTGATGGGCACAATAAACATCCCCCCTTTTCCAAAAGACAACCCAATGACCACGCACCCCTATTCAGGACAAAAAGATTTTTGAGGCAATCACCACGAAATTGAAACCGGTCCTAGGCCAAATTATTTATTGGGATTTTTTGCAATTGCGGGGACTGAGGCATTTCTTTGCATATCCTTTCACTTTTTGGTGTTGGGATTTATAAAGAAGAGGTGAGAGACAGGCTCGATGACCCTCTGGCAACCTGGAAATACCAAGGTGCCAATTCCTGCCAGAAGATTCTGGAAATATAAATTCTTAACATGATGCAACTGTACGCTATTTCCCTCAGTTTTCACTATTTTAACGCCAATAGCCTGGGCCGTCTGGGTTTTTTGCTTACTATTTTATTAGGCTTTGACCTAAACTTTCGGCGCAGTATATTGTTCAAACAAAGATTTATTTCCAAAACCCTTTAACCGACTTTCTTATGGCACCTTTTCGTTTTGAAACCCTCCAATTGCATGCAGGACAAAAACCAGACCCAACTACCAATTCACGAGCAGTACCCATTTACCAAACAACGTCCTACACATTTGACTCAGCCGACCATGGCGCCAATCTTTTTGCGCTGAAGGAGTTTGGCAACATCTACACAAGGATCATGAATCCTACTACCGATGTCTTCGAACAAAGGGTAGCGGCATTGGAAGGCGGAGTTGCCGCATTGGCGACGGCATCTGGACAGGCTGCGCAGTTCTTGGCATTAAACAACATCCTGCAGGCTGGAGACAATTTTGTATCCACTTCGTTTTTGTACGGTGGTACATACAACCAGTTCAAAGTTTCCTTCAAACGCATTGGTATAGAAGCCCGTATCGCAAAAGGAAATGATCCTGCGGAATTTGAAAAACTGATCGATAGTAAAACCAAGGCACTCTATCTTGAGACGATAGGAAACCCGGAATTCAACGTGCCCGATTTCGAAGCAATAGCCGCATTGGCAAAAAAATATGACCTGCCACTCGTTGTAGACAACACATTCGGCGCTGGTGGATACCTTTGTCAACCCCTCAAACACGGGGCAAATGTAGTGGTTGCGTCCGCCACCAAATGGATCGGTGGACACGGCACCTCGATCGGCGGCATCATCGTAGACGGTGGCAACTACAATTGGGGCAATGGCAAATTCCCCCAATTCTCCGAGCCTTCGGAAGGTTACCATGGTTTGGTCTTTTGGGATGTATTTGGCGAAGGTAATCCGCTCGGTTTGCCAAATATGGCATTTGCCATCCGAGCCAGGACAGAAGGTTTGCGCGATTTTGGCCCCGCGATTTCACCGTTCAATTCCTTCCTTTTGCTGCAAGGATTGGAGACACTTTCCCTACGCGTCCAAAGAACCGTGGACAACGCCCTTGCAATCGCGCAGTGGCTGGAGTCACACCCTAAAGTCCAAAAAGTGAATTATCCAGGCCTCGCGTCCTCCCCCTACCATTCCCTGGCAAAGAAATACCTACGCAACGGCTTCGGAGGCGTGCTGAGTTTTGAAATCAAAGGATCCAAGGAAAGTGCGACAAGCTTTATCAACAACCTCAAACTGATTTCACACTTGGCAAACGTGGGTGATGCGAAAACCTTGATAATCCAACCTTCGGCTACCACCCATCAGCAACTAACGGATGCGGAACAGCTTGCCGCGGGCGTGACCCCTTCACTACTGAGGCTTTCATTGGGAATCGAACACATCGAAGACATCAAAGAGGACCTGCAGCAGGCTTTTGACAGTCTTCCCTGATCAACATTACCGGGAATCCGTTGCGGAAAAGGATTCCAAAACAACCTTAGAATGAATTTGACTAGCAATTACCTGATTACAGACATGGCGCAAGAGACCTTCACATTTGAGGGGAAATTTGAATTAGAATCCGGGGAATCCCTTCCCGGATTCCAGTTGGCTTATACCACCCAAGGGCATTTGACCACGGAGAAGGATAATGTCGTCTGGGTCATCCATGCCCTGACCGGCGACGCCAATCCCCAAGAATGGTGGTCCGGAATCATTGGGGAGGACAAGTTCTTCGATCCAACCAACCACTTCATTGTCTGTGCCAATCTGTTGGGTTCTTGTTACGGCAGTACAAATCCCCTTTCGATTCATCCCGAGACCGGCAAGACGTATTTCTATGACTTCCCAAACCTGACCCCTAGGGACTTGGCCAGGAGTCTTGAACACCTTCGTCAGCACCTTGGAATTGATCAAATCAATACGATTATCGGTGGCTCGCTGGGTGGACAAGTTGGCATCGAATGGGCGTATTTGCTTCAACATCAAGTCAAGAACACCATCATCCTTGCCTCCAATGCGAAAACCTCTCCATGGACAATCGCCTTCAACGAATCCCAAAGAATGGCCATCGAGACCGACTGCACATGGGGAGAAAACCACCCAGAAGCAGGCAAAAAAGGCATGGAAACTGCCCGCGCTATCGCGATGATATCCTATCGCCATCCTGAGGATTTCGCCAAGAAACAATCCGATACATCCGAAAAACTAGATGGATTCCGGGTGTCATCGTACCTGAGGTACCAAGGCCAAAAATTGGCAAATCGCTTCAATGCCTTTTCCTATTGGGTACTTAGCAAGGCCATGGATAGCCATGACCTAGGCAGGGGTCGGGGTGGAGTGGAACGAGCCCTCGCCGAGATTCCATCCAAGTTGCTTGCAATAGGTGTGGACAGGGATCTTTTATTTGTCAGGGAAGAATCCCAGTTCATCGCACACCATGTCCCCAAAGGTACCTATCGAGAGATTCGGTCCACCTTTGGACATGATGCATTCCTGATAGAGTACGAGCAGCTGCAGTATATCCTCAGGAGCTTCTATCTTGAGGGAAATCACGGTTAAGACGGCCTTCTCGGCCGTTTTTTTCTTTTGGGAAAAACGATGAACCAATCATGAACTTTACCCAAATCAAAGAAACCTGTCTTTACGTCGACGATTTGGGGGTCGCGGAGGCATTTTACCATGGCAAACTCGGAATGCCCTTGATTTCAAAAGTCGAGGGAAGACACGTTTTCTTTAAGTGTGGCAGCTCGGTATTGTTGTGTTTTTTGCCGGATGTGACCAAAACAGAACGATCACTTCCACCACACTTTGCGGTTGGGAAACAGCATATTGCCTTTGAGGTCGGCAAGGAGGATTATCCAGCGACCAAGCTAATGATAACCACAGCCGGCATCCCCATTACCCATACCCAAACTTGGAAAAACGGAGAAAGCTTCTATTTCGAAGATCCCTTTGGGCATGTACTGGAAATCGTACCAGTGGGAATTTGGGAGTAGGTCATTTTTTCCCAAGAACATTTGACCCAAACCCAAGCATGGGAAGAACCCCTAGGTCCTTGTAGGGAAAATCCACTAGGTAAAACAAACCTATTTCAAAATAGAATTTCCTAAGTTTAGCTCTGACTCCTAAGGAACCATACAGTTCTTCCCCAACCAGAATATTGTCCAAAAATAAGGTCCCCTTCGGGCCGGTTTCGACATTTCCGCCAAGCGTATACACCACTCCGCCAGCGAATTCGCCTTCATATTGTGGACCATCAACCAATCCTGCATAGCCAATTCCCAAAGTAAGGTTATTGACTTTGTTTCCAATAGAATGGGAGGTGAGAAAACCATAAAAAGATGAATATGCGTCTGGCAATTTGCCAAAAAACCCGGTGAACTTGAGTTGGTAAGGACTTTTCCTTGGCGTGAATACATAAGATGATTGAAGCAGGTAGCCGAACAAAAGCTCGTTGCCAAAAATTTCGGGGAATGCCAATACTGTCGCTGAGGCAGAGACTCTATCCGTCACTCCGACGTTAAACTGATTTATGAGGAATACGTATTGGTTTTGCCATTCAAATTGCCTCCTTTCCATAGCTCTCCCTGTCGGAGTAAGCAAATTTCGGTGCTGAAACTTGGTAGAATCCGACCCGATTAGGGAATCTCCTTGGTCATGCGAAAATTCCATCCAATTACCGTCGAATGAAAATACTGGCAGGCAGGACCCGATAAACAAAAGTGAAAACAAAAGAATCTTCATGACATTTTCGGTTTAGGGTTGAAAATTGATCCATGGAATCTTATCTAGTGCACCGAATAAATCTACCAATAATCGTCTCGATCATGGCGCAAGCGTATTTTCCTCCTTTTGCGAAAAATCCTAACTAATTGGTGTATGCGGAATAAATTCTTAAAAAATGCAATCGCCCATCCAAGGCTGCTCTAATTTCTCAATAATCAATTAAAAAAGGGCTTTCGCCCTTCTTGTGATTTCTGAATAATCTGCATGTTTCACTCCACTTTCGTCCATTCCACGGTCCTTCCTATCATCGAAAACCCAACATATCCACGGACTTCCAGGGTCTTGCCATCTTTGCGCTTGATGATGCAGGAATAGGTTTTTCCGTTTTTTGGATCGTAGATCGTGCCGTCTTCCCAGACGCCGCCCTTGAACTGAAAGTCGTTCAATAGGCGCATGCCCATAATTGGTCTGGTGCGCAATTCCTTTTCAGAGTTGTTCTTGTCGACTTTGGGCTTCCCGTTTTCTACGGGTTCTTTTAGCCATACAATCTTACCAAAATACCTTCCTCCCTCTTTGAAGATTTCAACTTGGGCATCTTTCTCGGTATTGTACCATTTGCCGACGATGGCATCCGGCTGCTGGGCATACAACTGGCTGCTCAGCAAAACAAATGCGACAACCAGCATCAAATTTGGGTTTATTATTGACTTCATGGATTTGATTTTTATGAATGAGTGTCGAATAATAATACTTTTACAGACTCAAATCAAGTTTGGCAGTGCAACCTTCCGCTAACATTCCTCCCTCTTCCGAAAACGCAATTAGCCCTCAAGAAGATAGAATTGAATTGTCTTGGAATGGGGAGAAGTTTTTGCTGTTGCCTGAAAAGGCTGTTCTTATTCCCCGTCTCCGGACAATTCTCATCGCAGATCCACATTTTGGCAAAGCTGCTCATTTCAGAAAAGCAGGCATTCCAATTCCGGAAAAGGTGCATGTACAGGATTTTCTCAAAATCCAAAAACTCATCCATGACCATGCCGCCACTGAAGTGTATTTTTTGGGCGATTTGTTCCACAGCGATTGGAATGAATCTTGGACGGATTTGGAAGAATTTGCAGGATATTTCCCTGGTTGTGGGTTTCATTTGGTCAAAGGAAACCACGACATCCTGCCCGAGAAGTTGTACCAATCAGGTGTTTGGGAAATTCACCCCAAGCCAACGATTTTGGGTAATTTTCTGCTTAGCCATGAACCCTTAGAAGATGTTCCTTCAGAAATGTTCAACTTCTGCGGACATATCCATCCTGGTATTGCACTTTATGGCATTGCGCGTCAAAGGATGGTACTTCCATGCTTTTTCCAGAACGAAAGACAAATGATACTTCCTGCATTCGGCAGGTTCACAGGTATCGTCAGCATGGCTTCGGGTACAGATAACCGCGCTTATGCGATAGCAGGCAAAAAAGTGGTGGAAGTCAAATTCTGTTAATACGTTGGTTTAATTGGCCAAGCTGTTTAATTTTGACCCAATCACATCGTATATGGGGATTAATCCGAGAAAGAAAACCAAGCTGGGGAGATTCAAGTTTGCCTCTGTACTGTTTAGCACCACCCTCTCACTGTTCATTTTGGGGCTTTTTGGGGTGATTGTGATCCAAGCGAAAACACTGACAAGCCTCATCAGGGAAAACATCGAAATCCAGGTCTTTTTGAACAAAGACCTCACGGTAGACCAAAAGATGGGGATCCGCAGGACATTGGAAGCCAAACCCTATATACTCCGTAAAGACGGAAAATCCGGCGTGACCTTTATCTCCCAAGATGAAGCCGCAAAAGAATTCCTAAAAGATACCGGCGAAGATTTCACCCAATTCTTGGACGACAATCCGCTTCGTGATTCATACACTATCGCGATCTCTGAGGAATACCAAACAGCCGAAAGCATGGAGGAAATCGTCAAGGAAATCAAGGGAATTTCCGGCGTATTTGAAGTCACCTACATAGCCGACTTGGTCGAATCCATCAACAAGAACCTATTTAAGGTCGCGCTGGTAATGGGAGGTTTCATTCTAATCCTCGTCTTTACCGTCGTGATGTTGATCAACAACACGATCCGTCTGGCGCTGTTTTCGCAAAGATTCCTCATCCGAAGCATGCAGCTAGTGGGTGCCACACGTGGATTTATCCGACGGCCATTCCTTGGAAGGGCGCTGCTTTTTGGCTTCCTTTCGGGAGTCATTGCTTCGCTATTGTTATTTTTGATTTTGGAATATACCAAGTCCAACGTCGAAGGCTTTTCGCTTCTGCAAAATAATGAGCTGTTGTTTGCGTTGTTTGGGGTCTTGATAATTGCGGGAGTACTGCTGTCGGTTTTGAGCACGCTGCAGGCGGTAAACAAATACTTAAATATGTCCTTGGACGAACTTTATTAATATGAGTCACTCAAACTTTCCATTTACCAAAAAGAATTACACCCTGATGCTGATTGGTCTCGGCATCATCATTTTGGGATTCATCATTATCGGTTTGGACAGGGAACCCCATGGTTTCGGTGTTTTGGGCCTGACAGTGGGCCCAATCGTGACCTTGGCGGGATTTTTGTTCCAGTTTTACGCGATTTTTCACAAATCTGAAAAGTAATCACCCATGGATATTTTCGAAGCAATCATCCTTGGCATTGTTCAAGGCTTGACAGAGTTTTTGCCTGTTTCATCGAGCGGGCATTTGGAATTGGGAGGTGCAATCCTCGGCGGTGATCGCCTTCCCGAGGAAAGTCTGACATTTACGGTTGTATTGCACTTCGCTACAGCACTCGCGACGATGCTCGTTTTTCGCAAGGACATTGCACTGATCCTCGAATCGGTCATCAAACTCAAATGGAACGAAGACACGCAGCTTGTGGCAAAAATCGCGCTCTCAATGATCCCGGCCGTCATCATTGGGCTCTTTTTCGAAGAGCAGTTGGAGCAGTTTTTTGGTGGAAAAGTGGTTTTCGTGGGCTTCATGCTACTGGTTACTGCCCTGCTGCTTTTTTTAGCAGACAAGGCAAAAAATACGGGCAAAAACCTCGGATTTGGCCACGCAGCAATTATCGGTATTTCCCAAGCGATTGCCATGCTTCCAGGGATTTCCCGCTCAGGGGCGACAATTTCCACATCTGTACTTCTAGGCATTGACAAAACCAAAGCGGCGCGTTTTTCCTTCCTCATGGTTGTCCCCTTGATCTTCGGCAAAATCGCAAAGGATATTCTAGATGGGGTGATTTCCTTTCAGGAGTCCACATTTGGTTATATGTCTGCAGGCTTTGTGGCCGCATTTATTTCCGGCTATCTGGCTTGTACATGGATGATTGCCCTCGTCAGAAAGAGCAAACTCACCTATTTTGCGATCTATTGTACGCTCGTAGGACTGATTGCCATCTTTGCAGGCCTATATTTGTAGCATGGAGCAAGAAGCCTACGGCGAAGTTTTTCTCATCAATAAGCCCCTCGAGTGGACCTCCTTTGACGTGGTCAAAAAAATCCGCAACACCCTCAAGATCAAAAAAGTGGGGCATGCGGGTACCCTGGATCCCTTGGCAACAGGTCTCCTCATCGTATGTGCCGGAAAAAAGACGAAATCCATCGAGACCTTTATGGGACAGGAAAAGGAGTATACGGGCACCTTTGTCTTGGGAAAAACCACGGAGAGCTTTGATTTGGAAAAGGAAGTGGTGGACGTAGCGGACCCGGCACACCTGACTATGGAAGATGTCAAGAAAGCTGCAGCCCAACTTACAGGTGATATCTTACAGGTTCCGCCTATGCATTCTGCTATCAAAGTGGATGGAAAACGGGTTTATGAATCCGCACGAAAAGGCCAAGAAGTCGTGATGGAAGCCAGACCTGTTTCAGTACCTGTTTTCGAAATCACTGACTTTCAAAACCCTGTCGTGCATTTTCGCATCGTTTGTTCCAAAGGAACCTACATCCGAAGCCTCGCCCGCGACCTCGGTAATATCCTTGGCGTCGGTGCCTACATGGCGTCGCTGATACGTACCCGAACCGGGGATTTCAGGCTAGAAGAGGCCATCTCTGTAAATGACGCTGTAGAACTCATCAAATCCAGACAGCATGAAAATCTATGAGGGAATCGAGGATTTCGGGTCGGTGAGAAACCCCGTTGTCACGAGTGGAACCTTCGACGGTGTCCACTTGGGCCACCAGAAAATCCTGCGACGCATCCGAACCTTGGCAGATGAAATCGGAGGAGAAACAGTCCTCATCACTTTTTGGCCGCATCCACGGATGATCCTATATCCCCATGATCACCAAATCAGGCTTCTCAGCACCTTTGAAGAAAAAGCCAAACTCCTGAAGCATTTCGGAATCGATCACTTGCTGACGATTCCCTTCACAAAAGAGTTTTCCGAATTTTCCTCCGAGCAATTTGTCCAAAAAATCCTCGTCGATACGATCGGTACCAAAAAACTGGTCATAGGCTATGACCATCGCTTCGGCAAAAACCGTGAAGGTGGATTCGACTACTTGATGCAGAACCAAGCACGGTTTGGATTTGACTTGGAGGAAATCCCCAGGGAAGATGTCGACCATGTGGGGGTTTCCAGCACCAAAATCAGGAAAGCCTTGGAAGAGGGCAAAGTGGATGTAGCCAACGAATTCCTGGGACGCCCCTATGAGCTCAATGGCATCATCATCAAGGGACAGCAATTGGGCAGGTCCATCGGATTTCCCACTGCCAATGTCCATATCCCCCACGATTACAAGCTGATACCCTGTGAAGGAGCCTATGCAGTAGAAGTAGACGTGGAAGGAGAGCTTTTTCGAGGTATGCTCAATATCGGCTTCCGGCCAACTGTCAGCGGAAACAGCCGGTCGATCGAGGTGCATCTGTTCGACTTCCATGGCGATCTGTATGATCGGCGAATCTGTGTGCGCCTAAAATCGTATCTTAGACCAGAGATTAAGTTTAGCGGGTTGGATGCCCTGAAACAGCAACTTGCCATTGACAAGGAACAGGCCATCCGACTCCTTACGACCTGAAACCCAAAATAACCGATATGATTGACAAGACAATTTCCAATGCCCAAGCCGCGGTAGCGGACGTTTTCACGGGCGCCACGCTGATGTTTGGCGGATTTGGACTGAGCGGAATTCCTGAAAACTGTATCAAAGCACTGCTCGAAAAAGATATCACAGGCCTGACCTGCATTTCCAACAACGCGGGCGTAGACGATTTCGGCATTGGGCTCATGCTAAAAAAACGCATGGTACGCAAGATGATCTCCAGTTACGTAGGTGAAAATGCCGAGTTTGAACGGCAACTCCTCAGCGGGGAACTCGAGGTGGATTTGATCCCACAAGGCACTTTGGCAGAGCGTATCCGGGCTGGAGGTGCTGGAATCCCTGCATTTTTCACACCTGCTGGTGTGGGCACCGAAGTCGCCGTAGGCAAAGAAGTACGCGAATTTGACGGGAAATTGTACCTCCTGGAACGCTGGCTGCAGGCTGACTTTGCCTTTGTGAAGGCTTGGAAGGGCGACACGGCAGGCAATTTGGTGTACAAAGGCACCGCACGGAACTTCAACCCCATGATGGCGGCGGCCGGGAAAATCACCATTGCCGAAGTAGAGGAATTGGTTCCTGTTGGAGAGCTCGACCCCAACCAAATCCATACACCAGGCATCTATGTACAGCGAATCTTCCAAGGAGTCAACTACGAAAAAAGAATCGAGCAGCGTACGGTCAGAAAAGTTTAACATTGACCACCTCGTCATCCAAAACCCTGGATCATTCATCCAACCGTAAACCCAAATAACCCATGCTGACCAAAGAACAAATCGCCCAAAGAATAGCCAAAGAAGTCAAAAAAGGCCAATATATCAACCTCGGCATCGGCATCCCCACCTTGGTGGCCAATTACATTCCCGCGGACCTCGACGTAGTCCTTCAATCCGAAAACGGCCTGCTTGGTATTGGCCCCTTCCCGACCGAGGCCGAAATTGACCCGGACTTGATCAATGCCGGAAAACAGACCATCACCATGGTCAAAGGGTCTGCCATTTTCAGTTCGTCTGAGTCATTTGCCATGATCCGTGGCGGACATGTGCACCTGACTATCCTTGGCGCCATGGAAGTCTCCGAAAACGGGGACATCGCCAACTGGAAAGTCCCTGGAAAGATGGTCAAAGGCATGGGTGGAGCGATGGACTTGGTCGCCTCGGCAAAAAACATTATTGTGGCAATGCAACATTGCTCCAAAGACGGCCAATCCAAACTTTTGAAGCAATGTACCCTACCCATTACCGGTATCCGCTGCGTCAAAAAAATCGTAACCGACCTAGCGGTGCTTGACGTACTGCCTGAGGGCGGATTCAAACTTCTCGAGCGCGCCCCCGACGTCAGCATCGAAGAAATCAAATCCAAAACGGAGGGGAAATTGGTAATTGAAGGGTCTGTCCCAGAGATGGTATTTTGAGAAAATTTTCGTTCAGTAGCAAGAAAGCGGAACGAAACTGATCCTACCTCAATAAATACATTTTCCCATACCCCTGCTTGAAGGCCTTGTCGCCTGCGGTTCCACGCAATTCGACAAATTGGCCATTTTTGCGTACGAGTACGCGGTAGATGTAGACACCGTTGGCCAATTGATCGCCAAACTCATCCCGTCCATCCCAAGCATACTCGGAAATATTGTTCCCAATCCGAATTGGACCCAGCTCGTCCTGAAGGATTTCCCTTACAACCCTCCCCGAGACGGTCATGATTTGGATCTTGATCTGATCCGGGACTTCCGAACCCGTCACCGTAAACACAAAGCGCACGCTGCTGCTGAATGGATTGGGATAAGGGTAAAAATTGGAAATACTTGCCTCGTTGATGACTTCAAAATTCACCTCATAAGGCTTGTCCATACCCAGGTTATCCGTCACGATGCGTAAGGTATAAATACCGTCATCGAGTGGACCAGGCCGAAATTCGACCTTGAAGCTGCTACTTTCGGTGGCCGCAGACCAAGTCACCAATGGCGAGGAGAAGTTCACCTTTTGAAAACCGCAGCCTTCGCAGGGCTTTTTGATGAACATTTCGATGCCGAGTGTATCCTTTTTCAACAAGAATGATTTGTCGTTTTTCAACATCGACGTAATCAAAACGGTTGGAGAAACGATATCCCCATCCATGATGTATACACCATCAAAATTCACATCGAGTAGCGCCGAATTGCGGTCGGGCACCACGACGAAATAATGCCCCAAATCAATCAGGTTGTTACGGAAAGTCTGTTCCAACTGAATCTGTGGATTCACAACAATACCTACCCTATTCTCGCCGCCCTTGCCCACAGAATTGAAATCAATGCTGAAGGCGTGGCTTTCACCCGCTTTGACCGCAGGGATTTTCTTGTTGAATTTCTCGAGTTTTTTGGTCGTCGTGTTGAAAAACTCCCACTCGACCACCAATGAATCCGCAAAGTCAAATGTTGATATATTGATAAACTCAAACGGTAGCGTATATCCTTTGCCCTCCGGTAGATTCACCCGGTCTTCTGTTCCTTTGAATACCAAAACGCCTTCTGGTACCCCGGTATAGTTCACCTGCCATTTGTCCAAAACAGATGGTGCTGTGGAATTTTCATCCTCCATCGCATATCGCAAGCGCAGATAAGGGAACAGGTTCGGATTCACGGTTGCCAAGTCTACCTCCCCTTCTTGTACATTGGCAAAAAGTACCTGCTCTTCACCCGTGGTCCTCACACCGATTACGTCAAAATAAGCCAAGCCTTCGTCAAACCAATCCCGTGGATTGACCTGATTGAAGAAACGCTTCCACTCGGAGGCAGGGCCGATTCTTGGAGTGAGAATGGAACCTGATGAAATGTACCCGGTCAATTGGGTTTGGAATTCCAGTATCTGCGCATTGGTTTCGATCTCCAAATCCTGCTTGGCTACTATCTCAACACCCTCTCCAGGGCGCATCCCTTTTTGACCAAAAAGGATGTAGGGATCCCCGTTTTGAAGATTGCGGAGTACAGCTTCATTGGCGCCGACCAGTTTCATTTTTTCAATCGCAGCATCCGGCCACTGATCAAACGTAACGCCACCGACGGTGAAAATCACCACAAAATCCCCTTCTTTGAGCCCATCGATGTAGTCCAGGAGAATTCTTTGTCCGGGCCCCGTAATCCAAGCATTCCGAATGCTTTGGATGACTTGTGGTACCCGACCGCAGGTACGCCCATCAAGGATGTCAAAACCCTCCGGCGGTATCACGAGATAAGGTGTCAGCGACTTCTGGTCAAATGCCACCAAACCCAAGGAGCCATCTGGGCATAATCTTGAATTGGCATTGTTGACATTGTCGATAATATAGGGAACGCCTTCCAAGTAGAATTGCGTGTTGCGGAAAGTAAGGCTGTCGGTTTGGTTGCCAAAAGTGAACACCTCGACATTGAGCTTCTTATCTGTGTATTTCCATTGGCGCTTGAGTGGATCTACTTCTATGTTGTTCAACTGGCTTCCTTCCAATTGCGGGATTTCCCTTTGTGTCCAGCCTGATGGGCCGTTTTGGATAAAGGAAAAGCTTCCCCGTGTCCATTGATCGCTTTCGCCTTCCTTTAGCTCGAGGAACCTTGACCTCCAATAGAAAGTCATAGAGTCCTTTTGGGCAATATTCTCGAATAGATTCAGGGGCCAAGAAATCAAATTGGCACTGGTGATGCGTACTTCGCGACGGATCGGAGAACTGAAATTGGCTGCGGTATCGAGTTGGATGACAACGGTCCTTGGCTCCACGGACTTGCCGGGAATTTGGGCGACGAGGTTCAGGTTGGCTTGGTTCACAATACCAAAATTCTCCGGGATCAAGTGGATCGTCCCACTCAGTGGGACAAACTTGGTCACCGTAATCGCATTGTTGAAATAGGTCATCTCGGGAATTGATTTTCCCGGGTTGATCTCTAAGGTAAAGGTGTTGTCGCCGAAAGCGGATACGCCCGTGTTTGGCACTGCAAAATCTATGGTATCCCTTCGGAAAATGGCTGGAATTTTCACGCTCGGATAGTTAGTAACGGAACCGTCTGGAAGCCTGCGGGTAATCTTGTATTCCACAGAATCCTCGTCCACACGCCCAATGTTTCTGACGACAAAAGAAAGCTTCAGGGAATCCGCCAAAGCGTTGAACGCTTGCCCATCGAAAGCGCCCAATAGCACGTCATCCTCTTTCAAGGCATAGTCAGCCTTGTTTGCCGGAAAGAGTTTCACCGCCGGGTCACCCAACATGACCAATTGCTCAGCATGGGAGCGATTGATAATGGAGCTTCCGTATCGAAAGTAAAACCACCTTTCCGCTTCCTTCCTGATCAATCCCACCGGCTGGTAGATCATCGAAGAATCCGCAAATGCCTTGGTATAGAAAGACTCTGTATACCTTCTCAAATACACGTCTACGCCTGTATTGGCATGGGCAAAGAAGTTACTTGCTCCCTTGTCTGGTGTCAAAATCCAGTCCTCCCCAAAAGTGTATGCGTTGCCAAATGAGTTGCCCGCATCGCAGCCGTTGAGGAAAAGCATGGGGTATTTGCCCTTGTTTTGGTAGCCCATCGTCGGATCCGAGGCAAATCCGATCTCGATGTCGATGATGGAAGGCGCCGCATGTCCAAAAAACGTCACCAGACCCAAGCCATCGTTGACCTCTTTGGAAATGTCGATCAACTCGATCGTCGCATTGGAGCGTTTGCGGTAAGTCGTCACATTTCCGCCTAAGTAAGGCCCCTCGGCAATGTTTTTGAATCCATTGAGGAAATTGAAATAGCGCGAAAGCTCAAAGGACGACAAGCCTCCCGCAAGGTGGACGATCTCCTTTTGCCAATCTTCCTTGACGCCCAAGGCATCTTTTTCCTTGACCTTGTTTAGATAAGCCGCGACGTGATTTGGTGTCCTCGCAGGAATCCTACCAATGGCAATGGCGGAAAGTAGGGGATTCTCCGGGTCAAGTCCAATACCATAATTATGGTCCGCATAGGGGTATCCCGCAGGCGGCACCATATCCTGAAAGGAAAATATCGCGGGGTTTTGTCGGTAGAAGTAATTGATGTTGTTTGCACGGGCGGTGGAAAAGATACCTGTCGCCCGGCCGATCAGAAACAAAAACTCAGGCTTATGGATCGGATAATAGGCTTTGAGGAACTCATAGATCGCCAAAGGAGTCTTTTCACCGTAAGAAAACTGATTGTAAAGCTCGTCCACATTGACCACCAAGGTATCATATCCACCACCTTGCGGAGAGGCACGGTGGGCTGCATATGCCGCGACCGGGTCGGCGTAGCTACCGGCAGGCCGCCTGAGAAACCTGTTGCTGATCACAATAAAATCGGCCTTCCTCGCCATGAGGTCCCTGAAGCGCACCCTTTGCATGTTCGGTACGACTTTGATATCCAGTTCATTTTCAACCCAGATTTTGCTTGGGGAATCTTCGATACCTGATGCAAAGCTGATTTGGTTTCCGCTTTTGGAGACTGGAACCACAGCAGGGTTTGCTGGATCACTTACCTCCAAAGCCCGGTAATTTGAAAATGCGTTGTTGATTTGAACCCGCGCGGTGCCAGCTTGGGAGATAAAATATTGCCCACTGAAATCCCCATTGGTCACAAGTTTCGGATAAGTCAATCGGATATAGGGTACAGAAACGTTATCCGTGGGTGCTGGGCCCGCTGTCCGTACCTGGATCGTAATTTGTCCCTGTGGGTTGAAATCGGAGGACAACACAGGAATTTTCTGATGCACTGCCTGCATCATGTTGAAGTTGAAAGTCCCCACGGGACGCAAGACCGTACTGTTAGGCCCCACGCTGATGGTTACCACGTGCGGGGTTTCAGACCTACCTGTCAGGCCGATTTCCAAGATTCCGTCACCGGCGGCGGGAATTTGCCCCAGGTCCGTCAATACAAAATTGCGGGGGTTCGTCTTTCCGATTTGGCTGCTGGTCCAGCCTTCGCCTTCCTCTAAATCCGAAAGTCTGACACCTGGTGTATACAATATCCCAAAATGAAAATTCTCAAAATAAACGTTTTGGATGATATCGTTGTAAGATGTGGCAAGTTGGGCGGCGGGATCTGCGGCTTGCCGCTGCGCCATTCGTTTGCCATTGATGCCCGGTGTAATCGTCAGAAAAAATGCGGTTGAATCGTTGTGCAGGTTGTAGGCTGTGTTGCCAACATGGCTGGGATCTTTGTACAGCTTGGCATCGAGCGCGCCGTCATTTTTCCTGCCGAAAAAGTCTATGAAATCCTGGGTATCAAATTTTCCATCATTCTCACCTTGGATGTGGATGGCGACTTCCTTGCCCCTGTGGTACATCCGAATTTCCCGCGGATCAATCACATTGGGATTGATCCCAGCTGCAGAAAGGCTCGCAAAACTCAATCGATATATCCCGTCCGTGTGGGTCGGTATTTTATAATAAGTACCATTGTAGTCGATCCAATCCGCCTGGGCAGAGGATTTGAGAGAAAAGGCCAAGACAAATACCAAGGCCAAAAACAGACTATTCGGCTTCAATTGTCCCATCCTTTGTTGATCCTAAATTTCTTTTCATACTCTTTCAAACTCACCTTCACGCTAAACACATGGGAATAGGGCGTCTGGGAAATCCCTCCAATATCCGACAGTGCATAGTCAATCTGAAACTTATTGTTCAGAAAAACCCCAACACCAAAACTGGGCTTCCAAGCCGTATAAAATGTTCCGTCAAAATCCTTGATGCGCTGGATATGGCTGCCGCCCAATCGTAGGAAAGCCATTTTCCGGAAACTACCTTCCAATCCCAACCTTGGCTCGAAGCTGGCCAATCCCGTCCTAATGGCCGTATTTCTCCGACCATCAAAGGTCACTTCCAAGTCAAGGACGCCCTGCACACTGATCTCGTCGTTGATGTCCACGTCACGTGTCGCGCTCAGGATGGCCCTTGGCAAAGTCAGTTCAATCGAATTGACCGGAATCACGTTATTCGTCTGGGCATAGATATCACGTACCAATTCGGCATTGTGAAACCATGCATTAAAGGTACTTGTCACGTCCCGCAGCATTACGCCAAAACGCCATCTTTCCATCAAGTAAATCCCACCGACATCCAAGCCAAAACCCCAAGCCTGCGCAAATTTACCCACATTGCGGTGGATGATTTTGGCGTTGACACCAAGCTTGAACGCATCGCTTACGTCATGGGCATAGGTCAACATCAGCGCATAGTCGGCCGCATTGAAAAACTGTATGTTGTTATAATTCAACGCGCCATTGGCATCATACAGGAAGCGGGTATCGGGAATATCATCCACGCCAAACCGAATGAGGGAAACCCCAATCTGATTGTCCATGTCGAGACTGGTGCTGTAGCCGAGGTAGTCAAACTTGGCAATCCCCGCAAAATACTCCGCATGCATCATGGCAAACTCGTGCTGATGCTTGATGCCAATCAAGCCCGCGGGATTCCAATAGGCAGCCGTGACATCCCGGACAGAGGATACCTGGGCGCCACCCATGCCGAGGGCACGGGCGCCAATGCCTATGTTCATAAATTCATTGGAATATTTGGGAGCTATCGTTTGGGCGTTAAGCTGCTTGGTCAGGCCGAAAACCAATAAGATTCCAATCATCCACCTGATTATCACCATTGATGAGAGTAAAAACCGATGCAAAGTAAAAATATTTCCTTAAGTATAAAGCTAATTTACCAAAATTGAAAGCCGTTCAAAATGCGTTCCGCTGTACGCATTCGTACATAAAAATGTCCACTCCCACCACAGCCGATTTTGGAAGAAGGCATTTTGCAAGTCAACCCCAAAAAAAATCCCTTGGGATGAAAAAGCCGAAAATCCCGCTCCATTTATCAAAAACAAACTTTTTTTAATTTCGGGAAAATTTTTTTTCACTTTTAATAACCTTGAAGCTTGCAATACAAGGTACTGTCCAAAACTTTGGTACAGTTTTGCTAGGATAGGCTGCAGAGCGTACCGGATACCTATCCGATCTGCCCTTTTATGAACTAAACCACTTATACCCCATGAATGCTTCAAACACCCAGGTCCAGATGCGCAAAGGTTTGCTGGAATTCTGCATCCTGCACATCATCGCCCGCGGGGAAGTATATGCTTCCGACATGATCGAAGAGCTCACCGAAGCCAAAATGATCGTGGTGGAAGGTACGCTGTACCCGCTCCTCAACCGGCTCAAAAACGCCTCCTTGGTCTCCTACAAATGGGTCGAGTCCGAATCAGGGCCTCCGCGCAAGTACTACTCGATCACGGACGAAGGCAAAGCTTTTCTTGAAACCTTGGACGAAACCTGGGATTCCCTCGTCAAATCCACCCACATGATCACCTCTAAGAAATAAGCCATGAAAAAGACAATAAGCATCAACATCAGCGGCATCCTTTTTCACATTGAAGAGGACGGCTACGCGACACTCAAGAAGTACCTGGAGGCGATCAGCAAGCATTTCTCGCATTACCAGGACAACCAGGAAATCATCTCCGATATCGAAAACCGTATCGCTGAGATCTTCCTGAGCAACCTCAAAAACAACAAACAGGTCATCACTGCCGACAATGTCAACAGCCTAATCGAAAAGATGGGTACCATTGCAGATTTCAAGGCTTTGGAGGAGGACATGCAAGAGGAGGAAAAAGAAAAAGTCAAAGAAGAAAGTGCGCAAGAGCAGGATTATTACAAACACATCACGCCACACCAGGATATCAAGGGCTACAAGAAACTGACCCGTCTGGAAAGCAGAAAGATCCTTGGTGGCGTTTGTGCTGGCTTGGCCAACTACTTCTCGATAGACCCGCTATGGACCAGGTTGATTGCCATCCTGCTGCTCTTCAGTGGCAATTTGAGACTCGGAAAGCCCGGATGGGATTTCCTTCCATGGAACTTTGACTTCAGCCTCTCCCTAGGGATTTGGGCCATTATAGCCTATATCGTCATGTGGATCATTCTGCCTGTGTCCTACGACGAGCCCGAGGACAAAAACATCAAGAAGCTCTATAGAAACCCCGATGACAAGACCCTAGGCGGTGTTGCAAGCGGTTTGGCTGCGTATTTCGGCATTGAGGTGATCTGGATGCGTCTCTTGTTCATCGGTCTATTGTTTGCCGGTGGCGCTGGATTGGTCATTTACATAATTCTCTGGATCATCACGCCTGTCGCCAAATCCATTACCGAGCGAATCGAGATGAAAGGTGGCGCCATTACGCTGGACAATATCGAAACAACCATCAAAGAAAACCTCAACCCACTCCCTCCCAGAGAGGAAAGCCAGGGCAGAAAAATCCTTTTGGCACCATTCAGGTTCCTCGGCAAGGTGATCAATGCGCTCGGAGAGGCTTTGGGACCCTTGGGCAAGTTCCTGCTGTCCGTGATCCGCGTTTTCTTTGGATTAATCATTTTCTTGATCGGCGTATCGATTACGATTGCTCCATTGGCATTGCTGGGCGTGTATCTTGGGATCGTTCCGGTGGGTGGAGATGCGCCCTTCATCATCAATGACATTCCTGCCGCCTGGATCAATGAAATCATACCATTATGGCTGGCAATTGCAGTGACTGTTGCCATCTTCATTCCTGGGATCATCATACTCTTGTTGGGAATCTCAGTCCTCGTCAAGCGCAGCATCATCGATTCGCGGTTTGGACTTGTCGCCCTGGGGCTTTGGCTGCTGAGTATCGCGATTTGCGCAGTACAAATCCCGAGAGCTGTAAACAACTTCAAAACCGAAGGCACACATACAGTGGAAAAAACCTTGGAAATCGGGGCAGGCACCTTGGTATTGAAATCAGTTTCGAACAATGATATCGATGGTCTGTATGATGAAGTAAGCCTGCAATTGGAAGGAACGGACAATCCGCTTCCGATTTTGGTACAGGACTTCAAGGCAAGAGGAAAATCACGCACTGATGCGATGCAATCCGCCGAATCCATCCAATATGACTACACGATCACGGATTCAGTACTGACTCTTAACCGCTCGATCAACCTCGGTTCGCTCGACAAATTCAGGGTACAAGAATTGGAATTGGTACTGGAGATTCCTTTTGACAAACCCTTTGTAATGGACAAGTCCATCTTGCCAATCCTCGAAAACACAATCCATAAAAATGGCTACAAGACTCGGGACGTGAGCTCAAGAAACCACTGGGTTTTCAACGAAAATGGGATGCTCTGCCTTACCTGCAACGACGCCAACAAGAAAACAGAAGCTGATAGCATTTCCAGAGCCAAGTTTGCCGATTCCTACTTCATGAAAAAGTAAACTTTGGGTCGCGACAATGTCCAACAAGAAGCCCCCTGACAATCAGTTCCGATAGGTACTGAAAGTAGAACCAATTGATTACCAAATAACTTAAACACAGCAACCACTAACCACCAAGCAGGGCGCATAGAAGCGTCCTGCTTTTTTTGTGTGCGGCAAGGAATCGTTTCGGATATGCCCTATCTTTAGCATATAACCCAAAAACCAATGCAAGTACAAATTAAATTTTTGGGCGGTGCTAAATCCGTCACAGGCTCAAGGTATCTTTTGGAAATCGACCATCAAAAATTCCTTGTGGATTGCGGCCTGTTCCAGGGTCTTAAGGAACTGAGGTTGAGAAACTGGGATGAATTCCCGATCGATCCCGCTGAGATACATGCAGTTATTTTGACGCATGCGCATATTGACCACACCGGTTATTTGCCAAAATTGGTGAAAGAGGGTTTTTCAGGAAGGATCTACTGCACCTACCCAACTTTGGACCTCACCAAAATATTGCTCAAGGACAGCGCCAAGCTACAGGAGGAAGAAGCCGAATACGCCCAGCGCAAAGGCTATTCCCGACATGCAAAGCCGCAACCATTGTACACAGTCGGAGATGCAGAGAAGGTTTTTAACCTGCTCGAACCTGTGGAGATGGAAACCCCAACCCAACTTGTAAACGGCGTCACGTTCACCTTTTTCAATGCGGGACATATTCTCGGTGCGGCGATATTGAAAATTAAGGTCAAAGGCAAAAACCAGGAAAAAAAGATTGTCTTTTCGGGGGATCTGGGGAGATTCCAAGATCCTATATTCAATCCGCCAGCGAGAATACCCTTTGCGGATATCCTCCTGATGGAGTCCACCTATGGCGACCGGAAGCAACCCACGCTTCACCCTGAGGATGAATTGGGAAGGGCAATTCGTGAGACCTTGCGTAACGGTGGCGTGGCAGTGATACCTGCATTTGCCGTGGGCCGGACACAGATGATTCTCTTTTACTTGCATTTGCTGCTGCACAAAGGCAAAATTCCAAACGTGCCGATCTACGTGGACAGTCCGATGGCGATCGACGTGACAAAGTTGTATAAGCAGTTCATGTCTTACCATCGCTTGGGACCACTTTTCGAAGAAGAGGAAGAGCATAATCCCTTTCATCACCCCAACCTGCATTATTATCAAACACAGGAAGCTTCAATTTCGCTCAACGAAATCCGCAGCAACGCCATCATCATTTCCGCGAGCGGCATGGCGACCGGCGGAAGGATTTTGCACCATTTGTATCATCGCCTCCCCAACGAGCACGACAGCATCATCTTCGTGGGCTATCAGGCTGAAGGGACAAGGGGAAGAAGAATACTGGACGGTGAAGCCACATCCCGTATGTACGGAGTGGAAGTCCCCGTAAAGGCAAAAACCTACTATATCGAAGGTCTCTCCGCACACGCTGACCAAGACGAACTGATGGAATGGGCTGCAGGATTCACCTCTAGGCCGAAGATTACTTTCTTGGTCCACGGGGAAAAAAATGCCTCAGAAGTGCTGGCTTTCAAGCTCAAGCACGAGCTGGATTGGCACCCAATTATTCCCGACTATTTGGAAAGCTTTGTATTGTTTGATGGAATTTGAGTTGGATCGTCAAAAACGCAGGGCTGCACCCAATTGTAGATAGCGGTTTCGATTCCCGCCGTTCACGTTGATAAGGCCATGATTGTAGCGGGCTTCTATGTCAAAAATCAACACTTTGATCCCTGCACCCACGTGAAACGGCAAATCAAAAACAGAGGTCTTATTGGATTGCGTAAGGGCATTCGCCCCGGCAACCTCATATTTCTCACCGACCTTAAAACTTGGAGAAATACCGCCTTGTAAAAAGGCCAATTTCAAAATCGAGATTTTCAAACCCAAGGGAACCGCCAAATAGTTGATTTTCCTAAAATTCAAATCATCCTGTCTATGTCCTGCCTGCAGGTACTCCAATCCGGAATGCCAATGGAGGGTCCCTGTAACGCCCAATTTATCTTCGGTAAATGCCCCAACGTACCATCCGGGCAAGGATCCTTGGATTTGATTTCCATCGTTGTTGGTCTGCGCGGATTGGAATCCAGCCCTGATTCCGAATTGTGCGTTTGCTTTCAATCCGAGCACCATCAGCAATCCGAGTAGCAAAAAAGACCTGTTCATAAAAATGAGTTTTTCTAAATATCGGTAATCAATTCAAATAATTGGGTACAAAACTACTCAAAAAAGAGCTAACCAGGCTTCAGGTTTCTGGCTGGTAATTCAAATGTTTCAGAGTTGCTTTTCAAAACAAACACTGTTGTCCATGCCGATGTATTGCCCGTAGTTGGGAATAACACGATAGCCAGAACTGAAATACAACGCAATCGCTTCGGTTTGCCTTTTGCCGGTCTCCAGTACACAACGTTTGAAACCAAGTTCCAACGCCCAATTCTCCAATTCCCGCAAAATCCCTTTTGCAATTCCTTTTCCTCGATGCGTGGTCAACACAAACATCCGCTTCACCTCCATACTGCCATCATCAAACCGTTTGATTGCCCCACAGCCCACGGCTTCCTCCCCTATTTTGGCCAGGATCACATATTTGATCCCATCCAATTTGTTGAACTGGTCATAAAAAGCATGGTCCTCCCCATCCGTCACAGCCAATCCGGCATCCAGCAACTTGACCAATTCCTGGAATTGTGGATTTTCGGCGTCCGTTTTAAAATACTTGATTTTCATCTCGGAAAATTTATATCAGTGCAATCAAATTAGCATAAAAAGCACAAGCTTCCTGGATTTGGGAAACCTCGATGGATTCGTCCCGCATATGCGCCATTTTGTAGTCACCCGGCCCAAAACCAATAGTAGGTATACCCATGGTCACTGGCGTGACTGCATTGGTGCTGAAATCCCAAAACTCAAACCGCGCGGGATTTTGCCCGAAAGTATCACGGAATGCCTCCACACATTTTACCGTCAAGTAGGCATCCTCTGCTATTTTCCAAGCGGGATGTATCGGCACATAGTGGATATCGGTGCCAGTCCAACTTTTCCGTTTCAGTACGCCGGGTTCCCATGAAGCGTTTTTCCCCGATACCAGGGTATCCATTTCCTCCCGAATCATCGCTTCTGTTTCTCCCGGCACCGTCCTTCGATCGAGGTAAATCTCACAGGAAAACGGCACGGCGTTGAGGGAAGCAGCTTCGGAACTTATCCGGGAAAGTACCAAGGTTGGCTTGAAACCATCCTTTTCGAGCTTAGCTAGCGCAAAGTTCTTGGATTCCACCTTCTGGATGATTTCCGCCATTTCATAGACCGCATTGACGCCCTTTTCAGGGGCGGAACCGTGAGCGGACTTTCCCTCGGTGCGGATCTTGACCTGCGCCTTTCCCTTGTGTCCCAAGGCAATTTGATTGCCAGACGGCTCACAGATGACCACAAAATCTGGCTGTATTCCCAACGAATTGAAAAGGAATTTGAGGTTTTCCCCATCACAATCTTCCTCGTTGACCGTACAGGAAACCATGACTTTCTTACCCTCAAGTTTACCTGCATGCTTGGCTGCGACAGCTGCATATAGGGAAGCCGCAACCGAAGACTTCATATCGACTGCCCCCCGGCCGTGCAACCGTCCATTCGCGACGATTCCTTCGAAGGGAGGATATTCCCAATCCTTCTCATCCGGGACCTCGACCGTATCCACATGTGCGTCAAAAAGAATGGATTTTGAGCCTTCTCCCATTGTTCCCACCAGGTTTCCCATCGCGTCAAGCTTCACGCTATCAAAGCCCAGTTCAATCATTTTTTGCTCGAGAAACCTGATAATCGGCCCCTCTTGGCTGGAATAGCTTTGGATACGAATAAGTTGTCTTGCCAAATCAATGATGGCGTCTTGGTATCGATTGGTATCAATTGGCATAACGAAATATGTTTCGGAAATTCATCCGTCAAGATTCCGAATTTAATGAACTGGGCAAGGAAAAATGGAGAATGAAAAAAATTATTTGATGAAATGAGATGTCTGGAACCCGCCTAACCTGGGAAATAAATTGGGCAACTTTTGAATTTCAACCAAAAAACGGCTTTCCCAAATCCGATTTTCACTCGTAAAGATCGCCTTTTTACCTACATATCTTCGTCCCAAATATCCACCAGCTTCCCGTTGTTCTTGATCAGCACAAAATGTTCCCACAATGCAGAACCAAGCGAAATTGACTTGTAGGGTAGGTTTTTTTCCCTACAAAAATCCCGAATGATATCCGTCAGCTTATCGGCGTAGAGGTAACTGATCTTGGGAAAAAGGTGGTGGGCAATGTGGCAATTGAAATTACCCATGACAAACTTGAAATACCAATTGCGGCCATCGACATCATTGGTGGTCGCCAACTGATGTACAAACCAACTGTACGGAAGCTTTCCGTTTGAGTTGGTTGTGGCAAAATCATTTTTGGTATTGACGTGAGGCGGCAACAGCACGACAAGTGCGTGGGTTCCGGCAACTAAAAAAAACACCAATAGCGCCAACGAAATCTGTCCCAAAGAAAAGTCGGTCAGCCATTTTGGAATCAAAACCATATACCCAATAAATGCAAATTTGAAAAGGAAAAGCTTTAAATATTCCTTGGTTGGGATTGGGCCAAGTTTGCGGACAATCGTCGATCTGTTAAAAAAATCCTTGAAATCACGGAAAAGGAACCAATTGAGCAGGAAAAATGGGTAAAGGAAAAAAATCCAAGTCTTGTTCTTTTTGATGCGTTTTTGCTGGTCTTCAGGATGGACTTTGAGGAAGTCAGACTTTTCGATATCTGGATCCCAGCCCATGACATTGGGGAAATTGTGGTGAAACACGACATGACGCAACTTCCACAGGTAGCTATTTGCCCCGATGAGGTCAAAAAAATGGAGATACAAATTGTTCATCCACTTCCAAGGGAAGACATTGTCATGGGCAGATTCATGCAGTAGGTTGAGAAAAATCAATACCACCATCCATCCAAGAATGGCATACAAACCTAAAAACTGCCAATATGAAGAAACCGAAAGTGCAAAAAAGTAGATTCCAAAATAGACCACCGGGAACAGGATGGCTTTGAGGTAGAGTTGCCACTCAAGCTTTGGGATACGGGCGATTTCTGCTTCGACTTTCTCCCTGAGTTCGGCAAACAAGGCTGTTTCCTGCGGCTTTTGGTCAAAAGTTGGCCGGATGGTACTGAAGCCTACGATTGGCTTTGACGGATTTTGCGTCTCCATGTCTAGAAGGAATTAATTGAGAAAATTCGGATAATTTTTGATACCTAAGCTTCCATAAAAGACAAACCAGGAAGCCACCTGATTATCTACCACACATCAACCAATACCTCATCAAAATCCAAAGTGGATTGATTGACTTTCAATGGATTAAAATTAGGAAACACCAAAAAAAGCACCCAAAATTTCTGCTTCTCAAAATGTCAGAAAATGCAAATCGGGGAAATAAGATTATTGAAAATTAAGGTTCGGGATCCTTTTTTACCTGCACTTGAAATGCCGGAGCCTTGTAATCCTGGTCGAGGTAATCCGTGGGAATGGTCGTGTTGTTCCCATCCCGCATCGCGCGATAATGCGGAGACATGATTTCGATTCCTCTGGCATTGCATTCATCTTGGATATTCTGATGGAGTTCGGAAAGTATGAGCACCATTTTTCTCGCGTCATTGGTATAGGCGTTGATTTGGTAGGCCACATAAAAATCCTCCAACGCTGTCTGGAGTACAAAAGGTTCGGGGGTCGGTTTTATACCTTCTGTTTTTTTGGCAGCCGCAATGAGTGTTTGGTGCATGATTCGCCAAGGAACGTCATAGCCAATGGTGACGGTGGTGTGTATTAGCAATCCCTCCTTTTGGGCCATCGCCGAATAATTCATGGTATTGCTGCTCAGCAAGGTTGAATTGGGTATGGTGATTTCCTCGTTTTTTATCGTCTGAAGGCGCGTTACCAAAAGTGTTTTTTCGATCACCGTCCCTGAAATTTCCCCGATCTTGATCCTGTCGCCAATCTTGAAAGGCCGCATATAGGTGATCACCAATCCCGCCACCATGTTTGAAATCGCAGAAGAAGACCCCAGGGAAATCAGCAAGCCTATAAAAACCGAAACTCCACGAAAGACATTCGAATCGGATCCCGGTAGGTAGGGAAAAATCAATACGATCGTAAATGCATAGAGCAGCGCCCTGACGATTCCATAGGTCGGCATCGCCCAATCGGCGTGAAAATCAGGGATTTTGAGTTTTTCAGCATCAATCTCCTTGAAAATATATTTGATGAACTTGATAAAATACCGCATGACCAACGCAATCACGATGATCGTGAAAAGGTTTGGCAAAAAATCCTTTACCGCGATCAAAATGGAAAGCACCGGCTTGCGTACATAGTCCAGCAGCAGATTTGCCCAGGACCTTGTCAAAGGAAAAATGCTGAAAATCAATGAAAGGGCAAAGTAGACTATGACGATGATGACAAGCCATTTCAGAGCGTTGAGCAGAAAGACTATTCCACGCATCTCCTGTTCTGCGGTCAGAAAAGTATAATCCTTGTAGGTAAGGTTCTTGAGCAGCTTTTCCTTCTTCGCCTCAATGTAGGCCAGCAGTTTTCTGAATCCTCTTCCAACGAGCCAAACAACTACGCTAAGCGTCAACAATCCCAAAACGCCATAGGCAATCCGCGTAAGCACTCTTTTGAGCGAAAACGTATCTCTCGCATCGGCGATGGACGCGGCTATCGCATTACGTGTTTCCAGCGCAAAACTCTCTAATTCCTTCTCCTGAAATTTCGCTTCCTTCTCAGTGAGATGGACGATGATCTTGTCCTGATATACAATGTCAAATGCGCCTTCATCTGCGTTCAATATGACGGAATCCTTATTGAAGAAATCCGATTCAAACAGTGTCCGTATCCTCTCACTGATTAGGCGGGCCCTTTCTTTCGGTTGGGTGGCTCCTGTCCTCGTAAATACGTAGAAAATCGTATCTCCCAACACCCCGGTGACTGGATACCCATTCAACTCACTCTCGGCAAGTTCCTCGGAAGTTGGTTCTGTTGACGTCGTTTGACCACCGGCATTTAAGGCATAAAAAACCAAGCAAATCGCTTTAATCACGATCACCTTTTTTTTCAGCCAAGAGGCAATTCCAACCATTTTCGGATATTTCCTGAACGAAATTTTACCAACCATAATATGAAGCTTGAAAAACTATCGCCGAACAACTGATTTTACCTATGAAAACCAGCATAGAACATTATGGGAAGTTACACATCATTTTCCCCGAAAACCAAAAAAACGGAATTGTTAAACGGTTCTTTTTGAGCTTACCTGAAGTCCAATTGATGCAAAAATGTCAATCTCACCGACTGAATTTCCTCGATTTCTGAGATGGCAGGCTGGTATTGGAAAATATACTGATAAAGAATTGCCAAATCAATTTGACGGTTGGGTGACAAGATCAATCCAGCCAAGGTACGGTTTTGGTTGAAAGCCCTTCCTCCTGTCAAGTCCCCTGTTTGGAACATGATCTCATTCGCCGCCTGCCAACTCAATTGGAAACCATTCGGCTTTGCTGAAGGAATGACAAGCCCCTGCGCTTGGAACATGTACCTATATCGCATTGTAAAAAATGAGCCTTGCGCACTTTTTCGGAAGAAATCCTCAAACTCTCGAAATCGTTCTTCTAACCTAATCCTATTGGAGAATATATACCGCGAGTTTCTTTTTTGCCAGAGTACCTGTTGCCAGAGTCTATGCTCGTGAAACCATTCATTGTCAATTCGCCTGACATAGGTCCCAAACCAGGCATAGCCTCCGGAAAACCTCCATTCTTCATTTAAAAAATAAATAAGTCCTCCCCGCGCAGCCGCCAGGTTTGACTGGAATGGAAAAAATCCCCTCGTCCGATAATTCAAGTCAAAGGTGTAGCCCCATTTTTGGGAAAGCCGTGTTTGGTTATTGTAGGTGAGCCAAGTCTGAAAGTCACCTTGAGCCATTGATTCCGAAGTTATGGAAACAAATAGTACGAAACTGACGGCTATAAATTGGAGCTTCATTTGGCAATTATTAAACTCCAAAAATAGAATAAATGTGACTCAAGGCACATTGATCCATGCTATTTGACTTTTTCAAATAATATCAGAATTTTATTTGTTGAAACAAAATCAATTCACGCCGTCAAGACCTGCTAGAAACAGCTTTTTTGGACCGAAATCCCTACCTTCCTGTTCCCAAACACGGATGCCGAAAAAATATTTAACTTTTTTTCACATACCCTTGCAACCAATTTCCAAAGACCTGTATCTACCTATTTGAAAGCCAACCAACATGTTATTTCGAAAAACTTTTACAACTGAAACGGACATCGTACAAGCGTGCCTGCGGGGGGAAAGAAAAGCCCAGCAGCACTTGTATGAGACCTACTCGGGGAAGTTTTTCGCAATCTGCCTCCGGTACGTCAAAGACAGGGATCTGGCGGAAGATGTGATGATCGAAGGCTTTATGAAGATCTTTGAAAAATTGCCCCAGTTCGAAGCAAAGGGAAGCTTCGAAGGATGGATGAAAAGAATCATCGTGACACAGTCGCTTCTTACGCTGAGAAACAATCGAAACCTTGCCATGGAAGTCAACATGGACAATGTGCTCGAAGTTTCGGAGTCCACCTACGAGCTTCAGCATTTGGAAGTAGACGACCTGATGGAACTAGTGAGGGACCTGCCGGTGGGATACCGGACTGTGTTCAACCTTTATGCGATCGAAGGCTATTCGCATGCCGAAATCGCTGAATTACTCGGCATCACAGAATCGACTTCCAAGTCCCAACTCAACCGGGCAAGAAACGTGCTTAAAGAAAAAATCACCAAACAGCAACTCAAAGAAAGGAGAATCAATGGCTAGCACCGACAAAAATATGGACCAATACTTCCGGGACAAGCTCTCGTCCCACGAGGTAAAGCCCTCCAAATTGGCTTGGGAAAGACTGGACAGCCAGCTGTCCCAGCAACAAAAAAAGGCCGCATTCCCTTGGCTAAGGGTAGCGGCAGTGGGGCTGCTTTTGCTTGGCTTCGGATATTTGATTATGAGTCTTGTCAAGGATACCGAGGTGGAAAACCTCGATACAACGGCTTTGGTACAGGAACAAATCGCTCCAGAGACAAATCAAGAATCTGAAGACTCTTTGGAACCAGCAACAGAATCTGAATCAAGAATCTTAGCCCCTGCTTCAAAATCGACGGATCAAGACCAGGTAAAATCCTCGACAAAGACCGCCAAAAAGGCTTTGGAAAACAAGAATGAATTGCTCGCTGAAGTGACACCCACACATCCCGAAGAAACTACGATTTCCGTACCCGAAATCGAGCTTCCTGAACTGAAAATGGACGAGGCAGTGGCAGAAAATATCCCGGCAATGGAGGAGGAAGAAGCACCTGCTTACCGGGTGATCATCAAGTCCTACGGGATCAAAGAGGAACCCCAAAAACAAAATCTGATAGCAGGAATAGAAAACAAAGTAGAAAAAATCGGTGGATTGATCAGCAAAATGGAACAAGGCTTCGCAGACCTGCAGGATGCAAAAGACAATCTGTTTGACATCAATGCCGCCAGGAAAGAAAAAAGTCCAAAATAAAAACTTAAACCAACCATGAAAAAATACCTCATATTATTTTGCTTGCTGGGCCTGGTGCAGGCTGCGTTTGGATTCACCGAAAAGGAATTCACGGCTCCTCAGGACACCATCATTGTCGAATTCGGCAAGTCAGGAAAGATCTTTTTGGTTGTTGACAACAAAGAAGATTTTGAGCGACTCAAGGGCATGAACGTCAATCAAATCATCCAGGAACTCAATCTACAAGTGGATGAAAAAACAGGCGAATCCGTCATTGTCACGGTTGACAGCGCCAAAGGCTCCAAAGAAGTTGTCAAAGTATACGAAGACGGACCGATCACGGAGGTCAATGTGGCTGGCATCAGGATTCTCGTGGACGAAAGCAATCCCGACACCAAGGTGCGCGTAGAAACAGGCACCAGAAAAAAGCAGGATCCACCGTTCCGCACCTACTTCAACCTAGACTTGGGATTGAACAACTACCTCGACCAAAACGGACAATTCCCAAACACATCGCAACCATATGCCGTCAAAGGCTGGGGAAGCTGGAACGTCGGCCTCAACTTTATGGCCAGCCAACGTATCAGCAAAGGCTTCAACTGGGACTTCGGGTTGGGCTTCCAATGGTACAACTTCAAGTTCGAGAACCGTGATTTCCAAGCGGTCAGGGGTGAGGATGGGATAGAATTTGTCCAAAGGACTGACGTAGCTGGATTCAAGAGCAAGATTTCCGCCTCGTACCTAACCGGTATGTCTCTTTTCAGGCTTGATTTTGGAAAAATGAACGATGCCGGACGTAGAGGACTCAGAGTTGCACTCGGACCCTATGCGGGCTACCGATTGGGCGGCACGAGCAAATATGTGTACCGACCATTGGAGGGAGGAAGCCGAAGAAAAGAGCATGCAAATACAGGCATTTTCCTGAACAACTTCAGATACGGTATGCGGGGTGAAGTCGGATTTGGCAGGATCAACTTGTATGCGACCTACGATTTCAACCAACTATTTCAGGACGGAAAAGGGCCTGAGTTGAATCCCATCGCCATCGGTATAGTATTCTAAAATTACTCCACAAACCAACTATGAAATTTGCCACAATTACACTTTTGATGTTTTTGACAGTTTCTCTGGGTTTTGCCCAGGGACTGTCAAAGCCAGACACTACCGTCCAGGAATCGAAGCACTTTCGAATCTTTGGCACTGATGTCACAATCAGTAAAAACGAGGAAGGAAACTCCGTATGGGAATTTACCGAAATAGAAAAGGACTCGAATAAGTCCAAAAACTTCAATAAATACCCAAAAAGTGACGGCGGACTCACCTTTGACATCGGTATCAATCAATGGGTTGAAACTGACCCCGCACCTGCCGTGAAACCTTGGGGCAGCTGGAATCCTGCGATCAACGCGTTTCATTCCTATTATGCCTCGAAGAATTTCTTCCTGAAAACCACTTTGGGCGTTAGTTGGTATAATTTCAAGTTTGAAGACAGAAACCTCCAAGCGCTTCGAAATGCCGATGGGGTCTACTTCGAAGAACATCCAAGCCAGACCGGCATTCGAAGCAAAATTTCTGCTTCATACGCAAACCTAACACTCGTACCGACTATCAGAACCTCGAGTAAAAATTTCCGCTTCGGCATAGGTGGCTATGCAGGTATGAGACTGGGTGGACGCGGCAAATTCGTCTACCGAGACACAAATGGAAACAAAATGAAGGAATTCCAGATGGGAAATATGTTTGCCAATGATTTTCGCTACGGTCTCCGTTCGGAGATCGGAATCGGCCAAGTGGACTTCTACATCAACTATGACTTAAACGAATTCTTCCAACAAAACAAAGGCCCCAGGGTAAACGCCCTGAGCTTCGGTATCATTATTTAACTTTCCAATCACTATGAAAACTGTTACAAAATTCCAACCACTCCTTTTGGCGATTGCATTGCTATTGGGTCCGATCCAAGCATTTGCCCAGTTGCAAACCATCGTCGATGTCAATCGGTCCTTTACCGGAATCAAAAAAATCGAAGTTTCTGGAGGTTCTCTAGAGGTAGAATACATCGGTTCCCCATCAGCCGGCGAGGTGTCGGTCAATGCCTTTCTGGAATCCAATAACCCCAACCAAGACATCATTTTCGTGACGGTTGGTGACGTCCTTAAAATCACCCACAAAGTGACAACCAGCAATTGGAACAACAACCGTACAAAAGGCCACATCAAAATGAAAGGGCCTGAAAATGTGAGCCTTGATCTAAAAGGAGGCTCAGGTTCCGTCAGTGCCGAAAACGTGAAATCCTCGGAAACCAACCTTTCGGTAGGCTCCGGAAGTGTGATGGGAACCAATATCCAAGGCAATGTCAACGTGAATGCTGGCTCCGGATCCATCAAGCTTTCAGGCATTGAGGGCAACGTGAAAGGAAACGTCGGATCCGGTTCAGCGTCTTTCACCAACCTCAAAGGCAACCTTGCCTATAGCTGCGGTAGTGGAGGCGTCAATGCCTCCCAAATTGCCGGGTTGGTCAATATTAGCCTGACATCCGGAAATGCAAAACTCGAAGACATCGGTGAGCTCGGCGAACTCAAAGTAACCTCCGGCAACATCACAGCAAATAACGCCGGCCTGGGTGCCAACACCAGCATAAGTGGAACTTCAGGCAATTTCAAAATCCAAACCCCTTCCAACCTTAGGGATTTCAACTATCGCCTCAATGCAACTTCCGGCAACATCACTGTGGGCGAGTCTAGAGGTGGTAAAAGCCTTACCATTGACAACGGTGCATCAAAAGATATCCGAGGAAGCATCACGTCGGGAAACATTTCGATCGTGAATCAATAGTAGGTTAATGCCACTACAAAGTCGCTTAGATGGTTAAATCCTGCAGTGATTGCGGAAAAAGACCAAGGAATCTGAATGTTTACCTTTGACCTTGATAGCGCGCCCGCGACTATCAAGGTTTTTTTATGTACGGTTTAAACCAATTATCCACGATCGGTTCTAATTCTCGGGGAAATTATGATTAGCTTCCCTAGTTGAAGGAGATCATTTAGACAGAAAAAAACCACATATGGAACCCATCAAAAAAGAAGACCTGAGTCAAGAAGTATTTGACATGTATGATTACTATGTCCATGGCAAAATGAGCCGTCGCGAATTTATGGACGGCCTGTCCGCATTTGCAGTAGGCGGTTTGACCGTTGCGGCGATCATGGCTTTTTTGTTGCCAAACTACGCCGAAGCCAAGCGCTTTTCGCTGGATGATGACCGCTTGGCATCCGAGTACATCGAATACGATTCTCCGAAAGGTGCCGGCAAAATGAAAGCCTTGCTTAGCAAACCGGCTGATAGAAAGGGCAAATTGCCTGGAATCGTGGTCGTACACGAAAACCGCGGACTCAATCCCTACATCGAAGATACAGCCCACCAAGCTGCCTTGGATGGATTTATCGCCTTGGCTCCCGACGCCTTGACACCTTTTGGTGGCTACCCTGGCAACGATGACGAGGGCCGTACCCTGCAGGCAAAACGAGATCGCAACGAGATGCTGGAGGATTTTATTGCTGCCGTGGGAGTGCTTCAAAACCATCCAGATTGCAATGGCAAGGTTGGTGTCGTCGGGTTCTGCTTTGGCGGGTGGATTTCCAACATGATGGCGGTGCGTGTTCCGGATCTAAAGGCTGCGGTACCATTTTATGGAGGACAACCAAGCGCAGAAGAAGCCAAAACCGTACAAGCTCCCATCCAATTGCATTTTGCGGAACTTGATACCCGGGTCAATGAAGGCTGGCCAGCATGGGAAGCCGCACTCAAGGCCAATAATAAATCCTATGAAGTGCACTTCTATCCAGGCGTTAACCATGGTTTCCACAACCATTCAACGCCTCGGTATGACAAAGCTGCGGCAGATTTGGCTTGGGGAAGGACGATTGCATTCTTCAGAAAACACCTAGGGTAATCCAAAATCTATTCCTGTCTGGAAGTGCGCACTTCTTTGGTGGCTTGCTTTTTCAGGCAGGATTATTTTTTGCTGGAAACGAAATTGCCAAAACCTATTTTCGCCAATACTTCGTCCAATTTTTCCCTGCTGTTTGCAACAGGAGCCAAATCAAACAATTCCACTTTTCTGAAATCGATGGGGTGACTTTCGCTTTGAAGGCTGATATAACCTGAATCCAGCTTTTTTCCATCGATTTTGATTTCAGGATCAAAATTGGCCACGTTTCCTCCACCAATTTGGGGAGAATAGTAAGTGATCACAGACTCGCCTTCCAAAATGTGGTGAATGACCGAATCCCCCAAAACGAGAAACTGCGCCTTGACCCATTGGTCTCCATGGTAGGTCTTTGAATTGGAGTTGACACAATGCGGGGTAAAAAGCTCTCCTCCCATTACTACATTCGTCCCCGGAGTACAAAGGTTGCTGGTGGTTCTTGGATTGGTGCCATCGCCGCCCAAAAACTGTCCTTCGACACAAATCGGGAAATCCTGGTCCTTCAAAATTGTCTTTGGATCTTGGCAATGCAACATCGCCCCGGAATTGCGAAGCGCCCAGTCCTCACCTCCCGGCGCCTGTTCGCCTACAAAGCGATACTCGACCGAAAGGATATAATGGGAAAACGGCTCATTGAAATAGATGTGACCATATTGTTGGTCAAAATCCTCGTAGCCATCGTAGCGGACTTGCAGCATTCCGTTTTCCACGCGAAAGGTATTCGCGAAATTTTCCCCCACTTCATGTTTGGCAATCTTGATTGTCCAATCGTCCATGTCCTTGCCGTTGAATAATTGCCGCCATTCCAGGCTTACGATCTCGGCGGTATTGCTTGGTTTGCAGGAATTTATCAAAAGACAGATGCCCATCGCAAGGGAAAGCCAGGTGAATTTCTTCATGTTTTCAATTTGTTTGATCGTCTGAAAATACAGATTTATTGGCTATTTTGGAGGTTGAACCACAGCATTATGAAAACCTATTTCCTTGCCCTTAGCCTTGTTTGCCTATTTTTTCAGCATGTCTCCGCACAGGAGGTTTTAAATCTGGATAAAACCGAGGATGCCAACCTTGGCGCTTTGGAATCGCTTTCTTGGATAGCCGGCTACTGGAAAGGAACGGGTCTTGGCGGTGAATGTGATGAACTTTGGCTGCCTGCGGTGGACAATAACATGATTGGCACCTTCAGGTTTTCGATGGATGGCAAAGTCATTTTTACGGAATTCATGAACATCGTCGAAGAAAACGGTCGGCTTTACCTCAAACTGAAGCACTTCAACCGGGACCTCAGCGGATGGGAGGAAAAGGAAAAATGGACCGAGTTTAAGTTCATCAAGGCTGAAGGCCAAACTGCGTACTTCAACGGATTAACCTTTCACCGCGAAGGGGACAAGATGGTGCTGCGGTTGGCGCTAACCCAAAACGGCCAAAGAACCATTGAAGAATTTGTTTACTATAAGACAAGTCTCTAGGAATTGAATCCTAATCCATCTTTAGCTTCATCAGAATAGGTCGATGATCGGAAAAGTCCACATCCAAAACTTCGATTGAAATCACTGTTCCACGTAAGTCCTGCGATATCCAGAAATAGTCAATTCTTGATGTTGGCGCTTCGGCGGGATAAGTCGCGGCTGGACTTGCATTTAGCAAAAGCGCTGCATCCAAAAAATCCTTGGACAAAATCCCATAGGCCCGCTCATTTGGCTCGAAATTAAAGTCTCCCGCAATCACCACGGGCAATTCATGCCTTAGGAGCTGCCGGATGATTTCTTCCGTTTGGGCATTTCGGTTGGCTTCAAACTCGTGGCAAAGGTGCGTTCCGGCGAAAATAAACTCCTTCCCGTCTGAGAATTCCACTTTGGCGAATGCCATGCTTCTACCCTCCCCTCCCATTGGAGTTGGTAGAGAAATGGTCGAAAACTCAAGCGGCCATTTGCTCAATATCGCTTCTCCGTATCCGCCTTGCGAAAAATCGATGGCTTTGGCAAAGTACCCGTGCATTCCTGTCAACTCGGCCAATTCTGCTGCTAAGTCCACCTTCCTCCCGCCTTGGCTTGACGCGGACCGTACCGTCATACTGTCTACTTCCTGCAGTGCCACAAAGTCAGGTTGGTATTTTTGGATCAGGGCAGCCACTTCGGCGAGGTTCGATTCACCCGCATGATAGGGGTTTTCTCCGTGATAGATATTAAAAGTCAAAAAGGTCAATGTCCTTTGCTGGGCCTCTGCGAGGCAAGAAAAAAAGAATCCAATGATCAAGAAAAAGAGGAATTTACACATATGACAAAGTTGTCCTTTTTCACTAAAAAAAGAAATGACCGTAAGGCCTAGCCAAAAGGTCATTTCGTAAATTTATTTTTCTCACCAAGTGGTGGTTTTCAACTTCGTAAACACACGGATAATGTCGCTGAGACTGATTTGTCCCAATAATTTTCCGTCCTTGACGACTGGAAAGCGACGGATTTTGTGCTCGAGAAAAAGTTGGGCAGCATCAAAAATCGTGATGTCAGGGGAAAGTGTCATGACATCCTTGGTCATTTTTTCCTCAACCAAAGCAGAGAATTTTGGGGTGTTGGTGTATTGGCCCTTGATTACCACAGAAAGGCAATCCACCTCGGAAATAATCCCCACCAACTTGCCCGAATGGTCCAGGACGGGCGCCCCTGAGATTTTCTTGGATGCCAGTGTGACCAAGACCTTATCGATGGTATCGTCGGGCCTGAAAGTAATCAGGTTGGTGGTCATATGGTCCCTCACGCTGATAGGCTGTGTTTGATTGCGGGGTTCAGCCTCGCGGACCCCTTGGAAACTCTTTACCATGGTTTTATGGGTTTTGTACCCAAATAATTTAAAAAGAAATAACCTTTATCCAAAGAAAAAATTAAATGAATTCGAAAACTTAAAATAAAGAAAATCAAAAATGGAATAATTTGGAATTTTTTATCTTAAAATCACTACCTCACCTTCTTTTATTTCATTGATTTATTTTCCAGCCACACAAATGGTGTCCATTGCCAACTTGGAAGCGCAAAGGTCGATTTGAAATCAAAGCTCCCCAGCAACAAATCCACGTCGCCGTCAGCATCTATATCTCCTTTTTCAATAACCAAATAACTCAACCCGCCGACTTGGGGAAAATCAAAAGGCGAAAACTTACCAGACTTGTCTTGGAGAAGCAGAATAAAATTTCTTCTCGATCCGTCGACAATTTTCGGGAAATAGGATATGGCTGCGATATCCAGTCTACCATTACCATCAAAATCCGCCAAGACAAGTCCTGAGGCCCCATTCATGGGGAAAAAGTAGTTTTCCGAGAAATTGTATTTGCCGTCATTCAAAAACACGCGAACGCCGTGGTATGGCTTCTCGACCGGAGATAAATCGGCATTGTCACCATTGACAATGACAAGGTCGAGATGACCATCACCATTCATGTCGACAAACTCAAAATCCGAAGAACCAAAGGCAGGATGGAATTCAAGCCATTTTTTTTCAGAAAACTTCCCGCCACCTCGGTTAAAATAGGCATATACTCCTTCCTTTGCTTGGGTCATCAGCGCGAGTACATCAAGACGCCCGTCGCCATCCAGGTCCGAAACCACAGTCTTGCGTGCACCGGGCTGGGCGTTCAGCTTTTTTTCAAAATAACCATTTTCGGTTCTTTCAAACATTGAAAGCTGACCTACGTGATTCCCAAACCCACTAATCAGCCATTCTTCGCTACCATCTCCATTCAAATCCGCTCCCGAAAAGTGAACAGGACGCGTGAGGTTTTCCAAAATCCTTTCTTCCTTCAAACTTTGGTCATAAAAAGAAAAATTGCCAACCGAAAAGTTGGAGGGATCCATGACGCCCATAGTCAACAGGTAGAATCCGCCATCTGAAAATGAAATGTCCGATGCCGGAGAGGAAATACGGATCGAATCCAGCACATTGAAACCCTTCGCATCGATTCTAATCAAACTTCCCAACCTATCGCCCAGATAGATTTTCCCTTCTTTTTGGTTGAACCTCAGCAATGTAGTAAGCGTCGGGCGTTTGTTGGGAAATTGAGGAATTTGTACTTCAAACAAATCCGTCTGCTTCACCTCAGTTTCCCAAACACTACCTTCCGTTAGTTTCTCAGGCGCGTTTGTCAAATAATAATCCTGAATTTTTCCCCAAATCTCACTGGTAATCAAGGGCGATGCGGCATAAATCCCCGGAGGAGCATCGTTGTCCTCCCCTACCGCGACGCCAAAATCCTCTTCGTTGATAAGCCCCAATCGCCGACGCATATCGGGCAAAACACCTGTTTTCCAGGTTTCTCGGTCCAAAAGCTCTGGTTCGGGAAACATGTGACATGCCGCACAGTAAATTCCCGCCAAAGCCTTCCCGTCCAATTCCAACGACGGCTGATCCATTTGGGACAAAAGTTCAAAACCTTCTTTATCCTTGTCCTTAGCTGATTGACAGCCATATAGGTAGACAATCAAAAAACAAACAGAAAACAAGCTCCTGATGAAGAATAACATTGCGGTAAGTTGGTTTACAGCAATCTTAATCAATCAAGCATCGAAAAATCATCAATAATTGATAAACGGAAAAAAATAGCCCTACAATACCTTGACAACTTTCGCCGGCACTCCCATCGCCAGCACATTGTCCGGAATATCCTTAGTGACCACCGAACCTGCGGCGACAGTCACACCGGCACCTACCGATACGCCAGGCATGACAAGGACATTTCCCCCGATCCATGTGTTGTCTCCGATTTTCACAGGCAAAGCGCGCGTTTGGTAACTTGCCTCCTCTGGCGCGGGATTGGATTTGATCCTCTCGCCCGCCGATAGCGGGTGTGTGGCAGTGTAAATCTGAACGTGGGGTCCAAGCAGTACGTTTTTTCCAATATCGATTCGGTTACAATCCAAAAGAACCGCACCAGTATTAATAAATGTGTTTTCGCCGATGCTGATGTGCTTGCCATAATCACAATAGAATGGGCCTTCGATCCATACACCCTTTCCCAAACTGCCAAAAAGACTTTGGAGCAATGCGAATCGCATTTCACCGTCCCGTGTGGAAAGCGCCGACCATTCGCGCAGGATTTCCTTCGCCCTATGATACATCTCTATGAGCTCTGGGTCTCGGGAATTGTAAAATTCGCCTTTGAGTAGCTTCTCCCGTTCGGTCATTGCAGCTGATCCCTAAATTGCTTAACGGTTTTTTGGTCAACACTCAGGACCTGGTAAAAAGATTCCGATTCTTTGGATAACGAGACTGCTGGATGTCGATACTCAGTCTCCGAAGGTCTGAAGGATTTGCAGGATGCATGGATTTCCTTCAGGTTGACGTTACTGTTGAGTAGCGGCATATGTTCCGGTTTCAATCCTCCGCCGGGCATGATGATGATTTTGTCCTTCACCAAATCCATCCAATGCAGGATGTTGGAAATACCGTTGCCGACGTCATTTTCTCCCCCAGAGGTCAAAATCCGCTTAAAACCGCAATCAATAATATCTTCCAAAGCTTTTTCCTTATCCTTGCATATGTCAAAAGCGCGGTGAAAAGTGCAGGGTAGGTCCTCGGCCGCTTTCAGCAAATACTTGCAGGATTCCTTGTCAACATTTCCATCCGGTTTAAGAATTCCAAAAACGAAACCATCCGCGCCGAGTGACTTGAGGATAGCAATGTCCTTTTTCATGACGTACAATTCTTCGGGAGAGTAGATGAAGTCTCCTCCACGCGGTCGGATCATCACGAAAATCGGGATACCTAGTTTCTCCTTCAAAAAAGCTAGCGCTCCCACGCTTGGCGTCTCTCCTCCTTCAGCAAAATCCGAACACAATTCCAAGCGATCAATACCATACTCTGCGGCAAGCATGGCCGCTTCTATGGTAAACACGGGTGCCTCAATCAATACCTTAGCCATTTTTCGTAAAGCTGCTTTTTGAGTCAATCAAATCCTTCCCGCCTTGCTGGTGCCTCGCAAAATTAAATCCTGGGTGCACCGCAAAGGCACCATATTCGCCATCTTTATTGATGGCAAGAAAGCCGGCTTGGATATCCTTGATGTTGGCCGAGTTCTTTGCAATCAGCCGTCTCACGGCCTCTTCGCAGGCCTCCTGAGGACTTCTTCCTTGCCGCATCAGCTCCACAATTAGAAAACTGCCGCAAATCCGAATAATGGATTCCCCCAATCCAGTCGCCGTAGCCGCGCCGACCTCATCGTCGACATAAAGTCCCGCCCCGATGATGGGACTATCGCCCACCCTTCCGTGCATTTTGTAAGCCAATCCACTGGTGGTACATGACCCGGCCAGTTTTCCATCCGGACCAAGGGCGATCATACCAATCGTGTCGTGGTTCTCGATGTTGATGACCGGCTTGTATTCCGATTTCACTTTCCACTCTTTGTAGAGCTCCGCGGCTTTTGGGCTAAGGACCTCGGGCTCTAGGGGAAAACCTTGGGCAATCGCAAACTGTCGGGCACCTTCTCCCGCCAACATCACGTGGGGAGTCAAATCCATCACTTTCCTCGCCAAAGATATCGGATGCTTGATCTGTCGAACAAAGGCTACGGATCCGCAGCGACCATCTCCTGCCATAATGGAGGCATCCAAGGTGGCAATGCCCTCTCGGTCCGGTAAGCCCTGTAGTCCCACGGAAAGGTTTTCCAAATCCAATTCCGTCACTTTCACACCCTCTTCGACTGCATCCACCAGATTGCCAGTAGCATTCAAAACCTCCCAAGCCCGGTCGTTGGCAGGCATGCCGTGGTTCCAGGTCGATAGGATGAGCGGTTTGAATTTCTCCGAGGGCTTTTCCTCCGCGACGGGTTTGGCGCAGGATTCCAGAACGCCCGCAGATATCAACAGCGAAGAGGACGCAAGGGATTGTTTAAGAAAAGTACGTCTATTGGTACCCATATTGGCAATTTTTGTTTGGTGGATTGACGATTCAATATTGGAAAAAAATCGCTGAAAAGTGGAAGGAGGATACTTGAATCAAGAAAAAATCTTCGTTTGGTTACAGATGACGCGTATGGAGACCATGACGGGCAAAATTGACAAGCAAAAATTCTATCGATTATCTTTGTTTTTGTGGACATAAACCCACCGAAACCCTATCTTCCTCCAAAAATCAAACACAACATGAGACCCTATATTTTAGCCGAAACCAACTGGAAGAGACTCCAACACGAAAGATTTGATTTGGCGGTGCTGCCTTGGGGCGCCACAGAGGCTCACAATTACCACATGCCCTACGGAACGGACGTTTTTGAAGCAGATGCCATCGGCGCCGGTGCAGGGAAGTTTGCTTGGGAAAGGGGATCCAAAGTCGTCATCCTCCCTACGATACCGTTTGGCGTCAATACAGGCCAAAGCGATATCTATCTGGATATCAACATGAACCCGAGTACGCAGTTTGCCATTTTGAAGGACATCCTGACCGTGCTCGACCGTCAGGGTATGAGGAAATTTATGATCCTCAACAGCCACGGCGGCAACGACTTCAAAACCATGCTGAGGGAGTTGGGGCTGATGTTTCCAAGGATGCTCCTCGTCACCTGCAACTGGTACCAAGCCTTGGACAAAAGCCTCTATTTTGAAGAAGGCGGGGACCATGCGGATGAAATGGAAACCAGTCTCATCATGTACCTGCACCCGAAATTGGTCTTGCCGCTAGAAGAAGCTGGGGAAGGAAGGGAGAAAAAATCCGTCATTCCGGGAATCCGAGAGAAATGGGCTTGGACGGAGCGCAAATGGTCGCAGGTCACCGAAGACACGGGTATTGGCAATCCGAAAAAATCAACTGCAGGAAAGGGAAAACGTTATTTCGACGATATCTGCGCCAAGGTTGGGCAACTGATGATTGATCTTTGCGAAGCGGATTTGAAGGAGTTGTATAGAAGCTGAAAGCATCGATCGCCGTTTCCCAGAATCGAAAAACAAAAAATCCATACCCTTAAAGGGTGCTTAGCTATTTATTCCACAAAAAAGGGGGAAAGTTTCCAATCCCCCTTTGTAATTCTGGATCATTGATTAGACCTTCTCAATCACAATCGCAGAAGCACCGCCTCCGCCGTTGCAGATGCCTGCCACACCGATCTTTCCGGACTCCTGATGCAGGACGGAATTGAGCGTAGTGATAATTCTTGCACCGGAAGCCCCAAGTGGGTGACCCAATGACACTGCACCACCATAGACATTCAGCTTTGAAGGATCGATATCGAGTTCCCGTTGGTTTGCAATCGCTACTGCTGAGAATGCCTCGTTGATTTCGTAAAAATCCACGTCTCTTGCAGAAATGCCCGCATGCTTGATGGCTTTTGGAATAGCCAAAGCTGGCGCGGTGGTAAACCAAAGCGGATCCTGGGCCGCATCCGCGAAGCCAAGGATTTTGGCAATGGGCTTAAGTCCCAAGGCATCCGCCTTTTCTTTGCTCATGAGTACCAAGGCGGAAGCACCGTCATTCATCGTGGATGCATTTGCGGCAGTCACCGTACCATCTTTTTCGAAAACAGGCTTTAGGCTTGGTATCTTGTCAAAAAATACGTTTTTGTATTCCTCGTCTTCATCTATTACCACGGTCTCGCCTTTTCTCCCCTGAAGTTCGACGGGGACTACCTCTTCACGGAACGAACCTTTCTTCCATGCTTCGGCGGCGCGGGTGTAGGATTGGATCGCATAGGCATCCTGTTCCTCACGGCTGATTTTCATTTCCTTGGCAGTATGGTCGGCACAGTTACCCATGGGGAATTTGTAGTACACCTCGAAAAGTCCATCCTTCACCAATCCATCCAATAGCTCGGCATTGCCATATTTGTATCCAAATCTCGCTTTGGGAACATAGTAGGGCACATTGGACATGCTTTCCATCCCGCCCGCTACAACAATGTCATTTTGCCCTGTCATGATGGATTGGGCAGCAAACATGACTGCTTTCATCCCTGAGGCACATACTTTATTGATTGTCGTACAGGGAACATGGTAGCCGATACCCGCACCAATAGCTGCCTGCCTTGCCGGGGCTTGGCCCAAATTGGCCGAAATCACATTTCCCATCATGACTTCCTGTACTTCTTTCGGATCGACTCCTGCTTTTTTGATGGCACCTTTGATGGCGATGCTGCCGAGTTCCACGGCTGTCAATCCAGATAACTTTCCTCCAAAGCTTCCAAGCGGCGTACGGACCGCGGAGATGATGTATACTTCTTTCATGGGTTTATATTTTGGTTTTGTGAAGACTTTAGACTCAAGATGTGAGACAGAAGACTTAGGCGCTGCTTCCAAAGATATTCCGCCATGTCTTGAAGTCTTTTCATTAAAAAGAGAAACAATTTGGATACAGCATTACCACTCAGGCAGGTTCTTGGAAGGTCGCTTGGTAGGCTTCTTTTTGTTTTGCTGAATAAAGCGAAGCTCCGCCGCATTCATGGCATCAAGGATTTGGGAGGCCTGTTCTGGAGAAATGTTCATTTCCTTGAGCTTCTCGCGGAGTTGTTCCATTCTTTTTTCCCGATCGCTCAGGTCACTTTCGATGTCACTTGCCTCCTCGGATTCCTTCTCCTCTTGGGTTTTTTCGCCAGATTTATCTTCTTTCTTCTGGGATTCCGAAGCTTCATCTTCTTCGGTTTCCTCTTCGCCCTCTCCGTCTTTCTTTTCCTGGTTTTGCTGCTGCTGATCCTGTTGCTGTTGTTCCTCGTTCTTCTCCTCCTCGCTTTGTTCCTGTTCTTGTTCTTTAGGTTGGTCTTTTTGCTCAGGATTTTGCTGGAGCCACCTGCTCAGCAATTCATAATTGTATCGGGCGGACTCATTTTCTGGCATATGGATCAGCGACCATTTGAACGCGTCGAGGGCTTCCTCGTATTTCTTTTGTCCCGCGAGAATGGTTCCATTTTGGTTGAATGAGAAAGATGCGATTGTTTTGTCAGGGCTGCTGTAAAGTGATTGGTAAGTCCTTTGCGCGATGTCCAGCGAATCCGCATAATGATAACTCAAGGCCAGATTGAAATTGACATCTGACGTTGTCAATTCAAACTCATTGACCAATTTTAAATGGTTCTCGATGGAAGCCTTGTATTCGGCTTCGGCATAACTTCTCGACGCACTGCGGATCGCGGCGTTTTTCTTGCCCACGCTCGACCAGTCCGACAACATTGTCAGAAATGAAACCAAAATGATTCTAATCGTCAAGCTCATCATACCTTACACGTGCCTAGAGTTTGATGGTTTTTAGAGGCAGCATCAGATCGAGCATGGCTAAGGCCAAGGCTACCAATAGGAAATAGAAATATTTGTTGGCGGAGGCTTCTACCATGCGGGTGCCTGTCAAAGTTCCTTCTTGTCTTTCCAAAGCTGCGATCAAATCTGGTATCTCCTGCACTGCATCGCTGAGTTCGAAGTACGCACCTCCTGTTTGTGTGGCCACGTATTTGAGACTTTCTGTTTCAAGCCTTGAAATCGCAGGTTGATTGGTGTTTTTGTCGATTACTTTTCCATTACCCCTGGGAATCGTACTTCCCTGACTTGTACCGACACCAAGGGAAAATACCTTGATCCCTTGATCATTGAGATCGGGAATGATACTTTCATAGTTTTTTTCAAAATCCTCCCCGTCCGAGATCAATACAATTGACTTCGAATTGGGTTGGCTTGATGTTTCCTTGTTGAATTTATCCAAAGCCAATCCCAACGGCGCGGCAAGGTCTGTGCCTTGATTTGGAACCAAGCCGGTATTCAATCCGTCGATATGAAGCTGAAGGACATTTTGGTCAAAGGTCAAAGGACACTGCAAAAAGGCCTCGGAACTGAAAATGATCAAGCCCATCCGATCTCCTGCAAACTGCTTGACCAGATTCTTCAACTCAAACCGAATCCGCTGCAATCTACTCGGACCAATATCGGTGGCGTTCATGGATTGCGAAAGATCCACCGCAAGGTAGATATCCTTTCCTTCCTCTTTGATCTCCTTCATGGAAGTGCCGATCGAAGGTCCTGACAATGCAATCAGAAAAAGTATAAAATAACTCGTCCTCAAGACCAACTTGAAAACGAGTTGGCGCTTTTTGACCTTTAGCTTCTGGTTGATTTTATAAAACCGAAACAGGTAGATAAAGTACAAAACGCCAAAAAAAATGGCCAAATAACTAACTAGACTCACATCCGGATACGCCCAAATCATGGGCTGAAATTAAAAAATATTGACCAATTGCCAACGCATTAGAATTTAATGCGATAATTTTCAACACCCAATGCACTAATTCCGTTATCCGTTGGGAATTGCCGCCAACTTATGAAGTTTTTACTACCCAGTCTTCTGATTATCCTTTGCTTAGCGTTCAACTTTTCGATTGCCCAGGAGGCGAAATCCCTAACCGGGACTGTGATGGATGTGGAAGGAAATCTGCCCATGCCAGGCGCCAATGTTTATTGGGAATCCGACCCGCAAAAGGGCGTGGTGACCGATTTGAGTGGAAATTTCTCAATTGCTTTGGTGGAGTTGCCCGCCAAGCTGATCGTTTCCTTTATAGGGTTTGAACCTTCTATTCGGGTAATTACCACCAATGACTTGCAAAAGGAGTTGCGCTTTTTTCTAAAAGCTGAAGCGCTTTCGCTCGAAGAAATCATCATTCGTGGACGCAATCCCGAAGACAATATCAAAGGCATTGAATTGGGGAAATCCTCGGTGCCGATCGAGACAATCAAAAATATTCCGGCGCTCTTTGGTGAAGTCGATATTTTGCGGAGCCTCCAATTACTACCCGGCGTGCAAACTGCCGGCGAAGGGACGACCGGCTTGTTTGTGCGGGGTGGCTCTGCAGACCAAAACCTCATCCAATTGGACGGAGCGCCTGTATACAATCCATCGCATTTCTTCGGCTTTTTCTCTGTTTTCAGCCCCGATGCCTTATGCGGTGTCGAGTTTTACAAGGGAAATATCCCGGCAAACCTCGGGGGAAGAGTATCCTCCGTTGTAGATGTATCGCTCAGGGAGGGCAACTTCGAACAAATCCGTGGCGAGGGTGGAATCGGTTCCATCAGTTCACGGCTAACCGTAGACGGGCCGCTTTTCTCCGACAAATCCTCCTTCATCGTGTCCGGGAGAAGGACTTATGCGGATGCATTCCTGCGGCTTTCCAGCAATCCCGACATCAACCAAAACGACCTCTATTTCTATGATCTGAGTGGAAAGTTTACATTTAGGGCTGGTGAAAAGGATAAAATCTCATTTTCCTCTTACTATGGCTCAGACTTTTTGGGCATTTCGAGGCAGTTTGGCTTAGGCTGGAACAACTTCGTGACGGCCTTCAATTGGAACCGAAACATCAGCTCCAACAAATTCTTTGACCTGAATGCCTACCACAGCAAGTACCAATACCAAGTGCAATTCCAGGATCCGCAGGACGGTTTCAACTGGACCAGTAGGCTTTCGGAATCGGGCGTGCGTGCCGAGTGGACTTGGTTGGGCCCAAACAATTCTGTGTTAAAAACCGGCTATCAAGGTCAGATTTATCATTTCTCGCCCATCGTGTTGGAAACTGCACCGGAAAGTGATCTTGATGACCTTAATACAAACCCCAGCACGGGAGTTCAAAACAATCTTTTTGTCTCCGTTTCGGGGGATATCGGTCAGAAATTGATGGTCGAAGCAGGGTTGAGATTGGCCCTATACAACGAGATCGGGCAGGGTGTGATTTATACCTACGCAGGAGGTGTTCCCGACCGTGAAGCGGAGATTTTGGACACGCTGCGCTTTGACCGGTTCCAAAACATGAAGGGCTACCAAAGATTCGAACCGCGGATTTCCCTCCGGTATTTGATTTCTCCCAACCTTTCATTTAAATCAGCTTTCAACAGAAATCATCAGTTCGTACAGGTCGCTTCCAACAGTTCTGCGGGATTGCCGATTGATCGGTGGATTCCGGCGGGAACATATATTGAGCCGCTGCGGGGCGACCAAACGTCAGTTGGTTTTTTCCAAAACCTTGCCGAAGGCAAATGGGAAATATCGGTGGAAGGTTATTATAAAGACTTCCGTAACGTGGTTGACTTGCGTCAGGGCGCCAGCGTCTTGTTCAGTGACAATGTGGAAACGGAACTGCTATCAGGACAAGGATATGCGTACGGATTGGAGTTTTTGGTCCGAAAAAATATCGGCAAAACCACCGGTTGGCTTGGATATACTTACTCACGGACTTGGAGAAAAATCCCCGGCATCAGTCTCGACCAGTGGTACAATCCACGCTTCGATAGACCGCATGATGTCAATTTGGTGCTCAACCATGAGTTTTCGAAGCATTGGTCAGCCGCACTCACTTTCGTCTACACGACTGGCCAAGCCGTTACTTTCCCCATTGGGACCTATGAAGTGGACAGCCAGAAAATTCCACTGTACAATGACCTGCGGAATACAGACCGATTTCCAGACTACCACCGCATGGATGCATCCGTGACTTGGAAAGGAAAAGACAAAGGGAGAAAATGGCGTGGAAGCTGGAACTTCAGCGTCTACAACCTTTATGGCCGAAAGAATCCATTTACCTACCAGTTTACCGATATCATCAATGACGATTTCCGCTTTGACCAAGACTCGAGTGTCCCTGTAGAATCGGTACGTCCCGGAGTCGTCATGACTTACCTGTTTACTTTCTTGCCCGCCTTGACCTATAATTTCAAATTCTGATGCGTCGCCTGTTGCTTCCTCTGATTGCCATTGTTTCCTTCTCCTGCCAAGAAGAAGTGTTTTTGCCTCTGGAAAACACGGAGCCGATACCTGTCATTGAGGCCCTTTGGACCGACAATCCTTCTATCAACCAAGTCCGGGTCAGTTATTCGAAGGACTACTATGATACCGCAAGTTTCGAAGTGGAGGAAAATGCCCAAGTCAGCATCCGGAATCTGCGTACTGGCGGCCAGGTTAATTTCAGGTTCAACCAGGAAACCAAAAAATATGTCGCCGAACGAAATATTAGCGGGACTTTGGGCGAGTCCTATGAGCTCAGCGTGAAGATTGGGGAAAAGGAATACAGCAGTACGGGGACGATCCTTTTCCCTCCGTTGCTTGACAGCATTGTGTACAATTTCAGGGAGGAGCGTATCTTCCGGGAAGAGGGCTATTACCTAACGGTTTATGGGAAAATCCCCTTTGCCGATGACAACAACTACCGAATCCGCATGGTGAAAAATGATACGCTTCTCAACAGCCGTTTCGATTACCTGCTGTTTGACGACACTTTCGGTACTAATATACTCGACAACGGCTTTGAACTGAATGGATTTCCGTTCAAGAAAAATGACAAAGTTCGGCTTGAGCTATATCGCCTCAACCAAGACGCATTTGATTACCTTAATCAGCTCGTGGGGCTGCTTTTCAACGATGGAGGATTGTTTTCACCCCCACCTCAAAACCCGACCTCCAACATCAAAGTGAAGTCCGGCGGAGGCCAGGTTTTGGGTTATTTCATGGCAAGTCCATTCTTGTCGGAAACAATCATCATCGACCCAGGAGAAGCGGAAGAAGATGAATAGGGACCGAGAAATGGAACTCGACAAGAAAAGTAGCGGCAAAAAGTCGCATAAGATTGTTGTACTCGAAAAGGCCATAAAGGCAAACTGATATTCCAGAACGAATACTGCCCCTGCCAACTGAACACTAGCAATGATTCGTGTTCTTTGCACCTTAGCAGTCTTTGCGAGAAACCCCGCGTTACCCGAACACCACCTTAGCAAGCTTCAAGGCCTCCCGCAATTCCGACTTATTGACCTGCAACTGCTGGCCTTCTGATTCCAAAAAATCGATCAACTGCTCGGTGGCGACATTACCCACCAACTCGTCCTTGGCCATCGGGCAGCCTCCAAAACCCTTCAGCGCCCCATCAAACCTCTGGCAACCCGCCTCGAGTGCTGCCTTGATTTTCCCATGCATCTGCTCGGGTCGGGTATGCAGGTGCATTCCAAACTCTACATGCGGAAATGCCCCCGCCTGCACCCTATACAAATCCCGAATCAAATCCGACTCGGCAGTCCCGACCGTATCCGCAAAGGAAATGATCCGGATGTCCATCTGGTCCAGCCGCTGCACAAAATCCGCGACCAACTCCGGAGAATAAGCCTCCCCGTAGGGATTCCCAAAACCCATACTCAAGTATACGACCAAGGATTTGCCCTTGATCTGGCAGAGGTTTTGGATCTCATCGACGGTCTCCATCGCCTCAGCAATGGACTTGTTGGTATTGCGTTGCTGAAAAGTTTCGGAAAGGGAAAGCGGAAATCCCAAGTAGTCAATCTGTGGAAAAAGCAGCGCATCCTCGGCGCCGCGGACATTGGCCACGATGGCCAACAGCTTCGAATGGGTACCAAAAAGGTCCAATTGGTCCAAAACCTCGGCGGTATCGCGCATCTGGGGAATCGCCTTTGGGCTAACGAAGCTCCCAAAATCAATCGTGTCAAAACCCACATGCAGGAGTTGGTTGATGTAGGCGGCCTTGATGGCCGTATCAATAAATCCATGCAAACCCTGCATGGCATCCCGGGGACATTCGATGAGTTTGATCATGGCTTGAAATTAGGACTTTTTCTCCAAACCCACCCGAGCCCAAAAACCTGCTTGAAGACCAACAAGGGCTAGTTCACGATTTTGTTGAACCGGTCAATCTTACTGTTGACCAAGGAATCCATTTTTTGGGTAGACTTTTCAAGAAGGGAATCCATCCGGATGATCTTGTCTGTTTCAATATTGATCAATGAGTCGAGCGATTCCATTTTTTCGATTTCCCTGTTGACGAGGGAATCCAACTTATCTGCCTTTTCGGAGATAGATTGGATTTGGCCCTCCACTTTTTTTCCCAAATCATTGCAGGAAGCAAACATCAGCGAGGGAGCGAGGAACAGCAATGTGACGGATTTTTTCATAAAGAATAGCTTATGGATTTGATCTTTGTCACGTAGATCTCCCAAGGAAGTTTTGGGAAAATGCCCCGAAAACACCGATCCAAACCTTTATTCTTTTGATGGTGGGAAGCAGAAAAATTTATGGTTTTGAATTCAGCTGCCTTGCCACCTAATTCAAAGTCAATAGCATCTCGAAACGAAGACAGAAGATCGATGACCAAAAACGTTGCTTGTTGGAATTTTTGCAAGGATTGAGGTTTCAAAGGTCGGCGATACAAGCATTCTATTCCAGCCAACCCGCCAATCTGGTCCAAGACTTTCAAAAGTAAAATGCCAACGCAGCATGGTTACTTCTTCCAAAAATCGTCGATGAAAACCCTCAATCGAAACAAATCGATGCTGTTTTACCAATTTTTCAACTTTCAAATCTTCCAATCTAAAACACCTCCTTCGCAATCCTGTAAGTCGCGTCGGCCTTGCTCATCGTGTAGTAATGCAGGACGGGAACGCCGTGCTTTACGAGCTCTTTGCTCTGTTGGATCGCCCAACGGATACCCACTTCCTTGACCTCCGCGTTGGTTTTGCATTTCTCCAACTCGTCCATGAGCGCGTCGGGAAGGTCGAGGAAAAAGGTCCTCGGCAACATGCTGATCTGGCTGAGTGTCGTGATCGGCTTGATCCCCGGAATAATCGGGATATCGATTCCCATTTCCCGGACTTTCCTGGTGAAATCAAAAAACTTCTGGTTGTCAAAAAACATCTGCGTCACGATGTACTCGGCGCCCGCGTCCACTTTTTCCTTGAGGTATCTGAGATCGGACTTCAGGTTCGGCGCCTCGAAATGTTTCTCCGGATAGCCTGCAACCCCTACGCAAAAATCGGTATGGAAGCCCGTCTCCGTCTCCTCGTGCAGGTACCTGCCTTGGTTCATGCCCACGATCTGCTTCACAAGGTCTTTTGTATAAGCGTGCCCGTCAGGTTCGGGAATGAATTTTCCCTCGCTTTTGGGCGCGTCCCCCCTGAGGGCAAGGATGTTCTGCACGCCGATGAAGTTGAGGTCGATCAGGGCGTTTTCGGTTTCCTCCCTTGTAAATCCTCCACAAAGCAAATGCGGCACGGCCTCCACCTGAAAGCGGTTCATCAGCGCCGCACAGATACCAACTGTTCCCGGACGCTTTTTGGTACTGATCTTTTCCAAAAGTCCGTTCGGGTGCTTTTTATAAATGAACTCCTCCCTGTGATAGGTCACGTCCACAAAGGGCGGCTTGAATTCCATCAGCGGCTCGATGCCTTCGCAGAGCTCCTTGAGGCTTTGGCCTTTTAGTGGGGGGAGGATTTCGAAAGAAAACAGGGTTTTGGATGCCTGTTGGATATATTCGGTGATTTTCATGATCTATTTTTCTACAACTGATAAGGATGGGGAATAGCCCAAATTGGGGGAAAGGAGTCTTTCGGCATGGGCCTTGGTGATGCCCTTGCGACGGGCATAGTCCCTGACCTGATCCTCCCCTATTTTCCCCAGACCAAAATATTTGCTTTCGGGATGGGCAAAATAATAGCCGCTCACCGATGCCGTCGGATACATCGCAAAGCTATCCGTCAGCACGATGCCGGTGTTTTTCTCCACTTCCAACAACTCAAACAAGGTCTTCTTCTCCGAATGCTCCGGACAGGCAGGATACCCCGGTGCCGGACGGATGCCGATGTAGGATTCGCGGATCAAGTCATCGTTGGCGAGGTCCTCGTCGGGGGCATAACCCCACCACTCTTTGCGCACCATGGCATGCAGGTATTCGGCACCTGCCTCTGCGAATCGGTCCGCAAGCGCCTTGAGCATGATGTCGTGGTAGTCGTCGTGCTTTTCCTGGAACTCCTTCAGCTTGGTCTCGATCCCCCAGCCTGCCGTCACTGCAAAGAAGCCCATGAAGTCTATCTCCCCGGGATGGATGTAGTCCACCAAGGAGCGGTTGGGGACGCCCTTGCCCTTCTTCCCCTGTTGGCGGAGAAAATGGAACCTCTGCGCCGGCCGACCGTCGACCAATACCTGCACATCCTCGCCATCCCGCTGCACGGGATAGATGCCGACGATGGCCCGGGCCTGTATCCATTTTTCCCTGATGATGTCATCAAGCATCCGGTTGGCATCGGCGAAGAGCTTTTTGGCCTCATCCCCGACGACGGGATCTTCGAGGATTTTGGGGTATTTGCCCGAAAGCATCCAAGTGCTGAAAAATGGAGTCCAGTCGATATAGTTGCGCAAAACGGCCAAATCAAGGTCGTGCAGGACTTTCGTCCCCTGAAGGTTCGGAACCGTGGGACTGAAATGTTCCCAATCGATAAACACCGGATTGGCGACCGCCTCTTCGAAAGTGGCCATCTGCTTCACCTGTTGCTTGGCCTCGTGCTCTTCCCTGAGCTGCCTGTATGTTTCCTTGATCTCAAGACGGTAAGCTTCCCTTGTCTCCGAAGAAATCGCCTCTCCGGCAATCGGCACGGACTTCGAGGCGTCCGTCACATGGACCACCGTGCCAGAATAGACGGGGTCGATCTTGACGGCCGTATGGATCCTTGACGTCGTGGCTCCTCCTATCAGCAGGGGGATCTTCAGGCCCTGCCGCTCCATTTCAGAGGCGACATAGACCATCTCGTCCAGGGAAGGCGTGATCAATCCGCTGAGACCGATGATGTCCACTTTGTTCTTGATGGCCTCGTCGATGATCTTTTGCGCATCCACCATCACGCCGAGATCGATGATCTGGTAGCTGTTGCAGGCAAGGACGACACCAACGATGTTCTTGCCGATATCGTGTACGTCGCCCTTGACGGTGGCAAGCAGTATCCTCTTCAGGCTGCTTTGTTCCGTCGGCAGGCCGGTGTCAGCAGCCGTGGGCATGAAGGGTTCGAGGTAGGCGACGGCCTTCTTCATCACGCGGGCGGATTTGACGACCTGGGGCAAAAACATCTTCCCTTCCCCAAACAGGTCTCCGACGACGTTCATCCCGTCCATCAAGGGGCCCTCGATGACCTTTAGCGGGCTCTGGTACTTGAGTCTGGCTTCCTCTGTATCTTCAATGACATAATCGATGATTCCTTTTACCAAGGCATGCTCGATGCGCTTCTCCACGGTTTCGGTACGCCAAGCCTCGCTTTGGGCTTCCTTCTTCCCTGCGGATTTGACCGTCTCGGCAAACGACAGCAGTTGCTCCGTCGCATCTTCGGAGCGGTCGAAAAGAACATCCTCCACTTTTTGGAGGAGGTCCTTCGGGATATCGTCGTACACTTCCAGCATGGTTGGGTTGACGATGCCCATATCCATCCCGTGCCGGATCGCGTGGTAAAGGAATGCGGCGTGCATGGCCTCGCGGACCGGATCATTTCCCCGGAAAGAGAAACTCACGTTGCTGACGCCACCGCTCACTTTGGCGCCGGGGAGGTTCTGTTTGATCCATTGGGTTGCATGGAAAAAGTCCAGGGCGTTTTTCCTGTGCTCCTCCATCCCCGTGGCGACGGGGAAAATATTCGGGTCGAAGATGATGTCCTGTGGATTGAACCTGACCTGCTGGACAAGGATGTCGTAGCTCCTCTTGCAGATCTCAATCCTCCGCTGGTACGTATCTGCTTGGCCTTTTTCGTCAAAGGCCATCACGACCACCGCAGCGCCGAATTTCTTGATCGTCCTGGCCTGACGAATAAATTCCTCCTCGCCGTTCTTCAGGCTGATGGAGTTGACGATGCCCTTGCCTTGGACGCATTTCAATCCCTCGACGATGATCTCCCAACGGGAGGAATCGATCATGATGGGTATCCGGCTGATCTCGGGCTCTGAGGCAATCAGGTTGAGAAAGCGTCGCATCGCGGCGACGCCGTCGAGCATGCCTTCGTCCATACAGACGTCCAATATCTGCGCGCCGCCCCGCACTTGGTCCAAAGCCACCTCCAAGGCCTCGTCGTATTGGCCGTTGAGTATCAGGCGGGCAAACTTCTTGCTGCCCGTGACGTTGGTGCGCTCGCCGATGTTGACAAAGTTGATCTCGGGCGTGAAGACCAAAGGCTCCAAACCCGAAAGTTTCAAAGCTTGGGGGTTGTGTATCCTACTCATCTCCTGTCGCTGCCAGTTCTATGTGTCGTGGGGAATATTTTTGGGCGATCTTGGCGATCTCGGCAATGTGCGCCGGCGTGGTGCCGCAGCAGCCACCGAGGATATTGACGTGTCCTTCCTTGAGGAAATCCTCTATCTGTGCGGCCATTTCCAGGGCACCCTGGTCGTATTGCCCGAATTCGTTGGGAAGGCCGGCATTTGGATAAGCCGACACCAGGAAGGGAGCGTTTTCGGACAAAACCTTCAGGTAAGGCCTGAGTTCCTTTGCCCCAAGGGCGCAGTTCAACCCGACGCTGAAAAGCGGCACGTGGGATACCGAGATCAAAAACGCCTCGGTCGTCTGCCCGGACAGCGTCCTGCCTGAAGCATCCGTGATCGTACCCGAAATCATGATGGGAATGCCCCCCTCTTCGGGATTCAGGGGGATATTCCGCTCCTCAAAAACCTCCTGAATTGCGAAAAGTGTGGCTTTTGCGTTCAGCGTGTCGATGATGGTTTCTGCTAACAAAATATCCACGCCTCCGTCCAGCAAGCCCTCCACCTGTTCCTTGAATGCCGATGCCAATTGGTCAAAGGTAACTGCCCGAAAACCGGGGTCATTGAGATCGGGAGAGATCGAGGCAGTCTTATTGGTCGGACCAATCGCACCCGCGACAAACCTGGGTTTATCCGGATTTTTAGCGGTGAATTCATCCGCCACTTCCCTTGCGATTTTGGCAGACTGGAAATTGATCGCGTAGGCGAGATGCTGCGTCCCATAGTCCTCCTGCGCGATCGAGGTCCCGCTGAAGGTATTGGTTTCGATGATATCCGCGCCGACTTCCAGATAGGCCCGGTGGATATCCTTGATGACATCCGGTCTGGAGAGCGAAAGCAGGTCGTTGTTGCCCTTTAGCGGCTTGGGGTGGTTTGCGAGTTCGGGGGTCCTAAAGTCCTTTTCCTCCAAATGGTAACGCTGGATCATGGTACCCATGGCACCATCGAGGATCAGGATTTTTGATTTGGAAAGCCGCAGCAGCAGTTCGGTTCTGTTCATCTTCTTGATTTTAAAAACTTACGCGAGGAAGAACCGGAAGAAAAACAAACTCATTCCGCTCATCTATTTCCGGCATCTCCGGAAGGGGAATTAGCACCTTGGTTTCAGGTTGCTAAGACGTCGCAGGGCCCATCCCTCGGTCTTTCTCGATAAGCAAGCCCAAATGTAAAGCCTATTCACGGATTTTGATAATTTTTTGACAAAATCTTGTCCGCTTTGTTAGTTCGCTATGGATAAGGCCTGTTTGTTGAAAATTTGAAAACCGATAGTGAAATCTGTCAACTGATTGACCTTTTTGTTTTCCGAAAAACAGTCTATCTTCAAAATCACATCTAAATCCAGAATACTATGAAATCATTCTTGCTTGCAGCCTTCCTCCTACTCACTTTCTCCTGTGTAAAACCTGCCGAAAAAAAGGCGGAAGCGACAGAGTCAGCACCTGCCGCGGCTTGGGATGCAGAGCAAAAAGTCCGGGAACTGGGCCTAGCCTTGCCAGAAGCTTCGGCACCCGTAGCCAATTACGTCAATGCAGTGAGGGTCGGAAACCTGCTGTTTTTGGCAGGAAAAGGCCCAAATCTCCCCGAAGGTGGATTTGTGACCGGCAAACTCGGGACGGATCTCAGCGTGGAACAAGGCCGGGAAGCCGCGCGCCTTGTTGGGATACAGCAACTCGCCGTGTTGAAAGCCGAACTGGGTGACCTCAACAAAGTCAAGCGGATCGTCAAAGTGCTTGGCTTGGTCAACAGTGCCGCTGACTTTACCCAACAGCCACAGGTTGTGAATGGCTTTTCAGACCTGATGGTGGAGGTTTTCGGAGAAAAAGGTAAACATGCACGCTCGGCGGTCGGCACCAACTCCCTGCCGATGAATATTGCGGTCGAAGTGGAATTGATTGTGGAGATCGAGGACTAGGGCCGAAACCCGAGACTGAATTGAAGATAGGGATTGGCCATATACTTGCTCATGGACAAATCCCCCAACCGATACCTTGCTAGGGGCAGTTCATAGCCTCCGTGTAAACCAAGAATGACGCGGCTTTTATTGATTGAAATGGGAATTCCGTAGGCAATGTATACCTCAGGCTTTGCCATCAGTCCACCGTTTTTCATCATGCCGTCGTGTTTTGGTTCTTCAAACAACAGTGGGAAATCAGGTTTGAAATTATCGGTCAGCGTGTACCGGATATTTCCATAACCCAATCCCGCCAAGCCCCCCATTTCCAGATTCTTTTGTTCAAAAAACTTCAAGCCTGCATTGGCGTAAATCCGAAGGCTGTTCAGCGTCTGGGTTTTGGACTCATTGGCATCTCCAGAAAGGCCAAGGTTGTAAAAATCCATCCCATACAGGAAGCCTTTGGTTTCCCCCAAAATCTTCAAGCCCCAGTTGTTTGGCCGACCTTCGAATGGCCTAAGTCCGTTTTCTTCCAAAACCGTGTTTAATTCATCTGGCCTTGTGAAATGCTGGCCATATACCAAGTGTGCACCCAAAGAAGCATCGCGGTAGAAGAAGTTTTGGTCTGGCAGTGTGATTCCTGCCCCGATTCTGAGGAAAGGGCCGCTTTGAGCTGCGTTGAACCGGATGCCATTCATTTTCCAGGAATCTTCGAACGGGCTGAATGAATAGCCAAACCTTGCCAACAACTCAAACGCCTCTTCCCTGCCGGGTATGGGAAGGTCATAGCTCATTTGGAACCCAATCTCGGTCAAAAATCCCGTCATGTGCCAAGTCCCTTTATGGAGATTTCCTTCCCGCAGGATAAACCCTTGGGCCGGATTGTCCATCAGTGCCTGGAATGTCTCGGGTTCGGCATTGGGCAGCATCTGGAAATTGAGGAAACCTGAGCCAATCGACATGTAATGGATCAATTGAAATCGTCCCTCCTCCGTAAAGGAGAATCCAACATTCAAATAAAACCGGGTGCTGTTGTAGTCGATCTCATACCCATCGAAATTGGATTTGGGACCGTGGTTTTGAAACAATTCCAACCCGACAACAAAGTCATTGAAACGATACAGGTATCCAAAACTCAGGTTGGAATAGCCGTTGCGCATGGGAGAAAGCCCCTTGGAGGCAAGCATGTTGTTGAATTCGCGCAGGTTGGCACCTGTCCGACCATAGGTCATGTACATAGTCGTCCTATTGGTTTGGCTGGATTGACCAAACAGGAAAATGGGGACAACCATTAACATCGCCAAGAATACAAACTTCCTCATCGTGCTGATATTCGACCCAAAAATAATACGCGTTTTCAAAACACGATTGCCATTGGACACATTAGCCCTGTAGGTATTTGATGATTTTGGTGTAAAGATGGTCAGGGTTGAAGGGTTTGCTGATGTAATCATTCATGCCAACTTCCTCGAGGTGCTCTTTGACTTCGATCAGGGAAGACGCGGTGAGCGCGATTATTGGAACCTGGTTTTTCTTAGGATCTTTCAATTTTCTGATATACTCAGCCACTTGGAATCCATCTTTTTCTGGCATCTGCAAGTCGAGCAAGATGATGTTGAAATCCTGTTTTGAAAAAGCCTCAATCGCCTCGTTTCCGTCATTGGCAATCACGACCTGATGGACTCCCCACTTGGTGAGGAATTTCTTGATCATGATTTGGTTGACGATATTGTCCTCTGCGATCAGGATATTGGCATCTTGAAGGATTCGAAGGCCTTCGGTATTTCCTTGCGGACTGACTTTTTCATCTGTACTGGGTCTTGCAAATGTGATTGTAAACGTGAATCTAGTACCGCCTTCCTGCCTCCTGTACGCTTTGATATCGGAACCAAAAAGCTGCACAAGACGGCGAACGATCGCGAGTCCCAGTCCCGTACCTCCGTATTTGCGGGTAGTGGCTGCACTTGCCTGTGTAAATGCCTCAAACACCAAATCCAATTTTTCTTCGGGAATACCGATTCCCGTGTCCTCAAAATCGAACCTGACCGAAACCCGATCTTTTTTCTCACCGACATTGCTTAGTTTGATGCGGATGTAGCCTTTTTCGGTAAACTTGACCGCATTGGAAACCAAATTGTTCACGACCTGACCAAGACGTACTGGATCTCCAAGCAGGCTTTTTGGGATAGCCGGATCGATCTCAAAGATCACGTCCAAAGCCTTTTCCCTAGCCTGGTATGAATAAGAATGGAGAATCCGCTGGAATACGTTTTCAAGTTCAAAGCTTACTTTTTCCAGTTCGACCTTACCAGAGTCGATTTTGGTATAGTCCAAAATATCGTTGATCAATCCCAACAGATTCTCCGCTGAGAACTGGAGGGTTTTCAAATTCTCCAATTGGTCAGGGCGGGGATTATCCTCGATTAACAAATGCGCCATGCCGATCACCGCATTCATCGGCGTACGGATTTCATGGCTCATGATGGATAGAAACTGGGATTTGATCGTCGATGCTTGCTCAGCCCTTTCCTTTGCGAGAAGCAGTTCCCGCTGTGCCTCTTTCAGTTTGGTGATATCCCGCGCAATGCCGGTGTAATAAAGACCTTTGCCTTCGTCATCGGATACAAGTTTTCCATTAGAACTAAATATCCTGTATTCGCCGTTGAGGTGCCGTAGCCTGAATTCGAGGTATTGGTTGTATTTGAAGAAGTCAGATCCCTGCTTCATTTCCTGTGACATCACGGCCAAATCTTCCGGATGGAGAAATTCGGTAAGTGCTCTGGAAAGCACGTCTTCGGGTTTGTAGCCCAAAAACTGCCTTACGTTTGGTGAAATGTAGGTGAACTTCATGTTCATCCCCAGTGAGAAAATGATCTCTGTAGATTCCTCGACGAGTCTTCGGTATTTCTCCTCGTTTTTCCTTAAGTCTTCCTTTGCCTGGAATTCCTCGTTGATGTCGCGCAAAATGCCCAAAGCATATTCCACCTCGCCGTCATACGTTATTGGTTTGACAGTGATTTCATAAACACGCTTTTTGAAGATGATGTGCTTCTGCTGGATTTCGTTTTTGAGAAGGGCCTTGATGACGACAGGCTGGATTTCGTTTAGGTTTCTCCTGTGTACCTCCGCCAAGGTTTTCCCTTCAAAATCTGCTGCGGTCATTCCCCAATCGGCGAAATTTGTGCCCTGCGCCACAATATACCTCAAGTCACGGTCAATCAGGAAAATACTTGTGCCGGGGATATTGGAGGCCAACACCCGGTAGCGCTCCTCGCTTCGTAGGACTTTCTCCCGGCTGTTTTTTCGCTCCGTGATGTCCTGTATAATCCCTTCGTGGGAAATGATATTGCCGTTTTCGTCGAGCGTTTCCACGCTTTTGTCCTCGACCCAGCGGTAGCTGCCGTCACTTTTGAGGAATCTGTATTCGCCCGAGTATGCTGGCACACCTGCTTTCGATTTTTTTGCAAAATGAAAATCCAGCAAATTCCGCGCATCATCGGGATGGATCAATTCCAAGATCGATTTCTTGGATTGAACCAATTCGGAGGCATTGTAGCCAAACTGGCGTATGTTGTCCGTGATGTAGAGAATCTGGAAGTCATGATTGGGATCCACGGTGAAAAGGATCGCGGGACTGTTTTCCACGATCATTTGCGCCTTCTTGGCCAAGGCTTCCTGCTTGACCTGAAGACTCAGGTTCCTCAACACGAAGGAATACCCAATTTTGACTTTCTCGTCATTGAGGAACGGCTGGACCGAAACTTCATGAGGCTCAAAACCAGTCCCTGAAATGCTGATTTCGACCATTTCACGAATACTCGCCTCAGCAGCCAAATCTTTGACCCTTGATACAAAGCATCCATTTTCCGCAGCCTTGAACTCAAACAAGTCGTCAAATTTCTCCTCAAGTACTTGATCTTCCCGCAGTTTACATTCCCGCAAACCAGAGTTGTTAACATAAATGATTCTCAAATTGGAATCCGTCACAAAGATCGGGTCGTTGACCTGCGCGAGGATTTGGGACTGGAGTTTGAGGTAATTTTCAGCGTCCTTTTTGTGCGTGACATCGGAACAGTAGCCAAATACCTCTACCTTGTCGGTATCCGAAATCGGTCTCACCTGGATCGTATAGCTGATAAACTTGAGCCTACCGCTCTTGGGTTTGATCTCAAACTCGCCTGCCGTCGTGCTTTTCCTCCTTACCGCGTGGCGGAGATTTTGGAGGAAAGACTTTCTGTTCCTTTTATCGATAGCCTGCAAAAACCCCGCTACCGTATCGGAATAGAGGTTTTCGTCAAACTCAAATATCTTTTTTAGACCCGCGGAAAAAAAGATCCGCTTTTGGGAGTTGCTGAAGCGCCATGAGCCTGATTTTGCCAATATTTCGGTTGATGCCAACAGGTTCTCATTCCGTTCCAGTCTTTTTTTGATCGCACGGTTGATGAAACTCCCCGCGTAAATATCCCCCAATTGCCGCAGTACAAACTCGTCTTTCTCGTTCCAGTCGCGCCTGCTCCTTACCGCATCCATTCCAAAAAATCCGATCAGCTTGTTTTCAGAAAATATCGGAATCAAAACGAACGACTGGATGCCCTGCTCCTGATAGATCTTCTTTTCGATTTCAAACTCATCCGGCATCAAGTCCACATCGGGTACGACCAAAATCTGACCGCCTTTCATCGCTTCCAGGGTTAAATTTTGATCAGTGATCGGAATATGCTTCAAATACTCAATTTGGGGTTCGATTCCCTCAGCGGTCCATTCATACACATTCTCAATCTCACCGATGGCTTCATGGACGAGAAAAATATACGCCCTATCCGCATCCTCAAACTCGCCGAGCATCTTCAAAGAAGATCGGAATACCTGGTCGACCTGATCGTATCCGGCATTGACAAATTTGGCAGAAATCCTGTTGATCAGGTTCTCGAGCTCGTAGCGTTTTTGAAGGGATTTCTTCGCATACCAATACTCGGTAATGTCACGGGCACTGAACAATATTCCATCCACCAAAGGGTCATCCAGCAGGTTTCTGCTGTAACTTTCGATAAAAACCCGCTTTCCGCTCGGTGTGTTGATCCAGAAATTGATGTTGACCTCTTCCTTCGAGCTGAAGACTTCACGCACATCTCCTTCTTCCACTTCGATGACGCGCTGCTTTACAAAATCGAGGTAAGATTTGCCGATGATATTCGCCGGATTGACGCCGAGTTTCTCGATTACGGCTGAACTGATGAATTTATAAATGCCATTTCTGTCGAGAATCGCCAGCATATCGTGGCTGTACCTCAGCACATTCGCGATAAACCTGAAATCCTCCTGATTTTGCGCGCCCGACTCCTTTCCCAATATCTGCTGATTCAACTTCTCCACCACCGAATAATTTGCTGTTCCTTTGGCGGCGCAAATCCTCTTTTTACCCGGATTTGGAAAGTCTGTAAATGACCACAGATAAGTAACTTCCCCCTGTGACTTGTGCAGCAGAGTCGATTTAAAATCCCTTTTGGGCAAAATCCCTTCGCTAAAATAACGCTCGATCTGATGACGGATATCTGGACTGGTAAAGAAATCGGTCCATTTTGTCCCCTGTATTTCGATATTTTCTTTGAAATATCGATTGAAAAACAACTCCCCCTCCTCCGAAAATACGATGAGAGGGGCTTGGATATCATTCAAAAATGCCCGGAAATCCAATTTTTCGATAAGACTCATGGAAGAAGGATAGAAACACGTGCAAATGTAGGAGGCAACGTATATCTTGTGAGATGAATAAGTTCCAAAGTAAAATTTACGTGTTCAATTTTAATCAATAATTCCACAAAATCAATTATGACCAATAAATTTAAATTGGCTGCATTCCTGTGGCTTTTGGCCATCGGATTTGCTTTTGGCCAAGATAAACCCGCATTAAAGCCCATTTCCTGGAAAGATATCCCAAGCTGGAAATCCATTTCCACGTTTTCTGTCCAAATGTCTGCTGACGGTACGTGGATGGCTTATGGGATGCTTCCTGTCGAGGGCGATGGGGATTTGATCGTGCAAAAAGCCGCGGAGCCGGAAAGCAAAAAAACCTATCCAATCGGATCGACCAACTTTCCCTCATTCGCATTTTCGGAAAACAGCAAATGGATCGCCTTTAAGGAGTATCCAAAAGACAAAGAAAAAAAGGCCGCTGCCAAGACCGGCGGAAAAGGACTCAGCGAAAAACTCGTCTTGATCGACCTCGGAGCGGACAAAAAGACCGTTTTTGAAAAGGTGACAGGATATTCTTTCAATGGCAAGTCTGCCACCCACCTCGCTATGCAACTCAGCAAAGAGGGAAACAACGGCGACGCCAAGGGTTCCGACCTGCTCTTGGTGAACCTTGCGACCGGAAAAAGACAAAACATCGGAAACGTACAGGAATTTGCCTTCAACAAGGGCGGGGAATACCTCGCCTATACGATCGACGCCGCCAATAAATCGGGCAACGGGATTTACCTCTTCCACGTGCCAAGCGGAACCACCAAACTGGTCGATTCCGATACGGCCACCTATCGTTCCTTGAATTGGACTGAAAAAGGAGAGGCTTTGGCTTTGTTGAAAATGGTAAAGGACAAGACCTACAAACAAGATCACGGGAAAGTACTTGGTATCAAAAATCTGGGAAATCCAGAGTTGAGCATTTTTGATCCAAAAATGGATTCAGTTAATTTCCCCAAAAACCTGACCATCAGCCCCAACCGCAGACCAATGTGGTCGGAGGATTTGACACGCTTGTTTTTTGGTGTCCATATCTTGGAAAAAGAGAAGAAAGAACCCCCAAAACCAGTACAAGCGCCAGTCAACAAAGATTCGATAGACAGAATCAAGCTTGAAAAAATCAAAGCAGACACCACGATAAAATCCATCACCGACCTACAAAAAGCTATCGCCAAACTGGACACCACCAAATCGCCTGCATCGGAGCGCAAAAATGACCTACCGAAACCCGATATGGCGATTTGGCATTGGCAGGATAGCCGGCTGCAATCCAGGCAGCAGGTCATGGAAAACCAAGACAAAAACTATAGCATGTGGTGGATGTACGATGTGCGCACTGCCAAGCCAATCCAATTGCAGGACAGCAGCGTGCGGGAACTGAACATCATGCCAAAGGAAAAATGGGCTCTCGGTCTGGATATGCAGGAGTATGAACTGGATATCAACTTAGATGGACAAAATTATCGCGACATCTATGCCGTAAACCTCCAAACAGGTGAAAGGAAACTGCTTTTCAAGAAGTTTTACCTCCCTTCGTTTGCCTCTTATCCCCGCCCGTCGAACGACGGCACCAGATTCCTATATGGGCTGGATGGGCATTTTTATGTGTATGATATCGCATCAGGCACTTCCAAGAATATCACGGAAGCGATACCAACGACTTTCATCGAAACTGAGGATGATCATAATGTGACCAAACCCATGGTCAATCCGCTCGGCTGGAGCAGTGATGACAAGTATATCCTTCTCCGTGACGAATGGGATATCTGGCAGATACCCATGGGTCCAAAGGAGAAAGCAACTAACCTGACCCAAAACGGAAGAAAAGAAAAAATCCGGTATCAATTCCGCTACAATTTGGATCCTGAGGACAAGGGAATCGACCTTAAAAAAGGACTATATGTACGAATGTACGGTGAGTTTACCAAGAAAAGTGGCTTGGCCAGAATTGAGCCCGGTAAATTAGGCTTGATAGCGGGGCCAAAAGTCCTCCTATGGGAAGATACCAATATCGGCTCGCTGGGCAAGGCAAAAAATGCGGATGTCTTCTATTTCACAAGGGAGAAATTCAACGAACCGACCAATTTCTACATCACCAATTCATCACTAGCGAACCCAAAGAAGGTCACCGAAAATGCTCCTGATTTTGGAAAATATAGCTGGTCATCAGGGACTCGCTTGGTCGATTACATCTCGGAAAAAGGAGACACGCTCCAGGCTGCCCTTTTTCTGCCAGCGGGATATGTTGAAGGTAAAAAATATCCGACAGTGATATACTATTATGAAAAACTCTCACAGACCCTTCACAATTACTCCAATCCAGGATTCAGTGGGACAGGCTGGAACCCAGGCGTCTACACAAGCAATGGCTATGCAGTCCTCATTCCTGACATCGTATACCAACTGGACGACCCCGGAATGTCGGCTGTTTGGTGCGTCCTTCCTGCTGTCAAGGAAGCCCTGAAAACAGGCGTGATAGATGAAAACAAAATGGGGCTTCATGGACATTCTTGGGGTGGATACCAGACTTCGTTCCTGATCACACAAACGACACAATTCAAAGCCGCAGCGGCAGGCGCTCCGCTGACTAACATGATCTCGATGTATGATCTGATCTACTGGAACTCAGGAAGTGGCAACATGTCCATATTCGAAGCTTCCCAAGGACGATTCAGGGGAGGGCCTTGGGAAAACTGGGATTCCTACCAGCGAAATTCACCTGTGTACTTTGTGAAAAATGTCCAAACCCCTCTCCTGATGCTGCACAACGACAAGGACGGGGCAGTAGATTTTACCCAAGGAATCGAATACTATAATGCGCTCCGCCGCCTAAAGAAACCAGTCATCATGGTTCAATACAAGGGTGAAAACCACGGTTTGTCCAAAATCGAAAACCGAAAAGACTACAGTATTAGGATGATGGAGTTTTTCGACTACCATCTCAAGGGTGAAAAGCCCGCAGACTGGATTGTGTCCGGAATCGAGAAACTCAAATTGGAAGAGCATTTGGATGGCCGTGTCTTTTGATCAAAAAGGTTCTTAATTCAATTTCTACCTAAGAATGAAAAAATCTAAAATTGTGTAATTATTAGAAAAAACAATCTTATTCCATTTTTTGGCTCGAAAAAATACCCAATATTGGTTATTTTTTCGAGCCTTTATTTTGCATAAGTTTGATTCAGTCGGTTAGGGAAATTCCGATCTGTGTTTAAGTTCTATAAGGGTAATATCCCCCACAAAGGTCTCCGTAGTAACGGAGACTTTTTTATTTCATTAGTTTCGAACCGAACCATCGAGATCTTTCAGAATCAGGTAAAAAAAAAAAGGCCTGTCTCCAGGCCTTTTCGCGAGTTTCAAATTCTTAGTTTGTCGCTGTAGTGTCAGCAGCCGCGGCAGCAGTATCAACAGCTGCAGGTGCTTCTTCAACGACAGGAGCAACCTCCTCAACAGGAGCTGCTTCAGTTTCTACTTCTTCAGTAGTTTTGTTGCCACAAGACACCATAAAGGCAGAAGCGGCAAACATCATCGCTACGATAGCTTTTTTCATAATGATAATTATTTGTTTGTCAATTACTTTGCAAAAGTACGGATAAATAATCATTCAAACGGCAAATTTTGTGAAATATTTTTAACGGAATTTAACAATCATTGCAAACATGTATCCTGATCCACAAGTCTCAGCCTTAGGGTTCTGCTAGTTGCTGACGGTCCATCCACCACCCAATGCCTTGTACAGATTAACCCTTGCCTGGAGTTGTTGGGTTTTGAGCTCGATTAGCTCGATTTCAGCTTGCAGGGCACGGCTTTGGGCGTTGAGGACATCTAGGTAGTTGGCATATCCGACTGTAAACATGGTGTTCGAATTTTCAACTGACCGCTTTTGCACCAAGACTTCATTTGACTTATTCTCGACCTGTTCATCCAACGTTTGAAATTGATTGACCAAATCAAGGACTTCGATATAGCTGCGCAGTACGGTTTGTTCATAGTCGTACCAAGCTATCCGCTGACTTGCGTTGGCAGCCTCGAATTGCATTCTGATCCTGTTTCTATTGAACAATGGAGCGGCAAGTCCCGCGCCGAATTGGTAGACTGCCGAAGCAGGATTGAAAAACAACTTGCTGAAATCAAAGGCATTGAACCCTGCCATCCCAAACAGATTGAAGGAAGGGAAAAAAGCCGCCCGTGCCGCAAATATGTCGGCATTTGCTGCCATCAATTCCCGCTCGGCCATTCTGACATCGGGACGAAGTTGGAGGAGATCGGTGGGTAAACCGGTCCTCAAAATCTCCGGTTCCACAAAAGCCTCTTCGAGGGAAGAACGTTCATAATCCGTTTGGTAATTACCCAAAAGAGCTGCCATCTGAAGTTCCGCACTCCGAAGCATCCTTTGTTTTTCGTTGACCAAAGCCTTGAAATTCAGCAATAGGGCTTCAAACTGGTCAACCGCAAGTTGGTTACTCTTCCCGGATACCTTCAGATCCTTGGAAAGCCCCACAGCCAATTCTTGAAGCCTGATGTTTTCATCGAGAATCCTGATTTCTTCTTCCAATCCCAAAATGGAATAATATTGAACAGCAACTTGGGAAATCAACCAAGTCTTCACATAATTGGCCATTTCCTGTGAAGCTAAGTATCGCGAAGCAGCGGCTTTGTTTAGGTTTCGGTATTTGCCCCAGACATCTATCTCCCAGTTAAAATTTGCGCCAACAATAAAATCCCGGTATGGATCGGGAATTCGCTTATCCTCTGGGACGTTACCAGACAAATTGGTATCAAAATTACCAACGCCATCCATGGTGTATTCACCAAATTTTCTCCTTGATGCACCTGCGACGGCGTTGAACTCCGGCAACCAGCCTACCTTTGCCACGCGAAGGTTGGCTTGGGCGATGCGGATCTTTTCGAGGGTCTTCAAATTGTCTTGGTTGTTGGCTAAGGCAATGGTGATCAGATCTCTGAGTTTTTCATCCTCGAAAAACTGTTCCCAGTTCAACAAAGCATGGTTGGAAGTAGTATCCAACCTATCATCGTCGAATGTGGTAGGCAGAATATCCGAATCTTGAGGTTGGCTGACTTTGGTGGTTTTACATGCCTGAATCAGGAAGAAGACCAAGAAAAGCCCTATCAACGAGTGAAATTTTCTATTTTTCATGATACTTCGACAGCATTTTCTATTTGGGTTTCAGTCTTTGCCTCCACCTTTTCCTTCTTTTTCATGTTGGTTGCGATCGTCTCAAAAACGACATACAGACCCGGGATCAAAAACACACCGACCAAGGTACCAATCAACATCCCTCCTGCCGCAGCAGTACCGATGGTCCTGTTACCGATCGCACCCGCGCCGGACGCAATGGTCAATGGGATCAAACCGCTGATAAAGGCAAACGAGGTCATCAAAATCGGGCGAAGCCTTTCCACCCCGCCGTTGATGGCGCTTTGGAGAATAGATAGTCCTTTTTGACGGTTTTGGATCGCGATCTCAATGATCAGGATGGCGTTTTTACCCAAAAGACCAATCAACATGACCAAGGAAACCTGGGCATAGATGTTGTTCTCCAAACCTGTGAGTTTGAGGAAGAGAAAAGATCCAAAAATACCCGCCGGAAGCGATAGAATTACCGGCAGGGGCAGGAAGTAGCTTTCGTATTGAGCTGAAAGCAGCAAATACACAAACACCAAGCAAAGAAGAAAGATATAGATCGCCTGATTTCCGGACTCTATCTGTTCCCTGGTGATACCTGACCAATTGATTTCAAACCCTCTTGGTAGATTCGCTGCGGCAACTTCCTCTACGGCCTTGATTGCATCGCCGGAGGAAAAACCTTCAGCAGCGTCGCCAGTGATCAAAGCCGAAGTAAACATGTTGTACCTAGTCAACTGCTCGGGACCATAGACTCTTTCCAAAGTCAGGAAGTTGGAATAGGGTACCATTTGTCCATCCTTATTTTTGGCATACATACCCAGTAGCGACTCAGGCGAAGTCCTGAATTCCGGCGAGGCCTGTATCATCACCTTATACATCATACCGAAACGGATGAAATTTGAGGAGTAATAACTGCCGATGTAACTCTGTAATGTTTCCATCGATTCATCGACGGAGACACCCAACTTGGCGGCCTTGTCATGGTCAACGCGCAAGATATATTGTGGAAAGTTTGGTTCGAAGTTTGTCGACACGCCATTAAGTTCAGGCCTCGCATTGAGTTCATCTATAAACTTCTGTGTAACCTCAGCCATGTTGGTCAGGGTACCGCCGGTTTTGTCTTGTAGCCTTAGCTCAAAACCAGAAGCGTTACCAAACCCAGGAACTGGCGGCGGCGAGAAGAACTGGATATCGGCTCCCTTGATATGCGAAGTCCTGTCTTGATAATCCAAGATCAATTCGTTCACGTTTTTGTCACGATCACCCCAATCTACCAAGTTGATCATACCCATACCATATGACGCACCGGCGGTCTCGGTCAAGAGTGAATATCCTGCCAAAGTCGAAATAGTTTCCACTTCCTCCAATGGCAACAAACTTCCCTGTACTTGGTCCATCACATCACTCGTCCTCTCTACAGTGGCGCCAGGAGGTGTGGTTACAGACACATATACCATTCCTTGGTCTTCATTTGGGATAAAGCCAGTTGGAACAATGGACATCGTGCCGTAAGTCAACACAAAGAACAATATCAAGGCGCCGTAGGTAACGACTTTCCTTGGAGCGATTTTTCCAAGAATTGAGGAATATTTTGCTGAAAATGCATCGTAACGTTTGTTGAATCCATAAAAAAACTTCTGCAACAAACCCTTGGAAGGATCATGCTCCACATCGGCTGGCTTGAGCATCAGCGCACACAAAGCTGGCGAAAGCGTTAACGCATTGATACCCGAAATGACAATCGCAATAGCGAGGGTAAGCGAAAACTGCCGGTAGAATATCCCAACGGGTCCTGATAGGAAGCTCACAGGAACAAATACCGCGGACATTACCAAGGTGATGGCGACGATCGCTCCACCGATTTCTTTCATCGCTTCGATGGTCGCGTCCATGGCGCTCATGTGCAGCGTATGCATTTTCACATGCACCGCCTCCACGACCACAATCGCATTGTCCACGACAATACCTATCGCGAGTACGAGCGCAAAGAGTGTCAGCAAATTGATCGAAAAACCAAAAAGCTGCATGAAGAAAAACGTTCCGATAAGGGAGACCGGCACGGCAATGGCCGGAATCAAAGTAGATCTGAAGTCCTGAAGGAAGATAAACACAACGATGAACACCAAAAGGAATGCCTCGATCAAGGTCTTCACGACCTCGAAGATAGATGCATCCAAAAATCGGGATACGTCATATGAAACATTGAAAGTCATACCTGGAGGGAAAGAGCTCTCCTCCAATTCCGACATTTTGTCCTTTATGTTTTGGATTACTTCGCGGGCATTGGATCCCGGCCTTTGCTTGATCATGATCGAGGCAGAAGGCCTACCATCCGTCATGGACACCATGCTGTATTCCTGCGCATCGAATTGGACTTCGGCCACGTCCTTCACTTTCAACAAGGACCCATCAGGCAATGCCTTCAGTGTGATATTCTCATAATCCTCCACTTGATTGAACTTGCCCGTGTATTTCAATACATATTGGAGCGCCTGCGGGTCACGGTCGGACGCGATACCAGATTTTCCGGGAGCAGCCTCCACATTTTGCGCACGTATCGCATTAGACACATCTTGGGGCGAAAGGTTGTAGGCTACAAGTCTGTCAGGCTTCAACCAGATACGCATTGCATAATCCTTGAAGCCCATAATCTGCGCAAAACCAACTCCATCAATCCTTTTCAATTCAGGAAGGATGTTGATGTCGGCAAAATTGTACACAAACTTCTCGTCCTGCAGTGTATCCGTAGTGATCAGGTTAAGGTAAAGGAGCATACTGTTTACCTCCTTTTCAGTCTGCACACCTGCCCTGATAACCTCTTCAGGCAATTCGTCGAGTACCGTAGCTACCCTGTTTTGGACGTTTACCGCAGCCAAATCCGGGTCTGTCCCTACTTTGAACACGATGTTGATGAGCGTAATACCATCATTTGTATTGACCGAGGTCATGTAGGTCATGCCCGGCACACCATTGATTGCCCGCTCGAGCGGCGTGGCGACAGCCTTGGACAATACCTCCGCGTTAGCACCGGTGTATTTGGCGGTCACAGTTACGGAGGGGGGTACGATTTCAGGGAATTGGGTAATAGGCAAGGTGAAAAGTGCCAAAAGCCCAAGCAAAGTGATAAAAACCGATATCACTGTCGAAAGTATCGGCCTTCGGATAAATATCTCAAACATGTTGGTTCAGAGTTATATTGGAAATATTTATCACAAGTTCGTAGAAAGTGTATCGTAGGCGTCCTTTTGGGAAACATTTGCTGGGGTAATCACAACACCATCCTTCACCTGCTGGATACCTTCATAGATAATCTTCTCGCCAGTCTCGAATCCCTCGGCAACATAAAAAAGACCAAATCTCCTTACAGGCTTGAAGCTCCTTACCTTGACCGTGTTGTTTTCATCGAGGATGTAGACATAGCTGTAGTCCTGTATTTCAAATGTTGATTTCTGGGGGACCAAAAACACATCGTCAAGCTGGTTTACCATTTGGATTCTACCCGTTGAGCCATGTTTGATCAATTGGTCCGGGTTGGGGAACCTTACACGGAATGCGATCGAACCGGTACCTCTCTCAAAATCCGCTTCCATAGTCTCCAATTTTCCAGGAAAAGCGTATGTCTCTCCGTCCGCAAGGATTAGGGAAACGCTTTGACCCATGTTTTCGGCATCCCCTTCCTTTTTTGCCCTCATGTACCGGAGATATTCATTTTCCGTCACCTTAAAGTATGCAAACACTTCAGAGATGTCGGTAATATTGGTCAACAAATCGCCTTGTGTCACCAAGGATCCCTTTTTGTGTGGAATCCTATCCACGATGCCGTCAAATGGAGCCTTGATCGTCGTGTAGGACAAGCCAGTCTTTGCGTTTTTCAGCATCGCCTCAGCCTCGGCTATGCCGGATTGTGCAACAGATCTTTTGGACCGCGCCAATTCAAGTTCTGACGGTGCAATGATGTCTTTCTCAACCAGTATTCTCAATCGGTCCACCTCGACCTGCGCCGCCTGTGCCTCGGCTTTTGCTTGGGCTAGTTTGGCGTTGGCGGAATTGACCATCTCCAAAAACTCCATGGAGGACAATTGGAAAAGGTTTTGTCCCTTTTTCACAAATTGGCCCTCGTCGACAAATATCTGGTCAACATACCCTTCCACTTTGGCTCGGATTTCGACAAACTGTACAGCCTGGATATCCGCCACGAAAGTGACCGGGACTTCTATGCTCATCGGCTTCAATTCCAATACGGGAATATTGTCCAATACCGTCACCTGCTGTTCTTTGCTGTTGCCACTATTGCAGGAGGACAATAAGGTTAGCCCCAGTAAAAGTAAGCCAGCCGAATACCTCAAATTTCCTACGCTTCCCCTAAAGGAAATGCTAGAATCAATTAATTTCATGATTTTGAATGATAAGATGTGAATAATCTTTGAAAGATTATTTGGGTTCATTTAGAAAAGAAAACTTTGGCAGGCGCCAAAAAACACAATCAAGCCACAATCAGGGCGCATTGGCCAAAATCTCTGATTTTGAAAAGATGGAGATAAAATATGCCACCAAAACCTCACGAGGCCGATCAAAAAAACCGAGCTTCGGATTGGAAATTTGTATAGTAAAAATTCGGTCTATCGTCTTGATGACCTCTAACCGCTCGATTTTCGTCAGCTTGGAAGATGTCGGCCTCGAAAGTGAAGATGGGAAAATGGAGAAATCATATTCCTTTTCAGATACCAATTCCTCGTACCGCTCCAGACTACCCTGGTCCTTGAATTCATCAAAAACAGCCAAAACGGCAAAAAAAATAGCCAAGGCAAAGGTCAGGAACCTGATGCCGCTATTAAAGCCGTAGTGGTTTTGATTTTTCATGCCGCAAAATTATGCAAAAGCAAAATGATATTGTCAAATATTTTGTGTCATCGAAATCTAAGAACATCCAAAAGGAATAAATACCGATTGAATGGCACAGGTTCATAGTCAAACCGGTTTTAAATCCGTTTTGATCAAGTTTGGATTTCAGAAGGAATCAAACATCAAAGAATTTGATTCCCAAACCATGGATAAACATGTAACAACCATCCCTGCGCTAAAAATGTTTGGGTATTTTTGAGCCCAAATCTGAAAGAAATGAATAAGGACCTCAGAATAGTTTTTATGGGCACACCCGAATTTGCGGTTGCTTCGCTGCAGATGCTAGTGGAAAATGCCTGGAACGTTGTGGCTGTCGTGACTGCGCCAGACAAACCGCAGGGGAGAGGCCAAAAATTGATTCCAAGTCCGGTAAAAGAGAAGGCAATGGAATTTGGGATTCCCGTCCTACAGCCCACTAACCTCAAATCCCCTGAATTTCTCGAAGAATTGGCTTCTTTTCACGCTGACCTTCAGATAGTAGTTGCTTTTAGAATGCTCCCCGAGGTAGTTTGGTCCATGCCACCTTTGGGCACTTTCAACCTCCATGCCTCGCTTTTGCCGAATTACCGTGGGGCAGCACCAATCAATTGGGCCATCATCAATGGTGAAACTGAAACCGGAATCACGACTTTTTTCCTCAAGCATGAGATCGATACGGGTTCGATCATTTTTCAGGAAAAAGAACCCATCTATCTTGATGACAACGTAGGCAGTCTCTACGCGAGGCTGATGGAAAAGGGGGCCAATCTCGTATTGAAGACCGTGGACGCCATCGCAGGAGGCCAGGCGCGTCCGATTCCGCAAGATGGGAGCAAAGCAAAACACCATGCACCAAAAATCTTCAAGGAAACCTGTGAAATAGACTGGCATCGACCGGCGGCTGATATCCACAACCTGGTGAGGGGACTATCGCCCTATCCAGCGGCATGGACTATTATCGACGGAAAAGTCCTTAAAATCTTCAAGACCAAAATTGTGGAAAAGGATATGGAGAACTTTTCAAAGGGCCAATTTTTCACCGATGGAAAAACAAAACTTGTTTTCCAAACCGGAAGCGGTTGTTTGGAGATTTTGGAACTTCAATTGGAGGGAAAAAAACGGATGCAAGTTGAGGAGTTTCTTCGCGGCAATAAGCTGAAATGATCTTTTGTAAAAAGAGGATTTTTTTAGCTACCTGTGACATTAGATCACAAATACAGAAATATTCCAAGGGGAAACTGGATTTTTATGTTTCTTCTAAGCGATCGTTTAGCTAACTTTGAGCTAAACATTCCCAAGATTGTTATGAAGAATTTGTATCGTTTTGTATTTATAATTTTGGTTTTCCCGATTTCGATCGCTTCAGTACAGGCCCAATTCGTCAACAGACTCAAGAATGCCGCAGAAAGGGGCATTAGCCGCGCGATAGAAAAGAAAGTGGAAAGCGAAATGGAAAAAGTAGCACGGAGGCAGCTCGACAAGGTCTTCAAGGATGTATACGGAGTTGACCCGGCCGATTCGGCGAACAATGAGCGCATCAACCAAATCATGCAGTCTGTGTATTCTGACGTCGAAGTCGCGGAATCCTACAGTTTCGACGGTTTCTCGATTATCGAGTTTACGGGAATAGACGCAAAGGGAAAGGATATCGAACCTTTCCAACTCACTTCCTATCTCTCATCTGACCCGAAGATAACCGCGATGGAGTTCAAAAGTGAGGAAAGCAAGAAATCTGAAGAGGGAAAATTCACGCTGATTTATGATTTCAACCGTAATGTGGCCATTACCCTCATGGTCAATGAAGGTCAGCAAATGCGCATGGCCTATGGTTATGATGCTGAAATGCTTTCGGCGCCTGTCGAAACACAGAGCGCCACTGGACAGCAGGCAAATGAGTCTGTAAAGTTTGAAAAGACGGGTAACACCAAAACCATCCTTGGGTACCAGTGCGACGAGTATCTTATCGAAACCGACGAAAGTACCACCTTGTACTGGGTCACCCAATCACCGGTCAATTCCACGACACCCTTTTGGGCCCAAAACAATCCATTTCTAACAGCCAGAATGAAAACCTCAAATCCCGCAATGCTCGGTCAGCTACCCTCTGGCAATATGATGGAGGCCCATGTCACCAGCAAAAAAGACAAGAGCAAGTTTGACATGCAGGTCATCGACATCCAACCCGACAAAGGCCAAAAGTTCCTGATGGCGGATTACCCAAGCATCGCCACTATGAAGCAGTAGTTGCAAATACTGAGAAATTTCCCAACCCTTGGCCAAGCCCAAGGGTTTATTTTTGTCGCATGCTTGGGCCTGCGTTTCCAAAGACTTGGTATCTTAGCCGAAAAACTGAGCAACGCTTTGAAAATTTCCATCATCGTAGCGAAAGCCAGCAACAATGTCATTGGCAAAGACAATGAGTTGGTCTGGAAGCTTTCCGCTGACCTGAAAAGGTTCAAAAAACTTACGACAGGACATTGCATCATCATGGGTCGTAAGACCTATGACTCCATAGGAAAACCTCTCCCCAACCGAACCTCAATAGTAATCTCCAGAAACCCAAAATTGGAACTGCCAGCTGGTCATTTTGTGGCAAAATCATTGGAAGATGCCGTCCAAAAAGCAATTGGAACGGGACAGGATCAAGTTTTCGTAATTGGTGGCGCGGAGATTTACCAACAATCCATGGACATAGCCGATGAGCTGATCGTAACAGAAGTGCATGCCTTTCCTGATGGTGACTCATTTTTCCCAGAAATAGACCCTACCCGCTGGGAAAAAATGTCCGAGGAAAGTTTCCAAAAAGACGAATCAAACCAGTTCGATTTCGATTTTGTAATGTACAAGCGAAAAAAATCATGAACCAATACGAGGAAGTCAAAGCGGAAATACTTGCAATCGGCGACGAGCTGCTGTACGGCCAGGTTTTGGACACCAACAGCCATTGGATCAGCCAAGAGCTGGACTTGATTGGGGTCAGGGTTGTCAGGCGGACAACGGTCGGCGACAGCCGAGAGGCCATCCTAACGGCTTTTGCTGAAGCGGAAAACCGTGCCGACATAATCCTCATGACCGGGGGGCTTGGTCCGACCAACGACGACTTGACCAAACCGCTCTTGGCGGAATATTTCAATTGCGCAATAGAATTGGTTCCGGAAGCATTGGATGCGGTCAGGACGTTTTTTGAAAAAAGGGGAAGGGAACTCACGCCGCTAAATGCACTTCAAGCCCACCTCCCCACCAAATGCACCTATATCCCAAATGTTTTGGGAACTGCTCCAGGAATGTGGTTTTCCGAAAATGGAAAGATATGGATGTCCATGCCGGGTGTACCCCATGAGATGAAAAAACTCATGACTGACCATGTGCTTCCAAGGATCAAGGAAAGATTCCAACTTCCGATCATTTACCATTATGTGGTTAAAACTGTTGGCATCGGCGAGAGTTGGCTGGCAGATTTGATCAAAGATTGGGAAGGAAACTTGCCGCCCCATATCAAACTGGCCTATTTGCCATCCTTGGGACAAGTGAGGCTGAGGCTCACGGCCTTTGGAGACAATCCTTCAGAATTGGAGAAGGACGTGGCTCTCCAAGTGGAAAAAGTTATGCCGATCATCGAAAAATATGTCTATGGATTTGGAATGATGACTTTGGAGGAGGCAGTCGGAAAGATGTTGAGAGAGAAAAACCAAAAAGTGGCATTTGCCGAAAGCTGTTCAGGAGGATATATCTCGCATTTGGTAACAAGTATTGCAGGCAGCAGCGACTATTTCCAAGGTGGCATCATCCCCTACCACAACCATTTCAAAAACAGGCTTTTGGGTGTTGATGCGAGTACGCTGGAAGAACATGGTGCAGTCAGCGAGCCAACCGTCATTCAAATGGCCGAACACGTTCGGGACATGTTTAATGCAGATTATGGCCTTGCAAGTAGTGGGATTGCGGGTCCTGGCGGAGGCTGGGCAGAAAAACCCGTCGGGACGGTTTGGATTGCCTGCGCGACCAAAACCAAAACGGTGACGAAGAAACTCCAATTGACCCAAGACAGGATGCTCAATATCCAATTGACTGGAGTCTCGGTTCTGAATTTGCTGAGAATTTGTATCCTTGGCAAAACAGAATAAAAATGTCATTACTTGATTTTGTATTCGAAGAAATAAAATATAATTTTAAAACTCGGAAATAAACCCAATTAAATAATAAAATATGGCAAGTGTAGAAATGCTGATGCCCAAGATGGGTGAAAGTATCATCGAAGGCACCATCCTCACCTGGCTCAAGAAAGAAGGTGATGTAATCGAGCAGGATGAGTCAGTTTTGGAAGTAGCGACAGACAAAGTAGATACAGAAGTCCCCGCTACCCATGCTGGGATATTGAAAAAAATACTCGCAAAAGAAGGTGAGGTTGTGGCGGTAGGTGCCCCCATTGCCATTATTGAAACCGCTACAAATGGCCAAGTCAGTGAGCCTGCCGGAAAACCAGCATCAGAAACAAGCCAAAAGGATGAACTGCTCGCGGCTGCGCCAGCACAAACAGCTACTTTGATCACAGCTGCTTCCACACCGACAAGCGGGACACAGGACGATAGATTTTATTCCCCACTTGTCCTGAGCATTGCCAAAGAGGAAAAAATCAGCCGAGAGGAACTAGCCACAATCGCCGGTACCGGAAAAGACGGCCGAGTTACCAAACAAGATATGCTCCATTACCTCTCGCAGAGGGGTTCCAGCCAGCCTATCGCTACCTCTTCGGTCGCATCCCAACCTAGCGCATTCCCACGGGTGGAGATGAGCATTTCCGCACAGGACGAAATTATCGAGATGGACAGGATGCGCAAAATGATCGCACAGCGTATGGTTGATTCCAAGCGTATTTCGCCACATGTGACCTCATTTGTCGAAGCTGATATGACCAACATTGTGCTCTGGAGGAATAAGGTGAAGGATGCCTACCAAAAGAAAGAGGGAGAGCCTTTGACCTTCACGCCGTTTTTTATCCAAGCCGTCGCCAAGGCCATCAAAGACTTCCCGATGATCAACATCTCGGTGGATGGGGACAGAATCATCAAGAAAAAAGATATCAACATTGGCGTAGCGGTGGCGCTACCGACAGGTAACCTGATTGTACCGGTCATCCGAAATGCCGACCAGCTCAACCTCACAGGCCTTTCCAAAAAGATCAACGATCTGGCCAATCGGGCAAGAACCAACAAATTGAGCCCTGATGAGCTAACTGGCGGGACCTATACCGTATCCAACGTTGGCTCTTTTGGAAATGTACTAGGGACACCGATTATCATGCAGCCGCAGGTTGCGATCCTAGCTGTCGGGGCAATTCAGAAAAAGCCTGCTGTATTGGAATTGCCATCTGGCGATGTGATCGCAATTAGGCACAAAATGTTCCTGTCGCACTCCTACGACCACCGAGTTGTGGATGGTTCATTGGGCGGGATGTTTGTACGAAGGGTAGCGGATTATCTCGAGGCATTTGACATCAACCTGCCGCTGTAAAGAAAAAGAGGTCACTTGGCCTCTTTTTTTGTTTCTTTCTTTTTGTCTGCAAATCGCCTGATTACTTGCGCGAGTTCCTGGATTTGTATCGGCTTGGTCAAATAGGCATCCATACCGGCATTTTTTGCCTTGTCCACATCCTCCTGAAATGCATGCGCCGACAAACCGATTATGCTAACGTCCTTTCCAAGGTCCCGCCGGATGGTTTCTGCGGCCACCAAACCGTCCATCACCGGCATCTGAATATCCATGAGGATGAGATCGAAGTCCTTTTCAATCACCTGTTCGACCGCCTCTTGACCATTCCGTGCAAGCGCAAACGTGTATCCCAACTGCCCCATGAGCATATTCATGAACTTGAGGTTGGTATTGTTATCCTCGGCCAGGAGTATCTCCATCGGATACTTTTCAGCCATGTTCTTTAGATCAAACATGGATTCCCGCTCGGAATTAGCGGAATTTCCCATAAGAGACTCGGCCTTCTTCCAGATTTTCGCAAAAATACTGAAAGTGAAAGTTGAACCCTCCCCTACCTCGGAATGGATCTGAAGATCGCCGCCCATCAACTCGACCAGTTTTTGTGAAATTGCCAAACCGAGTCCTGTGCCGTGGGTTTCGCGCGTATTGCTGCCATCTACCTGATAAAAAGGCTTGGTGAGGTTTTCGATTTTGTCTGCAGGAATCCCAATGCCGGAATCCTTCACCTCGAAGTGAAGCATAATGTTCCTATCCAAAATCGATTCTCCGGCAATGTTGATTCGGATGGTCCCGCCCGGTGGGGTAAACTTGATGGCGTTGCCAATGAGGTTGTTCAATATCTGATTTAATTTGTCGCGATCCAGCTCGACATACTCCGGAATCATGGATTCGAACTGATAGGTCATTTCGATGTTTTTCTCCAAAACCAAACCCGAGAAAAGCCGGAGGCATTTTTCGATTTCCTGTTTGAAATGAAAGACAGTAGGGCTGAGATTCATTTCGCCTGACTCGATTTTGGAGTAATCCAAAATATCCTTGATGATCCCCAAAAGCGACTCGCCTGAATCCTTGATGATCTGAAGATACTCTTTTTGAATCTCATCCAATTCCGTCATTTCCATCAAGCCAATGATCCCCAAAAGTCCGTTCATCGGCGTCCTGATTTCGTGGCTCATATTTGCCAGAAACTCGGATTTGGCGGTACTTGCCTGTTCTGCAGCCCTTTTTGCTTCCTCCAAACCTTTTTCCCAAAGTTTTTTACCCGTAATGTCCCTCGCAATGGACATGAGTTTTTCGTCGTCCAAAAGGAAAAATCTCGCGTCGAAAATGCGTTTGCCGATTGGAATTTCTACCTCATACTCGATGTTTTGCATTTTTTTGGTTTTCACCGTGGCCTCTATGCTCGCTTGCACTTTTTTTGCCAGTTCGGGAGGCAACAGATCGGTGACCTTTTTGCCGATACAGCCTTCCAATGGCGTCACGAGGAGGCTGGGGTCCTTGACGTAGTAATCTTGGTACCTTCCTTGGTGGTCGTAGATAAATATCAAATCCGGCAGACTTTTGAGTACGGTACGCAGCCTGTTTTCGCTCTTGATTAGTTCCTGTTCGCGCAGGTATTTCTCATTGATGTCCGTGCAAACACCCACATTTCCCTTGAAATTACCTTGCGCATCGTACTCCAATCGCTCAAATATCTTCACCCTCAGCCATTTTCCTTTTTTGGTCCTGAAATCCATCTCAAACTCAGCCGTTTCCCGCTTATCGAGCTTGGCGTCCTCAAGGATTTTTTGGACGAGGGTTGTATGTTTTGGCGAAATGATTGACCTGAAATTCTTCGCAAATTCCGCTTCGGAATAACCCAACACGTTAACGACCTCAGGCCCAACGCTCGTCATCTTGCCATCAGCGTCCTGAAAATAAATAAAACCCCTTGACTCATGGAGTAGGAGGTTTTGCCTTCTAAATAGCTCCTTGATTTCTTCGGCCTTCCGGGAAAGTGTCTGATTGGCTTCCTGGGAATTTCTCACAGCCTCGTTCATGATCCAGATCACCAACACCAGTATGAGCAACAAGCCTGCTATCAAATAGAAATAAGCCGAGAAAATCCCCGCTGTAACCGACTGCTTTTCGATCAAAAATATCGCGCTAAACTCCCGATCCAAGGGGTAAAGTTTGAAAGGATAGTGGTGTATCAAGGCACCTAGCTCCTTTTCCTCAATATCGTCTAAAAACTCGCCTTCCAGCGAACCCCGAAGCCCTTCCCTGACTTGGTTTTTAATTTGCTGGGTCGAATTTTCGTCCAGCCTTAAGTAACTAACAAATCGCCGCTCATCGATTCCCCACAAGATGTTGTCAGCATACACCAATTTGTGTCCATAGGCACCCATATAAAAGTTCGAAAATGAATCGTTGACCAGGCGTTCCAAGTTGAATTTCGCTGTGACGGAGATTCCTTTTTCCGGGTAAGACACAGTTACACTGTTTTGATCCGCCTGGCCGATGGTATCCAAATTTTCATGAATCTCCCTTATGAAGTTGTTGCGGTTATCAAAATGAAAGGAGACGGTGGACTTTGGAAAACGAACAACGAGTGTGTCCATCACCTCTCGGTGGTTGTTGAATATCCTTCTTGCTCTTTTTTCGAACGCCAAAATCTCCTGATCGCCCCGATCGTAGGTCCAAGGCTCCAAATTGGACGCAAGGAAATAAAGGTCATCATAGAATTTACCGAATGTTTCCTCGATCTGTTTCGCGGCCAGTTCTACCTGACGGTCCAGGTTTTCCTTGTTGGAACTGATCTGATTGTTTCTCAGTACTTGAAAAAAAGCTATACCCAAGAATAAAATCAACAGGATAACAATGATCCCCATGATCAGCAAGATCTGATAGAATCCCTTTTCAGATCGGATGATGCTTTTTTCCTTGCCAGACATTTACAAGAATATTTCGAGTACAAACCAATCCAACTTGCTCGTTTTCTTACTCACCACTTTGATTTTTCTTTGCCCAACGGTCATCCAAACCTCACTTTGCTGATGGTTGATGATTCCGTCGGCGATACGCCGAACTTCACCGTTGCGACTCTTAAACAGGTTGAAGTCCTCCTTTCTGAAGCTGTCACTTGTGATTGTCTGCGTGTAGGTATGGTTCTTCAAAGGCGGCAATGAAAAAACCTCGATGGTTTTGGATTTGCCCGCCACAACTGTGCCCTCTTTATCGATGATCAATATCTGATGGCTCGTCTTGTTGATGTAATTCTCAATGATATCGTTAAGCGTCAGGTCCATGCCCAATACAAGTTTCAGCTCTTCCATGTGGTACACCGGCTGGGTGAGTGTTATCATCCACCCCCTGCCCACAGGGTCAATATACATTGCATCGACCCAAACGGGCTTTCTTTCCGGATTATGGGCTTCATCTGCTTCATAGTAGAAATTGAAGGCAGTCAAATCCAAATCAGGCTCAAGCATTTCATATACGTTGTAAGGAGGAAACAAGCGGTTTAGTTGAATTGAGGAATTGAAATAAACCTGGGATACCACGGGGTACTTTTGTAATATTTTTCGGAAAACGCTGTCCAGGGGGTTTGTGACGAGGATCATATCTTCCACTTTCCTTAGATCGGTGGCAAGTTGGGTAATGTACAGGCTGGATTTTTTGGGATCGGCGCCTGGCTCCGAATTGGCGGCGACGCCGTCTATCTTGTAGAGAGTCCTGTCTCCGGTAGAAATCAATTCATCCTGTCTCAAAAAAAGGCTTTCGGTAAATTCACCAAGACTTCTAATTTCATCCTCCAATGCAGCAAGGTCATACTCCAATAGGGATATGAAGGTGTTTACACCGAAAAAATCTTGATCAGACGGCTCTTTGACCTGTCCCGAACACGAAACGAACGCGAAACAAAAAACAAAAAAATATTTGGACAAAACTCTATCGAATACTTCAGGCATGACCTAAAGCTAAAAATTTTCAAGTTTTTTTCGAAAGGATTCTCCCATTTCTTTAAATCTATCTTTCACGGCGTCAAAGAAATCCCCCTCAAAAAACACCTCCAAGTCGGTTTCGTCCAACACATCCATTTCCGGAATCTTGAAAGTCTGCTCCATTGGGCCAAGCTCGTACTTGATGAGGTACTTGTTGTTCCACGAAAATATACTCAATCGAATCCCTTCCTTGGAAAACTCCCTTACGACCCTCATGCTGGCCTTCTTACCTCAGACGTGTAACCGATTTCAGATTTCAGCGAACTGGCCACGGAACAGTACTTGTCCACAGATAAGGCAACCACTTTGGCAAATTCCTCCTCGGTCGCATCCGGCGATACCAAGACGAACTTCATCTCAATATGGGTATAATAGGCCGGTGTCCCTTCCGCACGTGTGCCTTCTACCTCGATGAAAAAATCGTCGATTGTCCTACGTTTTTTCTTCATCATAAGTACCGCATCGACTGCCGAACAACCGCCAAGGGCTGAAAGTAACAGATCCATGGGAGATTGGGCCTTTTTTTCCTCAGCATTGTACATATCGATTTCTACCCGATTGCCTTGGGGATTGACTGCGAAGTACTCTTTTTCCGTCTTCATGTGGACGGTAATGTTTCTTTTGCTCATCTTGATAAAATATAAGGTTACAAAGTTATTGAGTTATCAGTTTATTGGTTCTAGACCCGGGATATTTGAGATTCTATTGATTTTTTGAAGTCGGAATCCCAGGCCGCTGATTTCTCGCCAAACATATGGCCGTAGGGCGAATTGAATTGTGACAAATTACACTTTCCAGCCTTACTGGCAGACTAATACAACTTCCTATCTCCAAGCCATAAAAGCTTTAGACCTCCGAATCGCCCTACATATTCCTTCGATATTGGCCACCGACCTCATAAAGCGCGTGGGTAATCTGTCCCAATGAACAATACTTCGCCGCCTCCATCAGTCTTTCGAAAATATTCCCATTCCTGACCGCCACTTTCTGCAATTCCGACAATTCCTCTTTGGCACGACCCTCGTTTCTTTGCTGCAATTGGGAAAGTGTCCTGATCTGCGCTTCCTTCTCGTCTTTGGTCGCCCTGATGACTTCCCCTGGAATGATTGTCGGGGAGCCCTCGGATGACAGGAATGTATTGACACCGATGATGGGATATTCTCCGGTATGTTTCAGCATTTCATAATGGAGGCTTTCTTCCTGGATTTTGCCGCGCTGGTACATAGTTTCCATAGCGCCAAGTACTCCTCCCCTTTCCGTAATCCGGTCAAATTCGAGATAGACCGCCTCTTCCACCAAATCCGTCAATTCTTCAATGATAAATGAACCTTGCAAAGGATTCTCGTTTTTGGCCAATCCAAGCTCCTTGTTGATGATCAGCTGAATGGCCATCGCCCGGCGTACGGATGCCTCGGTTGGTGTGGTAATGGCTTCATCGTAGGCGTTGGTATGCAGAGAGTTGCAATTGTCATAAATAGCATAAAGCGCCTGCAAGGTGGTCCGGATATCGTTGAAGTCGATCTCCTGGGCGTGGAGTGAACGCCCGGAAGTCTGGATGTGGTATTTCAGCATTTGTGAACGCTCGTTCGCTCCGTATTTCAATTTCATCGCCTTCGCCCAAATCCTACGCGCCACCCTTCCAATCACCGCATATTCGGGGTCAATCCCGTTTGAAAAGAAGAAAGAAAGGTTGGGTGCGAATTTGTTGATATCCATGCCGCGAGAGACATAATACTCCACGTAGGTGAACCCATTGGAAAGTGTCAAGGCCAACTGCGTGATTGGATTGGCACCCGCCTCCGCGATATGGTAACCCGAAATCGAAACAGAGTAGAAGTTTCGGATTTTGTGGTCGATGAAATACTGCTGCACATCACCCATCAGCCTAAGGGAAAACTCGGTCGAGAAAATACAGGTATTCTGTGCCTGATCTTCTTTCAAAATATCCGCCTGGACTGTTCCACGGACTTTGGAGAGTGTATCTGCCTTGATCTTTTCATATACTTCGATTGGTAGGACTTGGTCACCCGTCACACCTAAAAGCATCAATCCCAAACCGTCGTTTCCATCCGGAATAGGCGCATTGTAGACTGGGCGCTTGGTCCCTTTTTCCCGGTAGATCCCTTCAATCCGCTCGTTAACCTCCTGTTCCAAGCCGTTTTCCTTGATGTACACTTCGCACTGCTGATCAATGGCTGCATTCATGAAGAAAGCTGTCATCGTAGCAGCGGGGCCATTGATCGTCATAGAAACGGAGGTCATCGGATCGGCCAAATTGAATCCGGAATACAGCTTTTTGGCATCATCCAGGCAGCAGACGTTGACGCCTGAATTTCCGATTTTGCCATAAATATCGGGTCTGTAATCAGGGTCTTCCCCATACAAAGTTACAGAGTCGAAAGCAGTCGAAAGCCGCTTGGCAGGCATCCCTTTTGACACGTAATGGAAGCGCTTGTTGGTGCGCTCCGGACCGCCTTCACCTGCAAACATCCGCGTTGGATCCTCTCCTTCGCGCTTGAATGGAAACACGCCTGCCGTGAATGGGAATTTTCCAGGTACATTTTCCTTCAATGCCCATTTCAGCAAATCACCCCAAGCTTCGTATTTGGGCAAGGATACTTTGGGGATTTTGGTTTGGGAAAGGGACTTGGTATAGGTTTGGACTTTGACTTCTTTGTCCCGCACGTGGAAAACATAGAAATCATCGGCATACCGGGTGACTTTTTCGGGCCATTTTTCAATCCACTTCTTGTTTTTCGGATCAAGTCCGAGCTCCACTTGGGCGTATACCTCCTCTAGTTCCTTGACCAGCCGATCCTCGTCCACCACTTTGGCGGAACGGATCGCTTCGATCGACTTTTTGATGCTGTACAACTTTTGGGCTACCTCTTTTTGGTCCTCGACCCATTTGTCATAGTTCCGATTGTTTTCGGAAATCTCAGACAGGTAGCGGGTTCTTGCCGGTGGAATGATGTAGATCTTCTCCGACATCTCTTTGGTCACCGCAAAGGAGGAATGGAGTGCGGCACCGGTTTTTTCCGAAAGTTTTTTGACAATCCCCCGGTACAGGTTATTCATTCCTGGGTCATTGAATTGGGAAGCGATTGTCCCAAAAACCGGTATATCCTCGTCGGCGATATCCCAAAGGTTATGGTTGCGCTTGTATTGTTTCTTGACGTCCCGAAGTGCATCCTGAGCGCCTCTTTTATCAAACTTGTTGAGCGCAATGATATCTGCGAAATCAAGCATGTCGATTTTTTCTAGCTGGGTGGCGGCGCCGTATTCGGGCGTCATTACATACAATGACATGTCTGAATGCTCGATGATTTCGGTGTCTGATTGACCGATACCGGAGGTCTCCAAAATGATCAAATCAAAATTCGCAGCCTTGACGACGTCGACGGCATCTTGCACATATTTGGAAAGTGCCAAATTGGATTGACGTGTCGCAAGCGAACGCATGTAGACGCGTGGATGGTGGATGGCATTCATTCGAATCCGGTCTCCAAGCAGCGCTCCTCCCGTTTTTCTTTTGGACGGATCTACGGAAATAATCGCAATGTTTTTGTCCGAAAAATCCATCAAAAAACGCCGCACCAACTCATCCACCAAAGAGGATTTCCCCGCACCACCGGTGCCGGTAATTCCCAACACGGGTGTTTTGCTCTTTAACGCTTTCACACGAATGTCATCCAGCAAAGCCTTGGACTGTTCCGGAAAGTTCTCTGCGGCGGAAATTGTCCGTGCAATGCCAACCTTATCGGCGGAATCGAGGTCTTGGCTTTTCGCGTCCTGTCCAATCGGGAAATCGCATTTTTTCACCAAATCATTGATCATTCCCTGCAAACCCATCGCCCTTCCGTCGTCGGGGGAATAAATCCGCGTAACGCCATAGGCATGCAATTCCTCGATCTCCTCGGGAAGGATCGTTCCTCCCCCACCCCCAAAAATTCGGATATGTCCCATTCCTTTCTCCTGAAGGAGGTCATGCATGTACTTGAAAAACTCAATATGGCCACCCTGATAGGATGTGATGGCGATTGCCTGGACATCCTCTTGGATCGCACAGTCAACAATCTCATGGACGGAGCGATTATGGCCAAGATGGATTACCTCGCAGCCTGTGGCCTGTATGATTCTCCGCATGATGTTTATCGCCGCATCATGACCGTCAAACAGAGATGCAGCAGTTACGATTCTAATGTGGTTTTGGGGTTTGTAAATCTCTGAGGAGAAGGACATCTTAACTTGGGTTTATTTTTCTGAAGCTATTCACGTTCAATGGTCTATCGGATAAAACCGGGATCGACCATGCCTGCGAATATAGGAAAAAAATCCATCGAGCTAGTATTGTAAAACTACCCAATCAAAAGATTGTTTTGAAAAAAACGGAAACGTATTCATTATTTGTATTTTATTTCAAATTCACTGATAAAATCAAAATAATATTACAAAGGCAGCGATCAGCTCCCAATTTGATTTCTAAAACCCCTGGAGAGAGTTGGACAGCAAGATGATGCCACGAAAATATCTCAAACAGGGTTGACAATCGTCATGATTTAATTCCTTGGCATTTCCTTACTTTGGTTAGAGAATGGGATATATTCCTAACTTAAAGGTTCAAATCCAAAAACGAATCAAGATGAAATTTGCGCTCTACTTGGGAAGCTTCAAAAACGTCAAAGTCTTCATCCACTGGACATTCTCTCTCCTGCTGCTATGGATCATCATTTCCAACTCACGACAGGGTATGCCCGCTATGGATATCCTTTGGATAGTTGTGTTTGTTCTTGCCCTGTTTGCCTGTGTGGTGATGCATGAGTTTGGGCATGCCTTGGCAGCACAGCGCTACGGCATACAAACCAAGGACATCGTGCTCTATCCCATCGGAGGGGTGGCAAGGCTGGAAAAACTTCCCGAAGACCCAAAACAAGAACTTTGGGTCGCCATCGCAGGGCCTTTGGTCAATATCATTTTGTTTGCGATCCTTTCGGGGGTTTTGGGATTCACAGGATTTGACCTCCAAAATCTCGAGGAGATCAAAATCAGTCCGCAAACCATCATTCCCTATTTGGCATCCGCCAATTTGATTTTGGCGATTTTCAACCTGATTCCTGCATTTCCAATGGACGGAGGCAGGATCTTGCGGGCATTTTTGGCAATCAAACTCCCTCGTGCCAAAGCCACCCAAATCGCCGGTGGCATCGGTCAGTTCCTGGCGATGTTTTTCATTCTCTTTGGCTTGTTCAACAACCCAATCCTAATGCTGATCGGCATCTTCATTTTCTTGGGTGCCGCCGCGGAGGTATCCCACACCCAACAGGAAAGCTTCCTCAAGGGATTTAAAGTCCAGGATGCCCTCATGCAAAAATTCCAAATCATCGGAATAGATGCACCCCTTTCCAAGGCAGTAGAGAAGTTGCTGAATTCCCAAGCCACACATTTTGTCGTCGTGAAAGACGATGTTGCCGTCGGCACGCTAAGTCGAGACGAAATCATCCTGGGATTGAAAGAAGGTGGTGAATCCGCCTTGGTCGAAAACTTCGCAAACCTGACACCGATGAAGGTTGAAACCTTCGAAGACCTCAACGAAGTGTGGAGAAAAATGGCCGCGGAGAAGCGAAAAGTAGCCTTGGTAGTCGAGAATGGGCATTTTTTGGGAATTTTGGATCAGGAAAACATTGCAGAATTCGTCATGGTAAAATCCGCGATGAACCGACCATGAAACTGCCCGAGTTCCCGCATCACGAGTCTATCGCTTCCCTCTTGGAAGGTCTGCAGACCAGCGAAAGGGGACTTTCGGTGGCCGAGGTAAATGGAAGGTTAGGGGTTTTTGGTAAAAACGAATTGCCAGCTGCAGGCAAACGACCCGCTTGGCTGCTTTTTTTACGCCAGTTCAACAACCTGATGGTGTACATCCTCCTGTTGGCAGCCGGGATCTCCTATTTCACCAAGCATTACGTCGATGTGTATGTGATCCTTGTGATCGTATTGATCAATGCGATTATCGGTTTTGTTCAGGAATACAAGGCAGAAGGCGCTTTGGCGGCTTTGCGAAAAATGTTGGTCCCCCAATGCAAAGTCATACGTGAGGGAAAATTGCAGACTGTCGACTCGGTCGGGTTGGTACCGGGTGATATCTTGGCATTGGCAGAAGGAGACAATATCCCCGCTGACGCTCGAATCATTTTCCAAAAAGACGCAAGGACTTCGGAAGCCGCACTGACCGGCGAATCAGTCCCGGTCCAAAAAACCGTTGGATCACTCGCCGAACAACTCCCCATGGGAGATCGAACCAATATGGTCTGGAAGGGCACCCACCTTGCTTCCGGAAGTGTCAGAGCCGTCGTAACCGCAACAGGCGTAAGGACACAGATTGGAGAGATCGCCAAAAGCCTCAAGGAGATCGCTCCAAAGAAGTCTAACTTCCAAAAAAAGACCGACAAACTCGCCAAGCAAATGGCATTTATTGCCATTGGAAGCGCCCTCGCACTTTTCATAGTCAGTTTCCTAGTAAAATGCAATCCGCTGACAGACACCTTGATGATATCCATCGCAGCCCTTGTCTCTGCGATTCCCGAGGGACTTCCCGCAGTCCTTTCCATCGTATTGGCGGTTGGATCCTTCAGAATGTCTAAGAAAAACGCCATCGTCCGCGAAATGACTGCTACGGAAACGCTAGGTTCGGTCACCACCATCGTCACGGACAAGACCGGTACCCTAACCCAAAATACGATGACAATCCGAAAGATTTGGGTTCCGGGCATCGAGGACATCGAGGTCGAGGGCGAAGGCTGGGAAAGCATCGGGGACTTCAGGGGCGAGGAAAAGGACATACTTGCACTGGAATCACTTTTTGAAATTGCTGCACATTGCCATAGTGCTTCGGTGCAACAACCTGAAGTCGGAACCTACCAAGTCACTGGAGATCCAACTGAGGCTGCCTTTTTGGTATTGGGAAACAAAGCAGGCAAAGACAAATTCCTTGAGATAATAGAAGATGTGGCTTTTAGCTCGGAGCTAAAATTTCGCTCTACCTTGGTGAAAAAGGAAGGTGAATCTCTGAGGTTTTATCTTGGAGCACCGGAGGCAATACTCGAAAGATGTACCCGCTCATTACAGCATGACGAAAGCTATCTGCCGCTTGAAGGGAAAGAGAAAGCGTCCATTTTGTCCAAAATCCAGTCCTGGTCAAAGGAAAGCTTCCGGGTACTTGCTTTGGCCAGAAAATCCGAAACAGAAAGGAATGTGGCACACCAGGGCTTGGACTTCGTAGGCTTGGCGGGTATGATTGATCCTCCAAGACCAGGCGTGCTGGAGGCGGTACAATCCTGCCATCGCGCAGGAATCCGGGTCATCATGGCCACAGGAGACCATGCCGACACCGCATTGGCCATCGGAAAAAAAGTCGGAATCGTACTGCCAGGCCGGGAACGGGTTTATTCGGAGTTGGAACTGGCGTCAATGGAAGGGGAAAATTTTGATATGGCTGTCAGCGAGGCTGATGTGTTTTCCCGCCTTTCCCCCAACATGAAGCTGCGGATCGCAAGGTCCCTACAAAAACAAGGTGAGCTTTTGGCGATGACCGGAGACGGAGTCAACGATGCCCCCGCACTCAAACAGGCAGATATAGGAATAGCCATGGGAATCATGGGTACGGATGTGGCCAAAGACGCCTCGATGATGGTGCTGGCGGATGACAATTTTTCCACCATTGTAAAAGCGGTGGAGCAAGGGCGAATCGTTTTCAACAATGCACGCAGAACCTCGTTTTTCCTTGCCTCTACCAATTTCGCGGAAATCTCCACCCTTATTTTGGCGATTTTGATGGGATTCCCCATGCCCCTGACAGCTACCCAAATCCTTTGGATCAATTTGGTGACGGACGGGTTCTGCGATAAGGCATTGGCCGCAGAACAGGGCCATGGAGCTGAACTCACTTCACCTCCGATCCCCCAAAGCGAGAAAATACTAAACCGCACCGTTTTGCCTTTTTTGATTATTAATGTGGTGATGATGACGGGCTTGGCACTCGCTGCGTTTTACATTTATTTCCCAATCAGTTTGGAAAAGGCCAGAACCATGGCATTCATTACGCTTGCATTCAGCCAACTTTTTAATGTCTTCAACATGCGGAACCTTACAGGCTCATCATTCAAGATTGGGCTATTTAGCAACAAATGGGTTAACTATGCACTTGCAATTTCGGTGTTGATACAAATCGTCATCATTGAAACGCCTTTGTCTTCGTTTTTTTCCTTCGAACCCGTAAATCTTTTTGATTTCCTTCTTTGGGTTGGCCTGTCGTCGTCAATATTCTGGGTGACAGAATTGTACAAACTCATCAGATTCAAAAAGGGCACGTAAAAATCCATCAGTTTGCGGCAAATCTTCTGCAATCCTGAATTTGTTGGTTTAAAAAGTGGATCATGGCAGGATTTGGAGGATAATGGCTTATTTTTGAAAGAACAATTCTTGCCAATTATTCAAACCAAAAGTTATAGAAATGAGAAGATATCTTTTTTTGACAGCCTTAGCTGTGTTTTTCAGTTGGACATTGATCGCCCAAACGCTCCTATCCCCAAACGGCAATCAAAAACTCACCTTCGAGCTTCAGAACGGGAAAGCGCTATACAGCCTTGAATACAAGGGAAAATCCGTTATCAAACCCAGTCTTTTGGGCTTTGAAATCAAAAACCAGCCAAGCCTTGCTGATGGATTTTCGGTCACGAAAACAGAACAATCGACTTTTGACGAGACTTGGGAGCCAGTATGGGGCGAAGAAAAAACCATCCGCAACCATTACAACGAAATGGCCGTGACGCTCACCCAAGCCTCTACAGGACGGGTACTTTTGGTACGGTTCAGACTTTTTGACGAAGGCTTGGGATTCAGGTACGAGTTTCCCTCTCAGGCTAAATTGGCGCATTTCGTCATTAGTGACGAGCTCACCCAATTTGCCATGACAGGCGACCACAAGGCTTTTTGGATCGCGGGGGATTATGATACGCAGGAATACGACTATACGGAATCTCGGCTTTCGGAAATCCGCGGATTGATGGAAAAAGCGGTCACCGCGAACCTGGCGCAGCTTCCTTTTTCCAACACCGGGGTACAAACTTCCCTCCAAATGAAAACCGATGAGGGACTTTATATCAATCTCCACGAGGCCGCATTGATCAACTATTCGACAATGCACCTTAATCTCGATGACAAGAATTTCATCTTCCAATCCTGGCTGACACCGGGCGCCAACGGTGAAAAAGTCTATCTCCAAACGCCCGCCAAAACCCCTTGGCGCACCATCATCGTCAGTGATGACGCTCGTGATATCCTTGCTTCCCGCATGACTTACAACCTCAACGATCCGAGCAAAATAGAAGACACCTCTTGGATAAAGCCGATGAAATACGTCGGCGTTTGGTGGGAAATGATCACTGGGAAAAGTTCTTGGGCATACACAGATGAATTTCCGGCGGTGGAAATCGGCGTGACCGACTTCTCCAAAGCCAAACCCAACGGCAAGCATGGCGCCAATACCGCCAATGTCAAGCGACATATTGATTTCGCAGCCAAGCATGGATTTGACGGCGTTTTGGTCGAAGGTTGGAATGTGGGATGGGAAGACTGGTTTGGCAATTCCAAGGATTTTGTCTTCGACTTCCTCACACCCTATCCCGACTTTGACCTTGAGGGAATCCGCGACTACGCCAAAAGCAAAGGCGTGCAAATGATCATGCACCACGAAACCTCGTCCTCGGTTCGCAATTATGAAAGACACATGGATCGGGCTTATCAATTTATGAATGAGCACGGCTATCCGGCGGTGAAGAGTGGCTATGTGGGCTCCATTTTGCCCCGTGGCGACAACCACTACAGCCAGTGGATTGTCAACCATTATCAATATGCGATCGAAAAAGCCGCCGAGTATAAGATCATGGTCAATGCCCATGAAGCCGTCAGACCAACGGGAATCGCGAGAACCTGGCCAAACCTCATCGCCAACGAATCCGCCCGTGGAACCGAATACCAGGCTTTTGGTGGCAGCAAGGCAAACCACGTGACGGTGCTTCCCTTTACCCGCCAACTCGGGGGGCCGATGGACTACACACCGGGTATCTTTGAAATGGATATCAGCAAGATCAATCCGAATAACAATTCTTGGGTCAATTCCACAATTGCCAATCAGCTAGCACTTTATGTGACGATGTACAGCCCCTTGCAAATGGCTGCCGATTTACCCGAACATTATGAGCGATTCTCCGATGCCTTCCAATTTATCAAGGACGTAGCCATCGATTGGGAAATCAGCAAATACCTCGAGGCCGAACCGGGCTATTATTTGACCATTGCCCGGAAAGCCAAGGGAACCGGGGAATGGTTTGTCGGCAATGTCAATGGCTATGAGAAGCGGAATTCTACTATAGGTTTCGACTTTTTGGAAGCTGGAAAGACTTATGTCGCGACCATTTATGCGGATGCTGCAGACGCACATTTCCGCAACAATCCCCAAGCCTATACCATCCGCAAAGTTGTGGTAACTTCCAAATCCAAGCTTTCCCAGGCTTCCGCACCGGGCGGTGGCTACGCCATCAGCATCCGCGAAGCCAGCAAGGAAGAGACCAAGGGACTGAAGAAGTTGTGATTCAATTGGAGGAAAATGACTTAGAATCTCTGCTTGGAGGATAGATATTAAAGAAGATGATAGAACCACAAAAGGAACAAAAGACCTGAGTCATCGAAATTCATTTGTTTTCTTTTGCCTCTTTTGTGGTTGAAAAAAAATGGAATCGAACTGAATAACACTCAAATCATTTCAAATGGCACGTTGTAACTTTATGGGTACGCTGTTGGTGGGCATTGCCATGCTTTTTTCTTTTTCATGTTCCGAAAAGCCAACTGAACAAACAGATACGTCTGCCGCATACTCCGAGCTATTTCGCCCGCAGTTCCATTTTTCGCCACCTGCCAATTGGATGAATGACCCCAATGGCATGGTGTATTGGGACGGAGAGTACCATCTCTTCTACCAGTACTACCCCGACAGCACTGTTTGGGGACCGATGCATTGGGGACACGCGGTTTCCAAGGACTTGGTCCATTGGGAAAACTTGCCGGTGGCCTTGGTGCCGGATTCCTTGGGATACATATTCTCCGGTTCGGCTGTGATGGATTTGGAAAATACGAGCGGGCTCGGTAGCAAGGAGAATCCGGCGATGGTTGCCTTGTACACCTACCACGATCCGATTGGGGAGAAAAACGGCACTATCGACTTCCAGACCCAAGGCCTTGCCTACAGCCTCGACCGGGGAAGGACATGGACCAAGTATGCAGGCAATCCCGTCTTGAAAAACCCCGGCATCAGGGATTTCCGCGATCCAAAAGTCACTTGGTACCAGCCCGCCACAGGTCCCGGAAAATGGATCATGGCTTTGGCTGCACAGGACCGTATCCAATTCTATTCCTCGCCAAACCTGCTGGATTGGTCGCTCGAAAGTGAATTCAATCCCCCTTGGGCAGCCTACGGCGGCGTTTGGGAATGCCCTGACCTTTTCCCAATCCGGAGTGATGCTGGAAAAGACAAATGGATTTTGTTGGTTTCGATCAATCCCGGCGGACCGCAAGGAGGATCGGCAACGCAGTATTTTGTGGGGGATTTTGATGGGAAGAATTTCAATCCGAACACGGACAAAACACTTTGGCTTGACCACGGTGCAGACAATTACGCCGGCGTCACTTGGTCCAATATCCCTGAATCCGATGGACGACGGCTGTTTATCGGCTGGATGAGCAATTGGCAATACGCCCAAATCGTCCCGACACATCCTTGGCGCTCGGCGATGACGCTGCCAAGAAGCTTGGTTTTGGCCGAGAAAGAGGGAAATTTCCAACTACACTCCCAGCCTGCCCAAGAACTGGAATCACTGAGAACCAAAACGACAAAAATTTCCGGGCCACAAATAACATTTGAGGAGCCCTTGGTCGAACTTGAACTTAATCCCGAAGCGGGCGATTTCACAGTTACCTTCAGCAACCAAGCCGGGGAATCGGTCAAATTGGGAAAAAGTGGCGACAACTTTTTCTTCGACCGCTCAGCTTCTGGAAAGACGGATTTCCATGCCGAATTTGGCAAGGTGCATCAATTGCCACTGGAAGGAATCCAAATCCAATCCTTACGAGTCTTTATCGATCAATCTTCGATTGAAGTATTTATCAACGGTGGAGAGCGGGTGATTACGGAATTGGTATTTCCCAAGGAACCCTACACCCAATTGGCGCTTGAGGGATTCAAAGCGGATCAGGAAATTCATTACTTGAGTCGAATTTGGAAGTAATCAAAGAGGCAACCGCCTGAATGATAGTTTTCTATCTCCCACAAATCACCTTATAAGGACAGTATTCACACTTTTTCACGATTTCGGTTTGGGAAAATGGAACGGACGGATCAAACAATTCCTCGAGTGTTTCCCTTAGCCCTATCTCATATTCTTGCGAAAAACCGCTGTAATCTTGGACTTCCTCGTATTGAGCGCGACCAATCTTTAGCTGCAGGTATGGATTAAAGTTCTCTTCAAAAATCTGCCGAAAATTGAAGAGCGCGGGTTTGAGTGGAGAGGTGTTTTCCGAATTGGTGGATTGGTACAGGAGCCCATAAAACAGCGTTTGGAATGCCGCTTTGTTGCGCTTTTCCGCTCCTCGGTCAAAGAGACTCTCGATACCCGAAAATGATTTCTCGTCGTTTCCTGACTTGTAATCGATCAAACGAATGATCTCCCCTTTCCGGTCCACCCGGTCGATGAAGCCTTTGAGTGCAACGAACCTCCCATCCTCCAAGGCCACCGAAGCCTGATATTTTTTCTCCATCGTCAACAAAGTAAATGGCGCATCTACCTCGTCCAAATCCAATATACGCTCAAGGTACTTCTGCATTACATCCCTGACGATAGCGAGTTGTCCACTTAGTTTGGTATCAGCATGCTCGTCCAATCGGTAGAACTTCCGAATGCCCTTTTCAACCGCCGGGAAGACCCAGTTCTTCTTCAAGTCTTCAAAATCACCGGGCTCCAACGTATCCCTTTTCTTCCGCTCGATGAATCCCCCATACAAAAACTCCATACTGTAATGGGCTATGTTTCCAAACACGGAAGCGTCCACCTCCTCACTGATTTCCTCTTTTTCTTTGATCCCCGCAATTTCCTGAAAATAAAACCTCAGCCGACATTCCAAATACGCGTTGAGCACGGAAGGAGAAAAAGCCCGTTCCGACTTCCCATCTGCACCGAGCAGAAACTTCTCCAAAGCCCGCAGGGTATCGGGAGTTTTTTCGATTGAAATTTCCTTGGTTTTATTTACGCCCACGGGGATAAACACCGTCTGCTCCTGGATATCAGCCTGCATTTCGGTTTCCATTTGGAGGATGTAGCGACTTTTCTCCCCCGCCTTTCCTTGGTCAGCATTGGTGCAGTACAACATATGGACTTCCTGTGCCCGGTGGAGAAGCCGATAAAAGGTATAGGCATAGATGGCGTCATTTTGCTCCTGCACGGGCAAGCCAAACGCTCTACGCAGATTAAATGGGATCATGGAATTGATGCCGCCAGATGGGGGGAAACTCCCCTCGTTCATATTGCAGATGATCAATCGCTTGAAATCCAGGTTCCGTGACTCGAGCACGCCCATGACTTGCAAGCCCTCCAAAGGTTCGCCTTCAAATGGCAACTTGACCTCTTGAAAAACCTGTCTAAAGAGTCGGATAAACAATTCCCTGTCCAAATCCAAGGCACCCTGCCCTTCGAATACTTCTTTGAGCCGATTGAGTTGCCGAAAGCTCTGGTACAGGTAAGAGCGCTGTAGGGAATCATCTTTCATGCCTTCCGCAAGGGACTGAATAACCTGTGAGAGATAAGAAAACAAATCCTTTGAAGCGACTTGTTGGAACAACAGCCTAAAAAATGGACCTCCCTCGTGTAAGACCCGCTGCGGGATATAAATGAGATTTTGCTCGACCATCTGTTGGAAAAGATCCTCGACAAACACTTGGTTTTGTTCCTTCAGATAAGGTGCTGCGAGGAGATTCCTTAACGGATTATGATAGAAAAACACCTCACCCTCAACAAGCCTGATATACCGCTGCAATTCCAATACAGACTCCAAAAACGCATATACCGGCGAGTTTTTGACCGGGTAGCCCATCGTCACGTTCACTTTTTGGACTTGTGGCGGCAGGGCATGAAGCAAGGGAAAAAGCAAACCCTCATCCGGCAATATGACAACCGTCTGCTCCCAATTTTCTTCAGGTCCGAGTTGTTCCAAAATGGCTCCTACGACATTTGCCTGGCTAGTTTTCAGGGGTGTCGCGTACACTTTGACCATATGCTTCCTCCCACCGATAAATTTTGGCAGTTCTTTGGGAAAGGTCGGTCCAAAAATCCTGTCGTTACGATAATCCCGAAAAAACAAACCTGCTTCCTGCCTTTCATCCTCCACATAATAGTGGTCCACATCCCAAAAAATCCTGGCCCCAAAACTGGACACGAAATGCTTCACCAATTTTTCCTCAGTTCGGGTAAAGGCATTGAAACCTATAAAAACAAAATGCTTATCAGGTCGCTCCAGCTTTTCCAGGTCTTCTGCCACCTGCCGATAAATCCGTCCCGAATAGGTCAAACCCGACAGTTCCAAGGCACTTTGAAAAGACTGGTAAAGCGGCCCGAGCAACTGCCAAAATTTGAGGAATTTCTCCTGATGCTTGCGGTCCTGTCGTTCGAATGAACGCCAAAACTGCCTAATCAACTCGATCTGGGCTGGACTCAGGTACCCCAGATCAGATTCCAGTTCCTTGAGTTCGGAAAGCTGATGGTACAATTTTCCCGCATCGACCATAAACTGGTCAAGGTCGTTGAAATCCTTCAGGATCATTTCGCCCCAAAAATAAAATCGGTCAAATGACTCGGGTTGGGGATGGATGTTTTGGTAAACCCGATAAAGCTCAAAAATCAATGTCAAATCATCCGCCGGTCTCTTTCCCGCCAATTGGAAAAATAAGTCCTCGATCGTTTTCACCTGTGGCATCCAAGTGGGCTTATCTATTAACTGGCCCAAATGCTGCGTGAAAAACAATCCCGCGCGTCTGTTGGGCAGGACAAGGACCAAGTTGTGCAGGTCCTTGTAATCCCTTAGAATGGCGGAAGCGGTTTCCTTCAAAAAACTTTCCATGAGTGTCGATGCTGTTAGAATTTAAATCAAAGGAATTTCTCCCGATCATAAAAATCAATGACAAAAGATGTCGTGGAAAAAATGGCAGACAAGGAAATCAAGTTTGGACCAAAACCAAAAAATCTGAAGAAACCCGAGGCACAGGCGTTCTTGATACATGAAAAAAGCCCCTCGGTTCGGATCAAAGGGGCTTTCGGTATTTATTCCAGTTTGATAAATTCCTTGAAGTAGGTTTGGAGTTTTTTGTATTCTTCATCATCGATCTTACCATCTTCCAATACAGATTCTATGATGCCATAGATTTCGTCAAAAGGCTTGGTGGTCCTGATTGGTGCATTATCCGAAAGCCATTGTTTCAGCATGTGGAGCTCGTATTTGTTGATATCCCCGTCGGCCATGATTCCATAGCAAATCCCTTGTAAGAAATGAAGATCGGCCTTCAAGTCCACCGACAAGTTGAAGTAATACTCATACTTATTTAGGATTTGCTTCATTTCGCCGATTTCTTCAGACGTCACTTTTCCATCGGAGACGATTTTCAGGATCTTCTTATGAAAAAGACCAAAAACTTTCTTTTCCTCAGCAAGCTGCTGATGTGTCTGGCACCAAGATTTCAGCGCTTGGAACTCATTGGAACTGATCCTTCCGTCGGCCGAAATGCCTTCGAGCAGGCCTTTGAGATTGTTGTATGCGGTTTTATCTGCCATCTTTTTGAGAAAAATTGATCTATTTAAAACTAGGAATAAATGCTTCAAATTCAAAAAACATGTTTTCTCCTGTCACTGGATTTCGGCACTGTTTACCAAACCAATCGACCGCCTAAACACTGACCAACTTCCAATTGCCTTTTCTGAATACAACAGTACTGACTACCGCATGGAGCGAATGGCTGACTGCTATCGCGGTAAAGACGCCATTTGCCCCCAGTCCAAGCGTCTTGGCCAACACGTAGGCAAAGGGAATCTGAAATCCCCAAAGTACCGCCAAATTGATGATCGTGGGGGTTTTGGTATCGCCAGCACCATTGAGCGATTGACTCATGACCATCCCAAATCCAAAAAACACATAGCCCAAGCAAATGATCGTCAAGCCCATCCTACCGACGTCGATGACGTCAGCTTGTTGGTTAAAAATGGAAATGAAGAATCCGGCACCCCCAATAAATACCACGGAGCAAAGCCCCAGAAATCCCGCAGCCAACTTGGCAGAAAACCAAGCAGAACGTTCTGCTTTTCCGGGTTGCAAAGCACCGAGATTTTGCCCTACCAAGGTCGCAGCGGCATTGGAAAGTCCCCAAGCAGGAAGCAAAGCAAAGATGATGATACGAACCGCAATCGTATATCCCGCAAGCGCCACGGAGCCAGAGTCAGAAATAATCCGCATCAGGAAGATCCATGACGCCGATTCGATGAGAAATTGACCCATTCCACCAGAAGCAATCTTGAGAATTGACCATACCGTGGCAAGTTCGAGTTTGAGGGATTCCCAATAGAACTTGATCACCGAGCCGCCGTTGAACAAGACGATAAACTGGAAAACTACACCCACACCCCTGCCTGTGGTGGTTGCCCACGCAGCGCCCTCCAATCCCATTGCTGGGATCGGACCAACTCCGAAGATCAATATCGGATCCAACACCATATTGACACCGTTGGCGATCCAAAGCGCCTTCATGGCGACTGCCGCATTGCCAGCACCCCTGAAGATACCGTTGATAAGAAAAAGCAACATTACAAACACATTGCCACCAAAAATGATCTGCGTATAGCGATAGCCGGATTCAATCACCTCAGGCTCTCCGCCCATCAGACTCAGCAAAGTCCTGGCTTGCCAAACTCCCAATCCCGCGATGGCAATAGCGAATATAGAGCATACCAAAATGGCCTGAAATGCGGATGTAGAAGCCTCTTTGGGCTTTTTTTCTCCAATCCGCCTTGCGACTATAGCCGTGGCCGCCATACTGAGGCCCATCGCAATGGAATAAATAATCGTCAATACGGACTCAGTCAACCCAACCGTAGCCACCGCATGCACACCGAGTTTTCCAACAAAGAAGATATCCACCACTGCAAAAAGCGACTCCATCGCCATCTCCAAGATCATGGGAATGGAAAGATAAAAAATCGCTTTTTTGATGCTGATTTGGGTAAAATCCTCCTCAAAGCCGCTAACGGCCAATTTGAAATGCTTTATGAATGATTTGATTGTCATGGAAATGAAGGTGTAGCCTCAAAAAAGGCAAGTGAAACAATGGTCCGCGAATGGTTAATTCGGAACTTAAATGAGCGAGGTAAAATCGAAGACCTTCATAACCCCACAAAAGTCTGGGAAATTGTCAAAATATGCAATACAAACATGGCTGATTTTCAATCGGATCAGCGATCCGCAAAATTGAAGGAGTAGCCTACCGAAAGATAGAAACGCACATTCTTGTCCACGGTATTGGTACTGATACCACCCGTAATTGGGCCTAGCAAGGTCTTGAGCGTGATATCAGCCCCATACCCAAACAGGGCGTTGTCACCCAATTGGTCGAAAAATGCGGTCCCCCATTGCTCCAACGGGACGTGGTCGCTGAAGCTGGCAAGATTGAACCCCGTTCGGAAGTAAACCGTGGGTAAAGCCACATATTGCAGCTCAGCGCCGATTTTGCCAATATTCGCAGCATTGAATTCCCGATAATTCAAACCCCATACTCTGGTATCATTGAATCGAATCCGCTGATGTCCACCCGCGGAGAAATTGCTGAATATCTTGTTTTCGCTTTCACCTGACACGGTCAGACCCGTGGCCAGAGTCGGGACCACCTGAAATTTCCGGCTCAGGGGGAAATACTTGATATATTTGAAATAGAACGTCATGTACGGGCCGGGGGTAATTGAGTTGACCAAGGTCGGGATCAATTCAGCGGGAATAGGCAAAGTGCCTATTTCGGTGTCGAGGAAAAGCGTGTCAACTCCCTCGTTCAAGTTGAGGCTAAATTTGTTCCCAAATTGAAACATGGGTTCCACAATAGACTCAGCGCCCCTTGTCGCATAATTTCGGTCGTTGAGGGAGTTGCGGTAATACATGAAGCGAACACCCCAAAAGTTCCGAGCCGCATTTTTCACATCTTCGGGCGTGCGGACATTGAACCTAGAGCTGGACTTCTCATTTTCGTTCATCAAACCAATCACAAAAGTCTCTTTCAAAGATTGGGTGGACATGATATTTGCAAGAATCCTGCGTTCGCGGTTGATATTCTGGTCCACACTACGTCCATTTTCAAATACCGGGATTTCCTGGTTGAGGTATTCATAGCGAAGAAAGAGCGCATACTTCTTTTTCATCCCAAAGTACTTGTAGTAATCGAGTCTCAGTTTCGGATTTTCGGAGATATCCCCGACGACTACGGTTCGGGACGATTTTCCGATAAGATCGCGCATGGTCAGATTGAGTACCAATCCCACAGAAAACTCATTGTCGTAGTGGAAAGAGGCAAAAAGGAGATTCTTGGGTTTTTCGCGTGTCCTGATTTGCAGGATATGCGAATCGTCCTCCTGTTTTATCAGGCTGTAATCGACTTTGTAAAATCCATTGATACCAAAAACACGGGATATGCCATCCCGCACTTGGTTTCTAGTAACGATGTCTCCCTCTTCAATGCCAAGCTTCGAGGTGATCAGGAGATCAGAAAAAAGCTTGTTCCCACTTACTTCGATTTTTGAAACATGTATCGGTTCGACCTCCAAGCCAATTCCAAGTGTAGGTCGATTGATACCCAAGCTATCGGCCAGGGCTTTGAATCTTTCGTAGTACTGCTGACCCGCCGCATCCCCAAGGCGCAGTATTTCATCATATTTTCCAAAACTCCCTGTGGAATTATTCTTCAAATCCGGTTTGATGTAGATGTCCGTATTTTTGATGTTATCTATCAACTTGCTATAGGACTTGGACATGGCAATCTGCATCAAAATCGCCGCGAATGACCCCAATTCCTTTGGGTCAATAAAATCTTCATCACTGACATTCACGCCGATGACGATATCCGCACCCATTTCCCTGACCACATCGACTGGAAAATTATTGACGACTCCACCATCGACAGCTAGCGTACTGTCCATATCAAAGGGCGTGAAAAACGTCGGAATCGCCAAACTTGCCCTCAATGCATCCTGCAGAGAACCACTTTTGATGACAATACCTTCGCCGTTTCTGACGTCAGTTGCGATACAACGGAAGGGGATCGGGAGGCTGTCAAAGTTCCTTATTTCGTTGGCCGGCCAAGTGTAATAATGCAGCGTCTCGGCAAGCTTTTGCCCCTCTATCAATCCGGACGGAAAACCCACCTTGGTTCCTACCACCGGTAATTCCACGATATAGCGGTTGTAGTATTCCTTTTCCTCAAAGGAAATATCATTGAACCCGACCCGATTGGACACGATCAGCTCCCAATCGGAGCTCCGGATGATGGCCTCCAATTCGTCCGCGCTGTAGCCAAGCGCATACATCCCACCGATGACCGAACCCATACTCGTCCCTACGATATAGTCGGGGCGGATCCCCGCTTTTTCCATATAGCGCAATACGCCCACGTGTGCCATGCCCTTTGCACCACCGCCGCTGAGAACCAAACCTATTTTTGGCTCCTTCCCTTTTGTCCCCTGGGCCAAAACATTGGACATGCTGAATAAAATCAATAAGGAAACAAGCTGAAAAACAAACTTTATTTTGGAGTAAATCATAAAAAGGACGCCAGGGATAGTTCAATTTGAAAATTCACTGAAAAAACAGAATTATCCAAAAGGAATCGGCATGCCAAGTAGCCAATCTGCGGAATTTTTTCTAAAATCAACATTCATTTCGCTCTATATATGTCCAACAACAACGTGTCCACCACAAACCACAGTAAAGAAAACAGCCTACTCCGAATATCGGTCTTTGGTGCACTCTTTTTTGCTGTGTTGGCGGTCGTATGGGGTGTGGTCGTCAACTCCAAGATCATCCTGTTCGATGGTATTTACTCCCTGATAAGCGTGGGGCTTTCCTCTATCTCACTGATTACAGCGAGCTACATGCAAAAACAGGACTTTGAGCGCTTTCCCTACGGAAAGGAAATGATCGAGCCGATTATCATTTTGGGAAAGTTCCTTGTCATCACGATCCTTTGTCTCTTCTCGTTCTTCTCGGGATTTTCGACTTTCATTTCCGGAGGGCAAGAAGTCAACGCTGGTTCGGGCGTGGTTTATGCCTTTATTGCCACCGTCGGGTGCTACTTGGTGTATCTTTTTCTCAAGAAAAAAAGTAACTCCTCCGCCTCCGGTCTCGTGGAAGCCGAATCACAGCAATGGCTGATGGATACTTTCCTAAGCTTGGCGGTGTTCGCTGGATTTATGTTGTCTTTCGGGCTTGAGTTTACACCATTTGTAGGATATCAGCCGTACATGGACCCCATCATGGTCATGCTTGTCTCGGCCTATTTCCTCAAAGTCCCGATCCTAAACATGGGAAGGCAGATACGGGAGCTTGTCGACATGGCTGCCGATGACAAATACTATGACCTTTGCGACGAGATAGTCGAGGGCGTGGAAAAGAAATACAAATTTCAGGAATCATTCCTCCGTGTTTCCAAGTCGGGTCCAAAGTTGTTTATCGAGATCGACTTCGTTGTGTCTCCGGATGGCTGGCAACCGACACTGGCAGAACAAGATCAAATTAGAGAGGAAATCCTGTCCCAAATGAAGCCCATCAGCCTCAAAAAGTGGCTCAACGTGGCTTTTACCGGAGATCGGAAGTGGGCGGTGTAGTGTTTGGAACCGATTGAATGTAAATCTACATTGAGCATTTACCGCAGCATATCGAAATCAAAAAAGACTTTAGCTTTTGCGGTCCCAATTTTCATATGCATCCTCCTAACCCTCTCCTTCGACTATTGGGAGTCGAGATTTCAGCGACACTCCTACTATTTTTCGGAGTCATTCCTGTTCAGTAGTTTTTGGTGGCTCTTTATTCCGTTTTGGATTTTGCAGTTTCGCTTCGCAAAAAATGAAAACTTCCCGCTTTGGATACTCGGCCCAATTTTGGGACATGCGTTTGCCTACCCCACTTTGATTTGGTTGATTTCGGCCGTTTTCTTTCCACAAGCTTTTCCGTATTGGCAATCGTTCCAATACGGTGTTTTGGAATATTACTTTGCGCTTTTGGCACTATACTCATTGCCAATCGGCTTTTTTCTTTTTTGGGAAAAGAGAAAACAGCTCAAAATCGATCTGCCGGTGGTCGAATATCCCGCTTCCTTGGTCGTAAAGGAAGGTGAAAGCTATGTACATATTGACACCAGACAAATTGCCTACCTCTCTGCCAATCCCCCATATACCAATATCCATGTGGGCGAAAAGAAATACCTCTTGTCCGAAACCTTGAAATCCCTATCCGGCAAGTTGGATCCCAATTTCTTTCTACGCATCCACAAGTCGACGATAGTCAATCTAACCTTTGTAAAGTCCCATCAATCAAGGCAAAATGGTGACTATGACGTCTCACTCAAGGATGGCACAATGCTCCGCCTCAGTCGCAACTATGTAAGGGGATTTAAAGGTAAGCTGGAATCCACCCCACAGGATACCGCATCCTAGCATCGTGTTGCCGTATTTATTTTGTTTTTTACTGCGAATGGGCGCTTTTTTCTAGAAAAAAACAAAATGAGAAATTGCATAGCCTTCTTAGCAAACCTATTTCTGCCATTCATAATCATCGGCTGCCAAGCCCAACAAAACCAGCATCAAACTTCATCCACGCAAACTGAAAATCCAATCGACATTGTCGGGGGCGGCTGCGATGGCTGCGAACTGATGTACATCGGCATGCCAGAAAACATCAACGCCGTCGATACCAGTGCAGGTTGGTATGAAAAAGGCCAAAAGTTGCTTGTGACGGGCACGGTTTTCCAAATTGACGGAAAAACGCCCGCACCAGATATCATCCTCTACTATTGGCATACGGACAAGGATGGCTATTATTCCCCCGGTAAAGGAATGCATCCAAAAGCCAAAGAGCACGGCCATCTCCGGGGATGGGTCAAGACCGATGCAAATGGGCACTACGCGATCTACACCCTGCGTCCAGCCCCCTATCCCAACGAAAACCTGCCGGCGCATATCCATCTGTCGATCCGGGAACCGGATGTGGCCAACGCGTATTATCCTGACGACATCGTCTTTGATGACGATGCCTTGCTGCTGCCTGCTTTGAAAAAGAATCCCCCGGAAAATCGATGCGGAAGCGGTATCGTCCGAGTCTTGATAGACGGGGATTTGCAAGTTGCGGAACATGACCTAGTCTTGGGCCTCAACGTTCCGAACTATCCCAAAAAGCCCGCCGCTGAAAAACAATCGGGTCTCAATATAGGCGAGGACCAACCGTCCTTCATTCCTTTCCATGCATACGGGCCGGACAAAGGCAGCCAAGCATGCCCCGTCTGCAAATACGGGCGGTACCATGGTATCCTCTATTTCGTGGGGGAAAACCCAAATTGGGAGGATATCAAAAAATGGCTGCAATTCCTCGAAATGGAAAGCATCCGCCGGCAACATTATCTCAAAGCCTACTTTGTCTATGGAAACCCTCATTCATTCGACAAAAATACCAGACAAACCGAGCTTGAAAACCTCGGCAAGGAACTCGGACTCCAAAAAACAGCCCTGACATTCGTACCTTCATTCTCTGATGCGGCTACCGAAGCCCATTTGAACCAAATCAATCCAGCCGTTTCCAACACCTTTGTGATTTACAAAAACCGCAGCATCGTTGACAAGTTCATCGATCTCTCCCCCACACCAGAAAATTTCCAACTGCTTTCAGCCGTGCTGGACAAGACCAAGGGCGCCTATTTCGAACTGGAGGGAATTCATTGATGGATTAAATCCAATTTATCAAGCAACAGCCGTCGAGAGCGCCGGAAGGGACCGATTACGGGATTAATTTTTAGTCGGAAAAGATTGTGGGCAGAGGACGAGGATTTTAAATTTGAAAGTATCCCATTTACTAATCACCCTTCCATGAAAAGTTATGCTTTTTCGATTGGAATTGTTTTGCTCGCAGCAGGGGCCTTTTGGCATTACGGGCGGGCGCTCTGGCATCCGTTTCTCAAAAAATATTCAAAAATGGAAACTGTAGAATCCATCAAAACGCGGTATGAAACCGACGTATGGCAACGCCTTGAGCCTTCGCTCTCCCAAATCGCCATCAAAGATTGGCCGGAAAAGTTGGTCTTGATCGGCATGAAAGAGGAGCGGATACTCGAGGTCTGGACTGAAAAAGCGGGAAAATGGATCCAGATCAAAACGTATCCTTTTACGGCCTTCAGCGGAAAATTGGGTCCAAAACTGCGTGAGGGCGACCGACAGATTCCGGAAGGCCTATATGAAATCGAATACCTCAACCCCAACAGCACTTACCACCTTTCCCTGAAAGTCAACTACCCCAACGCTTTTGACCTGCGCATGGCGGAGTCCGATGGACGCAGCAATTTGGGCGGCGATATATTCATCCATGGCAAATTCGTCACCATCGGCTGCATCCCTATCGGCGACGTGGCAATCGAGGAAGTGTTTCTCATGGCCGCAAATGCGCGCAAAGGGAAAATCGAAGTGATCATCGCCCCAAGGGATTTCCGGAAAGGCGAGGATTTTCCTGAGATCGAGGAGGTAGGATGGACAACACAGCTCTATCCCGTAATCGCCGATAAACTTCAGCAATTCCAGGTGCTGGACCCCCATTGAATCTTTTTACCAAAATCTAAAATTTAGAAACTCATTTTTTAGGAATAGTCAAATTCGCCTCTTATTTTGGAAAACTAATTCTACCCATTCCAAGCACCATGCATTCCATCGACATCCCGGTTTCGGCAGCCTTCAAGGTACAGACCACCAAGGCCGTTCTAGCTATTGTGGTTTTTCTGGTTTCTTACACGATCCTTTTCCTTTTCGCCATTGGTCTGGCCGGCATTTGTGTGTACGCCGGACTCGCAATCATCGTGTCCCATCCAAGCTTTCTCACAATCGTCTTGGGACTGGGGCTGGGCAGTTTGGGAGTTTTTGTGCTGATATTCCTGATGAAGTTCCTCTTCAGCAGTAAAAAATTTGACCGCTCCCATTTGGTGGAAATCCAACGAGCTGATCATCCGGAACTCTTTGGAATGATCGATGAAATCGTCCAAAAAGTAGGCACCAATTTCCCAAAGAAGGTCTACCTCTCTGCGGATGTAAATGCGAGTGTATTCTACGATTCCAACTTCTGGAGCATGTTTCTCCCAATCCAAAAAAATCTCCAAATCGGTCTGGGTTTGGTCAATTCACTGACAAAGTCCGAACTGAAAGCCGTCTTGGCACACGAATTTGGGCACTTTTCCCAAAAATCCATGAAAGTGGGCAGCTATGTTTACCATGTCAACCAAGTGATCTTTAACCTGCTTTTTGAAAATGACGGCTATGAGAAAATGATAGAAAGATGGGGTAACATCAGCGGATACTTCAGCATCTTCAACTTCCTAGCCGTGAAGATTGTGAAAGGCATCCAGTGGATTCTCGGAAAACTTTACGGTTTGGTCAACAAAACCTACATGGGACTCTCCCGGGAAATGGAATTCCATGCCGACCAAATCGCAGCGCTTGTTGCTGGTTCGCAACCAATGGCCAGTGCGCTCATGCGGATTTCATTGGCGGACAGTTCGCTAGGGGCTGTTTTCTCCCTCTACGACCTGAAGAAAAACGATCATATCGTAAGCAAAAACGTATTCCCGGAGCAAACAAGGGTGATGAATTTTCTGGCCGAAAAAAACCAAGTCCCCATCAAGGCGGGATTTCCACAGGTGGCACTCGAAGAATGGAACCGCCTGAATCGATCCAAGTTGGTCGTCAAGGACCAATGGGCGTCGCACCCGAGTACCGAGGACCGTGTGGAAGAAATCGAAAAGACAAATGCCAAACCAGGGCAAGTGGACTACCAGCCTGCCAATGGCCTATTCAGGAATGTCCAGCAGCTTCAGCAGCAACTCACACAAAAAGTATTTGAAGGGTTTGTGGATAACAATAAACAGGTATTCCTTTCGGCGGAGGATTTTTGGATGTCGTATCAAGAGGATTACTCCCAAAACTCCTACCCAGAGCTATTTCTTGGCTATTATGACCACCACAATCCGACGGTGATCGATCCGGATTCATTGCCGCACAAAGAAGGTAAACAGGATTTTGAGTCGCTTTTTGGGCAAGAAATTTTGGAAATAGCCAAAGAGAAGTCGGCGATGGAAAATGACCTCGTAACGCTTGGCCACATCAAGGATGGTAACATCGAGCTTAAAACCTTTGACTATGATGGCAGAAAATATCAGAAAAAGGATGCAGACGCACTGATCGATGAGTTGAGGAGGAGGATAGATGAAGCGACTTTGAAACTCGAAGAAAACGACAAAAAAATCTACGCCCATTGTTTGGCAAAAGAGCTTGGTACAGGTGAAGAACCGAAGTTTGCGACCTACTATAGGGAATACACAGATTATGAAAGAGGCTACGCCGAGAAGTTTGACGTTTTTGCCCAAGTAAGCAATGCGGTACAATTTGTCAATGTCACGACACCATTTGAACAGATTCAGTCCAACTTCAGAAGCATGATGCCGCTGGAAGAATCCCTGAAAAAGGAGATTACCTGGTTATTGGACTTGGAAATCATGGTAAAAGAGATCAACCCGGAACACAGGGAATCGCTCAACAGGTTTGCGACGGGAAAATGGACCTATTTCACGGGCAGTGCCTACCAAGAATCCCAGTTGAATCTGCTTTTCGAATCCATGAACCTTTATGCCCAATATCTGTACAGGGGTCATTTTCTCTTGAAAAAGAGGCTATTGATGAAAATGGAATGTCTTGAGTTGAATAGGAACCCGGCATGACAACCAATTTGTATAAATATGTCATCGTAACAGTTCTGCTAGTCAGCCAATCAGCTTTTGGTCAAGGCATCCAAGTGGATACCCTAGTGTTAGAATCAAGTGAAAAGGCAGAAGGCTTTTCTGGAAAAACACTAAAATTTCCGCTAGTTCGCGCGGGGAACCTAGCCCTTGATTCTTTAATAAGCCGAGACTTGGTAAATCGACTGACTTCCAACGAGGATCAAAACGAATCCCTCGATTCGGCGCTGATCAAATGGACGAGTAATGGCATCGTCGACCTTGACTTTGAGGTCACCTACAACAATCATGGAATCCTTTCGCTGAATATGGGTATCGAATGGTGCAACGCCTATTGTGACTATTGGAGGGAATACTTCAACTATTCCACAAATTCCGGCAAATGGCTTCCAATAGATGAGGTCATCGATATTTCGGGAGAATTGGGCCTAAAGATTCAAAGAGACAAAGATTCCCAATACCAATACCACATCGATGAACTCGGAAAACTCTTGAAGGAGGGAGAAATTGGTAAAGAGGAGCACGACGAAATCTTGGAGAGATTTGTCGAATGTGACAGAAATTTCATGCCAGAGTCATTTTCCATCCAAAATGATACACTCAAGATCGTGGAAACATGTTGGCTTCATCATAGCTTCAAACCGCTGATACCGACGATCGAAATGAAATATACATTTGAAGAAATTCAGAGCTACCTGAAAATTCGCAGATTGCTCAGCCCTGATTAGAACCATACAGCAGGCAAAGCTTTATTTTGCGGATCAGTCTTTAAATCGCTCACCCACTCGATCATGTCGGAAGATTACCCTTTAAGGTCTCGGTCAATCAAAGTCAGTTCCTCGATTTGGCTTATCGTTCTCCTATTATTTTCTTTCTCAGTCTCCGCCCAATTCCTCCCGGTCACCAAAGTTGTCGACGGGGATACGTTTTGGGTCAAAAGGTCCAATGGAAAAGAGGAAAAAATCCGCCTGATCGGTATCGATGCACCTGAATCCCGGAAAACGGGCAACAAAGATGTCGGCTACTACGGCAAAGAAGCAAAAGCCTATCTCGAAAAGCTCCTCCTCGGCAAATCCGTCCGCCTCGAGTATGACGTCAGCAGGACCGATCGGTACAAACGAACTCTGGCCTACGCCTACCTGCAAAACGGCACGTTCCTCAACGAACACCTCATCCGGGAAGGCTATGCGATGACACTCACCGTCCCGCCCAACGTGAAATACGCCGAGCGCTTTGCCAAGCTCCAAGCCGAAGCCCGTCAAAAAAAGAAAGGACTGTGGGGGAAATGATCAAAAAGCTGGGTATAACACTACCCCATCCCTTATCCCCAAGCTACCATGCTCATTCTAAATTCATAATTATAAATTCATAATTCTCAATTTCTCTTCCTTCCTCCTTTCCCTAAGGCTCCCAGTCCTCCAAACCCAACAACTTCTTCCCCAAATCACTCAATTCCGCCACGGGAAAACGCTTTTCCCGCTGCATGGGATCGCCGGGGAAGGCATATCCTTTCAGCGCTTCCCGGTTTTGCCAGCTTTGGATGCGCCAATCCCGAAGCGCTTGATTCTCGGGTTCGGCGGGCATCATGGAGATGTATTGGGCAATCCGCACCTTGTCTGGGCTCCTGTTTTCGCGTATGCCATGGGGTAGTTGGGAGTGAAAAATCAATAAGTCTCCGGCTTGCAGCGGCACCTTTGTCAACCTTTGGCCGCTCACATCGGGCTGGAAATATTTCCAATCCGCAGGCTGCGTTTCGCGCCAAGACTCAAAATCCCGGTAGATCTCCGGGATGCACTGGAAGCCTCCCATGTTTTCATCGAGTTGGTCATTGAGCGCTAAGACTCCCTGCACATTTTGTGGCTTCGTCACAGGGTCATAGTCCCAATGGATAAAGCCCTTGTATTGGTAATCCTTGCGAATCGGAAAATTCAAATTGGCGCGGTCGATGGTAACCCAAAGCTTCTCCGTCCCCCAAATGTCCGCAAAGGCCGCATGGACCTTCGGATTCTGCCTGTTGTCCCAAAGGTATTGGTGATGGTATACCTCCACCATTCCCGTATTGACCAATTCCGACATTTCCATGTCCGGGACAGTTTTTCGATACCAGGTATCTGGGTTTTTCGGATCCTTGCCTTCATAATCCCACAAAAAATCCGCCGTTCGAGCGGCCTGTTTTTTCGGAATTACGCCAGGGATGACCACATACCCATTTTCCTTCCAAAAATCCCAATCCTCCTTTTGCAGCAAACGCAAAAAACCGGCTTGGCTTCTATCCAAAAAACCGGAATTGCTACTTTTTGAAATCGAATAATTGGAGTCGGGGCTATTTGGGTTCATGGGTTTTGGGTTTTTTATATTCCTGAAAATAAGCGAAATTCCAGCATTTCCGTCCAAAACATGCAGCAATTTCAATCGACTCTGGAAAATTTCAACACAAAACTCTGGCAATACCATGTGCCTGTCCCAGACGAGATCGCTGAGAGCTTGATAGAAGGCGACAACAAGCGGGTGATTTGCCACCTCGCCCAAAAGGTAAAATTCCCTGCTGCGTTGATGAAGACCAAAGAATACTGGTTTGTCCTCGTCAATAAGGGCAACCGTGAAAAGGCCGGAATCGAAGAAGGACAGAAAGTCGAGGTTGCATTGGAAAAAGACCATTCTGAATACGGACATGAAATGCCCGAGGAACTCCAGGTACTTCTGGACCAGGATGAAAAGGGCAGTGCACACTTTTTTGCCTTGACCAAAGGAAAACAGCGCGCGTTGATTTATCTTGTTGGAAAGGTCAAGAACAGCAATTCACGCCTCAACAAGTCCTTGGCGATCATTGAACACCTCAAGGAAGCGCAAGGCAAGCTTGATTTCCGGAAACTCAACGAAAAGATCAAATATTTCAACAACCTGAACTTTGGCTAATCCCTCCATACCGACACCCCTATGGGCATCCTGCTGATTACCCTGCTTCTTTTCTACGTCCTCATGCCAATGGGGATATTGTATACTTGCCGCCGCTGGTCATTTCTTGACAAACTCGGGCCGGTCATCATCGCCTACATCATCGGCATTATTTTGGGAAACGTAGGCATTCTGCCCAGTATGGGCAATTATCTCCATGAACAAATGGTCAACAGACCCGATCTTGGCCTTCCCGAAGTAAAGGAAATGTTGGAAACGGGTACGGTCACGGAGTCGGAAGTGTTGGCATTTAGGATTTACAAACTGAAGGACATTCTCATCAGCATCAGCATTTTGTTGGCAATTCCATTGATGCTGTTTTCAACCAACATCCGTCAATGGAAAGAGATGGCCGGGAAAGCGGTTGTTTCACTGTTTTTGGGACTTTTTTCCATCATCGCTGTGGTCACGGCCGGTTACTTTATTTTCAGGGGCTCAGGATTGCACGAGCTTTGGAAGATATCCGGCTTGTTGGTCGGTGTATATACGGGCGGCACGCCTAATCTCGCCGCACTCAAACTAATACTCGACGTGGACTCGGACACCTACATTTTGGTACACACATACGATTTACTGGTTGGTATTGCCTACCTTTCATTTGTACTTTCATTGGGTCCGGTGTGGTTTAGGCGAATTTTGCCGCCGTTTCCATCAAAACTGATCCCAGTGGCTGTAACCCCTACCGATAAGACGACATCCTTCTTTTCTGTCTTGGAGAAAAATTCCCTGCTTCCGCTCCTGAAAGCTGTCGGAATATCCGTCTTGATTGTTGCGCTCGGCGTGGGCCTCGGGGAATTGGTCCCCAAAAACGTCCAAATGGCGGTTATCGTCCTCGGAATCACGAGTTTGGGCATTTTGGCATCCTTTATCCGGTCGATCAACAAGATCGAAAACACCTTCGAAACCGGCATGTACCTGATCCTGATCTTTAGCATGGTCGTCGCATCAATGGCAGACATCAGGAACCTGACGAGCATTTCTTTTGCCCTTTTGGGCTATATCGCATTGGCGGTTTTTGGTTCGCTGTTGATCCACCTGCTGCTTTCGAGATTGTTCAAAATCGATGCTGATACAGCTTTGATCACCTCCGTGGCCTTGGTTTGTTCGCCGCCCTTTGTCCCGCTTGCGGCCGCTTCCATGAAAAACAGGCAAATCCTCATTTCCGGCATCAGCATTGGCATCATTGGCTATGCGGTCGGCAATTACCTGGGATTCTTGCTGGCGAATGTGTTGCAGCAGTTTTGATTTTCGTTTTTTGTTTTCCAAATAGATTGTCGATCACAAAAACATTCCCTTGATTCGAACTCTGAAATATTCCCATGGATCAAAAGCACAAAATCGCCCAACTCTTTTCCCCTGCCGCCTTTATCCACGATACGGAGGAAAATATCCAAGCCATGGAGGCTTTGGTAAGAGGGCAAAAAATCGGAGGCATCACCTTTTTCCATAGCCGCCACAGCGCCGCCGCCAACTTTGAAAAGCGCCAAGAAACGCTTTCCTACGAAAACACGCTGGAAAAACTACAGGCGCTGATCACACGCTACCAAAAAGTGGCAGAAATCCCGTTGCTGATCAGCATCGACGCGGAGTTTGGGCTGGCGATGCGTGTCGAAAAGACCCCGCAGTACCCCTACGCCATCAGCTTGGGGGCCATGCCAATCGAATCGGAGGACTTGGTCGAGGAAATGGGTTATCGGATTGGGAAAGACCTGCGCCAATGCGGCATCCATGTCAATTTCGCCCCGGTCGCGGACATCAATACCAACCCCAAAAATCCCGTCATCGGTTACCGTTCTTTTGGCACGGATCGCGAAAAAGTCAGCCGATTTGCCTTGGCCTATTACAGGGGATTGAGAAAAGCGGGGATCGAGGGCAGTTTCAAGCATTTTCCAGGCCATGGTGACACAGATGTAGACTCACACCTTGGCATGCCCGTCATCCAAAAGTCGAGAGAACAGTTGATGCAGGAAGAGATATTCCCCTTTTTGCAAGGAATCAAAGCAGGTGTTGGGATGGTCATGGTCGGGCACTTGGCTGCGCCGGCATTGACCCAAGGAAAAAACATTCCCGCGTCCATCAGCCGTGAAATCATTACAGATTTTCTGAAAACCGAATTGGGATTCAATGGCATCGTGGTCTCCGATGCGCTGAATATGAAGGCGATCAGCAACATGTTTCCGAGACCGGGTGAACTGGAATGGAAGGCTTTCGAAGCCGGAAACGACCTGCTTTGCTTTTCAGAAAATGTACGGGAAGGCATTGATTTGATCGCCCAACACGCGCATCCCGCAGAAATCGAGGCAAGCTTCGAAAAGATCATGACCCTAAAAAAGAAATTGGGCCTTTATGACGAAAAACCAATCACAAGCATTGACTTTGAATGGGAAGATTACCGGGCATTTTTGGAACGATTAGCTCCGCAATTCCTGAGCGTAGTCGTGGACAAGGGCCTTCAATTGAGCGGTAAAATGGCCAAACTTTCAATACAAGAACCCGATCAAAACCTCTTCTTCAAAACCATCGACGCACACTCTCCCTGTCCAACATTCACCTTGGACGATAGCGAAATGGACATTGCAAATGAATTGGAGAAATATGATTGGGTGCTCGCCAGCCTGTTTGTGCCCTCCGCCAAACCTGTCAACAACTTTGGGCTGGATCTTCATGTTTTGGATAGGCTTTCAACAATCGCTTCCAAGAAACCATGCGTGCTCTACCTTTTTGGCAATCCACTTTCCCTTCCGAAAATCCCAAACCATTCCGATTTCCACAAGATCGTCTGCGCCTTCCAACAGTTCCCCGCATGCCAAAACGCCGCCGCACAGCATTTTCTTGGTCAAATCCAAGCACAAGGTTCTTGGAAACAAAAGCAGTATTGAAAAAAAAAAAGGGGGATGGCTTTGCTACCATCCCCAAATACATTGCAAACTGAATCCTGCTAATTCCGAGTCAGAACCTTGAATTGGTCCATCACCCGATACGTAGCTTTGGTGATTTCGGTATTCACCTCGGGCGACATGAAATCAAAGCTCGCCGCCGTATATCCCTGCCAAATCGTGTTGCCACGCTTGTTGTCAATCACGTAAATCACCAACATGCCGCTATTGTCCGTGAACTTCACGCGGTTATAGTTCTCGTCTTTTTCACGCTGTTCGCGTTCTTCCTCTTCAGTAAGTTCGACGTACTCGCTCCTTCTTTGCAGCCAGTAATCAAAATTTGGCTGATCATACCCCCTGTATTTAACCGTGTCGGTAAAGATCTTGTAATTGATCAACAAGTCGGGTTTTTCACTGTTTTCCCGGAAACCCTGGGAACCTAGTCGATTGGAGATCGTCTTTTCGATGGTCTGATAATAGGCACTTGACTCGGGGAAAGGGTTGTTGACAAAACCGAAAGTTTTGTACCGTTTGAAATTACCGGAATAATTAAAGTCAAATTCGGCAACATAGTCTTTTTGGCTCATGCAGGCCATGCTTAGGGCCACAAGCAGGGCAAAGGAAAAGATTCGATTTTTCATATTCAACAACTTTAGAGACTGTTTGGCACGTTTCAGTAATTGGGGAAAAACAATTTTGGAATCCCACGACTTCGGGAAAACCTATCGTTGACCAAAAATGTTTTTCAGGTGTAGAAATTTGAACATCAGCCTATTATAGTCAATTTATCGACTCGGGTCAAGCAATTTGAAGGATTCGTTTGTGAGAATTAACAAGCCCCCGATCCGGGAAAAAATCAAAACCAAAAATGGACCTATTTATCGTCGGCGACGTGCACGGTTGCCTGAACACATTTATCAAACTTCTGGAAAAATGGAATCCCCGAGAGGAGATTTTGATCCAGTTGGGTGACCTCGTGGACAGGGGCAACCATTCTCCAGCTGTGCTGCGCCTTGCGTTTGAACTCGAGCAAAACTTTCGGGCTGAAACGGTTTTCCTCAAGGGCAACCACGAACTCATGATGCAGGAGTATCTCTCCGACCCCGTAGCCGGAAAAAACTGGCTGAACAATGGCGGCAGTCAGACACTTTTCCAATTTGACCAAGTGGGTGTGGACCCGGACCATTATTCCAATTGGATTCTCAACCTGCCCCTGTATTGGGAAAACGAACACCTCTTTATCTCCCATGCGGGCATATCGGATTTTGCCACGCTTGATGACCCGCGGCATCCCGACGGACTACTGTGGAACCGCAAACCGCTCCGCGATATCGGCAAGCTGCAGGTCATCGGCCATACGCCACGCTGGAACGGAGAGCCACAGTTTTTCCCCGAATCCAAAGCTTGGAACATCGACACTTGTGCTTATGGCGGCATCTGCCTCAGCGCCCTCCGCCTATCCGAAACCGGGCAATTCAAGGAAATCATTTCAGTGCCGACGGATGAACGGGATGTGGGGTGAATGAAGCATGCAGACCCCCGATTTTTTTTAAAAAGCTAGAAAACAAAGCTGTCAATTTTAGCAGTCCGTACCGGGAATGCCATTAATGCGACCAACGAAGCGCCTATCCCCGAAAAGCAATCCCGCAGACTTTCAGTTTAAAAAATTAACTTTGCGCCTGCATGGCAACTATTCTCGACAGATATGGCAGCGTTTTGATGGTTTTGATTGGCTTATTGATGTTATTGGCGGTAATCTACCTGCTGTATAGACTCCAAAAGGCCGAAACCAACCGAAGGGCCGTGGAGGCGAAGTACTTGCGATTAGAAAGCGAGATTTCCAAACTGGAGCTGCAGACGATCGAATCAAGGCTCAACCCACATCTTTTCAAGAATATCCTCAATTCGATTCAATCACACGCTTATCAGACCTATTTCGCCCTCGACAAGCTCGCAAACGTGTTGGACTACATCCTCTATGAGAGTAGGAACAGGTTTGTGTCTCCAAAAGAAGAAATTGACTTTGCCCTGAACCTGATAGAGATCAACAAAATAAAGCTAAGCCCCTTGTTTGAATTGAAGGTGAAGACCAAAGTCGACGAGTTTGATCCTTTGTTTGAACAACGCCTTCTTGCCCCATTGATTTCTGTAGATTTGATAGAAAATGCCTTCAAGCATGCGGATCTTCAGCGTGCGGAAGCATTTATCACTGTAGTCATTGAGTTTCGGGAAAGTGTATTCTCCTTGACCGTTTCCAACAAGATGTCCACCAAAAAGCCCATGAAAAAAGAAAAAGCAGGATTTGGAGTGGAAGCACTGGAACAGCGCTTGAAAATAATATATCCCGACAAGTTCAAACTAGACCGATTTGTAGAAGATGACGTTTACATTGCACAGCTAAAGATCAATCTACTTGAACACAAAGATCAGGTGCCTGCTTCTAGATGATGAGCTTCCCGGACTCACCTACCTTAAGATGCTCTGCGAACAATTGGAAGATCTGGAGGTAGTCAAGGCCTTTGACGACCCCGTCCAGTTTGCCGCTGAAGCCCCCAGGCTTGTTTATGATTTCTGCATTCTGGACATTGAAATGCCCGGGATGAACGGGCTGCAGGTCGCCAATTTACTTCATGGAAAGCCTGTAGTTTTTGCGACCGCCTATAAGGAATACGCGGCGGAAGCATTCGACCTGCATGCGGTGGACTACATAAGAAAACCGATCAAATTGGACCGGTTGAAGCAAGCAATCGACAAGGTAAGGCGCTCTCTTGAAAGCGCCCAGGACCAAAATCGGAAAACCTTCTTTCATCTCAACACAAACAAGGGCAAGGCGATCCTATTTTTTGACTCAATTGCCTATATCAAGACCTCTGAAATCGAAAGTCGGGATAAGGTCGCCCGGCTTTTTGATGGCGAGGAGTTTGTGCTGAAGAATATCACCTTTGAGAAATTGGCGGAAATGTTGCCGAATGCGGGTTTTTGCAGAATCAACAAAAAAGAGATGCTCGCGATCAAGGCGGTCAAGGTGTTTTCCTTCGACGAGATTACGACCACCCTGCTTTCGGACCTTGGCACGCCTATCAAATTGGCGCTCACAGAAGGTTATAGAAATGAATTCCTGCAAAAAGTCACGATCTGATTGGTTCCAAAATTTTTCAGGCTCATTCCAATTTTCAAGTGTTTCGATTCAGGATGGCATTTTTGATCCCAAATTCTTTGGAAATTGAGGATTCAAAAGGTCATTGTCATGGATGCGCACATCAAAGTTCAGTCTGTCTGGGATTCAGGCAAATCCGGGTTTTCCTCCTTGCGTATATTCGGACATGCCTATGATTCCACGGATAAAAAAATCCCAACACCCAAGGTGATTGCCAGGAAATGCGATGGGGTTTTTGTTGGAGGTTCACTGATCAAATCCTTGATATTCTCCACCGAAATTGCACCCATAGAGAATAATGATGCCGAAGGTATGCTGGCTTTTTATCCATTTGTTTCTCCAGCCAAAATTACGAAGGCGACGATCGACTTTTCGGGTAATCCGGTCATTAGTGGTGAAGGGGGTTTGCCTTACCCAAGGCAGGATTTCGATGGAAATGGCAATCATGGTCGAGCAATTAGGTGCTACAACATTCATTTTAAACCAGCCATTTAACAGTAAAAACATAAAAAGGATCAAACAAAAAATCAACATTCCGATCATTTCCAGTGTGTCGATAAAAAATTGTTCGTTCAGGGACCGCGTAAATGTCGGACCGGCCGCAATCACATGAGTCGGGAAAAGTGCTAAAGTGTTGATTTTGAAAAAACCAAGACCAATTAATCAAAACCAAAACCCTCCCCGGGGCTTCCAACAATTATGCGGAATCTAAAAAACGCACTTGTTTTTTCATTTTTGATCTTAACGACAACCGCCCTTGCCCAAGAGGACAAGGTGCGGGTTGCATTGTACGATGGCGTAGTCATCGCAGGCTACGTGGATCAGGGCGGGTTCACCAATTTTACCGGGCCAAACATCAACGCAACATTCGGGAATTCCAAGTTCATCTTGGGTGCATTACCCTCCCTACGCTACAAGAGAGACGATTCAACACCAAGAAATGCCTTTGTGACCCCAAATTTGGGGATAGGCTTTACCTATAGCTATAAGATTTGGGCCATTCAAATCCCCTTGTATTACAATTCGAAAACGGCAACGGAAAATGGGAGATGGCACATGGGCTTGGGACTTGGATTAAGGTTAAATGAGTTGAACAAAAAGGAGTAAACAAGATGCAAAGGTTCAAAAACAGTTTGTTTTACGTCGGAATCATCGGTGGATTTACGGCATTGATGTATTGGATCGTGCTCTTGGGTGCAAAACTGGAGGATGGCAGAAACATTGTCATCAAGGAAACCGGCCGTACGCAATGGCAGGAATTCTTGGAATCCATCGCACATAACCTGTACCACCCCTTGGCGATATTGCTGGCGCAGATCGTGACGATCATCCTGGCTGCCCGTTTTTTTGGATGGATCTGCAAAAAGATCGGTCAGCCAACGGTCATTGGCGAAATCATCGCAGGGATTGTCTTGGGGCCCTCATTGGTGGGTATGTATTCCCCCGAATTTTCCGCCACACTTTTTCCTCCACAATCGATGGGCAACCTGCAATTTCTCAGCCAGATAGGCCTGATACTTTTCATGTTTGTCGTGGGAATGGAACTGGATGTCAAAATCCTCAAAAACAAAGCCCATGACGCCGTGGTCATCAGCCATGCGAGCATCATCATTCCATTTGCCCTGGGGATGGGATTGGCCTATTTCATCTATGAGTCGTTTGCGCCCCTCGGGGTTCAATTCACTTCTTTTGGGCTATTTTTGGGTATTGCCATGAGTATCACGGCATTCCCGGTGTTGGCGCGGATAGTCCAAGAACGCGGCCTGCACAAAACCCGCCTGGGAACAGTCGCGATCACCTGTGCGGCTGCGGACGATGTCACCGCTTGGTGCCTTTTGGCCGCGGTAATTGCCGTCGTAAAGGCAGGTTCGTCCTTGAGTGCGCTCTACATCATCGCATTGGCCGCGCTTTATGTGCTGCTCATGATCAAGGTCGTTCGGCCTTTTTTGACACGCATCGGAAACCTGTTCTATACCAAGGAAAGGCTAAGCAAGCCCATCGTCGCGATTTTCTTTTTGACACTGATCCTTTCAGCCTATGCTACCGAGGTGATAGGCATCCATGCCCTGTTTGGCGCATTTATGGCAGGGGCGATTATGCCCGAAAACATCAAATTCCGAAACATCTTTATCGAGAAAGTGGAGGATGTAGCACTCGTCCTACTGCTTCCCTTGTTTTTTGTGTTCACTGGCTTGCGTACCGAAATCGGCCTGCTCAATGACCCCTACCTTTGGCAGGTTACGGGCTTGATCATTTTGGTAGCCGTCATCGGGAAATTTGCCGGTAGTGCCATCGCGGCGAGGTTTGTCGGGCAGAATTGGAAGGACAGTCTCACGATCGGGGCCTTGATGAATACGCGAGGACTGATGGAATTGGTCGTCTTGAATATCGGGTACGATCTTGGCGTACTCACCCCCGAGATTTTTGCGATGATGGTCATCATGGCCTTGGTCACCACCTTCATGACTGGGCCAGCGCTTGACCTCATCAACCGCGCATTCCGATCTACCCAGCCCGAAGTTCCGCAGGCGGTCATCCAAATGAGCAAATTCAAGATATTGGTATCCTTTGGCAACCCCGAGCGCGGAAAATCGCTGTTGAGATTGGCGAACTGCTTTATTCGAAAACTCAATGGCAATGCCACTGTGACGGTGATGCACCTTTCTCCGACAAATGAACTGCACCATTTCAATGTGGCAGCCTACGAAAAGGAGAGCTTTGCTCCCATCATTGAGGAGTCAGAGCACCTCAACCAAAAAGTCACCACCCTTTTTAAGGAATCGAACGACATTGATTCGGATATCATCGAGGTCGCCAATCAGGGAGACTACGACCTGATGTTGATCGGCTTAGGGCAATCAATTTTCGAAGGTAGCCTCCTTGGAAAAATTTTGGGCTTTACCACCCGTGTCATCAACCCTGAAAAGCTGTTGAACCAGGTCACGGGTAGGGAAAGTCTGTTCGAACATTCTCCCTTTGATGAACGCACACGGGGTATCGTGACAAAAAGCAAAGTACCTGTAGGCATCCTGGTAGATCGGGATTTCTCGACCGCCGATACCGTCTTTATTCCTGTGTTTTCAGAAACCGACACTTCCTTGATCCAGTTTGCCCAGAAACTCATCAACAATGCAGGGGCACAGGTCACCATCCTGGATGTGGCGGGATGCATCAAAAACCAACCTGAACTGAAGGAAAAAATCAGGGCAATAGAACAAAAAGCACCGAACCACATCCAATTGCTCAACGAAAGGGTCATCGACAAAGAATTCCTCTCCAAGCAGAGCCTGATGATGGTCAGTATCGAAAGCTGGAAAAAACTGGTAGATTCCAAAAGTCTTTGGCTCACCGATATCCCCTCTACTTTGATCCTAAAGGCAAGCAGCTAGCTCAATATCTTACATGGCGTAAATCCAGACCATCATTCCCCCAAAAAAGACCTTCAGTCCACTGTCGACTAGGCCAAAGGGAAGGATTGGCCGGTGTCGGTTTCTAAGTGCCAACAGCGCATTGAGCGTACAACCCAGCGCAAGAAACCCTGCCAAAGGCCCCAAGATCAATACCATCGGTACAAAATGTAGTCCAACCACCAACAGTATCATAGCATCCTGTACCCGCTCGTCCGGATACTCTCTACTGACCCAGATGATGCCAATGACTTCCAGCAAAAAAGCACCCGAATAAACTGCAATGTCAATCGGACGGATCATTCCCAAATGGTCGAAAAGCCAGTACCCAATCACGGCACCAAAGGCAGCTATTCCAAACGAAAGGCCCATCCATAACCCGTAATACCTTGGAAAACACCAAACGAGTACAAAACCCAGACCGATACCAATCAAGAAAAGACCTGCCGCACCGATGGTGGGATACTCAGACCAGTTGACTTGTACAAGTGTGTCCATAACAAGCTAGTTTACTTTGTGATAAAGATAATTTTTCAAATAAAATAGATCAAAAAGAAGCATCCAAACTGGTGTGTAATTCAAGGAAATCATTTCCGTGCCGACGGATGAACGGGATGTGGGGTGAGAGGATGGCAAGAAAGGAATTAGCGATTTCATGAATTCGATATCCTTTAGTGTCGACTATCAGACTTTATCAAAAACCAAACAGGTGGTAAAAAAAGCCGACGTGATTCTCCTTCGAACCAACATGAGTCAATAAAAAGCCGACATGAGTCACCTCGGAATCAACTAAGGTTGTTTATTCGGGAACAGAAGAAAAAAATCCAATTTTATGCCTTACTAGTACGCCAAACATCACCCGAGTGTGAAGATGCGCCTAGAGTCTTATTAACTCTATTCCTTCATGTAGCACATACTATTAAAAAATCAATTTATTAAGCCGAGAACGAATTGCACCGGGCGACCTGCCAAAAATATCACTCAGCTCTTTAATCGTTCTTCCCCTGTGGAACAGATAGACCAATCTTTTATCCGCTTCAGTTGACCATGGCTCCTATGCATGTCGGCCAGAATTTCTTGATCCTGGTAACTTTGCAGGATCTCTTTCTTGATTTCTCGAAGGCCTCGTTTTACTTCGAAAGAAAAAACTAAATATCCACAGTTTTATTTTCCCAAATGAACCAGCATTTCGATTGAATAATGGAATTGAAAAACCAGTACCTCCCCACCAAGAACTGAGTCTAACTCCACTTTTCCCAAAAGTTAAGGGACCGATCCTAATTCTTGTTCTCATTTCTCAGCTACTCGGTAAGATTGATTTGATGGGGACAACGCAGAAAAACAATAAACACCAAGACTATCCTTGGCGAATTTAGGCTTTTTGCGGTGCCTGGACGGAAATTGCAATTACAAGCTTATATCAACAACAATTGGCAATAACCCGCTAGTACTTGTATTAAATACAATGCCTAACAAAATTAATCACAAATTCATAATCGTAGAACAAGCCAGCCACATCCGCGGAAAAAATAAGGATATGCTAAGTGTCTTCGCCGTTCTACGCCCTACTTGAGGAGAAATGCAACCCAAATTCACTTTTTGATTCAACTGAAACAAAAGACTTAAAAATCTTTAAGCAAAACAAATGCGTCAATTAACGCACCTGATTAAGATAAACAACAAAACAATGATGGCCGCAATTGCTAAGTACCCTCGATTTGTATCTGCTTGATCTTTTTGATTCGGAATTAATTTTCTAAGTGAATTTTGATATTCGTCTTCTGTAATCAAATTAGCATCCCTTGAAATTTTCAATTTCATCGCCGTCTCAGTGTTTTTTTCAGAGAGTGATACAACTATAGCACCAATCAAGGGACTGAAAATCATAGAAACAATCAAGGCTACCAAAAATCCGATTTTCCTACTTTTCCCGTAGTATGCAATGATAAAGGACAGCACTATCCAAAGAATAGGGTATACCATATAATGAAGTTATTATGGAGGAATTGATTTCAAATTTTAATAAAAACCATTTTCTAACAATTTTCAAAACGTTTTTGCTCCAATGGTCCTTGCAAAAAAATAATCGTTTTCATCGAAGCCGCATTAAACACTCTTCACGCCTTATCAATTACAATAAACCTGTAATAATTTACCTCTGGACGTAATCACTCATCTTTTCGCATGATTGAAATTTTCAATTCCGAACTCCTATTTTAATAATCCTTAGCACCCCGCCAAACTCCAAATTTGCCCGAACCTTGCCGCCCCCTCAAAAAACTTCCCTTCACCCTCCCACTTTCCAGCACGAGTACCTTGTCCACGCAGTCGGGGACGTCTTCCTCGTAATGGCTGACATAGACCAAAGCCAGCGGCAAAATCCCACAAATCGCATCCAACAGCTGTCGGAATACCCGTCGTTGCAATTCATCCATGCCTTGGGCAGCCTCATCGAGTACCAGCAGCTTGGGCTTTTTGATCACCGCCCGCGCCAATAGCACAAAGCGCTGCTGCTCGAGCGAAAGCTGGCCAAAGAGCTTATTGGCACGATCTGCCAATCCCAAAAACTCCAGCCATTCCATTCCCAATTGTTCTTGTGCGGGAGATGGCTTCCGAAACAGGCCCATCGTATCAAAAAAACCGGAAAGTAGGACCTTCATCACGGTCTGGTTGCTGGGGAAAAACCGCGCCAACTCCGGTGCAACAAATCCAAGTTGCCTCTTGATATCCCAGATACTTTCGCCTGTTCCCCTTTTCCGTCCAAAAAGCCAGATATCATTGGCATAGGCTTGGGGATTTTCTCCCAAAATCAAACTCAGCAGCGTGGATTTCCCGGCACCGTTGGCGCCACGCAGCAACCAATGTTCACCGCTTCGCACGGTCCAAGTCACGCTATCCAGGATCTTTTGCCCGGCATAACTGACCTCTACCCCCTCCAAGCGGATGATTTCCTCGGAACTTGCGGGAGAATTGGGCGAAATCAGCTTTCGAAGCAAGTCGTTGGTAGGACCATTCAGGGGATTATTCGCCGCATGGGTCGGTACAAAGTCCACGGCTTTCAGCTGTTTCTCGATCTGCCTGCTGCCAAGGATCGCGACGTCGGTAATGCCTTCGGGAATCTCATCGCTATGCGTACTCATGATGACGTGGATGCCTGAGGCGATGATTTTGTTCAAAACCCTTGGGAAATCCTTTCTCGCATCCACATCCAATCCAGTCAGCGGTTGGTCTAGGAGCAACAAACGGGGATTTTTCAGCAACGCCAAAGCAATCGCCAAGCGACGGGTTTCGCCATTGGAAAGCTTCAGGAGGGATTTATCTGCCAAATAGTCAAGACGCATCAAATCCAAGACCTTTTCCAAATTCCAAAATCCTGGGAGCCTCGTTTCGCTTTGGTGCAGGTATTCCCGCACGGAAAGCGCGTCCTCCGAGTCCATGGAATTGAACCGCTGCTGATAGTAGAAATTCTGAAGGTTGGATTTGTTGCGGAAGGGGTATTGCTGCGAAACGATGGCGATCAAATCCCGGAACGAATGGACTTTGCCCGCAGCTTGCATGGCGGCATGGTAATCAGCGGCAAATAGTCGGGTTACTTCTCCCGCCGTCACCATCGCCCGGCCGAGGATGGTTTCCAAAAAAACCGTCATCTGCAAACCAGTCTGTCCGATAATCGCCCAATGCTGCCCGCGTTTCCACTCGAAATCCAAGGACTCGAACACCACCTTGTCCATTTTTCGGACGGTGGCCTGATGGATGCTGACCAATGGCGCGTCGTTCAATACTGTTTTGGTTTTTTACAATGTTAGAAATCTGAATCTAAACACGGTTTTTGGAATCGATGATGATCGTGACAGGACCGTCATTGACCAAAGCGACCTTCATATCAGCCCCGAATTCTCCCGTTTGAATACTTTTTCCAAGTTCCTTTTCGGTCGCCAAAATAAACTTCTCATACATCGGAATGGCAAAATCCGGCTTGGCGGCCTTGATATAGGTAGGCCTGTTTCCCTTTTTGGTACTTGCATGCAGCGTAAACTGGCTGATCAACAAAATATCACCTCCGGCTTCGAGGATGCTTTTGTTCATGGCGCCGTTTTCATCGGGAAACACGCGGAGATTTACCAGCTTTTTGCTCAGCCAATCGATGTCCTCTTGGGTATCGGCATCCTCGATGCCCAAAAGCACCATCAGACCCACGCCGATTTCACCTTTCACTTTGCCATCGATGCGGACGGAGGATTCGGAAACGCGCTGAATGACGACAATCATGGTCAGAATTTTTGCATGTCTTTGGAAGGCACCACTTCTACCTTGGCCGACTTGGTAGCGAGCGCATAGGAAATCATAGCCTTCGCCACTTGGTGGTCGTAAATGGGTCGGTACTTGGGGGCCAATTTCAGCCAAACCATCGGCTTGGTGACAATCTTGGCGACTTCTTCCCCAAACCTGAACTCTTTCCTGTTTCCCAACAGTAAGGAAGGTTGGAAAAGCCCTAAGTAATCGAATGGAATGAGCTTGAGGTCCTCCTCCACTTCGCCTTTGACTTGGTTGTAAAAAATCGAAGATGCCGGATTGGCACCCATAGCAGAGACATACAGGAACTTGGAAGCGCCCAAAGTATGGGTCCATTGGGCGAACAAGACCACGTAGTCATGGTCGATTTCCCGAAATTTTTCTTTGGAACCAGCGACTTTGATGGTGGTACCGAGTGAACAAAACGCGTGTATCTCAGCACTTCTAGTCCTGATTGCCTCCCAAATCGGGAAGAAAACTCCTCCCAAATCCTCGGCGCGGAGTTTGGATTCCAAGTCCCAGTGCTGGATTTTGGAGAAATCCCCTTCGACCTGAACGAGCTTGTCATGCTTGAGGGCCAGTTTCCGGCGGCCTACGGAGATGACATAGTCGTAATCGGTATTTTTGAGCAATTGGTGCAGCAGCTGCATCCCAATCAAACCCGATGTTCCTGCCAAGAAAGCGATTCTCTTCATAGTGTGGGGGTTGAAAATTGTTACTTCGTTGCCTGTTTTTCCCATGCGAGAAAATCATCCACTTCATGTTTGATGGCATGGAAAACGGCCAAGATCACCGAAAGATCGTCCGTAAACCCTAAGCCAGGCAGGAAATCGGGAATCACGTCAATTGGCGAAAGGAAATACACCAATCCCAATACCATCAATACAAGCGACTTGGCCGATACCTTGTGACTGCCGTTCATATGGGCTTGGATCATCCTTTTGAAAATCTTGACTGGTTCGATGACCGCCTGCACCTTGGGATGGTGGGCCAACCGATCCAACTTCTCGGCTACATTCTTCAACAGCTTGCGAAGCTTGCTCTCCTCGCCTGCGATCTCCTGTGCTTTCTTGAGGTAGAGCATTTTGGCCCGATCCAAGAAGCCCTCTTTCTTTTCGTCCAGATTTTCCATCAGCCTTTAGAAAAACACCCTGATTTCAGATTTCACTTCCTTGAGCGCCATTTGGATCGCGTCATTTTTCTGGTCAAGGGAGATTTGGAAAATCCTCCTGGCCAGTTCGATGCCACGCGCCTCCTCGGGCATGTCCTGCATCGCCGTGTTGATGATGGTCACTACACTTTCGACCGCGCGCCGCACACCTTCCCAAGTCTCGTCAGAGAAGTATACTTGCTGGGAAAGGTTATGGTTGAACTCCTCGCGGACTTCGTGAAGGAGTTGCCCGTAGAATTCCCTTGCCGAATACTCTGGATTGTTGATCCGACGGACCAGATTGTTGGGTGTGATGCGCTCCAACAGCAGGCAAAGCCTCTCCCCTGCCTGAATCCTCAGCGGGGTGATGATCTGATTGTTGGCTGTTTTGAGTTCAACGGCCATCTTTTCCCGCTCCTTTTTCATGAAAGACATGATGGTCAGGTACATGCCATAGATGACCAATCCCGCGGGCAATACGATCTTCAACAAATCAGCTAAAAACTCCATAATCATTCGAATTTGTTTCGAATATCTGAAAATATCCCCATCAAAAAACTTCGCGAATGGATATTTTTGCTCCGAAAAATGAACCAGCCGCAGCAATTTTCCATTTTGGCAATATGATGATTCCCATTCAAATCACCGAAAAAGCCCAATCCGAAATCCGGTACATCATGGCCAACAAAAATATCCCTACCGACTACGCGCTCCGGGTCGGTGTAAAGGGAGGTGGCTGCGGGGGCATGTCCTACCTACTCGGATTTGACAAGGCCAAGGCGGGCGACGAGCAGTTCGAAATCGGCGGCATTCCTGTGCTGATAGAAAAAAAGCACCTGATGTTCCTCATGGGTATGCAGGTGGACTTTGTGGATGAAGCCGAGGCAAGGGGCTTTACCTTCTTGAATCCGGAAATTCCCAAGCGGCATGATGTGGCGAGCGGTGAGGTTTGAGATTGGGGGAAGTTGTGAAAAGTACCAGGTACAAAGTACAAAGAATCGCGCGGTTGAAATTTGCTGATTTCTAGTTTGCTACAATTTCCTCCCCTTCCAACTTTATTGAGTGACTGTCAATAAACCAATCGTCAGACCTGCGCTGCATACTGTAACTGACCTCTGCCAACTCACAATGGGCAATAAATTGAATAAACAGGTCTAAAAAAAATCCTATAAACTTAAGGACAACCGCACTACCCCTTCCTCCGCAAATCCATCACCGCTTCCTTTTCTTCTCCTTTTAGCTTTAGGATGCGAACCACTCGGTGGGGCGAAGGTTTTGCGATCGACAGCATTACAAGAGTAATGGCAAAAGTCACCGTGAAGATCGCATGGTCGAAAAGCAACAATCCTGCTGCCGACAAAATCGCCGATGCAAACAAAATCCAAAACCTCAGCAACGTCTTTTGTCCATAGGCCACCATGCGCTCTTCCAATGACAAGTCCTGATTTAGAATATCCTTAATTGCAGTACGGATAAAGTACCATTGGAACAGCAGCAGTATCGTCAACATCCCCAACAAGAAAGATTCCCACCAGCTTGACAATTCCGGCAGGTTGATTTCAAATAGCCGCCGCTGTGAATACAAGTACACAAACCCAAAAACAGGCAACGGAAGAATGATGAGCAAAAGAACCTTTTGCTCCATCGATTCATAGATTTTTCTCAAATTGGGATATTCCAAAGCCTTATTCGATGATGATTTTGATATTGTCACTTGCGGGTTTGGAGGAACAGCAGAGGATGTAGCCTTGTGCGATTTCACTTGGGCTCAATCCCGCGTCTTCGATCATATCGACTTTACCGGAAACCAAACGGCCACGGCAAGCGGTGCAAAGGCCGCTTTGGCAACTGTAGGGCATATCCAAATCCTTATCCAAACCAGCCTCCAAAATTGTCTTTCCGGCAGGTACATCAAAGTGATGGGTTTTTCCTTCCAATACCACCTCTATATCCCTTGTCAATGCCGGTGCCAACTGGCCGGAAGCCTGCATGGATTTCTCCTTCGCATCAAGGTCAGTGTAGAAACTTTCCTTGTGGATACGCTCCGGATTTTCCTTGCGTTCCGCCAGCAAGTCCAAGGCGATTTCCATCATGCCTTCGGGCCCACACAGAAAAAAGTGCGTGGCCTCTGCGTTTTTGTCAATTGCTGAATCAAAATATTTGCTCAAAACGGTATGGTTGAGACGGCCTTTGGGTCCGGTCCACGAAGCGGAGGGCTTTGAAAGCTGGTGGGTAACCTGAAATCTTGGCCCGTATTGCGCCTCCAAGTTTTCGAGTGCTTTTTTGAAAATAATCCCTTCTTCTGATCGGCTGCAAAACAAAAGACTTACTTTGGATTGGGGCTCGTTGATCAACAGGGATTTGGCGATGCCCATGATCGGCGTGATACCGCTGCCGCCGGCAATCATGACAAGCTGACGGGCGTTTTTGGAATGAAAATCCAAGGTGAAATTACCCAAGGGCTTCATGATATTGATCGTCTTGCCAGGGCGAATATGGTCATTGAGATAGTTGGAGACCAGTCCTTTGTCGACACGCTTGACGGTAATGCCGGGATGTGGATCGACAAAAGGCGATGTACAAAGGCTATAGGACCGTCGTACTTCCTTCCCTTCGATCTCAAGAATCACGGTCAAGTATTGCCCAGGCTTGTAGTCCAGATAAGGTTCTGGTTGCTCAAAATATATCGTCACCGTATCGGGAGTTTCCTTCACCACCTCGCGTACTTTGAGCGATAGGTACTGGTCTCCCTTTTTTGGTTCGTCTTTCTTTTTCTTGAATAAATTAAACATGATCTCGCGTTGTTTTGTACTGCCGATCCGATTTAGCTGCCGCAAAAATAAGCAAGGACTTTAGAATTGCGGGCAAAGAATCTGGGTTTATCGGGATTCGTCAACTCCTAAACAGCAAAGCGCCCGTAAAGTTTCCCAACGAATTACTTCCTAAATATGATTTTGTCCCAATACTTCGCAAATGTCCGAGATGACTTCGGGAAATTCGGCCTTTAGGGCTAACTTGCGCCCTTTATATCGCATACTCTCCCTATGAACCTGAACCTTCTGACCGCAGTCAGTTCCGTCGACGGCCGATATGGCAACAAAACACAGAACCTCCGGGCTTATTTTTCCGAATTTGCCCTGATCAGGTATCGCGTCCATGTCGAGGTGGAATATTTTATTGCCCTTTGCCAACTCCCTGTGCCGCAACTGGCATCGTTTGACAAAAATATTTTCCCAAAACTGCGGGAAATCGTGGCCAATTTCTCGCTAGAGGATGCAGAATCCATCAAGGAAACCGAGAAAACCACCAACCACGATGTGAAAGCGGTAGAGTATTTTTTAAAGGAAAAATTCGATGGATTGGGATTGGAAGCTTACAAGGAATTCATCCACTTTGGACTTACTTCCCAAGATATCAACAACACGTCCATCCCGCTCATGCTGAAGGATGGGCTTCAGGCGGTTATTTTGCCAGCTTTATTACAGGTCAAGGAAAAACTGGCCAGTCAATCTGAAGCTTGGAAAGACATTCCCATGCTTGCGAAAACCCACGGACAGCCTGCTTCTCCGACACGATTGGGGAAAGAAATTGAGGTCTTTGTCGTCCGTCTGGAAAAGCAGCTGGATCTATTGGCGCAGGTGCCGTATTCGGCAAAGTTTGGCGGGGCAACGGGAAACATGAACGCACACTTCGTGGCCTATCCAAACACCGACTGGAACGGATTTTCTGAGCATTTTGTGAGAGATTACCTAGGGCTGGTAAGAAGCTACCCTACCACCCAAATCGAGCATTATGATAATCTGGCGGCACTATTCGACGCATGGAAAAGGATCAACACGATTTTGCTTGATCTCTCCAAAGACGTCTGGCAATATGTGGCGATGAACTATTTCAAACAGAAAATCAAAGCGGGTGAAATCGGTTCTTCCGCCATGCCCCACAAGGTAAATCCGATCGATTTTGAAAATGCAGAGGGAAACCTAGGGATTGCCAATGCGCTTTTGGAACATCTCGCCGCAAAGCTTCCAATCAGCAGACTGCAGCGGGACCTCACGGACAGTACGGTACTGCGCGTTGTCGGGGTACCGTTTGCCCATATGCTTATTGCTTTTGATTCACTGATCAAAGGGCTTGGAAAATTGGAGCTTAACCAAGCTGCCATCGACGCTGATTTGGAAGAAAACTGGGCGGTCGTGGCCGAAGCAATCCAAACGATTCTTAGACGTGAGGGATTCCCAAAACCATACGAAGCACTAAAGGAACTCACCAGGACGAATGAGAAAATCACGCAAAGCTCGATCCACAGGTTCATCGAATCACTGGATGTTTCAGAGCAAATCAAACAAGAACTCAAAAGAATTACACCTTTCAACTATACTGGAAGGTAGCATATTAAAAACCATTCGTTGGGGAAGTTACCCATCAGATAAAAATACGGGCTGATTTGGTGTTTTTCACCTCAGCCCATTTTTTTTGTTCCGATATCCGTCAAAAATTATATTTTAGGGAAAGCAAATTGAATTTAGACCGAAACCAAACCCAAATCCATGACCAAAAGCGTTTTTTCACACCTCAGCAATGACCTTCCCGCCGGCCTGGTAGTCTTTCTCGTCGCCTTGCCACTTTGCTTGGGAATCGCATTGGCTTCAGGAGCGCCGTTGTTTTCGGGGATTATTGCGGGTGTCATTGGAGGTATTGTGATTGGCTCACTTTCAGGCTCGCACACTTCTGTGTCCGGTCCGGCTGCAGGACTTACAGTGATCGTATTGAATGCGATCACGGAACTCGGTGCTTTCAATATTTTTCTTTTGGCGGTGGTATTGGCAGGGATTATTCAGATAGTTTTGGGCGTACTGAAAGCTGGCGTGATCGGATACTATTTCCCTACCTCGGTAATCAAGGGCATGCTGGCCGGGATCGGCATAATCCTCATCATCAAGCAGATTCCTTATGCTTTTGGAGTGAATGAGACGAAAGATCTCGATAAATACATTCCATTTGTCAATGACCTGGATGCGGTTATGGCTCTCAAAAATCTGGGGAATCAACTTGATGTTGGCGCCATTATCATTTCTGCAGTATCAATCGGGATTCTGGTACTTTGGGATCAGCCAATCATCAAGAAAGCCAGATTTTCAAAAGTGATCCCAGGCCCTTTGGTAGTGGTACTTCTCGGTATTGGTATCAACAAATTCTTCAAGTTTGTCATCCCAAGCCTTTACCTCAATGTCGAGGACAAAGTGATCCTGCCAAGAATCAGCTCTGTTGGGGAATTCAGCTCATTATTCATGATGCCGGATTTCTCTCAAATTCTGAACGCAGATGTTTGGCTGGCCGCAGTCACAATAGGAATAATTGCCAGCTTGGAGACGCTCCTAAGTTTGGAAGCAGCGGACAAAATTGACCCATTGAAGCGTATTTCACCGCCAAACCGAGAATTGCTTGCACAGGGCACCGGCAATATTATCAATGGGCTGATTGGCGGATTACCAGTTACAGCCGTCATCGTAAGGAGTTCCGCAAACGTGACAGCAGGAAGCCGAACAAAGCTGTCGGCGATTTTCCATGGATTTTTGCTTTTTGCTTCGGTAATTTTCATTCCAGGATTGTTGAACCTAATCCCCCTTGCCTGTCTCGCGGCGGTTTTGATTATGGTGGGATACAAGCTCGCGAAGGTTTCTCTTTTCCGTACCCAAGCCAAGCTTGGCTGGGATCAATTCCTCCCGTTTATCATCACGATATTGGGAATTGTGCTCTTCGACCTGTTGATAGGAATCGGTTTGGGGATGGGCGTGGCGATGGTATTTATCCTTCTCAGGAATTTCCAAAATTCCTATTTGTTGGAGGAAAGCAAAGAAGAACAAGGGGATACCGTCCGAATCGTGCTTTCGGAGGAAGTAAGCTTTTTGAACAAAGGTGCCTTGATCAAGGCCTTGGACGACATCCCCGATGGGAAGCATGTCATCATCGACGGCTCCAATTCAAAAGTGATAGATTACGATGTTTTGGAAGTGATCGAAAACTTCAAGACGAATGCCGCCACAAAGAACATCGAAGTGGATACCATCAAAATCCGCTCGGTCAAGGTCGGAGGATTACACTGAGGGGAGAAAAATCTCGGCCATCATGCAACGTGCACTCCCGCCGCCAATTTTCTCTATCGTCGGTATCTTTGGGACAATGATTTTGGTGTACTTGGCTATTGCATTCCTTTGGGCATCTGCGAGGGATTGGAAAGCTGCATCCGACATCACGGTGAATTTCTCCCGTTTTGGGTTCTTCACTTCCAGCATGTTCCCCGCAAACTGAAACTTTTGTTTTGCTGAAATTGGAATCAGTTTCTTGCCTGTCTTTTCGAGATACACCTGTACTTTGAGCCTTTCTGAGGCTGGGGAAATACTATCCAAACACACGATCGCAATATCTGTCCCCACATGCATCATGACGTTGGTGTGGTAGATTGGGGAACTTTTGCCATCAATGATTTGCGAAGCGGTGAAATCGACAACCTCAAAATCCATCAACCTGCCAAAATATTCCAAGGGAACCGGATGCGTGCGTTCTGACTTGGAGGCGTACGCAATGTGGTTGACACGATCGAGGATTAGACTCCCGGTACCCTCAAGGTATTGATTGTCTTTTTCGAAAAAGCTCAAGTCGATGATTTCGTTGACCTTGAAGCCATTGTTGATCAACCATTCGATAATGTCCTTTCTCCGCTCAAGGCGGCGGTTAGGGGAAAACATTGGATACAAGATGATTTTCCCATCCTCATGTGTACTGAACCAATTGTTTGGAAAAATGGCGTCAGTCTTCCTTGGTTCGGCCGTGTCGTCGATTACCAAAACCCTGACACCATGCTCCCGAAGCAGTCTCACAAATCCATCGAACTCCTCCTGCGCAAGCCGGTTGATCTCCGCGGAGTCACGGCCATCATTTTGTTGGTAAAAATTGTTTTCCGCCGTTTCTGGATTAAACCCAAAATTGGCTGGCCTAACCATGAGGATTGTGGAAGTTGTCTGCTGATACATGGATGTAAAATTAGAAGATTGGAGGCAATCTACTTCCTGTCATAGCGATACAGAATAGGCCTAATCCTAAATCTTTTCTCGCTAAGCGTTAAGTAACTTTTGCCATTGGGGTGAAAAGCGATGGCTTCTCCTTGGGGTTCGGGTCTGTAGGGCAAAAGCAAAGGCGGCCTAGAAAGAACGTCGGGAATGCTTTCTCCCTCCATTCTTTTCCAATAATACACACTGAAATAGTTCCTAATTAGAATTTCACTTCCGTCGACAGAAATATCCCCACCAGTCGCCATGGTAAAGGGAAGCTCCATGACTTTTTCGAGCATGGCTTCCTTTTGTTCGAAAGCGTCAATCCCAACTTGGTAAAGGGTGCTGAGGCTGTCCCTTTTTGTTAGAATGTAGAATGTCCTTGAAACAGGGTCAAGCATGAGCGTCTCTGCATCCCTTGCCCCGTCGGGATATTTGAGCTTCAAGACTTCAGGTTCTATTCGCTGCTCTCCACCGAGGGAATCCGGTTCGGCGATTCTAAGGATTCTGATGGATTTCCATTGCCCACGGTTGTCCCCAATCTCGCCCACATAAATGTAGCTGCGCTGTGGATCCGGACCAGGGCCCACTGCAATATCCTCCCAATCCCTATTATACACGTCCTTTAGCCGAATTGTGCCGAGGTCATTTCCCAACGTGTCGAAGATATACAGGCGTGGACTGCTTCCGCTGTCGTTGTGCCCATAAATGACGCCATCGTACCGAAGCGAAAACGCCATACCGCTCGCCTCCTTTAGCTTTTTGTTTTCCAAAGGGCCGACCGCCACCTGATTCCCAAAGACAGTTTGGTCAAACTCCCGCTTATCGAGAAAAAAAACATCAGGATAAGGGACGTTCAATGCAATCCAAGCAGGAAAAAACACCAGAATAAGTAAAACTTTAAGTAAATGATCCATCAAGTGGGATTGTTCCGATAGCGAGGCAAAAATCGGGATTAATTAAGCCGCGCAAAGTTAAGTTTTGTTAATGTCTTGAGCTAACTCTTGTTTCATAAAACACAAGACGAAAAGATATGCATTTAGTTCCTCGAAGAACGAGCTTTGGAAAAATCCGGCCGAGCTATTTTTTTAAGTAGAAATATAAATCGGGAACCTTATCGTTAGCTTTTTCACTCAGGGTGAAATATCCTCCATCAGGATGAAAACAAAACGCTTCGCCCTGTGGCTCGCGCTGGTATGGAAGGAGTCCCGGGGTACCCGCCAACATATCCACAAACGACTGGTTGGGCTGTCGCGTCCAGTAAAATATTCGGTCATAGGTCTTTATCGCAACCTGCAATCCATCCTTTGAAACCGATCCCGCCGTAATGAACGTAAAGGGAAAAGTCCCGACGTCCACTGGTGTGTTTTGTCCAGAAGACTTTTGTGGAAAGGGTATTTCATACACCTTGGCGAGGAAATCCCGCTTGGTCACCAGATAGATATTTTTCGTGAGCGGATCTATCAGCAAACATTCAACGTCATGATTTTTTGCTGGGTATTTGAAGTCAATCTTGTCGATACCCTTGGAAATAGATATGTTTTTGCCCCGCTGCTGTTCGGCAAATTTCGGCTCTTCAAACCTTAGGATAGCATAATCGCCATATTTCTGCTCATTGTCACCAGTCTCGGCAATATAGATATAGCTTTTTCCGGCAATTGGACCTGGACCGATTTCCATGTCTTCCCAATCCCGATTGGAAAACCCAGCCAGAGTGTAAGATGCGACGGTCTCGGAATTGGAAGCATCCAGCAGGTAAATAGTCGCACCATCCCCAGAATCCTGGTGAACCCAAATGAATCCGGGATTGGTAATACTAAAGGACATTCCTGAAACCTCGTCCAAATCCACCGTGCCAAGACTTTTAGGGATTTCGACATAAGCAGTCGAGATACTCAAATCCTGAACTTTGTATTCCGATTTAAAGGGAATAACGCTCGTTGGGTCGGGCATTTCGGTCTCCGACTTATTTTGGCAAGAAGCGGTGCTGATATTAAAAAGCAGCACCAATCCAAAGGACCAAGCGAATAGGAACTGACTGAATTTCGAAAGATTGATTTTGCCTCGATGCTTCATCATGTATCAATAAAAAAGCGGCATCGCTGCCGCTTTCAATTTCAAGATTTGGGCCACTAGCCCGCCTTTTCCTTTTTGTCAACTGTGATTGTCAACTGATCTCCCTCTCCAAGGTAATCCGCCAAAATCACGTCGCCCTCTGACAATTCCCCTTTCAAAATCTCCTCGGCAAGCGCATCTTCCAAATATTTTTGGATTGCACGGTTCAATGGTCTCGCGCCATATTGCTGGTCGTAACCCTTCTCGGCGAGGAAATCCTTCGCTTTGTCGGTGAGCTGGATGGAGTATCCCATGTCTGTAATTCTGGAAAACAACTTCTTGAGGCTGATTTCGATGATCTTATGGATATGTTCTTTGTCTAGGGAATTGAACACAACGACATCATCCAATCTGTTCAAGAATTCTGGGCTAAACGCCTTTTTCAGCGCGCTTTGAATCGTGGATTTCATCACATCGTCCATGCTGGTTTGCTTGGACTTGGAGGCAAACCCGATTCCCGCACCAAAGTCCTTCAAATCTCTGACACCAATATTGGAAGTCATGATGATGATCGTGTTCCTGAAATCCACTCTTCTTCCCAATCCGTCTGTGAGAATCCCATCGTCCAATACCTGCAATAGAATGTTGAACACATCCGGGTGGGCTTTTTCTATTTCGTCCAAAAGAACGACGGAATAAGGCTTTCTTCTAACTTTCTCAGTCAATTGACCGCCTTCCTCATATCCCACATATCCGGGAGGCGCTCCTACCAATCTGGAAACGCTGAATTTCTCCATGTATTCAGACATATCGATTCGAACGAGCGAATCCTCTTTGTCAAAAAGGTATGTCGCAAGGGTTTTGGCCAATTCAGTCTTACCGACACCGGTTGGGCCTAGGAATATGAATGAACCGATCGGTTTTTTAGGATCCTTCAACCCCACCCTGGTCCTTTGGATTGCCTTGGTCAATTTCTTGATGGCCTCTTCCTGTCCAATCACTTTGGACTGGAGTTCCTCGTTCATATTGAGGAGTTTGATTCCCTCATTTTGGGCAATACGCTTTGCAGGAATGCCAGTCATCATGGCGATCACCTCAGCAACGTTGTCTTCCTCGACCATGTAACGCTTTGTTCTGCTTTCCTCCTCCCATTTGGCTTTCGCGTTTTCGAGTTGCTCCAGCAGTTTCTTTTCCTTATCCCGCAACTGGGCAGCCTCTTCGTATTTTTGGCTTTTGACAACCCTGTTTTTCTCGATCTTGATCTTCTCTACATCCTCTTCTAGCTTGAGGATTTCTTCCGGGACATGGATATTGTTGATATGCACCCTGGCCCCGGCCTCATCCAAGATATCGATGGCCTTGTCGGGAAGGAATCGATCGGAAATGTATCGATCGGACAGCTTCACGCAGGCCTCAATCGCTTCAGGCGTATAGATCACATTGTGGTGATCTTCATATTTATCCTTGATGTTGTTGAGAATCTGGATGGTTTCCTCCGGTGATGTGGCATCTACCATGACCATCTGGAACCTCCTGGCCAGCGCGCCGTCCTTTTCGATGTACTGTCTGTATTCGTCCAGCGTGGTCGCTCCGATGCATTGGATTTCGCCCCTTGCCAAAGCGGGTTTGAACATATTGGAAGCGTCCAGAGAACCACTTGCGCCACCTGCACCCACGATCGTATGCAATTCGTCAATAAACAGGATCACATTGGGAGACTTCTCAAGCTCGTTCATGACGGCTTTCATCCGCTCCTCAAATTGCCCCCTGTATTTGGTACCGGCTACCAACGAGGCCAAATCCAAGGTCACTACGCGCTTGTTGAACAATACGCGGGACACTTTTTTCTGGACAATCCTCAAGGCCAAACCTTCGGCAATCGCCGTCTTTCCAACTCCAGGCTCTCCAATAAGTATCGGGTTGTTTTTCTTTCTTCTGGAAAGGATCTGTGCAACCCTTTCGATTTCCTTTTCGCGACCAATGATAGGATCGAGTTTATCTTCCTCGGCCATTTTCGTTAGATCACGACCAAAATTGTCCAATACCGGCGTTCTGGATTTTTCGCTTGTACCACTCTTTGCAGAACTGGAAGAACTTCCCGAGGAGGAACCAAACAACTTGGACCCATCTTCATCCGGATCGTCAGCCTCTGCCTTTGCCTTGGGCGCAGAGTCGGTTTGGAACTCAAGCATTTCCTTCACAGCATCATAAGTCGTGTCAAACTTGTGCAAAATCTGAGTAGCGATATTGTCTTCGTCACGCAGAATCGAAAGCAACAAATGCTCGGTTCCGATCAGTTGGCTCTTGAATATTTTGGCCTCCAAATAGGTGATTTTGAGGACTTTTTCTGATTGCCTGGTAAGCGGAATGTTTGCGAGATTTTTGACATTGTGCGTAGCCGTACCTTTCACGGCTCTTTCTATTGAGTTGCGCAGCTCATCGAGCGGCACTCCCAATTTCTTCAAGATGGAAACAGCGACGCCTTCCCCCTCACGGATCATGCCCAGCAAGAGGTGCTCTGTACCAATGTAATCATGCCCCAACCTGAGAGCTTCCTCTCGGCTTAGGGAGATCACCTCTTTGACCCTGTTTGAAAATTTTGCTTCCATGCAATTCCTTTCTAGTTTTTCTTCTATTTCAGTAATAATGTTACCGAATTTGTTTTAAAAACACAATCAAAAGACTGATTGTTCATTTATTTTTTTTGAGAGATTCAGAACCACTTTTGACTCAGGACCTTTGCAAAACAACAAATCCAGCACGCTTAGGTTGGGCTCAAAGTCCCTGCCAAACATCTGGCTGTAGGGTACCTCTGTCATGAACAAACGAGCCGAAAAATCGGCCTTCGGATCGCAAATCCCACCCAAACCGTCAATATGCGCTACCGCTTCGAGGTTTTCCATTTCCTGGAGGGAAATATTAAGGCCTAGCAGTTTCAGACAAACTGTCAGTAGTTCCCAATTCATATCCCACAAAAACGTCAGGTCCTTATCAAACACAGCCTCAAAATACGGAAAGTAAAACTCAAAAAACGGTGCCTTCCCATAGCCACTCTGAATTCCCCGCAAATGAACGTTTTTCCATTTTTGGGAATAGTCGATCCTCATATCCTTGTAGGGCATCTTCTTTCGGCCAGAATGGATCGGGACAGTAAGCGTATCGACTTTGTTTGCGAGCAGAATCCGAGCACGATTTCGATAGGTTTGCTTTTGATAGGGTGCACTCGGATCGAAAGCAAGACGCTCAAAACCCGATACAGCCACAAAGAACTCAATCGGCGGCAGGTACATCAATTCAGAAAGGGCCGCACGGTTCATTTTTAAATCAATTTTGAATGATAGGATATCAAAGTATTTCGTCAACTGGACCAAGACCTTCCCGCACGACTTCAATATCATCTCCTGTACAATCCAAGATCGTAGAGGCGACATTGTTTCCATAACCACCATCTATGACCACATCCACAAGATCCCGGAATTTCTCAAAAATCAGTTCCGGGTCAGTACTGTATTCGATCACATCATCATCATCCCTGATGGAAGTGGTCAAAATGGGAGAACCCAATTCCTTGACCAACAAACGTGGGATAGCGTGGTCGGGAACGCGAATACCTACAGTCTTTTTGTTGCTGTTGAGGATTTTGGGCACGTTGTTGTTAGCCTCCAAAATGAAGGTGTAAGGCCCGGGAAGTGCCTTTTTCATGATCTTGAAGACAGGCGTGCTTAGTGCCCTTGTGTACTCGGAAATATTGCTGAGGTCGTAGCAGATAAAGGAAAAATTGTGGTGCTTAGGCTTTATTCCCTTGATCCTTGCAATCCGCTCGATCGCGCGCTGGTTGTGGATGTCACAGCCCATCCCATACACCGTGTCTGTTGGATAGATGATAATGCCACCATCTCTCAAAATGTCCACAATCCTGCTGACCTTTCTCATGTCAGGATTTTCCGGGTATAACTTGATAAATTCGGCAGCCATTTTTTCAATTTTTAGATGGACAAAATCAATCAACTCGTCTATGTCTGTACCATTTAATAAACTCATCAACAATTGGAACATCCGCGTCCGCCCAATCCAATCCAACCAGTTCATTCACTCCCAACCAAATTACTGCTTGGTGTTCCACGGGATCGGGATTTCCGTCTACAATTCTTGCCAGAAAAGGGATGAGTTCAATCTGTTTTCCCTCTGAATACCTGTGAAAATTACTCCTGAATCCCTGCAAAACCTCAATTTCGATACCTAATTCTTCGCTTAATTCTCGCTTCAGGGCATGCTCCGGTTTTTCTCCCGGTTCAATTTTGCCGCCAGGAAATTCCCACTTGTGAGGCAGAGACATTGTGGCACTTCGTTGTGCGCAGAGTATCTTGTCATTGTCCACCAAAATCGCGCAGCACACTTTGATAGTTTCTCCCATGGAGTACAAAGATGCATTTCCCTTGAACAAAAATCTCTATTTTTGCCGTTAACGCTTCAAAATTCCTCAGGAAAAAATGCTCCAAGACAAAAAACTGAAAATTTACCTAGTCGCCGTCATTACGATTTCTGTCTTGTTGGTTTCCTTCACGTTCTATTTCTACCAAGCTTTTTTTAGCCCAAATGCCCTGACTGACAAGGAAGAAAATTATGTCCTGAAGATCCACAGCAACAGTACTTTCCGGATGGTTTCTGATTCACTGTTGGAAAATGGAGTAATCAACGATGTGGTGACTTTCAGCTTTGTAGCAAAAGTCCTTAATTACCAAGAAGCCGTCAAGCCTGGATTGTATACGATCCCACCAAAGACCAGCAACCTGAACCTGATACGCCTTTTACGGTCGGGAAGGCAAACTCCAGTACGGCTGACATTCAACAATGTGCGCACAAAATCCGACCTCGCAGAAAAAATTACCAGCAATCTTGAAATTTCTGAAGAACAATTCTTGGAGCTACTGACGGACTCGGTTTATATCAGGAAATTTGGGTTCGAGGAAGAGACGATCATGGCAATGTTTATCCCCAACACATACGAGGTGTGGTGGAACACCAGTGCAGAAGGCCTCTTTGACCGAATGCATCAGGAATACACCAAATTTTGGACGGAACCGAGGAAAAAGAAAGCCGAGCAACTTGGACTTAGTCCATTGGAAGTGTCAACGCTTGCTTCAATCGTGCAGGCCGAAACCCAAAAAGCGGATGAAAGACCCAAGGTAGCGGGAGTGTACCTCAATCGTTTAAGGATAAGAATGCCCTTGCAGGCGGACCCGACTTTGGTGTTTGCGGTGGGTGATTTTGGACTGAAGCGCGTGCTCAATGTCCACAAGGAGATAGATAGTCCTTACAATACCTACAAAAACATTGGCTTGCCTCCAGGTCCAATTAACCTACCGGAAATCTCTGCATTGGACGCGGTATTGAATGCCGAGAGTCACCAATATCTTTACTTCTGCGCGAAAGATGATTTTTCCGGATACCATGCGTTTGCAAGCAACTACGATGAGCATATGCGGAATGCCAGAAGGTATCAGGCCGCATTGAACCAAGCCAAAATCTTCTAAGATGTTTACCTCGGAGACACAAATACGGGTCAGATACGCCGAAACAGATCAAATGGGCTATGTCTATTATGGCAATTACGCCATGTATTTTGAAGTCGCGAGGGTGGAATCACTGCGCGCGGCGGGATTTTCCTACAAGCAAATGGAAGACGATGGGGTCATCATGCCCGTCCTGGAGTTGCATACCCAATTTGTGAGACCGGGAAAATATGATGAACTGCTCACCATTAGGACGACGATTCCCGAGATGCCCGGTATCAGGATAAGATTTGACTATGAGGTAGTTAACGAAAAAGACGAAACCATCACCAAAGGTTGGACGACATTGACCTTCCTGAAAAAAGACTCCCATAGACCCTGCAGACCTCCCCAATATTTGCTAGATTTATTACAACCATATTTTCCGTGAGGGACATTTTTGAGTGAAAAGAAGAATCCGTCTGTTTTCTATCCAATTTACGCGGCAAGCCAAATTGCTCAGGAAATTTCACCTGCGTGACCCTCGGATCAATCTTTACGATGTGGGCAGGATCTTTATGGGGCAAATGCGCAAAGATGAAATCACCGAACGAGCCGGTGCGATGGCTTTTAGTTTTACAATCGCCCTCTTTCCGCTGCTCCTCTTTCTGTTGAACATGATACCCTATATCGGGCTTTTTTTCCCCGATGTGACCACCCAAAATATCCTGATGTTTGTAGCGGAGTATATTCCGAAGTCCATTTATCAGGAAGCGGAAACAACCATCATGGACATTGTCAGCAAACCGCGACAAAGCTTATTGTCATTGGGTTTCTTCCTGGCACTTTTCCTCGCCACCAATGGAGTGGTGTCAATGATGAACGCATTCAATGCGGTATACCGGACAAAGGAAAACCGGACTTTTCTCGTCACTCGACTTATTGCTGTCAGCATTGTGATGATGCTTGTCCTCGCAATCTGCGGGGCTGTAGTGGTGATGATCCTGGGGAGCAGCATACTCTATCGGATTTCGGAATGGGAGATCGTATCGGGAGGACTCTATATATTCATGCTGACGGTTTTTAGGTTCCTCGTATTGTTGTCTGTATTCATGATAACGGTAGCCTTTATTTTTCGCTTTGCTCCAGCCGTGCATGACAAATGGCGGTTTTTTTCTGCGGGTTCGATTACCGCAGGCGTTCTAATCACGTTCGGGTTCTACTTATTCTCTTTTTACCTGAATAATTTCGCGACCTACAACAAACTTTACGGATCTATTGGAGCCATGATCGCCGTCATGTTGTGGCTGTTTATCACATCCCTAATAGTCTTGGTTAGTTTTGAGATAAATGTAAGCCTAGACAAAGCTGCTGAAATCCATTTGCCGAAAAAGAGAGTAAACCAAGTCGATTGACCTGATTTTTGTCATAATAATTCGGTATATTCATCAGGTTTGGAGTTTTTCCCATTATCTAAATTTGTAAAAAATTACTCTCATGGAAACCAATAAAAGCATTTTTATTGCCACGACGCAGCCCTTTAGCGGAAAATCAATCATCGCCCTTGGTCTTGTGGATATGCTACTCGCCAAATCCCACAACATCGGATACTTCAAGCCGATTGTAAACCACGCACCCGATGTCAAAAAGGACGCACACATTGAGACGCTGATAAAGCATTTTAAGCTTCCAATCCAATACAACAACACCTACGCATTCACAAAAGAGGCCGCCAATCAGTTGGTTGAAAATGGACTCCAAGGAGAAATTATTGACACCATCATCAGCAAATACAAAAGTCTTGAAGAGAAGTATGATTTCACTGTGATAGAAGGGAGTGATTTTTTGGGTGAGGGTACTGCGTTTGAATTTGACGGCAACGTCATGATTGCCAAGAATTTGGGCACGCCCGTCATGATTGTCTTATCAGGAGAAGGCAAGACCGCTTCCCAAATTGCCACCGCGGCGAATGTCACGATCAATAGCTTCAAAAGCCGAAAGGTAAAAGTGATCGCCGTCGTAATCAACAAGGTGGAGACAAGTCAATTGGATGAGGTTAGGGCCGTCGTTAGTACGCAGGTGAAAAAGGACATCATCTGCACGGTAATACCTACCATCAAAGAATTGAAAAGCCCCTCAATGAAGGAAATCAAAGACCATTTGGGTGCGGATGTCTTGTTTGGCGGCGACTATCTAGCCAATCCGGTGGACCACTTCATCTTTGGAGCGATGCAGATTTCAAACTTTTTGAACCATATACGTGCCAACGTACTGATCGTAACTCCTGGTGACCGAGCAGATATTATAATGGCATCCCTTCAAGCCAACCAATCCAAAAACTATCCCAAGATAGCGGGTATAGTACTCACGGGCGGATTTGAAATCGCAGATTCTGTAATCAAACTTATCAAAGGTGCGGATATAAGGGTCCCGATATTACGGGTAGAAGAACCCTCATTCTACGCTGCAACCAAAGTAGCTTCCATCCATTCAAGGATTACACCCGAAAGCATCGAAAAAATTCACATTGCAACGGACACATTCCGGAAATATATCGATGTAGATCGTTTGGAAAAAGAACTGGTCAAATTCAATTCGTCAGGAATCACCCCAAGGATGTTTCAGTATCAGCTTGTTTCTTGGGCAAGAAACAAGAAAAAACACATTGTACTTCCCGAAGGCATAGATGAAAGAATCCTAAAGGCAGCCGACAGACTTGTCAGACAAGGAATTGTTAATGTCACGCTTTTGGGCAACTTAAATGACATCACGGGCACAATCAACCGCTTGGGTCTCCAACTCACCCAAGATAATTGTCAAATCATTGATCCTCATGATTCGATCTTTTTTGAGGATTATGCCCAAACCTTATTTGAACTAAGAAAAGGAAAAAATATGCCACTTGAAGTCGCTCGGGACTTGATGACCGACGTATCCTATTTCGGCACGATGATGGTCCACAAGGGACATGCGGATGGTATGGTATCCGGTGCAATGCATACAACGGCGCATACGATCCGGCCAGCTCTGCAGTTCATCAAGACCAAACCGGGTATATCGCTGGTTTCATCCATATTTTTCATGTGTTTGCCCGACCGTGTGACGGTATTTGGAGATTGCGCAATCAACATCAATCCAACTGCAGAAGAACTCGCAGAGATCGCTATTTCCTCGGCTGATACAGCTACAAAGTTTGGAATTGAACCCCGGGTTGCAATGCTTTCTTATTCATCAGGCGCTTCTGGTACCGGCGAAGACGTTGAAAAAGTCCGCACTGCCACGGAACTTGTGCGGCAAAATCGTAAAGACATCAAAGTCGAAGGGCCCATCCAATATGATGCCGCTGTGGACCCACTCACTGGAAAACAAAAAATGCCAGATTCAGAGGTTGCTGGCCAAGCTTCTGTGTTGATTTTCCCCGATCTCAACACAGGAAACAACACCTACAAAGCTGTTCAAAGAGAAACAGGAGCAATTGCAATAGGTCCGATGCTACAAGGATTAAATAAGCCGGTGAATGACCTGAGCCGTGGTTGTACTGTCGATGATATTTTCAATACTGTCGTCATCACGGCGATTCAGGCCCAAGAATAGTCAGTGTCGTTGGAGTAATATCAGCCAAGCCTGATGTACGTCGCCAGCCTCCAGAACCTCCTTTGCGAATTGGTGAAGGTGAAAGTAAAAGCTTTCGGGATCATTCTTAAACCTTGCTTTCATCTCCACGATTTCGGGGCTTTGTGAAAATTCCAAAATTTCGGCTTCTGCAGGCAATGCTTCTGCATTCCCAAGCCTACCGAGGTTGTTACCTGTCAAAACCGGGCTGTTTCGAATGATTTCTGGGATTTGATCTACACCAATCCCTCGATTTCTGATTGGTTTTGGGATTTCAAACAATGCTTGCCCATTGGCCCTACAGTACCAGTCCCCGCCCATTCTGGCGACTGCATCCAGTCTAAATGGATCAACCTGACCCTTTTCGTTCAGGATGGATTCTGAAAAATGCATCAAAAGCACCTCACAAATCACAAGATTGGCAGAACCTCCCCCGGCACCCACCGGAAGGACCTGAAGCACTCTACATTCGAAAGAAACAGGTGATTCTTTTACCCTTGGCGGCCTTACCAGTCTCGATTTTTCCTCCCTGAAACCCGACTTGACAAATTCATTGACGCCCTTTTCATATTCCGTACTCGCAAGAGACATCTGCTCCACCATCGAATAATTCACCATATTGATGACCACTTCAGGTATTTCAAGCACATTATCCAAACTGTGCTTTGCTGTATTGTCTCTCACCCTTCGGGCAGGAGAAAAGACCAAAACCGGGGGATTTGTGCCAAAGACGTTGAAAAAACTAAATGGGCTCAGATTTACGTTGCCATTACTGTCAATTGTACTTGCAAAGGCGATTGGACGGGGAGCCACGGTGCCCAGCAAATAACTGTGGAACTCTGCTATTGAAACATCTTTTGGGTCTATTGTCAACATATTCTGGAAATTCTTGAGGAACTAAATCTTTTGACCGGTGGTGCTGTAACACTGCCTGAATTGGCTAAATTACAATCAAAAACAATAATTGAAATGAAAAGTTATTCATCGAGCGAGCTGGCTATTTTGATATTCATTTTTGTGATTATGGCTGTAGGTACATCAGAGTCATTTGGACAAAATCTCAAAATCGCCACATACAACATTCGCTTTGATAACCCAAACGATACCGGCAATCTTTGGAAAGACCGATCCCCACATCTGTTCAATTTACTCCGATTCCACGAAATCGAGCTTCTCGGGACGCAGGAAGGATTGTATCACCAGCTAGAAGACATCAAAACTGCGATCGGATTCGAATATATCGGTGTAGGCAGGGATAAAGGTGGAAAGGAAGGAGAATTCTCCGCCGTTTTTTATAATCCAGAAATACTCAGCTTGCTTGACCAGGGAACGTTTTGGCTTTCCGAAACTCCCGATGCGCCCTCAAAGGGATGGGATGCGGCATTAAACAGAGTCTGTACATGGGGAAAATTCAAAACTAGGAAGAGGAAAACCTTTTTTGTTTTTAATATCCACTACGATCATATTGGTCAAAAAGCAAGAGAAGAGAGCAGCAAGTTGGTAATTCAAAGAATTAAAGAGATTAACACCGATAATCTTCCTGTAATCTTGATGGGCGATTTCAATGTGACGCCGGATAACCCTGCTTATGAAACGGTAATTCAAAATTCCAATTTAAAAGATAGTAGGCTAATTTCGAATATCCCCTCGATTGGAAATCAAGGCACTTTCAACGGTTTCAATTGGGAAAAAATCCCAGAGGGAATCATTGATCATATTTTTGTGAGTCCAAATATAATTGTCCACCGGCATGGCATCCTTACCGACAATTATGGAAAAAAATACCCTTCTGACCATTTCCCCATTTTCACCGAGCTAAGCTGGAAGTGAAAGAAGTCTAAAACTCAATATCACAAGAGGCCATCATTTTTTGCAAATTGGTCTTTGTCTTCATCGCAAAACGAATTCTAATCTCGGAGAAATCGGAAAGCTTCATGATTTTTGATGTAGAGTCCAATCCAAAAAAACTTCACCCATATAAAAAGCAAAAAGCCAGCAGAGATTGCT
>NZ_AMZY02000004.1 GCF_000330725.2 Mariniradius saccharolyticus AK6 | reverse complement strand
GCCGCCGCCACACCATCCAAAGCCAGCAAATATTGCTGGCTTTTTGCTTTTTACACTTTTTGAATCCAATTCCCGCTGGATGGGGATTGGATATCTCCCAAGGCAGAAAGGAGAATAACTGAAAATGAGACCTAAAACGTACGTATTGTCTTTAATTTTGGATGGTGGACAACAGATTGAAAGCGATCGATTTCAAAAATTAATTTTTACCTGCAATCCAACTGCCTCTTTTTGTTCGATTTGCAATAACCTTGATTTTCGCCAAAGCCCTCCTGCATACCCAGTGAGTTGTCCGTGTTTCCCCAAAATTCTGTGACAAGGAAGCATGATCAAAATAGGATTAGCCCCAATGGCTGTCCCAACTGCCCTGACAGCATTCGGATTGCCCAGTTTAAAGGCTATCTTCTCGTAGGTCGTTGTTTTCCCGAAAGGTATTTTGTTTACTTCCATCCAAACGCGATGTTGGAAGTCGGTACCTCCAAGCGCAACGGGGATATCAAAGGTTTTTAGCTTTCCCTGAAAATATAGGCCGAGCTGGATCCTGACGTCCATTAATATGCCGTCCAAAAATTCATCGGTGGGTGTGTCTTCAGTGAATTGCAGGCTTACCAAATATCCGTCCCAAACTTCGACCCTTACGTTTCCCAAGGGGGTTTCCATCACTGCGTGCTCTTTCATATTTACTGATTTTGACGTTTGAAATTGTTCTTTCAATAAATATTTCCCTACTCTTTGGTATAACTGATTTAAACAGAAATTGTCTGATTTTTTCCGATTAAATTGTGTCAAACACACGATTATTTTTCAAGCTCAAGTTTTCACTCCCCGTCTTCTACAAGATTTGGAGCCAGCAGGTAAAGTGAAGGAGCCTTTTTTTCAATTTACCATAGATTGTCAATCAATGCACATAGGATGCAGCGTTGATGTCGATTGTACAACCCGTGGCATGGTCTGCCAATCCAGAACATAGCAACGTGACGATTGGTGCGATATCTTTTGGCTCGGTCAATTGGGGAAGAGCAATGTCATTGAGTGCATAGGCCTCTCCGTATTGGTCAAAGAAATCCTGTGCCATGTCTGTCCTCGTAAAACCGGGTGCAATAAGAAATGCCTTGATGCCTTCCTTTCCGTAGTATCTCGCTATGGATCGCGTCAGGCTCACAATAGCTCCTTTGGAAGCTGCATAGGCTAGGTAGTCCTTTGTGTCTCCCCTAAATGCGGCCCTGGAAGATATATTGATGATTCTACCATTTTTGTTTTCCTGTGCATGCTCCAAAAATTCCTTGCAGATAACAGCGAGGGAAGTCGTGTTGACATCCATCGTTTGTTGCCATGCGCTGAGCCAATCTGGGGTAGCTGAGTTATCGGGTGACGAGATTGCAATGCCTGCATTGTTGACCACTGCATCGATTTTGCCGAATTTTTTGATCAATCTTGGTATCCATCCAACAACTTTTGACAGATCGGACAAATCGACTTGAACCAAATGCGAGGGGTTGTGTAGACTGGATTGAAGGCTTTTTGCTTCCTCCTGGTTTTTGTGATAGTGGATCAAGACCTCTGCACCGGATTCCGAGAGTTGAGTTGCTATCGCCCTCCCGATACCCCGGGATGCGCCTGTTACAAGTATTCTCTGATTGCTTAAATTGATTTGCATGGTTTTCGAAATTGATACTCAACAAATGCATTCACATTAAAGGAATAGGGGTAAGCGGGTACCTAGGGCAATAATGTCGTCCGAACCAAAAATATCGAGGGATAAATCCGAAACTTGGATTCAGCGATGCGTCAATCTTCAAAATTGCGGTGTTTTGGAAAACTACCAATTGGATTATTTATTCAATATCTGTTTGATGTCATCCGATTGGAGGTGACAATTGACCCATTCTCCATCGAGTTCGGCACCGTATTTTTTATAGAAATTGATTGCGGGCGTATTCCAATCAAGTACTTGCCAAGTCATCCCCGAACAGTCTTCCTCCAAGCATTTTAGCATCGTCCTGTCAAACAAAAGTTTGCCCGCACCATTCCCTCGTTCGGATTCGGTGACCACGATGTCTTCAAGGTAAAGCCTTTTGCCCTTCCAGGTCGAATACCGATAGTAGTAAACGGAAATGCCAATGATTTTCCCGGATTGGTTATTGACCGCTACAAAAAAGCCAAAAATGGGGTTTTGCCCAAATCCATCTTTTTCCATTTTTTCCAGGGTATTGGTGACCTGTTCAGGTGCTTTTTCATAAACCGCAAGTTCTTTGACCAGTTCCAAAACCCTGGGCAGGTCTTCCAATTTTCCTTCTCTGATTGTATACATGGTGGAAAATTACCAAAAAACAATTCCGCAAAAAATCATTTGATATATTTGGCGCAAAGCTGGTTTGGAGGAAATCTTCCTGCTGATCAATCATTTCAATTAGGAATAAAACTTAATCAAAAAGAGCATATCCATGTTTCTAGCCATAGATGCGGGTAATACGAATATCACATTTGGATTTTTTGACGCTATGTCACGGTCTTGGTGTTTTGAATACAGGATCAACACATTTAGAGACCTCACGGCTTTGCAAATCGAAAAGGAGATGCACCTCTTTTTTCTCGAAAACGATTTGAAGCCCTTTCAAATTGATCAAATCGGTATATCGTCTGTGGTTCCTGAGATCAATGCGGCACTTCAACAGTTTTGCAGGGAGTTTTTCGGAAAGCCCTGCTACTTGATAGAGGGGCGGAGCTACCAAAAACTGAAAGTCTCTACAGCTCGGCCCAACGAGATCGGAAGTGACCTGATGTGCAATGTCACAGCTGCGTTTGAATATTTTGGTGGCGCCTGCGTGATCGTGGATTTTGGAACGGCGCTCACGTTTACGGTTGTGGGGGAAGACGGTAGGGTACTAGGTGTGAGTATTGTTCCGGGACTAAAAACGGCGATCAAGGCACTTTTTTCCAATACTTCCAAGCTTCCCGAGGTAGAACTCAAGCCTCCCAAATCTGTCCTAGGCAAAAACACCACTCATTCCATCCAATCGGGCATCCTCTATGGTTATTCAGGACTCGTAACGGGCATGCTGGAATCAATTTTCAAGGAATTGGGAAGCAAATGTCCTGTGATAGCCACCGGAGGATTGTCCTCTATTCTTTCCAACGTTCAACATTTGTTCGATAAAGTGGACCGAAACCTCACCTTGGAGGGAATTAGACTGATTACTATGGCCAATCTTGGCTAACCAATCTCAAAGAAAAACACTTGGATCAGCACAGATGGAGCGGAACTTCGCTTCGTCCTCAGCGGCACATACGCCCGGAAAATCCCCCCAATTTCCGCCCATATCCAAAATCAGTTGCAAATGAAGATGGGGCGGCCAATCCCCATTTTCGGAGAAAGAACCGAGATGGCAGAATTTTTGGCCCGCCGCGATAAACTGTCCCGACTTTAGCCCTTCAAGATCAGTCAGGCTGAGATGGCCATATAATGTAAAAAAGACCTCACCTCCATATTCGTGTTCCAAGATGATTGTCGGGCCGTAGTTCCCAAAACCCGCATTATCTTGAAAACTGTGCACTTTTCCATCAAGCGGCGCAAAAACAGGCGTCCCCGCTTCTGCCCAGATATCTATGCCAAGGTGGATATTCCTGAATTTCTCCGCTCCAAGCCCAAAGACTTGGCTACGTTGGTAGATTGCGCGTTTTTCGAAATATCCGCCGAAGCCAAACTTCACATTGGCACTTTCCAGTTGGTCAAAAACGAAGCGATTGAATGCCTCTGTATCCTTCAGGTCGAGTGTAGCCAAGGCGGGATTTGCAGCGGAAAAGTCCATCGAAATGGAATTTTTGGGATTCAACCGCACTCCCATTACGGGAAAGGATGAAAGTTTTTCGAAAAGTCTTTCGGCAGCTGTAGGGGTTTTCATAGCGGCCAAAGATAATTGTTTTGCTGCTTTTCGACTGGTGTCCTATCTTTAATTCCATGAACGAGCCAATGAAATTCCCGAGCCTTGAGGATATCCGAAACGCACACCTCCGCATCCAACCATTCATCCATCGCACGCCCATATTGACTTCGACGGCTATCGATGAAATGGCCGGTTGCAGGATTTTTTTCAAATGCGAAAACTTCCAAAAAGTCGGCGCCTTTAAAGCCCGTGGCGCAGCCAACGCCGTTGCAAAATTGACAGAAGAACAAAAAAAGAACGGTGTGGCAACCCATTCCAGTGGTAACCATGCAGCGGCCTTGGCGAGGGCGGCCTCCGTCGCGGGAATCAAGTCCTATATCGTCATGCCATCCAATGCACCTGAAATCAAGAAAAAGGCAGTAAAAGGCTATGGAGGTGAAATCATCGAGTGCGAGCCTAACTTGCAGGCAAGAGAAACTACCCTCCGAGCGGTTGTGGACAGGACTGGCGCTACGTCCATTCCGCCTTACGACTTCTACGATGTCATCGAAGGTCAGGCAACCTGTGCCTTGGAAATGTGGGATGAGCATATCCCATTTGATGTCATTATGGCTCCTGTTGGTGGTGGCGGCCTGTTGGCGGGTACGGCTCTGACCACCAAGTATATCTCTCCGTCCACCTTGGTGATCGCGGGGGAGCCAGCAGGAGCAGATGATGCGTTTAGATCCTTTCATGCCAAGAAGCTCATCCCCATGGAGGGACCTAAGACGATCGCAGACGGCCTCCTTACCTCACTCGGCAAACTCAATTTTGCAATCATCATGCAGTACGTCGATGATATCCTTACGGCGGATGATACGGAAATCATAGAAGCCATGCGCCTGGTGTACGAAAGGATGAAGATTGTGATTGAACCCAGCTGTGCTGTTCCCTTGGCAGCTTTGCTGAAGAATAAGGAGCGGTTCAGGGGAAAAAAAGTCGGGATTATTCTTTCCGGCGGGAATGTGGATTTGGGGAAATTGCCTTTTTGATATGAGTTTTCTTCGGAATCGGAAAGCCTTCTTCCGAGGCCGAACAAGACAACCTTTGGCTTGTAAGAGCGCGGTTCTGAAGTTAGCTCACATTCGAAAAACCAAAGTCCCAACAAGTAAAACCTAAAGACTCTAGCTTGGATTAAGTGTAGCGGGAACAGCCCAATAGCCGTCGCCGGGCGAACCCGTGGCCTTTGTATGCGAGAATGTATTGTCTGAAAATGAAAAAAGCCCCATACTGTTTGTATGAGGCCATTCTTGTAGCGGGAACAGGACTCGAACCTGTGGCCTTCGGGTTATGAGCCCGACGAGCTACCAACTGCTCCATCCCGCGATGTGGCAAATCTTAGAATCTTGATCCGACGAACTACCTCCCGATAGCTATCGTGGATGCTCCATCCCGCGATTTAGTGGTACAAAGGTAGCGCTATTTTTTTCAAATGCCAAAGGAAGATAAAATTTATCAATTATTTCTTCAAGATTGTTTGGATTTGATCTCGCCATTTTGGTTTTCGGGGGAAGGAATTTCTCGTTTTACCTGCATATAAATTTCACGGGAGCTTAGATTAGCCTTGTATTTCAGAAGTTTATTTGGTTTATGCGGCTAAGCCACCAAAATTTAGCGTACCTTTGCGGAAAATTTCTTCAAATGTCCCAAGATTCCCACAAAGCTGGCTTCGTCAATATCGTCGGTAAACCCAATGTGGGTAAGTCCACTTTGATGAACGTGCTGATAGGAGAGCGACTTTCCATCATTTCGTCCAAAGCGCAGACTACAAGACACCGCATTATGGGCATCATCAATGAGCCGGATTACCAAATCGTGTTTTCTGATACGCCTGGCATGCTCAAGCCGAAGTATGAGCTTCATAAGAGTATGATGGGATTTGTTCATATTTCCCTTGAAGACGCAGACGTGATCGTATTTGTCACGGATTTGTACGAGACAGACGCGGAAATTGAAGATGTTATCAAGAAGATAAACGATTCGGGTGTGCCTGTGCTTCTGGTCATCAACAAGATTGACCTGAACAAAGGTGACAAATTGGATGAAGTGATCGCTTATTGGACCCAAAGGCTCAAAGCAGAAGTGGTGATTCCAATTTCAGCTACAGAGAAGTTCAACACCGAGAAAATTATGGTGGAAATTTTGGAAAGGCTTCCTGTGCATCCACCATTTTATGACAAGGATGAACTTACCGACAGGCCGGAGCGTTTCTTTGCTTCCGAAATCATTCGTGAAAAGATCTTCCTCAATTACAAAAAGGAAATTCCCTACAGCACCGAGGTGGCGATCGAGGATTTTTACGAAGAGGAAAAAATCATCCGGATCAGGGCCATTATCTATGTCGAACGAATGAGCCAAAAGGGTATTCTGATCGGCGAAGGCGGCAAAATGCTCAAAAAAGTCGGAATCCAATCCAGGGAGGAAATGGAAAAATTCTTTGGGAAAAAAGTATTCCTGGAGACGTTCGTGAAAGTCGAGGATGATTGGAGAAAGGACAAAAACAAGTTAAGGAAATTTGGTTACGACCAATAAAGAACAAACAAAATGGCAAACATAGTAGCAATCGTCGGGAGACCGAATGTGGGCAAATCCACCTTTTTCAATAGGCTGGTGGAAGAGCGAAAAGCCATAGAAGATAACGTGAGTGGCGTCACCCGGGACCGGCATTATGGGCATGCGACTTGGGGTGACAGGTTTTTTTCTGTCATCGATACCGGTGGCTATGTGACTGGCTCGGAGGATGTCTTTGAAGCCGAAATCAGGAAACAGGTAAAATTGGCCATCGAAGAAGCAAACGTGATTTTGTTTGTGGTGGATTGCCACGATGGATTGACAGATTTGGACAGGGAGTTTGCGCAGGTGCTTCGTTCCAGCAAGAAGCCCATTTATATTGTGGCCAATAAAGCCGATACCGCCACGCAGGTATTGAATGCTGCCGAGTTTTATGAACTAGGCTTGGGAGATAATCAGGTATTCCCTATTGCTGCGATCAGCGGTAGCGGTACCGGCGATCTGCTGGACGAGGTGATTAAGCACTTTCCTGACCCAGGTGTGGAAGATCCAGATGAAGGAATCCCAAAGATTGCCATTTTAGGTAGACCCAATGTGGGCAAATCCTCATTCCTCAATGCCCTTTTAGGAAAAGAGCGCGCCATCGTAACAGATGAGGCAGGTACGACGCGGGACGCGATCCATACGAGGTACAAACTTTACGGTAAGGATTTTATCATCACCGACACGGCGGGTATCAGGAAGAAAGCCAAAGTGAAGGAAGATATCGAGTTTTATTCGGTCATGCGCTCACTGCGTACCCTCGAGGACTCTGACGTATTGATCATCGTGGTGGATGCCACACGGGGATTTGAGTCCCAAGACATGAACCTGGTGACGCTTGGTATCAAAAACAACAAAGGCATCATCATCATGGTCAACAAGTGGGATTTGGTTGAAAAGGACCACAAAACCATGGATAGGATCAAAAAAGAGATGATCGAGAAACTTGGCGAAAACAAGTGGATTCCGATCATTTTTACATCTGTTGAAACGAAGCAGCGGATTTTCCAGGCAATCGAATTGGCGGTGAAAGTATTTGAAAGCAAGACCCACAAAGTACCTACTTCCAAGTTGAACGAGAAGCTCCTGCCAGAGATCGAGAAGTATCCACCACCGGCATGGAAGGGAAAATATGTCAAAATAAAGTACATAACCCAGTTGCCAACCAAAAATCCGGTGTTTGCTTTTTTCTGCAATTTGCCGCAGTATATCAAGGAACCCTACACCAGATATCTGGAAAATCGATTGCGGGAAAACTTCGATTTTGAGGGCGTTCCAATTAAGATTACATACAAGAAAAAATAGAATAATTTTTTGAACGGCGTATTGTTAATCTGAATTTTGGAATTACATTTGCGTGCTTATTCAAAAAACCAAACAAAATTATGAAAAAGGTATTTGCAATGTTCGCTGTAGCAGGTTTGTTGTTCACTGCTTCTTGCGGCAACAAAGAAGTAACTGAAGAGTCTACTGAAGTTGAAACTGTCATCGAAGAAACTCCTGCTGCTACTGAAGAAGTAGTAGAAGAAGCTACTGAAGAAGTAGAAGGTGCTGTTGAGACAGCTACTGAAGAAGTTAAAGAAGAAGTTAAAAATTAATTCAACTTCCTTCTGAAAGAAAAGTCCTGCAGTGATGTGGGACTTTTTTTTTGGAATTGTATAAATTCCGTCGTGAAAAACGAGGATAAATTCTTTGCAGCCTTCCAAAAGCATGTGCCTGAGGCTGCGGCCCAGTATTGTTGGAATTTGTGGAAGGAAAAACCCTTCAATTTTTTTATCACAAAGGCCAGGCAAAGCAAATTAGGGGATTTTCGCTATCGCCGTGACCGGAAGATTCAGACGATCACAATCAACCACGACCTGCATCCTTATCAGTTTCTGGTGACCTTTATCCATGAAGTGGCGCATTTTCGCGCTTTTGAGAAATATGGACTGGAAATACTTCCCCATGGCTTGGAGTGGAAAATGGCCTTCAGGGAACTGATGGCCCCTGTCTTGAATGATTCGGTTTTCCCCAAGGATATTCTTCATGCGCTCAAGCGTCATATGCAAAACCCAAAGGCGAGCTCGGGTGCGGATTTGTTTTTGGGTCGGGTGATGCGGGGCTACGAGCAGTCGGATGCCGGAGGGGCTTTGCTAGTAGATTTGCCTGTCGGTGGGATTTTTGAACTGCAAGGCCGGAGATTCAAAAAGGAATTGACTCGGCGGACCAGGATACTTTGCGCTGAATTGAACACTGGGCGAAAATACCTTATCTCTGCCCATGCAGCGGTCAAAAAGATTGATTAGACCTACTCTTTGATTTCTCCGATTTGGTTTTCCTCCTGTGAAAAATCTTTCGGCTGTGGCAGGTCATGGAGAGAGTTGATTCCAAAATATTCCATGAACTTGATGCTCGTACCATATAGAAGCGGTTTGCCTACCGAGTCGGATTTTCCCTTGATGGCGATCAGTTCTTTTTCAAGGAGCTTTTGGATGGAATAATCGCAATTGACGCCGCGTATATGTTCAATTTCGGTCTTGGTGACAGGTTGGCGGTAGGCGATAATGGACAATGTTTCCAGTTGGGCGGTAGACAGCTTTTTATGGGATTGCTGCCGCAAAAGGATCGAGATACTGGCTTGGTAGGCGGGTTTGGTCAAAAACTGAAAGCCACCGCCAAGATTTTCTATCGTGAAGGAATATTCATCTTTTGAATACTTTTCTCTCAGGGCCTCGACTGCCTCAGAGACGTGTTCCGAAGGTATTTCCGAACCGAACATCTCTGATAGACAGCGTTGTATATCCTCCAAGCCCAAGGGAGCAGGAGCGCAGAAAATCAGTGCCTCGATATGGCGGTGTAGAAAGTCCAACTATTTTTTGGCCAACTTAGCCTCAATGGAATGCATGGTATGGGGCACGGCCTTCAGCCTCTCCTTGGCAATCAACTTCCCGGTATCCACACACACGCCATAGGTTCCATTCTTGATGCGGATGAGTGCATTTTCCAGGTTGATGATGAACTTCTGCTGTCTCGCGGCCAATTGGCTCAGACTCTCCCTTTCCAATGTATCCGCACCGTCTTCAAGCAACTTGGACGTGGATGCCGTAAAGTCGGTTCCCGAGTCGTTTTTCTTGCTCAGCGTCTCTTTCAACGAAGCGAGCTCTTCTCTGGCAACGCTAAGTTTCTGCAATATGATTTCTTCAAATTCCTTTAGTTCCTCGGGAGAATAAGCGGTTTTTCCTTCTTGGCTCATGGCTTTTTCATTAGGTTTTTTGCTTCCAATCAAAGCGAGGGTGATTGAAAAGTCCCCTAAAATACGGTGCTCATTTTAAAAACAAAATAAAAAAACCGCCTTGAGACGGTTTTTTTTAGACTGCACCCATTTGCGAAATCCGACGCCGTAGGGATTGTTCATCTACAAATATCCGGTACTTCAGTCCAAGGTATCGCCTGATCACGGCAATCGCTTTACCTTTTTGGATATAGTAGGTCCTCAATGTTTGATTAATTATATCGTTGAGCATCATATTGGTTTGAGAATGTCATCAATTTATCGAAAAGTGAGTTTACAACCAATTGATTTTTAGAAATTTGTACCAACGGCGACAGTCTTTTTTATTTGTTGGATATTTCCATTTAGGTCATAGAGCTCGATCCAGACCACATAGTATCCTGGCCTCACTCTGCGTCCAGTTTGATCTGTCCCATCCCAGCTATAAATCCCCGAATTTCCAAGGATCGCATTTTGGCAAATCTCTTTGATGAGTGTACCTCCGGCCGAGTAAATCGCTATTGTGCCGATGAAGCCGGCCTGGTCCAGCGAATAGCCGATCGTGGTATACCTATCACCGCCAATAGCGTCGGGTGAAAAAACCTTTGGTTCGACGGTAATCCCAACTCCTGAATTCATCTCATAGTTTGTCGAGTTCCGATATCCCGGCGTTGCAAATCCTTCGAAGGCTGATGCGGACTTCCAATTGTTGGGATCGGAGGCGGGAATCCAAGGCGAAGATCTTTCCAAAGAGACACCTTTCTTTTCTTTTAAAAGGCGGTGATGCATTGATTCGTCATAGGAGAATACTTCTTGGATTGATTCATCCGGATTCATCCAAACAACGTTGCCCGCCTGAATCGGATAGCTTGGCAGGTTTAGTGCTACAAACTGGCTCTCGACACCTTTTGGGTATTCTGCCTTTAGTTGTTCGATGTCGGTGGTGAAAACAAGATAGCTTTTTGGGGCCAGTAGATAGTCTGTATCAAAAACCACTCTTCGGTTGGCGACTATTCCATCACCGTCCAAGTTGGCCAATTTCCAGTCCCTGAGATTGATGTATTTTTCTGAGGTATTGTAGATCTCGACAAACTTTGGTGCGCCCGTCCTTGGATTGAACAGCACCTCATTGATGACCAAGTCTCCTGTTTCGCCTTCAGAAGGCTTGACGAAAAAGATTTGGGAGTCATCTTCGAGTGCGTTGCCAGTGCAGGCGCGGAGATTTTTTACCTCCAGACGATAAACTGTGTTTTTTAAAATTCCTGGGGAAAGTTCGAGGAGCAATTCGTTTGGCTCAGAACCAAAACTGATTTTCCGAATGTCGATCCTCGGCGTGATTTCCACATCTACCTTCGAAATTGTTGGTTGCAGGATCTTGTTGAATCGAAATACAACGAGACTGTCATTGATCACCAGACTTTCGATAAAACGGAGCGGTGTGAAATCCGGGCTCGGGTTAAAGACGGAGTTTTGTTTTCCGGGAGTTCCCCTTTCCGGCGCTTGGGAAGCCTTGAGATTGGTCGGTAAAAAGCACTCCAAGTATGGATTGACGATTTCCAAACTGTATCCTCCGCTTGCAAACGTGCTTCCCCCAAAACTCGCGGTCGTGTATTTGAGGCTATCCAAAATTTCACCCTCTGCTGAAATCAAGCGGATATTGTCTCCCGAATTGAGTAAGCTAGGCCAGTTGCTTAGTCCGAGCACCATGCCATATCTGCTCAATAGCGGTACATGTGTGCGTGAACAAAGGATGAGGAGTTCGCCTGAATCCAGGGAAATGGAAGGTATTTGGCTTTGCCTTCTCGAATTGGCCAATTGCATCCCGCCAATAAAGATTCGGCTATCACTGGTGTTGATTATTTCGACATATTCGGCGTTGGGAAGACTATTTCCTACCCTTGGCGCGGGCATAACTTCATTGATGACGATAGACTTGAAGCCTATTGGTTTGGGTTTTTGGTAGGTGAATGGGAATTTTTGCAAGTTGTTTTGGTTTCCTTGCAGGTCGTAAATGCCGGAGATTTCTACAAGATAGTTTGAACCTTCCAAGAAACTCTGTTTCCAAGTAGTCAGCACTTGGTTGGGCTTTGGCTGAAGTTCGACGGAGCTGGGAGTATCTGCCCCAATCCGATAGGCATCTTTGTTGAGGGCAAAGGCAGGATCCAAATCCTCGGAAAAGACCAACATGAGTTTGTTTGTCTGAACAGGGACCACATAGGTCAACTCGGGTGGGGATTTATCCCAAACGATGGTCTTCCAAATTCCCGGTAAAGTAAAGCCCCGAACCGTTGTCATCGGGGGAATTTGGAGGAGATATTCTTTCTCTTCTTCCAATTCAAGCTCCGTCCGAAGCAAGATGGTCTTATGGTCTGGAAATTCCAGTTTGAATGCAATCTCAGGGCTATCTTGGAGTCCAAACATTTCCTTGCCGACATCTTCTGTACGGACCGGCTCTTTGAGGGAAATCAAAATGCTTTTTGGATCGATTGCTTGGACCTCCGAAATGCCATCCACAAAAAAGGCAGTTTCTCGAAGGATTGGAGCTGTGCCACCTGACAATGCGGAAGTAATTTCCCTGCATTCAAGTATGAAATGCTCACTTGGAACAAGTTCTTCGCTCAGCCTGAGCTTGATCGAAAAGCCATCAGCCAACAATTCAACGTCTTTGGGGTTTTTTCCGTTGATGAGGAATTTTGCAGTTTGGCTGACAGATGGCTTTGTATAGGGATGTGAAAACTCCACCAAAAGATTTTTGGGGGAAATGGGGGCAATTCTGCCTGTTCGTATTACATCGTTTGGAATGGAAATAAGAACCTCGGGAGTGATAGCACCCGATTTTTCCTTTAATTCATAGAGTTCAATGTCGATCGGCGAGGTTTGCAGTGGTTCGGGCGACTCTATCCAAATTAGCGTATCGTTTGGCTGAATAACGGAAAATGGTGGATTTCCTTTTAAACGAATCTGGTTCGGCCGGATTTCATCAATTTCTCGGTCAGCACCGAGTTCCACCCAAAAGGGGTTCAAAGGCTTGGTTTGGAGGAATTTTACCGGATCCACAACCGCATCTGACTCCCACAGGCCCATATCATCCAAGAAAACCCTCGCAGCAGAGCCAGTTCCCGGGCCGACCGAAATAGACCACCGGATGGTGAAGTTTCGCTGGTTTTTGAAAGGTTCGGGAATTGGGATTTCGAACAGTCGAAATGCCATGTTCTTGTTGGGAAAAGTTTCGGAGTTGCCGATCTGTATATTGTTGGTGAACACCGTTTCTCCTTCCCTTGCAAACGAAAGGAAAAGCAAAGCAGGTCGGTTTCCCGTTCCGTTGGATTCCGTCCGGGCGAAAAAGGCCAATTTGGCGTTTTGTACATCCAAGTTTTCGATTCGGAAAAATACTTGCCCTTCGAAGGTCGTCAGCGGTTGCACGGCCAAGGCATGCGAACCCTTTCTCCCTTTCCCTATGGCTTGAAACACCCTGGCACTCGTACCCCTCACCTCGTTGGCAGACCAAAATGGCAAAAACTCCTCTGGATGGCTTACAATATCAAACGGATCCTCAAATCCCTGTACCTGTGCATACAATCGGGGAACAAATACAAACAAAACCCCGGCTAGGATTAGGCAACAAGTCGCTATTTTCTTCAACAAAACCATGTGGATGAAAATAAAGAATCTCTCCGTTTTCATCCCGTTTGTAAACGCTTAACATCCATTGCTTCAAGATTTTTCATGATTTTGGCTATTTCATTGAAAGAAACCCAATTTCGCCGCGGTTTTCTGTTAGAAATGGGAATTCTTGGTTTACCTTTGCGGTTCAGTTCAAAAAATCCATTTAACAATTTAGAAAAATGAAACTAGCCGTTGTAGGAGCCACCGGATTGGTGGGCTCGGAAATCCTAGAAGTGCTGGATGAGCACAACTTCCCCTTTGACGAATTACTCTTGGTCGCCAGCGAAAGGTCTGTTGGCAAGGTCATGACCTTCAAGGGTAAGGAATATAAGGTGATAGGATTGAAACAGGCTGTTTCCGAGAAGCCTGACGTCGCGATTTTTTCAGCAGGTGGAAGTACTTCTTTGGAATGGGCTCCACAGTTCGCGGCAGTTGGCACGATTGTGATCGACAATTCCTCAGCATGGAGGATGGATCCTACCAAGAAACTGGTGGTTCCGGAGATCAATGCCAAGGACCTCAGGATTGATGACCGCATCATCGCCAATCCCAACTGCTCAACCATCCAAATGGTGGTGGTATTGAACCCACTCAGGTTGAAATATGGCATCAAGCGCATCGTGGTGTCTACCTATCAGTCTGTGACAGGTACAGGGAAAGCAGCTGTGGATCAGATGATGGCCGAACGTGCAGGCGAGCCAGCTGAAATGGTGTATCCTTACAGGATTGACATGAATGTGCTTCCCCATATCGACGTTTTCCAACCCAACGGATACACGAAAGAGGAGATGAAGATGGTCAATGAGACCAAGAAGATATTTGGAGACCAGAGCGTCCAAGTGACTGCGACAACGGTCCGCGTCCCCACCATGGGCGGGCACTCAGAATCAGTCAACGTGGAGTTCCACAAGGATTTTGACTTGGACGAAGTACGGGAAATCCTGGCAAATACTCCGGGAGTGGTGCTGCAGGACGATCCAGCCAACAAGATTTATCCGATGCCGCTCACTGCCCACAAGCGTGACGAGGTATTTGTAGGGCGTCTGAGAAGGGATGAATCCCAGCCAAATACCCTGAACATGTGGATCGTGGCCGATAACCTCCGCAAAGGCGCAGCTACCAACGCCGTACAAATCGCCGAATACCTGTTGGAACATAGCATGGCCTAAGAAAAAAAATCCATAATTTGTCCATTGATCTGGCCCATGAATCAATCGACATATACGGAATCAGTGAAAAAATTTGTGCAGGACCACCTTCGGGAGGATCCTGCACAATTGCTTTTTAGGTATTCCGGAAAGGTCGACTTTGATCTGAAGTTTGCTGTGCAGCAGATACAGGCCAGGCAAAAGGCAAAAAGCAAGCTGCCAACTTGGGTGGCAAACCTCGATATCGTCTTCCCTGCAAGCCTTTCCTTGGAGCAAGCTTCTTCGGAGGAGACTGCCAAATTCAAATCCAAACTAGGGCATGGCCAGGTGATGATCGACCTGACGGGAGGGTTTGGCGTGGATACTTTTTTTCTATCAAAGCATTTCGAGCAGGCGATTTATTGTGAGCGGAATGCGCAGTTGGCGGATACCGTCCGGCACAATTTTAACTTGATGGTGCCTGGGAAACTTGAAGTAGTGACCGGGGATTCTTTGGAATTTTTTGCCAAGTCGGATCGGGTGTTCGACCTTACCTATGTCGACCCGGCGCGAAGGGGAGATCAAAACCAGAAGCTTTACAAGCTAGCCGATTGCGAACCGGATGTGGTTGGACATTGGAACCTGCTGCGATCCAAATCAAAATCCATCCTGATCAAAAGTTCACCGATGTTGGATATCAAGCAGGCGATTTCGGAAATCCCTGATATTCAACAAATCTGGGTCGTTTCGGTCAAAAACGAGGTGAAAGAGGTTCTGCTTTTTTGGGAGAGGGACGCATCGAAAGTAGATCGAGTGATTAGGGCGGTAGACTTGCCTGCCAATGCAGCTACGGAGTTTTCATTCACCTTTGAGGAGGAAGAAACGAGCGAAAGTATTTTCGGAGTTGTTGGGAAGTTCCTTGTCGAACCGAATGCCGCCATATTGAAAGCAGGAGCCTTCAGGAGTTTTGGGAAAAGGTTCGGATTGAAAAAACTCCATCCCAATTCCCACTTGTACACTTGTGATGGCTTGCAGGGAGAGATGCCCGGCCGGGTATTTGAAATCAAGGAAGAAATCAAGGATCCCAAGAAGCAACTTAAGTTACTTTTTCCTGACGGAAAGGTGAACGTGATTACCCGAAACTATGCCCTTTCGGCCGATGAATTGAAGAAGAAATATAGGCTCAGCGATGGAGGAGATAGCTTCTTGATCGGGACGAAGGTTGGCAGAGGCTATGTCTTGTACGTTTGCGAAATGAGGTAAAGGATTCTTTAAGCGGTCCCATCCAATCCAATCAAAATCCCCTTAAACTCCCCAAAACTCTTTCCCATACCCACAACCTCTTTTTTGCCTTTCATAAACGCATGCAATCTCTCTGGAATCGGTAGGTCGATGCCCAAGGTTTCGTCTACGACAGATTTGAATTTGGCGGGATGGGCAGTCTCGAGGAATATCCCGACAAACTCACTTGGATGCATTTTCATGAGATTCCTTAATCCAAGATAGCCGACGGCACCATGTGGGTCCATGATGTATCCGGTTTCTTCCTTGATTTTGATCATGGCACGCTGTGTGTCTTGGTCATCGAAATAGAAGCCCTTTACCTTTTTGCGGAAAAGTGCCTCATCATTGCCATACAATGCCAATAGCCTGAAGAAATTCGAAGGATTTCCCACGTCCATGCTATTGCTGATGGTAGCGATGGAAGCCTTGGCTTCAAAATGACTTCCCGCCAAAAAATCAGGCACCACACGGTTTACATTGGTCGAAGCAATGAACATGTCGATGGGCAGGCCCATCCTTTCGGCCAATATTCCCGCACCGAGATTGCCGAAGTTACCGCTTGGGACGGAAACTGCGACTCTTTTGTCCGTCTTTGGCAATCGGGAGTAAGCATAGAAATAGTACAAACACTGGGGAATCCATCTAGCGACGTTGATTGAATTGGCAGAAGTGAGCAGCATTTTCTCGTTCAATTCTGGGTCGAGAAAAGCCTGCTTCACCAAAGCTTGGCAATCATCAAAAACCCCGTCTACTTCCAAAGCGGTAATGTTTTCCCCCAAGGTCGTAAACTGTTTTTCTTGTAATTCACTCACTTTTCCTTTCGGATATAGTACTATGACTTCTACGCCTTCCACTTTGAAAAATCCGTTTGCCACAGCACTACCTGTGTCCCCCGATGTGGCGACAAGTACCCTGACTTTGCGATTTTCACCCCGCATCAACATAGCCATCAGCTTCGAGCAAAACCTAGCGCCGAAATCTTTGAATGCCAATGTCGGCCCGTGGAAAAGCTCCAGTGAATAGACATCCTTTTCCACTTCTACCAAAGGCGCGTCAAATGCCAAGGTATGGTCAACGAGTTCTTTGATCTGCGCGTCACTCAGATCTTCTTTAAAAAGTGCCCCAATCACCTCATAACCGATCTCACGAAAGGTTTTTCTTGGCAATTCATTGAAGAACCGCCCGGGAAGTCTGGGAATATTAACCGGCATGTACAAACCCTGGTCCGGCGCAAGTCCCTTGACCACAGCTTCCTTGAGACTGACGATGTGGTTTGGATTGTTGGTGCTGTAGAAATGCATGGGGAGAAGGTTGTTAAATTTTGGAAAATTTGAAAATTGGAAGATTGAAAAAATACCTTCCAATTTAAGTGTTATTTCAGTTTTGTCTCTGATGTTTCCGGAGCGGTTTTTGGTCCTTGCGGTTTGAATCTAGTCTATTGTAACTATCCCCAAGTTGATAGGCACTGAAAGGATTGAGTTACCTTAAGTCTTTTGTCTTGCTTCTTGTGTCTTTTGTCTAAAATCTCAAATCACAAACGCGCCCCGCTTATTCACTTCGGAGACGAACACATCGACACCGAGGCCGATTTGCGCGAATACTTCCTTCGCTTTCCCGCCAACGGCTTCGGCCGTTTTTTGGTCGGGAGAGAGGATAAAGATCGTGGGTCCCGAACCGGAAATTCCGGATCCGAGCGCGCCTAGGAACTGGATTCCTGACCTCAATTCATAAAACCCAGGAATCAGTAGCGCTCTTGATGGCTCAGCAATCACATCCTTTAAAGAACGTCCCAAAAGCGCGAGATCGTTTTCATATAAAGCGGCGATGAAACCCGCAATGTTTCCTGACTGCATGACCGCTTCCTTGAGCGAAAGTTGCTTGCGCAAGACACTTCTCGAATCTGCTGTCCTGAGTTCTATATGCGGATGGACGAGGGTACAGAACAGGTTTTGGGGTACTGGCAAGGGGATGATGTCCAATGGGTGATAATCCCGAATCAGTACAAAGCCTCCCAAAATCGATGGGGCAACGTTATCCGCATGGGCAGAACCACAGGCGATACATTCTGCTTCCATGGCGAAGGGAACGAGGCCGATTTTGTCATAAGGATTTCCGAGTAATTCATTTGCGGCGACCAATGCTGCTGCAGCGCTGGCAGCCGATGAACCCATACCAGAACCTAGTGGCAGCCCTTTTTCCAAGTAAATGTCGATTCCCTGATTGGATTCCAAATGATCCAACATTGCTTGGATCGCCACGGAGCAAGTGTTTTTGTCCGGCTCGAGGGGAAGTTTACCACCGTCACCAATGATGCCAATGACCCGGAGTTGCTGGAGGTCGTTGGGCGTAACGGTGACCTTATCGCCCATTTGGTCGATGGCGAAACCGAGGATATCAAATCCACAGGACACGTTGGCCACGGTGGCCGGAGCGAAGGCGGTGACGGTTTTTTTCATTATCTGGAGAAATTTCCCAATCTGATCACGTCCGCAAATACACCTGCCGCAGTTACATCGGCGCCTGCACCTGGTCCGCGTATAATCATCGGAAAGTCGTGATACCGCTCGGTCGTGAATAGGATCATATTGTCCGATCCTTTTAAGGTATAAAATGGATGGCTGCTGTCGATGCTTCTGAGTCCGACCATCGCTTTTCCATTTTCCAAGGTAGCCATGAATCGGAGTTTTTCTCCTTTGGATTTTGCTTCGGCGAGGAGTTGGGCAAACTCAGCGTCATGTGCCGGAAGTTTTGCCATAAACTCTTCCACGGATTTCGCATCCACGCAGTCGGCGGGGACCATGCTTTGTATTTGGATGTCTTCAAATTGGAGGTCTTGCTCCGCCTCCCGGCCCAGGATCAATATTTTCCTGCCAACATCCATCCCGCTCAGATCGTCCCGAGGGTCTGGTTCGGTGTACCCTTTTTCTTTGGCTTGCTTTACTACCTCGCTGAAAGGAGTCCCTTTTTCCAATTCGGAGAAAATGAAGTTCATGGATCCGCTCAGCACTGCTTCGATTCGGAGCACCTTATCTCCACAAAGCATCAAATCCTGCAGCGTGCTGATCACGGGAAGTCCCGCGGCGACATTAGTTTCGTAGAGAAATTTCACGCCACGCTTGTAGGCGAGTTTTTTAAGGCCCTTATAGGTTTCGAGGCTGCCGGAGTTAGCCTTTTTGTTAGGAGTCACCAAGGCAACTTTTGCTTCCAAAACCTGTTCGTAGACATCGGCTACGTCCTGGCTGGCAGTGCAATCCACAAACACCGAGTTGGAGAAGTTCATCTCTTCCATTTGTGCCACAAATTTTTTGATATCCATCGGCTTGGCGCCTTTGGCATCTTGCGGCAGTGGGCAGTTTGCCAAGTCGAATCCGTCTTCGTCGAAGGCCATATAGCGGGAATTGGCAATTCCGTGGATTTGGATATCCAAATCATTTTCCTGCATCAGTTTTTTTCTCTGCTGGGCGATCATCCGGATGAGTGTCTTTCCGATCAAGCCCACACCGACCAAAAACACGTGCAGGACTTTGTTGTCAGAAAGGAAAAACGCTTCGTGGAGGGCATTCAGGGCTTTCTGCAAATCCGCCTGAGATACTACCGCCGATATGTTCAGCTCTGAGCTTCCTTGGGCAATGGCAAAGACGTTGACATTGTTTCTGCCCAATGCCTGAAACATCCGTCCGCTTGCGCCGGGGTTATGCTTCATGTTTTCGCCGACCGCGGCCACTACGGCCATTTCGGAAACAACCAAAACGGGATCCATTTCGCCGTTTTTGATTTCGTACAGGAACTCCTTTTCGATGGATTCCTTGGCAGCAATGACCTCCGTGGTCTTGATCGCGATGCAAATGCTATGCTCAGAGCTCGCCTGGCTGATCAGGATGACGTTGATTCCGGCGTCTGCCAGCGCACCAAATACCCTTCTGCTCACGCCGACTACTTCGATCAGACCTGCACCCTGGATGTTTAGCAGTGAGATACCCGACATGGAAGAGATCCCTTTGATCAATTTCCCGTTGCCGGATTCATTGCTGATCAAAGTGCCGGGATTTTCGGGATCAAAGGTGTTTTTGATGTAAATCGGGATTCCTTTCCGCATCGCGGGTTGCATGGTGGCCGGGAAAATCACCTTTGCCCCAAAATGGGAAAGCTCCATAGCCTCGTTGTAGGTCAACTGCGGGATGGTGAATGCGGAATAGACCAACCTCGGGTCGGAGGTCAAAACCCCTGATACGTCGGTCCAGATTTCGAGCGAATCAGCATTGAGCGCAGATGCGAAAATGGCTGCGGTATAATCGGAACCGCTTCTGCCGAGGGTGGTGGTTTCTCCCTTTTCTGTAGATCCTATGAAGCCAGTGATGATCTTCAGGCCCGGATGGCTATGGAAATAATCAGCGATGAGATCGTTGGTGGTGAAAAAGTCGACCTTGGCATTGCCAAACCGATTGTTGGTGCGTACCAAATCCCGCGCATCTACGAATACAGCGGGTAGTTCTTCGATCTTCAGCGCCTCGGCAAGGATAAATGCGGAAAGCCGCTCCCCAAAACTTGCTACATAATCCAGTGTCTTGGCAGAGCATTCCTTGATCAAATACACTCCATGAAACAGATCGTCCAGTTCATTGAACCTGACTTTCACATAAGTCAAGACAGTACTTTGCGACTGGATCGGGATCAATTGGCGGACGAGTTCAAAATGCCGATCTTCCAGTATCTTGACCTCGTCAATATAGGATCTGTCGCCCTCTTTGGCCTTTTGGGCACTTTGGAGCAGGATTTCCGTCACGCCACCCAAAGCCGAGAATACAACTGCGATTTCCTCTTTTTTGACCTGTTTTTGGATGATCGCAAATACCTTTCTAATGTTTTCGAGATTGGCTACCGATGAACCTCCGAATTTGAGAATTTTCATAAATGCTGGATGTAAAATGTATATCAAGGACAATGAACCTATCTAGGTCCACTCGAACTGGGGCTGTATCGTAGTAGGAACGGGACTACCCCGTAATGGTGGTAGTGAAAAATGTAGCAGGGGTCATGGGAATAAGGCAGCTACTTTCCTGAATTTCCATACAGAAAAAGGCACTAAGGCTGCTGGAGTTGGCTAAAAACATAACCCATTTTTTTGATGCGACAATCTTAAGTACAAAAACCCACAATCCAAAACCAATTTGTATTTTTTTCAAATGATCGATGGATAGATTGTTTTTTCTTTATTGAATTGAATGAAAAATTGTCCATTGATTAATTGTAAAAGCAAAACTTTATTTCAATCAAGTTCAAGAAGACAGAATTGGTCTGGCTGGAAACAGCTTTGGCCAGAGAAAATACTTTATTTCTATCATTTCAAAAAATGTGAATGAAGTAAAAAATATTCAAGTTTATCTTTATAATTTTATCCTTTAACCATTTATTCATCAATATTCAATTTATGAAAAAGTATTCGTCTATTTTGATGCTCGTTGTTTTTCTGAGCTTTTCGTCCTGCAGTTCGCTCGGAGGTTTGAATCCCCTTAGCCTCTTGACCGGCAATAATTGGGTATTGAATTCTCTAATGGGAAATGCACTGGATCCGAGCAAACTATTGGGAAAGATACCAAGTCTGAGTTTCCTTGATGGGGGAAAGCTGGCCGGGAACACCGGTTGCAATAACTTCAACGGGAAGTTTGCATTGGACGGGAAAAATTTAAGTCTCGACCCCGGTGCCATGACAAAAATGGCCTGTGCGGGCGATGCGGGTAAAATGGAGACGGATTTTCTGGGTGCGCTCGCACAAGTTAAAAATCTGAAAGTCGGGAAAGACAAACTCACGCTCATGGATGGGGCAAAAGAGCTGATGAGCTTTATTCCCCAGGCAAAATAAAAATCAATACATAGCTTTTTTTATCAAACCTTTCGGTGGATGTCCGCCGAAGGGTTTTTTTATTTCCGAACCAGACCTCTCAGCTTGGTTGTAAACCTTGGCCTATCCTCCATTACGTTGAGGTCATCTTCGCTGATGCGTTTCACGCTTTCGATGGTATAGAAAGCTTTGTCGTTGATGGATTTTATCTTTTCCACATATTCTTGAAGGTCTTCGCGTTTCATCACTGTGAATAGCAGGTTGACCTTGCCAAATCGTCCTTCCCCGCCCACGTTGGTGAAACGAAAATTTCGCTCTTTCATGTAATCGATCAGCTCAATCATCGGTTCTGGGGTGATTACGCGAACCAAAACTCTACCGAGCGCGAGTTTTTCTTCTATGGTCATTCCGATAAAGGTTCCCATCGCAAACCCACCCGCGTATCCCACATAGGACATGGGATTGTTGACGTTTTGGAAAATCTGACCGATTGCAAGAAGCCAAATCAGCGATTCAAAAAAGCCTAAAATCGGCGCGATTTTCTTTTTCCCATTCATCACGAACATGATGCGCAGGGTATTGATCGATACGTCCATGACCCGCGCACAGAATATCAAGAGCGGCATCACCACATAATCAAACACTTCTTTTGGCACTCCCAATGAAAGCAAATGCTCCTCCATCTCGGTTTCTTGGTTTTGGCACAAAGTTAACACCTTTGTCGGCACGGCTTGTAGGAAAAAGTCTAGATCAGTTCGGATTTGCCTGATTTAGTCCCAAAGTAAATGTACAGGACCGAACAGGCCAGCATTAATCCGATGAGCAGGTTCCAATCCCCAAATACATCAAACGCAATCCCAAAAAGCACCGGACCCAATGCGGCCATGTAATAGCCCGTCGACTGGACCATGCCTGAGAGTGCCGTTGTGCTCTGCTCAGAGTCGGTCCGAAGACCAATCATGGTATAGGCCAAAGATACGGATGCGCCCAAACCCAGCCCTGCCAGTGTCAGCCCGGCGTAGTTGATAAAGGCCGTCGTTGACAATAGACTGGAAAACCCTAGCAAATACATCAGGCCAATACCGATGACCATACCGACTTGGTCCCGGAATCGCACCGCCAACATGGGTGCAAAAAAGGATCCCAATAGCCCCACCACTTGCATCAAAGACAGGATAAGCCCAGCCCGTCCCAGGCTATAGCCTCTTGCCACTAGCATATCCGGTAGCCAAGCAATGATGGTGAAGTAAAGCATCGATTGCACCCCCATAAAAAGGCATACGTTCCAAGCCAGGCGGGATTTCCAGACATTTACCTTTGGGCTTTGTGTGGTTGTTGTTGGGGATTTTTCATTGTCAAAACTGATTTGGGGAAACCAAACTGCCAATCCGACGATAAGTAGGCCCACCCAAAACAAAAGCGAGCCCCTCCATCCCCAGCTCCAATCAGTAGCCAAAGGGGCCGAAATACCCGAGCCAATCGCCGCGAATAATGACATGCCTGTCGTATAGGAGGCAGTCACCAAGCCAAGTTTACCCGGCATGCGTTTTTTGATCAATGGAATCAGAAGGACGTTGCAGATAACAATGCCGATACCCGTCAAGCCAGTCCCTAGAAACAGTGAAAGCTTGCCGCCCGACACCCGCCAGATACTTCCCACGAGTAGAACAAAAAGTGCCAAAAAGATCGCCCTGGCAAGGCCCAGTCTTTTTCCTATTCCTGCAGCAAACAATGAGAAAGTAGCAAATGTCAACAGAGGAAGGGTGGTCAAAAAGCCTGCCCATCCATTGCTCAGTCCCAAGTCCTCCCGTATCAGCGGAATCAAAGGCCCGACGGCGGTTATCGACGGACGGAGGTTGAAGGAAACCAGCAGAATCCCAAAAAACAAAAAGCCAAGGTTTTGCTGCGGCAATGGTGATAGTTTCATTTAAAGAAATGGATATTCCCAAAATGCCCTCGGCAACTGGATCGTTCAATTTTCATGCGTGCAAGTCCATTTTGAGTTAATCAATTCAGAATCTAGGTTCTTGGCTCTCACTGCTATTCTATCTAAATCACCTGAAAACCATGCACATAAGGATCGTCGTCATCAAGGATGATCGTGTTGTAGCCGTAGACCTTTGCCCAGCCTTCTATGCTCGGCACGATGGCAGGCTTTTCCGCGATTTCGGTTACCTGCTCGATTCTTCCGATGAATTTGGACCCAATGAAGCTTTCGTGGATGAATTCGTCTCCGGGTTTCAGCCAACCTTTCGCATGCCATTGGGCCATGCGCGCGGAAGTGCCCGTCCCACATGGGGAGCGGTCAATGGCTTTGTCACCGTAGAAAACCGCATTTCTTGCGGTGCTTGTTGGGTCGATGGTCTTTCCCGTCCAAAGCACATGGGATAGCCCCCTGATTTTTTCATGCTCGGGATGGACAAAGTCGTAGCGTTTGTTCATTTCTTGCCGTAGGTTTCTCGCCAATGAAATCAGCTGCTCCGCTTTATAATGCTCCAATCCGGCGAAGTTTTCCTGTGGATCGACGATGCAGTAAAAATTCCCGCCATAGGCCACGTCTACGGTCAGTTTTCCCAGTTCCTCGATTTCGATTTCCAGGCCTTCCGCTGCTAGATAGCTTCTAACATTCGTAAGCTTCACGGATTTGACCTTTTTGCTTTCCTGCTTGTACTCGACCAAAACCAACCCTGCCGGTGCTTCCATGCGGAGAAAGCCGGGAGTCTTTGGATGAATCAAGCCTTCCTCAATCGCGACCGTGATCGTGCCAATCGTGCCATGACCGCACATCGGCAAACATCCCGAGGTTTCGATAAACAATACCGCAAAATCATTTTCCGGGTCGTGCGGTGGAAACAGCATCGAGCCAGACATCATATCATGTCCCCGTGGCTCAAACATGAGCCCTGTCCGTATCCAATCCAGGTTTTCAAGGAAATACTGGCGTTTTTCGAGCATGCTGTTCCCCTTTAGAAAAGGGACTCCCCCCGAGACAACCCTTACTGGATTGCCACAGGTATGTGCATCGATGCAGGAGAAAGTATGTCTGGAAGGCATGGGTGAAAAGGGATTGGTTGAATTGAAAATTGGAAGATTGGGATCAGTTTTGATCAGGTTTCAAGGTTGAAAGGTTTGGAATGCTGCAAGGTTATTTGCCTACACGAGAATCGCAAGCCCTAGATTGACGCAGGCAATCATCTCGTTTTTTACTGTTGGAAGGTGAGGAGTCTGTCTTATCATCCCTCAAACCATAAGGCTTGAATCTGCTGACTTGTCTCTAACTTCTACCTTCGTACTTCTACCCTCTATCCTTATTTCCCCCATTTCCCATCGACCATTCGCCAGATCTGTAACGGATTGTCGTCACGAAGTGCATCGGGGAGAAGGATTTCCGGCATGTCTTGGAACGCGATCGGACGTACAAAGCGCTTGATGGCATGTACTCCGACGGAGGTACTGCGGCTATCCGTAGTGGACGGATAAGGTCCGCCATGTTGCATTGCGTATCCGACTTCGACTCCGGTTGGCACTCCTTTATAGAGCATACGCCCGCATTTTTCTTCCAATAAATTGATGAGGTAAAGCTTATCGGTCAGTTCGCTCAACTCAGCCCAAATGGTGATCGTCAATTGGCCATGAAGTTTTTGTGCGACTTCCATCAGATCGGACTCCGATTCGTACACAACCATCAAGGCAAAGGAACCAAAGACTTCCTCTTGGAATTTGTTGTCGCTCAGCCAATCTGTCGCTTTGATCTTTGCCAATGCCGGATGACCCTTGATGAGGTCTTTTGCGGCGGCTACTTTCACCCATTCGAGTTCATGTCGACTTTGGAGATATTGCAGGGCATCATAATAGGCCGAAGCGATGCCTTCATGCAGCATGGGTGCCGCGGCGATCTCTTCCAATTCGGCCTTAATGGCAGCAGAAAAAGCAGCTTCCTGTGATCTTGGGACGAAAATCAATCCAGGGTTGGTACAGAATTGACCGACACCCAATGTAAGCGAAGCGATAAATGACTTGGCGTAGCCGGTGATATCCTTTTCCAGTTTTTTTTCAAAAGTAAAAATCGGATTTACAGAGCCCATTTCGGCATAGACGGGGATGGGTTCAGGTCTTCTGCTAGCTAACTCAAACAATGCCATCCCACCCCTGTGTGAGCCGGTGAAGGCTACCGCTTTGGCGAATGGATGCTGTACCAAGGCTTGTCCCTCTGCGATTCCTCCGACTACGTGCGTAAAAATTCCCTCTGGAAATGCGGAATCCTGAATGGCCCTTTGGATTACCTTGCCTACCAAAAGGGAAGTATCGGGATGTGCAGGGTGAGCCTTGTAGACCACTGGACACCCTGCGGCTAATGCCGAGATGGTGTCACCTCCTGCCGTTGAAAATGCCAGGGGGAAGTTGCTGGCACCAAATACTACCACCGGCCCGAGTGGTGTCAAAAACCTCCGGATATCCGGTTTGGGAATCGGGCTTCTGCTTGGGTCGGCGTGATCAATGGTTGCTTCCACCCAACTTCCTTCTTCCACCAAATTGGCGAAAAGCCTAATCTGGCCCACCGTTCTCCCTAGTTCGCCTGTGATCCTACCTTCGGGCAGGTTAGACTCGCGTGCAGCCAATGGGATCAAATCCGCTTTAACAGACTCGAGCCCATCCGCGATTTTGCGAAGGAAAGTACCTTTTTCTTTTCCGGTTACATTTTTGTAGAATAGGAACGCCTCTTGGGCAGATCGGAAGATTTGGTCTAGGTTCATATGGAAGGAGAGAAAATTTAATCGGTCATAAGGTAATCATCCCAAACCCAACGTCAAAGAAATTTGAGTTGAATGGGGATAAGAGCGACTTTAGATCGCATGATGCTTATGCCAAGTCTTTAATCGTAACTTTCGTAGGTATCAAATCTTCGGCCTGTGCTCCAAACCCTGCTTGATGATGTTCTCGATTTTTACCCGCTCTTCCCCGATGAGAGTAAGTCTTGGCGCACGTACGTACTCAGATCCGATTCCAGCCATTTGCTCAGCCAATTTGATGTATTGTACCAGTTTTGGATGGATATCGAGTTCCAATAAGGGCAGGAACCAACGGTAGATTTTAAGCGCTGCTTCGGTTTTACCTGCTTTGCAAAGGTTGTATACGGCCACGGTTTCTTTCGGAAAGGCACAGACCAATCCGGCTACCCAGCCGTCAGCGCCCATGAGCAGTTCTTCCATTGCAAGGGTATCTACCCCGCAGAGAATTTTAAACCTATCGCCAAACAGGTTCCTCATCCGGGTGACGTTGGAAATGTCCCGTGTGGATTCCTTTACAGCTTGGATATTGGGGATGGAAGTCAATTCCTCAAACATAGACAAAGTCACCAAAGTCTTGTAATCCACCGGATTGTTGTAGATCATGATGGGAAGGCTGGTGTTCTTTGCAACGTCTTTGAAATAAGTCACTGTCTCCCGCGCATCCGCAGCATAGCGCATGGGAGGGAGAAGCATCAGTCCGGAAGCGCCCATTTCTTCAGCTTTCTGCGCCCAGAAGATGGCATCTCTGGTCGCTCCCTCGGCAATGTTGAGTACCACCGGTACTCGTCCATTTATGTACTTTACGGTCTGAGTTGTCAGCTGGATTTTCTCTTCCAAATTGAGTACTGAAGATTCTCCGAGCGTGCCGCCGAGAATGATGCCGTGGACGCCGGCTTCAAGTTGAGCATTTAGGTTTTTGAAAAACAACGGCATGTCCAAGCTTCCATCAGAGTGGAACTTGGTCGTCACTGCCGGAAATACGCCTTGCCAGTTCATAGTTTCTATTTTTTTTTATCAAAATTAGCTCAGTCCTGTCTCCCAGTCCCGCACCCAATTGGGGTTTATTGGTACAATATTGACTTGAATATATTTTTGAATTATTCAAATCGATTAATATTATACCAAAAATGAATTGTTCGATTTGGCAGTAGGCAATTCTGGATTGACTTTAGACGCAAAAATGCAAATGGGTAGTAAAGTAATTCCCTTTAAAATCCCAAAATCCAGCAAGGAGTTCGTGCGCTTCCAGGTGGATGCTGAAAAGCATTTCTACGACAAACTGCACCAGCATCCCGAATGGCAGTTGACTATGATTTTGGAAGGAAGGGGGCAGTTGATGGTCGGGGATTATTTGGGGCGATTTGAACCTGGGGATGTGTTTTTGTTTTCTGCCAATATGCCCCACGTCTTCAGGTCAGATCCTGAATATTTTGACCCGCAAAGCGACAAACTTTCTTTAGGGCACACCCTTTTTTTTGATTTTGAGGCCTTGGGAAAGGGCGTGTGGGAAGTAACTGAATTTTTTCCTTTGCAACAATGGCTTCACCAGACCAAGGGTTGCTATGCTTTGGAGGGAGGAATCAAGGAATTGGTTGGAGAGCAACTCAGGGTTTTTGATTCCAAACAAGGTTGGGATAGGTTGATGGCCACCTTTGGGATTTTACAGCGTCTACAGGATTCCAAAAGCCTCCGTTTGCTTAACAGGCTGACACCATTGCGGGATTTTACTGAGTCCGAGGGGAAAAGAATGGCGCAGGTCATGTCCTTCATTTTGGCTCAAAGCCACCGGAATGTTCAGCTTCAGGAGGTCGCCGATGTCGCAATCATGAGTAAAGAAGCTTTTTGCCGGTTTTTCAAGGAACGAACGGGCAAAACCTTCACGGAATTTCTCAACCAAATCCGCATTCAGCAAGCCTGCCAACTCCTCCTGGAAACTGACTTGTCAATTTCCCAGATCGCATTTCAGGTTGGATTTCAGAATCTATCTTATTTCAACAGGACTTTTCGGAAACTTGGGGGGAGTACTCCGAAAGAATACCGAATTAAGTTGTTGGGTATTTGATTTGCACCCAAGTTAGATAGCAAAATCTCCATACCTATTTGGGGATCAGATAAAATCCACCAAGGTTTCAAGCTTCATGCCGCGGCTGCCTTTGATAAGGATTTGGTAATCCTCCAGTTTGGAATCCTGCAGCCAATTGCGGAAGGAAAACGGATCCGGGAAATACAGCGTGGAGATCGGAGCCTTGGACAGGGCGGCCTGCATGTGTTTTCCGGTAAGGCAGATTTTGTCGAATGCGAATTGGGAAAGAATTTCGCCGATTTTTTGATGCTCTGCTTCGGTATGTTCACCCAGTTCAAACATATCCCCCAAGATTACCATCTTGTGTTTCTTCCTGTTCATCGAGGCAAAAGTCTTGATAGCCACCTCCATGCTGGATGGATTGGCATTGTAGGCGTCGAGGATGATCAGGTTGCTGCGTTTTTCCATGAGTTGGGAGCGCATGTTGGCAGGCACATATTGGACTACGCCCTTTACAGCCTCCCGGAGTGGTACGCCGAAATATTTTCCCACAGTTAGCGCCGTTGCGATGTTGCCAAAGTTGTATTCTCCGATCAGGGAACTTTGGTGGACCGTGTCATCATTTTCCACTTTAAAACTTACGAAGGGATTAGCTTCAACGAAAGACACTTCGCAATAATCCCCTTTGGACGGATACAGGACAGGGTTTTCAAACCGCTTGATCATGTTCGAAAGAATCGGGTCGGCCGTATTGATAAATACGGTTCCTTTGTTTTCCCGCAGATGCTGATAGAGTTCGGTTTTTGTTTTCAGGACACCTTCCGGCCCACCCATTCCTTCGAGATGTGCTTTGCCGATATTGGTTATGAATCCGTGGGTCGGTTCCGCGATATCGCAGAGTTCCTTGATGTCACCCTGTTTGTTGGCGCCCATTTCGATGATGGCGATCTCGCTGTCTTTTCCGATCGTGAGCAAGGTCAGGGGCACGCCGATATGGTTGTTTAGATTGCCCTGCGTGGCGGTGGTTTTATATTTGCGGCTGAGTACCGCGTTCAGGAGTTCTTTGGAAGTGGTTTTTCCATTGCTTCCTGTAAGTCCGATGATTGGGATTTGGAGTTGGTGTCGATGGTGGTTTGCTAGCTGCTGCAAGGCAGTCAAGGCATCCGCTACAAGAAAATAGCGTTCGTCTCCCGGTGGAACTACCCGCTCCTCATCGACTACAACCAAGGCCGCTCCAATTTCCAAGGCCTTCGAAGCGAAGTCATTGGCGTTAAAATTTGGTCCCTTGAGTGCAAAAAAGATATTCCCGGGATTGATTTTTCGGGTATCCGTGCTTACGCCCGTTGACTGGAGAAAATACTGGTAGAGGTTTGGGATGTTCATAGCTGTCAAAATCGCAGGCTAAAATTAACGGAAAGGCGGAACATCTTTTATCAGTCCATTCGTTTAATTTGGTACGCCAAGCCCTGTTTGATTTGTGAGAACATTCTATTTGTACATTTTGGTTTTTTGCATGAGTCTTCCCGCTTGGGCGCAGCAGGTTTTTACTTTTGGTGAGGGAGTTTCGATTTCTGTTGATGGTGAACAAGTACCAATGCCGTTTGCCGTTGGTATCAATGCGGCCCAGTTTCAGCAAATGGACCTCGATGGGGATGGAACTGAAGAGTGGATCGTTTGGGACATCAATTCGCGACGGGTGTTGGTCTTTTCAAAAAACAATGAGTCATTCAATTTCCGCGCAGGATTGGCCTATTCTTTTCCGTCTGATATCAGCGGTTTTTTGGTCCTTCGGGATTTTGATGGAGATGGGAAAATGGACATTTTCACTTCCAGTCCTTTCGGCATAAAAGTCTACCGAAATAGCAGCCCAAGCGGTGCCAGCAAGCCGCAGTGGACGCTTGCCCAGAATTTTCTCCGCTTGGACAACGGCTCCAATCTCCAGGCAAATAACCTCGATATTCCTTTGGTTACTGACTTGGATGGAGACGGCGACCTGGATATCGTTACCTTCAATTTTGCCTCGGGTGATTATCTCGAATACTACAGAAATACCAGCCTGGAGCGCAAAGGGCAAGCCGACGTGGACGGTTTTGCATTTCCCGAAAGCCATTGGGGAGGTTTTGAGTTTTGTGGTTGCGGTGCCTTTAGCTTTGGGATTTCTTGCTTGGGAGTACCTTTCGCGAGGCTTGACGAAAACAAACGAGTCCAACATGCGGGCGGGCATTCGATCCTGTTTGAGGATTTTGATGGGGACGGGATTCGTGATCTACTTTTGGGAAGGGACGAATGCGGCAGCCTGTATTTTCTTCCAAACCTTGGCAGCAACAACGATCCGGTTTTTGAGTCCTTTTCCCAAGAGCTTCCTGGCTACGGACCGCTGCCGCAGTTCCCGATTTTTCACACCGCTTTTTTGGACCGGGCAGAATTGATCGTGAGCAGCAATACTTCCGAGATATCGGTGATATTTCAAGCCGATTTTTCACAAAATATCTTTGTTCTTCCGCGTTTTGGAACCAAGTCAGCTGTTTACAGCCCGTTTTTGCAGGACCAGATGTTGGATTTGGGGGAAAGTTCACGGCCCTTTTTCAAGGGGGTGAAGGAAGACGGAACGCTGATTGTCACGGCAAATTCAAAGTGGAACGGAAAAGTTGTCGGCCTGGCATATCGTCTTGATATAAAGGGAAATGACTGGGTTTTGGCGGAAATGGATTATTTGGGAATGTCTGCATGGGATTTGTTGGAGTTGCAGTATTTCGAGTATGTAAAAGGCCAAGGAGGCAGGGAGTATTGGATATCAGGCATTGATACGGTCGCCGGCCTTCTCCAAAGGAGGGTTTGGGTCGGTGAAAATGCCATTCAGGACCAAATGCAGGAGCTTGTTTTCCCCGGCACGGGCATAAGGACTTTGGACCATGTCGAGCCGTTTGCCTACAAGGGAAAAGATTATCTGCTTTTGGCAAGGCAAACGGGGGAGTTGGTGCTTTTCGAGGTCGTTCGCGGAGAAAGTATAAGCTTGGAATTGTTGGAGCGGAATTTCCTTGGACTGTCGGATAATCCTGCACGACGCAACCTGTCTGTCCATGTCATACAAGGTCCTGAGCCTTCCTTATACCTTGTGGACCAAAATGGCGAGTTGCGTCTTATTCGGGATTTTATGGGCAGCGCAGAGAATTTTCCCGTACAGTTGGATTTGGGACAAGGGGAAAAGGTTCCTACCCGATTGAGTCGAAGTACATGGATCAGTTCGATAGCTGCTGCCTTTGGCAATAGCCACGATTTGGTATTGGGAAATACAGCGGGAGGTTTGGAATATTTGAAATCCACGGGCGACAATCCGTCCAGCCGTGATTTTCTCACAAAAGTATACCCCAATCCAAATCAGGGGGAATTTTTCATCGTGGCATCAAAAACTTCAAAAGCAAGGTTGATCAACAGCCTCGGACAGATCTTGATGGAGGATATAGAAATGATAGCGAATCGGCCCGTACAGATTCAATATCCATTCATTGCACCGGGATTGTACCTGATTCAAATAGAAAGCGTGGAAGGGGATCGGATCACCCGCAAAATCTGGGTCAATCAATAACTTTCCTTTTCAGATGGAAAAGATTTGGACTTTACGTCTTTAATATAACCCTGCACGGCTTCTGTCATGATAGACTGTAGGTTTGCGTATTGCCGGAGGAACCTTGGTTTGAATTCTTGGTTGATACCGAGCATATCATGGACAACGAGCACTTGCCCATCTACATAGGGACCCGCCCCGATTCCAATTACAGGGATTTGAACTGTCTCAGCGACTTGCTTGGCGAGGGCTGCTGGGATTTTTTCCAATACAATCGCAAAGCAGCCACATTCTTCTAGGAGTTTGGCGTCATCCAGGAGTTTTTTGGCTTCGGCTTCTTCTTTTGCGCGTACGGTATAGGTTCCGAATTTATAGATCGACTGAGGTGTCAAACCCAAATGCCCCATCACGGGGACGCCTGCACTGAGGATTCTGACCACGGATTCCCTGATTTCTGCTCCGCCTTCTACTTTCACTGCGTGGGCGCCGGATTCTTTCATGATTCTGATGGCGGAGCGGAGCGCTTCAGAGCTGTTTCCCTGATAGGATCCAAACGGTATGTCTACAACCACGAATGCCCGTTTTACCCCTCTTACCACCGAAGTGGCATGGTAGATCATTTGGTCCAAAGTGATCGGCAGGGTCGTCTCATGTCCGGCCATCACATTGGAGGCGGAGTCGCCGACCAAGATGATATCGATTCCTGCGCTATCGATAATGCCTGCCATCGAAAAATCATAGGCCGTGAGCATGGATATCTTTTCACCCCGCATCTTCATTTCCTGAAGTATGTGGGTTGTGATTCTCTTGATATTGGACGAATTGTGGACAGACATCTCAGCTTAGTGAAGGTGTACGGTATGGTTTTCGGATTGCAAATCTACTGTGATATGTTCGCTCAGCGTGGTGGCAAGCTCAAGCCCGGTGTAATCGGGAGTGACTGGGAAGAGTTTGTGAGAACGGTTGACTAATACCGCGACTTCAATCTTCCTCACGGCACTATTCAGAAACGGCTGTAGCGCATAGACCAAGGTCTTTCCGGTATTTAGCACATCATCGACGATAATCAGGCAATGGCTTTCAGCGCTTGGACTTTTGGACAACCTGATTTCACTTTTCTCCACATTTGATTTGTCCAAAATTATTTCAATGACTTCTGTCTTGATCGGCGAGATTGATTCTAGGGTAGACGACAAGGACAAAGCCAACAGATGCCCCATGCCCGTAATTCCCGCAAAGACCAAAGTCTCCTCGTGGAGGTTCCGTTCGTAGATTTCATAGGCCATGCGGGTAATTTTTTGGCGGATCTGTCGATCGTTCAGCACCAAAGTTTTGGTCTTGCTCATGCGCTCTAGGGATAGGGAACGAAAAATAAAGCAATTGGAATTGGATTCAAACGGAAGCGGCTACAAATCTCCCTATTTTAAGGAATTTGTAGCCGCTGAGTTTCAATTTGCGTCTTTTAAAAAGGAATGTTCCTAATCTGGTCACCCAGCCTTAGTGTAAGTTGGGTGCTGCATTCCGGACCAGCTCCAACTGATGTTTGGATGTCTGCATTGTCCCAAACGGATTCCATCAGACCTCTTGTGAAGCCATTTCGCCCCAAATCCCTACAATTCATGGCAAATTGTAGCGGTGAGGTGATCAGGCTTACAAAATTTCCGGTCCCTTTGTAGTTCCCTGTTCCTTGCCCTAGCACATCGTAAGACACCAAAAGGCCGTTGCTCCGGTTGACTTGGGCCGGGAAAGTCCCTGAAAGGGTAGAAACCTTATTGTCCTCGTGGGTATACTGTAAATTTTGATATAAGATCGCCTGTCTGTAGGTATCTCCAAATACGATATCCCTATGTTCGATTCGCAACGTTCCTTTGAAAGCCCTTTGGTCAAGCACGAGGTTTTCTGTCTCTAATGTGGCGATAGCGCCTGGTACCCATTCAGATCCCGAAAGCGTCACCCGAATGGTCCCCGACTTCGGAAATCCGGTAGTGGGTTGACAGGATTGTCCATAACTGATAGTCATGGTGTTGGTTGCTGGATTCCATGCGTAGATGGTGTTTGGGCAGTCAACTTCGGCAGGATTCAGCAGAAAATTTCCAATGATGCCGTTGGATTGCAAACCTTTGTAGAAAGAGAGATTAATCTCAAACATAAACCTTTGGAACATGACTTCGGAGACCGCAAACACCTGTTGCTCAAACAGTGGATCGACGGGTGTTTCAGGTTCTTTCTCACAGGAAAATAGCCCCATTCCAAAAAGGCCAAACAATGCAAACCAAATCGTTTTTCTCATTTTCATAACTTTCAATTTCCGTGCTTCAGAGGTTTTTTTACCAGGAAAACAAGCCCTCGTTCAAGCTTCTAAGCGCGTCATTTTTGTATTTTGCTTCCACCAACAAAGAGACATTGTGTCTACTTCCGCCATAGGATACCATCCGAATCGGGTAATCCCGTAGGCAGTCCATGATATTGGCCAAGGTTCCTTTTGATTCGGCAATCATGTTACCAACGACGGAGATGATGGTTTGGTTTTTGTCGACTTCCACGGTTCCAAAGGCTTCGAGTTCCTTCACTATTTGCTTCATATGGGTCAAGTCATCTATCGTGACAGAAACTGCCACCTCAGAAGTGGTGATCATGTCAATAGAGGTTTTGTATTTCTCAAACACTTCGAAAACTTTCCTCAAAAATCCGTAGGCCAACAGCATCCTGGTGGACTTTATTTTGATGGCTGTAATACCATCTTTTGCGGCCAAGGCCTTTACGCCTGTTCCCTGTTCCTTGGACGTGATGGTGGTGCCCGGTGCATTTGGCTCCATGGTGTTGAGCAATTTTACCGGGATATTGGCATGTTGTGCTGGCCAGATGGAAGCAGGGTGGAGGATTTTGGCGCCAAAGTATGCCAATTCTGCCGCTTCATCGAATGAAAGCTGCGCAATTGGTCTGGTCTTGTCGACAACCCTAGGGTCGTTGTTGTGCATGCCGTCGATGTCGGTCCAGATTTCCACTACTTCGGAATTGACAGCTGCCCCAATAAGCGATGCAGAATAATCCGAACCGCCCCGCTTGAGGTTGTCGACCTCATTGCGGTGGTTTTTGCAGATATAGCCCTGAGTAACAAAAATCCGGTCTTGGGGATAATTTGCCAGGATTGATTTCAGTTTCTCACTGATTTTCTTCAGTTCAGGTTCGTTGTTTTCATCGATGCTCATGAAGTCCAAGGCTGGAAGAAATACTGCCTTGATGTCTAGTTCCTGCAAAAGCGTGTAGAATAACTTGGTGGAGAGCAACTCTCCTTGTGCCAAAATATCCCTGTTGATGGCTTCATTGAAGGATATTTTCAGTAAGATATTGAGAAACTCAAAATGTTCCTGAATAATTTTCTCACCCTTTTTTCTTGCCGCCTCGGTTTTGAGGAGTTCTGGGAAAAAAGCCAGGTAATGTTTGTGCAAGGTATCGATGCGCTCTTTCGCGAGGTCTTTTTTGCCTTCGGCAAGCGCTTCGCCGATGGACACCAGGGCATTAGTGGTGCCGGAGAGCGCCGAAAGAACTACAATCTTTTTTTCGCTATCGCGGGTAATCAGGTCTTTAACTTGGTGCATTCTCTCGGGTTTTCCGACAGAAGTACCTCCGAATTTCATGATTTTCATGGTACGAATTTTTCGTTGTCAATAGGTTTGGAAAGAAGTGCGAAGTTGGAAGTCAGAAGTACGAAATGACGAGATACTCAAATCTAAAATCTCATGTCTCATACCTCAAAATCCCAGCATCTTAATCGCAGTGATGGCAGCCTCGTCGCCTTTGTTGCCGTGTTTGCCGCCTGCCCGGTCGAGCGCCTGCTGTTGGTTGTTCGGAGTCAAAACCCCAAAAATGACTGGTTTGTTGTATTTGAGGCTGACATTGGTAATGCCGTGGGCCACCGCATCGCAAATAAAATCAAAGTGGCGGGTTTCGCCCTGAATCACGCAACCCAGGCAAATCACAGCATCGATTTCGTCAAGTTGGGCGAGCCATTGTGCCCCCAGCGACAGTTCGAATGAACCCGGGACATTTTTTCGAAAGATGTTGTATTTTTTCACCCCGTGTTTCAGCAGCGTCTCCAAGGCACCTTTGTACAGGGCCTCGGTGATTTCATCGTTCCACTCGGAGACGACGATGCCAAATTTTTTGGTGGACATATCCACCAGGTTTTTGTCGGAATATTGGCTGAGACTTTTGAGGGATGTTGCCATGGTATTTCTGTTTTGGATAAAAACAAAAAAGAGCAGAACCTAGGCCCTACTCTTTTGGAATGCTGCTTTTTGTCGAAGCATTACTTAGAGGCAAGGCCTTCCAAGCGAGCTTTATGCTTTCGAGCGTTGGTATATTCGTATGATTCGAAATATTTCTCTTCGATGGTAGTGTAGGTCTTGATAGCATTTTCGATATCGCCTGCCTCTTCATAAGCAACGGCCAATTTACTCAAATACCGCGGTGCAAAGAACTTGTTTTCCTTGTGGTCAACAGCCTTTTTGTAGGACGAAATTGCATCGCTCGTATTTCCTAATTCCAAATATGCGTCTCCCAAGAGCGAAAATGCTCTCGCTTGAACAAAATAGTCGTCGGACGAGAATTTCTTCAAGTGATCCACCGCGTCTTGGAACTTGCCTTGGGATAGGTAGATCGATCCGATGTAGAAATGTGCCAAGTTGGCGGCATCGGTCCTGCCGTACTGATCGACTATTTTGAGGAAACCCGGATTGGAACCATCGCCATTGAGCGCATAATCCACGCTGTCCTGCTCAAAATAATACACAGCTTGGAACATTTCCTCCTGTGCTTTATCGTTTTTGTTCTGATTGTCAATCTGGAAGTAGAGTGCACCGGCGATCACGACGATCACCGCAATCAAAATTCCCCCAACCAGTTTTGAGTTTTGCTTTACGTAGGCCTCGCCTCTTTCCAGTCTGCTTGCGATTTCTTCGGGTTTTTCCAACAAATCTTCCACACCAGAAGCTTTTTGCGTCGTTTTCTTAGCCATTGTTTGATTTTTTGCAGCCGCAAATATAAGGCTTTTACTTAATACACAAATTGGGATCAAAAAAATCAGCCACGGTTCCTTATGGGGCCGTGGCTGAAGTCCAAGTCGGTTTGGGGAATTTACTCCATTACAAACGGGTAATCTTCCTGTACATAAACATCTTTGAATGCGTCCATCCCGTCAGGCCAAGGTGATTCTTCAGCAAATTTCACGGATGCGTCCACTTGCTTTTTCACCCGGGCATCGATTTCGGCGATTTCCTCCTCGGTAAGGATATTGTTGTCCTGGATGGTCTTTTTGACCTGCTCGATGGGATCACGCTGCTTGTATTCTTCGACCTCTTCCTTGGTTCTGTATTTTTGCGGATCGGACATGGAGTGCCCCTTGTAGCGGTAGGTTCTGAATTCCAAAAGGGTTGGTCCGTCACCTTTCCTTGCTCTTTCAGCAGCCTCAGCAACTGCCTCATGGACGGCTTCCACGTTCATTCCGTCGACTGGGAAAGACGGCATATCATACCCTTTTCCGATCATGTAAAGTTCGGTCACGTTGGAGGTCCTCTCTACGGATGTACCCATGGCATAGCCATTGTTTTCAATGACGAAGATCACAGGGACCTTGTAAAGCATGGCTAGGTTGAATGCCTCGTGTACGGCACCTTGTCTGACGGCACCGTCACCCATGTAGCAGATACAAAGGTTTTTGGTTCCTTTGTATTTTTCCGCAAAGCCAATTCCAAGGCCCATCGGCACTTGCGCACCCACGATTCCGTGGCCACCCATGAAGTTTCTTTCTTTGTCAAAAATGTGCATGGAGCCGCCCTTTCCTTTGGTGGTACCGGTTGATTTTCCATACAACTCTGCCATGATGGCGCCCGGGTCTGTTCCCAAGCCAAGCGGATGGGCATGGTCACGGTAGGCTGTGATCCACTTGTCATCCTTGGTCAATGCCGTGATGGCACCGGAAGCACAGGCTTCCTGACCGATATAAAGGTGACAAAATCCCCTAATTTTTTGCTGACCGTACAACTGTCCTGCCTTCTCCTCAAACCTCCTCATCAAAAGCATGCTTTCATACCAATACGCGTAAGTTTCTTTTGAATATTTCGCTTTTGACTTGGTGGTGGTACTTTTCTTTGCCATATCCAATGTGGTAAAATATGCTAAATTAGGCCCCAAATATAGCGAAATGGGCTGAATTTCGAGGCTGCCTGCGAAATTAACCAAAAACCCCACAGTATCCGCATCATGTATCTCAAAAATCTCCGGCTCCACCAATTCAAGAATTACCAAAAGGCGGACCTGGATTTTTCCCGGGAGATCAATTGCCTGCTCGGTATCAACGGTAGTGGTAAGACCAACCTGCTGGATGCCATCCACTACCTCTGCCTTACCAAAAGCGCCTTCCAGAGCATGGACAACCTCAACGTCCTGCATGGGGGGGAGTTCTTCACTTTATCCGGCGAGTTTGACTTGGAGGGAAAAAATTGGGAGATACGATTGGTGGTGGAAAATGGGAAAAAAAAGCAACTGCTGCGGCAGGGAAAGCCCGTGGAGAAAATGAGTGAACACATTGGGCTGCTGCCGATCGTCCTGATTGCACCGGATGATACTATGCTGATCAAAGATGGCAGTGAGGAAAGGAGGCGTTTTTTTGATGGGATGATCTGTCAGGTCAACCATGAATACCTGGAAAAGCTCATGCGTTACCAGCATTTCCTCAAACAAAGAAACGCGCTGCTCAAGCAGTTTGCGGAAAGGGGAAACTGGAAGCCGGCGTACCTAGAGCCTTACGATAGGGAGATCGTGTCGCTTTCGAAGTACATTGCGGGTGTGAGAAGCGATTTTTTGCTGGAATTTCAACCGAAGTTGCTGGAGTTTTACCGCTTCATCTCCGATGCGCAGGAACCCGTAGGCGTGTCTTATGAATCGGATTGTATGGAGGAGAATTTCATGGAAAGCTTTGGGCAATGCCTCCAAAAGGACATCGCCACCCGTCGGACAAATATGGGTATCCACAAGGATGATTTTCTGTTTTCGATCAATGACTTTAAAATAAAAAATTTTGGCTCCCAAGGGCAGCAGAAGTCCTACGTCATTGCCCTCAAGCTTGCCCAGTTTCAAATTCTTAACCAACAAAAGGGAACCAAGCCCTTGCTCCTTTTGGATGATATCTTCGACAAGCTGGATGACAAGCGGATCGGTAAATTGATGGAGTTGGTCGCCGACCGCCAGTTTGGACAATTGTTCATTACCGATGCCAGACCGGAGCGCTCGCGTCAGATTCTTTCAGGAATGAAGGAGACGGATGTTCGGTTTTTTACGATCGAAAAGGGGAAAGTCGCCGCCGTTGCTCAATAATTGCGCTTTTTGATCTGGGCATCCACAGAGTACTTTCCGGGACCGAGCAAAAACAGCACGATAAATACCAACAGAAACAGCAACGATTTTTCTTTGGATGAAAATGGATCATCCGCATGGGCGATCAGTGCCGCGACGAGCATCGTGATGATCATTGGGATGAGCGAAAGCCGGGTCAAAAAACCGATCGCTACCAAAATCGCACAGAAAAATTCTGCAAAAATGGCAAGCTGAAGCGAAACCGCGGGGCCGAGTCCGATCGGATCGCTGAATTTGGCAAGGTAGCCGGTGAAGTCGGAAATCTTGGCCCAGCCATGTGTCAGCAGCATCAGCGCCCCGCCAATTCTAAGCAATGCTAGCGCCAAATCCTTGGCAATTTCAGTTGTGGAGAAAAGAAGCTTTTGCATATTTTCAAATCAAAGTTGCCTAGAATCAGTTTATTTGTTCAAAAGTAGCCATTTTATCCAAGACACTCGTTAAATTGGCAGCATATCATCCACCCATTTCAATCCATTTCATAACGATGAAATCGCACTCTATCTATCTCAAAAAATCAGTTTTATTGCTTTTTTTGTCTTTTGTGTCGGCGTTTGGATATGCACAAAGCGCCTCGCCTGCCTACCAAAAGTTCATGCAGAGCATGGATAAATATATCCAGCAGGAATTGTATTCGGAAGTCTCCAAGGTCCTTTTTGACGTGGAAGAAGCACCTGCCATCGATAGCTATATCGGATTTAGCAAGGGCGTCAAGTCCAACCTTGACCAGATTGTGAGCCAAAACTCCGCCGGACTTGAAGCCAAGGAAATGGCAAACGCCAGGCTTTACACCCAAGCCATGATGATCCAATTGGGAGAACTCTATATCGAGCGTGCCCAAGAATTGGAGCCTAAAGAAAAGATCGCCTTTTTGGATGCCTATCTTTCCGGAATTGGGCTGGACAAAGAAATCAACGCACTGTCTGACGACTTGGCGAGGTCACTGATGATGTCGCTGCATTCTGCCATGGGTATTCCCTTTGGCGTACCAAACTACCAAATCGAAAACTACATCGAGAGCCTTCCCGAGCCCAAGCAGGAACTCTACCGTGCTGCGATGATCCTCAACGAAACGGTGATGCTGTCAGGCGGCTATGAAGTGGCAGAGCGGCAGGTGACCGAGTTTCAGCAACTGTATCCAAAGTCTGGATTTTTGCCCCAGTTGCAGAGGGGATTGGCTTCCTTGGAAAAGCTGAGGGAGGGTGCAATCGTAGAAAATTTCGCCTTTGAGGATATGGAAGGCAACAAGGTAAGTCTGGCAGACTACAAGGACAAGATCATTTACCTTGACCTATGGGCCAGCTGGTGCGGACCCTGTATCAATACGTTCAGGACTAAAACGCCCGCTTTTGAGCAAAAATTGAGGGAGAGGGATGATGTAGTGCTGATGTATGTGTCGATTGACGAGAAGCCCGAAGCTTGGAAAAATTACCTCAGCAAAAACCCCATGCGCGGTGTTCACTTATTTGCAGGCAAGGGATTTGAGGCAGAGATTGTCCGCTACTTCAAGGTATGGGGGATTCCGCGCTACCTGATTTTGGGAAAAGACAACAAGATCATCGACGTAAATGCCCCACGGCCGGGTGATGAGGCCTATGAAGCGCTGATTCAGATAGGGGGGATTTAAGGTAGATTCTGCGTGTCACACCGAAAGTTTATTCAATCTGATAGAGTTGATTCTGGGATTTTGCCTAATTTTAAATATCCATAAAAACGCTTAAAATCATGAATCTTGAAGCCCGAAAAATTGAGTTTATCCAGGAGTTCTTGAAGCTTCAGAGCGAGGAAGTGGTATTAATACTTGAGCAGGTTTTGAGGAGTCAGACTTTGGCGCCAGCGGGAGAGGCCCCGGACTCCACCGGAATGGAGGAACTCAACCTTCGGATTGATCGTTCGGAGTCAGACTTCGATGAAAACCGATTCAAGAGCAGCGAGGAACTCCTTTTGAAGTACAAGTAATGAATTTTTCGATCGTTTGGTCTGAATTTGCTGAATCACAACTCGATGAGATTTACGATTACTACTGTGGAGAAGTGGGCAAAGAGTTCGCAGCTAAATTTGTGAAGGGGATTATCAACGAACCCAACAAGCTTTTAACTACTCCATTTATCGGTCAAGAAGAAGAGCTTCTGAAAGGACGAAAAATCCAATATCGATATTTGGTCTATAAAAATTACAAGTTGATATACAGTGTAGATTTGGACAACGGCTTGATAAGAATTGCTGATGTTTTTGATACACGCCAGAATCCCCCGAAGATCAGGCGAAATAAGTAAATCAGCCCTGCCGGTATCTGGTGTTTGCGTATAGGCAATAGAATTTGGATGAATTGTTCTTCATGGGTTATTTCAAGTTGTTTTTCTTCTTCGTAGTCTTTAGTGTTTGGATTGGGTTACTTTTCCCTGTTTATTTTTGGTGGCTCAATAAATGTCAAGGTATTCGTTTTGAACAAGGAACGAGAAAAGTTGCGCTGAAAAGGAAGCAAATTTTGGAGATGATAAGTGCCCTTGGTGAAAATGATACACGAAGACGTTATCTCAGAATTCTTCTATTTTTCCATACGTTTTTGGTGATTTCCGGGAAAGTGATCCTTACGTTGTTTCTCCTGTTGATCATGCTGGTAATTGTGGACAAGGTGTTTTAGAAATAAAGCTGGGCTTTGCTCGGTGAGATTTTGACATCAAAAGCGGGATGTTCTGCATTTATTCAACTTCAAGAAAGAGAGAAATTTGCGGTTTGATAAGGTTCTAAAAAGATTGCCGAAATTTGGTTTTTGACCAGATTTCTGGACCTCCTCAAGAAAAAATTCAAATCAGCCATTTTTTTATTGATTACTGACTGCCCTAGAAACCAAAAAAAGCCTTCCAAACTCGGAAGGCTTTCGCTTTTATTTTTTCATTGGGAAAATCGGTTCGATCGTACCGTCCTCCTTGTGGACCAATTCGGTCATTTTGATGTTTCGGAGGTGCGTCTCTCCGGAGAGTTCGGTGTCGTGGTAGAAGAGATACCATTTCCCGTTCCATTCCACAATCGAGTGGTGGTTGGTCCAGCCTTGGACGGGGTGTAGCACGATTCCCTTATAAGTAAATGGACCGTAAGGATTGTCAGAGGTGGCATAGGCGATGAAATGTGTGTCGCCTGTGGAGTAGGACAGATAGTACTTGTCAGCATACTTGTGCACCCAGGCTGCCTCAAAGAATCTCCTGTTGTTGTCACCCGCCAAGATCGGATTTCCGGACTCATCGAGAATCTTGATTTCCTTTGGCGTTTCTGAAAAAGACTTCATATCGGCCGAAAGTTTGGCCACATAAGGTCCCAAGGCTGGTAGGCTGTCAGCGGGAAGGCCGGCTGTGGGACCGGTTAGGCCCTCTTGGTATTTGCCGTTTTTGAATCGCTGCAACTGTCCGCCCCAGATTCCACCCGCATACAGATAATAGTTGCCATCGGTATCTTTCAGCACGGAAGGATCAATGCTGTAGGAACCCTTGATGGGTTCGGGTTCTGCTTTGAATGGACCGGCGGGATTGTCGGCGACGGCAACGCCGATTCTAAAGACATCCTGCTTGTCTTTTGCGGGAAAGTAGAGGTAATATTTGCCATCCTTCTCGGCGGCATCCGGTGCCCAAAGTTGCCTGCTGGCCCAAGCGACATCTTCCAAGGCCAAGACCTTGCCATGGTCGGTGACCTCGCTGCTGGGACTGTCCATAGAGAAGACATGGTAGTCCTTCATGTCGAAATGAGAACCCATGTCATCCTGTGCCGCGGCACTTTCTACATCATGTGAGGGATAGATGTACAATTTTCCATCAAACACATGGGCCGAAGGGTCGGCTGTGTACACATGACTCACGAGTGGTGGATTTACAAATGGATTTTCGGTGACAGTTTCGACCGGTACTTGTTGTGTCTCGGTTTTTGGTCCGCAGTATGCCAAAAGCATTGCCAATGGCATGAGGTAGATTGGGTTGTGTTTCATGGTTACAATAGGTTGAAATTGGCCTCAAATTAGGGAAAAGTGTTTGGATTTCGGGTATCTGCCGCTTTTTGGGCTTTACCGCTTTGCCTCGGAACGGCAATCGGCCCAATCGATATTCAAAATTGGAAATTCGATATTCTACATTTATTTCAATAATGAATGAAGAACGCCGAATATCGAATTTTGAAAGTAGGAGGATTCCTCGGATGCATTCGGAAAAGCAGCAAAACCTAGCTCCGATTTCCGCATAAAAAAAAGGCTGCATTTCGCAGCCTCTCAGTTGGTGGTTTATTTCCAAAGGTTCGCGGGATATTCTCCCGAATCGTGCAGTTTTTTCAATGCGTCGATGACCACCGGTTTATCCTCTGTATACGTTACTCCAAACCACGTTTTGCCGCCGGGTAAGATTTCAAATGCTGCTTTTCCCGCTTGGATAAGGTTGTTGGCGACGGTTGGGATATAAAATTCGGATTTGAGGTTTTCTTTGTTGGCGGGCAGGAAATCATGCCACATCTGTTCGATATCCGCGAAAACATCCGGATGGAATCCCCAGAAATTCATGGAAACAGGTGTTCCTTCCTTGATTTCGATCACCTCTCCATCACCCTTCGCCAGTATTTTTTCACCCTCACGGGCAATGGAAGTTCGCTCTACCATGCCAATAAGTTGGTTCGCAGCGTTCATGGAGCAAACGCCACGACTGACGGTGCCATGCTCGGAAAGTACATTTTGGATGGCATAGCCGACCATGGCATGGAGGTCAGGCTTTACCTCGTTTTGTAGGAAACTACCCAATACGTCGTAAGCTTCCTTGCCATAAAAATCATCCGCATTGATGACTGCGAACGGTTCCGCAATCGCATCCTTTGCGCAAAGTACCGCATGGGCTGTGCCAAAAGGCTTTACCCGATCTGGATTCTGAAATTCCTCAGGCACAAAGCTCTTGATGGATTGAAGGACGAAATCCACTTCTATTTTTCCTTCCAATTTTGGTAGAAGGAGGTCTTTTGCTGTTTGTAGGATTTCTTCCCTTACGATCAGTACTACTTTTCCAAATCCTGCCCTGATGGCATCATAAATGGAATATTCCAATATCGTTTCGCCGTTTGGCCCGAATCCATCAATCTGCTTATTGCCACCGTAGCGGCTGCCCATGCCTGCCGCAAGGACCAAAAGTGTTGGTTTTTTGTTCATGTTCTCTAAAATTCAGGTGCCAAATTTAGGTTTTTCCCTCGGGTATCAAACTTTGCGGCGAATATTTTGCCGGATAGGGATTTTGGTTTTTTGTGCAGATAAATTGACAAATTTTCTCCCACTAACCTGCTTTTTTTCAGATTTCCCCATTCTTGGTAGCGATTTGAGGCTAAAAATCAAAAAATAATGCGTGAGTGATATAATTATGGTCTAATTCAATGCTTGATTTTGAAATTAAAGTGAAAAATTTTTCAAAATTGGATTGAAAAATAACCATCAAATATTTTTTTTTCATTTTTTCGCTTAGATTAGCGCAGATTTCCTATTAAACCCTCCAAAAAATTAGACAAAATGAAAAAAATCGAAGCAATCATTAGGACATCAAAATTTGATGAAATCCATAAGTGCGTGGCCGGATTGGGAGTGAAATTCCTGACTTTCTACGAAGTCAAAGGCATGGGTATGGAGCATGCAAGGATGCAAACATACCGTGGTGTGGCTTATGAGCCAGCCTATATACCACGAACCAAGCTTGAGATTGTGACCGAAGATGAACTTGTGCCCTCCGTGATTGACTGTATCCTAAAGATGGGTAAGACTGGTGAAGTCGGGGACGGGAAGATTTTCGTCTATGAGGCGCTCGAGGCCTATCGTATCAGAAACAATGACAAAGGCGTGGATGCCCTTTAATCCGAGGAAACCATCAATAAAATAAATATAAAACCTAACAAACCTATCAACCTATGACTCAGGAATTATTTACCATCAATAACCTGTGGATGATGGTGGCCACGTTGTTGGTCTTTATCATGCACTTGGGCTTTGCTACATTGGAGGCCGGACTGACCCGAGCCAAGAATACTGTCAATATCTTGTTCAAGAACACAATCATCCCGGCGATGGGTCTTTTGACCTACGCGTTTATCGGGTTCAATCTGATGTATCCCGGTGCGGATTTCGCCGGATCGGTGTTTGGATTTTCCGGATTTGGCTTATCACTTCCCGAAGGTTGGGACTCTTCCAATTATAATGCGGGCTACACCTACTTCACAGATTTTATCTTCCAGGCCATGTTCGCTGCAACTGCCGCTACGATCGTGTCAGGTGCGGTGGCCGAACGGATCAAATTGGGACCATTTATCTTTTTTTCCTTGATCTATGTCGGGATTTGCTACCCGATTGTGGGCATGTGGAAGTGGGGTGGAGGATTTTTGAATACAATGGAAACCCCGTTCTATGATTTTGCAGGCTCTACAATTGTGCATTCAGTGGGAGGTTGGGCTGCCTTGGTGGGTGCGTTTCTCCTTGGTCCAAGACTTGGCAAATATACACCTACCGGCATGAAGGCGATCCCGGGTCATAACCTGCCTATGGCGACCATCGGCGTGTTTTTGTTGTGGTTCGGCTGGTTTGGGTTCAATGGCGGTTCAGTACTAACTGCCGACCCTGGCACGGTATCCAAGGTATTTGTCACGACTGCGATTGCGGGTGCAGCAGGTGCTTTCGGAGCGCTGGTTTCCTCCTATTTCAAATTCAAAACCTATGATATCACGATGGTGCTCAACGGTATCCTTGCCGGACTTGTTAGCATCACCGCTGGTGCAGACAAAATGGGTGTTGGTGAAGCTGCACTGATCGGATTGATCGGTGGTACGTTTGTCGTTTTTGCAGTCGTTCTTTTTGACAAAATCAAAATCGACGACCCAGTGGGTGCGATCTCAGTGCACTTGGTATGCGGGATTTGGGGTACCTTGGCCGTTGGCTTGTTTGGGGATTTGGCGGGCATGCCGCAGATTATTGCCCAATTAAAGGGGATTGCGATCGTCGGTGCTTTCTGTTTTGTAACAAGCTGGCTGATTTTTTTCACGCTCAAGCGGACAATCGGTATCCGTGTGGATGAAAAAGAGGAAAGGGAAGGTTTGGATATCAACGAGCACAGCATGCAAGCTTATCCTGATTTTGCTTCAAAGGATTAATTGAATATTTCCAAAAATAGAAAGAGGCTCGGGAGCTATTCCCAAGCCTCTTTTTTTATGATTGCTTGATTTAAGTTGGGGTAGACAACAAATTCAACTTATTTCGGTTTGCGAAATTTGGCGATCGTAATCACCAAAAATTGATTTTCCGAGTTTATTCATTCTTCACAAACAATACACCTACACCTTTTTCTTGTGCCAAAGCATTGAATTTGGGTATTTCCTCCTGCAATAAAGCATTTCCTTCTGCTTTGAGTGTCACCCATTCTGCGTTGAGTTCGGCCAATCTATCCCTCGATCCCTGCGTGATCCTAGGGATCTCACTATCGGACTGATTGATGAGGTAGAGATAGTTGGCGGTGAACTTGTTGGGAAAGTTTTCTACATCGTCATAGGCTTTGGATTTCCGCTGTACCATCGATTCGTCCCAAGCCTGCATCCTTTTTTGGAGTGTTTGGGCGGCAAGGTATAGGTCTTTTCGATCTGCATCGGTCTTGATTTGGTCCATCAGGGCCTTGAGTTGGTTTTGGTAAGCCATAGCCGTATTGACCATTCGGTGCATCGCGGTGAGTTCCTTTTCCATTTCTGACATGAATCTGTCATATTCTACATAGGCCTCTTGGGTCAGGGCAAAGTGAGGGTTGGGGATGATTTTCGCCGAAACTTGGCTGGAATCGTTTCCTGCTTTGACCTTGATTTGGTAGCTGCCTGGAATAGCTTTGTGGCCCCTGTAACTCCCCTCGATGAAGGCAGTTGGAATTCCGGGCATGGTGGCATGTCTCAGGTCCCAAACGAACCGATTGACTCCTTTTTTCGAAGAAATCACTGGCTCGGGAGATGGACCTCCATCATAGGAAATGAATGAAGCGTCTTTCTTGCTGCTGAACCTCCTTATCATTTCTCCCGCTTCATTCCGGATTTCCAAAGTCACGGGGATGCTATCCACATGATTCTCGGGCAAATGGTAGTACAATACCATCCCCGAAGCGGGGTTGACGCCCACGAGTGGGTCTTTCCCCGTGGCGCTGTTGCTGTTCAGCGAGGAATACCAGCTACCATTATACGTATCGTCTGGTGTGTAGAGGAGCGGCTTTTCGACTTTTGTCTTCAGTTCCCTGACCGGTTGCAAATCATCCAAGATCCAATAGGAACGGCCCGAGGTGGCCACGATCAGGTCATTGTGTGCAATCTTCAGGTCGGTAATGGGCGTGACGGGAAGATTCAGTTGAAAGGGATCCCATGATTGGCCACTATTTCTGGAAATGTAGACTCCTGTTTCTGTTCCTGCAAAAAGAAGGTTTTTGATTTGGGTGTCCTCCCGCACGACCCGTGTAAATGCACCATAGGGAATGCCTTTGCTGATGTTGATCCAGGTTTTTCCATAGTCCGTGGTCTTGTAAATGGCTGGCGTGTAGTCGTTGAACTTATAGCGGGTCGTCGCGATATAGGCAGTGGCAGCGTCATGGGGAGATACCTCGATGGCATTGACAAGCGTCTCGGGAAGTCCCTTGGGCGTGACGTTTTCCCAAGTCTTCCCGCCGTCTTTGGTCAGGTGTACAAGTCCGTCGTCCGAACCTGTCCACATCACGCCTTTTTCGTGGGGTGATTCGATGATGTAGGCGATCGTGCCGTAGTTTTCCGCGCCCACTGCCTCGTTGGTGTAGGGGCCGCCGCCTTTGCCTTGTTTTTCTTTTTCGTTTTTGGTCAAATCTGGGGAAGCCTCTTCCCAAGTTGTACCGAGGTCCCGGGTACGCAACACATGCTGGGCGGCATGGTAGAAGGTGTTGGGTTCATGCTGCGACCAAATGATCGGCGCATTCCAATTGAACCGATACTTCATATCGCTCGCATCCCGACCCAGGTATAGAATCGGAGCAGCCATGATATTGGTTCCCGCTTGGGCCTTGGTGTCCAACACCTCAATCGTTCCCAAATAGACGCCTCCCAAAACATACCTGGGGTCATTTGGATCAAAAGCCAAAAATGCGGATTCACCACCCGCTGAGTAGTTCCAATGCTCTTGCGTGATTCCGCCCCGTCCCAAGGCCATACTGTTGATCACAAGGGAGGTATTGTCTTGCTGCCCACCGTAGATGCGGTACGGAAACTGGTTGTCGGTATTGATACGGTACATTTGCGCAGTGGGCATATTGTCTTGGCGTGACCAAGTTTTGGCATAGTTGAAAGAAATGGCTGCCCCACCATCATCGGCAATGACCATGTTTTTGGAATTTTTGGGATTGATCCAAAGGTCATGGTAGTCACCATGCGCGTTGGGCAACACTTCCCAATTCTTTCCACCATCAATGGACCGCAATGCCGGAGCGCTGAGCACATAGACCGTATTTTCATCACCCGGATCTGCAAACACTTCGATGTAATACCAGGCCCGCTGTGTCAATCTGTTGTCGCCACTCGCCAAGGTCCAGTTTTCACCTGCATCATTGGAGACAAACAATCCCCCTAGGTCCTTGTTGGAGTCGCTTTCGATCAGCGCATAGACCTTGGAAGAATTAGCGCGGGAAACGGCTATGGCCATTTTTCCTTTTTCCTTCGGAAGGCCTTGGTTGATCTTTTTCCAGGTTTTGCCGGCATCGGTCGATTTGTACAGGTCAGAACCTGGGCCGCCGGAGATGACTTTCCAAGGCAAGCGCTGATGTTCCCACATGGCTGCATACAGGATTTCCGGATAATTCATGTCCATAGAAAGTTCCGCCGCGCCTGTCTTTGTATCCACATAGAGGATTTTTTCCCAAGTTTCCCCGCCGTTGGTGGTTTTGAAAATACCGCGATCCTCATTTGGGGCGTGGAGTGCGCCTTGCGCAGCAACATAGACGATATCTGGATTTTCGGGATGGATGATGATCCGTGAAATGTGTTGGGTTTTCTCAAGACCTACCTTTTTCCAAGTACTGCCTCCGTCTATCGATTTGTAGACGCCATCTCCATAGGAGGTCATCACGCCCCGGGGTGCGTGTTCACCCATGCCGACATAGACGATGCGGGGGTGGCTTTCGGAGACGGCGATCGCGCCCACAGATCCTGTCGTGAAATAGCCATCGGAGATGTTCTCCCAAAGCTGCCCGGCATCGCTGGTTTTCCAAACACCACCGCCAGTGATTCCCATGTAGTAAGTGAGCGGATCACCAACCACGCCAGTCGCCGTGACGGACCGACCGCCGCGGTGTGGGCCGATGTTTCTATATCTCATGGGAAGCTGGGTTTGGGCGATCAGGATAGTCGTAGAAATCCCCAGCAGGAAAGTGAAAAGAATTCTCATTGCTTGTTTGGTTGGAAAGTCAAGCAATGAAGTTCCAAATTTCTCGAAGCATTCCAAACAAGATTTTTGGTGGCGGGATGAATACCCAAAAAATTGATGCGCAACTGAGGGATTTCAAAAGAAAAGAACCTGTCCTGATGACGCTCAGGTACTCCGAGAGGATTTGGGGAATTGGCAAAAGGAAAAGGAGAAACGGACTACAAAGCCCTTATTTCTCCATCTTCCTCGATGTACTTGATGCCCTTAATCTTCAAATCATCCAGCTTGGACTCATTTCCGGACGTGGTGCCGGAGATTACACCCGTAAACGACAAAACATCACGAATCACGCAGCCTTTTTCGCGTAGTTTCTGGGCAATGGTTTGGATGTTGGAAATTTCCGCTTCTTCCACTGCTGCAATGAACTTGGTTGGCTTGTGTCCCATAGGATTTCAGTTTTTTGGCATTATTGTGGGCTTTGGACCAAACCTGCACCTACGTCACTGGCGGGCAAGTCCAGTTTTCTGGCATTTTGCACCAATTTGTTCCAGATATCGGTGGCTGAGGCGTTGGGATTTTGTTCCCACAGTTGGGCAGCTACACCCGAAACAAAAGGCGTTGCCATGCTGGTTCCGTTGAGGGAGGCATATTGCTGAGGCGCTTTGTAGGAACTCATGACAGCCACGCCCGGACCGGCGATGTTCACTTCACCGCCACCGTCATTGATGCCGCCACAGGAGAAATCAGCGACTTTCAGAAACCGGTCGATTGCGGCCACGGCCATGATCGAGGGGCAGTTGGCTGGGTGGCCGACAGGACGGATGTCTCCCGAGGAGCGCCTACTTTCATTGCCAGCCGCGGCGATGATCAGGGTACCGTTGGCGAGGGCTCTTTTGCCGATGTCTTCATAGATTCTCGAATAGGATTGACCGGGCCGGACTGCCGCGCCCAAGGACATGGAGACCACTTTGCAGCCGTTGGTCATGGCCCAGTCCAAGCCTGCCAAGATTCCCGAATCCGCGCCCGACCCGGCATTGGACAATACTTTTCCGATAAAAATGTTGGACTCAAACGAAACGCCGTAGCGGATTTGGTTGGAGCCTCGGAGTCCCCCTGCAGCGTTGCCGGTGCAATGGGTGCCATGCCCGTTGAGGTCATTGACCTCTTCTCCCGGGATAAAGGACTTGCTGGAGATGACCCGTGTCTGAAAGTCTGGATGGCTCAGCAAAAAGCCCGTATCAAGTATAGCGATTGGGATGTTTTTTCCCGTAAATCTGCTTGAGAGTGCCCGAACCGCATGCACGCCCCAATATGCCTTGGAGTCGTCGGCAAAGGACTTGGGAAGCGATGGATCAGGTTGCGGACCGGGTCCTGGGGTAGGCACAGGTGGCTTTGGTTTGGGGGAAATACCCAGCAACCGCATCAACCACTGCCAAAACCCTCCGCCTGCCGCCTGGCTTTCGATAGCGTAGAGGAACCTTTCGGGCTCATCATAAAGAAACAGGTCCTTGGTACGGGCAGAGGTCGTCAAGGCCCCGATTTCGGAATCGTGGTTTTCATTGATCACCGCCACGCCAAAGCGCTCGAAGATGATCCCATCGGCTTCGGAGAACGCCTTGACGTAATCTTCTTCGTGGGATTTAAAGTCGCTGGACGTCGCTAAGCGCAGGGAGGCATCCTCTGCGGCTTTTTCAATACTGCGAAGCTTAGCTTCAGGCGTATACATGACGAGTCGCCTGCCGGTAAACTCCGGTTTAGGGTCTTGATTGGTGGATTGGTCGGCCATGGTATAGGAAATGAAAAGTGAAGGATAGAAAAGAATGACCCAATTTAATCAAAAATATTAAAATATTGATTTTCAGTTAGATGAAATTGGGAGGGGTGGAGGTTTGAAAGGTTACAAGGTTATAAGGTTGGGAGGTTCGGAAGTTGGGAGGTTAGGAGGTTGGGAAGTTGGGAGGTTCGGAAGTTAGAAGGTAAAAAAGTTATAAGGTTGGGAAGTTTGGAGGTTAGGAGCTTGGGTTTATTCGCTGCTGTGTCATTCCGACGAAGGAGGAATCTCCGGGAATTTAGCCCATGATGCATCGAAAACATCAGCCCCATCGGGGCGCTCTGATTGTAGCAAACAGTCACAATATGGATTCCCGAGCCTCGGAAAGGGGTAGAGGTTTGAAAGGTTACAAAGTTATAAGGTTGGGAGGTTCGGAAGTTGGGAGGTTCGGAGGTTCGGAAGTTAGAAGATTAAAAAGTTATAAGGTTGGGAAGTTAGGAGCTTGGGTTTATTCGCTGCCCCGTCATTCCGACGAAGGAGGAATCTCCCAGATTTCAACTCAGGATTAAACGAAAACATCAGCCCCATCGGGGCGCTCTGATTGTAGCAAACAGTCGCAATATGGATTCCCGAGCCTCGGAGAGGCGATTTGATCGAATGGGTTCTGATTTCAAAGAAATCCTGCGTTCGGAAACGCAGGATAGCCCCAAGCTTTTAAAAACCCAGAAATGCTAATATGAAGCACTTCCCATCGCCACAGGCGACGGTACGATACAGTCCGGCGGTGCAACTGCGGGAAAACCAATGTTGCGCTATTTTCAGATATCAGTGTGGATTGTTGCTTTCGCCATAATCCGTTTTTCCACCTCCTCCATTTTCTTTACTTTGCCGGCCGATTAAAGGATGATATCAAATGAAACCAACTAGAAACCTGTTCCTCATCGTTTGCCTCTTTTGGGCTGGATTTGCTTTTGCGCAGCAGAAAAAGAAAGTCAGCCTTGAGGATGTATTCAAGAAAAATACCTTCGCCCAAAAATCCGTCAGTGGCATCAATTGGATGAATGACGGACAATATTATTCAGCGCTCAAGCGCGGCATTGCGGGGCCTATGGTCGTGAAAATGAACATCGCTACCGGTGCCGAGGAAGCTGTCTTGATCGACGGGGGAAAGCTGGGAGTCAATTTTTCCTCCTACGAATTCAACAGCGATGAGACCAAGGCCCTGTTGGCTTCAGAGGTAGAAAGTATCTACCGACGCTCTTCCAAAGCGGTCTTTCATGTGCTTGACCTACAATCCGGGACAGTCCAGAAGCTTCTCGATGGGGAGAAAGTCATGTACGCCACGCTTTCGCCCGACAATGACAAGGTCGCATTTGTGAAGGATAACAACCTTTTTTACCTGACTTTGGCCTCCGGCAAAATCACCCAAATCACCACCGATGGCAAGTGGAACCATATCATCAACGGTGCCGCAGACTGGGTCTACGAAGAGGAATTCTCGATGTCCAAGGCCTTCGAATGGTCGCCCGACGGCAAGCAGATTGCCTTCATCCGCTTTGATGAGACCGATGTGCCGGAGTTCAACATGCAGACCTGGGGAAAATTGTACCCCCAAGACTATCGCTTCAAATACCCCAAGGCTGGGGAAAAAAACGCCGAAGTCAGCATCCATGTCTATGATCTGGGTAGCCAAAAAACCGTAAAGGCCGACGTCGGTGCGGAGAAGGATATTTATCTCCCCCGGATTTATTGGACTACCGAATCCAATACTTTGGCCTTTATTCGCCTGAATAGGCTCCAGAACCAACTCGACCTGCTCTACGCCAATATCCAAACAGGCAGTACGACCTTGGTGCTACGCGAGGAATCGAAGACCTATATAGATTTGGATTACAACGACGACCTGCGGTTTTTGGCGGGAGGAAAGGGCTTTATCCGGACTTCCGAACAGGATGGATTCAAGCATATCTACCACCATGCCAACGACGGCAAACTGATCCGACAGATTACCTCCGGCAATTGGGAGGTGTCGAGTCTCGTGGGTATCGATGAGAAGGGGAAAAAGATCTATTTTATCTCTACCGAGCAGTCTCCCATGGAGCGGAATCTTTTTGTCATCGGGATGGATGGGAAAGGGAAAAAGCTCCTGACTCCCGAAAAAGGGACACATGGCATCAACATGAGTCATGATTTCAAATATTTCATCGCCAATTACTCCAATGCACAGCAGCCACTGCGGGTATCGCTGCATGAATCCTCTGGCAAGATGGTCAAGGTCCTGGAAGACAATGCCGAGCTTCAGGAGCGTCTGTCCGGATTCGCGCTTTCGGGCCGGGAGTTTTTCCAATTCAACACCGTGGATGGCACGGCGCTCAACGGCTACATGATCAAGCCTGCGGACTTTGATCCGGCCAAGAAATACCCCGTGCTGATGTATGTCTATGGCGGACCGGGTTCCCAAAACGTAACCAATGCCTGGGGCGGCACGCGGGATTTTTGGCACCATCACTTGGCGGCAGAAGGCTACATCGTGGTCTGCGTGGACAATCGTGGCACGGGAGCCCGCGGACGGGATTTCAAGCATGTCACTTACGCCAATTTGGGCAAGTATGAAACCCAAGACCAAATCGCCGGAGCCAAATACCTCGGGACATTGCCTTATGTCGACGCTGCACGCATTGGGATTTGGGGTTGGTCGTACGGGGGCTATATGTCTTCACTTTCCCTGATGCTGGGGAATGATGTATTCAAAGCAGCCATTGCCGTGGCACCTGTGACGACTTGGCGGTATTATGATACGATCTACACCGAGCGCTACCTGCAGACTCCGCAAATCAACGCCGCGGGTTACGATGACTACAGCCCCATCACCCATGTCAACAAGCTGAAAGGGAACCTGCTCTTGGTGCATGGCACGGGCGATGACAATGTGCATTTTCAAAATGCCGTCGATCTGGTCGATGCGCTCGTCAAGGCCGACAAGCAGTTTGAGACGATGTATTATCCCAACCGCAACCATGGAATCTACGGGGGCAATACCACCTGGCACCTGTACAGCATTATGACGGATTTTATCAAGCGAAAGCTTTGATTTCAATAGCCACGGGGCACGCTTCAAGTTGTGCTCCGTGGTTTATTAAGTAAACTTTTCGCTGCGTTCATCATGATTTGGCTTTGGGTCTGAAATGCTTCAGATATGTCAGAGGGGCATTTTTTGTGACGAGAGTTTTTTTGTTTTTTCTTGAAAAAGTGAAAATCAATTGGGCTAAAAAGACCATTAATCGACGGCAATCGCCACCTGTATGTATTTCGTTTCAAAGGCGCTTGTTTGGCCGTAGTTTTCGGATTGATAAACATCGTATCCGTCCCCAAGTTATATTCTGGATTAATGAAAAAGGGCATGTTGTACTACAAGACCTACAAGCATCCTTCCAGTGAGGAATGGGTGGTGTTTATCCATGGGGCAGGGGGTTCCTCGGCTGTTTGGCACAAGCAAATCCGTGAATTTCGGGAGAGCTTCAACCTCCTGCTGATCGATCTGCGCGGACACGGAAAGTCCGCCAACCAGATCAAAAACCTCTGGAACGAGGCCTATACCTTTGAGGCGGTGACCAAAGACATCATCGAGGTGTTGGAGCATTTGGCCTTGCCGCCGGTGCACCTGATGGGCGTTTCGCTGGGGACGATTCTGGCGCGTCAGTTGGCCGAAATGGCTCCCCACCGGGTCAAGTCGATGGTGATGGCCGGAGCGGTGACTCGCCTGACAGTGACCTCCAGGTTTTTGGTGTTTTTTGGAAATACTTTCAAAAACGTCCTGCCGTATATGTGGCTTTACAGGCTTTTTGCCTGGATCATCATGCCTCGCGCCAACCATGCCGAGTCCCGCAACCTTTTTGTCCGCGAAGCCAAAAGGCTTTGCCAAAAGGAGTTTTTGAAATGGTTTAAACTGACCAAGGACATCAATCCGCTGTTGAAATACTTCAAGGAGAAAGACATTCCTGTTCCGACACTCTACATTATGGGCGAGCAGGACATCATGTTTTTGGAACCTGTCAAAAAAATCGTCCGCGAGCATAAACTTTCGATCCTTAAAGTGGTCAAAGACTGTGGGCATGTGGTGAACGTCGAACGCCCCGAAGTTTTCAACCAATACTCATTGGAATTTATCAAAAACCAATAAACCAGCATTATCCTTTTCTCTACCTATTCGCATGAAAAAACAAACGAAAGTAATATTAACTGTTGCCATCGTCCTGGTTTTGGCTTTTATTTTTCTCTACCCTCGCTGGGGTCAGATAACTGGAAGCGGTCCGTCAAGCGGACCTGCAGCAGGACCCTCAGCGGGAGGACCTGGAGGAGGTGGGGCACAGCCACTTCCTGTGAACGTCGTGCAGGTAGCACCCAAAGTATTCGAAAATAACCTGAGCGTGACTGGAACGATTATTCCCAACGAAACAGTAAACCTTAGGACCGAGATTTCTGGCTTGGTGACCAAGGTTTCCTTCCAAGAGGGTCAATTTGTGAAAAAAGGCACGCCGCTTTTGTACCTCAATGACGACGAGTTGAGGGCTCAGTTGCAGAAACTGGAATTCACCAAGAAACTATTTGAAAGCCAGGAAAACAGGCAGAAGCAATTGCTGGAAAAAGAGGCCATTTCCCAAGAAGAGTATGACATCGTCCTCAACCAATTCAATACCAACCTCTCGGATATCAAGTTGGTACAGGTCCAGTTGAACAAGACGGTGGTGAGGGCGCCATTTGACGGAGTGCTTGGATTAAGACAGATTTCAGAAGGCAGTGTCATAGGCCCCAATGATGTAATAGCCAGCATTGTTAACATTGATCCGATTAAGATTGAATTCTCCATTCCGGAGCGTTATGCGTCTGAAGTAAAGGTCGGTTCCAAAATATACTTCACCAACGATGCTGGTGGCGAAAATGTAGAGGGGACCGTCTATGCTTTTGAACCAAACATCGATGCCGGGACAAGGACCCTAAAGATCCGTGCCCAAAGCCCCAATCGTAACAGATCCTATTTGCCAGGCATGTTTGTGAGGATCAAATATGTATTAGGGACATTGGCGAATGCCTATTTTGTGCCGGCGGAGGCTATTATTCCCGAACTGAACGGCTATAAGGTGTATGTCGTAAACGCTGAAAATAAAGTGGAAGATAGACAGGTATCCATTGGAACAAGGACAGAAAGAGAGGTCCAAATTGTAGATGGATTGAAGGAAGGTGATCTGGTATTGACCACCGGAGTGCTGCAAGCAAGGCAGGGTATGACTGTCAACTACACAAAAATCAATTAACCATGGCCAGTTTATCAAGCATCAGTATCCAAAGGCCCGTTTTGGCAATCGTCATGTCCTTGACGATTATCCTTTTTGGGATTATTGGGGTCAGCTTTTTGGGTGTACGGGAGTTTCCATCTGTGGATCCTCCAGTCATCAACGTACGTACTGCCTATGTAGGTGCCAACGCGGACGTTATTTTGGCACAAATCACCGAGCCTTTGGAGGAAGCAATCAATGGCATCGCGGGTATCAAATCGCTCACTTCCGTAAGTAATGACGGTACCAGCAACATCACCGTGGAATTTGACGTGGGTGCGGACTTGGAAGCTGCTGCCAACGACGTTCGGGATAAAGTATCCGGCGCTTTGCGTAACCTTCCGCCTGATGTCGAGCCGCCGGTGGTTTCCAAAGCCGATGCGGACTCTCAGCCCATTGTGTTTATGACCGTGCAGAGCAATGGCCGGAATCTCTTGGAGCTTACCGACTATGCGACCAACGTGATCAAAGAACGGCTTCAAACGATCCCCGGGGTGAATTCCGTCCAGATTTGGGGAGAAAAAAGATACTCTATCCGATTGCGGATGGACCCCTTGAAGATGGCATCCTACGGTGTGACGCCGCTTGATGTGTTGAGTAAGGTGCAGAGCGAAAACGTGGAGTTGCCTTCGGGAAGGATAGAAGGATCAGCGATTGAGCTTTCCGTGCGGACCAAAAGTCGATTGAGTACACCCCAGGAATTCAACGGTCTCATTGTGAAGGAAGACCAAAACAATATCGTTCGCTTCCAGGATATCGGCCGCGCCGAATTGGCTGCCCAAAACGAGCGTACCGTATTGAAAAGAGATGGGATTCCCATGGTCGGTGTCGTTTTGGTGCCTTTGCCTGGATCCAACCACATTGAGATCCTCGACGAGTTCTACAAGCGACTTGAGGTCATCAAAAAGGATCTGCCTCAGGATATCATTACCAATATCGGGTTCGATTCCACGAAATTTATCCGCAACTCGATCGCTGAAGTGGAAGAGACGATTGTGATTGCCTTTATTCTTGTCGTAGCAATTATCTTCCTCTTCCTGAGGGATTGGAGAACCACGTTCATTCCGGTGATTACCATTCCGATCTCGTTGATAGGGGTATTCTTCATCATGTACTTGATGGATTTTTCAATCAATGTGTTGACACTTCTGGGTATAGTATTGTCGATCGGTCTGGTGGTGGATGATGCGATTGTCGTATTGGAAAACATCTATTCGAGGATAGAAAAGGGAGAAAAGCCTGATGCGGCTGCCGCAAAAGGCTCCGAAGAGATTTTCTTCGCAGTCATCGCTACTACGGTTGCACTGGCCGCGGTTTTCCTTCCCGTAATATTCCTGACCGGTACGACGGGTAGGTTGTTCCGGGAGTTTGGGATTGTTGTGGCAGGTTCAGTCATCATTTCTTCATTTGTAGCATTGACAATGACACCGATGCTGAGCGCCAAACTGCTCAAGCGTCGTGAAAAGCAAAATGCGTTTTACAATTTCACCGAGCCCTTCTTTGTTTGGCTGAATAACCTGTATGACGGGGCATTGGAGAAATTCATGAAGGTGAGGTGGTCCGCATTTGCGATTATTTTGGTGATGGGTTTGGGGATCTATTATTTCGTCACTGTGATTCCAACGGAACTGGCACCTGTCGAAGACCGTGGAGAAATGAGGATCAACGTCACAGGGCCTGAGGGGGCTACTTTTGGTTATATGGACAAGGTCCTTGACGATATATACGCCGACATGTCGGCAAAATTCTCAAAGGATGAAGTGGAAGCATTTACTACGGTTACATCCCCAGGTTTTGGAACGGCTAGTGCCAACTCGGGCTTCGTAAGACTTATCCTTACCGACGCGTCCACCCGTGAGAGGAGTCAAATGGAGATCTTTAACGAAGTCTCTGGAATGGTCAGGAAGTACACTGCGGTACGTGCGTTTGTGACCCAACCCCAGTCGATTGGGGATCGTCGGGGCGGACTTCCTGTGCAATATGTGATCCAGGCACCGACTTTGGACAAGTTGAAGGAGGTGATTCCTCCGTTTATGGAAAAAGTCGGACAAAGCCAGATTTTCAGCTTTTCTGATATCAACCTGAAGTTTACCAAGCCTGAAATCGAAGTCGAAATCGACAGGGAAAAGGCTAGAAACATTGGCGTATCGGTACAGGAGATCGCACGCACGCTCCAGTTATCTTACTCTGGTCAGCGCTTTGCCTACTTTATCATGAATGGCAAGCAGTACCAGGTAATCGGTGAAATGCAGCTTGAAGATCGCAATGAGCCGATTAATCTCAGGATGCTTTATGTGCGCGCGGACAATGGGCAGCTGGTTCAATTGGACAACTTGGTGACGATTCGCGAGAATAGTACGCCACCGCAGCTCTATCGTAACAATCGTTTCGTGAGTGCCACTGTCTCTGCCGGCTTGGCGCCAGGTTACACGATCGGAAGCGGCCTAGATGAGATGGATCGTATTGCTGACGAGGTCTTGGATGATAGCTTCAGTACTGACGTAGCGGGTTTATCGAAGGAATTTAGGGAAAGCTCCAACAGCTTGATTTTTGCTTTCATGTTTGCCTTGGTTTTGATATATCTGGTACTTTCTGCACAATTTGAGAGCTTTATGGACCCATTGACGATCATGTTTACAGTGCCGCTAGCCTTATTTGGTGCCTTGGCTTCACTGTGGATATTTGATTTCACCTTGAATATCTTCAGCCAAATCGGCATCATCATGCTGATAGGATTGGTTACCAAAAACGGTATCCTCATCGTGGAATTTGCCAATCAGCGCAAGGCCCAAGGCATGAGCGTCGATGAAGCCATCATAGGAGCCGCGGGGGCTAGGTTTAGGCCGATTTTGATGACCAGTTTGTCAACTATCCTAGGTATCCTTCCGATTGCATTGGCCTTGGGGGCAGGTGCGGAAAGTCGGGTGCCGATGGGCGTTGCCGTCATCGGTGGTTTGACTTTCTCCACGATCCTCACGCTATTCGTGATCCCAGCAATTTATTCTTATTTAACCTCCAAGAAAGGAAGATTGGCAAGAGTCTGATGAAAAAAGCAATGTTTTTGATACTGTTCCTTTTGGGGACAACCATGTCGGTTTTCGCCCAGGAACCGCAATTGATGGATCTTGAAAAGGCTGTGTTGACAGGTTTGGAGCGAAACTTTGGGCTGAAAATTGCAGCCAATAACGTCGCCATGGCCGAACGGGACGTTAAGATCGGTGTGGGAAGTTTCTTTATGCCAAGAATTGACGCTACCTGGGTGCGGTCGTTCGGTCGGGAAGACGTAGAGCAGACTTTTGTTTCAGATCCAGAGAATCCAAGACAGATCAACGGCGCAAAATCGAATAACCAAGCGTTTTCGGTTGTAGGGTTTTATGGGTTTAGACCTGAAACCATATACACCGTAAAAAGGCTCGGGAAATTGGCAGAAATCAATGACTTGCAGGCAAAGGTTTTGGTGGAAAATACTGTTGCTGCGATATCGGTTGCCTATTTTCGACTGGTCCTTGAGCTACAGCGCTACAATGTGTTGAAGACCACGCTTGACCTTTCACAGGCCAGATTGGACATTGCGAAGGCACGCTACGAACTCGGTGGGGCCGGGAAAAGTGATTACCTGACCGCACAGGTAGATTACAACGCCGATCTTTCTCGCTTGGTCAACCAGGATCTTGTGATCAAAAACGCCAAAATCAACGTCAACGAACTTTTGGCCTTGACTCCCGAAACAGACTTCTCGGTACAAGATTCTATCGTCGTAGAGGGGAGGTTGTCGCTCGAGGACTTGGTGGAAAATGCGTATATGAATAACAAAGCCTTTCTTCTGGCACAGAGACAAGAAAATGCCGCGTTTCTCGCACTTAAAGAAACCCAGGCATTAAGACTGCCCTTTGTCAATTTGAATGGTTCCTTCGTCGATAATACATTTAAGTCGGACGCTGGGTTTTTGATCCAAAACCAACGACAAGGGTTCAATTATGGAGCGACCGTCGGCGTGAATCTGTTTACCGGCTTCACAATCAATCGCCGAATCCAAAACGCCAAGATCGATCGGATAAATGCAGAATATGCCGTTCAGGATTTGGAAATCCAGATGACTTCCGATATCCAACGCGCCTACAACAATTATTTGACAAACCTTGAACTCCTGGATATCGAGTATGTCAATTACAAGGTGGCAATGGATAACGTGGATATTGCATTGGATCGCTTTAGGCTGGGTATATCGGACTATTTGCAGTTTAGGGATGCACAAATCAACTTGCTCACGGCAGAAAATAGATTGATCACCGCCCTGTTTAGTATCCGTGAAATGGAGATAGAATTGATGAGATTGTCCGGAAGAATATTCTACCAAGACGGCTCAGAACAGTTTAAATTATCGCTAGAGTAAACACTATGTAAAACAATCATTTTCAGTCTATTGTAAACACAATAATCTTTTTTTATACAAAAAAATGTATTTCAAATCAAAATAAATTTGGTATATTCTTTGCTATGTTGGATATTTGCATGAACCAACGTCGCTTAGGTGACACCAAAGAGGATGAAGAATACAGCTATCACTCTGATTTTTTTATTGATTTTCACAGTTTTTGGATTTCAGTGTACCGTATTTGAGAGAACAGAAAAAATCGATTTTTGGGAAAACCCGGTGCTTTTGGATTTGGATGAAATCACCAAAAGGGGTTATATCAGGGCAATCGTGGACAACTCTTCCACGAGCTATTATATTTATCGAGGCAGGAGGATGGGCTATGAGTTTGAAATGCTCAAAAACCTTGCATCAACTTTGAATGTCCGCTTGCACTTGATTGTCAAATCAGATATTCAGGAAGCTTTTCAGCTTTTGAACCGTGGGAAGGCTGATATTATTGCTATGAACCTCGAGGTAAGTGAGGAGAGAAAGCAGTTTGCCGCCTTTACGAAGCCGCTGGGCACAATGGGCACTGTCATTGTCCAGAAGAAAGGAAAGACCCCCGTCGAGAGCCCCTTCGACTTGCATGGCAAAGTAATTCACATCCAAAAAGGAGCAATCTATGAAGCGCAGCTTTGTTCGTTACAAAATGCGATGGGTGTGGAATTTGCTATTATGGAGGAGCAAGGCAATGGGGATGCCTTCATCAATAAAGTCTTGAGGGAAGAAATCGAGTATACCGTGGTCGACAAGGTGGTGGCTACCGTGAATGCTTCCTTTAACCCTGAGTTGCACGTGGGTATGGAGATAAGCCCTAAGGCCGATGTGGCTTGGGCCATTAGAACCAATTCGCCGCAGTTGGAACAAGCAGTCAACGATTGGATTGCCAAAAAGGAGAAGTCAGGCTATATCAGAACGGTATATGCCAAGTATTTCCAAAATTCGAACAATCATTACTTTAGAAACAACAGCCAATATTCCTCACTGGGTGGAAACCGCATTTCCCCTTACGATGACATCATCAAGGCCGGCGCAGACAATTTAGGTTGGGATTGGAGATTGTTGGCTTCATTGGTGTACAAAGAATCCGGATTTGATACGACGGCTACTTCTGACAAAGGTGCCATGGGGCTTTTGCAACTGATGCCAGTCACCACAGAGCGATTTGGTGTGGAAAATCCCAACGACCCGATGCAAAGTCTGATAGGTGGCGTGAACTTTCTGAAATACCTCGACAAGTTTTGGAGACAAAGAGTCCCCGACAATACGGAGCGGCTGAAGTTTGTATTGGCATCCTATAACGTGGGTCACGGCCATGTGGAAGATGCTTGGAGACTTGCCCTCAAGTATGGAAGCAATCCACAGTCTTGGGACTCCGTTGCGGGCTTTCTCAAATTGAAATCAGATCCAAAGTACTTCAACGACCCCGTGGTAAAAAGCGGCTATGCCAAAGGAAACGTCGCGGTCAGTTATGTACAGGATGTATTGCTGCTTTATGATTCTTACAGGACATTGGTAAGCCCTTGATTAGACTTGTCCTGCGTAAAGCACAAAAACAGCCGGAACCTTGTGAAGTTCCGGCTTTTCTTTTTTCCAGAGCGATATAGGCTTTGTTAGGATTGATTCGTCGGAGGCGGTAAGATTTCTTGCGACGCAAAGGAGTATATCAGGATGAAGTGACTCGATGCAATCCTCGAACAGCTGCATATTGCGAAAGGGCGTTTCCATAAAGATTTGCGTGCGGTTCAGTTTCCTCGATTCAGCTTCCAAGGCTTTCAATGCCTGCATCCGATCTTTTTTCTGTATCGGCAAATAGCCGTGGAACGCAAAGGACTGGCCGTTGAATCCTGAGCCCATCAGTGCCAGAAACATCGAGCTTGGTCCTGACAGCGGGCAAACCCTGATTCCCTTTCTGTGGGCATAGGCTACAGCCAAAGAACCCGGGTCTGCGATACCGGGGCATCCTGCCTCCGACATTAGGCCGATATCTTTTCCTGTCAGCAGGGGTTCCATAAGGGATTCGATCTCCTTTGTCGAGGTCGACTTGTCCAAAACGTCAAACTTAAGCCCGTCGATATTGACGCCAAGGCGCAGACTGGAGATGAATCGCCTGGCAGTCCTGATATTTTCGACCAGGAAAAATTCTAGGTTTGGGATGGTTCCTTTGATTTGTGGGCTGATGACCAAGTGCGCCGTGTCATCGGCCAATACCGTAGGGATCAAAAAAAGTGTTCCTTTTTGCATGCTGCAAGTTAGGGGAAGCCAGCTGATCAAAAAACGTCAATCGACAGAAATCGCGTTGACAACATGTTGACTTTGTTATCCCCATTGGCAGATCATCATTTGAAGGATAGGATTTCGATAATTTTACGATCTCAATAGGTAAAATATCCGATTATTTTACTACTCAGAGGGGGATCATTAAAGTCTGTGAATCGATCCTGAACCAGGACCTATCCTCACCCATCCAGCCACTCTTTCAATTCGGCGACCTTTTCCCGGCTTACCAAAATGTCGTTGTCGCTGCAATGGTGCAGTTTGATTTTCAGTCGGCTATTGGAGTAAGTATGGATTTCGGCGATCGCTTCGAATGAGGTGATGTACTTTCTGTTGAGGCGGAAAAAGCTCTTCGGATCGAGCGATTCTTGCAGCTGGTCGAGCGTAAAATCAAGAATGTAGCGCTTTCCGTCATTTGTCTGCAGAAAAGTAACCCGTTCTTCGCTGAAGAAAAACGCAACATCTGCTACTTGAATGCTCTGGATTTTTTCGCCAAACTTTACCAGAAACCTTGATTTGAATGATGCCGATTTTGGCTGGAGCAATTCACGCAATTGCTCCACTGGAAGTGTAGGCTGGATACGTTGCTGTTCAAACTTTCTGATGGCCGCGGCGAGTTCCTTTGGATTCAATGGCTTGAGGAGGTAGTCGACGGAGTTGAGTTTGAATGCCTTGATCGCAAATTGGTCGTAGGCCGTCGTAAAGATGATCGGACTCGTGACATGGACTCTGTTGAAAATCTCAAAACTATGCCCGTCAGCCAATTGGATATCACAGAAAATCAGGTCTGGGGCGGGATTTTTTTGGAACCAAGCCACTGCTGATGTTATACTGTCCAAATTCCCATGAATCCGGGAGTTTGGCATCAATTCCGATACCAACTGGGTCAGTCTTTTGGCTGCAGGGCTTTCGTCTTCAATGATCAGGATTTCCATTCAGTTTTAGCAGGGGTAACGTCACGATATACTCAGATTCGGTTTTTCGGATGGTTGGGGATTTATCACTGAGGAGTGCATATCTTTTGATGATGTTATCGAGTCCAATTCCTTTTTCAGAGTGTTCTTGGGAGATCTTTGGCTGTAGGACATTGCGCACAATCAAACTTTCATTTTCCTGTTGGATCATGATTTTCAGCGGTTTTTCGCGGCTGGCAATGTTGTGTTTAATGGCATTTTCGAGCAGGAGTTGTAGCGAAAGCGGTGGCAGGAAGAGGTTCTGGCTCTCCCTGACATCGATGAAATACTCGAGGCTGTTTTCGAAGCGGATTTTTTGTAGGCTCAGGTAATGTTCCGCGAAATCGAGTTCCCGTTTCAAGCTGACCAACTGCTCCTGCTGAACATCCAAAACATACCGATAGATTTTGGAGAGCTGCTGGATAAACTCCGCAGAGCGATCCGCGCTTTCGTAGACCAAATTCGAAAGAACGTTGAGGGAGTTGAACAGGAAATGTGGATTGAGCTGGTCCTTTAGGAATTGGTTTTGGCTGGCCAATTTTTCGGATTTGAGCTGTTCGGCTTCGATTGCCGCATTGCGCCATTCAAACAGCCAAGAACGTGAGATGAAAATCGTGATGATGATGAGCGCAATGATGGTTGGTGAAATCGTGTTGTTCAGCATCCGCGTCCAGCTGATGTTTTGGAGCGTAACCGCTTCCACAGTGATCAATACATACAACGTGACCAATACATAGCTCACAATGAATGAAAAGAGCATATAGGTCGTGGCTGTGAGCAAGAGTCGCTTTACCGGCTGCTCGATCCAGGATATCCGTTTGTCAAAATACTCTTCGACCTTGAAGCCCCCCATACTGAGGCTGGAGGACATTAAAAAGGAAAATACCCAATCAGGCCATATTTCTCTGATCCCAACGAGCGAAAACATTTCCTCTGGATAAGAAATCAACGTCAGACATGTAGCTATGCCGAAATTCATGACGATAAACCGCCTCAGGGAATAGAAGATGGTGGCCGAACCGAAGAAGCTCTTCTTCATGGAGATGCTATGTTTTTTGCGCGACGATCAATTGTCCTTCTTGGATTTCGATGCGAGGATCCCCCAACCTCCCGAACCTATCAGGAAGCCCAGTCCGTACCAAGCACCGGTATTGTTTTGCGCAAACATCACGGTATCGCTGTCAAAGAAGCTGACAATCAACGCGATCGGAGCGATGAGACCGTGTAGTATTCCCCAGAGGAACCCGTAGGTCTGTCCTTCGAGACAGGGATCGATAGGTTCAGGAGATGCGCAGCCACTCATTATGAAAAGAATGAGGGATAGAAAGAACAATGGTGTGTATCTTTTCATCGGTTTCGGGTTTTATCTTACCAATATTAAGAATTCATTTCTCCATTTTTTCTTTTTCAATCCGAAAATGAATCCACCAACGCCCATGATTGCTGCTGTGGCTATGCCTACCATTCCAAAGAAAGGCGTCTCGGGTACTCTTGTGAGCATTTCACTTGCAAAAGCGGCATACAGGCCCATTACCGACCAATACATCCAGCTGAAGTGATAGTAGATGCTTTCGGGCTTTCTGTTTTTCCGCAATACGGGCCACATGCCTAGCGCTAGGGTGACCGAACTGACCACGGCCATGTAATGAAAGATGCCCCATTTTCCCCAAAGGTGGTAAATGCCGAAAGCAGTAGCAAGCATTACGGACATTGCCAACACATATGCATAACCTACCTTGACGTGGGTTTGGGTACCCTTCTTTTGGAAGAGTACCCAGGTGCCTGTTAGAAGCGCGGCGATTGCCGCAATCACGTGTACCAATCCTAGATCACTGTGTATCATATTATTTCCCTGATTTCTTTCTAGATAAATTATACCTCAATCCCATGGTGGTGAAGAATCCATTGTGGAAGAATGGATTTCCTTGAACCAAATCCGCCCGAGCCCGAGTAGGCGCCACGCCGACTTCTAAAAAGTAATGAAATCCTTGCGAAGCGTAAAATTCAGTGCCAAATGATCCATAACCACTCAAGACAAAAGATTCAGAAGAGAAGTTTCCCGAAGGCAATAAACCCATCAATCCTCCCTCTCCATAAATCCGGATGTTTTGGGTGACCCAGCCGCCATACCCAGCCAGACCCAGGGCGATATTCTGGTAGCCGGACCATTCGTATTGTCCTTGCCTGAGGTGTTCATGAAACACCAAGTTGGTTTTGAGGCGAAGCACTGCACCATTGTTCCAAAACGAAGGGCTGCTTACCTGCACTCCAAATCCAAAATCCTGCTGGAACTGGTTGATTTGAAATCCTATGGCCATTCCACTGTTTACGGGTGGCTTTTGCTGGGCATTGGAGGTTGCGGTAATCATCGAAAGCACCAGCAGAACGGTCATTTTCAAATAGATTGCGCGTATCATCGTTAGTTGTGGTTTGGAATCGAGTCGGTTATTTACATATCTGTTTCATTTCCTCGGCCATACTCTTTCCCCACCTGGGTTCGATGCTTCCTTCTACCTTGGATGCTTCTTCTTTGGCGAAAAGCTCCAAGCTCGAGTTTAGTAGGCCGCAGGCTTTTTCGGGGCCTTGGCCAAAAAACTGGGCCATCCCATATTCCATTTGCGCCATCATTACAATCGCACGTGGGTTTTGGCGATTGAGGGAAATGGCCTTCCCGAAAAGCTGCATGGCTTCTCCCGAAAGATGTTGACCCCGAGACTGTGGGTCTGCCGCCAACTCGCCCATGGTAATGAAACCTTGTACAGCCACGATTTCAGAGTTATTGGGGGAGATGGCATCTGCTTTTTGGATGTGTTTTTTGGCCTGCGCATAGAATTCGTCCTTTTCGGCCAAGGATCCTTGTGAGCGGAAACCCATGTTGGCATAGGTCAGTGCGGCATAGTAATCAGGCAGCCATTCCGAGGTGTTCATTTCGGCGATTCTGGCAAAAGCATTGGCGGATTTTTTCAAATCCTCGACACTTGCGGCAGAGCGCATGTTTGTAAGTGCTTTCTGCATGGCTTGGACATAAGCGTCGTTCGAAGCCACTATTGATACCATGGAAGCTAGGAGAAAAGCGATGGTTAGGATTGAATTTTTCATGAGTTTTGTGATTTATAAGTTGTTTAAGTTATTCGCTGTTTTGTCTTTTGAAAGAGTGAGGAAAATGCCCAAGAAAATGAATCTAGGTGCCGTCTGCCTGATCGGAAGGCTTTCGTAGACACCATTTTCGTTCGGGATCGGGCTAAACTGATAGCCAAATATGTTGTCCCTACCGAGCACATTGGAGCAGGCAAGGTGAATGATCAGATTGGGCTTGGGCAGGTAACTCCAGCTGATACTCAAGTCCTGAAATGAAGGTGTCTTCGCGTTCATTTCCCCAGGTAAGTTGGGATTGGTGTAGGCATAGCCATCATTGAAGGCAAAGGAAGCCCCAAGTTGGGATTTCAGTTTTGGGACAAAATGCTTGACCACCACTGAGGCATTGTGTCTTGGCGCAAAGCCAGGTTGTACCATTTGGGTAAAGTTGGCAAAGATCCTTTTGCTGTCCACAAAGCTGTAGGTAACCCAGAAATCGGTGTTTTTGAAGCTTTTCCGATCCCTGTAAAACAGGTCGAATCCTTTGGCAAATCCTTCACCGTTTTGCTCAATGTCCCGGTACAGGAATCGCTCTCCTTGGTAGGTCAGGAGATTGACATAGTCTTTGTAAAACGCCTCTGCCCGGATCGTCCTGCCGTTTTTGTCCAGGAAATAGTTGAGTAAAAGATGGGATGCGCGGGTGTTGCTGCTTTCTGGTGCGACAACTCTGAGCGTTTCGACGACAGGCTGGCTGAATTTTCCCGCGGCAATCGAAACCTGTCCTTCGTGCTTGAACTTGTAGGCCAGTGAAAACCTCGGATCCACCCATGACTGCCCAGTGAGGCTGGTGTGTGCCACTCTTAAGCCTGCCCGCATGATGAGGCTGTTGCTGAAGTAGTAGTCGGCTTCGGAGAAAACGTTTACCTGCGCATCGCTGTATTCACGCTCAAGGCCCTCGGACTTCAGTGACTCCCTGTAGGAAAACTGAAAAACCTCCGTGCCTGTCTTGAGGGAAAACCTGTCTGAAAAACCCTTCACCGCAGCGACTTTTCCGTGAACGATTTGGTTGGTATTCTTGATTTCGAAAGGAGCCACATTGTATTCATCCACGTTGTAGGAAAATGCGAGCCCGCCGTACATCGACCAGTCGTTTGCAAGCGTCTGCTTGAAGGAGCCCTGTCCAAAACTGTAGTGGTTGCGCAGGTCCACCAATTGACCCCTCCCTTCCTGTCCAGGTACTTTTTGCCAGATTTTCATGCCGCCGGATTCTGTATGGAAGAAACCCTTGGCCATACCGTTTTTGCCTATTTTTTGCCTCAGGGAAACCTGCCCATCGACTCCAAAAGGTCCGCGTTCCCAGTCGAAATTTTGTTTAACGATGTGTTGGTAGGGATTTAGGTCAAAGTAATTGGCCGTGGCGGTGAGGCTGTTGTTTTTTCCTACCAAAGTCTGGGAGTATCCCAATCCCACGGACATCAGGCTCAAGTCACCTTGTGTGCGTGCAGGAATATCGACGGAGTTCAAGGCCAATGCCGAGGACATGGCGTTTCCAAATTCCGCCGAGTAGCCTCCTGTGCTGAAGAATGAGCCTTTGAAGAGGTTGGGGTTAAATCGCGTACGGGTTGGCACGTTGGATGCGGTAGTCCCAAAGGCATTGCCGACCATCAGTCCGTCGATGAAGATGGCAGTCTCGCTCGCATCCCCTCCGCGTACAAAAAGACGCCCGTCGTTGCCGACATTGGATGTCCCCGGCAATGTTTGGAAGGCTCCGATGATATCACCCATGGCGGAAGGCACTGTGACAATATCAAGCGGGCGAAGCACTACGGCCCGTTTTTCATCGGAAGCCTCCATGGCACCTGCCGTAATGGTGACCGCCGACATCTCGTTGATCGTCTCCCGCAGTGTGGGGGAAAGCTGGATTTCCCCTCCATTCAATTCCACCTCCTCCTCTTGCGTCTTGAAACCCATGTATTGAAATACGATTACCTGTTTGCCTGTCTCTGTGGTTTCGAGCAGGTAGCTTCCGTCCAGTTCGGAGGTGGTGCCGTCGTAAGTCCCCTTGATGTAGATATTGACTCCAGGGATGCTTTCGCCTTTGCTGTCTTTGACAATGCCCTTGATCGCGGTCTGTCCGCTGACCGCTTGGACGAAAAAGAAGAAACTGAGGGTCAAAAGGAATTTCATGGCTCAATGATTTGAACCAAAATTGAATTGGATTCCAATCCCAAAAAATCAAACCTGACTGAAGTGTCGGATTTGGTGACTGAAGTGTGATTTAAGGTAGACTGACTTTTTCAATCTCGGGAGAGATCGGACAAAGACAAATCGCCAAAGGCAAGGGAACCTCAATCCAGCCTCGGCAGACTCAATTTGTACCTTACTGCTATCAAGCGGATACTGATGATCACCGAGATGGAGATCAGCAAGTTGATGTCCCTTTGTAGGCCGAAGTAGTTTAGTATCAAATACAGGATTGCACCGGCGAGGCAAGCGGATGCATAGATTTCCTTTCGGAACAAAATGGGGATTTCATTGACCAATGTATCCCGAATCACCCCGCCCATCACTGCGGAGAACATGCCCATGATGGCGGCGATTTCCGGTCTGAATCCGAGGCTCAGGGATTTTTCTACACCCAGGACCGTAAAAAAGGCAATCCCCAAGGTGTCAAACAGAAACATCGTCTTGCGCAGTCTGGAAAGGATTTTGGGAAAAACAAATGCCGCCAAAACACCCAATAGAATGGCATATAAGAAATGGATATCCCCGATCCAAACCAAAGGATGCGAATCCAAGAGCAAGTCTCTTAGCGTACCGCCACCAATTGCGGTAACGAAGCCCGTGAAGCCCGCGCCAAACACGTCGTGTTCCTTGTCCCTGACTGCCAAGGCCCCTGAAATCGCAAAAACGAAGGTTCCCAAAAGTTCAAGCGGGTATTGCAGGTCCATAAAACATTCGAATCATATCCGACAACAATTTAAGGCTTTTGGCCGAAGCGCTTTCGATTTTTTGAAATTGGGAAAGGATTCTCTATCTTATTTGTGCCAACCTGAAATAACTGATGAAAGAACGTCTGAATACATCCATCCATGCGATTTCGCTGATTATGGTAGCCGCAGGACTTGCCTGGGTAGTCTGGTCCAGCCAAACTGGCATGCATGAAATGCTGACCTACCTGATCCTACTATTGATAGGGGCGGAGATCCTTAGTCTTTATTTGATCAAAAACATCTATCCCGAAAGTCATACGACCTTCAAAGTCGGCATTATCGCGGCTTTGGTCATCCTAATAGGTGTCAAGACCATGATGCCAAGTCTGTTCACGCCTTTGACGTTGACCGTTTTTGCAGTTAATTACCTGTACAATTTTTACACCGATACCAAGAGGCGTAAGGGAACACTCAAGAAGAAGATACAGGTCAAAGCCAAGCCACGCGGGCGCTAGCTATCGGCACAGGATTTGTTAATTCAAGGGAAAATTGAATTTCTCATGAGAAAAATCCTGCTTGTCTGTTTAGCTTTTCTTTTAGTTTCAGAATCATTTGCCCAAGAAAAACTCAAAAAACTGGTTGAGGAACGGGAGTCGCTGCACCAAGCGTGGAAAGTCTCGGAATCCAAGAAAACGGGGATTTTTGGGAATCGAACGAAGAAAGACATGGTCGAAACCCATGGTTGGATGGAGCGCATCATTGACAAGGACAACCTTATCATGGAGGAATTGAAGCTGCTTCGGGATATAGAGAAAACCGAAATTACCTACGAAAAGAACGATTACAAATTCATCTCCCAAAAGCAGGAACGAGAGATAGCCACATTGAAAAAAGTCCTTGCTGAAAAGGACCTTGAAATGCAGGAAAAGCAAAAGTCCACCCGCACTTACGAGTGGACCACATTGATATTTTTTGTCAGTACGCTGTTGTTGGGGTTTGCTTACAGCAGAAAGCGAAGGTCCTAGCTTTTCAACCTTGCGATCGGTGTCCTGCCTCCTTTGGTCTTTTCATCGAGGCTTACCAACACTTCTGCATCCAAAGGAAGGAAAATATCTACTCGGGAACCAAACTTGATGAAGCCAAATTCTCCGCCCTGTGGCAACGGGGAACCTTCCTTCACATACCATTTGATTCGGCGGGCTAGGGCTCCGGCGATTTGACGGACGAGGAGTTTGGTGCCATTTTGATGGCGGACGACCATGGTGGTACGTTCGTTTTCGGTACTGGACTTGGGGTGCCAGGCGACAAGGTATTTGCCCGGATGATACTTGAAAAACTCAACGACCCCCGCGATCGGCGAACGGTTGACGTGGACATTGAAAGGTGACATGAAAATCGAAACCTGCTTTCTTTTTTCTTTGAGATACTCGGTTTCCTCGGTTTCTTCGATTACTACAACCTTTCCGTCTGCAGGAGCAAAAACAAGGTTATCTTCTTTTGGCAGTGCAACAAACGGATTCCTGAAAAACTGGAGGATCAGCAAATAAATAATCACAGAAACCAACAAGGCTACATTTTGAAGGGTTTCCATTTCAGGCAGCAGTTGGACAAGTGCGACATTGACGGCTACCAATACCAACAAAAGCCAAAACAATAATTTTCTTCCTTCCTTGTGGATACTCATGGTCTTAAAATTAATTGGGGCGTGAAAGCTGATTCCACGCCCCAAAGATAAGAAAGTTTCGTTTTTTTAGAACCCTCCCCTGAAGGTGTAGGTTTTTGCCACCTTGTCTATTGCAACGATATAGGCTGCAATACGCATAGGCACATCGTATTTCACTGCTGCTTGGTAAACATGGTCAAACGCATCTTTCATGATCCTGTCGGATCTTCTGTTGACACGTTCGGCGGTCCATTTATAGCCAAGGCGATTCTGAACCCATTCGAAATAGGAAACAGTCACGCCGCCGGCATTGGCCAAGATATCCGGTACGGCCATGATGCCTTTCTCATTCAAGATGGCGTCCGCCTTGGCGGATGTTGGACCGTTGGCTCCCTCCACGATCAATTTTGCTTTGATCTTATCGGCATTGCCGATGGTGATAACGTCCTCAACCGCAGCGGGTACGAGTACATCCACCTCAAGTTCCAACAGTTCCATCGGGTTGCTTAGTTTTTCCGCTCCTTGATAACCTTCCAAGGTTCCTTTGTTACCGTCACGGTATGCGATGGCTTCTTGGATATTGATACCATTTGAATTGTAGTAGGCACCGGAAATATCAGAGATCGAGACCACTTTCAAGCCACGTTCCTCCAGTAATTGTGCAGCCCATGAACCTACGTTGCCGAAACCCTGTACGGCGCAGGTAGCTTGGAATGGGTTTATTTTCAATTTTTGCATCGCTGCCAAGGCCGTTACCATTACGCCCCGTCCCGTTGCTTCGGTTCTTCCTAAGGATCCACCCAATACGAGTGGCTTGCCGGTCACTACCGCGTTGACGGTCATGCCGTGGGCTTTGGAGTATTCGTCCATCAACCAAGCCATTTCTCTTGGTCCCGTGCCCATATCCGGTGCAGGGATATCCTTGTCTGGGCCGAAAACATCGATCATCGCAAGTGTATACGCCCTGACCAACCGCTCGATTTCTCCCGCTGACATCTCACGTGGATTGCAGCGCACGCCACCTTTTCCGCCCCCATATGGTATATCCACCACCGCACATTTCCAAGTCATCCATGCAGCCAACGCCCTCACCTCATCCAAATGCACGTCCGGCGCAAACCGAATGCCGCCTTTTGCGGGGCCAAGGATATTGGAGTGGATCACTCTGATTCCCTCAAAAACCTTGATCTTCCCATTGTCCATGGTGATCGGAAGGGAGACGATAACCTGTTTGGCGGGGTTTTTTAGCACGTTGTAAACCTCTTCTGACAGGCCAAGTTTTTGTGCTGCGAGATTGAATCTTTCCATCATAGACTCCAAAGGATTCTCTTTATCCTTGATCGGAGCCGGTTCAATGTAAGCCATATTGGGTTTGTTTAGTTGACTTTGAAATTTGGTACAATATTAAGGAGATTTTTAATATGCCTTGGGTTGCATTAGAAGATTTTCAAAAAGGCGGCGATAAAGGGCGCCGAAAGTAACAATCCGTCAAATCGGTCCATGAATCCCCCGTGTCCCGGAAGGGTTTTTCCCGAATCTTTTATCTCGATACTCCGCTTGAAAAGCGACTCAATCAGGTCACCGTATGTCCCAGCGATGATGATGATAGCGGCGATGCAGAGCCATTGCCATTCTTGGAGGGAATTGAAATATTTCGACAATACATATGCCACGAGCAATGCCGATGCCGCCCCGCCCAAAAATCCTTCCCATGATTTCTTGGGAGATACCCGCTCGAAGAGTTTGGTCTTGCCAAACTTCGTCCCCGCAAAATAGGCTCCAGAATCCGAGGCCCAAAGAATGAAAAGGGAACCAATAATCACCTCATAATGGAATGAGCCATCCACGGAAAATGCCGCCACATTCAACAACGCGAAAGGAACCGCCACATAGAAAATCCCCAAAAAGGTGAACGCAATTCCAGTAAATGGTTTCTTGTCGGATTTCCGGTAAAGTTTGATGAAAAACACCAGGGAGGCCAATGGAAAGATCAGGAAATAGAATTCGTCATCCAAAAGCCCCATACCCGTGGCAAATGAAATCGTAAAAATGATGATCCCCAGAAATGTCCCGTAGCTTTTGAGCGGAAGCATGCCGTCCAATCCCGAAAGCTTATAGAATTCCATTTGGGAAAAAGCCTGGATCAATCCGAAAATCAAAAAATACAGCCAAGGACTTATGATGGACCCGGAAATGATAATGGCGGCACCAATAATGGCCGTGATCACCCGTTGGGCAAGGTTACTATAGCTATTTATGTTGAACCGGTCACGTATCCTAAAAGGTGATCTCATTCTTTACAATATTTATTGCCTTAAGAAATTCATTTTTTGGCACTAATACCTCATATGCCCCATGCAATTTGTATACTGATTCTTGTTTGTTTAGCACAACTGCTGGAATGTCGTTTTCTTCCAAGATCGCCTTCACGATTTCCACCCTCACAGGGGAACTATCTTTGAAAACAGGCTGCCAGTTATCCATCTATCGGTCGGATTGCCATTTTTTCCTTGAAAAACCTCAACGCGACCAGCAGAACTCCAAGACCAAGCAGCGCAAGCGGCAGCGAAACCTGTTCGGTTTCCTCAATATTGAATTCCACTTTTCCCAGACCATTCAGGTAGATCATCACGACCGTAAACGAATTGTTGAGGATATGAGCGACAATCGGGTACGTTAGACTGCCCGAATAGTGGTATAGATACCCAAACACAGCGCCCAAAAACATCCTTGGCAAGAAGCCATAAAACTGCAAGTGGATGGCTGAGAAAATAAACGCTGCCAACCAAATCCCTACATGTGGATTGCCAATGTAGAACTGGAGTTTGGGTTGAAGGACGCCGCGGAATAGTACCTCTTCGCCTATTCCCGCTAGGATTCCGATGACCAACAGTCCCATGAGGAATTCCCCCGTATTCTGGAAATCCGTCAGGAACTTCGTCATCGCCATGAGTTCGTCTTCGCTCTCACGCGCAAATTTTTCGAACGCCGACAGGAATTCTGGGAATTTTACATGGGCGTTCCAGTCAATCAGCAGCGCATTGAAGAGTACGGCACCGAGCATGATGACTACCGTTATGGCGATTCCCATGAACTTAAACCGGTCCAGTTGTTGTTGACGGTCCATGTCCGCTTTGTCAATCCATTTGGCGATGATGTAGGCCGCTGCCAAGAAGCCCAATCCTCCGCCAAAACCTTGGATAAACAAAAACGCCATCCGTGCATGGGGAGAAGTGGACTTTAATGTCAAGAGTGCGGGAAGTTCATCCAAGGGGATTGCGAAGAGTGGTGGGATGAGAAGGACCGCTATTCCTTGGAGCAACAAAAGTGTTCCAATCGTGACCAACACTATCACAAACAGGGATAAAAGCCAATTGCTTCTGTTTGCGATAGGGCTTTGGGTTTTATAAATCTCCATAATTGCGGTAAATTTACAGGAAAATTCAAATTAGGAAGAGTGGCAAAGATAGGAAACTTGGATTTGGGGGAATTCCCCTTGCTATTGGCACCGATGGAGGATGTAAGTGATCCGCCGTTCCGAGCCGTTTGCAAGGAAAACGGGGCTGATTTGATGTTCACCGAGTTTATCAGCTCTGAGGGCTTGATTCGTGATGCCGCGAAATCCGTACAGAAGCTCGATATCTTCGAGTACGAACGGCCGATCGGCATCCAAATTTTCGGTGCGGAAATCGAGTCCATGCGTGAAGCCGCTGCGATCGCGGAGGCTGCAGGACCGGATATTTTGGACATCAACTATGGCTGCCCGGTCCACAAAGTGGCCTGCAAAGGTGCTGGAGCCGGTATTCTTTTGGATATAGACAAAATGGTATCCATGACAGCTGAGATTGTGAAGCGAGTCAATATTCCCGTCACCGTCAAGACCCGTCTGGGCTGGTCGCATGACACCATCCGGATCGTCGAGGTGGCAGAAAGGCTGCAGGATGTCGGCATCCAAGCGATCAGCATCCATGCCCGTACGCGTCAGCAGATGTACAAGGGTGAGGCTGATTGGTCTTACCTGATCAAGGTGAAGGAGAATCCAAGGCTGAAAATCCCTGTTTTCGGTAACGGTGATATCGATACGCCAGAAAAGGCGAAGGAGTATCGGGAAAAATACCCCGTGGACGGCATGATGATCGGTCGTGCCAGCATCGGCCACCCATGGATATTCAACGAGATCAAACATTATTTCGAAACGGGGGAAAAACTACCCGGCCCCGACTTGGAAGAAAGGATCAAAGTTGCCAAAAAGCACCTTGATTTTTCTGTCAAATGGAAAGGCGAAAAACAAGGCATTCTCGAGATGAGAAGGCACTATACCAATTACTTCAGGAATATGCCCAACTTCAAAAACTACCGTACCCAAATGGTCACTGCGGAATCGTATGCTGAGGTTTCAGCCGTTTTGGAAGAGGTCGGTGAGGTGTATGCTGATTATACATTTTGATTTATTTTGTGCTGAGTTTTACCTCAACCACCCAATTAACATCTCTTCTTTCTTTGCCTTGACTCCATGACCAAAGACATCCAAGCAGAAGGCGCCCTTAAGGCTTGGGGCTTTCTGATTATCTTAGCCTTGATTTGGGGGAGTTCGTTCATCTTGATCAAGAGAGGGCTTGAGGTATTTTCTCCCGGAGAATTAGGAGCGTTCAGGATTGTTGCCGCGGGGATGGTTCTGCTACCGTTGTCGCTGCCAAGGCTGAAAGGATTGAACAGCAGGCAAGTTAAGAACCTGATAACCGTTGGGCTAATGGGAAGTTTCATTCCTGCCTTTCTTTTTGCCAAGGCGCAAACCCAACTCAGCAGTTCGCTGACCGGGGTTTTCAACGCCATGACGCCACTGTTTGTAGTCATTATTGGAGCGCTGTTTTTCCATTCAAAAATCACAAAAAGGAATGGCATTGGCTTGGGGATCGCCTTTGTGGGTGTTGTCTTGTTGTTGATGGTAAAAGAGGGAAAGGCTTTTGGTGATTTTTCGGATATCAACTCCTATGCGTTTTTCGTGATTTTGGCTTGTATATGCTATGGATTCAACCTCAATATCATCAAGTACCGCTTTGTGGAGCTCAAACCCGTCGCGATTACGGCGATTTCGCTGCTGATGGTCTTGCCGATGGCGTTGATCTATTTGTTTGCATTTACACAGTTTTCATTTAAGCTGCTGCATGTCGAAGGCGCCTACCAGGCTGCAGGATATGTCGCGTTGCTGGGCGTGATGGGAACGGCCCTTGCTTTGATACTTTTCAATATCATGGTCAAAGTGGCGACACCGGTTTTTGCCAGCTCCGTTACTTATTTGATACCGATCGTGGCGATCATGTGGGGGCTGTTGGATGGCGAGGTGCTGTTGGCCGGGCATTACATCGGGATCGTGGCCGTCATCGTCGGTGTTTGGGTCGGCAACAGGAAATGATTTGCACGCAGCTTTGTTTATATTTGATCCAACCTAATTTCAAAAACATATGAAAAGATCCTTTCTCTTTTTCCTGCTTCCCATCGTGGCCTTGTTGATTTCTGCTAATGTCAAACTCGCCGAGAATGTCACCGGAACTTGGCAGATGGAAGTCCAAACGGACATGGGAAGTGGTTCTCCGACTTTTGTTTTGAAACAGGATGAAAAAGGCGTCATCACTGGCACCTATTCCGGGCAGTTGGGAGAGACTCCCGTCAAGGGCACGCTCAAGGGAGACGTGATTCATATGGAATTTGATATCCAAGGAAACCTGATCGAATACGACGGTACTGTCGCAGGTGATACCATGAAGGGAAAAGTAAAATTGGGTTCTATTGCAGAGGGGACTTTCTCCGGGAAAAGGAAGCCTTAACAAATTACTGAAGTTTAAATGAAACTTAACTTTCGCAAATCCGGCACCGGTAAGCCGCTGATTATCCTCCACGGCTTGTTCGGTTCGGCGGATAACTGGTACAGCATTGCCAAAGAGCTGGAGAAGGATTATACCCTCTACCTGGTCGACCAACGCAACCATGGCGATTCTCCGCACAGCGCCGATTGGAACTATGATCTGATGGCTGAGGACCTGCTCGAATTGATGGACGACGAGGGGATTGCACAAGCATATCTGATGGGGCATTCGATGGGGGGAAAGACGGTGATGCATTATGCTTTGTCCCATCCAGATAGGGTCGAAAAACTGATCGTCGCCGATATCGCTCCCAGGTATTACCCCCTGCACCATCAGGTGATTTTGGAGGGGCTCAATGCCATCCCGGTCAATGCCATCAAATCACGCAAAGAAGCCGATGACATCCTTGCGCAATACATCCGCAGCGTGGGCATCAGGCAATTTCTGCTCAAAAGCCTCGGACGAAATGATGCTGGAGGTTTTGAATGGAAGATCAATCTTCCGATCATCACGAAAAAAATCGAAATCGTCGGTCAGGCGATTGACGCTGACGAAGCTTTTCCAAAACCCACCTTGTTTATGGGTGGTGCAAACTCGGACTATATCCGGCCGGAAGACCAAGAATCCATTTTGCGTCTTTTTCCCAATAGCCAAACGATCTTTATCCCGAACGCAGGGCATTGGCTACATGCGGAGCAACCCGCTGCGGTGATCACTGAGGTGCGTGATTTTTTGGGTTAGGATAAGGCTTGGGTTTCATAGGAAAAGGATACTGGAATCTGTACAAATCTGATTTTCAGAGGCTTTATTTTTTCGAAAAATTCTTTTGAATAAACAATCTTTAGGATTGCAGGATTTGAACCAAAAAAGTTAATCTTTCTGCCGAAAAGTCATATTTAACGTGATTTTTTTTCCTATTTCATTATTTATTATCGGTTTTATTAGAAAATACATTTCCTCTATGAACTCCCAAAAACTACTTGCTGCACTTCTGTTTTTCCTGGTTACCAATTTGGCATTTGCCCAAGAGAAAAATACACCCATTCGTCTGTTGATCACGGGTGCTTTGGAATTGGGCGGCGATGCGGTGGCCACGGTCAATTTCACCAATGGAAACGACCAAAACGTCAACGCCGGACAGGGCATTTCGGTCGGTGTTGGAGGTGAGTTTGCACTTCCCGGCATGGACCAATTGCGTTTTAGAAGTACGGTCGGCATCAAATATGTCACTACCGCTGCCGACAATGCCCATATTCGCCTTACGAGGATTCCTTTCCATTTCACAGGGAATTATGTCATTGCAGACAAGTTCCGCATTGGGGCGGGATTGGTCATCCACAGCAACATCAAGTTCAATGCAGGTGGACTTGGAGACAATTTCGGATTCCAAACCGCCAGCGGGCCGATTTTTGAGTTTGCCTATAAGTCGATAGGTCTTTCTTATACCGTGATGACCTACACGGACGAGTTCAGAAACAGCTATGCTGCCAATGCCATCGGTCTTACGCTCTCCGGAGTGATTCCGGGGAGGAGGTAAGCCAAATATCTAAATTACCTGGGTCTTTCGCTGGAGACCCGGGTAAACATTTTTCTAGCGAATTGCAGTTGTGTTTGGAGTCCTTTTGGTATTTTTCGACAACTAATACTATCAAAATGAAGCAAATTTCAGCTACAATTTACTTTGTATTGATTTCCTTTTTTTCCTTCGCCCAATCCGTAACGTTCCTTAATCAATATCAACACCAGATATGGGACACGCAGAAATATCCTCCCACCTATTTTAGGATCGACAAAGTGGATAGTGCTAACCTCATCCAAAAGGTCTTTACTCTAGACAGTTTGTTGGTCCAAGAATCAGTCTCTCGGAAAAACGATGTTGGTAATTGGATTTTGGCGTCGGAGTCAAAATTTTTCGAGAACGGAGAAAAGGAATACGAATACACATTCGAACAAACTAATGGCGAAAAAAAGACGCTGTATTACCACGAAAATGGAGTCTTGTATTCATCAATCCTTAAAAATGGCGAAACCATAATTTCAGAAAGTTACTTTGACGAAGAAGGGACGCCGAGGGAAAAGCCGGTTGATGAGGATCCTTCGCCGCACGGCGGCCTAGAGGGGTGGTTTGGATATTTGTCTGACAACCTGAAGTACCCAAGGGAAGCACGCAGGAATGGTTTTGAAGGTGTCCTGATAATAGCTTTTGTTGTCAATGAGGAGGGAAAATTAGAAGAACTGAACGCAGTTAATCCTGAAGAGATACACCCATTGCTGTTGGAAGAGGGACTCCGTGTGGTGCAAGACTATCCATTTTTGTGGACACCCGGCAAACGGGATGGTAAGAATGTAAGGGTATTGATGAAGCTTCCATTGAAGTTCAGTCTTAGTGGAAGATAAACCTCTTACCCCTTTTTCTTAAACAAAGAATCCACAAACTCTTTCCGGTTAAAGAGCTGCAAGTCGGTCATTTTTTCACCAACACCAATATACTTGACGGGGATTTTGAATTGATCGGAAATACCGATGACTACGCCGCCCTTGGCCGTGCCGTCGAGTTTGGTGATGGCAAGTGCACTGACTTCAGTGGCGCGTGTGAATTCCTTGGCTTGGATAAAGGCATTTTGGCCCGTAGAGCCATCAAGCACAAGCAAAATCTCGTGTGGGGCATCGGGGATGAATTTCTGCATCACCTTTTTGATTTTGGTCAGCTCGTTCATCAGGTTGACCTTGGTGTGTAGTCTGCCTGCTGTATCCACGATCACGACATCAGCCTTGCTGTCCACGCCTTGTTTGACCGCATCAAAGGCAACCGAGGCCGGGTCTGTATTCATGCCGTGGGAGACCACGGGTACACCGACGCGTTGGCCCCAAAGGATCAATTGATCCACGGCTGCGGCCCTGAAAGTATCCGCTGCACCCAAGACGACGGATTTGCCTGCGAGCTTGAATTGGTGCGCCAACTTGCCGATGGTGGTGGTTTTTCCCACACCGTTGACACCGACGACCATGATCACATACGGTTTTTTATCCGCAGGCAGGTCAAAATCGGATGTATCGGAACTTCTATTTTCTTCCAACAAGAAGGCGATCTCTTCCCTCAAAATCACATCCAATTCGGCGGCGTTGAGGTATTTGTCACGGGCGACACGTTCTTCTATCCTGCGAATGACCTTGATGGTGGTATCTACTCCTACGTCCGCGGTGATGAGAATTTCTTCCAATTCGTCCAAGACCTCCTCGTCGACCTTGGATTTGCCCATGACGGCTTTGCTGAGTTTTGAAAAAATATTCTCAGAGGTTTTTTGAAGACCTTGGTCGAGACTTTCTTTTTTGTCTTTCGAAAAGAAACCGAAGATTCCCATGTGTTTCAAGGATTGTTTAAAAGTCCAATATAACAAAAAAGCCCCTTCAAAGACATTGTCTGAAGGGACTCTTGACCGTAGCCAATGGCTTTGGGTTTTTATTTTTTCAATGTTTCCTGAACCATTGTGGAAGGAACCATCTCTTCTCTGAAGGTGTAAGCACCGGTTTTTTCAGACTTTACAGCCTTGATCACTTTGGCGTATGTGACACCACCTTCTTTTTTCAGGGTCGCAACAACTTTCTTTGCCATTTTTTGAAGGGTTTATGTACGGATGCCGTACCGTAGGATATTACTTGATTTCTTTGTGAACCGTCACTTTCTTCATGATCGGATTGAATTTCTTCAATTCCAACCTTGTAGTGGTGTTTTTACGGTTTTTGGTAGTGATGTACCTGGAAGTTCCAGGAAGACCGGAAGCTTTGTGCTCGGTGCATTCCATGATCACTTGAACTCTGTTACCTTTCTTAGCCATCGCTGTATGTATTTAAATGGTAAACTTCCTGTTGATTACTTGATGACAAACATTCCCTTGGCCTGAGCTTCCTTCAACACAGCGCTGATGCCTTTTTTGTTGATGGTTTTCAAAGCCGAAGTACAAACCTTCAACGTGATCCAAGCATCTTCTTCAGGGATGTAGAATTTCTTCTTGTGCAAGTTTGGATAAAACTTACGCTTGGTCTTGTTGTTTGCGTGAGATACGTTGTTACCCGTTCTTGGCGTTTTCCCGGTGATGTCACAAACTTTTGCCATGATATATGAGCGTGTTTTGAGAGACGATTTTTGAATTGAGTTTGCAAATATCGGAGTTTTGTGGGAATTACCAACAAGCGACTCTGAAAAAATTTGGCAAATTCCTGCATTTCATCCGATTCCGTTTCAGGATTGCCTAGTGAAATGTAGCCACGAAGTCCTTTCGGGATTTTTTGTATTGGCCACGGCAAAAAACGACAGATAAAGACGCGCCTGCTATTTTTCCCGATAGGGACAATGTCTGCAGCCGCTGCCGCAGCAATATCCCCGCCTGAGATGGTACTTTTCGGTAAAAACCATCAATCCTTTTTCGTTGAAGTAGTAGTCTCCCGGGCGGAGGGTTTGTGGCTTTTCGGGCTTCTTTTTGGGATGCATAATGAGACTCAATCGGGCATTCACTATATTTGCCTGCGAAAATGCGAGGTCGGTGGCGCTCGGTAACGGACCCAAAAATACCAAATTTATGATGGAAACAATCAATTCTAGCAAGCAGGCCATAGCCTTGGAAGACAAATATGGCGCACACAACTACCATCCACTTCCAGTAGTGCTTAGCCGTGGGGAAGGGGTATACCTGTGGGATGTCGAGGGCAAGCGCTACTTCGATTTTCTATCTGCCTACTCTGCCGTCAACCAAGGACACTGCCATCCCCGCATCAAAGATGCACTCATTGAGCAGGCCGGCACACTGACGCTGACTTCGAGGGCCTTTTATAACGACGTCTTGGGCCCATTTGAAAAATACATCACGGAGTACTTTGGCTTTGACAAGGTGCTCCCCATGAATACCGGCGCAGAAGGCGTGGAGACCGCCATCAAAATAGCCCGCAAATGGGGCTATGAAAAGAAAGGCGTGGCCGAGGGCCAAGCCAAAATCATCGTGGCCGAGCAAAACTTTCATGGCAGGACGTCGACGATCATTTCCTTTTCTTCCGATACCAACGCACGGAAAAATTTCGGTCCCTACATGCAGGGATTTGTGCGCATACCATATGATAACGTAGAAGCGCTGCAAGCTGCTTTGGAAGATGAAAATGTAGTCGCTTTTCTCGTAGAGCCAATTCAGGGAGAAGCAGGAGTATATACCCCTGCAGAAGACTACCTGCGTCGGGTAGCCGAATCATGTCGCTCCAAAAATGTCCTGTTCATCGCCGATGAGATCCAAACAGGCATCGCCAGGACCGGGTCTCTTTTGGCCGTCTGTGGCAACTGTACTTGCTCGGGCCATTGCGAGCGCCAAAGCACCTACACCAAACCGGACATCTTGATCCTTGGCAAAGCCATTTCCGGCGGCTTCTATCCCGTATCAGCAGTCTTGGCAGACAACCACATCATGGAAGTCATCAAGCCCGGTACGCATGGGTCCACCTTTGGAGGCAACCCGCTCGGTGCCAAAGTCGCCATGACGGCACTCGAAGTGGTAAGGGACGAAAAACTCGCCCAAAACGCCCGCAAGCTCGGCAAAATCTTCCGTCAGCGCATGCAGGTATTGGTGGACAAATACAGCATCCTCAAGCTGGTGCGTGGCAAGGGACTCCTCAACGCAGTCGTGGTCAATGACTCACCTGACAGCAGCACCGCATGGGATATGTGTATGGGCCTTGCCGAAAACGGCCTTTTGGCCAAACCAACCCACGGCAATATCATCCGCTTTGCCCCGCCCTTGGTGATGACCGAAGAGCAGCTCCACGAATGCTGTGATATCATCGAGAAAGTGGTCAGGGAGTTTGAAGGGAAAAAATGATCCAATCAAACTCTTCTATTTCATTCAATGACCCTCTTGGCACAACATAGCCGGGAGGGATTTTTATTTCTATTTTTGCGAGCGATTTCAAACCTATTGTCCTCATGAACAAAGCCGTGATTTTCGATATGGATGGGGTGATTTGCCATACCAATCCGTACCATTCGATTGCCTTCAAGGAGTTTTTTGCCAAGCGTGAGCTGTTTCCGACGGAGGCGGAATTTGCGCTGCATATGTACGGGAAGAGCAATTCCTACATCTTAAGCCATTTCTTGGGCAGAAAGATCGAAGGGCAGGAACTGCTCGAGCTTGAAGATGAGAAGGAAAGTCTTTTTCGGGAGATTTATCGGGAAAAGGTCGATCCAATCGCAGGATTCATGCAGTTTTTCCAGTCGCTCAAGCAGCAAGGATTGCCCACCGGTGTGGCAACATCGGCACCTTTTGCCAATTTGGAGTTGATCGCGGGGACTTTGGGCATTATGCACCAAATGCAATCCATCCTGCCTCTGAACATGTCAGCCATCACAAGCCACACCCAGAGGTATACCTCAAGTCTGCCGCAAAGCTCCAAGTGGAGCCCGAGTTTTGCGTGGTGTTTGAGGATTCCTTTTCAGGGGTCACGGCAGCCAAAAACGCGGGGATGAAGGTAGTCGGCGTCCTCTCTTCGCATACCAAGGAACAGTTGCCACCCTGTGAAGCCTACATCGTGGACTTTTTTGAGATTAATCCAAAATTTCTTACTGAATTAATGTTGCAAAATTGAAATTAATCAGATTCGTTCCTACAGCGTATTTGTTTGGAATTACATTTTTAAAAATAATCTAACTGAAATTTGGTATTTAGTTCTGGGGGGGTATCTTGGTCAAAAATAATCTATTCAAAAGGAGATGGCTATGAAAAAAAACTTTGTTAAAACCTCTATTGCTGTATTGGTATTGACAGCAATGACTTGTTTAGCGCCTTTCGCTACAAAGACTCATGCTACCGTTGGGTGCACGTTTTTATGTATAAATAGTAGATTTCAAGACTGTGTGCTTGTTTATCAAGATGCGGTCGTCGTTTGCATCAACGGACGGGAAAGACCCCCGATTAATCCATGAGAAAATCCAAGATTTGTTTTTTCAAGATGGGTCTCAAGGCCCTATGCCTCTTTACGAGCATTCTTTCTGTGATGTCTTGCGACCCAAAGCCAAGAGGTGGGAACGGAGAGTCTGGCGAAGGTGCTGTTGAAGAACGATACCTGACATCTAAACGGCTCTACGTGCCGGATATGCTTTTTCCGATGGATATTTCCGTTTCAGACAAGCATGGGTGGATATTGATCACCGAAAGGCAATCTCCAAAATGGGTTTCAGTTTTTGATTTTGAGGGGAATCTGATTCATAAGTTCGCGGATGATGGCGAAGGTGCAGCGGAGCAGCTTTCAAGTAAAAAGCTTCAGTGGAAGGAGGAAAACAGGGAAGTCATTCTCTTTGATTTTCACAAGAATTCATTCTTCACCTATAGTGTTGAAAATGAAAAAATGCCGCCAATAGAGCTTGTAGGTTCCACAAAGGTTAATGTGAGTAGGCTAAAGAGTCCCGTCTTTCTTCCGTCTGGAGGGATAATTGACTTCAATACTGATGGCGCTGCCGGTAAACTAATCAATAAATTCGATTCGAATGGAAAACTGATCGCATCTGCCATTGACTATCCAAAGTCGGATTATCCCATGGAGGATTTTCTCTACCCGGAAGCATTTTCGGGTTATATCAATTATTTTCCCTCTAATGGAAATGTATTGGTTAATCTCTTTTTTTCTGATAGGTTGTATCGTTTGGATACTAATCTGACTTTATTGGCCAGTTATACCGGTCCTGATAATTTCCTGCCCGCATTTAAGGGCAAAGATGTAGCAGGCGGGGGGAAGTTGGTTTCACATGATTTTGAGCGCTCCCGTTTCGGGTTCCTTTCTTTGTCGACTATTTATAAGAATACTTTTTTGATAGGTTACCATGGAGGGATGGCGACAGAGGGTGAGCTGATACAAAGGATTATCCAGTTCGATAGTGCCTTGAGACCAATCAAGATATTCAACTTAGATGCACCGGTCAGTAAATTCGCGATTTCTGAAACCGGGTCACGTATTTATGCAATTTTGGATGAATCAGAGGGTTATTTGGTGTATTTTGACATCGAATAAGGGAATTTTCTACGCTGCAGTATAAAATGTGTTTTTGAATGTTTATGATGGCTTCAAAATAGGTTTTTTCCGTTTTTCAATTTATCCATTATCCGCAAGTATCGACACACTTACACCTAAAGCTTTTAAGATTTATGTTCTGAAATCGTCCACGCTTGAATTTTTTTGATATTCGTGGTATTAGTTCTCATCCGGCTTCAGTTAACAATTCCTTAAGTATTTTTTAACATTGGAAATGTTGTTAACACTGGCTTAACATACTGAAATCACCTGTTTTGCCGCAAATTGCTCTCATTTTGAGATTCAGTATTCCTAAATATCACGGAGAAAGACTCGTTTTCATTTTTGTGTTAACAGAAACATAACATCTGCGTCATCATAAAGACATATGAGGGTGCCACTTTTGCAACGCTGTACAATACATTTCTCATTTCTTAACTTATTTTCCCTATGCGAATATTCTTCGCGGGAGCCATCGTTCTATGGACTTTGGCCTTGGGGGACGTTTTTGCAAGGGGCGTCCTGCAAGATTCCGTGACAGAGGTTTCCAAGGAAGCCGTGCCTGTCAAAAAGCAGTGGTTTGAGGCGATTCAATTGCGGGGTTATGCCCAATTGCGGTACAATGGCCTTTTCGAGACCAACCCAAACCTTCAATGTGCGCAGTGCGACCGCTCCTGGGGCGGCGATGGGGGAGGATTCTTCTTCCGTCGGATCCGGATGATCTTTTTTGGGCAAATCCACGAGCGCGTGTACATGTACATCCAGCCGGATTTTGCGTCGGGGGGCAATAATTTCGCCCAAATACGTGACGCATACTTTGACATTGGGCTCGATGAAAAGCAGGAGTTCAGGATTAGGATTGGGCAATCAAAGGTCCCTTTTGGTTTTGAAAACCTGCAATCTTCCCAAAACAGGATTCCCCTTGACCGTGCCGACGGTCTCAATTCGGCGGTATTCAATGAGCGTGACATTGGGGCCTTCCTTTACTATGCGCCAACTGAAATCCGAAAGAGGTTCAGCTCCTTGGTCTCCTCGGGATTGAAGGGTTCCGGAGATTATGGTGTGTTTGGCTTTGGCCTGTACAATGGGCAAACTGCAAATTTGCCGGAAAGGAACAAGAACCTTCACATGGTGGCGCGGGTTTCCTATCCTTGGGAATTGCCGTCCGGACAATTTATTGAGGCTTCATTCCAGGGCTACACGGGCCGATATGTCATCACACGTAATCCGCAAACGGACTTTGACCAGACTGAATTCGATGATTTCCGCTATGGCCCAAGTTTCATCTTGTACCCGCAGCCGTTTGGTATACAGGCCGAGTATAACTGGGGTCGTGGTCCGGAGTTTGACCCATCAACCAACGACGTGGTCGATGCGCCGACGGAAGGTGGATATATCCTCGCTTCTTATATGTACCGTAGGGGTGAACAGGTAATGACACCATTTATGAGGTACCACTATTTCAAGGGCGGGAAGAAGTTTGAGATGGACGCCATGCGGCATCGGGTCAACGAGTTTGAGGTTGGTGTAGAGTGGCAAATCATCAGAGCTTTGGAAATCACAGCTATGTACACGATATCAGATCGAACTTTCGAAAACAGTCTTAAACCTGAAAATCGCCAGAAAGGGAGTCTGCTCCGATTGCAGGCGCAGGTGAATTTCTAATGTTAAGTTTAGTCTATAATAATTGAAAGCAGGCCTCTTTCGGGGCCTGTTTTTTTTGATCTTTTTACTTGGAGAATATTAAAGTAGATATTGTCTCTGCCAGCAGGAGACTTTCAATGTGAATTTTGACAGGGGTGGTTTTTTGGGGTATAGTGGTGTTGTGGTACCTTTGTCCAAGTCAAATCCAAATTCCCATGAACAGAAGACCGAGAAGAAACCGCAAATCCCAAGTTATCCGCGAAATGGTGGAGGAAACCAGGTTGTCGACCAAGGATTTTATTTTTCCCTTGTTTTTGATCGAAGGTTCCCGCCAAAGATCGGAAGTCGCTTCCATGCCGGGGATTTATAGGAATTCTTTGGACTTGATGTTGAAAGAAATCGAGGAATGCCTCCATCTCGGGATCAAGGCATTTGACATTTTTCCTGCTTATCCAGACAGCAAAAAGGACAAATTCGCCACAGAGAGCTACAATCCGGATACATTTTACCTGAAAGCGATTCGTGAGGTAAAGGCTCGGTTTCCGGAGGCGGTGGTGATGACAGATGTGGCGATGGATCCCTATAGTTCCGACGGACACGATGGTCTCGTCGAAAATGGAAAAATCCTCAACGACGAGACATTGGAGATTTTGGGCAAAATGGCACTCGCCCAAGCCCAAGCCGGGGCCGATATCCTCGGTCCCTCCGATATGATGGACGGTAGGGTCGGGCACATCAGGCAGATTTTGGACCGGAATGGATTCAAAGATGTGTCCATCATGTCCTATACGGCCAAATATGCCTCAGCATTTTACGGACCTTTCCGGGATGCATTGGACTCGGCCCCCAAGATGGGGGACAAGAAAACATACCAAATGGATCCCGCCAACTACAAGGAAGCGCTGATAGAGGCAGAGTTGGACACCCTAGAAGGTGCGGATTTCCTGATGGTCAAGCCTGCCTTGGCGTATTTGGATGTGATTAGACTGCTAAAGGATCACAGTAACCTCCCAATTGCAGCTTATAATGTCAGTGGAGAGTATGCGATGATCAAAGCAGCGGGTGAAAAAGGATGGATCGATCCACAAAGAGCCATGCTGGAGTCGCTTTTGAGTATCAAAAGAGCAGGTGCAAGCGTGATTTTGAGCTATTTTGCGAAGGAATACGCCGAGATCGTAAAGAAATAGATGTCTTGAGTGTCATTTTAAACCAAGAAATTCACTTATGGCATACATTGAATGAAAAATGGTTATTGAATAGATCAAAAAATTTAAAGTGGTAGTAAAAATGTGATTTTATGGTTTCATCGATACCCATCCATAAAAAAAATTTAACTTTTTGATAAAAATTTTTTGGTATTTTTTCCCGAAGCCTACTATAAGAAATATTCAATTTCCGATTTTTAGTCTGAGTTCGACTTTGGATTAAAATTCGTTTTTGTTTGCGTCACAAAAATCCACTCCCAATTGGCGGAATCGATTGAGAAGGTTTTGCTTTTCTTTTTATCAGAATAAAATTCCGTTTTTAACACAGAATCGAGAATTTATTAAATATTAAAAAAATCAAATTTTTTTGGCAAAAATTATACATAAAATTTAATAATCAGGCTTTTTGATAAGTATGTTGGCAATAGATGATTTTAAATTTTGATAAAAATGTATTTAGATTAGCATCAAGCTATCGATCAAACCTATATAAAATTTTATAAAAATGTGTTTTACTAAATTTCAAACCTATGAAGTGGATCAATGTAACCCTAGCTCATGTGAGTGAGGACCCCGGAGTCGTCGATTTGACGGCGGAGATTACGCAAAACCTCCTGACGACCAACAATGTCTGGATGATGCTGTGTACCGCAATGGTATTTATAATGCACCTTGGTTTTGCGGGAGTTGAGACTGGCTTTGGTCAGGCCAAGAATACCGTGAACATCTTATTCAAAAACACGGTGACCCCTATAATTGGAATTGCTACCTATGCGCTGATTGGCTTTTTTCTGATGTATCCCGGATTTGAGAGTCCAGGATGGCTTGCTTTCAACCTTTCAGGATGGAGCATGTTCTGGTTCAGTCCAGGGGATGCTGATGTATCTGCGGCCTATGCGAGTGGTGGGTACACATATTGGACAGACTTTTTGTTCCAAGCGATGTTTGCGGCGACATGTGCGACTATAGTTTCTGGCGCGATTGCCGAGCGGGTCAAATTGTCGGCCTATTTGGTATTTACAGTGTTTTTTGTTGGTCTGGTTTATCCCCTTATTGGAAGTTGGCAATGGGGGGGTGGAGCGTTGAAAGCCATGGGCTTTTATGATTTCGCAGGCTCCACGCTGGTCCATTCTGTAGGTGGATGGGGCGCTCTGGCTGGCGTCATCCTCGTCGGGCCAAGGATCGGAAAGTATATCGATGGCAAGGCTGTCTCAAAACCTGGAGCAAGTATTCCGCTGGCCGTGATCGGAACGTTTCTGCTTTGGTTTGGCTGGTTTGGATTCAATGGCGGATCGGTTCTATCAGCAAATCCAGCTTTAGTATCCTCAGTTTTGGTGATTACGAGCCTAGGTGCTACAGCAGGAGGACTTGGCGGATTCCTGGCGGCATATTTCGCTTTCAAACGTCTGGATTTGGGCATGTTACTCAATGGTATCCTTGCAGGACTTGTTGGGATCACTGCAGGTGCAGATGTATTCACTCCGGCCGCGGCACTTCTTATTGGATTTATTGCCGGTATATTGGTGGTAATTTCCGCTGTGATGCTTGACAAATTCAAGCTGGATGACGTTGTCGGCGCTGTTTCTGTTCACCTTACCTGCGGGATTTGGGGGACATTGGCCGTCGGTATTTTCTCAACCAATCCAGACCACAGCTTCCTGACTCAATTGATAGGCGTTGCGATTTGCGGCGCGGTGGCATTCGGGGCTGCGTTCCTGATTTTTTATATCCTGAAAGTTACAGTCGGTATCAGGGTTTCCGAAGCGCACGAGCGCTCCGGATTGGATTCCCATGAGCACGGTATCAGGGGCTATACCATCGTATTTGACGAATAAAAAATCAAGCTACCAACAACTACAACTACTTACAAAGCAAGAACCCTGCCCAAGGAAAAAAACGCGACTCTCTTTCGATTGGGTCAGGGTTCTCTTCAGTCAAACTATGTTTAACCGATAATCAAAACTAAAATGAAAAATTTTCACCTGCTAATAATATGTCTATTATTACTATTTACAATGCCAGTGATCGCCCAGGAAGAGGGTGAAGAAGAAGAGAAAGAGAAAGAGTCAAAATTGACCTTTGCCGGTTCTGCGGATGTCTATTTTAGACGCAACTTCAATGGTCCCACAAAAGGTGAATTTGCACAGGCTCCAGCAACTTCCTTTGGTAATCTCCCCGGAATTGCACTTGGGATGTTCAATTTGATTACCACCTATGAAGGAAAAAACGTTGGCGTAGTCGCTGACTTGGTCTATGGTCCTCGCGGTGAGGATGCCGTTTTTCGTTCCCCGATGAATACCGGGGGCATGGCGGGAAGCTCACAGATAGTCAACCAATTGTATGTGTATTGGAATGTTTCGAAAGCAGTCACCCTGACGTTTGGTAATTTCAATACCTACCTTGGCTACGAGGTGATTTCACCCGTTGGTAATTTCAATTATTCTACATCCTACATGTTTTCCTATGGGCCATTCTCCCACACGGGCCTAAAGGCTGATTTTGCTTTGAGTGAAAAATTTTCTTTCATGGCCGCAGTCATGAACCCTACCGATATGACTGAATTCAACCAATTTGATAGCTATACTTTTGGAGCACAATTGGGGTACACAGGAGACAATGGTAGCACCTATTTGAACTTTTTGTATGGAGACCAAGATGGAAAATTTGATACCGATATTCCTGCCAACACCGGTGCGACATCTGCCGGAACCACATTCCAGGTCGATTTGACAACCGGATATGACTTGACCGAATCACTTTACCTCGGCTTGAACGCTACCTACAATACCGTTGCGCCGGGAGAAGTCTATAACGGGTCCACAATTATCGATGCTACGGGTGACAACTCTGGATTTTATGGAGTTGCGGGTTATCTGCAGGCGGCACTTTCCGAGAAACTCAAATTGGGCGCTAGGGGCGAGTATTTCTCAGTATTCAATACCGGTATAGACGGGGCAATCGGCTTGGACTCCAACGGAGATGGCAACGTTTTCGCATTGACAGTTTCAGTCAATTGGAAAGTGAGCGATAACCTTATGTTGATTCCGGAAATCAGGACAGATAACATGAAGGAGAACTTCTTTCTAAACAACCAGTTGGCGGCATCAAAGAACCTTTCCTCATTCCTTTTGGCTGCGGTATTCTCTTTTTAAGCTGAAATTCAAAAAATTTTTCGAAAAACCTGCTTCCTTTCATTGGAAAGCAGGTTTTTTGATTTTTGGCGAGGCACCTGAATTTTCGGTCTAAAAAGAAGCTGATTTCTCTTTTTTCCATGATTTTTTGGCAAATATTGGGATTGAAAACACCCGTTTTTTCTATAACAAATTTTTATAATCAATATTAAATTTTATTTGAGTATCATTTCAGCAAATAAAAGTCTGTTTTTGGGTAAACTTTTTTCTAGTTTCGCGTGTATATTACTGAAACTGAAAAATCCCAAATCGATCTGAATATGAAAAAGTTATGGATGATAGGTACGGCAATATTGCTCTCGGTAGGTGCAGCAAATGCCCAGGAATGGAATGAGTTGAAAGGTCCAGCGGCTAAGAATTACAAGCCTTGGAAATCACAAGCAAAAAATGTAACTGCCGATGTTCGGTCAGAAAGATCAGAGGCTCAAGGTCCCGAATTCAAAAACCAAAAGCCTTGGAATCAAACTGACGCAACAACGCCAATAGACACCACTTTGGACACGTCAAAAAAGGTGACAGGTCCAAAGGCTAAGAATAAGAAGCCTTGGAAGAATAATTAAGGCTTTGAAACCTTAAGTAAAGCACGCCAAAATGGCGTCTTTTTTTTTGCCGTTTCGCTTGAGGATACTTTTTCGCATTCTTCAACAATTCTCGGCGCTGATGATAAACATAAAGTTTTGCCGCTCGGCATTTGCGTCTTTTGCTTTGGCAATCAATTCATGAAATCTATTCCCAAACCAACTATTCTACTTCCATGAAAACCAACCGGATTTTGTTGCTCCTTTTTGTATTCATTGCTTCCTGTACGGAGATTCCTGAAAACCCCACCGATGGTAGCCTGAGACTGGAATTGGTCTCATCCTTCAGGTACTTGGAGTATCGTATCGCTGCAGAAGCCACCTTTCAGGTGAGGGGCGGTTTTATTCCCGTGGGTTCTGAGTTGCTGAAAGGTCCCCTTGTCAATAACAAGGTGATCGATAACCTGCTGCCAGGCACCTATGTAATCGAGTATTTTGTGGGGGAAAACACCACCCCGACATTCAAGGTTTTTCAGATCATAGCCGGGAAGGAGACTGTGATCTCGCTGTAGGTGGGTACGGCATTGGAATAGACAGTTCAGGGGAGCTCTAGACCGTATCGTCATTATGATAAGTATCCATAATGGAATCCCAGATGGGAATGGGGTCAATCGCTAGGTATTCACAATTTAAAATATTAGTGATAATTTGCCTAAAAAATGCGTAATATGAAACCTAGAATTGTCAGTTTGTTCTTCATTATTGCTCTGATGTCGTCCTGTGTGGATTGGGATGATCAGCCTTTGACGGGGTCGGTATTTTTTACTGTAACAAATACTTCCCAGAATTTCGATTGGGCTATCGCGCCGGTTGACGCGGTATCTATTCCGGAACCTTGGATAAGAGAAGGGAACGTTGGTACTTCATTTACTGTCTCTGAGCTTTTGGGAGGAAATTATGTGATTGTGACTTCAAGAGGCAACCGAAAAGTTTTTCAGGTGATTCCCGGTAGGCAGGTGGAGGTTTTGCTCGATTAGATTCCATGCTGGTGGATGGGCACTATAGTTCTTCCTCCCGCTCCAGCATCAAGATCGAGTGTTGGGGGACGATGTAGTATTTCTCGCCTTCATAGATTACCTCATAGGATCCATTTAGCAGGAAAATTGCAAGATCTCCCTCTTTGGCCTGAAGGGGTATGTATTTAATGTTGTCATCCCGGTCCTTCCAGGGCTCATCATCTTCGACAGGGGTAGGAATCGGATATCCAGGGCCTGTCTTGATGATATAGCCTTGTTGTACCCGTTCCTTTTCTTGGACTCCAGGCGGCAGGTATAGTCCGGAAGAGGTCTTCTCGTCGGCTTTCCTCAATTTGATCAAAACACGGTCGCCAACGATGATCAGCTTTTTGAGTTTGTTGTCTGGGGTCAGTTGCATAAATCTAGAGCATTAAAACCAAGATTCAAGAACAGAGACTGTCTTGACTCTTGAATCTTGGTTCTAAAAAAAGAGACATCCATATCATATATAGATGTCTTCTTTTTCTTGGTTTAGTAATGATTATTTTTTGTCCTCGGAGACTTCTTCGTAGTCCACATCGGATACACCGTCACCGGCATTGCTAGGGCCTTGCTGTGGTCCTGACTGTGCACCGCCTGCCGCGCCTGCACCTTGGCTGGCGTTATACATTTCCTGGGAAGCGGATTCCCAAGCTTTGTTTAGGTTGGCCATTGCTCCGTCAATACCTGCGATGTCCTTGGACGCATGTGCGTTTTTCAAAGATTCCAAGGCTGCGCTGATGTTGGCCTTGTTGCCATCGGAAAGCTTATCGCCAAATTCCTTCAACTGTTTTTCGGTTTGGAAAATCAAGCTATCGGCTTGGTTGAGCTTTTCGATTTTTTCTTTTTCGGCTTTGTCTGATGCTGCATTGGCTTCAGCTTCGCGCTTCATCCTCTCGATATCCTCTTGTGACAAGCCGGAGGAAGCTTCGATCTTGATCTTTTGCTCCTTTCCAGTGCCTTTGTCTTTGGCAGATACGTTGAGGATACCGTTAGCGTCGATGTCGAACGTAACCTCGATTTGTGGTACACCCCTTGGCGCAGGTGGAATGTCGCTCAGTTGGAACCTGCCGATCGAACGGTTGTCTTTCGCCAATGGCCTTTCTCCTTGCAATACGTGGATATCTACCGCAGGCTGATTGTCTGATGCCGTGGAGAACACTTCAGATTTCCTGGAAGGAATGGTCGTGTTGGCCTCGATCAGTTTGGTGAAAACACCACCCATGGTTTCGATACCCAGGGAGAGCGGCGTCACGTCTAGCAACAACACGTCCTTCACTTCACCAGTCAAGACACCACCTTGGATTGCGGCGCCGATCGCCACCACCTCATCAGGGTTGACTCCCTTGGAAGGTTTTTTTCCGAAGAATTTCTCAACTTCCTCCTGAATCCTTGGAATCCTTGTAGAACCACCGACCAAGATTACCTCATCGATGTCTGCTGCTGTCATACCAGCATCAGAAAGGGCCTTTTTGCAGGGCTCCATTGATCTTCTGATAAGCGATTCGGCCAACTGCTCAAATTTCGCCCTGCTCAAGGTTCTCACCAAGTGCTTTGGCCCTGTTTGGGTCGCTGTAATGTAAGGAAGGTTGATTTCTGTAGAGGCAGAGCTTGACAATTCAATTTTTGCTTTTTCAGCTGCCTCTTTCAGTCTTTGAAGTGCCATTGGGTCTTTTCTCAAGTCCATTTGTTCTTCGGCCTGGAACTCCTGGGCAAGCCAGTTGATGATTACCTGGTCAAAGTCGTCTCCGCCCAAGTGTACGTCACCGTTGGTGGATTTCACTTCAAATACCCCGTCACCTAATTCGAGAATGGAAATATCGAAAGTACCGCCACCAAGGTCATACACAGCGATCTTCATGTCCTTGTTTTTCTTATCCATGCCGTAGGCAAGGGCAGCGGCTGTAGGTTCGTTGATGATCCTTTTCACATCCAAACCTGCAATTTGTCCAGCTTCTTTGGTCGCCTGACGCTCCGCATCGTTGAAATAGGCGGGCACGGTGATGACGGCTTCGGTTACGGTTTGTCCCAAGAAATCCTCTGCAGTGCTTTTCATTTTCTGAAGGATCATTGCCGAAATCTCCTGTGGAGTGTAGGACCTGTCGCCGATTTTGATCGCAACGGTGTCGTTTGGTCCCGGTTCAACTTTGTAAGAGGCATGTTTTTTCTCTTCAGAGACTTCGGAGAATTTTTTGCCCATAAATCTTTTCACGGAGGAAATGGTGTTGGATGGGTTGGTGATAGCCTGACGCTTGGCTGGGTCACCTACTTTTCGTTCTCCATTTCCATTGTCAAGAAAAGCCACGATGGATGGCGTGGTCCTTCTTCCTTCTGAGTTTTGGATCACCACCGGTTCGTTACCTTCCATAACAGCAACGCAGGAGTTGGTAGTACCCAAGTCAATGCCTATGATTTTTCCCATGATATTATATTTTTCTAGTTATTGATTACGTGATTGACACAATCCCCATGAGTCAACTCACGTGCCAATGGGCATTACCAGGACTTTTGTGTCAGAATGACAGGATTTGTGACACTTTATTGGGTGTATTTGGAGGCAAAATGGGAAACTTTTGTCTCGAAATGGCAGAGTAGGCGAAACACGAAAGTTACCGAGGGCTGATGGCAAATTCTAAAAAATGAGGTTCCAGAGATTCAGTTTAGGTTTGATTCGAATTTTCATTTTGCGGGACAAAAAAAAATGACAGACTACTATTCAAAAAAAAAAGGCCGGTAGATCACCGGCCTTTATTGGTGTATTAGAAGTTAAAGCCTGTCGTGAGCTTGAAGAAGGAGTCGTTTCCTTCCACCAAGTCAGTACCGAAGGAGAACCTTGCAAATGGGCCACCGCCTGGTTTGGCGAATTGAACGTAAGGACCAAGCCATTGATACACGTCAGAGGATTCTGAGACATTGGAACCTCCCGAATTGATCAAATGCTCATAGTGTGCGCCCAGTGAGAAGAACTGACTGGCACGAAAACCAAAGTTGACCCAATAGTGAATGTAAGCCAAAGTTGTTCCGGGAGGGGTAGTATTGACGGGCGCTTCGTCGCGAAGCGGCGCATAGTAGCCGAAGTAGAACTGACCTTCTGTCTTTTCCCTCAGCAAATTCACTGTAAGGTTTGGAACGATACCGTCACCGAATATGGCTGGGCCGCGTGTTCCTGAACTGAGCAGGTTACCGCCGAGGATACCGATCTGTGGATTGATGGAAAGTCCCTCAGCGGCCTGAAAGTTGGCACCAATACCAAATTCTGTCCAGTTGCCCCAGTTTCCCCCGGTACCCCCTGACCACAAGATGCCGTAGAAGGTGAGCGCGGTTTTGTCCGAAACACCATAAGACCCTTGGAACGTGGGGTAAAATCCGAAGAACTGATCGGAATTGAGTGTCGCAGAGAAGTTAAACTGCTTTTCTTCCTGTGCCAATGCGGGTGCGGCACAGAGTGCTGTGAATACAATGGCTGAAATCGCCATTGCTTTGGTCAAATTTGTAACTGATTTTCTCATAGGTTTTATAGATTTAATAATAATAGGTTTGATTTTTTACTTACTTTTTACAAAAACATGAAAAATGTAAATAATCTGGTTGCTAAAGTAACCACAAAATGAAAAAATCAAAAAAATCGATTGTTTTTATTGATCAATCAAAATATTAAATGATTTTTTGAATATTATTAAAAAAAATTATGATTTAGGTAAGAATTCCGTTTTTGGACTCCCGTTGGGGAAAAGGTCTTGGACCTACATAAAAATCAGCCCTTGCCTAGGATTCAATTTGAACCTTGCCTGTAGTGCGCCTAAATTCCCATTAGATGGTTATTTTCTCGGCGGACGATAAAAATTCATTTTTATGGGTATACTGGATTTCGAATAATCTCTAGTCCTTAAACCACCATTCTGGGGCAGTCGTTGTCCAAGCCCTGCCTTTGGCCCTGACTTCGCATTGGACGCACTCCGCGGCATAGTCTTCGGCCGGTTTGCCTACCACGATGTCACAGGGACGTGTCAGGAAGAATGGTACGTCTGCTGGATTGACATATTTTCGGGTGTATCTCACCCTTGCAACCTCAAAAAAACCAAGTACGATCTCATCAGGGTTGTTTTTGTTGGTGATATTTCCGTACACAGGCGCAGGAGGAATATCGAACAAAGAGCCTCTGTTGTTGACGATGAGATCGATTTTTCGCCAATATTCAAACGCGTCCCGCGTGATGCTGTGCTGCTTCAGACTCACATAAAAAATCCCGATGAACGAATTGTCTACGGCCCGTTTGGCTATTTCCTGACGGGTTTGTCGTGTCCTCGTGGAATTTGCATCGAATAGGTTGATACGGTTGGGATCCATCAAATCTGAGATATAGCATGGATTTGGGGGAGGGGGGCAAAGGCCGACACAAGGTAGCCAAGTGCGTTGCCATTGGTAGGTCTCTTCGGCGGTCCATCGGAAAAAACCTGAATTATCCCCCTCCTGAAAGTTTGTTGTTGCGCTGACAACGAACACCCCTTCTTCAGCCTCCGAACTCAACATTTCCCTGCCAAACCTGAATTCCAGACTATCGACGGCCAATATGGTTGGCATGGTCTGTACGGTACTTTCATAAAGGTCTTTGCCGATGATCACTTCGATGGAATAGCTTTGGCCAGGTGTGCCCTTAAACCCCGCCAGTTGGTATTCGCCGTTTCCGGTGTTGGTATAGCGCAGCCTCCTGCCATCCTGGGTCAGCAGGGTCACCGATGCACCATCTTCCCCTTTCGGGTTGAATCCCTGTAGGTTTGTCCTCGAAATCTCCAGTCGTTGGACTTCATCCGTGTCGTTAACCATGCCATAAATCACCAACTGCCCTCCTTGGGTATCTCCAAAAAAATCCAAGCGATCGATACAACCTCCAAGTACACCGGCCGCCAATAGGAGCAAAAATGTCAATATGCTAGACTTGTTTGTCATTTGGAGGAAAAGTTGACTGTGTACGTAATAGACGGAAATGCGGCACCGAGTATCGCCAATTGATAAGGAACCAATCGCTGCAGCTGACCGTCGCGTTGGAAAAATACCGAATAGGCATTTCTTCTCCCCAACAGGTTATAGACGCTGATATTGATCTTGTCGTCCCAAGCCCTAACGGGGCCATTTGCCAGATACGAAAGATCGATCCTGAAATAGTTGGGAATTCGAAATTGATTTCTGTCTCCAAAATTTGGCACAAAAACACCACCCACTACATAGTTTGAGTACAGGCCCGTTACAGGTCTCCCAGTAGAATAATTGACGTTGATGTTGAAATCACGCTGATTGCCTAGATGGAAGCTGGTCACGAGCGAAAGAACATGTGGGCGATCAAAGTTGGTGGGGAACCAGTCTCCGCCATTGACTTGGATTTCGCGGAAAGGACTGACAGTCCTAATCAGAGATCGGCTAAAGGTGTATGCCAGCCACCCGGTGACACTTCCGATGTTTTTTTGGATCATCAACTCGGCCCCGAAAGCCATTCCCTGTCCCTGAATCAGCTCTGTTTCCAGCTGCCGGTTCAAGAATAAATCCGCAAAATCCCGGTATTCAAGTTGATTTTTGGTTGTTCGGAAAAATCCTTCCAAGGATGCGGTCCACTTGTTTTCCTTCAGGCTGCGGAAGTACCCGACAGAATAGTTTTGGGACCTTTGGGGCAGGATATAGGTCGTGCTGAGTTGCCAAAGGTCAATCGGGGTAGGGCCGGTGGCGTTGGAGATGGTTTGCAGATATTGATTCAGGACCGCAAATCCAGCTTTGAAGGTATTGACTTTATCCCATGTGTACCTCAGGGAAAATCTAGGTTCCAACCCTTTGTAGCCCACTATTTTCCCATTTTCAAAAAACTCATATCCAGTTTGGGTGCTGGTTGATATTGGTAGTCCTTCCTCGTACAAAAACACCGTATCCGGGGCCATCTGCTGGTACATCGAATACCGCAAGCCTGCCATCAGGGTGAAGTTTTCATTCGGGGTCCATTCTGTGGAAACGAAAGGTGCCCATTCCAACCCCTTTTGTTTTTGGATGGATTGAGGTTGGATGCCGGATTGGGGTGTGAATGGTTCGAGTTTTTCGGGCCGCATTTGGTATAGCACTCCCTCGATCCCGCCTTGGAGTACAGCCTTATCCAAAGTCCACAATCCTGAAATTTTTCCTTGATAGTAATACAAGCCATTCTTCACGATGGACGGGTCAATATCCGATGGTTCAAAAAAACCATTGTTGAAACTCCCATAGGCCGCCATTCCTACCAAGGAAAAATCATCCGTGATCAGGTTTCGGCTGGTAATCGAGCTGACAAAATTGTTCCATTCGAATCCGAAATTATTGGAGAATTTGAAGTAGTCACCGGTGTTCAGGATATTCAGATCCAGGTTATTCTTTTGGGAAAATTGGTGGCTGACACCCAGGTACAAGTCATGGAACCGGATGTCGCTAGCCCTGACATCCGTGTTATCAACCTGTCGGAGCAGCCAATTGGCATTGGACCTTCGCGCAGCAGCGATCAATCCTGTTTTTTCCTTGACCAGCGGACCTTCCAGCATCAGCTTGCTCACGCCGGTCCCCAAACTCACGGAGCCCTTCCATGTTTCCTTGTCCCCTTTTCGCATCTCGATGTTCAAAGCTGAAGCACTTCTTCCGCCAAAATTGCTTGGAACTGCGCCTTTATAAAGGGTGAAATTTTGGACGACATCACCGTTGAATGACGACAGGAACCCCAAAGCATGGCTATTACTGAGGACGATGGCCTCATTCATCAAGATCAAATTTTGGTCTGCCTGACCGCCACGGATATTGAGACCTGCCGAGCCTTCGCCTACCGAAGTAACGCCCGGCATGGCCTGCAGTACGTTGAACACATCCGGCTCTCCGAGAAGCGTAGGGACGAGTTTGATCTCGTCGATATTCATCTTGGTCACTCCCGTGATGGGGCTTTTCACGATCATTTCCCTTTCCTCCGATCGAAGCGTAAACATATCGAGTTCAAACTGGAGCCCGGTGAGTTCGGTGTCCAAGACCCCGTCTCCATACAAATCGACCTGGTAGATTTTACCTTGTTTTCCAAAGTGGCGGAAGGCAATTCTGTGTCGCCCCGAATCCAGGGATACGAAATATTGGCCATTCGCATCGGTATTGATTCCGGTGAAAAAGCCATCGATATGCACGGACACGCCAGGTAGCGGTTCGCCTGTTTCGAAGAAAATGACTTTGCCCGTAAGGAAGTATTTCGACTTTTTGGCATTTTCAGGAGCTTTGAAAACTACCTGAGCTTCATCGCTTTGGGCCAAAGTGGTATTTGCAAAAGCGAGCCAGCAAATGAAAAAAAGGGTCCATGTCAATGCTGAATACATAGAATTAATGGCCCTTACCTTTAGAATAATTGTCCGGACGGCCGCTCGAAAAAAAGTTGTCCCTTTCACTAACGATTCTTACTTTGAAACTTTCAAGTTTGGAATTTAAGAAAGACTTACGAGACTGAAACAGTTTTTAAGTATTATTTTGGAAGCGTGTGTTCTTGCTTGGAAATCGAAGAATCCAAAAATAGAGTCTCGAGGAAACTTAAAAAGGGAAGCATGTCTAGATCGGCTTTTGCGTGTTGTTGTTTTTTACTTGTCCTTTTTTCAGGTAGCCCCAATCTGTATGCGCAGGTAATTACAGGCAACGTCAAAGACGAAAAAACGGGACTTCCGCTTCCTTTCGCCAACGTTTTCGTCAACAATACAACCATCGGCGCAGTCACGGACACCAAGGGAAATTACCGTATCAGTGGCGACCTTCCTCCCAATCCGGAGCTTGCAGTCTCATTTGTCGGCTATCATACCAAGTTTAGGAAGATTTCTCTGCAAGGCCGTTCCCAGATCAGTGTCAATTTTGAGCTTTCGCCGAAGGAAGAAGGCCTGTCTGAAGTCATGCTCAAGTCTAAGCGGGACAAACGCTGGGAAAGATACATGCGGCGTTTTGAGCGGGTCTTTTTGGCGGTGCCGGACGATCCTTTTTTTAGCAAAATAGAAATTAAAAATCCTTGGGTGGTGGATTTTGAAGAGGGGCGCATCCCGGGCCGAGGGAAATTTCTGGCGGCCAGCGCATCCCAGCCGATATTGATCGAAAACCGCGCTTTGGGCTACCAAATCGAGTACCATTTGCAGGAATTCGTGGAAATGAGCGGAGGCTTTCACTACTTTGGTCTGGCGAATTTTAAGACCATGGAGCAGTCTATTGATTCGGCCCAATGGGAAATTGCGCGCAACTCCGCCTATTTCGGATCGGTCAAACATTTTTTATCATCCTTGCTTCGAAGGAGAGCCGAGGAGGATGGGTTTAAGCTTTATGAGGTCACGCTCCCTCCCATGGGGCAATTGCGAACCAATCGCTTTGAGGAAGAACTTGGCAGGACTATTCATCCGATGAGAGAGGATTCCACCCTGATCGAGGAGATTCCGGGGGGTATTTATCGCATAAATTGGCCTTCAAAAGTGGAAGTCCACTTTACCAAGAAGTTTTGGATCAATGATTATTATTCCCGGATTTACCATGCAATCAGTTGGCTGGAGGCTCCTGACGGCTATTTTGATGTCGACGCAGCAGGCGTGCTGTTGGATCCAAAGCAGTTGGTTAGATCCGGAAACATGGGCCGTGAGCGAGTGGCGCGGTTTGTTCCCTTTGATTATATGCCTGAGGAGATGGAAAATCCCCTTATGGCCGAGGTGACGCTCCAAAGAGTGGAGGAAGTCAAATGGACCAACTTGATGGAGCGACCCCATCTCAGTCTCAACAAATCGGTATACCATCCGGGTGAAATGATGTGGCTGCAGGCACAGATGCTTTATCAGAACAGTCTTTTTGCGGATACGCTCAGCAGAACGCTCTATGTGGATTTGGTAAATGATCGATTGGAGACAGTCAAGTCTGGGGTCTTTTTTTTGGAGAATGGAACTACTAATGGACAATTCCTGCTGGAAGAGGATTTTCCCGAAGGGAAATATGCCCTACTCGCATACACCAACTGGATGGGAAATTATGAAGGCGGGCGGTATACAGTCAAATACGTTTCCATAGTTCCCAAAGGGAGTAAACCGGCAGTTGCAAATTCGACGGAAGAAGAGGATGACCTGGACTTTGCTTGGACGATTGAGCCGAGTGGAGCGATTTACAGGGACGACTCAAGCGCGACCTGGGGAAAATTTGCTGTTTCAATCAAAGATGCCAACGATCAACCTGTAGAGGCAAAGTTCACTTTATCGCTTGTGGACGCCGAGCTCACATCTTTTGTTCCTAACAAGGACCTCGAGGAGGCGACCGAGTGGCTGTACAAGGCCCCTGATCCCAAAATGATCGAGCCCCAGCCATACAAGATTGAATATGGACTTTCCCTAGCGGGCAATTATTCTGATGGAAGGTCTAGGAATCGGCAACTGGCCGTACCACTAACGGTCGTTGTGGGTGACATGGAGGATTTTGGGATTATTCCCTCGGACAGTTTGGGTTATTTCTTCACGACGGGGATGTTTTTTTATGACAGTACCGAGGTGGCGATCGCTGCATTGGACGAGAGGAGGAAGCGAAAAGGCTCCGTGGAATTGGTCCAGACGGCTCGGCCAGTTCACAAGTTCGAATTTGACACCATGCCGATGCTTTTGGAGGAAATGGGTAACGATGTTTGGACGGATTTTTGGCCGGACAAGGATATCATTGACTTGGAAGAAATCGAAGTGGCTGACCAACGGATACTCACCCCGACTGAAAACAATTATGGGTATGGAAAAGGGGATAAGACCATTGGTCAGGATTTTTTGGAAAGATTTCCCCAAATGAAGGTTGCTGACATAGTCGAAATGAATTTTTCGGGCGGCATCATGATGAGGCAGAACTGGGGATTGGAAACAGGGGGGCCTTTGGTGATGGTAGACGGCCTGCTACTGTCGGGAGAACAGGGACGGGAACAGTTGGAGATATTGATAGCCAGTGAGGTTGAATCGATCGAAGTTTACACCTATGCAGCCGCTGTTTTTGGTACACGGGCAGCAGGGGGCGTGATTTCGATCACGACCAAGAAAGGAAAAACGACAACTCCGAAATCACCCTATGAATTTGACAAAACAGAGTTTCAGGTTTTCAAGCTTCCAGGTTTCACGAAGCCACTAGAATTTCCAAAGATCAGCAACAATGGCGTTCCAATCCCGCCGAGGCCAACCTTGTATTGGAATCCCTCAGCGGGCACGCGGGCGGATGATGGCAAATTTGAGTTCGAAATACCACTTTCGGACTTGACAAAGCGCGTATTCATGAAAATCGAGGGCGTAAATGAAGAGGGATTCCCCTTTAGAAGGATTTTCGAAATCAATGTTGCAACAAAGTGAGATTGGTATAGTATTGTTTTTTGTCGGAAAATTTAAATAAATTTAAAATCCTGCTTCCATCGTTAATTTTTGTCAATAACCCCAAAGCAACCTTATCGTTCAATTTTGAATCTTGTATTTTCGAGGATAATTGTTGTTTTATGGTCCGATTGAAAGAAATCTTTTGGCTGGGTGTGTTTTTTTTGGGCATTGTTCAGGGGGGCTTCGCACAAGGCATCAGGGGAAAAGTCACTACCGAAAAGGGTGAACCCTTGCCTTTTGCCTCCATCTACATCCGAAATACAGGTGAAGGAGTAGCCACCAACCAAAATGGAGAGTATGAGTTGAAGCTCAAGAAGGGCGTGTATGACGTATTGGCCCAATACCTCGGCTATGCTTCCGACCTTCAGACGGTCGTGGTATTGGAGGAGTGGGTCACGCTGGATTTCAAAATGAGCGAACAGGTCTATTCCCTTCAGGAGGTGACGGTCAATACAAAGGCCGAAGACCCCGCTCTCACGATCATGCGGAAAGCCATTTCCAAAGCAAAATACCACCGAATGCAGGTGCAGGAATACAGCATGATGGTGTACCTCAAGGGTACGGGGAGTTTGACCGATGCGCCGTTTTTCATGAAAAAGGAGTTGGAAAAAGAAGGAGTAAAACTCAACGAAGCCTATACAACGGAGTCGGTTTCCAAGATCACCTTCAAACAGCCCAATGCAGTCGAGGAAGAAGTCATCAGCATCCGCACCAACGGCGATAACAATCAGACTTCACCCGCACCCTATATCGCGACGAGTTTTTACAATCCAAAAATCAACAACGCGATTTCGCCGCTTTCACCTTCGGCGTTTGCCTATTACAAGTTCAGGTACGAAGGTTCATTTACCGAAGACGGCGTCATGGTCAACCGCATCCGGGTGCAGCCACGGTCGCCGGGCGAGTTGGTCTTTGACGGATATATCTACATCATTGAAGGACTTTGGGCCATTCATAGCCTTGATCTAAAAACATCGCTTTTGGGCTTTCAGATTGGTGTGCGTCAGCTTTACCAGCCGGTGGCCGAAAATGTCTGGATGCCTTCGACCCACACTTACACTTTTGGCGGCAAGTTTTTTGGATTTGCAGGCGAGTACAAATACCTCGCCTCGACGCGGGATTACAAGGTCACACTCAATCCAGACCTAATCGTCGAGACCAAAATCATCGATGAAAAAGTCGACGAGGTACCGACGGACGTGAGTAGCTTCAACAAAAACCTCTCGAGTTTGGAACAGCTGGCCAATGCGGACAAGATGACCAAGAAGGATTTTCGGAAGCTGATCAATGAATATGAGAAAGAAGCCCTTAAAGAGCGGGAGGATGAAGAGATCATATCCGAACGGTCCTACAAGGTCGATTCATTGGCTAGAAAGCGCAGCCTCGCCTATTGGGATAGCATCCGTCCTGTCAAACTTACCGAGGCCGAAATCCGGGGTTACGTGCGGGACGACAGCTTGGCAACCATCGAGGCTGCCAAGGTTAGCGATGTCGACTCCATTGCGAAAAAGGCAAGAAGAGGCTTCAAACCTTTGGAAATCATCGGCGGCGGCACCTACAGTTTCGGAAAGGGAAGATCAGCTGGATTCCGTACCAACTGGACCAAGTTTTCCTTCAATACGGTCGAGGGTTTCAAAGTTGGGCTGGCGGGCTTTTACAGGTTAGAAAAAACGGAAAAAATGGCCGATTCGGTTACCAACTTCAGAAGGGTTTGGTATTTTGAGCCGGAGTTTAGGTATGGTTTTTCGAGCCAGCGCCTTTACAGCACTTTTGAAATCCGAAGGTCCGTCAATCGGGGAAGGCCGGGAAACACCGCAACGCTGACGGGTGGGAGGTTTATTTACCAATTCAATCCCGAGAACCCGATTTCAGAGCTGGTCAACGCTGCGTATTCATTGCTTTTGCGGCAGAATTATATGAGGCTCTATGAGCAGGATTTTGTGAAACTGGCCTATTCCCAGCGGGTGACCGATGCATTTACATTCCGCACCAACCTCCTTTATGCCTACCGACGAGAGTTGGAAAACAATTCGGATTTCAGCTTTTACAATAGACCTGAGAGATCGTACATGCCCAATAGACCCGACAACATCGAGGCCCCAGACCGTGCCTTTGATGACCATCATGCCTTGATTTGGCACGGGAACATAGAATGGCGTCCTGGAATGAAGTATTACATCCGCGATGGGCGAAAAAATCCAATTTACGAGTCGGCCCCTATGCTGGTCCTGAACTATACCAGAGCGATCTCGTCGGTTTTCAACAATCAAAATGCGGCAAGATTTGATAGGCTCGAAGGTGGGATAGAGCATTTTTTCAATTTCGGAGTCAGTGGCAAGCTCGACTTCAATATCAAGGCGGGAACCTTTCTCAACCAGGATCGGGTGTATTTCCAGGACTTCAAGCATTTCGGCGGTAACAGGACCATTTTTGCCAATATGGGTGTGGCGTCCAACTATCGCTTCTTGGATTATTACCAATACAGCACGCAGGGCGCTTACATCAGCAGCATCATGCATTACCAATTCAGGAAGTTCTTGCTGACACAATTGCCGATGCTCAGATTCTCCGGCGTCCGTGAAAATATTTTCCTGAACTATCTCAAGACTGAGAACTCAGCGCACTATTGGGAGGTGGGCTATTCCTTGGACAATCTTTTCAGGATTTTCCGAGTAGAAATGGGTGCCGGCTTCGAAAATGGCAATTACCAACGGGGAGGATTCCGGTTTGGGATCGCGAGCTTCATCAATGTGAGTTTTTCGGATTGATTTTTTTGAAAACCAAAAAATCCGCTCTAAATTGGTGCTGTAAGGTTTAATATCAATCGAGATGCGCTGCCCGTGGCGGTGGATTCTCTCAAGGGGCTTCTTTGAAGCCTTTTTTATTTTGAGTCATTTTTGAAGTGGAATTTTCTGACGCCGAGGCTGCATTTATCTTGATTTTGAAGATTCCGTTACGTATTCGGTTTTTCAAAATTCTTTCGCTGAAATTGGGCCATTTTGATGGTATCGAGGCGGACTTTGGTTAAATTCAGTGTCTAAACCCCCAGCATTATGAAACGTCCTCTTTGCTTGTTTTTATTGATGGTTATGGCGACCATCCCAGCTTGGTGCCAGGTTGATTCTTTGGCAAAAGAGCGAAAGAATATCGCCAGAATTAATGTCTCTAGTCCGATGATTTGGGGTACCAAATTCGTCGCGATCGGTTATGAACGGGTGTTGTCGGAAAAGCGGTCCTTCTCTGTCAATCTGGGACGGTTTTCACTTCCGAAGCTGATGCGGTTGGACGAGAACGGGGAAGCCATCAATGGCGATCGCGCAGTTTCGGAGCGTGGCTATCATTTCGCCGCAGATTACCGTTTTTACCTTGCCAAAGAAAACCGTCACAAGGCGCCACGTGGAGTTTACATCGGGCCGCATTTTCAGTACAACTACCTCACGCGCAACAACGATTTGGCGCTCAATACTGAAAATTTCCAAGGCAATGTCAATTTTGATTTCAACTTCAACACGGTAATCGCCGGTTTTCAATTGGGGTATCAATTTGTTTTTTGGGAACGGCTTGCGCTCGATATGGTGTTGGCAGGACCTGGGATAGGTTTTTATGATTTGAAAACAAGCCTGAATACTGACCTTCCAGCCGAAGAACAGGAGGAGTTTTTCCGAGAACTCAATGAGGCGATCAAGGGCAGATTTCCCATGTTTGAAGGAGTCATCAAGCCGGGCGAGATTGCCAACTCAGGCGGATTCAGGAGTCTGAGTTATGGGTTCAGGTACGTGGTCAATGTTGGATTCAGGTTTTAGGCAAACTGCTGAGATTTTACAGCTTTAATTCCTTGGTTTCAAATCCCCGGCATTCAAAGATTCAGGGATTTTTTGTGGCCTGTGCGAAAAAATATTTTGCCAACCGCGGGAGTTGCGGTTAATTTAGCCACCTAATTGAAAATCCATGTCTCTGTCGGTCAATCACCTCACCAAAAAATATGGCACGCAGTTAGCTCTGGACGATGTATCGTTCGAGGCTGAGAAAGGGCAAGTCTTGGGTTTTTTGGGTCCAAATGGGGCTGGGAAGTCCACCACCATGAAGATTGCCACCGGGTATATTGCAGCCGACGGCGGTGATGTCTTGGTCAACGGAATTTCGGTCAAGGCGAATTTTGAACAGACGAGTCGGCTGATTGGCTACCTTCCCGAGCACAATCCACTGTACATGGACATGTATGTGCGTGAGTTTTTGGAATTTGTGGGTGGTTTGTATGGCATGGCTGGCAAAAGCCTGAAATCTCGGGTGGAGGAATTGGTTGGATTGTGTGGACTCGAGATTGAAGTGCACAAAAGGATCCAAGCACTTTCAAAAGGATACCGGCAGCGTGTCGGCTTGGCAAAGGCGCTTATCCATGACCCGGAAGTGATCATTTTGGATGAGCCTACTACGGGACTCGACCCCAACCAACTGGTCGAAATCCGGAAATTGATCAAGACTATAAGCAAGGACAAGACCTTGATACTTTCCACCCATATCATGCAGGAAGTAGAGGCCATCTGTGATAAGGTAGTCATCATCAACAAGGGAAAAATCGTCGCCTCAGACTTGCTTTCCAACCTTAAATCAGGGAGAAGGAATGCCGTGCTTCAGCTTGAGACCGAGGAAGAACTCCAATTGGAATGGTTTCATCATATAGGAAAAGGCGAGTTCTTGTCCAGTCGTTCGCAAATTGTGATTTCTGTGGAAGATGCAGCCTCGGGACGAAGAGAGCTTTTGTCCATTATCCAGGAAAGAAACCTGACCTTGGTCTCAATCAGTCTGAAGGAGAACAACCTGGAAGCGATATTTCAACAAATCACCCAATCCTAAATCGATGTTTGCACTGTACCGAAAGGAAATCAATGCCTTCTTCAGCAACCTGAGCGGATACCTCATTTTGGCGGTGTTTTTGGTTTCTTTGGGGTTGATTGTGTGGGTTTTTCCCGACACTTCCGTATTGGAATACGGGTTTGCGGATTTGGAGCCGTTGTTCGTATATACCCCCTTTGTATTCATTTTCTTGATTCCGGCGATCACGATGAAAATGATCGCAGAGGAAAGAAGGTCAGGCACTTGGGAAATCCTGTTGACCTCGCCATTGGGCATCCTGAGGATAATTATTGGGAAGTATTTGGCAAGCCTGACGCTCATTTTTTTGGCCTTGATTCCGACCTTGCTGTTTTATTACTCGGTCGTGCAGTTGGGAGACCCCGTCGGCAATATTGACCATGCGGGATTTTTCGGTTCATGGATCGGGCTTTGCCTGATGGGGGCGGTTTTTGCGTCGATCGGCATCTTTTCCTCTGCCTTGACCTCGCACCAAATCGTGGCATTTATCTGGGGGGTGTTCCTATCATTTCTTTTGTACTTCGGCCTGACTGCCTTGGTACAAATGCAGATCATGAGTCCGATTGCGCTTTTTCTGGAATCCCTCAGCCTCAGCCATCATTATCAAAGTATGGGCAGAGGCGTCATCGTATCCGAAAATCTTGCCTATTTCATGACGGTTGTTGTATTGATGTTGGGACTGACGACTATTATCCTGAAGAGAAAATGAGAAACTTAGAAGGATCGATCAAGCAAATGGGTGTTTTGGCTGTGATGCTCGCGGCTATTTGGGCGTTGGTTTCCCTTCTGCCCTTTAGGTTGGACTTGACCGAGGAAAAGCGGTATTCCCTGCATCCTGCAAGTATTGCGGTTTTGGAAGGATTGGAGGAACCGATCGAGATAGATATCCTGCTTGCCGGCGAGCTCCCGGGCGGCATGCGCAGACTACAGCGGTCCGTGGAGGAGAATATCCGCACATTCAATTCCTATAGTAACAAGCGGATCACGTACCGGTACTTCAATCCCTTGGATCTGCCAAAGAAAGAGCAAGAGGATTTTATCGTGGGCCTTTCTGACTTTGGCATCAACCCAACCAACCTCTACACCAGTGAGGCTGGGGGAAAACAAACCAAAATGATTTTCCCGGGAATCTTGGCGCGCAACGCTGAGTTTGAGGTCGGGGCCTTGATCTTGAAAGGAGAGGCAAACATGGGCCCGGATGAGATTTTGAACCAATCTGTCGAAAACCTCGAATTTGAGCTGATCAATGCGATCAAGAGGCTGGTTTCCAAACAGGAAAAGGAAATAGGCTTGATCGTGGGGCATGGGGAAATGTCCGAGGATGACGGATTTGGGATCGTGGAGGCCTTGGCAGATGACTACCAGGTGTACAAGGTGCCGCTTGAGCAGGCAAAGTCGGTTGACGACCTGATGACTTTTGATATTCTGATGGTGATCGGTCCAAAATCAGCCTATCAAGAAAGGGAAATCTATTTACTCGACCAGTTTTTGATGCGTGGCGGAAATCTTGTTTTCCTGATTGACCCGCTCGCCTTCAACTTTGAGGAGGCCGGCGGCGAGGGTACAGTCGCTATGCCCTTTGACAATGGATTGGATCAGATGCTGTTTCGATATGGCGTTCGCGTCAATAAGGACTTCGTGCAGGACATCAATTTTGGCTACCACGTGGTTATGGGAGGAAACTTTGGAAATCAGCAACAGATGGTACCTCTACCTTGGCCGTTTTATGTGGCGGCTGGAAGAATGGCCAAGCATCCAATTACCAAAGGACTCGATCAAATTGTATTCAGATTCACCGGCTCTTTGGACACTGTCAAGGCCGATGGAGTGGTCAAGACACCATTGGTTTTTGGTTCGGATTTTGGGAAAAAATTGCCTGCACCCGTCAGGTTAGCCTTTGCCGATATGGAGGAAAAGCCTGATCTCAACGAGTTCAACCAACCAAACCTTCCCTTGATTTACCTGCTTGAAGGTAATTTCACCTCGCTGTTTAAAAATCGGTTTTTACCCGAAGGCGTCGATAAGGCAGGATTTGTTCCTGAAAGCAATGAAGGCCGGGTACTTGTAGCGGGCACGGGACAGCTTTTTCAAAGCAGCAAAAGCCCCTTGGGTGAAAATCCCTTGCTATTGGGTCAAGATCCCTTCAGCGATACCCAATATGCGAATCGTCAACTGCTTCAAAATGCCGTGAACTACCTCGTCGATCCGGACGGAATCATAGCGGCAAGGACCAAACAGTTCCAAATCCGACCGCTCAACAAGGTCAAGGTGGAGGCAGAGAAAACCAAATGGCAAACCATCAACACGGTCCTTCCGGCGGTTGTTTTTGCGCTTTTTGGATTTGTGTGGGTGGCTTTGCGAAAGAGAAAATTTGCGGGAAAATAAGGCAATTCGCTGCTGAAATTTGATTGTTCCTAATTCAAAACGGGCCCATTTTGATTTTTTTTCAGGAAAGTTTCTGTCAAAAGCCGCTTTAAGGATTTTATTTATAAATTTACCCTCTTCAATTTCAAACTGAAAAAATAAGCCTGCGCAATATGAAATTTATTGTTTCTTCATCTGCACTTCTCAAGCAACTTTCAGCCATCAACGGTGTCGTAACCACCAATCCGGTGGTGCCTATTTTGGAAAATTTCCTTTTTGAGATCAAAAGTGGAAAATTGACCGTTACCGCTTCTGACTTGCAGACTTCGATGATTACCGAATTGGACGTTGAAGCCCGGGAGGATGGCAATATTGCGGTTCCTGCCAAAATCCTGATCGAGACGCTCAAAAACCTTCCCGAGCAGCCTGTGACTTTCAGCATCGACCAGGACACCTACAGCATCGAAATCAGTTCCGACAATGGTCGATACAAATTGGCGGGCGAGAATGCGACGGATTTCCCAAAAATCCCTTCAGTCACCAACGCCACCGCAGTGGATATGTCCACAGAGATTCTCAGCAGCGCGATCAGCAACACCATTTTTGCTACCAGCAATGACGAACTGAGACCTGCAATGACGGGTGTGTACATCAATCTGAGCAAGACGAATACTACCTTCGTGGCGACTGATGGCCACAGGCTCGTCCGCTACAGAAGAGTTGATGTGGCTTCCAAAGACGACTCGAGTATCATCATTCCAAGAAAGGCGCTCAATTTGCTGAAGTCTACTTTGCCTTCAGAAAACGTGCCCGTGACTGTGGAATTCAACAGTTCCAATGCCTATTTCAAGTTCAACAATACGAAAATGATCTGCCGCTTGATTGATGAGCGTTTTCCCGATTATGAGAACGTCATCCCGGTAGACAACCCCAACCACATGACCATCGATCGATTGGAGTTTTTGGGTTCATTGAGGAGGATCGCGATCTATGCCAACAAAACCACCCATCAGGTGCGCTTGAAATTGACGGGAAGCGAGCTTCAAATCTCCGCAGAAGACTTGGATTTCTCCAACGAAGCCAACGAGCGCCTGTCTTGTGACCATGATGGGGAGGATATCGAAATCGGCTTCAATGCCCGATTCTTGGTCGAAATGCTCAACAACCTTTCTTCCAAAGAGGTCACGCTCAAGTTCTCTGCGCCAAACCGTGCAGGTCTGATCGTGCCTTCCGACAAAGGTGACAACGAAGACATCCTCATGCTCGTGATGCCGGTAATGTTGAATAACTATGTATAAAATTGGTTTTTGAATAAAATGAGAAAGGAACTCCAATTGGGGTTCCTTTTTTCTTTGTTTGTAAGTCAAAGAATCTCCTACTTTTTGATCCTTCGCTTGAGCTTCTTTTTCTCCTTTTCTAGGATTTTGTGAAAATCGGGAGGCAGGCTTTTCAGCACCAAATCAACGGCTTCCTCGGGCGTATCGACGATTTTGGAAAAACCGATTTCTTCGGGGGCAAATACCCCCTGCCCAGCCATATAGCCTACAAAATCCCGCAAGCCTTTCCAAAACTCCTTCCCGACAAGAATCAATGGAAAAGGGCCGATTTTCTTGCATTGGATCAAGGTCGCAGCTTCGAAGAGTTCATCCAAAGTCCCCAATCCTCCCGGCATGACGATAAAGGCGCAGGAGTACTTGACCAGCATGACTTTGCGGATGAAGAAGTAATTGAACTCGATGCTCTTGTGGACATAGGGGTTGGGGAACTGTTCTTTGGGCAAGATGATGTTGAGTCCATAGCTTCTTCCGCCTGCCTCAAAAGCGCCTTTGTTACCGGCTTCCATTGCTCCCGGACCTCCGCCCGTGAGGACCGAAAACCCGGCTTTGGCAAAAACCTCCCCGGTTTTTCGGGAAAGCTCATAGTTGTCATCGCCGGGTTTAAAACGTGCTGAACCAAATATGGTCACAGCCGGGCCGACCTTGCTCAATTTCTTGACTGCCGATTCAAACTCCTTGGAGATCCTTTGTATCCTTTGTTTTTCCTTTTCCGGAGTACGTGTTTGGGTCAGGAAGTCCCGTTCGTCCCTGACTTTTATTGATAATTTGGGAAGCTCATAGTCCATTTCTGCTTCCTGCCAATGGTCTTGCCAGGCCTTTTCCCATTCCTCGGGGCTTACAGGCTTAAAATCAGAATGCTGTTTCATGGTTGTCTTTGATAAAAATTCTCTTGAAGTTACCAGCATTTGTGGGCCTAAGAAACTTGTCTCTTTATTTTTTGGGGGCCTAATGATAAAAATCAGTTTTTTACTGAACCGAATTAGACAAAAGCCTTAAAAAAAAGAATTTGTGCGGGAAATTGGTCAAGCAATAATTTCCAAAACCAGGGATTCCACCTGACACCTCATTGGCGTGTACCCGACAAATTCCCCGTCCATATCGATTGGGAGCGGAACATCTGAGGAAATGTTGCATTCGGTTCCCCGATGATAAGAAACTTCCGGATGCCGGATTTTTTTTGCCCGCTTGAGTCTCGGAATGTTTTTCAGATAATCCCAGATTGAAATTTCACCCAAGATCACCCAATCGAGTTTGCCATCGTCCAGTTTGGCTTCCGGTGCTATGCCAAGACCACTGGCAAAATACCTTCCATTGGCCATACAGATGCTCATGACTTTTCCTTCATGGTAAAATCCATGGGAGCTGAATCTGACGTTGGCAAGACGATATTTCATGAATGACTTGATGATAACCAAAAAATAGGTGAGGTTGGAACTCCACAATGGCTTTCCGGCGCGCAACATTTGGGTGGCCAGCCCGCCCAAGCCGACATCGGCGATATTGACAAAGTAGCGCTGTGATGTTTCTCCTTCTTTGCCTACAAATTCCAATTTTCCGGCATCGATGGTTTTTGATTTGCCCAGTTTGATGTTATCGCAAAGCATTGTCAAATCCCGTCGGATACCCAGACTCCTGACAAAATCATTCCCCTTGCCAAAAGGCAGGATGCCCATCTTTAACTTGCTTCGGTTGGGGTGAAAAAGAATGGCATTAGCAACTTCATTGACAGTACCGTCTCCGCCCACGGCAATCAAGACACTGGCTCCGCTTTCGATTGCTTCGATAGCACAAAGCGTCGCATTTTTTTCTGATTGTGTGACGACAAATATGAGGGGGCCAAGCCCTTGGAAAAGTGTTTGGGCTTTTTCGGCTAACTTCTCTTTGGCCGCTATTTTGCCATGAATGATAAAGGCAATGAGCTTTTTTCCTTGCATTTTCCCCGTTTGATCCAAATGTAGCGGGATTTATCGGACATCAAAAAGTGCGCTTAGACCGCGGCGTGGGTTGGTCAGTACGAGCGTGCCAAAATCGATCCGATAGTATACGGTGTCGTTGGGTTTGAGCAAAAGATTGAGGCTGTCGAATTTGTGCTTCATCTCCCAAGTGACCCCTTCGAAGGAATTGATAGGAATAACTGGCCCGGGAGATTTTGGTGGGTGGAATAAGGCTGAATCGATCCTAAGGCGGGAGTTATCAATTGGGATGTAAACGTCTGCCCACAGCCCATTGCTTTGCCATACTTTGGACGTCATCCTTGTTCTTTTCGCCTCGGGATGGGGGATAAAGGCGAATTCGGAGGCCGAAAGTAATTCGTCCTCAAAGGTCAGCCTGACCTCTTGGTCTTCGCATGCGGGTCGGGAGTAAATACGCCCCCCATCCGAAACAAAGCCCACCCATCTCCAGATTGTGGATGCAAGGGGAGGGGTTCCATTAAAGGGCTGCCATTGATTCGTGCAGAAATTCCCCTTTCGGATCGAACTAGGCGCAAATGCCTTCCAATCAATCGGGTCATCGGGATGCCGTTCTTTGATTTCCCCGTCGATCTCAACGTGCATGCGATAACTACCGCCAATATTTCCAAAAGCCAAAAATTTGTCATGGTAGCCCAGCACACAGGGTGAATCAGTCCAGCTTGGATTGACAATCAGGGTCGAAAGCAACTCGCAGATCAGGACGTCGTCTGCGGGCATGAGAGTTTCCGTAGCATTTCCCAGAAGCAATTCCAGGTAAAAGCGATGTCTCAAGTTGCCATAGGTGTCGACATAGGACCATACGCCAATGTATGCGGGTCCGGATTTGATTTCTTGGATCGTTTTCCTTTTGTAGACATTGGCGGGTACGCGATCTCCATCAAAAAGTCCCTCGCATGAGCAAAGAAAAATGCACATCAATATCCATCCGCGTTTCATCACATGGGTTGTTTGAACATAAAATTAGGGCAAGGATCGGGAAGAGAGAAAAAATAAGAAACCTAAAATCCTCAGATTCAACAAAATCGAAGATCAATTTTGGGATTTTTTGCAAATCGGCTACTGGTACAATTTCTTGTCCCGGATATAATCTTCAACCGCCTCGGGCAGCAGGTATCTGACAGAATGGCCTTGCCTGATCGAATCGCGGATGTAAGTCGCGGAAATTTCCATCAATGGCGCTTCCACATAGCGGATGTTGGGATGCCCCGGTAGCTTTTTTTCCCCTGGTCTTGGATAGACATACAGTCCGTATTGTTCCAGGATCACTTCATGGTTTTTCCACTTTTGAAAATGGGTCAGGTTGTCTGCACCCACGATCAACTTAAACTGATGCTGTGGATATTTGTCAGATAAAAATGCCAGTGTGTCCACGGTGTAGCTGGGCCTTGGCATCCGGAATTCGACGTCTGTGGCCCTAAAATAAAAATGATCGGCAATGGCGAGCTCTACCATTTTAAGCCGATCAAATTCGTGCAAAAGTGCACTTTGTTTCTTGAACGGGTTTTGTGGACTGACCACAAACCACACTTCATCCAAATCCGTCCGGTCCTGCATCACATTGGCAATGACCAAATGTCCGATATGAATGGGATTAAAAGATCCAAAAAACAAACCGATTTTCAAAGGAAGTGTTTGATTATTTGGTGAGAAAATCGCCGACAAGTCGCTCTGCTTCGGCAAAGGATTTTGCCATATCGTCGTTGAGGATGGTGACATCAAACTTGTCCTGGAAGCCCATTTCGAATTTGGCTTTGTACAACCTCCTAGACAAGCTTTCGTCCGATTCTGTGCCACGGTCCTTTAGCCTTTCTTGAAGAACCTCGAGGGAAGGGACTTTGACAAAGATCGCCAAGGCCTTGTCCCCAAAATATTTCTTGAGGTTGATGCCACCTTTGACATCCACGTCAAATATCACGTGTTTGCCACTCGCCCACAAACGCTCGATTTCTTCTTTGAGAGTGCCATAGAAGTTGCCTTCGTAGACTTCTTCCCACTCGATAAATGCGTCTTCGTCGATTTTTTGCTTGAATTCCTCAGGACTCAAAAAGTAGTAGTCTTTGCCATGTGTTTCTGTCCGACCGCGCTTGTCACGGGTCGAGGCCGAAATGGAAAAACCCAGATTGGGGAATTTTTGGAGAAGATGCCGGACTATGGTCGTTTTGCCAGAGCCTGATGGAGCCGAAAAAATGATTGCTTTTCCTGCTGACATGTCCGCCTATTTAATTTCCTGGATTTTCTCCCGGATGTTGGCGATCAATTCATTGGGGACACAATGCTTGGTGCATTTGTTTTTGAGCACTTCCCTGATAGCTTGCTCGAGGTGGAAATGCTTGAAGCAGGGTTCGCATTTGGCCAGTTTTTCCTGGAGCATGGCTTGGGAGTTGGGAACGTTTTCTCCGTCCAAAATGCTCTCCAGCAACTGGAAACACTTGCTGACGTCAGCGCAAGAAAGCTTTTTTTCTCCCATCGGTAAATTTTCTTCCATCGTAATCAGTAATCTAAGCGGTGATTAATCCTTTCTTTTATGTGGCTTACTCTTCTTCATCTTCTGTGTTGTATCCCATGGTTTTGGCATAAGAACGAAGCTGGTCCTTCAATAAGTTCCTCGCTCTGTGCAATCTGGACCGGACGGTACCGATCGGGATATCCAAGATCTTTGCCATTTCCTCATAGGTGAATCCCTCCAAGTCCGCCAAGATGATCACAGTCCTGAAGTCCACGGCCAGGCTGTTGAGGGCGTTGGAGATTTCATCTCCAAGCATATCCTTTACGGCATCCACCCGGAGGTCAGTCGTACTGGTGTAGTCAACATCATCCGAGTTGTAATAAGTTTCAACTTCCTGATAATCAACTTTCGCAGGCTGCTTGCTCTTACGCCTGTAGTCATTGATAAAGGAGTTTTTCAGGATGCGGAAAAGCCAAGCCTTGGCATTGGTTCCCTGCTCAAACGAATTGATGAACCGATAGGCTTTGAGGTAGGTATCTTGGACAAGGTCTTTGGCATCGTCCTCGTCAAATGTCAGCCGGAAGGCAAAATTGTACATGGAATCTATGTGTGGCATAAATTCCTTGTCGAAAACATGGTTCTTTTCCTGCTCGGAGTATTTTTTGCGCTGGACCTCGGACATAGCCTTCAAAAGTAATCAAGAGCCGAATTTATCCCTAATTTTTCTGATTAATTCAGGTCTTTTGCCTTATTTTGCCGCCTTTCCAAACTCCCTGCTGTCGCTCAATCATTTATGGGTTTCTTTCGCTTGATATCATTGCTGCCGTTGTGGGCCTTGTATTTGGTGACGGATTTCGTGTTTCTTGTGGGATATTATGTGATCAGGTACAGGAGGAAAATCGTTGGCGAAAATTTGGCCTTCGCTTTTCCCGAAAAATCGGCGAAGGAACGAAGACGGATCGAAAGGAAATTTTACCGAAACCTGACCGATTCGTTTGCGGAGACCATCAAGCTCTATACCATGTCAAGTGAGGAGATCAACAGGCGTTTTGTGATCCGAAACCCACACATCATCAAAGACCGGCTGGACAAAGGGGAAATTGTACTGGGATTGGCTGCCCATTTTTTTCATTGGGAAGGGCAAACTTTGGCATTCAAGGCAGCAGTCGACACACGATTGGAAACGGTCTATCATCGGGTAACCAATCAATTTTTCGACAACTTGATGAAGGAAATCCGCGGTCGCTTCGGGGGCACGCTGGTGGATAAAGATGACTTCACCCGAAATTATTTGAAAAACAGAAACGTGCCGAGGTTGATTGGGTTGGCGGCTGACCAACGGCCCCATCAGGCGGAGACCAAATACGTAACCACGTTTATGAACCGGGAGACGTATTTCTATGAAGGTCCGGAAAAGATGGCCAAGCGCTATGGACTTGCCGCCGTCTACGCCGATGTCCAAAAGCCAAAGCGGGGACATTATATCTATACCTATCAATTGGTAGAAAATCCACCCTACACGGATAGTCCGGCACAAAGCATCACCCACAAGTTTATTGAGTTGACGGAAAAAAATATCCGTGCCTATCCGGAACTCTACCTCTGGAGTCACAATCGGTGGAGATGACCGATTCTGTTTTGCTGAATCTGTTTGGGATCGCTATTGAAGCGGCGTCAAAACCACCTTTCTGAACTCCACTTCGGCACCCTCGGCTTGCAATGCAATTTTTCCTCTTCGAGCCGTAGCACCGAAGCCGTCGTTGACCAGGTCACCGTTGACCCAAACCGTAATGCGGTCGGCTTTGCATTCGATCACCATGCGGTTCCACTCCCCGAGGGGCTTTTCGGAGCCGTCGGTCAGGTTGATGATGCGCCTTTCCTTGCCTTCGGTGATGCCCCAGTTTTCCTTTGGTCCGCGCCTTTTTTCCATATGCTCGACTTGGATATCCTCGACAATACACCAAAAATCCCCGGCGTTTTCATGCATCATTTGCACTTCTATGGATTGGGGAAACATGCCGTACAAAGCGCGCGGCCGGGAAGCGTGGACGAGCACGCCGCAGTTTCCGGGTTTGCCGGCAAAGCGGTATTCCACTTCCAGGCGATAGTTCTCAAATTCCTTTTCCGTCAGCAGGTGTCCGTTGGGCGTGCCCAAACTGACGAGCTTGCCGTCGCGAACCAGAAAAGGTTTTCTCAGCTTCGAGTCCCTATCTAGGTCGGGAACGTCCATGTACCAGCCGTCCAGGTTTTTGCCATTGAACAAATCGATTTCTTGGGCAGCAAGGCTGAGCCAGAAATGGGTAAAAATGGCTATTAGTACAGGCTTTTTCATCGGATTGATTTTACTCCAATTTCGCAAAGAATCCAAGAAAAACAATCAGTCAGGAACACCGGAGTATAGATACGATTTAGCTATTCCGCTATCTAGCCAAAAAAAAACATGACATTAATCATATTTGAACCTTTTTAATGTCACCGCCAAAGTTTGCCTGCCTCGATAGCTTTGTAACTGTTGAATGTGGAATTATGCAGGCGAAAGTTGACCAATTAGTAAAGTTTGCGGTACCGGAGGAGATAGTATCCCCCCATTTTTGCGAACGACTCCCAAAGAGTTTCCCTGTTCATCTGAATAAAGGGGGTAAAGGATTGATGTGCAGTCCTGAACAAGGTCCAACGCTTTTTACCGCGCATTTGCCAGAGGTACTCGATTGGCTACATAAGCAAGAAAAGCCAAAAGCCCTTGAAGAGGAACCCTGCGAAGTTCCGGTTTTGCTTTTTGACAAGGAAATGTCGACAGAAAGCCTACTTTTTCACTATGACGGGACCCCCGCATCTGCAAGGTTAATTCATCATTTTGTAGAACTATTTCAAGACAATATCAAAGACAGCCGCGCCACAATCATTTCTCCAAGTTTTATCCCTAAGTCGAAGCAAAGGGAAGAACAGGAAATCATCCAATTGATTACGAACTCGACTTCTGAGACATCATTCATAAAATTCAACTTTACGAGGATAGGGGACTTTTGGTCCTATGCGGTCAAACATCGCTGCACCCTGCTGGTCACCACCAAAAATTATCAATCAGATTTAGCCAAAGTACTTTTTCATTTCTACAAAGGGGGAATGTGGTACGACAGGCTTTCGTTTTACCTGTCTTTCTAAATCATTCCTAAATATGATTTTCGTCATGTTTTTCACCCCCGAAGCTCAGTAAATTGTACCATGCCAAACCAAATCCATCACGCTGCTTCCAAGTCCACCGCCACATGTTACCATTGTGGGGAAGAGTGCCGCGAGGAGGTTTTGCATTTTGACGAAAAGGAATTTTGCTGTACAGGCTGCAAGCTCGTCTATGAGGTTTTGAGTGAAAATGAGCTTTGCAATTACTACCAAATCGCCGAAAAGCCCGGAATCAGCCAAAAGGAAGTGTCCCGCAAAGACAACCGTTTTGATTACTTGGATGATGCCGATATCGTCCACCGCTTGGTCGATTTCCAAAATGGCGATGAGACCCACATTACTTTTTCGATTCCACTGATACATTGCGCGTCGTGCATTTGGTTGTTGGAAAACTTGCACAAACTCCATCCAGGCGTGGTTTCCGGACGGGTGGATTTTATCAAGAAGAAAGTTCAGGTAAAATACCACCAGGATGCTATCAGTCTCAAAGAACTGGTACAGCTGCTCTCCAGAATCGGCTACGAGCCCAGCATCAATCTTTCCGATGCCGACAAAAAGCAACCTGTATTTACCGACAAGAAGCAAATCCAAAAACTTGCCGTGGCAGGTTTCTGCTTTGGCAATATGATGCTCTTCAGCCTTCCCGAGTACTTCGCGGAGGCCGAGCTACTTGGCGATGGTTTCAAAAAGACCTTCAATTACCTCAATGTGTTGTTGGCACTTCCGGTTTTCTTCTACGCCGCCACGGACTACTACCGCTCGGCTTGGCTTTCTGTCAAAAACAGAGCCGTGAACATGGATGTGCCGATTGCCCTAGGAATTGTGACGCTTTTCACCTACAGCTTGTACGACATTTTCGCATTGGGCAATGAAGGCTATATGGACACGCTCGGAGGCTTGTTGTTTTTCCTTTTGATCGGGAAATATTATCAGCAAAAGACCTACGACACGCTCTCTTTTGATCGGGACTACAAATCCTATTTCCCGATTGCCGTGACGCGCTTGGTCCGCAATGAAGAGGAAGTGATCCCATTGATCAAACTCCATGTCGGAGATATCATCAAGGTGAGAAATGAGGAGCTGATCCCCGCGGACAGCATTTTGCTCGAGGGAGAAGCATACATCGACTACAGCTTTGTAACTGGGGAGCAAATCCCCGTGGCCAAGAAAAAAGGCGAACTTGTATATGCCGGAGGAAGGCAAAGGGGCCAATCAATCTCTCTTGCGGTACAGAAATCGCCATCACAGGGATATCTTACCGACCTTTGGAACAACGAGTCCTTCGAAAAAGAAAAAACGCATAGCCTTGAGTCCCTCGCAAATCGCATTTCGGGCAAGTTCACATTCACGGTCTTGGCGATCGCGCTCGGTGCTTTGGTGTTTTGGGCTGCAAGGGGAGAGGTTTCCTTGGGCGTCCTGGCCTTTACGTCTGTTTTAATTATCACTTGTCCATGTGCTTTGGCCATGTCGACACCTTTTACTTTGGGCAATACGCTCAGGGTGTTTGGACAAGGCAAGTTTTATTTAAAAAATGCCCAAGTCATCGAGCGTATGGCACAGGTGGATACGGTGGTTTTTGACAAAACAGGAACCTTGACCGCACCTTCCGAGGCAAAGGTGAGCTACCATGGAGACCGGCTTTCAGCAGAATCCAAATCGATCATCAAGACCTTGGTCAGCCACTCTACCCATGCGCTGAGCAACCGCATCAATTCTTGGTTGGATGGAATATCGACGCTGAGTGTCGAGGAGGTACATGAGATTCAGGGAAGAGGAATCCAAGGTTTTTACAAGGGTCAGGCTATCCGATTGGGTTCGGCGGAGTTTGTAGGCTATCAGGGAGGAGACCTCAAAGAAGGCGGCAACTTGGTATTTTTCTCCATTGAAGGGAATGTGATCGGTTACTTTTTGATCCAAAGCGGCTTGCGTAAAGGAATCGAGCAGGTAGTAGCCCAAATAGGCAGCAACAAGGAAGTGCATCTACTATCGGGCGACCAAGACCATGAGCGAAACCATCTCAAGCAGGTTTTTGGGAAAGATGTGCTGATGAACTTCCATCAAAGCCCAAAAGACAAATTGGAATACATCCAAACCCTCAACCAAGCGGGGGCAAGTACCTTGATGGTGGGTGATGGGCTCAATGATGCCGGTGCGCTGAGGGCCGCTCAGGTGGGCATCGCGGTTACGGATCGGATCACCAATTTTTCGCCTGCCTCCGATGCGATCATGGATGCAGCGGTCATGGATAGGCTTCCGGCGTTTTTGGATTTTGCCAAGACAAGTAGAAAAATCATTAAAGCCAGCTTCGGGCTGAGCTTCACTTACAATACGATCGGGGTCATTTTCGCGGTACAGGGATTGGTGAGTCCGGTTTTCTGTGCCGTTTTGATGCCAATTTCCAGCATTTCAGTCGTGGTGTTTACCACGCTTGCGACCAATTACTTGGCGGTCAAAAAAGGTTTGAAACAAAAAATCTGGTAACCATGGAAGTCATCTTCGTCCTCATCGCAGTCAGTTTGGTTTTGGCAGGTTCATTTTTGTTCCTGTTTTTCCGGGCTGTCAAATCAGGTCAGTTTGAAGACGACCAGACGCCTGCGATCCGAATGCTATTTGAAAATGAAATAAAAACAAATGAAAAAAAAGTACCATCAACTAAATCGAAGTAAGTATGTCAGGACCATCACTTGAACAGTTCAGTTACGACAACAAGATCGTAAAGTACTTCGGGGTCGCCACGATAGCCTGGGGCCTCGTAGGAATGTTGGTCGGGCTTATAGTAGCGATACAGCTATTTCTGCCCGAAGCCAATTTAGGCAATCCCTACACCACGTTTGGTAGAATCAGGCCGTTGCATACCAACGCGGTGATTTTTGCTTTTGTGGGCAATGCGATTTTCGCGGGGATTTATTACTCCATGCCGCGCCTGCTCAAAGCGCCCATGTGGAACAAGAACCTCAGCTGGTTCCATTTTTGGGGCTGGCAGTTGATCATTCTTTTGGCAGCGATCACGCTTCCTTTGGGAATTACGACCTCCAAAGAATATGCGGAGCTCGAATGGCCGATCGATATCCTGATCGCTGTGGTTTGGGTTGCCTTCGGTGCCAACATGATCGGAACCTTGCTTACCAGAAGGGAAAAGCACATGTATGTGGCCATATGGTTTTACTTGGCTTCATTCGTCACAGTCGCCGTACTGCACATCTTCAATTCCCTGGCGCTCCCGGTGAGCTTCCTGAAAAGCTACTCTGCCTATGCCGGTGTACAGGATGCCCTTGTACAGTGGTGGTATGGACACAATGCGGTCGCTTTCTTCCTGACGACGCCGTTTTTGGGTTTGATGTATTACTATTTGCCAAAAGCTGCCAATAGACCTGTATATTCCTACAAACTGTCGATCGTCCACTTTTGGTCCTTGATTTTCCTCTATATCTGGGCGGGTCCACACCATTTGTTGTATACAGCGTTACCCGAGTGGGCACAAGTATTAGGCGTCATTTTCTCCGTCATGCTGATCGCTCCGTCTTGGGGTGGTATGGTCAACGGGCTTTTGACGCTCAGGGGCGCTTGGGACAAAGTACGCGTTGACCCTGTGCTGAAATTCATGGTGGTGGCCGTGACTGCCTATGGTATGGCGACCTTTGAAGGGCCAATGCTTTCCTTGAAGAATGTCAACGCCATCGCGCACTACACTGACTGGATCGTAGGTCACGTACATATCGGCGGTTTAGGTTGGAACGGTTTCTTCACATTCGCCATGCTATACTGGTTGTGGCCAAAAATGTGGAGGACCAACCTGTATTCCACCAAATTGGCGACTACCCACTTTTGGCTGGGCACGATAGGTATCATCTTCTATGCCCTTCCGCTATACGTATCGGCATTGACACAATCTTTGATGCTGAAGGAATTCACTGAAGCTGGCCGCTTGGCGTATCCCAACTTCATCGAGACAGTCATCCAAATCGTTCCGATGTACATCCTCAGGGCTTTGGGTGGATTGTTGTATTTGACCGGTGCTTTCTTATTGGTTTACAATATGATTATGACAGCCAAGCAAGGAAAATTCGTCGCCGAAGAAGCTGACGAGGCGCCCGCTTTGGCACCACATGTCGAGGAAAAAGGAGAATTCTGGCACAGGGCATGGGAAAGAAAACCTGTTTTCTTCACCCTATTGGCCACAGTTGCGATATTGATCGGTGGTATCATTGAGATCATCCCAACCATCCTCGTCAAGTCAAATGTTCCGACCATTACCAGCGTCCAGCCTTACACCCCATTGGAACTCCAAGGTCGGGATCTTTACATATCGCATGGCTGTGTAGGCTGCCATTCGCAGATGATACGGCCATTCCGGTCCGAGACTGAGCGCTATGGGGAATACTCCAAGGCAGGCGAATACGTTTATGACCGGCCATTCCTATGGGGATCCAAGCGGTCCGGTCCAGACCTTCACCGTGTCGGTGGAAAGTATCCGGATTCTTGGCATTATCACCATATGATGGATCCTACTAGTATGTCACCCGGATCCTTGATGCCTGCATATGATTGGATGTCCACCAATATCATGGACCACAGCAGCCTGCCAGACAAGATTTCCACGCTCAGAAGCTTGGGAGTTCCCTACCCTGAGGGATATGAAGCGCAAGCACAGGCTGACCTTTACGTACAGGCTGACGGTATCGTCAAAAACCTGAAATCAGCAGGAATTGAAGTGGTACCTGATTCAGAAATTGTGGCATTGATTGCCTACCTGCAACGCTTGGGTACCGACATCAAGAAAACCACAGCATCTAATCCCTAAATCCCCAAAAAATGAAAAAGGACATATTGAGTGCTATCGAAAACGTCGAGATATATCCCATCATCTCCTTGTTGATCTTTGTGATCTTCTTCGTGGGAATGTTCATTTGGGTGATTACGGCGGACAAAAACTATATCAACCACATGAAAGAGATGCCTTTCAGTGATGACCATCAAAAGAACTCAGGCTATGAAAAAGTTTAAATATCTAATGCTACTGTTGCTGGGCGTCTTTGGAAGCAGTCCGGCATGGGCCCAAGCGGCAGAGGCGGAGTCCTCCTGGATGGGCACCCTTCAGCAAATGGACAGTTCCCAACTCACGCTGCTCATTATCCTAGGTGTGGTGTTGTTGGTGATTGTGTTGCTGCTTTTCCTTATGATTTATTTGATGTCGTTCATGTCGGCGGTTTTGAAAAAGGAAAACCCTGAATTGGCGGCACAGCCTTCCTGGTGGGATGAATTCAAACTGAAGTATGTGACAGGCAAAATGCAGCCTGTGGGTAGCCCAGAAGAGAAGAGGTTGATGAAGGAACACACCTTCGACGGTATCGTGGAGTTGGATAACCACATGCCGCCTTGGCTGGCCAATGTCTTTTACATCACGATCGCGTTTGGGGTGATTTATTTCACCTACTACACGGTGCTCGGTTTGGGGGTGTCCCAATACGAAGAATATGCCGAAGAACAGCGTGTAGCAGCCTTGCAGATCGAAGCCTACAAAGCCAATTTGACCAGCCTGATCGATGAGACAAATGTCGTATTCGACGAATCGGCAGCTGCCATTTCGGCCGGCCAATCCATTTTCCAAGCCAACTGCGTAGCCTGCCATGCCCAGGATGGCGGTGGCGGCGTGGGTTCTAACCTGACGGATGAATATTGGAAGCATGGTGGCTCGATCAATGATATCTTCAAAGTCATCAAATATGGTGTCCCTGAAAAAGGCATGATTCCTTGGCAGGACCAACTCAGTCCGGAGCAAATCCAACAAGTAGCGAGCTTTATCTTGACGCTGCAGGGAACCACTCCTGCAAATCCGAAAGAGGCTGAAGGCGAAAGGTATGTACCCAACGCACCGGCAAGTGCAGACTCAGCCTTGGTAGCCCCGGTAGATACTACCAAGGTGGTGGCTGTGGCTGGAACCGAGGAATAATCAAGATACCGGGAGTGACAGCGGTCACTTCCGGTATTATTTCTTTTGAAGAGATTTAGAGTAGCGTAAAAAAAATCCGCCATGAGCAAAGTAAACCCCAACTTGGACCCAGAGAATTTCAGAGACTCACTTGGGACGGTCCGGTCAGACGGTAAGCGTAATTGGATTTATCCAAAAAAAGTATCGGGTAAGTTCTACAAGTGGAGAACTTACCTTTCTTGGGTTCTTTTGGCGATTTTGTTTGCCGGACCATTTATCCGGGTGGATGGAAGGCCGTACATGCTTTTTAACATCTTCGAGCGGAAATTCATCATCTTTGGGGCGGCATTTTGGCCGCAGGATACCCATATCCTGATTTTCTTGCTGCTCATTTTCTTCGTGTTTGTGATTCTGTTCACGGCCGTCTTCGGTCGGGTATTTTGTGGTTGGGCCTGTCCGCAGACTTTGTTCATGGAAATGGTCTTCCGCAAAATCGAATACCTCATAGAAGGCGATGCAAATCAGCAGCGAAAGCTCGATGAAATGCCATGGAACGCCGAGAAAATCTGGAAAAAGGGATTGAAAATGACCATTTTCGTCCTCATTTCCCTTGTCATTTCCCATACCGTGATGGCATATTTGATCGGTATCGATCAAGTAAAAACCATTGTCAGTCAGCCACCCAGTGAGCATATGGCAGGATTTATTGGGCTGATGGCGTTTACGGGCATATTTCTCTTTGTATTCTCTTGGTTTCGTGAGCAGGCTTGCATTGTGGTCTGTCCTTACGGAAGGCTTCAGGGCGTACTGCTTGACGCAAACTCGATCAACGTCACCTATGACCATGTCCGTGGGGAACCTCGGGGTCCTATCCGCAAAAACAAGATCGAGGAAAAGCCCAAGGGTGACTGTGTGGATTGCGGCCTTTGCGTACAAGTATGTCCGACAGGGATCGATATTCGAAATGGCGTACAGATGGAATGCGTCAATTGCACCGCCTGTATCGATGTATGCGATGAAGTAATGGTCAAAGTAGACCGACCAAAGGGACTAATTAGGTACGCTTCCGACAACAGTATCCTCAAGGGTACCCAAAAGCTCCTTACCCCTAGGGTCAAGTTGTACAGCTTTCTTTTGGTGTTACTAGTCGTGGCGTTCGTGTCACTGCTTTTGACCAGGCATGATTTGGCGGCCACAGTTACCCGGTTTAGGGGGATGACCTATCAGACGCGAGACACAGGTGCCATCAGTAACCTGTACGAGGTGACTTTCATCAACAAAACCTTTGATCCGCAGCAAGTCAACCTGGTGACGGAGGACGGTAGCTACAAAGTGGAAATCGTAGGTGACCAGAACTGGACCTTGGAAGGTCAGGCAAAGTTTGAAGGCAGGTTTTTCCTGGTCAAACAACCGGATCAAATCCGTAAAAATCAGGAGGACGTGACCTTGCTACTGACCCAAAACGGGGAAGTCATCGACAAGATCAAGACGAGTTTTGTAGGACCAGTGAGGTGAGAAGCGAGAAATGAGACACAAGACCCAAGACACAAGAAGCAAGACACGGAGCAATCTATGGTCTATCGACTATTAACAAATAACTCAATAACTCAGTAACTCAATTACCATTAACCAATCAACTAATCACAAAAACATGGACTGGGGAAAAGGAATCACATTGACTTTGGTGGCGTTTGCCGCGATCATGATCAGCATGGTCGTTATCTGCGTGAAGCAGGACGATATCCACTTGGTATCGCAAAACTACTACGAAGAAGAAATCAAATATCAGGAGCAAATAGACAAGGTCGCTAATACGGTTGCCTTGGGAAGGGAAGTCCTGGCTTTCGACGGTCAACTTAAGAAAGTAGACTTGAATTTGCCCGTCGGTGCGAAAGGGGTATTGCACTTATTTAGGCCATCTGACGCGCGCTTGGATCAGAAGATCGATTTTGAGATTACCGATCCAGCAGCCCAATCGGTCAACGTTGCCGATCTCAAGCCGGGCTATTGGCGCCTCAAACTCTCCTGGTCCGAAAACGGCGTGGACTATTACGAAGAAAAGAAGATCACCATCTAGCCGTTTTCTTATGTCTTATGTCTTGTGTCTTGAATCTTAAGTCTCATTTATGATCTGGACCGCTGTCGTTCTTGGTTTTCTGGGCTCCTTTCACTGCCTCGGCATGTGTGGCCCGATTGCCATGGCCATTTCGGCCAAGGATGCGGCGCCTTTTCTCCAAAACAAGATCATCTACAATCTCGGCCGTACCATCACCTATTCTCTCTTGGGGGCTGTCGTCGGTATGTTGGGATACTCACTTTCACTCGTAGGCTTCCAACAGGGGATTTCTATTGGGATGGGGATTTTTATACTGTTGATGGCATTTTTCTACAAAAAGTCAGAAAGCATCATCACAGGATCAGGATTTTTTGGGGCGGTGTACAGGTTGAAGAGTTCCCTTTCCCATTTTCTCAAAAGGGGAGGTTCCTTTGCTTTTTTTATGTCAGGTATTCTGAATGGCTTTCTGCCTTGCGGCATGGTCTATATCGCGCTGATCGCTTCCCTTGCCTTGCAAAGTCCGCTGGATGGAGCGATTTACATGTTTTCTTTTGGTTTGGGCACTATTCCGATGTTGATTGGAGTGATGATTTCAGGCAAGTTGCTGCCGCTGACGATGCGCCAAAAATTCACCAAAGCCCTTCCTTACATGGCCATGCTGATCGGGATATTGTTTATTGTGCGGGGTATGGGTCTCGGCGGACATATCCTGAGTCCCGACCTTCAGGCCTTTGGTCAAGAGGGACCGAAGGAGGGGATTGAGGTGTGTGAGTGAATTTTTAGATTTGAGATGGGAGATTTGAGATATGAGATCATCAAATCCGAAATCTCAAATAGCTTTGCTAAAGCTGAACTGTTTTTCCTCTTTTTCCTGAAGCCTTTTGTCAAAGACCATACAGATATTCCGCACGAAGGGAAGTCCGGCTGCGCCAATGCGGATACCCATCGTGTCACAGGTGATGAGGCCTTCTTCCTGAAACTCCCGTAGTTTTTCCCAGTTCTTTTTCCCAAGGTTGGAATAGAAGCAGAGGTTCCAAGCGGCTTCCTGCTGACAAATCAGTTTCAAAATCAGATTGCGGGTATCAATATCGGCCTGCGACATCACATGCCCCTTCACGATGGCAAAGTGGCCTGACTGGATTTGCGCTTTGTAAGGATCGATTTCTTTTGCGTTTTGGGCATAGCCGTAGTACACATCCGAAATCGCGCTATTGCCCAAGCCGAGGAGGATTTTGGAAGGCGAAGTCGTATAGCCCATGAAGTTGCGGTGCAGGGTCTTGTTCTCCTTTGCCAAGTAAAGCGGATCATCAGGCAGGGAAAAATGGTCCATACCGATTTCGAGGTAGCCCATTTCGGTCAGGATTTCCTTTCCCCTTTCATAGAGTTCCCTTTTTTTGGATTCCTTGGGGAGAAATGCCTCGAAGCTCTTTTGTGCCGGGAAGGCCGAAGGCAAATGTGCATAGCTGTAGAAGGCGATCCGGTCGGGTTTGAGCCCCGCTACTTCCATAAACGTTTGCTCGATCGTCGCCAATGTCTGAAAGGGAAGTCCATAAATCAGGTCAAAATTGACCGAGGTATAGCCAATCTCGCGGGCGATATCGGTGGCTTCCTTCACCTTGGAAAATGGCTGGATACGGTGGATGGCTTTTTGCACCTGTGGGTCAAAATCCTGTATGCCGTAGCTGACCCTTCGGAAACCAAGATCGAAGAGTGTCTGCAAGTGCATCCGCGTGGTGTTGTTGGGATGGCCCTCGAAGCTGAACTCGGCATCGGGCATGATGGTGGCCGAATCCTGGATTTCGGAAATCAGCTCATGGAGCGATTCCGGGGAAAAAAAAGTCGGTGTACCGCCGCCAAGGTGGATTCCAGCCAAATTGGGTTTCGTTCCGAGTACCGCCAAATAATGCCTCCATTCTGCCAAAACAGCCTGAATATAGGGTAACTCTACCGTATGGTTTTTGGTAATGCGCTTGTTGCAGCCGCAGTAGGTACACAGGCTTTCGCAATAGGGCAGGTGGATGTACAGCGTGATGCCTTCCTGACCCCCAAAGTCGGAGTAGGCTTTTTTGACAAGGAGTCTCCAATGATTTTCTTCCAAGTCGTTGGCCCAAAGCGGCACCGTGGGATACGAAGTGTAGCGCGGCGCGGGGACATTATATTTTTGGATCAGTTGGGCGGGGGAGATTGACATAGGACGCGAATTTCCCTCAAAGTTGGGGCATTGGAATCCGGATTTTTATGATGACCAAAAGTGACCTAACTGATAAAAGTCATGTTTTCTCAGATCGCTATATATCTAGTTCAAATTGAACCAAAAACTGAACAAAAGGGATCAATAGAGTTTGACAATGATTCCTTTGTTTTCTTTTGATCTCTTTTGTGGTTAAAAAAAATCAAGGAAAAAGGCTGGACCGGGAACCCGATATAAATCTAGCTTCCAATAATTTGATGTTTAAGTACATGAGGTATCGTTGTTGAATTTCGATTTCATGCTGAGTGCGGGTCGAATTCACCATTCAAGGTGCGGCACATTTGGCCTTTTTTTCTATTTTTAGGAAAGTCAAAAAACGATAACCGTATGAATACCCAATCCCAAAAAGGCAAATCAAGACGAGAGTTTATCCAAAAAGCTTCCGCCCTCACGGCAGGCACGGTTTTTCTGAGTGGAATCGCGGAGGCCATACAGCTGCACGGGAATCCCGCCGCAAAGATGAAAATCGCCTTGGTCGGCTTGGGCGTAAGGGGAGTATCCATGTTTGGCAGAGACGTGCAGCGGGCCTATGGCGAGCAGATCGAATTTGTAGGTCTCTGCGATATCAACCCTGGGCGTCTGGAGGTTGGGAAGAAATATATCGGTGTGGAATGCCCGACCTTCACGGATTTCGATGCCATGCTGCGGTCCCAAAAGCCGGATGTCGTCATCGTCACGACGGTGGATGCGACACACCATCTGTTCATTATCAAGGCGCTGGAGTTTGGTGCCAACGTGATCACCGAAAAACCCATGACCACCGATGAGGTCAAGTGTCAGGCTATCCTAGATGCAGAAAGGAAGTCTGGGAAAAAGGTAATTGTAACTTTTAACTACCGCTATTCCCCGCACCGTCAGCGCATCTATGAAATCCTCCATTCGGGAGAAATCGGTACCGTGACTTCGGTGGATTTTCATTGGTATTTGGATACTTCTCACGGTGCTGACTATTTCCGACGCTGGCACGGGCTACGGGAAAAGGGAGGTACGCTCCTTGTCCACAAATCCACCCACCACTTCGACTTGCTCAATTGGTGGCTGGATTCTGATCCTGAGGAAGTGTTCGCCTATGGCAAATTGGAATTCTATGGAAAAAACGGACCCTTCCGCCATACCCACTGCAGGCCTTGTCCCCACAAATCCAATTGTGATTTTCACTGGGACATTACCAAAAATAGCCACCTGATGGCACTTTATGTCCAAAATGAACAGCACGACGGCTATTTGCGGGACGGCTGTGTGTTTCGGGAGGAGATCGATATTTTTGACAAAATGGCGGTACAAATCCGCTACATGAATGGAGTGCAAGTATCCTATTCCCTGACGACCTATTCCCCCTACGAGGGCTACCGCATCGCATTCAACGGTACCAAAGGCCGACTGGAAGCATGGATCAAGGAAAGCCAACCCTGGGACGAGCCGCCACAAGATGACCTGAGGCTCACGAAGAATTTTGGTGATTCCGAAATCATTGTCATCCCCCACGGCGGTGGAGGGCACGGTGGTGGTGACACACGCTTGAAGGACAAACTCTTCAAAGATCCCACCATGGCCGATCCTTACCGCCAATCAGCGGGGACGAGGGATGGGGCCATGTCGATCCTCGTGGGTATTGCTGCGCGAAAAAGCGTTGACACTGGACAGCCCATCAAGATCAAGGATTTGACGGATATCGAGCTAAAAGCTCGGGGACGAGGGGCCTGAACGGGTCAGAGGGTCGCTTGTTGGAAAATCGGATCACCAATTTGTAAAAATAGTTTTCTTTGTCTTCCCGCCTGATTCAATCCTATTCTCATTATCCAACTATTGGGAAACTCACAGGCCCATTTCTTTCCTTACTCCTGTAAATCGCCGTGAATAGCTCCACGACTTTCCTCCCGTCGAGGCCGGTCACCAAGGGCTCTCTTCCGGCGTCTAAGGATTCCAAAAACTCTTCAATTTGTCTCTGGATGTAGAAATAAGTGGCATCGATTTTTTCAAAATGCCTTGTGTCAGCCGCCATCCATTCTTGGGGGAGGTTTTCTTCGCCAGGTATAGTCCAAAGGTCGTTGAAGGGTGGCTTGGAAATGCCTGATATTCCAGCAATGAACATGGCCCCGCTTTCGGGTTCGACTCCGACAGAGGCGCCATTGCTTCCATGGATATGCACCTTGCCGTGGATCCCTGGTTTTTGGGAATTGCTGAGAACGATATTTCCCAAGGCACCGCTCTTGAATTTGACGATCGCAAGGGCCGTATCCTCCACCTCGATGTAGGGATGGTTGAGGTTGGCCCAGGTGCCATATACCTCCGCGATGTCGCCCATCAGCCAGCACAGCAGGTCCAATTGGTGCGGGGCTTGGTTGACCAAAACGCCACCGCCTTCGTGCTGCCAAGTCCCCCGCCATGGATCCGAAGCATAGTACTTTTCATCCCGCCAGCTCAGCATGGCCGCCGTTCCAAGGATTGGTTTACCGATTTTGCCGGCATCTATGGCTTCCCGTACTCTTTGTACCGGCTCGTAAAACCGGCGTTGGCTGATGACGCCGAGTTTTTTGCTATATTTTTTGGCAGCTGCGATCATCGCGTCACAGTCAGCGAGGCTGGATGCCAAAGGTTTTTCTACAATTACATTTGCCCCGGCGGCGAGTGCTTCCAAGGTTGGATCTTTGTGGTTGGGATGCGGTGTACAGACCATGACCAAGTCCAGTTTTTCTTTTTGGACCATTTCTGTGATCGAGTCATAACCTTTGGCTCCGTAAGCCTCGCCAAAACCCTTTGCCTTTGCTAGGCTTCTGCTGTATACGGCCGTAAAATCAGACCGGTGCGCACCAAGTAGGGCTTTGGCGTGGAGTTGGGCTACTTTGCCGCATCCGATGATTCCTGTCCTGTACTTTTCCATTTTTACTTTCCAATTCAATAAAGAAATCGAAAAAAATAAAGGCTGGCAAGAATTTCCTGACAGCCTCCTGATATTTTATTTTTTGGATTCTCAACCGTAGAAATCCGACAACCTTGCCAAAGCTTTTTTGTCCTGCACTATAATTTTTTTCCCTTGGAAATCGATAAGATCATCTTTTTTGAATTCTGACAGTAAGCGAATCACAGTCTCAGTTGCTGTACCCACGAGCCCGGCGATTTCCTCTCGGGTCAACACGATGTCAATCTTTTCTCCTGCTTCACCATCAATACCATAAGTTTCACTCAGTTTTAAAAGCGTAAATGCCAAACGCTCGCGAATTGACTTTTGGGTTGCATCAGTGAGCTTGTCCTCCATGATACCCAAATCGTGGCAAAGGGCCTTTGTCACCCTTCTGTGAAACTCCGTGTCTTCAGCCAAAACCTTCAAGAATGATTCTTTGGGTACAAAGCAAATTTTGGCGTCCTCTATGATTGTTGCTGAATTGCTGTAAGCCTCTTCCCCAAGCAGCGAGGTGTAGCCCAGAAAATCGCCTTTCTTAGCCAAACGGATGATTTGTTCTTTGCCATTGGATGCAGTTTTGAATACTTTCACCACACCGTCATTGATACAAAAAACACCAAGTGGTTTGGTGCCTTCGTAATATAATATCTGACCCTTCTTGTGGGTAATGAAATTCTTATGATCCGAAAGATGGCAGAGGTGAGGTTCGGAAAGATTGGCAAAAAGTGAGAATTTTCGACTCATGCATAGCTCGCAAGGAGTGCTTTTTTCAAGAACTTTCATGATCAGTTTGGCAAATTTTCTTGGATAAACCTATGGCTTAAAGATAATACATTGTATGACAATTGTCACATTTTTAGGTATGAATTTGGGGAACAGTACTCAGTTGGGTATAATTTGCAGATTCCTTGTCCAAGCCAAAAAACAGGTGTTGTCGACCATTTGTGATCCCGAGATAAGGTGCTCCGATTTTTGTATTATAAGTGGCAATTTGTTCCAGGGTTTTATGGCTGAGTTGGACTTCAGGAGCTTTGCATTCCAACAGCAGAAAAGGCCGGCCATTGCGGTCCAATACCAGGATGTCGAAGCGTTTTTGGAGATGATTGTAGCGAAGTCCTTTTTCAAGTGCAAAAAGGCTTTTCGGAAACCCTTGATATTTTGTCAGATAGGCAATCATATGCTGCCTCACCCATTCCTCCGGCGTCAGTATCAAAAACCGTTTTCGTAGTGCGTCGAAAATAGTTAATTTCCCTTCGTCTTCCTGAATGCTGAAATCAAATTTTGGAAAGTCCAAAGGAATCTCCAAAAAGGAGTAATTGCGTGAAGTCATCCCGCAAATATGTTCGCTTTTCGCCACCTACCCCAAATTTTATTTTCATTAGGTCAATTATTTTGGACTGTTTCTGGTGGCAAGTCGAATGAATGAATTCTATTTTGCTGCAAGCTTCCAACACAAGAATGATCTAGGCTTTCGAGCTGATGGACAAACATGAATAGGGTCGAAAACCTCAGAACTCCAGGTATGGGCTCAACCGGTCCACCCATTCTTTGGTAAAAATCTTTATGCCGAGCAGGTCTTCGGGTATTTCATATTTGCCGTGTTGGGTCCGGTAGGCGACAATGACCTTGGCTTCTCCGTAGTTGATGTATGGATGATTGGCAAGTGTGTTTGCGTCCCATTCGTTGATCTTCACTTTTTTGAAAATACCAGGTTCAAATTCGAATTGGTCAAAAAGCTTTTCCATCATTTCGGGCGTCATGCCATAGACTTCGAGGATTTGCTCTTTTTGATGCAGACCACCAATATTTTCCCTGAACTTCACGATCCTGCCAGCCATCGTTGGACCGATTCCGGGGACAATTTGAAGTACAATTGAATCTGCCTCAGCAAATGACAACTTATTTAAACCCGGTTTTTTTGGAGCCTGATAGGCAGGTCTTTTTTTTGTGCTGTCTGTTCTGGTAGCAGAATTGTGATCTGAAGAATATGCCGCTTGGTAGGGCTTCCAACCCGCTTTTACGAGGCTGTCGGCTTTCAAAAGATAGGCTTGGTATCCTTCTTCGTTATTCCGATCCAGTATTTTCTGATACCCGACTGGAATCAGGTAGAGCAAAAGTAAGGCGGGCAGCACCAACATGAATCCGCGGGATTCCCGGTTGGAAAACCCAAAAGTCGATCTGAGAAAAAATTGGATTCTCTTGAACATATATTCTGATCGGATTAAATCAAATTTAGAAATATTGTCGATATCTATCGGTGATAAATTAATACAATTGGTATTATTATCCAATTTGACCTTGCTTTGTGACTCACCTTTGTTTGAATCAAAAATCACAGCTATTTAGATCGAATATAAATTACCGCCACCTTGATGGAAGGTTTCATTCGAAGCTTTATCTGCGTTAAATTTGTTCCCGAATAATGCCCGACATGCAAAACAAGTTTAGAGCCATCAGTTTGTCTTACAAGAATGCACCCGTCCAAATCAGGGAGGTGATTTCTTTGGATGAAGGGTCTATCCATGCGCTTTTGGTCAAGATGAAGGATTTTTTCAGCATGACGGACGTGCTTATTCTTTCGACCTGTAACCGTACAGAAGTTTATTACTCCCACGAGCTTGATCTCAGTACCGAAATCATCAAGTTGATTGGTCTGGAAAAGGGATTGACTAGTGTGGTCGATTACATCGAATACTTTGAGATTTTCAATCAAGATATTGAAGCCATCCAACATTTGTTCCGGGTTTCAATAGGTTTGGAGGCTCAGGTAGTCGGGGATTTACAGATTGCCAACCAGGTGAAAAGGGCCTATCAGGCTTCCGCGGACTTGGATTTGGCGGGTCCGTTTTTACACCGCCTGATGCATACGATTTTCTTTACCAACAAGCGTGTGGTGCAGGAGACGGCTTTCAGGGACGGTGCGGCTTCGGTTTCTTATGCGGCAGTTGAACTCATTGAGGGCATCACATCCAATACCTACCAGCCACGCGTGCTTTTGATTGGCGTCGGCGAGATCGGAGAAGATGTGGCCAAAAACATGGTGCATATCCCGGATGCCAAAGTGACCATTACAAATAGGACTTTCGAAAAGGCAAAAGAATTGGCGGATGAGCTTGGTTTTGAGGTGATACCGTTCGAAAGGTGTGTCGAGGCGATGAAGGATGCAGATGTGGTCGTTTCGTCGATCATGAAGTCAGAGCCTTTCATTACCAAGGAATTGGTAAAATCTTGGGACATCCCTTCCTACAAACTGTTTGTAGACCTTTCCGTGCCAAGAAGTATAGAGACAACCATCGAAGAAGTACCGGGCGTGCTGCTTTACAACGTGGACAATATCCGCAGCAAAGCAACTGCAACGTTGGAAAAAAGGCTGGCGGCGATCCCTGCGGTGGAGAGAATCATCGAGGAAAGCATACAGGACTTTTTCAATTGGAAAAAGGAAATGATGGTTTCGCCGACGATCAACAAACTCAAAAATGCACTGGAGCAAATCCGCCTCGAAGAGATGGAGCGTTTTCTGAAAAACGCCGACGAGCAACAGGTCGCAATGATCGATAAGATCACCAAAAGCATGATGCAAAAAATCCTCAAAGTTCCTGTGGTACAGTTGAAAGCTGCCTGCCAACGGGATGATGCGGATAAGATGATAGATATCCTTTCGGATTTGTTTGATTTGGAAAAGGATCCAGTCAAAAAAGACGCTTGATTATTTTTTCGGTCTTGAAGAGACCGTTAAGTAGGCTTAGTTTACCCCGTCTGGGTGAAATATGGGGTAGGCGCTAGGCGTAATTTGCCAGCCCAGCTTTCCGGCTCAATGCTAATTCCGATAGCTATCGGAACCACAGGATGATTTCTAGACGCATTGCCCTGCCTTTCTATCAAAACGAATTTGTAATTCGATTTTTTGATGTTAATTTTAGTTATGGGTGAAGCATATCAGATAAGCGACCAAGAAATGCCTTATTTTCTTACTTT
>NZ_AMZY02000005.1 GCF_000330725.2 Mariniradius saccharolyticus AK6 | reverse complement strand
ATTGGAAAATTGGAAAATTGGAAAATTGTTGATTTTGGAAGGTGTTGTATGCTGATAAATAGGGTGCACCTGAGTTCGTCAGTCTTGAATCTTGAGTCTTATGTCTTTTGTCTTTGAAAAAAGGCCAAATTGATTAACAAACAAACGTGTATGAGAAAGCTATTACCAATTGTTGTTTTGATGTTTTTGGGAATCCAACCTGGATTTGCCCAATGGTCTGCACAAAACCACGCCGAGCGCTTTGAGCAACTTGGCACCATGCTGCGCTCTCCCAATGTCTACCGTACCGCATCCGGTGCGCCGGGACATATGTATTGGCAGCAAAAGGCCGACCATGAAATCTCGGTCGAGCTCAATGATGACAACCAATCCATCAAAGGCTGGCAGAAGGTCACCTACTACAACAATTCCCCCGATCCACTCAAATACCTTTGGATCCAACTCGACCAAAATGAGCGTGCGAAGGATTCCAACACCCCCAAAACAGCCGAAAGCAGCATCAATCCGCGCATGAACCTGCGGCAGTTGGAGAACATTCTTTGGCATGATTTGGACCTTGGCTATAAAATCCACTCCGTCAAGGACATGACAGGCAAGGATATCCCCGTCACCATCAACCATACGATGATGCGGGTCGATTTGCCTCAGCCTTTGCTTCCCGGTCAAAAAACCGAGTTTACCGTGGATTGGAGTTTCAATATCCACGACAGGATGAGTTTCATCGGCGGCCGTCCCGGCTATGAGTATTTTCCCAACGACGGAAACTACCTCTACACCATGGCGGAATGGTTTCCAAGAATGGCTGTCTATTCAGACTTCGAAGGCTGGCAAAACAAGCAATTTGCCGGTCGGGGTGAATTTGCCTTGACTTTTGGTGACTACAAAGTAAAGATCACCGTCCCCGCCGACCACATGGTAGGAGCGACCGGCGTGCTTCAAAATCCACAGGAAGTCCTCAGTCCAACCGAACTGCAGCGTTGGGAAACTGCCAAAAAAACCTATGACAAGCCCGTCATCATCCGCACCCAAGCGGAGGCCGAAAAACTTGAAAAAGCAAAATCCAAGGACAAAAAAACCTGGGTTTTCCATGCCGAAAACGTGCGTGATTTTGCCTGGACTTCCTCAAGGAAGTTCATTTGGGATGCGATGGCGGTGAAGCAGGGAGGCAAAGATGTGATGGCCATGTCATATTATGCCAAGGAGGCCAATCCGCTTTGGGAACAGTATTCCACGCGCGTCGTAGCACATACGATCAAATCCTACGCCGCCAAGACTTTTGACTATCCATATCCAACGGCGATATCCGTAGAGGCTACCAATGGGATGGAGTATCCGATGATTTGCTTCAATTATGGTAGACCTGACGCGGACGGTACCTATTCCGATGCGATCAAGTACGGCATGATTTCGGTCATCATCCACGAGGTCGGGCACAACTTCTTCCCAATGATCGTCAACTCCGACGAGCGTCAGTGGACTTGGATGGACGAAGGCTTGAATACCTTCATGCAGTACATGGCTGAGCAGGAATGGGACAGAAACTATCCATCCCGTCGAGGACCGGCACACAAGATCGTGCCTTACATGCGCAGCGAGAAAAATACCTTGGAACCCATCATGACCAATTCGGAAAACATCATCCAGTTTGGGCCGAATGCTTATGCCAAGCCGGCCACTGCTTTGGTCATCCTCCGGGAAACCATCATGGGCCGGGAGCTTTTCGATTACGCTTTCAAGGAGTATGCCCAAAGGTGGATGTTCAAGCACCCGACGCCAGAGGATTTCTTCAGGACGATGGAGGATGCTTCCGCAGTCGATTTGGACTGGTTCTGGAGGGGTTGGTTCTTTGGTACGGAGCCGGTAGATATTGCGCTTGAGACGGTCAATTGGTACAAAATGGATAACCGCACCCCAGCGGAAAAAAAGGCTGACGAGAAAAAAGCCTTCGAACGCGAAGAGGATTATATCAGCAAAACCTTCAACCAAAAGGACGTGCCACAGACCGTGGTTGAGACCGATCCGGCGACGCGGGATTTCTACAATTCCTACAATCCATTTACTTTGACGCCGGAGGACGAAAAGGCCTACAACGACTTTATGGCGAGACTGAGTCCAAAGGAAAAGGAGCTGTTAAATTCCGGCCTGAATTTCTACGAGTTGAAGTTCAAAAACCTCGGCGGGTTGGTGATGCCGCTGATCATCCAGTTGAACTATGTGGACGGTACTTCCGAGGTCGAAAGGATTCCCGCAGAGATTTGGAGATATGATGAATGGGAAGTGTCCAAGGTATTTGCCAAGAAAAAGGAAGTGAAAAGCGTCCTGCTTGACCCCTACCGGGAGACTGCGGACATCGACGAGTCCAACAACCATTGGCCGCAACAATATGTGCCAAGCCGATTTGAGATGTTCAAAGGCGCAGGAGGAGTAAGAGGCGCAGCCTCGGGCGATAATCCGATGAAGCGCGCCAAAAGCAAAAAATAGGCACTTGGAAAAAAGAACCCCGGAGGCAAGTCTTTCGGGTTTTTTTTTGTTTTTTTTATCGAATCATTCCCGCCCAGATAAGTCCATCCACACCATCGGTCCTGGTTTTGCAGATCACATTTCCCCGGGTGATTTGAAGGTTACCTGACAGTTGCATCAGTTTTTCGAAGTCGGACTTATTGCCAGTTTCCTTTACTTCAAACGAGTGTTTTTTGTCGAGGATAAAGTCTATTTCATTACCGTTTTTTAACTGATAATAAGCCAGGTCTCCGAAATGGAGGAGTTGGTTGAATACCGCATTTTCAAAAGCTGCACCACCGGATAATTTGGCGGAAATGTTGGCTAATCCGTTGTCCAGAAAGTACAACTTCCTCGCCTTTACAATTTCTCGATCGGGATTCAGTGCATATACTGGAAGGGTTTTGATGATGTAGGTACTTTCCAGGAATGCGAGGTAGTTTTCTACGGTCGGTCTCGAAATCTTCACCAAACTTGAAATCTTGGATACATCTAGCTTGTTTCCGATTCTGGCGGCCAGAAGTTGAATCAAGTTGCCAATTTCCTGTGTCTTCCGAATATCAGACAACTGAACGATGTCGATGTTGATGTAAGAACTCAGGATGTCATGCAGTAAATCCACTTTGTCTGTAACCTTGGGCATGAGTACTACCTCAGGGAAGCCACCAAATTCGACATATGATTGATAGTATGTATTGAGGCGGGAAAACTCCGTTGGAATATTCTCTAAGCGATGAATGTCTGGAGTTGGTAGAAATGAGATGCCATTGAACGTGAGCAATTCACCAAAGTCAAGGGGATAAAGTTCAAACAGTTTTTTTCTACCAGCCAACGATTCCTGAAACTTGTTTTTGATGTAATAGGAACTTGAACCGGTCGCGATGAATTTAATATCGTAGCGATCATATAAGTATTTGATAATACTTGGGATATTCGGACTTAGTTGGATTTCGTCTAAAGCAATCAAAATTCTCTCCTCAAAGTTTGCACCCATCTGACGCAGTGCTAGTACGATTTCGTCGTAGTTTTCTGATGAAAACAAAGCCCGATTATCAAGCCGTTCCAAGTCAAAAAAGAACTGCTGTCGAATATCTGATTCCCTCATCAGTTGTTTGACGAGCGTGGTCTTCCCGGTTCTGCGCATTCCCGTGATCACAGTGACCTGACGATTTGAAAGGTGCTCTTTTAGAGACTGGAAAATTTTTCGTTCAAATACCATGTATACTTGTTTTCGAGGGCTATTTTACAAATAGTGTTACTATTTTCAAAGTATACTTTACAAATAGTAATACTATTTGCTAAGTACACTTTACAAATAGTACGAGAGGGATATCTAGGATGGTCGAGAATTTTGAAAAAATCACAGGAGGCGTCCGCTATCAAATGACCTCATTCAGCCCAAAATAGATGGCTTTTTGGTCACCAATCGCAAAGTCCAAGCGGATATTGAGTCCGTCGGAATTGATGCGGTAGCGAAAGCCGACCCCTGCGCCATACCTGAATCGTTGCCAGCCAAATTTTCGGATTTCGGGAGCCACCTGTCCTGTATGTCCAAAAAACACCATTCCCAAGTTACGGTAGATAGGCAAGCGATATTCACCTTGGAAAACCAAGGCATGACGGTCCCGAAATTTTCCCTCAAAAAATCCCCGCATCACGTCGCTGCCGCCTATTAGCGAAAGATGCTGGAAAGTGGGAGTTCCCCAGGTGAAACTGGACCAAGCCTGCAGCGCAATCACTTGTCTTTTTCCCACCGAAATATACCTTCTCACGTCACCGACCACATGCTGAAAATCGTATTGGCTTCCCAGTGTTTGTGAAAAAACCATCCATTGGAGGCGATTGTACCAACCGCGGGTCGGCTGGAACAGGATATCCCGGGTGTCATGTTGCAGGATCAAACCCAAACCCGATAGACGCTGTCCATCATAACCCGGCACTTGGGTGCTCTCCAACAAACCTCCTGCCACACGGTCGGTAATATTGTCCAAGCGGAACTCATACCTTGGACCGAAGTAGATGCCCTTTGTGATTTTTCGTTGGTAAAAAAGGTGGAGATAGGCATAGCGCGTCGTGTACACTTCCCCCTCCTCAAGTTGCGGCTCATTGCCGATGCCGAAATACTTGAACGGGAAGCGGGATAGTTCCAATCGACCGTTGAAATAAGATTTGTTTTGGTCAGCCCAGAGGTCCAGTTCGGTAGTAAGGATCGCCTGATTGTTGAGCGTATACAGAAAAGTGATAGGAAGACTTGAGGGTCGCAAGAGGCTGTCGGCGGTGTTTTTGTGCCGAAAAACCCGAATCGCGCGGGCGCCAAGACCAAGGCTGGTCTCAGGAGAATAGATGACCGCGGGAATGACGGTCCATTTGTCCCCGGACAATTTGTCCACGACGAGATCGCCAAAATCAAAGAGCTTTTCCACGGCTTTTTTCTCCGGGATGCTGTCAGTTTGGTTTTGGGAAAAGGAGAATAATGGCAAGAACACAATCAGCGACCAAACCGCTGCGATTCTGGCACCGAGGCAAGTGATTGGCAAAACAGGAATAGGACTAGTCAAAATATTTCTCTACCTCTTCGCGGATGATGACGTATTGGAATACGTCACCGATTTTTCCGTCTTTGATGTAGGCATGGCGGAGAATGGCCTCAGGTTCAAATCCGGCATTTTCGAGCACTTTCATCGAGGGCACATTGTAATCGTACACTTGGGAGTAAATCCGTTTGATCTCGGGAAATTTTTCCAAGGCATATTCGACAAAAAGTTGCACCGCCTGTGATGCAATTCCTTTTCCCCAGAAAGCTTCGCCGACCCAAAACCCGATTTCCATATTGGTCCTCAGCTCGTTTTTTCCAATTTCGCAGCCTACCGAGCCGACCAACTTACCTTCATACTCGATCGCAAAATTTTGAGGGGGGTTAAACTTTTGGTTGTGCTCTATCCAGTGACGCGCGTCGTGGATGGTATAGGGCGAAGGGAAACTGTCGCGAAGGTTTTTGGCGATTTTCGGGTTGTTGGCGATCGGGTACAAATGGTGGAAATGTCCCTCGTGCCAAGTATTCAGACAAACGTTTCCTTTTCCTATGATTTTCATCTACTTGCTGATTTCTCTTTTCAATATACTCCAAAAACGCCAAGTTTGACAGGTTTTTCTCGAAAACTCAGGGGAAACTTCAGGCATTTTCAAATGGACTTTTTCCACCTGACATGCTTAGAATTCACTATTCCACGCCACCCGCATTCATTTTCTCAAGGTTTTCCGCGAGCCGCAGGGCTGAAATAAAGTCTTCGATATTGCCATCCATCACATCCGGCAAGTTGTACACGGTCTTGTTGATACGGTGGTCGGTCACGCGGCTTTGGGGATAATTGTAGGTGCGGATCTTGTCAGAGCGATCTCCGCTGCCCACCATGGATCTCCTTTGTGCGCCGACGGCTTCGTTGTGTTTTTCAAGTTCGATTTCATAAAGCCTGGAGCGCAGTACCTTCAGGGCTTTTTCGAAGTTTTTGATTTGGGATTTTTCGTCTTGGCAAGTCACTACCAAGCCAGAAGGAAGGTGGGTGAGACGAACCGCCGAATAAGTCGTGTTGACCGACTGACCACCCGGCCCCGATGAACAGAAGGTATCTTTACGGACATCATTCATATTGATATTCACTTCGACCTCGTCCATTTCGGGCAAAACGGCCACCGTCGCTGCGGATGTATGTACGCGTCCCTGTGTCTCTGTAGCGGGCACGCGCTGTACGCGATGCACGCCGGATTCGTACTTCATCATGCCGTAGACGTCCGCGCCTGTGATCGTACTGATGATTTCCTTGTAACCGCCCGAAGAACCAAAGGTCAAATCCAGGACGGTGAGTTTCCACCCTTGTTTTTCGCAGAATCGCTGGTACATTCGGAACAGATCGCCCGCAAAAATCGCCGCTTCATCCCCTCCCGTACCTGCGCGGATCTCTAGAATGGAATCCTTGGAATCGTTCGGGTCTTTTGGAATTAGCGCCTGCTTGATGGTTTCTTCCAATTCCGTCTCTTTCTGCCGTAGTTCGTCTAGCTCGGCTTTGGCCATTTCACGGAAATCAGGATCCTTTTCCTTTTCCAGGATTTCTTTGGTACTGTCGATATTGTCAAGGACCAGCTTGTAGTCGTCGTAGAGCGTGACGATTTTTTCCAAGTCTTTGTATTCTTTGTTGAGCTTGGTGTACTTGGACATGTCCGACATGGCGTCCGGTTGGATGATCAACTGGCCTACCTCGATAAACCTGTCCTTGAGAGCTTGTAATTTGTCAAGCATAAATGGCTGTGAAATTGGATGCCGCAAAATTAGGAAAAATATCGGTTTTGGGATTTTCCGTTCCAGCCGTTCAATTCTGTTTATCTTTGCAGCTTACTTGAAACGAAATGAAGCTTTTCCCCAATTTGGTCAGGGCGGTGGTCGAGGCTATCGATGAGATTTTCCATCAAAACCGGTACGCCGACAAGGTGATCGAAAAAGTATTGAAGTCCAATCCAAAATGGGGCGCCCGAGACCGCGGGTTTATTGCGGAGACGGTCTATGACATGGTGCGCTGGAGGCGACTGATCGAATACCTGAGTCCAAGCGGGGATTTGTACCATCTTTTTGGCACGTATTGGCTCATGCATGACCGGACGCTCCCGGATTGGAGGGAATTCAAAGGTCTTCATCCTGACCATATATCCCGGAAGTACAGGCAGCTTGACAACCGCGCCATTCTCCAATCCATCCCCGATTGGCTGGATGAGATGGGTAGTAAGCAATTGGGGGAAAAATGGGAAAAAGAAATCGACACGCTCAACCAGCAGGCGGAAGTCGTCCTCCGGGTAAATACCCTTAAGATAAGCCGTGAGGATTTGCGCCAAAGACTCGCGGCAGACGATATCGACACCTACCTGCCTCGGGGCTACAAGGATGCCTTGGTATTGGCCAAGCGCCAAAACATTTTCCAGCATCCGGCATTCAAAGAGGGACTTTTTGAGGTACAGGATGCCTCTTCCCAAAAGGTAGCCACTGCCCTCGACGCAGAGCCGGGCATGCGTGTTATCGATGCCTGTGCGGGTGCGGGAGGAAAGTCCCTGCATTTGGCTGCACTGATGGAAGACAAGGGAAGAGTGATTTCCATGGACACGGAGGCTTGGAAGCTGCAGCAAACGAAGTTGCGCGCACGGCGAAATGGCATCAGCATCATCGAACCCCGTCCGATCGAAGGTACCAAAACCATCAAGCGACTCAGGGAATCCGCAGACAGGCTGCTCTTGGACGTGCCCTGTTCTGGATTGGGTGTACTCAGACGCAATCCCGACACCAAATGGAAGCTTTCCCCTGAATCCATCGAAAAGGTCCAATCGATCCAGCAGGACATTCTGCAGCGGTATTCGACCATGCTCAAACCAGGTGGCATTATGGTCTACGCAACCTGCAGCATTTTGCCTTCCGAAAACCAAGACCAAGTCAACACCTTTTTGGCGTCTCCTGCCGGGAAGGAATTTGAATTGATCGAAGACGAGAAGGTATTGGCACAGGAAAGCGGGTTTGATGGTTTTTACATTGCAAAGTTGAAGAAAAGGGCGTCGATATAACCCAGGATTTGGTTTACTGGCCGGGGTTTTTTGTTTGGCTTGTTTTTGCATAAATTACACTGTAAACAAACCCCCGCCGCTATGACCTTGGAAGCTGTTTTTGGGATGGCCAGTACCTTGGCCTTTTTTTCCTGGATTGCCCTGTTTGTTTTTTACCCTCGAAAGTGGTTGTACCAAACTCTCTTCACCGGGGTTTTGGTGTTGTTGGGATTGACTTACATGTTTTATGTATTGCCTGCCCTGTTGGGTACTCCCGAAGGTGGATTCAACTCACTTGCTGAAGTCAGGGCATTGTTCCAATCCGACGAGGCGTTGTTGGCCGGCTGGATCCATTATCTGGCCTTTGACCTGTTTGTGGGGATGTGGATCACGAAGGATGCTTGGGACAAACATATCAGTCGTTGGCTGGTCCTCCCCTGTTTGATCTTGACATTTATGATGGGGCCTGTTGGGCTTTTGACATATATGCTTGTTCGTGCTGCCAACACCCGGCAACTGAATCAAAGCCCTTACCATCCATGAATTTCTTTTCGGAACTGAAGAAAAGGAGCAAGTCGCTTTTTTGGGCAGGAATGCTCAATTTGACTGCATTTGCGGTATTGTTGGCTTTGTCCTTTTTCGATGATCGCCTTGTCAGCGGAGCCAACGTCTGGCATAAGCCGATGAAGTTTTCGATTTCAATTTGTGTCTTCCTGTGGACAATGGGCTGGTATTTGGATTATCTGCCCCAAATCCGGAAGGTCCAGAAAATCAAGATCACCATCATTTTGGCTTTGGTATTGGAGCAGATTGTCATCATCGGACAAGCCGCACGGGGTCAGCTTTCGCATTTCAATATCTCCACCATCGGCAATGCATTTCTTTTCCAGCTGATGGGGATCGCGATCGTTGTTAATACCGTGATGGTTTTATGGGCGCTGTTGCTGCTGCGACCCGTTGAAAACCTGCCCTTATCCTATAAGCGCGGGCTTCAGATCGGCATGTTCATCTTTATCTTGGCAAGTCTGGAAGGGTTTATGATGGTGGGTAATCTTGGCCATACCATTGGTGCTCCGGATGGGCAGGAAGGGATTTTCTTTCTGAACTGGGCCAAGGCCTACGGGGATCTGCGGATTGCCCATTTTTTCGGATTGCATGCCTTGCAGGTTATTCCGCTTTTTGCCTGGTTTGTGGCGAGGGAAAAGGTCAACTGGGTGTATGGATTCGGTTTGGTGTACTTTGTTTTTTCCTCCCTTACCCTTTGGAATGCTTTGGCAGGAAATGGAATTTGGTTTTTGGGTTAAAAAAAAGACCTGAAGGGTTTTTGAATCCCTCAGGTCTTTTGGATTAGAGTTTGTCCATTCTATTTTTCAATTGGGTATCCTTTGGCCGCATACCAAATGCCTCCGTAAATGTGTTGCATAAAATCGTGGCTGAGAAATGCCCAATCGGTATGTCCCAAAGCCGTGTAGAAAATCCGACCCCCGTCATATTCATGCGTCCATGCCATCGGGTGAAATTCGCCCATGCCATCTTTGGCATCATAGGAAGTCTCGTCCGCGGTGATCAATACACGTACGTCGGGATTGAAGTTTTTGAAAGCATACAACTCATCCGTCCAAAGCCATTTTTCGGGAAGATGGTAGGTGGCAGGATGTTTCCTGTCGATGACATTAAGCCTTACGGATTGGATATGGGGGTGATTTTTGAACTGCGCCCCGATGAGTTTGGTATACCAAGGCCATTCGTATTCGGTGTCCGTGGCCGAGTGGATTCCGACGATTCCTTTTCCACTACGTACGAATTTTTCAAAAGCCGCTTTTTGCTCGGCATTGAAAATCGTCCCCGTCGTACTCATCAGGATGATGACATCGTAGCGGGCAAGTTTTTCATCGGTGAAGATTGTCTCATCCTCTGTCGTGTAGACTTCAAATTGATTGTCGCGAGCCAGTTTTTTCAAGGCAACCACACCGTCGGGGATAGACTGATGGCGAAAGCCCTTGGTTTTGCTGAATACCAATGCCCTGAATTGGGCTTGTGCCATTGATTCGATGGGAGCAACTGCCACCAATAGCATAGCGAAAAGGAGCAAGGAAAAGAAATGGATGGGGCGCATGTTTCGGTGTTTTTTGGGTGGTGATATTGATGTGTGTTTCAGTATTTTCATTCGGGTAACTCCAATATAATACATATTTGGAACGATTGATTCAACTAGACTTAGCGTCAACGGATAAGAGCAAACTTTTCGCCCGCTTCTTTTCTCGAAAAGGCATTGAAATGCCACCATTCCGAACCAATCCCAGTGAAGCCTCCGTGTGCCATGACTTTGCGGAGGATTTCGCGGTTTTTGATATGTTCGGCGGTGATTCTTCCTTCTTGGAGCATTTGGGCTTCCCTGTCAGGGTAGGCTGCGTATCCAAAGAAGTCAAAGGGAGTTCCCATATCCAAGGCTTCTCCCGTTTCTTGTAGCGCCAAGGTCAAGTCGACCGCGACACCGTAATTGTGCAATCCGCCTACCTTTGGGTCGGCCACATAGAGTGGCTTGATGCTGTCGGGCTTGTCCAAGCTGTCCCACATCAGCTGTTGTACCCGAAGTGGTCGCACGCCGTCATAGACAAGAAAGGTCAGCTCGGGATGCTCTTCTTTCAATTTTGAATGGGCCTTTTGGAGCATGTCCGCCACCACCGGCTGTACATAGCATCGGGTAAGCTCGCCATAGACGTCCTTTCCGAAGAAATTGTCCGTCGTGGAATACTTGAGGTCCACATATATTCCGGGAATGATCGCTGCGATATCAACCAATCCTCCATCTATGAGACTTTGCTCGAGCTCGGATACTTCGTAGATGATCTTGAACTGTTCCCCTCCGACTTCCACCAAATCATCCATGACCACGCCGGTCGCGGTCTGCTCGTTCATTTTGGACTCGCAGCCGAGTAGAATCAGCACAAAGAGGATTTGCAGCAGGTTTTTCATTATCTCATGATAAGTTCTTTTTGACCAAAGTAGCCGCAGCTTGGGCAGTTGGCAGGATGACAATATCAGCCAAGACCACATGTGGAGGCCTACTCACTGCAAATGCGATCGTATCTGCGATGTCCACCGCCGTGAGAGGCTCATAGCCTTTGTACACGGACTTGCTTCTCTCCGCATCTCCCTTGAATCTGACAAGGGAAAACTCAGTCTCGACAAGTCCAGGATGTACCCCAATCACCCGGATCCCATGGGGATTGAGGTCCATGCGCATGCCTTTGGTCAGGGCGTCGACGGCGTGTTTGGAAGCACAATAGACATTGCCGTTGAGATAGACTTCTTTACCCGCTATCGATCCAATATTCACGATTGTCCCGCGGTTCCTTTGGGTCATGCCGGGAATGATCGCCTTGGATACATACAAAAGGCCCTTCACATTGATATCCATCATGGCGTCCCAATCATCGACGCTTCCCGTTTGAATCGGGTCAAAACCGTGGGCGTTGCCGGCATTGTTGATTAGGACGTCTATTTGTTTCCACTCTTCGGGTAGATTGCCCAAAATTTCGAAAACCGCTTCTTTGTCCCGCACGTCAAATTGCAAGGTCAAAAGTCGGGTTCCTTGGGGGAGTTCATCGGATAGCGCGGATAATCGGTCCTGTCGTCTTCCTGTGGCGATGATGTCGTATCCAAGTCCTGCAAGTGCGATTGCTGTGGCTTTCCCTATTCCCGAGGTAGCTCCTGTGACCAAGGCAATTTTTCTCTCCATGGTCTGAATCTAAGAAGATTTGCCACAGAAAGAAATACAAAAATTGATGGGTGGATTGGGAAGAGTGGCGAGGTGTTTTGCTAGGAATTGAAGTGGTATAGAAATACGAGTACGCCAGTAAATGCGGGTTTTTTCTGGTCTTTGATTTCCAACTTGACATTTACCTCCGCCTTTATAGTTCCCCTTAGATTTGCGAGGCTTTTGAGGTTGGCATTGAGACGAACCTCATTGTTGACCAGGACAGCTTGGGCAAATCTCAAGCTTTCGATACCATAGTTGACCATCATCTTGAGGTTGTTGACATGGATGATTTGGTCCCACAAGTATGGAACCAAAGAAAGTGTGAGGTAACCGTGGGCAATCGTATCCCCAAAAGTACCTTCGGACTTGGCGCGCGCCGGATCCGTGTGAATCCACTGATGGTCCAGGGTTGCCGTGGCAAATTGGTTGATCTGCTCTTGCGTAATCCGATGGTAATCGGAGACTCCGAGTTCCTGACCTACATATTTTTCGAAATCCTCAAAACTTCCAATAGTGATGATGCTCATGACAAAAGCCTGTTTGAAAAAATAAAGGTAAAAAATATTTTTTTTGAGGCTCACACAAATCCTTTGTTAAGCTGGGGAGCATTCTGGCACCTTAATCAAAAAAGAAAAAAATTCCCACAGGATTATTTTTTTAATTCAACTACATTGATAAATTTGGATAGTTACCCAGCCAGTATGCGTCCTATCTTTTCCCTTTGTTTTGTTGCTTTATTTATTTCCGGTGTTTTTTCTCAGGCAACTGCCCAAGAAGAGGTGGCAGCTTTCTCCGAAATAACCAGGCATGATCAAATTACCCTTGGAAATGACATGTCAGTTCTTTATAGGAAGCACCACGTCTTGATCATAAAAAATGCGAATGGCCTTGATCATGCAGCTTATTCATTCCATCAGAATTCAAGAAATAAGTTGCTTGCATTTGATGCCACGGTGACCGACCTCATTACAGGAAAGGTAGTCAAGAAGTATAAATTGAAAGACCTTGGTGAGCGTTCTTTGATTAGCGACATCAGTTTGTACCAAGACGATAGGGAAAAATTCTTCGATGCAAGAAACTTCCCAATTCCCTGCAAGATTGAAATAATCGCTGAACACAGCAGTTTGGACAATTTTTTTATCAATTCATGGGATCCACAGGAATATTGGAACCAAAAGGTCGTCAAGGCCGAGGTGGTTGCTTCCTATCCACCGAGCGTTGGATTGCGTTTTAGGGAGATGAATTTCGAAAAAGGTCCAGCCAAAGAAGTGAGCGAAGGAAGTATTCAATTGAAGTGGGTTTTTGAGCAGATGGAGCCCAAAGCACCCAATCCTGGAGAGGATTATCCGTGGGTTCAATTTGCACCGGCGCGGTTTTCACTGGATGGAATTTCCTCGGATATGCGGACCTGGGAGGGATTTGGGAAATTTTATGCCCAGTTGATTGCCGGAAAAGACGAACTACCCAAGCAATTCAAAGCGGAAGTACACAAAATGGTGGAAGGGGCTACCGACGATTACGAAAAAGTCAGTAGGCTTTATTCTTATCTCCAAAAGAACTTTCGCTACTTGGTGATTTTCCTCGGTATCGACGGCTGGGAACCACGAAAGGCGGAAGATGTCTTAGAAACAAAATACGGGGAATGCAAAGGCCTTTCGACCTTGATGAAAGGTATGCTAAGGGAGGTCGGTATCAACGCACAATATGCCTTGGTGTTTGCTGACGACAAAAAGAAGCGGCCGCTTGCACCCGACTTTCCCGTACACAGTTTCAATCACGCCTTTCTCCGGATTCCATTGCAGGACGAGGTGATATGGCTTGAGTGTACGAACGAGTTTCTGCCAGCCGGCTTTTCTGGTGATTTTACTGCGGATAGGGATGTTTTTGTGATTACCGGAGATGGCGGATTTTTGGATCGCACGCCCAAATATGCTGAGGCCAAGTTCCATCAAGTGAAAAACAACTACAGCCTCGAGCTCCAGCCAAATGGCGATGCGAACTTCTCAGGTTCGAATACCTATGGAGGTTTTCCCGCTATTCCTTTTTGGGCATTGGAGCGGTATGCGGATGAGAATACAAAAAAGAGTTACCTGAATTCCCAAGCGGCGGGAAGTGGTGCTATTGTCGCCAATTTTTCAATGGAAAATATCCCGAACAGGGAAGTCCCGCGTACCACGATCGATTATTCAGGGATCGTTCAGCGGTTTGCACAGCAGACTGCCAAGCGGGTGATACTGCCGACACATTGGAAGAAAATGGACGCGGATTTTTTGGGAGAAGGCAACCTTAACTGGGAAGAAAGCCTCGAAATCACGCTTTTGCCAAACCTTTCTCTCGAGTCGGGAATCGGTGAATTCAAACATCAGGACAACCTTTTTGACTATAACCTTTCTTCTCAACTTGTGGACAACAAGTTGATCGTAAAAAGTAATTTGATCGTCCACTGTCCCGAGCCACTCGGGAAAGAAGACAAAGCCTTATTGGTTAACAAAATCAACGACCAGTTCAAAAAAACCATCATCCTGAAAAAATCCGAAATGCCATGAGAATCAAGCCATTTCTTTCGCTGCTGCTGTTTAGCCTTTTTACAAGCATATCATTCGCCCAAAACCTCAAATTCGGAAAGTTCAGCCAAGAAGAAATCGATCTTAGGGAAGTAGACTTCGAACCCGGCGCTGATGCTGTGGTACTAGCTGAAGTGAGTTTCAACTCATTTACCGGCGGAGTCTTGGGATCGGATATACATAGAAGGGTAAAAATCTTGAAAGAGTCGGGCAAAGACAATGCGAACGTGAAGCTGCAGTTTTATGCCAAAGACAAGATCGAGGATATTGTGAGACTCAATGCCCACACAGTCAATTTTGATGGTTCGAATATGTCGATTACCAAACTTGAAAAGGAGGATTTTTTTGAGGCTGATCTTGGCAATGGCTGGAAGGAAGTCCGGTTTTCGTTGAAAAACGTGCAACAAGGCTCCATCCTGGAATATTCGTACACCAAAATCTCAAAAAGTGTTAGTTTTCTGGATCCCTGGATTTTTCACAATGATATACCCACGCTGCGCTCGACTTACACAATCAGCATTCCGTCCTACTTCAACTACAGATACCTGCCACAGGGCGAAAAGACTATTGCCTGCAATTTTGTAAAAGGAGACGGGCTCTATGAGTGGACTGTGACTGATCTGAACTCGGTCAAGCCAGAACCTATGATGACCAACTATGCGGATTACTTCGAAAAAATAAGCTTCCAGTTGGCCGGATACGCATTTATCAATTCTGGTGCCTACGGGGGAGAGTCGGGCTACAAGGATACCTATGGCACTTGGCAGGACCTGACCAAGTTTATCGTGGGTTTGGAAAAATTTGCTCAGTACATGAAGCCCCAAGGTTCGCAGAAAGACTATTTCGTAATTCCGATCAAACAGGACCAAGCCGAACTGGAAAAGGCAAAGGAAATTTATGCTTGGGTCCAAAAATCAATCTCTTACAACGAAAGGGACGGTAATTTCCCTTCCCAGACATTGAAGTCACTCATCGAAACAAAAAAGGGGTCCCGTCCGGATATGAACTTGATGCTGATGGCAGCATTGAAAGCCAATGGGATTACAGCCTATCCGCTGATGATCAGCAGCAAAGGAAACGGGCATTCACGCTTGGTCGACACGCCTTTCTTGGACCAGTTTGACCAATTGATCGTATTCGCAAAAGTTGACGGAAAAGACTACTACCTCGATGTGACCAATCCTGCGCGGCCATTTGGGTATCTTCCCCTGAGATTCCATGCAAACCACGGGTATATCTTGCTCGAAGAGGGCAGCGGTTTGATCCCACTTCAAATCTCCCACCGCTCCGGCATTTCCCAAATCGTCAGCATCAAGCCAAATGCTGAAAACCGTCTTGTTTTCGAAACCAACCTCAGGTTTACAGACTATGATGCACTCACAAGGATCAATGAAGAAAAACCAGTCGCGGATACCCTGAAGGCAGAATTACTCGGGAAGGAGGCTGCTCTACTCGTCAAGGATTTTACCTTTTCCCAAAAAAGTGAGCCGCGCAAACAGCTCGATACCAAGTTTGTGTTGGAAGATGAGGCCATGGATGCCGATATACAATTCATCAAACCCTTTACCTTTATGCGCTGGGATGAAAATCCCTTTCAATCCACTACAAGGACTTTTCCAGTAGATTTTCTATATACATTTAGCGACAATTATTCCGCCCAAATCCAAATCCCTGAAGGATACGAGTTGGATGATTACCCCGAGGCTGTCAAGCTCACGATCCCGACGGGCAGTGCAGTCTTCACTTATGACATTACGCCCCTTTCCAACCAAGTAAATATCAACGTAACAATCGCACTGAAGTCCAGCCTCATTTACCCCGACATCTATCCGGATTTGAAATATTTCATGGAGATTCTGACCTCCAAACTCCAAGAACCGGTTGTGCTGAAGAAAGTTGCCAATCCCTGATTCAGGGCGAGCCCACAGCTTTAATTTGCCCCAAAAAACACATTTCTTTGCGGAAAATAGCACCGCTCATGAGCGAATCAACCACAACTAAGTACATCCATGGCTACCTCGATGAAGAGCAGGAAAGGCTCCGCGAGCAGGCCCTGGTCATCGAAAATCCGATTTATGATTTTATCGATTTTTCAGGCATGAAGAAACTGCTCGAAATCGGCAGTGGTGTGGGTGCGCAAACAGAGATTTTGCTCAGACGCTTTCCGCACCTGGAGATCACAGGCGTCGAGTACGAAACAAAGCAGATCTCCAAGGCATTGGAAAATATGGCTGCCTTGGGCTACGGCCCTGACAAAGTGCATTTTGTCCAGCAAGATGCCAGAAGGCTGCAGCTTTCCGACAGCTACGACGGGGCTTTCCTCTGCTGGGTGCTGGAGCATATCCCCAATCCCATCGAAGTACTTCACAGCATGAAACCCTTCCTGAAGCCCGGCGCCATGGTGTCGATAACGGAGGTTTTCAACAAGACTTTCTATACCTATCCCTATCGTGCCGAGGTCATGGATTATTGGGAGACCTACAACCAATACCAGGTCGAAATCGGCGGAGACCCACAAGTAGGTGCCCGCTTGGGAGAAATGCTGCGCGAGGCGGGTTATTCCCACATCAGCCTGCGCTCGGGTGGTTTCCATTTGGACGGACGGGAGCCTGAGGAAAAAAGGACGGTCTTCGAATATTGGAAAAACCTCATGAGTAGCGGTGCACCGCTCTTGGTACAGGAAGGAAAAGTGACCGAGTCCCAGGTGAAGGCCATGCAATCGGCCATAGATGAGCTGAAGGAAATGGCAGATTCGGTTTTTTATTATAGATTTATCCAAGCCACCGCCTTTGCCTGATATCCATGAAGCTGATCCGCCGATTTTTCAGATTGATCTTCAAAATCATCCTTTGGTTCTTTATCCTGAGTATCGGGTTTACGATACTTTATCGCTTTGTGCCTGTGCCCATTACGCCGCTGATGGTGATACGGCTCTGGGAGCAGGCTTGGGACGAGAAAAAGGATATACGCCTGACAAAGGATTGGGTGTCGATGTCCAAGATTTCAAGACACATGCCCCAAGCCGTCGTGGCTGCCGAGGACCAGAAGTTTTTGGACCATTGGGGATTTGATATGGAGGCGATGGAAAAGGCCTGGGAGGGCAACAAAAGAGGCAAACGGATCAAAGGCGCGAGTACCATCACCCAACAGACTGCCAAAAACGTCTTTCTGTGGCCCAACAGGAATTTTGTGAGAAAAGGATTGGAGGCCTACTTTACCCTTCTGATGGAACTGCTGTGGTCCAAGGAGCGGATCATGGAAGTCTACCTCAATGTGATCGAAATGGGCGATGGCATCTATGGCATCGAAGCCGCCGCCCAGACCTATTTCAAAAAACCCGCCGCCAAGCTCAACCGCAGCGAAGCGGCCGTCATCGCCGCCGTCCTACCCAATCCCCGCCGCTGGAATCCATCCCGACCGACCGGCTATATCCGTGGGCGCCAATCCTGGATCATGCGCCAAATGAACAACCTCGCACCGGTAGGGATGGGGAATTGATGGGGAGAATTTTTGCAGATGAAAGTAAATGGATTGTTGGTTTCCGGATTTTTAAGGCTGCTGCTGACTGTGATTTTTTCATCCATTGATCAAAATCTATTATCTTAGGAGATAGTGGAAACGCGAGGTAAAACTTCGCTTAGCCGACAGAATTCAGAGCTGGAGGTGAAGTTTTGTTTCGGGTATTTACAAGTTAGGTGCAAGTAAGAAATGGAAATCAACGACTATAAAGAAATAAATGCTTTGAATAAGTTACTAGGAAAAGTGAAATTTCAAAGCGACTTAGACTTTTATGAATTCAGGGAATTCGCGGCAAGTCCAATTATTGCTGAAATCTATAAACGTTTGAATGAAGAATTTTGGAACGAATCTGTCAAACTGGGATACCTCAGACTTGAACAACGTCAGAATTATAAATTTGAATTTGATAGCGCGATCGGAAGAACCCTAAGAATGAGAGTAGATGAATTAACCACACAGGAAAAAGAAACTCTTATTAAATATGATAACATCGAGTTCTATGTCAGGACATTAATTTCTCCCTTGGAAGTCGAAGAAATTGAGCTTGCCAAATTGGTTAATTACGCAAATGAAAGAATTAAAACCAGCACCTAACATCGCCTTAGCGCAAGCGGGTCTGAAGTAATTCTAAATCAAGTTTATTTGTATATTTAAAGTGTTAGGCTTCGCGGGCTGATTAGTGGAATATCCTGCCTGCGCCAAGCCGCAAACCGTTGTGGGTAATGTAAAATGACAGACGAGCAACAAATAATAAGGCTAATTCAAAGCCATAAACAATTGGAACGTTTCGACTATTCAAAGGCGGTTGATTGGGCAATTGATTTAATCCGACAAGGAAAAGAGACAGACAATGTGCTAATGCTTGCTTCATTTTCTGAACCGATTGACAGATTTGAAATTAGCCCATATGTAACAAATGTTCTAAACGACTTCGGACTTGAAGAGCTTGACTACAATAGTGCTGTGATTGCTAACGCACATTACCATTTGAGTGAAATTCTAGACGACAAAGAAATAAGAAAGAACTTACGGTCCTTATATCAACTTTGTATAGACAACGACTATGATCCGGGACTTATGAATTTCTATCTCATTTATCACGGATGGGACGAACTTGAAAAAATTGGAGTGAACTATTACTTTGATGGAGCGGACCTAAATAATATACAAGACGTTCTTAAAAACGAAGCAAGAAAATGGATTGACAAATATGTAAACGGCAAAGAAGTCGACGAATTCAGACAAACATTAACAACCGAAAAGGAAAAACCACTACCCACAACATCTGCAATAAGCAAGGGGGCGGGTAGTGCTAATTTAAAGGATAAACCATTAAACAAACTTTGGTCTTGGCTGACAGGAAAAGAGCTTTAAAGCCCGCCTGCTCAGACCAGAGAACCGTTCTTCAAAATTCAAACACCGGCCTGACATTGAAAATTGTAACCTGGAATTGCAACGGAGGATTTAGGAAAAAATTTGAGAACGTATCAAGCCTCGATGCGGATATTTATGTGATCCAGGAATGTGAGAACCCCGCCGAAAGTGCAAATAGGGAGTATATTGATTGGGCGGAGAATTTCCTTTGGATTGGCGATTCAAAAAGCAAAGGCCTCGGTGTGTTCGCAAAACCAGATATCGTTTTGAACAAGTTGGATTGGACGAGTCAATATCGGGACCACTTCGTGAAACACTTTTTACCTTGTCATGTGAAAGGTGTATTTGACCTACTTGCTGTTTGGACTCACCGCAACAATTCTCCCAATTTTGGATATATGGGCCAATTCTGGAAGTACCTGCAGGTCAATAAAGAAAACTTCAAATCAATAATCATTGCAGGTGATTTCAATAGCAACAAGATTTGGGATCAGTGGGATCGGTGGTGGAACCATTCGGATGTGGTAAATGAGCTCGGCAGCTTGGGAATTGAAAGCCTCTATCATAAGTATACCGGCGAACTTCAAGGGTCTGAAACCAAGCCAACCTTGTTTTTTCAAAAAAATCCCGTGAAGGCTTATCATATCGACTATGTTTTTGCCTCAAAACCATTTTCTGAAGATTTGAAAAGTATCGAGATTGGTCACATCGATAGTTGGCTAGACTTGAGCGATCACATGCCTATTGTGTGTGAATTCAAATAAACTGGCAAAATTGGAATTTTATGACGAAAGCCCTAATGTCATTGGACTTACATCATCCCCAACACCTCCTCGATATACTCACGGTTGTTGGAAAGGCGGGGAACCTTGTTTTGGCCGCCGAGTTTGCCTTTGGACTTGAGCCATTTTTCGAATAAGCCCTCTTCGGCAAAGTGGATTTTGGGCGCGACCAAGGCTAAGTCCTTGTACCGCTTGGCATCATAGTCCGAGTTGACAGCTCGGAGTGTATCGTCAAGTATTGTTGAAAAAACTGCTCTGTCCGATGGCATCCTGCCAAACTCGATCACCCACTCGTGGGCGGCCTTGCTTTTGGAATCTCCGAAATAGACGGGTGCTGCCGTGAAGTTGAGGATAATCGCCCCGGTGGATTCGGCGGCTTTTTGGATCGCCTGCTCGGCATTTTCGACAATGACTTCCTCGCCAAATGCATTGATGAAATGCTTGGTCCGGCCCGAAATCCTGAACCGGTAAGGGCTGGTATGGGTGAATTTGACCGTATCACCGATCTTGTACCGCCAAAGTCCGCCGTTGGTACTGATGACCATGGCGTAGTTTTTCCCGATCTCCACATCTCCGAGCGTGATTACCTTCGGGTTTTCCTTTTCCCATTCTTCCATGGGAATGAATTCGTAGAAAATCCCATAATCCAACATCAACAGCAGTTCGTCGGAATCCTTTTGGTCCTGGATGCCGAAGAATCCCTCGGAGGCGTTGTAGGTCTCGACATAGTGCATTTTGGGCGAGGGAATCAGCTCCGCAAAGAGATTCCTGTAAGGTCCAAAAGCCACGGCACCGTGAAAAAACACTTCCAAATTGGGCCAGACCTCGAGGATGTTCTTTGCCTTTTTGATTTCCAAAATCCGCCTAATCAAGACCACCGTCCAAGTAGGCACGCCGGAGATGCTGACGACATTTTCGTCCATGACTTCGTAGGCCATGCGCTCGATTTTGGACTCCCACTCGCTCATGAGCGCCACGTCCAGACTCGGTGTCCGCGCAAACTGTGCCCACAGAGGCAAATTGTGCATGATAACCGCAGAGATATCCCCGACTTGGCTGTCGTTTTCGGCATCCAGCGGATTATTGGCAAGGCTGCCGCCAATGCTGAGGCTTTTTCCCGTGAAGAGTTTGGTGTCGGGATAGTTGTTGACATAGAGCGAGAGCATGTCCTTTCCGCCCTTGAAATGGCAATCTTCCAGTGATTCCTGGGAGACGGGAATGTACTTGGAGCGGCTGCCCGTGGTACCCGAGGATTTCGAAAACCAATAGATATCCGTGGGCCATAGTACATTTTGCTCGCCCCGCATGGTCTTTTCGATGTAGGGTTTGATCTGCTCGTAGTCGTGGATGGGTACTTGGGAAGCGAAATCCCTGTGATTTTTAATGTCGGAAAAATGGAACTTTCTCCCAATTTCTGTGCGCTTGGCCTTTTCGATCAAGTCTTCGAATACCTGCGTCTGCACGGCGATCGGATGGTGCATGAAATTCTCGATCTGACCGATGCGGTTCTTGAAGACCCAGGTCATAAAAGTGTTGATCACTTCCATCAGGTGAAGACTTTTCTTTTGAGTTCAAAATGTTGGCCAAGGTAGACCCTGCGTACCTGTTCGTCGGCTGCGAGTTCCTCTGCCGTCCCGGCTTTCAGCAGTTTTCCTTCAAACATCAGGTACGCCCGGTCGGTAATCGACAGCGTTTCGTTGACGTTGTGGTCGGTGATGAGGATGCCGATGTTTTTGGTCTTGAGCTTGGCGACGATGGTTTGGATTTCCTCGACCGCAATCGGGTCCACGCCAGCAAAAGGTTCGTCCAGCAATACGAACTTGGGGTCTACGGCCAAAGCACGCGCGATTTCGGTCCTACGGCGCTCGCCTCCGGATAGCACCATGCCGAGGTTTTTGCGCACATGCGTGAGGCTGAATTCCTCCAACAAGGTCTCTACCTTTTCCTTGCGCTCGGCTTTGGTTTTGTTGGTCATTTCCAGCACGGCGAGGATATTTTCCTCTACGGACAATTTTCTAAATACCGATGCTTCCTGCGCCAAATAGCCGATTCCCAGCTTGGCACGCTTGTACATCGGGAGCTTGGTGATGTCTTGGTCTTCCAGGTGGATGACGCCTTCGTCGGGTTTGATGAGTCCCACGATCATGTAAAATGAAGTCGTCTTTCCTGCACCGTTTGGTCCCAAGAGACCGACGATTTCGCCCTGTTCCACCTCGATGGACAGGTTGTTGACGACTTTTCTTCCTTTGTAAATCTTGATCAGGTGATCTGCCCGTAGCTTCATGCACTAGTCAAATTTGATGTCTTTCACGTATAGTTGGAGGGAACTGGTATTCCTGAAGGTATTTTCCCTGATTTCAAAAGCAAGGTCGAAGCGCATCTTCCGATTGAGCATCTTGATGATGATTTCGTCGGGGTAGATGCTTTGGTCAGCCATCCCAAAGGCGATACAGACAGGTTTGGTTTGCTGCCCATCCTGCACGACGTTGAATCGGAGGTGTTTTTCTTTGAGGATTTTCACGTCTTCGGCATAGACCTGTTTGACACAAAAGATCGGCTCCGGGTTGCCGGGACCGAATGGTGCCATTTGCTTCAGGATATTGTAGAATTTGTAATTGATCTGGTCGAGAAGGATTTCGTCGTCGATTTCGAGGACGGGCATGCGGTGGATTTCATCGATCCGCGCGCTGACGACTTCCTCAAACTTCGCCTGGAACGCAGGCACCTTGTCCACCGACAAGGTGAGGCCCGCTGCGTACTTGTGTCCGCCAAACTGCTCCAGCAGATCACTGCATTCGCTGATGGCCTCGTAGATGTCGAAATCAAACACCGATCTCGCGCTCCCTGTAGCCTTGCTGTTGGACTCGGTGAGGATGATCGTCGGGCGGTAAAATTTCTCGATGCAGCGGGAGGCCACGATTCCGATCACGCCTTTGTGCCAATCTTCCTTAAAAAGCACGGTGGTTTTCCGTTGGTATACTTCCTCCATGCTTTGGATCATGGAGAGGGCTTCTTTCGTGATGTTTTCGTCAAAATTTTTCCTTGCCGCATTCACCGTGTCCACAAGCTCTGCACGCTCAAGCGCGTCTTCAAGATCTTGGGAAATGAGCAATTCGACCGAGGCTTTGGCGTGCTCGAGGCGACCGGAGGCGTTGATTCTCGGGCCAATTTTGAACACGATGTCGGATATCCCGATGTCCTTTTCGATTTTGCTGCGCAAGATCAGGGCCTTGATTCCCGGTCTTGGGTTGTTGTTGATCCGCTCGATGCCGTAGAAGGTGAAGATCCTGTTTTCGCCCGTGATCGGCACGATATCCGCGGCAATACTCACGGCAAGCAAATCCAAGTAAGCCATCACACGGGCAGGATCTTCCTTTCGATAGGCGGACAGGGCTTCCAAAAGCTTGAATCCCACGCCGCAGCCACTGAGCTCCTTGTAGGGGTATTCGCAGTCCTGCCGCTTCGGATCCAAAATCGCGATCGCAGGCGGGAGGATATCGCCGGGCGTATGGTGGTCGCAGATGATAAAGTCTACGCCCAGGTCTTTGGCGAGCTGGACTTTTTCAATGGCCTTGATGCCGCAGTCCAGCGAAATGACCAAGTTGAAGCCGTTTTCCGCCGCCCAGCGGACACCACGCTCGGAGATGCCATAGCCTTCCTTGTAGCGATCGGGGATATAAAAATCAACTTTGTCGTAAAACCGGCGCAGGTAATCGTACACCATGGCCACGGAAGTCGTCCCGTCCACGTCATAGTCCCCGTAGACCAGGATTTTTTCATCGTTTTGGATGGCGTAGTGGAGGCGATGGACGGCCTTATCCATATCCTTCATCAGGAAGGGGTCATGGAGCTTATCCAAATCCGGACGGAAAAAATCCTTCGCCTTCTGGAAGCTATCCACGGCCCGATTGACCAGCATATTGGCCAAGATCGGATTGACGTTGATCTCTTTTCCAAGGGATTCGACGGCTTTGGCGTTTGCTTTTTCGCGAATGATCCATTTGTACTCCATGGGGCTAAATTACTAAAACCGCTCGTCTATCCCTGCCTATGGTTTCTAATTATTGCAAATGTTTGTTAAACAAAAAACCCAACGCTTTTGGCGCTGGGCTTTTGTAGTCTCAATCCATTGTTTGGGATTATAGCGTTGATGCCTTAGAGTCAAGGTTTAGGAATTCCGACAAAATATAGATCAAAACCTCCGAGACCGCCTGGACGGTTCGATGAGAAGATCATGAGTCGGTTGGTGAAGTTAGCATGTTCTGAGACTATTGGGCGGTATTCATCATATTCCGAGTTGACACGTGGCCCCATATTTACGGGTTCAGCCCAGCCTGTTTCTGTTTTGATCGAATAATAGAGGTCATATCCACCAAATCCCCCAGGCCTGTCGGAAGAAAAAACCAACAAGTCCCCGAACATAAAAGGCATATGATCGTTGCTAGCGGTGTTAATACCTAGCTTCCTGATAGCTTTGGGGCGCTCGTCGGTCAAAAATTGCATTGGAGTGTCACCGGAGGGAATGTCTACCTCGTAAATATCGAATGAACCGTCACGATCTGAGGAAAAAATCAGTTTTTCGGGCTTTCCTTGGGTAGATTGCTCAGCCCCCTTCTTGAAATTTCTTCCATAAAAGCTTGGATACATTTCATTGGATACCTCGTCCATTATCTGATGCTGGTTCGTGACTTTAGCATTGGGGATGGCTACTTCTTGTTCCGTAAAAAGACTGTACTTCCCATTTATCTCTCGGCTAAAGATGAGGATACTGTTCTTTTGGTTTTCCAAGAAAGTGTAGGGACCCTTTTCGTGCGCCGTGGATTCAGTCCTCCTTACCAAGTTTAAAAAAGACGTATAAGTATCATCAAACAGCGTATTTGAACGGGAAACTGATAATATTCCATCCGTTTTATCCCAAGTGAAATCAACAGGGAACAGCGTCAGGTTGAAATCCATTGTTTGAGAATTTGCACGATTTGTCGAAAATACCAAGTAAACAGAGTGGCCAACAAAAGGAATATCTGAATTGATATCGTCAAAGGGCGAGTTTACATCTGACAGGTTGATAGGATTTTCCGGAAATATTCCTTGAGGGTATCTGTCGCGATCGCATGCATTGGAAACGACAAGCAGGGTCAATATTGGGAGAATCCTTCTCAATTTAAACTTTTTTTGCGGGGGGGGGGGGGACTAGTATACTTGCCATAACAGCAAAATTAGATTTTTATCTAAAGTAATGGTGTTAGGCGATTTTTCCAAGTGTCCCCGGATCAGATTTCAGAAGTTAACAAATTCTTAACTCATAGGTGATTTTACCGCTTATGACAGCGTCAATTAATTCTTCGAAGGATAAATCCGAACATCAACAGGAAACTCAGAGTTGAAAAACAATATCGAACGGAATGCCGATGTTAGGGAGGAATTTTAATAAAAGGCCTTTGATAATGAGCCTGACTCGAGCCGGGAAAATGCAAAAAAACCCAACGCTTTTGGCGCTGGGTCTCAATAGTCGGATAGTTTGGTTTCTTAGCTGTTGGCAACCAACTTCACGTCCAAGCTGACTTCATCATAGATGAGCTTGTCGGCGAGGTTTTCGAAGTAGCTTCCAGAACGGTATTTGATGTCGAATTTAGTCCTGTCAAAGGTGATTTTTGCTGTCGCGGTGATCTTGCCGCCTACGACCTCAACCTTAGCAGGGAATGTCACGGGATTTGTGATGCCTTTGATGGTCAGGTCACCGGTGATTTGGTAGTCTTTGCCGTTGCTGGATTTCGCCTCTTTGATCTTGAAGCTGGATTTGTTGAATTTTTCTACAGAAAAGAAATCATCAGACTTCAAGTGGTCTGTCAGTCTCTTGTTGGAGTTGGCATCGGTGATGTCTTCGACTGTGATGCTGGTCATGTCCATTTCGAAGGAACCGCCGGTGATCTTACCGTTGGCATAGTCCATCTTGGCATCGGAAAGCTTCACTTTGCCATAATGCTCGCCGGTAACTTTGGCGGCCTTCCAGGTAATCGTACTTTCAGTGGTACTGACGGTGACAGGAGCTATGGCTTCGGTAAACATCCAGGAAATCAGGACGAGGGAGAGGGAAATCAGCATTTTCATAGTAATTGAATTAGTTTAGATGAATGTGTTTGGTTTTATAAACGCGGGTTAGACTTCACTTATCCGATAGGGTTTAATGTGTTTGGGATTATTTTTTTCGTATTGAAAAAACCATGCCAACAAAGGCTAAACGCTGCAGCGCCGCTACATGTTTGGTCAAAAAGCTGCCTAATAGAAAAATTAACGAGAAGTGTTCCCTATTGCTTGAAGCTGTATAGGTAGGGTGCCTTGTGGTTTTTGCCGCTGAAGCGTTTTTCGTGGCGTTCGAGAATCTCCATGCTGAGCATTTTCCTTTGGAAACTTGTCCTGCGGAGTTTTTCGCCCAAAATCGCTTCATAGACTGCCTGCAGCTCGTTCATCGTGAATTTTTCCGGCAAAAGATTTCCCCCGATCAGTTTTCTATCCAAGTTGAAGCGCAAGGTTTGGAGTGCTTTTTCCACGATTTGCCGATGGTCCAAAATCAATTCGGGCAGCGCATTGACATCATACCAAGCCATCGAATCGGATAGGGAATCAGGATTCAAAGTTACCTTTTCGTAGTCTATCAATGCATAATACGCCACCGTCACGAACCTGTCCAAAAGCCAATAGTCCTCAGGAAGGGTGTAGCCATTGGCTTCCAAAATCGTCTTCATCACGGCCGGTTGGAATCGGGCCACACTCCCAAACGTATGGAATTGCTCGAGGTAAATCTCGGCTATTCCTGTCCTTTCCCGCAGGCCACGCAGGACGGCATCGTCGAGGTTTTCGTCCCGCAGGACAAATCCTCCCGGCAGCGCAAACCAACCGGTAGCATGGTATTCCATAAGCAGGATTTTCAATTTTCCTTTGGAAAAACCAAACACTACGGAATCGTAGGCAATGTGGGACAAATAGGAATTGGCTTCGGGAAGCGGCATGAAAGGCAAGGCGATTTGGTAGCAAATAAATAGGATTTTTGTTTGAAAACAATTTATATTGTCTCACAGTGAAACAATAGACTCAAATCTAGCCCATTCATGAAAAAAATGTTTATAACCAGCCTTTTGGTCTTTGGCCTCGCGAGCATCGCGTGGGCGCAAGGGAGGGACGGATTTCCTGTCCAAATTGCAACAAAAAATGGTGTAGTGGAAGGAAATCTGGATACCCGTACCGGTGTTCAAAAGTATTTTGGGATTCCTTTTGCGAAGCCGCCAATCGGGGAACTCCGATGGAAAGCGCCGCAGCCGATGGATAACTGGACTGGCGTATTGAAGACCAAGGATTTTGGGCCGAGACCGGTACAGAAGCTTATCTGGGGCGATATGAACTCCCGGTCCAATGGCGTCAACGAGGATTGTTTGTACCTGAATGTGTGGACGCCGGCAAGTCGGAATACCAAGGATTTGCCTGTGTTGGTCTACTTCTTTGGCGGCGGATTCGTGGCGGGAGATGCTTCCGAACCGCGCTATGATGGAGAAAATATGGCCAAAAAAGGCGTTGTCGTGGTTACGGTCAACTATCGCCTGAACATCTTCGGCTTCCTGGCCCATCCCGAGCTGAGCGCAGAATCCACTTACAAAGCATCCGGCAACTATGGTCTTTTGGACCAATCCTTGGGTTTGAAGTGGGTTTATGACAACATCGCGGCATTTGGCGGTGATCCGAAGAAGATCACAATTGCTGGTGAATCCGCCGGCTCGATATCGGTAAGCTATCAGATGGCATCACCGCTTTCCAGAAATATGATCGCAGGCGCCATTGGTGAAAGTGGTTCAGGTGTTTCGGCATTGGCACCGGTTCCGCTGGCGGAAGCAGAAAAGATCGGTGAGGAGTTTTTTAAGAAATTTGGAGTAAAAAACATTGCCGAGGCGCGAAAGCTCAGCACCCGCGAGATCTACGAAATGTACAACGAGTCGGGGAGGTTTGGATTCCCGGTGGTTTTGGATGGCTATCTATTACCCAAGTCCTTGGTGGAGATATTCAATGCCCGCGAGCAGGCCCAAGTTCCCCTTTTGCTAGGATGGAATACCCAAGAGAACCCGGGAGCGGCATTTATGCAGGGACTGCCCAATACCAAGGAGAATTTTATCGCTAAGGTAAAGCAGGCCTATCCAAAGGACTTCGAAGAGGTATTGAAATTGTATCCTCACGACACGGAAGAGCAAGTTGCCTATTCTGCCATGGCTTTGGCGGGAGACAGGTTCATTTCCTACAGTACTTGGAAGTGGTTTGATCTGCATTTGAGAAATTCCAGTCAGCCGGTCTACCGATACTTGTATGCCAAAATCCGTCCGCCATTGGTCGACGAAAGCATGGAGGCCGGGCTCGCAGGCGGTACTTCCAAGCGGCCTTCCAATGCCCCTCCCCGACCAAAAGACCTTGGCGCACCCCATGCCGCAGAGATAGAATATGCCATGGGCAACTTGGAGCGAATCAAGGAATTTGCTTGGACGGCGGATGATTACAAAACCTCGGATACGATGTTTGAGTACTTCACGAATTTTGTCAAAACCGGAAATCCAAACGGACCGAATCTTCCCGAATGGCCCAAAGCAACTGCTAGCGATCCGAAGCCGCCGGTGATGCTCATTGATACAGAGTCGAAGTCCATCAAAGCATTGGACGATGCGCGGTACAAGTTTCACGACCGGTTTTTCGGGAACGACAAATAGTTGTTGGTGAGAAAAACAGAGGGGCTTCCGCCCCTTTTTTTGTGAGCTTTTACTAGATAAACCGACCAATTAATAGAACTTACGATGGCCGGCCGACTCAATTTTCAAACCTGGAAGAAGGTATGCTATGAAAAGGATCTATAATTCTGGGATTTGTTCACGTTCAGAAGAAAGTTTTTTCTTCTCGGTGGGAAAAACCAAGACATTACTTTTTGTTTGTTTGTCTCCCGTTAAGGGGAAGCGGTTTTTTGATGTGCCAACCTTACCAATGCTCTAATTTCAGTTGAAGCCTAACGCAAAAAATCCTACCTTAAAGCTTTGACAATCAAGTACGCCTTTTTCTTAAACCTAATGAACCATGAAAAATATCACACGAAGGGAAACGATCAAATCCCTCACGCTCGGTGCAGGCATTAGCCTATTGTCACCACTTTCCATTTTGTCTTGCAGCAATGCTCCAAAAAAGGAGAAACTGGGGGTTGCGCTCGTCGGCTTGGGGTACTATTCCACAGACCTTCTGGCGCCGGCACTGCAGCAAACCCAACATTGCTATTTGGCTGGGATCGTCACTGGGACTCCTGCCAAGGCCGAGGCATGGAAAGCCAAATACAAGATTCCAGACAAGAATATCTACAACTACGAGACCTTTGACAAGATTGCTGATAACCCGGATATCGATGTGATTTATGTGGTTCTGCCTCCATCCATGCACAAGGAGTATGTCATACGCGCAGCCAAAGCCAAGAAGCATGTTTGGTGTGAAAAGCCCATGGCGGTCACCGTGGCCGAATGCCAAGCCATGATCGATGCCTGTAAGGCCAACAAGGTGACATTATCTATCGGCTATCGCTGTCAGCATGAACCAAACACCCTTGCCTATCAAAAGATCGTAAAGGAAGGCTCCTTGGGCAAGGTGCTTTCGGTGGATTGTGCGGCAGGTTATCGTGAAGGAAGGACCGACCACTGGAAACAAAAAAAGGAAATGGGCGGCGGTGTGATCTATGACATGGGCGTCTATTCCATTCAGGGCGCACGCCTTGGTTCCAATTTGGAGCCAATTGCAGTCAAATCAGCGAAAGTTTGGGCGGAGCGTCCCGAAATCTACAAAAACGGCTTGGGCGAAGTGGTCGAAGCTGAACTCGAATTCCCGGGAGGCGTAAACGGCAAAGTCAAGACATCCTTTTTTGAAAACATCAATCACCTCAAGATCAGCTGCGAGAAGGGGATGATAGAAATGTCTCCGTTCCAAGGCTATGCCGGTAATAAGGGCAAAAGCCCGCTCGGCGAAATTAATTTTCCCTATCAGGTACCATGGCAGCAAGCCAATCAAATGGATATGGATAGCCTCGCGATCTTGGCTGGGAAACCGATGCCTGTGCCGGGAGAAGAGGGATTGAGGGATATCAGGATCGTGGAAGCGATATTGGAATCCGCAGCTTCAGGAAAAAGGGTGGTCATTTGAGATGACCACCCTTTTTCCCATTTTTTCGCCGCATTTGAATTGCTGCCTTATTTGATGGGTTTGTAGGCGATGCTGTATTTGGACCAGATTTCATAGATGGGGTTGCCTGTGGAGCTGAGCCCACTGTGGTGCCATTCGCCGTCGATTACTTGAAAATCGAAAGACAACTTGGCGCCGACCCTGCTATCGTCCCGAGAGAAGAATTCGATGCTCTCGGTGTATTTACCGTTTTCTGCGGTGTAGGTCCCACCCCCAGTGCCCATGAACTCCTTGGTCTCTGAGTTGAATGCGACCCATTGGAATCTGCCGCCACTGAGGATTTTGATGGTTCGTCTCGCACCTGGAGTGCTTCGCCTGATTTCGTTTTCCTGCTTTCTGCCTGTGATCACCCAATTTGCCGTCAGCGCATCCTTTCTGTCACCCACCCGTTCCCAGGTTTCTTCCATTTTGTTTGTGCCTTCGTTGAGGGTAATCGTCATCTTATTGCCCTTGATATCCACCGCGAATTTGGTGGTTTTGCCGACCCACTCTGGATTTGGGGTATAAAAATCAAGGATCTCGTGATAGGCTTTTCCGTCGAGGGAAAAATTGCCGCCACCTGCGCTGATAAACTTATTAGTTCCTACTTCCTTTGCCCCAAATGCAAAGTAGCCATCTTGGTAGATTTTGATGTATTCCTTATCGGTTACAGCCTTGCCGTTTTGCTGGGTGAGTTTCCAGGCTCCGTCGATTTGTTGACCTTGCACAAAAAAGGCAAGGAGTAAAAGAGGTAAAAGAAGATATCCTTTCATGGTCTGATTATATTTGGTTTATCGAATTCCAAATTATCAATAATGCCCGTGGAATGAAAACATTTATCCTTGGACACTCTAAAGAAGAGGTTTTACGGTTGGTTCCGGAAAATTCGATCAGACTCGTTCAGTTAGGAGAAGAGAAAATCTGCCTGACAAGGAAGGGAGAGACTGTGTACGGCTTTGAAGCTTTTTGTCCACATCGTCGCGTTTCCTTGGCCCAAGGCTTCCTCACGCCATTCAGGGAGGTAGTTTGCCCGCTACACCAATACAGATTCGACATAAAAACGGGCTCGGTCAGGTCTGGAGATTGTCGGGATTTGCAGGTTTTTTCTACTGAGCTGACAGATGTAGGCCTTAGGATTCTTCTACCAGATCAGTGAAGTCTTGCCCCGTTAGGTACGGCTTGGTCGACTGAAGCGAGTACAATCTTGCCTTCGGAGTCGGAAAACCCAGTCACCAAGACTTCCGAGATAAAATCTGCGATTTGCTTTGGAGGAAAATTGCAAACGCACATGACCTGCTTGCCAATAAGGGATTCCAGCGTGTAGTGATCCGTGATTTGGGCGGAAGATTTCTTCACGCCAAGTTCACCCAAATCCACCCAAATTTTATAGGCAGGCTTCCTCGCTTTTTCAAAATTTTCTGCTCGGATAATCGTCCCGATCTTAAGCTCAATTCTTAGAAAATCAGTGTAGTCAATCGTTTGCATAGAATTTTTATTTTCTTAAATTTGGAAACTTTTCGAAAGAAAAGCTGTTCAATCTACTCAAACCTCCAACATATAATGTTTCAAACAGCCAACTATTTGCTGGAAAATTGCATGACGTTCAGTCTGACAATGTTTTTCTGTCTGTTATTTGGTTTCGCGGCTTTCGCTCAAGGAGAGAAAGATCGGATTATGCCAGACGGACCCAAGAACGTGGAATCTGTCCAGCAGTTTGACAGCCCAGATGGGTCAATTGATGGTGTGAACAAGACAAGCGCCACAGCAAAGACGCCTGGGGTTCCCACTAAAAAAGAAAACCCAATTTTTAAACAAGGGGGGGAGAAAGACGCCAAGAAAGAGGAAATCTCCACTTTGTCCTTCAATCTTTTCCTGTACATTGTGGACAAATTCAAAGAGGATTAATGCAAATACCAATCATATTTATGAAAAAAGAGGCTGCGTGGCCTCTTTTTTTTTGTGCTTAATTCTTCAAAACAGACATTTTGGATACAAAATCCCAAACTGCAATTCCCGCGCTTACTGCAATGTTAAGCGAATGCTTTGTGCCCAATTGAGGGATTTCGATTACGTAGTCCGAGGCCTTCAGTACATCCTGTTCCACTCCAAATACCTCGTTTCCAAACACCAACGCATATTTCTTTCCATTTTCTGGCGTAAACTCATGCAGCATCTTACTTTTGTCGGCTTGCTCAAAAGAGCAAATGATGAAACCTTGGGTTTTGAGTCTTTCCACTGCGTCCAAAGTATTAGGGACGTGTTCCCAATCGACGGATTCGGTCGCACCAAGAGCTGTCTTCTGGATTTCTTTGTGGGGAGGCGTACCGGTGATTCCACATAGGTAAATCTTCTCGACCAAGAAGGCATCTGCCGTTCGAAAAACAGACCCGACATTGTTGAGGCTTCTGACATTGTCAAGCACAATTGTGAGCGGGGATTTGGATTCTTTTTTGAATTCTTCTACGGACAGCCTATCCAATTCCTCCATGCTTAATTTTCTCATACGGCTTTGTTTCCCTTTTGATATATTTTAATTTCGGCGCCTAGGGGAAACCAAAATTAAGGAAAGAAATCAAATCGGAATCATGGCCAAAGTGAAGGAAGCGGACGGGAAAGAAACACCTTTGATGAAACAATATAATGCCATCAAAGCAAAGCATCCCGGTGCGCTTTTGCTTTTCAGGGTTGGTGATTTTTATGAGACTTTTGGAGAAGATGCCGTCATCGCCAGCAAAGTCCTCGACATCGTGTTGACAAAGCGGGCTAATGGTGCCGCGTCCCATATCGAATTGGCTGGATTTCCCCACCATTCCTTAGATACTTATCTGCCCAAGCTCGTCCGTGCCGGCAACCGTGTAGCTATCTGCGATCAACTCGAAGACCCAAAGGAAGTCAAAGGTATCGTCAAACGTGGGGTGACCGAACTCGTAACGCCGGGCCTATCCTTCAATGACAATGTACTTGACAAAAGGAAGAACAACTACCTTGGATCGATTTATTTTGGAAAGGAACAGTTGGGTATCGCTTTTTTGGACCTGTCTACCGGTGAGTTTATGTGCGCCGAGGGGACACAAGCCTACATCGAGAAACTTGTCCAGAGTTTTTCGCCCTCGGAGGTCATCTACTCCAAAGCCGACAGGACACGGGCACAGGAGATGCTGAAGGATCAGTATGCCACGTTTCATTGCGAGGATTGGGTTTTTCAGTTTGATTATACCTATGAGCGGCTCACCAAACATTTTTCTACACAAAATCTAAAGGGCTTTGGAATAGAAACATTGACCCACGGGATAGTGGCTGCCGGTGCGATACTTTTCTATTTGGAGGAAACCGAACACAAGGAAGTCAAGCATATCACTTCCATTTCCAGAATTGCGGAGGAAAAATATGTCTGGCTCGACAAGTTCACCATCAGAAACCTCGAGCTTGTATACTCACAGCAAGAGGGGGGAGTTCCTTTGATCCAGATTTTGGACCAAACAGTGACACCTATGGGCAGCCGCATGATGCGCAAGTGGATGGTGCTGCCGCTAAAGGAAAGGGAACCGATAGAAGACCGACTGAAGGTGGTCGAGTTTTTTGTCGAAAATTCGGATTTGGGAGAGGAAATCCTTTCCCACTTAAAGCATATTGGCGATCTCGAAAGGCTCATCTCAAAAGTTTCTGTTGGCCGGATCAATCCCCGGGAAATGAATCAGCTCAAAAGGGCGCTGAAGAATACAATTCCCCTTCAGGAGATACTGAAGCAGGCAAACTCTGATGCATTGAACAAACTTGCCGACCAAATCAACCCCTGCGGATATTTGTTGGAGAAAATCGAGAGAGAGCTTCAGGAAGATGCTCCGATGTTGGTTCACCAAGGTGGGATCATAAAAAGTGGCGTAGATGCGGAATTGGATGAATACCGGTCTTTGGCCAATACAGGCAAGGACTACTTGATCGCCTTGCAGCAGCGGGAGGTCCAAATCACGGGTATTTCCTCACTCAAGGTTGCCTATAATAAGGTATTTGGCTATTACCTAGAGGTCACCCATGCACACAAGGATAAAGTGCCGACGGAATGGATCAGGAAACAGACTTTGGTCAATGCCGAGCGGTATATCACGCCCGAGTTGAAGGATTATGAAGAAAAAATCCTGCATGCAGAAGAGCGCATGCTAGCGATCGAGATGCGGTATTTCAACGCGCTGGTTCAGTATGCCTCAGAATATGTCATCCAAATACAGCAAAACGCCAAAGTGTTGGCAACGATTGATTGCTTGTTGTCTTTTGCTAGGGTAGCAAATGCCAATCAATATGCCAAACCGAAGATCGCCGATACGGATTCATTGGAAATCAAGGATGGGCGACACCCGGTGATCGAAAAGCAACTTCCCCTTGGGGAGAGCTACGTGCCAAACGACATTTACCTCGACAACGAAAACCAACAGATCATCATCATCACTGGCCCGAATATGGCTGGGAAGTCAGCTTTGCTGCGGCAAACTGCCTTGATCGTCCTGATGGCGCAGATGGGGAGTTTTGTGCCTGCATCCTATGCACGGATTGGGATCATCGACAAGGTGTTTACCCGGGTCGGAGCTTCGGATAACCTCTCAAAAGGGGAATCCACATTCATGGTCGAAATGACCGAGACGGCTAGCATTCTCAACAACTTATCCGACCGAAGCCTGGTATTGATGGATGAAATCGGACGCGGGACCTCAACCTACGATGGGATTTCTATCGCCTGGTCGATCGTTGAATATTTACACAACCATCCAAAATTCCGCGCAAAGACACTTTTTGCGACGCATTACCACGAACTGAACCAACTTGCAGAGGATTTGCCAAAAGTCAAAAATTTCAATGTGTCAGTGAAGGAGGTCGGAAATAAGGTAATCTTTATGCGCAAATTGAAAGAAGGCGGTAGCGAACACAGCTTCGGTATCCACGTAGCCCAAATGGCCGGAATGCCCAATCCGGTTGTTTTCAGAGCATCAGAAATTATGGTTCATCTTGAAAAAGACAAAGCCCTGAAATCTCCCCAGGAAAAAATCAAGCAATTGCCCAAAAACAATTACCAATTGAGTCTTTTTGACATGGATCCAAAATTCAAGGAAACCCAGGAAATGATCAAAAACATCGACATCAATACGATTTCACCCATAGAAGCGCTACTCAAATTGCATGAAATCAAGAAGAAACTCGAAAATTGAAGGTCTCGGAAAATTACGTAAATTCAAATTGGAAATTGCAGGGAACTTTTAGCAAGCGATAAGTATGGAGTTGGGTCTTTTGGAAGAATTAAAGAAGCAAAACAAGATCTCCGAGTTTTTTTCTCTTTGGAAGGGGAGGGAATTTGTTTCATATCCAGGCGAAAAGCAACTAATTGCAGACCTTCGCAAGATTGCGGATGGCTTGGGCATGAGAGATGGGCTCATTTTGGGATGTTTCGATTACCGTGACATGAGCTTGGCTTTTTTTACCGAGAATATCGAGCAGTTGAGTGGTTATTCGGCAGATTTTCTGCGACAAAATGGTCTGGTCGGCGTCATTTCCGCCCTACACCCTCAAGATGCCAAAGAGCATGCGGAATTTAACAATCGGATTCTGAGGGAATTTGAAAAAGCCAGCCTTTCGGAAAAAAGGACTTTTGAGGCTTCCTATACACTACGGTGGCTTCACAAATACACCAAGGAAGAGATTTGGTTTTTTGTAAAGGCAAAGCCGTATTTCATCGATGAGGATGGGAATTATATCCTCGATCTTCATATTGGGCTCAAAATAACCAACAACGAGTCGCTTAAGGAATACGATTGGAGTTTTTCCTACACCAAAGACAGCGGCCGAAAAATCACCTTTAAAAAGGAGAATCTGGATACTACATTACTCTACCTGACCAGGAAAGAAAAGGAGGTCGCTAGGTGGCTTTTAGAAGGATTGGATTCAAATGAGATTGCAGATAAAATGCATATTTCAGTAAATACCGTTTTTGTCCACCGGAAAAAATTACTTAAAAAGCTGAATGCCAAAAGCTCCGTGGAATTGGCGAAATTACTCACCATGCAAGATCTCATGTAAGAGAAAAAAATTTCGACTTGCTTTTTGTGTATTTCAAAAATACCTTACCTTTGCACACACATTTTGAGAGGACATAAGGTCAGGTCAAAACACATTCAAAAAGCGAGAGTAGCTCAGTTGGTAGAGCACGACCTTGCCAAGGTCGGGGTCGCGAGTTCGAATCTCGTCTCTCGCTCAAAAAAGCCCTTGAAAAAGGGCTTTGTCGTTTCAGGGAAGATCGAATATTTCTCGATTCGACATTCGACATTTTTTTCATTGAATGATGAATAAAGAACTTCGAAGAGTGAATATCGAACTGAAGTAGACAAGCATCTATGATTACATCTACACCGCAAGGGTATAGATGAAGCCGGGATGGTGGAACTGGTAGACACGCAAGACTTAAAATCTTGTGGCCGCTTAGGCCGTACGGGTTCGATTCCCGTTCCTGGTACAAGCCCCGCTGGGAAGCGGGGTTTTGTTTTTTTACCCGAAACTCCTCCAAAAATCCTTTTTGTACTGAATTGGGGTAAGGCCCATTTTCTCTTTAAACTGCCGATTGAAGTGGGAAAGTGTTTGGAAGCCGCATTCCATGGCGATCTCGCTGATGTTGCGGTCCATCTCATGCAGCAGCTTGCAGGCTTGGGCCAGCCGCACATCCATCAAAAACTCCGAGAATGTCCTGTTCATCCTTGATTTGAAGTACCGCGAAAAGGCGCTTTCTGTCATATTGGCCAATGCGGCGACTTCCGAAAGCTGGATTTTCTCTTGAAAATTCTCCATCACAAACTCGTACACCTTCCGCATCCGGTCCTTTTCAGACTCCTTGTTGTTGTTGGTATAATGCTCGTGGGTGATCGGCGTGCATTCCTGCGATTCGGCAAGTATTCCAAGAATTTGGAGTAGCAAGAGTAGACTCTCAAGACCCTTCTTGTGCGGCAAATCCCTTAGCATCGGCCGCAACTTTTGGTTGGTCTCACCCGTGATTTCCAATCCCCTGTAGGATTTTTCGAAAAGGTTTTTGATCGCCAAAAATTCCTCTTTTTGTGCGTAGGAACTTCCCAAAAAATCTTCTCCAAAATAAACCACGATTCCATGCGTGGAAAGAAGGCTCTCCTTTTCGAAATATTCGGCATCGTTGCGCCAAAGGTGGGGCAGATTGGGTCCCGTAAAAACCATGTCAAATTCCCGAAAGGGCTTCATTTGGTCCCCGATGAAGCGGGTCCCCCGCCCCTCCAAAACCAAAAACAACTGATACTCCTGATGGAAATGCCAAGCCTTGTCAAAATGGGGCGCGATGAGTTCTTTGGCTACGAAGGCCTTGTTTTCAGGAATCCTGGATTTTTGGAGCGCTTGTTTCATAACTTGCCTGATTATATCATAAAATCTTCTCGATTCCAATTTTTTGGACAAAATACTGTCAGAAATCATCAAAATGCAGGAAGATTAAGCGGGATTTTATTTCGAATTTTAACTTCTCAACATATGCGTAAACCCAAAATCGATATTCCATGAAGGCATATTCCCCCATCCTGCTTCTTCTGATCTTTTTATGGTCATGCGGCCAAAAGCAAAAATTCCAGCCACTCAGTGATGGTCCCCGTAGGGCCGAAATCCTGTTTTTGGGACATGACAGCAAACACCACGATTCGGAAAAGCTGATGCCTATATTGGCGAGGGCGCTTTTTCCAAAAGGAATCAATTTTACCTACACTTCGGATCCCAACGACCTCAACGAGGAAACGCTCAACATGTACGATGGGATCATGATTTATGCCAATCATGACGAAATTACCCCTGCCCAAGAAGCCGCGCTGAAGGCCTATGTGGAAAGCGGCAAGGGTTTCATTCCCATCCACAGTGCATCTTACTGCTTCAGAAATTCCGACTGGTATGTCTCTGCGGTCGGAGGGCAATTCAAATCCCACGGCACAGGGGATTTTACAGTAGATATCGTCAGGCCGGAGCATCCGATTATGGCAGGCGTGGAGGTTTTTGAGACTTGGGATGAGACATATCTCCATACAAGCATCAATCCCGATATGACCGTGCTCATGGAACGGGAAGAAAACGGGCATCGCGAGCCATGGACTTGGATTCGTGAACAAGGTAAGGGACGTGTTTTCTACACAGCCTATGGACATGATGAAAGAACTTGGTCCAAGCCGCAATTCCACCAATTGGTAGCCAATGGGGTTCTGTGGGCGATCGGCGATAAAGTCGCCGGACAGGTAGCTTCATTCGAAATCCCGCAGCCTACTTTTCGGGATGCTGACATTCCAAACTACGAAAACCGCGACCCAGCACCTAAGTTTCAGTTGCCATTGAGTCCAGAGGAGTCCATGAAACTGGTTCAGGTTCCCGTTGGTTTTGAGTTACAGTTGTTTGCCTCCGAGCCGGATATCGTAAATCCGATGGCCATGTGTTGGGATGAGAAAGGAAGGCTTTATGTCATCGAAACCAAAGATTACCCCAATGAAGTGCGCACAGAAGGCGGAAATGACCAGATCAAGATTTTGGAAGATACCGACGGAGACGGAAAAGCTGACAAAGTCACGGTGTTTGCTGACGGGCTGAACATCCCAACCAGCATCATGGCCATGAATGGGGGCATCTTGATTTCCATGGCACCGGATTTCATTTTTTTGAAAGATACAGACGGCGACGACAAGGCCGATGTGCGTGAAGTCATCATGACAGGTTGGGGTAAAAGCGATACCCACGCCGGGCCGTCCAATCTCAAATATGGATTTGATAACAAGATTTGGGGAGTTTTGGGATATGCAGGTTTTAGAGGTACCGTCGGAGGAGAAGAATTCAATTTCGGTCAAGGTGTTTATCGTTTCGAAAGAGATGCGTCAGCCTTGGAGTTCCTTGGTTCGACCAGCAACAATACCTGGGGCCTTGGGTTCTCTGAAGATTTTAACGTTTTCATCTCGACTGCAAACGGTCAGCACAGCGCCTATATGGCCATGACGAGGGAGTTTGTCAAACGGCCGATCTCCGGTGGCGTCAACAATACGGTGTTTGGTATCGAAACCCACTCAGATATGCCTCACCTGACGCCGGCCCTGCGCCAAGTGGATTACCATGGTGGCTATACTGCAGCAGCGGGACACAATTTTTACACGGCCCGAAATTTCCCGAAAAAATACTGGAACCGCATCGCTTTCGTGGCAGAGCCAACCGGCAGAGTACTGCACAACGCAATCATCGAAAAGGACGGTTCAGGGTTTATAGAAAAAAATGGTTTCAACATCCTCGCCAGCTCAGATGAATGGTTCTCGCCGGTTCATGCCGAAGTCGGCCCTGACGGGGCTTTGTGGGTTGCGGACTGGTACAATTTTATCATCCAACACAATCCTACGCCGCGGGGATTTGAAAATGGAGCTGGAAATGCCTACATCAATCCCCTGCGGGACAACAAGCATGGCCGCATTTACAGGATTGTCTACAAGGGCAATGACGATTACAAAACCCTCCAAATTGATCCTAGTTCCAATAAGGACTTAATCAAAGGGCTGAAGAGCGACAACATGTTTTGGAGGATTACGGCGCAACGCTTGATTGTGGAGAACCAGAAAAAGGACATCGCAGGGGATCTTTATAAACTGATAGGTGATCGTTCTGTGGATGAGATTGGTCTCAATGCGCCTGCAGTGCATGCCCTGTGGACACTCCATGGCCTTGGGCTGTTGGATGGAAGTGATGCCAATGCTTTGCAAGTTGTTACCAAAGCGCTCAGCCATCCGTCAGCTTCCGTAAGGAGAAATGCGATTATGGTATTGCCCAAGGATACCAATCTTTTCACCAAACTTCAAGCGGCCAAGCTTTTTGAAGATGCTGATTTCAATGTAAGAAAAGCAGCATTCCAGGCAATCGTACATGTTCCTGAAGATCCCAACGTCGGCAATTTCCTCTACCGTGCGAGTTTGGACGAGGAAAATGCCAAGGACAAATATCTTCCACAGGTGATCTTTGCGGGCGTATTGGCACATCCTGCGTATTTTGAATCCAACATCATGACGCTCTTGCCGGGAGAAAAAGCCGACACGCTTTACACCTTGACAGACAGAATTGCCAAGAGCTTCGTGGAGGAAGAATACAACTTGGATAGGAGGGCACCGATTGCTTTCCCACCGGATGTCAAGGACAAGGAAATCCATATCCGAACTGAATTGGCGAAAGGAAATGGTGGCCTCGTCGGTGCAATTGTAGCGCAAGGAAACAAAACCAACGGCTACACTATGTACGTCTTCGATGACAAACTGAGCTGGGTGGTCAAGCAAAACGGCAAGTCTTTCAAAATCACGAGCCCAAAGAAAATACCTGATAACCTATTTTCGGTGTATGCCAATTTGCTGGAAGATGGAAGCATGAGCCTGTACATCGATGGAGAATTGGTCGGTAAGCAAAAAGCGAATGGATTATTTACTGAAAACCTCGAGCCTGCGAACATACGGATCGGTGACGACTGGAATGGTGAAAACCAAGTTGGCGACTATGAAGACGATAATTGGCTGCGTGGCCGAATGTCCAACGAGAGCTCTATCAGCTTCAAGAATCCAAAATGGGATACCGGGGACATGGTGGCGGCGATTCGCGGAGGGTCCAAGCCTAAATTCTCCCGTGAAACAGCACTGGTTGTGAAAGTTGGTGTCATTCCACACGAAATGAAATACAACGTTACCAGCTTTAAAGTCAAAGCCGGGCAGGCGGTGATTCTGGACTTTGAAAACAAGGATTTTATGCAGCACAACTTGATCATTGCCACTCCGGGCAGTTTGGAGAAGGTTGGAAAAGCAGCGGACGACATGGCGCGGGATCCCAAAGGCATGGAGAAAAACTATATCCCTGATATGCCTGAGATCATCATTTCCTCCAAATTGGTCAATCCGGAAAGTGTGGAAACGCTGATGTTTTATGCACCAAGCCAGCCGGGTGAATATCCATTTGTCTGTACTGTGCCAGGTCACTGGAGAATCATGAACGGAAAAATGATCGTGGAATAATGGCTTTGGACGTAACTTTTGGTGTGAGTACCTGGCTTTGGACCTCGCCTTTCAATACCAAAACCCTGGAGCTTTTTCCCAAAATCAAAAAGATGGGATTCGATGCGGTGGAGATTCCTGTCGAAGATCCTGCATTGGTTGATGTGAAGGAAGTCAAGGCAGCCTTGGCGGACAATGGACTGAAACCCATCATTTGTGGTGCTTTTGGCCCGACAAGGGATCTGACCCATGATGACCCGAAGTTCCATCAGATTTGCTTTGATTACCTGCGCGCCTGTTTCGAGATCAGCGCTGTCTTGGGGGCTCGTTTTGTGTCGGGCCCGATGTATTCGGCTGTCGGCAAGGCCCGTTTGGTTTCCGACGAACAAAGGAAAATCGAATGGGACCGTGCTGTCAACAACCTGTACAAGGTTTGTCAAATGGCGGAAAGTTTTGGCCAAGAGATCGCTTTGGAGACCCTGAACCGCTTTGAGACCGATCTTGTCAATACCGCCAAAGACTTGATGAAAATGGTGGCAGACATCAACCATCCGGCAGCCAAGGTGCTTTTGGATGGCTTCCACTTGAGCATCGAAGAGGCCAATCTCGAGGAAGCGGTGAGAACTGTGGGTGACAAACTTATTCACGTCCAAGTTTCGGAAAATCATCGCGGTATTCCCGGAACAGGGCAAACAAACTGGGAATCGTTCAGGCGTGGCTTGGAAGCGGTCGGGTACCGAGGCGTGGTTTCGATCGAAAGCTTCACGCCAAACGTGCAGGAACTGGCAGGAGCCGTTTGTATTTGGAAGCCGCTTGCCCCAAGCCAAGATGGATTTGCCGAACAAGGCCTGAAGTTTTTGAAAGAGTGGGCGGGGAGGAATTAAGAATGTAAAATGATGAATGATATATGCCGAATGGCTTTCGGAACCTGAGGAGACTTCAGGATTCGAAATTCAGAGTTTAGTGTTCCTGATCCCTCAAAAATCAACATCGAGTGACGAACGCTTAATAATGAATAACGATTTGCTCTACCCACCGTCTTCCATGGTCTAGTTACTATGGACTATCGACTCGGAACACCGCAATAACCAATAACTATCAACTTTCTAACTCTACCATCATGACCCAAAAGAAAATCAATATCGCTATCATCGGACTGGGCTTTGGGGCGGAATTTATCCCCATCTATCAGAAGCACCCCCTCGCCAATATGTACGCGATCTGCCAAAGGAATGAACAAAAGCTCAACGAAATTGGGGATGCGTTCGGCGTGACAGTCAGGTACACGGACTATGATGAATTGCTCAAGGATCCCAACATCGATGCCGTCCACATCAACACGCCGATTCAGTCACATGCGGAGCAATCTTTGAAAGCCCTGAGGGCTGGAAAGCACGTGGCCTGTACCGTGCCCATGGCAACCACGGTGGAGGAATGCCGCCAAATCGTCGAGGCCTGTGAGGAAACCGGCCTGACGTACATGATGATGGAGACAGTCGTCTATTCCCGCGAATTCTTGTTTGTCAAGGAAATGTATGAGAAAGGGGAGTTGGGAAAAATCCAGTTTCTGCGGGCAAGCCATCAGCAGGAAATGGCCGGCTGGCCGGGCTACTGGGAAGGGCTGCCGCCAATGCACTATGCTACACACTGTGTGGGGCCGGTTTTGGCTTTGCCGGGCGCACAGGCCGAGTACGTTTCCTGCTTCGGTTCGGGGCGGATCGATGAAAACCTGATTCCAAAATATGGTTCTCCGTTCGCCATCGAAACCTGCCATATCAAATTGAAGGATTCGGATTTATCTGCTGAAGTGACCCGTTCGCTTTTCAATACTGCGCGACAGTATCGGGAAAGCTTCGATGTGTATGGTTCCAAGAAATCCTTCGAATGGACCCTCATTGAGCACAAGCCGCACGTCATACATACCGGAGAAGAGCCTTCCTTGGTGGAGGTACCTGATTATGCACACCTTTTGCCTAAGGAAATTGCTTCCTTTACGACCGCGGGTGTGTATGATTCCGATGACAACCAACACCTATCCTTTATCCAAGGTGCTGGTCATGGAGGTTCGCATCCGCATTTGGCACATGCGTTTTTGACGGCATTGGCAGAAAAGAAATCACCTTATCCGGACCACCGCCAATCCGCCAACATCACCTGCGTGGGTATTTTGGCACATGAGTCTGCGATGGCTGGTGGAAAGATTATTCCTTTGCCGGAGTTCACCTTGAAAAAATGACTTGAAAGCCCTCTGATAACCGGAGGGCTTTTTTTCTATCTGGACCTCACAGCCCCGACTTAAAAATCCGGTCCATTAAGACCCATTTTTCTCCGGGTTTTGCCCATGGAAGCGGTTGCTGAAAGCCCCACATCAGCGCCTCCCATTTGGCAACTACGGGATTGGCAGCGTCCATTTTGGCTTTCTGCTCAAAGGAAAAATCATCCACGGTTTCCAGAATCATAAACATCCGGTTGCTGGTCCTGAAAATCTCGATGTTCAGGATACCACAGTCAATATCATGCTGCGTCACTTCCGGCCAAGCGGCACCAGGGGCATGGTATTTTTCATATTCCCGGATAGAGTCTGGATCGTCAATCAGGTCAAGGGCGAGGCAAAAGCGTTTCATGGCGGGGAGGTTTGAAGGTTTGAAAGTTGGGATATTTTAAGGTTTGGAGAAGTGTCGTGGCTATCTGAAGAACTTTCGGAATTGTTGGATGGTTTGCTTGGCGGCTGCGTTCGAATCCGGCCAGGGAAAGGCTTCCGCGGAAACGTAACCTTCATAGCTGATTTCCCTCAAAGCCTCGGCAATTGGTGCCATACCCGTATGTCCGAATCCCATGGGTTTTCGGTTCGAATCTGCAAAGTGCACATGACCTATATAATTTCCGAATTCCCGAATGCTTTGTGCCAACGCTGTTTCCTCAATGTTCATATGGAAAAGATCCGCCAAGAGTTTGACTTGATTGGCTTTCAATGATTCCAACAAAGAGACGCTGCTTTCCAAGGTATTGAAAAGTTTGGTTTCATAGCGATTCAGCGGTTCATAGATCAAATGCACGCCAAGGGATGACGCTTTGTCTGCTAGGATTTCTAGACTCTCTTTGAACCATTCGATCGTCTGCTGCCGATCTGCCCCCGGCTGGACATTGCCTTGCATAGAGCCAATAATCGCGGGTGCACCGAATCTTGCGCCAAAAGCGATCATATCCGAAACGAAGGCCTGCGCCTTGGCACGCATCGTGGGATCAGGATCTGTCAATGTGAGGCCATGCAGCACTTTACCCGCACCGGTGCCTAATGCAGCCAAGCTGAGTCGATATTTTGCCAGAAGTTTCTCCAATTTACTGGGATCGATGCTGTCAGCAGAAGCCGTAAACAGCTCCACGCCATCAAATCCCAACTCGGACGCTTGTTTCATGCCCATTTCCAGATCATTCCAAAAAATCCAAGGACCGGTTTTGATCTGCGGGACCAAGGCTATGGTGACAGCGGATTTGATCATTGGTCTTCCAGATTAAGCATGATTTTGATGATTCCCTGCGGATTTGCCGCCCAAGCCGCCATCGTTTCAGGCCCTTGGTCGATAGAGATGACTTTGCTGACTACGGCCTCTATTGGAAATTTCCCTGCTTCCAGATACGAAATCACTTCCGGGAAATCCGTCCTGCCCACACAATTGCGCGAGCCGAGGATTTCGATTTCCTTTTGGACAAACAAAGATGTATTGAAGGAAACCGGCGCCTTTGCATAGCCGATGCAAACTACCCGACCGAGAAACGCCACTTCGTCCACAGCTGCTTGGTAGGTAGCTGGACTGCCGACTGCTTCGATGATTACGTCGGGCCCGTCTCCTCCGGTAATTTCGTGCAGCGCTTGATGTAAATCTACTTTGGACGGATTGATCGCGTGAGCCACACCGATTTTGTGCGCAATCTCCAGCTTGGAATCGTCGAGATCGATGGCAATCACTTTGGCACCTTTATTCACCGCAGATGCAACAGCGCCCAGGCCCACAATTCCGCAGCCGATCACGGCAACGCGGTCCTCTGCACCTACCCGTCCGCGGCTCACGGCATGGAATCCCACCGTCAGTGGCTCCACCAAGGCGAGTTCGCGGAGACTGAGTTTCTTGGAGGGAAAAACATCCTGCCAAGGTGCCGTGACGTACCTCGTCATCGCCCCTGGACGGCGGACGCCCATCGTCTTGTTGAATTTGCAGGCATTGGGCCGGCCTTTGCGACAGGCGACACATATCCCGCAGGCGAGATAGGGGTAAAGCGTTACTTTTTCTCCAGGACGAACCTCGGAGGGGACATTAGCGCCAATTTCCACGATCGTGGCTCCAACTTCATGTCCTAGGACATTGGGGTATTCCTGCAGCGGGAAAAGGCCTTTGAAACCATTCAAGTCTCCCCCGCAAAATCCAACCATGCCTACCTCGAGCAGGACTTCACCGGCCTTGGGTGTAGGTTTTTCGATTTCCCGGACTTCCGTTTTTCCGACTTCGGTAAGAAACAGTGCTTTCATTTAATTCATTTTGGGCGTTTTTTCCTTTTTCTAATCAATATTTTTGGGAAGGAAATCAAACAGCTTCATTTCAATCAAATATTGTTTTCGGGCCTTCCTTCATACCACATCTGGTTCTTGACTGGGGCGACGAGTTGCTGGATTTCCTGCATAAGCTCGTTTGGGATTTTTACTTCCAAAGCATCGATGTTCTTGTCAACAATATGTGTTTCGCACATGCCCACGATCGTCGTAGCGATCGCTTCATGGTCGACAGCATAGCGAATAGCGACATCACTCAGGCGCAGACCATATCGCTTACAAAGCGCCGACAATTTTGGCTGCGTGGCCTTGACGGCTTCCGGAGAACGGTGCCACGGGGGTAATTTCTCCTCAGAAAGAATCCGCTGTAGCAGTGGTGCCGCATTCATCAAACCGAAACCCTTTTCCTTGGGAAGCGGTACCAGTTCATCATTGATCTGGTCCTCAAGCAGGTTGTAATGGGCCCACGACAAGACCGTATCGGGCTGGGTCTCCCGTGCTATATGCGCCAGATACCGGACGGGAAGTCCTGTGATTCCCCAAAACCGCGCTTTTCCGGATTGGACTACTTCCTTTATTGCAGGCACTGCTTCTTCTATGATAATCTGCTTGTCCACAAACTCGATGTCATGCAGTTGGAACAAATCCAGGTAATCCGTCTTCAGCCGCATCAAGGATTCATCGATGCTCGCGAGGATTTTTTTTCTGGAAAAATCAAAATCCTGCAATCCATACCTGCCGCACTTGCTGGCGAGGATAATTCCCTGCCGCTTGCCCCCGAGTGCCTTTCCGAGTCTGGATTCTGCAAGCGTCAATCCGTAAAAAGGCGAAACATCGAAAAAATTAATGCCCCGATCGATGGCCTTGTGCACCGAGCTGACGGCTTCATTTTCATCCACTGGATCAAAGACATTTCCCATCGGGGATGCGCCAAAGCCGAGTACGGAGACATTTAATCCGGTTTTGCCAAGGGTTCTGAATTGCATGTTTTTTGGTGGAGCGCGTTAAGATTAGCTAAGACCCAAGATAGGGCAAAATGGGAAAAATCCTTGATCCGCCTATGGAAGAAATCAAGGAATATGTTGTTTAGCAACTGAATTTGGGGAAGTATTGGTTGAAATCTCTTGCTAGTCCCATTGCGATGATATTCTTGTAATAATCATCACTTACCTGCCGTTAGGGTCGTTCTATTTTTGCATTATGCAAAACGTCCACCTTGGCCTCAAGGAAAATTGGAGGCAATTCAGCCTGTTGGTCATCGTCAATGCTTTTGTGGGCGGGATGGTCGGGCTCGAGCGGAGCATCCTACCCCAAATCGCGGAGGAAGAGTTTGGAATTGCCGCAAAAACCGCGATTCTCTCCTTTATCTTCGTTTTTGGTATCGTCAAAGCGCTGACAAATTACTTTGCTGGTGCTTTTGCCAATCGGGTGGGGAGAAAAAACCTGCTGGTGTTTGGTTGGCTTTTTGGCTTGCCGGTTCCGTTCATCCTGATGTTTGCCTCTGATTGGAATTGGATTGTAGCGGCCAATGTGCTGCTTGGCATCAACCAAGGTTTGGCTTGGAGTAGCACCGTGGTCATGAAGATCGACTTGGTCGGCGAAAAGCAGCGAGGCTTTGCGATGGGCCTCAACGAGTTTGCTGGCTACTTGGCAGTCGCTGTGGTGGCGTTTTTGACAGGATATATAGCCTCGGCCTATGGACTTAGACCTTACCCTTTCTACATCGGGATCGGGATGGCGGTTTTGGGTTTGTTGGGTTCGATGTTCTTTGTGAAAGACACAAAACACCACGTGGCAAAGGAGCAATCTGTCTCGGAAGTTCCGCGTCTCCACAAGCCTTTTTGGGAAACTTCCTGGCGGAATCCCAACCTTGGGTCAGTGACACAGGCGGGCTTGGTAAATAACCTGAATGACGGCATGGTTTGGGGGATTTTCCCCATTCTTTTGTCTGGTAAAGGCTTCGATTTGGCGCAGATAGGAATTGTTACCGCGGTGTATCCGGCGGTTTGGGGAATAGGACAGTTGTTTACCGGATTGTTAGCGGACGTTTTTCCGAAAAAGTGGCTTCTGTTTTGGGGAATGTTGCTACAGGGTGTGGCGCTGCTTGTATTTGTGGTTGCTAAGGAAATGTGGGAATACCTCGCTTTATCCGCCGTATTGGGATTTGGGACGGCCTTGGTTTATCCGACATTTTTGGCAACTGTGGCTGAAAATACCCACCCGGGAGATCGGGCCAAGAGCATCGGAATTTTCAGGCTTTGGCGGGATTTGGGTTACGCCATCGGAGCAATATTGACGGGATTTCTTGCGGATGCCTTTGGGATGAACGTTTCAATTTGGGTGGTTGGCTTGTTGACAATTCTTTCGGCAGGGGTCATTTTGGTTAGGATGAGAGTGCCTAAACTTCATCGGTTCAAAGCTTGATTTCCACCCATGGTTAAACCAAAGGATTCATTCGCGGATCAAGAAACAAAATAGTCAGATGTCTAAATTTATTTTTGATGTTCGATTTTTGGTTGGGATTTTTTGGATATTTTTCGACGCCTAATCTATATCCTTATGCGTAAATTTCTACTAACCTGTTTTGCCGCGTTTTTGTGTTTTGAAGCATTTTCCCAAGAATCCATCGAGTGGACACCCGAATACGAAGTTACCTTGGAAGACTTCAAATCCAAGGGTACCAAGATCGATCCTTCCCTTAGCTCATATTACCTTGGCGCCGGGATCAAAATGGATTTCAACTACGCGATGAGTAACTACGAGTACATGTTTACCAAAAACTTTAACTCAAAGGTCACCGTCGTATTTCAGCCAACGGCCTCGACCATCAAGGCCCCCAATTTGGAAATGGCCAACAATATGGTCGCCATGGCAGATTTTCAGTTTGATTTGGCGGAGTTGTATGCGCGCAAGTTCAGAAAAAAGATATACGACGAAAAGGAAGCTTTTTCTGACCCCAACAAGCTCGGGGCCTTCTTTGAAAGCGTGAATAAGGATTGGAACGATAGGAGCACCCAATCCATGGAAGAAGCCGATCTCGGGATGAACCGGGAAGTGCTCGATCGCATGCACAAGGAAGTGCTTCTCGAGCTCGAGCAGTACCCTGACTTTTGCAAAGAATGCAAGCCGTTGAAGAAGAAAAAGTAAGGGTTAGCAATTGATCAAAATTTCTCCTCTGCAATAATCACATCGTAATCAAAACCCGTCAAATGAAAAATCAACGGTCTTATCTTCTTTTGATGCTTTTGTTTTCTATTGGCATATTTCATCAGGTCTGCTTTGCCCAGGGAACTATTTTTCTCAATAAGTACAAGCGTCCGATTAAGGATGTAACAAAGTATGAGCCGCGTTATTTCCAAACTACGGAGGAAAGCAAGTCAAATATTCGAGTTGCGAAGACTTATAACTTGGACAGTGTTTTGGTACAAGAGAAGGTCGAGTATCTAGGGAAAAAAGGGAATGTATTACAATATTCGTTAAAGGATTTTGATCAAAATTCCCGGGCCGTTATCAGAGTTTATCGAGTAGATAATTCCAGTAAGTCTACTGTTGATTCTGTGTTTCATTCTAATGGGATACTTGCGGCTCTCAAAAGAACTGCGAATTGGCAACTGGTTGAGGAAAAAAGATGGGATAACTCGGGCAATCCTTTAGACCTCGGGCTCTTTCGAGAGGCTTCCATTGTTGGCGGGCCGGAGGCCTGGGACAACTTCTTGGCTAGTAACCTGAATTACCCCTCTGAAGCGCGGTCCGACCGAGCCGAGGGCATGGTATATCTAGCGTTCCAATTGGACGAGGAAGGAAGAATTTCCGAGATTGAAGTAATGAATCCCGAAGACGTGCATCCAGCGTTGGCCAATGAAGCCTTGAGGGTGATGAAAAAGTATCAGAAAAATTTCTCTCCCAAAGTCGAAAACGGCAACCCGGTGAAGACGGAAATGTATCTGCCTATTCGTTTCAAACTTTGATCTCATCAGATCCAAGTTAGTCAGAAGTCGGCAATTTCATCTCCTAGAAGTAATCGTACAGTTTAATCCAAATAATACACCCGCTTGACCCGGCTGCTGATATTGGTTAGCAGTTCATAGGGAATGGTCCCGATGCGTTCGGCGAGTTCCTTCAGCGAAATGCCGGGTCCATAGATCAAAACTTCATCGCCTTCACGCACCTCCAAGCCCGTCACGTCCAGCATGGTCATATCCATGCAGACATTGCCGATCACGGGTGCACGGTGTCCATGGATGAGCACGAAGCCCCTGCCATTGCTGAACCGCCTGTCATAACCGTCCGCATAGCCGATTGCGATGGTGGCGATTTGGCCGTCTTGGTCCATTTTTCCCTTTCTGCTGTAGCCAATGGTTTCTCCTGCTTTTAGGTGTTTTACCTGGGAGACAGTGGTTTTCAGGCTGCTGATTGGTTTCAGGTGTCCCTCATACAGTCCACTGACCTCTACGCCGTAGAGCCCGATTCCCAAGCGCACCATGTCCATTTGGTATTCGGGGTACCTGACGATGCCTGCCGAGTTGAGTGCGTGGCGGAGTGGGCGGTAGCTAAGCGCTGATTCCAAGGTGCTGCACATTTTCAGAAAATCCTCCAATTGGCGGATCGAGAAATCATGGTGCGCCTCCTCGTCGGCACCTACGAGGTGGGTGTACATACTGGCTATTCTGAGTTCGGGAAAATCAATGATCAGCGTTTTCAAATCCTGCAAATGCTCCATTTCGAAACCAAGGCGATGCATGCCCGTGTCAAAGTCGAGGTGGATATGCATGTCGGTGCCTTGGTGGCGACAGTATTTTCCCAGTTGTTTGAAAAAATCCAGGCCATACACAACAGGTTCCAAGTGGAACTGCTGCAGGTGGATGAAGGACTCCTGTACCGGATTGAGTACCATAATCGGAAGCTTGATACCTGCTTCCCGCAGTGCGACGCCTTCATCGGTGTAGGCGACGGCGAGATAGTCGGCCCCCATTTGCTGCAGGTGATTGGCGATTTCGGCGGCCCCACCTCCATAGGCGAAGGCTTTGACCATGACCATAATCTTGGTATGGGGAAGGATTTTTGATTTGTAAAAATTGTAATTGTGGGTCAGCGCATTGAGGTTGATCTCCAGGGTGGTACCATGTATCCGCTGCTGCAGCCGATCGACGACTTGCTCGAAGCGGAATTCCCTTGCACCCGTGATGAGGATCAGGTCGTTTTCGAAATTGAGATCGGAGATACCGGCAACCAATGACTTGGTGTCCGCAAAATGGCGCGATTCGCCTTGAAAATGGGAAAGTGCCTGTCGAATATGCTGTCCAACCGCCACCAGAAAGTCAACCCGGTGGTATTGGAGGAGCTCGGCGATTTTTTGGTAAACCTCCTGGGGCTTTCCCACCTGCAACATGTCTGAGAGGATCACCACTTTCCTGTCTTTGGGCCGCTGCGCGCTCATAAAGTCTAATGCTAGCCTAAGCCCTGCCAAGTCGTTGTTGTACGTATCATCGATCAATAGGCAGTCGTTGATACCTGGCTTCAAGGTTAGCCGCATTTCCACAGCTTTCAGGTGGCTGATGCCTTCCTGGATATCTGTCGGCTCCAAACCCAAGGTGAGTGAGGCCACAATTACATGGCGAATGTTTTCGAGCGATGCCTCGTCCAAGAAGGGAACCGAAAAGGTAAAAATGCTCAAATCCGGCCGCATCAGCAGGATTTTGGCATGATCCGGATCCTTGCGAACGGTCAGGGTATAGTCGCAGCCGACATCGTCCGACCAGACAATCAGACGCTCTTCTCCCAATTTGTCCAATAAATGCTGGTGGATTGCCGCATGTTCTTTTCGGCAAATGACAAATTTGCTGTGGTCAAACAGCAGCGCTTTTTCCTTCAGTTTATCCTCCATCGAAGGAAAACCTTCCTCGTGGGCGGTACCGATATTGGTGAAAATCCCGATTTCGGGTTTGAGGATCGCTTCCAATTTGGACATTTCTCCCTGTTTGGAGATACCTGCTTCCATGATGGCGGCTTTGTCGGTGGCGTGGATGCCAAATACGGAAAGTGGTACGCCGACTTGACTATTGTAGCTCTTGGGGCTTTTGGCGACGGGGAATTTTCTTCCCAAAACCTGCCCCAACCATTCCTTCACGATGGTCTTCCCGTTGCTCCCGGTGATGCCGACGAGTGGGTTTTTAAACAGACTGCGCTGGTATGCCGCCAGTTGGTGGAGTGCGGTATGTGTATTGTCAACCAGGATGAAACTTGCCCGATGGGAAATAGACGCAGCGTCGGGGAAATCATTTTTCACCAAAAAACAGCTCACTCCCAAATCCAACAAAGAAGGAACGAACGTGTGACCGTCAAATTTGGCGCCTTTGAGCGCCACAAAAAGCGTGGACTCTGGCTGCAGAATGCTCCTCGAATCGATGGATACCATCGAGATAAGCGCGTCCTCTGAGGGTCCGAGCAATTGCCCTTGGACAATATCGGTAATCTGTCGGGGCGTGAGCGATTGGATCATAACCTAAAAATAGCAATTGTCGATCAATGCTCTTTCTTTTTAAAAAATACTTGCTTGATCCAACGAGGTAAGAATATCGCACCCAAAAACAAATAGGGATAGTACGTCAGCAACCTCCACAAGATACTCGTCACGAAGGTGTAGCCATTGAGGAACTCGGCAAAGAACTGGGCAAAGAAAAACTCTGCCGTGCCACTGCTGCCCGGGGTTGGCGATATCATCATCACGATCCACATGATAACCTGTCGGGCAAAAATCGTGATGTGCTCATAGATATCCAAATCAGCATAAGCTCCAATTAGTGCATTGAGCATCAAGTACCTGGAACTCCAAATGAATATCGTCGCAACAATTATCGTCACCCAATATTTGGCGTTTTTACCTATGAGTTCCTTCGAGGCTTCGATGATTTGGTTGCCGTACTCGTTGGCTGAATGCTTCCATTTCCGAAGCCATTTGATGGAATATATTTTTAACAACACCCATTTGAAAACCCGGGGCTTGTAAAAAAGCGCCAATGCCATCACGAGTGAGTACGAGGCATACAGTCCATAGGAAATCCAAAACAGGACCTCGATACTCCTACCAAATCGCATTTCCATGATCCTTCCGGAAGGGAAAATGTTCCCTTGGGCAAAATACAGGATGATGGGGGCGCCAATGACAAAAAACAGGTTATCTAGGATCGCTGTGACCATCACGTAAGCGATTGCCTTTCCAAGTTTGATTCCTTCCCTGTTTAGGATAAAAATGGCAACTGCCGAACCGCCGACCACAGATGGCGTCACAGCAGACGCAAACTCCCAAAGGATGATGACATACAGAGCACGTGTCCAGGTAAGTTGTCTATCCGTGATTTCCCTTATCCTGAAAATATAGCCGACATCTCGTCCCAAAATGACCAGAATAGCCAACAATATCCACCATACAGATGCGTCAAAAACCCCTTTGAGGGTATTGGCATTGATCGAGGGATCCGTGTAAAACATGTAAAAAACGATCGCCAAACCAATGAGGATTGGAACCCATACTTTATTGGGGTTGAGTGTCTGGAAAATCTTCTTGTTGTCCAACTTCATACTTATGCAGCGGCAACAGGTTCTTTTTTCTCAACCCAAAAATTGTTGAAACCTTCTCCGATCGTGATTGTCACGAGTGAAAGCTGCAGGAGGTCCAAAATGGCCAAAAATGTATAAATAACGAATATTTTGTCGGGTTTGTATTGCACAAACTCCGTGAAGGGAACCCGGTCACGAAAGCTGATTTTTTCCAAGACAAAATCCTTTTGTTGCTCAATGGTATATGGATACTGCACAACCGTGTGTTTGGTTTCGTCAGTCCGGTTGGCATATTTGGACATGACCCTTTGGAAGACCTTCAAAAGCTTGAACAAGTCCAAATCCTGCATCTCTGCATCCACATCCTCAGCCTTGGAAAGCTGCTCCAATTCCCATTGGATATTGCCCCTTTTTTCCTTGGAGAGTCTTTGCTCTTCGAGGCTTGCCAGTTCGAGGATCACCGATTTGTATTTTTTGTACTCCAATAGGTGTCGGATCAATTCCTCCCGCGGATCGATTTCCTTTCCTTCCTCATCCAATTCTGGGCGTGGCAGCAACATACGTGATTTGATCTTCATCAGTGTGGCTGCAAAGAGGATAAATTCGCTCGCCACCTCGATCTCCATCTTCTCCAAATGGTGGATATACTCCAAAAAGTCCTGGGTGATTTTGGCGATCGGAATGTCATAGATATCCAGCTCATCTCTTTCGATGAAAAAGAGCATCAGGTCGAAAGGTCCCTCAAAGAGAGGCAATTTGATTTCGAAACTCACTGGAAACTATATTATTTATATTATTTTTGCGCCCGAACGGATTTCAAAGATATCCATTTAATGGTAAATTAAACACCCTACAGGTAAATTCAAGCCTGTATCGAAAACCACTCCCGAAATTATCTTTTTCAAAACATTATGCGGATGCTGATGTTTATTACCTTTATCATGTAACACATTGCTGATGACCATCAAACCTGGAAAATTGCTCGCACAGATCGACTCACCCGACGATCTCAAAAAATTTTCGAAAGACCAACTGGTCCAAATTTGTGATGAACTGAGACAGTACATCGTGGATATCGTGTCGGTTTATGGCGGACATTTCGGCGCGAGCTTAGGCGTAGTGGAGCTGACCGTAGCCCTGCACTATGTGCTCAATACGCCCGAAGACCAGCTCGTGTGGGATGTTGGGCACCAAGCTTATGGACACAAAATACTGACAGGACGTAGGGATAATTTCCATACCAACAGGGTATATGGCGGTCTTTCGGGATTTCCGAAAAGGAAAGAGAGCGAGTTTGACACATTTGGCGTGGGCCATTCAAGCACCTCCATTTCTGCCGCTTTGGGCATGGCAGTTGCTTCCAAGTACAAGGGAGAAAAAAACAAACAGCACGTGGCCGTCATCGGCGACGGGTCCATGACTGGTGGGATGGCCTTTGAGGCGATGAACCATGCGGGTGTTTCCGATACCAACTTGCTCATTATTCTCAACGACAATTGCATGTCCATCGACCCCAACGTGGGGGCACTCAAGGACTACCTCACAGATATCACCACTTCCCATACCTACAACAAGGTAAAGGACGAAGTGTGGAGCCTTTTGGGTAAAATATCCAAATTTGGCTCATCAGCCCAAGAGATCATCTCCAAAATCGAAGGAGCCATCAAGTCCGCGATTTTGAAGCAAAGCAACCTCTTCGAATCGCTCAATCTGCGCTATTTTGGCCCTGTCGACGGTCATGATGTCAACCACTTGGTAGAGATCATCTCCGACCTTCGCGATATTCCAGGTCCAAAAATACTCCACTGCGTGACCGTCAAAGGCAAAGGCTATGGCCCTGCCGAAAACGGCAACAAGACTACTTGGCACGCACCGGGGCTATTCGACAAGGTCACTGGAGAAATTTTCAAAAAGGTCCCAAGTGCACCCCAGGCTCCCAAGTACCAGGATGTGTTTGGCCATACCATTGTGGAATTGGCAAAACAGAATCCCAAGATCATGGGGGTGACACCTGCGATGCCCTCCGGTTCTTCCATGAATATCATGATGAAGGAAATGCCTGACCGTGCATTTGACGTGGGTATTGCCGAGCAGCATGCTGTCACGTTTTCTGCCGGCTTGGCCACGCAAGGGCTAATTCCTTTCTGCAATATCTATTCATCCTTCATGCAGCGTGCCTACGACCAGGTTGTGCACGATGTGGCGCTGCAAAATCTCCAGGTAGTTTTTTGTCTGGATCGCGCCGGCTTTGCCGGAGCGGATGGGCCGACGCACCATGGGGCTTATGATTTGGCCTATTTCCGTTGCATCCCCAACATGGTCGTTTCCGCACCCATGAATGAGGAGGAGCTCCGCAACCTGATGTTCACAGCTACGCAGTTCGAAGGGCCGTTCTCGATCCGTTATCCTAGAGGCCAAGGCGTGATGCCTGAATGGAGAACGCCTATGCGAGAAATTCCGATCGGCCAGGGACGCATCGTGCAGGAAGGTGAGGAAGTGGCTATTTTGACAATCGGACACATTGGGAACTATGCCGTCGAGGCTTGTGCAATGCTTGCGAAAGAAGGATTGAAGCCCGCACACTACGACATGCGATTTGTGAAGCCGCTTGACAGGGAGTTATTGCAGGAAGTTTTTGGGAAATTCAAGAAAGTCCTGACTGTGGAGGATGGCTGTATCATGGGTGGATTTGGTTCTGCCGTGATCGAGTGGATGTCAGACCACGGTTACGCCGCTCAGGTAAGGCGCTTGGGGATTCCGGACCGCATTGTGGAGCACGGCGAACAGATCGAGCTTCACCGCGAATGTGGCTTCGACCCCGAGGGAATTGCCAACGCAGTACGGGAAATGGTGGAGGTTGAGGTTTAGTAGGGCCTATGCCGACGGTTCTGAATGTCTTTGGGTATCGCTTCTTTTTCTATTCTAACGACCATGATCCCCCGCATATCCACGTTGAAAAGGGAAATGCCACGGCAAAATTTCTTCTCAGGCCTATTGAATTGGTAAAATCGAAAGGATTTGGAGCAAAGGACCTTAAAGAAATTCGTAAATTTATTGAGCTTTATCAGTTGACACTAGAAAGATCTTGGAATGAGTATTTTGACAATAAGTAAATCACCCTTAGCAATAGACGTCAGGTTCGATGAGGCCAGAATGTATATTTCTTTAGAGGATGGACGGGAACTTAGTATTCCTTTGGAGTGGTTCCCAAAGCTACGAGATGCAAACCAAGATGCACTTTTGAATTTTCGTTTCATTGGTGGAGGAGAAGGTATTCATTGGGAGTCCTTGGATGAAGACATTTTAGTAACAAACCTATTATAGGGAGAACAAATTTTGGTCTAACGATTAGGGTAGCAGCTAGGTAATATTTCTCGAGCTTAAGCTATCAGCGGATAAGTTCTACTAATGTTGTTTGAGTTGAGCCGATTTTGGTCATTGACTTTAAGAAATCAAAGGTTCATCATTTGGGGTTGAAAGCTCCTTTAAAATCACCGATCAAATTGACGATGCATTTTATATAACCAATACTTCATCGTTACTTTTGGGTTATTAAAGTGCCTTGAAAGAAAAATTGTTTTTATGCCCCACTTCACCAAAACCGGCCAAGGACAGCCTCTGATCCTGATCCATGGATTCTGCGAATCCAAAGAAATCTGGTTTGAAATGGCAGAAGCCTTGGCGGCCACGCATACCGTTTTTGCCATTGACCTGCCGGGTTTTGGGGACAATCCCCTACCCAAAAAGGAAATCTCGATGGAAAGTTTGGCCGCTGACATGGCCGATTGGATGGAGAAAGAGCGGATCGAGTCGCCTATTGTGATTGGACATTCCTTGGGCGGTTATGTGACCCTCGCGTTGGCGGAGCTTTTGGGACCAAGATTGAAGGGGATCGGCCTTTTCCACTCAACGGCTTTGCCGGATGATGCGGAGAAAAAACACACCCGCAATAAGGTGATTGCTTTCTTGGAAAAGAACGGCATTGACCCGTTTTTGGAATCCTTTGTTCCAGGGCTTTTCGCTCCGTCAAAGGCTGTGCATCTCGAAAGCAGGATTCAATGGTTGATCCAAGAAGGAAAGCGCAGCAGTACCGCCGCATTGATCGCTTATACCGCGGCCATGCGGGACAGGAAGGATAGGTTGGATGTTTGGAAGCATTTTTTGGGCAAAAAATTGTTGATCTCTGGACGTTTGGACACAGCCGTGAAAATTGAAAACAGCCGTCAGCTCCAGCCATTCGCGGACATTTACCTCGAATTGGAAGACGCTGCGCACATGGGGATGTTTGAGGAGCCCGAAAAGAGTTTGGAGGCGATCAGGGAGTTTTTGGATTCATTGACGCTTTCCTGATATCACTGACAGACAGCTATTTTTCCCCCAAAACCTCCAACAGCCGTTTATTGTCTGGATGCTCCAAAAATTGGTTGAACTCCAAGAAATACTTCCCGGGATCTTCGCCGACAAAGGCTTCGTAGCGCCCATCTTTTCCGGTATATCTTTCCTTGATAATTGGCAGGGGCTGATTGGCTTGCGCATATCCATGCCAGCCTTCCCAGTCTTTCACAATGAATGATATACTCGTTCCTTTCAGTTCGGTGTACCGGTGCATGCCGCGCCGCTCATCCACCAATCCCACATATCCCGTTTCGGAAACCCTGTACACCTTGGCCCAGCCTTGGTCCACGATGAGTTCAAAACCCATTTTTTCCTCATAGAAAAGTTGCGCAGCCTGCATATCCTGGTAATACAGCCAGGTGACTGCCCCATAAAATCCCATTCCAGCCGCCACACTGTCACTTTGCGTTGGCAAGGCGGCAAAGCGCCGGAGCTGCGGCATCAGGCGTTCATTTTCGGGATGTTGTTTGAATGTCTCAAATTCCAGCAGGTAGCCTTCAGGATCCACAGCTACAAAGCCGTCGTGGGCATTGTTGGTTTTTGGCTTGTACTCGTATTTGATTTGTACATTGTGGGTCTGCAGGTAGGTGTACCATTCCGGCAATTGGTCGGTCAGGAGGGCAATTGCGACGGTTTTGGGTTCCTCAGCCTTGTGTCGACCCACCGCAGCATCGACCAAGGTCACGAAAGCGTCCTGCGAAATCCGAAGCGTCACAGCAAAACCATAATCCGACACGATCTCCAGCCCTAATAGACGGTGGTAAAAATCCCTAGCCCGCGGCAAGTCCTTATAGTACAAAAAAAGGTTGGTCGCGGAAATCCCAAAATCCGCCAAAGTCCGGAAGTCCGAATTTTTTGCCAAAAGTCGATTGATATGCGTGACGGGGTAGCCCAGTAGCCGACCGAACCTGCGTGCTTCTGCCTCTCCCGAGGTTCCATCGCTCAGGGTCTTTTTCAGGTCAAGATAAGCGTCCAAGCTGTTGCCCGAATAGAAAATCAGCACTTCCTTTCCTTTGGCGACATCTGCTGGGAACAATTGCGTTTGTACCAAATCAGCTTCCCGGTAGATGGATACACCATGCTTTTTGGCGATTTCCTCCGCTTTTTCAAAGAGACCATTCGCCTCTTCGGGAGCGAGTGGCGCACTCAAGGCAATCGGTTTGACGCCTGCAGCGACCATTTCGGCAAATGCTTCCATTTGTCCCAAATGTTCGGCTTGTTGGGTTTGGTCTTTGTTTTGGCAGGAAAAAATCAATAAAACAACCAATGGCTGAACAAGCATCCAAGATCTTAGGATGGTTTTGAAACAGGGATTTTTCATACGTGAAGCTGAATTGGCAAATATCCAAACAGCGTCAATATAGGCCAAAATCAACCAAGCCAAAATACCATCCGAAAAATCCCGGCAACCGAAAAAATCTATCAGTTCTGTGGAATGTTAATGACCACGTTTCCGGTTTTTTGTCCCGTCTCGACGTAGCGATAGGCTTCGACGATATTTTCCAAATCATAGGTTCGGTCCAATACCGGTTTGAAGTACCCCTTCGCCGCCAATTCCCCCAAGAAACGGATATCCTCTTGTTCAGTGGTGGGAATTGGGAACAGCAGTCGCTTTCCCTTGGATTTACTCTGCAAGATCGCTTTCCAGACGTTTTCACCATTTTTGCCCAATTCGGTCGACATGTATTTTCCCTGTGGTTTCAACAACGGTTTGCATGCGCCCCAAGAGCTTTTGCCCACCGCATCGAAAATCAGGTCAAACCTCGTCGCCAAGTTGGAGATATCTTCCTGGGTGTAGTCGATCACCACATCCGCTCCAAGCGATTTCACCAAATCCACCTTTGGGGAAGGACAGACCGCGGTCACATGCGCACCGAAGTATTTGAGCAGTTGTACGGCTGCCGAACCGATCGCGCCGGTCGCGCCATAGACCATCACTTGCTGTCCTGCCTGGGTCTTTGCAGCACGGATATTGCCGAGTGCGTAATGGGAACCTTCAGTCAACATGGCCGCGGTTGGATAATCAATGCCATTCGGTATCTTGGCAATGCCTGCGTTTTCAGAGATGGTTTTGAATTGGGCGTGGCCTCCAAAACGGGCATCGTCGAAGCCATATACCCGATCACCGATTTGGAATTTTTTGACTTTTTCGCCCACCGACACCACTTCTCCCGCAAATTCACAACCCAATACAGGCTCGTTTGGACGGAAAAGTCCACTCCAAAACCGGGAGATGAAGTATTCCGCACTCCTGAATCCGCAATCCGTCCGATTGACCGTGCTGGCAAAAACCTTGATAAATACCTCATCCGCTTTCGGGCTTGGATTTGGGATGTCTTGGATTTGGACCACCTCCGGCGGACCATAGGACCTGTACACAGCGGCTTTCATAGGTTGGGATTTTTCATGAAAAAACAATACTAGATAAGCATAAAAAAACCATTTCCTGTTTTTGGAAATGGTGGACTCCTTTTTTGAGGCTTGAATGCAGGTTTTTTGGGATCAGTTGCCTAAGTAAAAACCTTCATCGACACGATTGGGTGGGGATAGTTTCCACCGAGACTCACCCCGTATCGTTTGAGTTCGGAGGCGTTCAATTCAAAAGGCCTATGAATATCAAAGCCCGGTACCTTCCCCAGTTCCGGGATCCAATGCCGCACATAATCGCCTTTTTTGTCATAGTTGCTGCCCTGCTTGAGGATATTGAAGTATCGGTTTTCGCGCGGGTCGTTGCCTACGCCAGCCACATACATCCAATTGCACCAGTTGCTGCACACATCGTAATCGATCAATTTGCTTTCAAAATAGGCTGCGCCCCAGCGCCAGTCGATGCCAAGGTCATTGACCAAAAAAGAGGCTACGTTTTGCCTGCCGCGGTTGGACATAAAGCCCGTTCCGTTGAGTTCCCGCATATTGGCGTCCACGAAGGGAATGCCCGTGTGGCCGTTTGCCCATTTCCAAAACAGGCTTTCGTCCCGTCTCCAGCGGTCTGCAAATGGTTTGATTCCCTTGAGCTGGAAGATTTTGTTGCCGTGTTTTTTGGCAATAAAGCGGAAATAGTCCCGCCAAATCAGCTCAAAGACCAGCCAATAGGTCGAGTCGTTTTTGACACGTTCCTTCTCATAGCGCTTCACTTCCCAATAAATCTGCCTTGGGGAAAGGCAACCGAGGGCCAACCAGGGCGAGAATTTGCTGCTGTAGTTTGCTCCGAGCAAGCCATTGCGTGTATTCTTGTAGTCCTTGAGGCAATCAAGGTTCCAAAAATAGGTCTGAAGTCGCCTGAGGCCTTCTTGTTCACCACCTTTAAACATCAACACGCCTCTTCCCGTGTCCTCAGGCTCCTCCAAACCAAATTCCGACAATGCAGGAATCTGCCCTTTTTCTATTTCTATCTTAGGAAAATTGATTGCATTCGGCGTGGAAGCATGCAGCCGGACTTTGCAGAATTTTTCGCACTCTTTTCTGAATTGGGTAAAAACCTCCGGCGTCTGCCCAATTGGGAAGGGTAAGTCGTCAATATGAAAAAGCGTATGCTGCCAAAAGGAGCGGGTTTTGATCCCCTTTTTCCAAGCCGTGGATTCGAGTGCATCATCGACCTGTTTTTCTTCGTCTGTGACTTCTTCTGAGAAAAAGATCGCTTCAGCTTGCAAGCTTACGGCCAAATTGGGGATTTCCTTTTCTGGAAATCCCTGCAGCACGACTAGATCGGCCCCCAATTTTTGGAGATTTTGGCGCAGTTCAGAAACAGTTTCCTTAAGGAACTTCGCCCTCAAGTTACCCATCTTTTCCATCCCCAAATCAATCTCCCCAAAATGCCTCGGGTCGAAGCAATACACGGGTATTACTTCTTCCGCTTTTTCGCAGGCCATGGAAAGCGTGACATTGTCATGGATGCGGAGGTCATTTCTAAACCAAACGATAATGCGCCTGTACTTCATAATCAATCGGCTAACAGGCTGTCCAAGAAAAGTGTTTGGGCTTCTCAGGAATAATTCGTAAATCATTATCCCAAGATTTATTTATGAAAACGATCTTTGCCGCGGTTCTTTTTTCCATTTCGCTGGGCATATGTGCTCAGGAAATGGCTCCCAACAAGGTTTTTTGGGAAAATTTAAGTGCGCGTTGTGGGCAGGCCTTCGAAGGGCAACTCATCAGTCCCCCTGCGGAAAATGATCCATTTTTGGGCAAAAGGCTGACTATGTACATCATGGAATGCGGGCCTGATTTCCTCCACATCCCATTTTATGTGGGCGAAGACAAGTCCAGAACTTGGGTTTTGACGATGAAAAACGAATTGATCCAACTCAAGCATGACCACAGGCACGAAGATGGATCGCCGGATAAGGTGACACAATACGGTGGATTGGCCAGCAATACGGGTTCGGCGACGACCCAGATGTTTCCAGCTGACCAAGAGACCGCCAATTTGATCCCCCATGCGGCGCACAACGTGTGGTGGATTACGGTGGATGATACCAGTTTCACCTACAATCTCCGAAGAATCGGTACAGATAGATGGGTAGCTGTAAAGTTCGACTTGACCAAGCCTGTGGAGAATCCCGGGAGGCCATGGGGATGGTAACAGGATTTTTGAAAAAATTGAGCCAATTGTGAATGTAAATCGGACAGACATGCGTTTCCCTTTCCTTTTTTTTCTTGTCCCATTGGTCGTTTGGAGTATTGTTCCCATCCATGCGCAGGGGTTGTTTGATTCGGAAGCAGTATTGGAGATCCGCTTAAAGGGCGACGTGAATACACTTTTCAAAGACCTGAGTGGCAAGCCCGAATACCTTCCTTTTGAGCTTTTGTTGGAAAACCAAGCTTCCGGAAACGAGGCCTTTCCAATCAAAGTCCGCACCCGGGGACATTTTCGTAGGGAAATGGGTATATGCAGCTATCCGCCCTTGTTGCTCAATTTTCCCGAAAAGGGGGAAAATCCCGGGATTTTCCACGGTTATGACAAACTGAAACTCGTCATGCCTTGTAAGGGCGAGCGGTACCTGCTGCGGGAATACTACGTCTACAAAGCCTATCAAATCCTCAATCGGGATGGACTTCGGGTTCGCTTGGTAAAGCTTACCCTTGAGGATACAGGAGGGAAAAAGGAGAAAATCGAGACCTTGACGGGTTTTCTGTTGGAAGAAGAGGGGGCAGTGGTCAACAGGACGGGACTGGAACTCGTCGAGCGGGATTTGATTCGCCCGCATCAGACAGACTTGGAAGCTTATCTGCGGATGTCCATTTTTCAACTCATGATCGGCAACACGGATTGGTCCATCGAGTACAGGCAAAACATCTATTTGCTCAGGAAATCCGAAAATGACCGCCCCATCCCGATTCCCTATGATTTTGACCATGCAGGAATGGTCAATGCGCCCTATGCCAAGCCCGCGCCGGAGTTGGAGATGTCTGCGGTTACAGAACGGCGGTACCGGGGCTTTTGTGTGGAAAATATGGCCGATTTTGCGCCTACGCTCGATACCTTTCGTGGGCATAGGGATGCGTTTTATGCACTTTACAATGGAAGTTCGATTTTGGACGAAAAAGACATTAAATTCAGCATCCAATATTTGGACGAGTTTTTCAAGCTCCTTGATCAACCCAAAAAAATCGAAACCCTGCTCAAGTATCCCTGCCAACCCGGCAACACCGGCAATGTGATTATCAAAGGCCTCAAACAATAAACCATGAAAAACCTGCTTTACCTGATTGCGTTTTTGGTGACGCTTCCTTCCTTGGCCCAGCAGCCGCTCAGTTTGGCGGAAAGACTGGGTTATTCAAAAACCGACAAATTGCTCATCATCCATGCCGATGATATCGGGATGGCGCATTCCGAAAATGTCGCCACCATCCATGCCATCAAGACGGGTGTAGTCAATTCGACCAGCATCATGATGCCTTGTGCCTGGTCGACAGAGGTTGGTGAGCTCATCAAGGATATGCCCAATCTGGACATCGGCGTCCATATCACCCTGACCAATGAGTGGCATACTTACAAATGGGGACCTGTTGCTTCCAAGTCTGAAGTGCCGGGATTGGTGGGGCCGGATGGATTTATGTACAAGGATTGTGCGTCTGTCGCCAAGAATGCCAGTCCCGAGGAGGTCGAGAAGGAAATGCGCGCCCAAATCGAAGCTGCGTTGAAAATCGGCATCAAGCCGACGCATTTGGATTCCCATATGGGCTGTGTGTTTTATGGCAGGCCTGAGTATTTGGTGTCCTACCTCAAGCTTGCCAAGGAATACGGCATTCCGGCCATGGTCAATCCCCAAATGATGGAGGGCATCATCCGACCCAATGCGGCCCTATTCAAGGGGATTGATATCGACAACATCCCGGTCATTGACCATGTGGCTATCGCAAGCGAAAAGATCTATGATGAAATCGGTTTGGATGAGTACTACACCCGATTGCTGAAGGACCTACCGTCCGGCGTCACCGTCCTGCTCAACCATATTGCTTTTGACGATGACGAGATGCAGGCGCTGACGACCAAGTTTACCCATTGGCATGCCGGCTGGAGACAGGAAGACTTTGATTTCTTCACCAGCAAAAAGGCAAAGGACCTTCTGGCGGCCAACAATATCAAGTTGATTACCTGGAGGGAAATCGGGCAGTTAAAATAGCTGGGTGCCGACAGGGTATGGTTTTGCCGCTTTTGCAAAGGCAGCATACAAAGCGAGTACTCCACCCGCTTACTCATTTGCAGAGAAACTTTCCCTGAAATTTTTGCCAAAGTATCGCTTCGCCTTTTTTAGATTTTTTCTAAATTGGGAATTCCATTTCAAAAGCAAACGCCATGACGACCGAACAACAAACCGCCATCGAACAAGAAATTGCCCAACTCAAAAGCACCCTTACGGGCAACATGTTTCAGGATATGGATGCACGCGACCGTATCCACAACCTGGAGATGCAGCTCAAGGGCATCAAGCCAGTAGATAGTCATTTTGACTGTGTGGGCTGTGGAAGCTAATTGATTTCCAAACCTAAACGAAAAGGGTTTTGTCGGTTGTCCCAAAAAAGCAATAGATAGACCCTTTTTTCATTTTCGTTCACTTTGTAAAACAAGGTCGTGTTTTGGTGCAAAAACCCATGGTGGACATGCTCACGGCCCTCTAGTTTTTTGAAAATCCTTGGGTCCAAAGCAATAGTTTCGATCAGGGAGTTTGCTCTGTTAATGAATTTTTCGAGTTCTTTTTCGCCGAAAAAATTGAATAGATAATCGCAAATTTCTTCAAATGACCGGAATGCGCGATCGGTCCAGATTACTTCATAATCCATACTTGGATTTGATTTCTTCCATAGCTGATTGATGCGTGCGGTATTTTTTTTCGGTGATTTCCTCCTCAGCAATATCCAGCAGCCTATTGATCGTTTCCAATTCATTTTCCCCATCAGGTGCCATAAATTCATAATGGTGCTGTTCCAAAAACTCCGTGAGCACTTTTTCCTGTTGGGGATTGCTGATTTTCACCAAGATCGTTTTCATAACCGACAATGAATAATTGTTTGACAAAGATACTTTTGCTGTAATTTAGGTAAAATTCCTATGCAAGCCATCCGATACTTTGTCATTTATAAGCCCTTCGGCATCCTCAGCCAATTCAGCGGAGGGGAAGACACCTTGAAGTCTTTGGGGGATTTTCCATCGGATGTGTATCCTGTCGGCCGGCTTGACAAAGACTCCGAGGGCCTCCTTATCCTCACCAACGACAAGACGCTCAACCACTACCTGCTCAATCCAAAGTTTCACCACCAGCGAACGTACTTCGCACAGGTAGAAGGCATTCCCGAACCGGAGGACCTGAAAAAGCTCGAATCGGGCGTGGACATCAGCATCGAGACGGGAACCTATCGTACCAAAAAGGCGATTGCCCGAAAACTCGCCCATCCACCTGCGCTTCCGGAAAGGAATCCGCCCATTCGCTACCGGAAGTCTGTCCCTGATACCTGGATCAGCCTGACCCTGATCGAGGGTAAAAACCGCCAAGTCCGCAAGATGACCGCAGTCGTGGGATTTCCCACCTTGCGCCTGGTACGCTGGTCGGTGGAAGACCTTACGATCGAAGGCTTCCAAGTCGGCGAAGTACGCGAAATGGAAAAGGACGAAATCTACCGCCTGCTGAGGGTTCAGAAGATTTTTTTAAAGCAGGAGGGGAAAGTGGGGAAACGCTAGTCAATTACAGAACAATCACTTTTTTGGCTCAAGGGATTTCTTGGAACCCTTTTGATCCGCAAGTTTTCTCGTCATCAGTGGATTTGTTTCTATATGCGGTTGGAGATTGAGAGCGTGTAAGGCGATAGCAACTATTCTGGTTTTAGGTCACTTTTTAGCGCAAAAAAAATTGGGTACGATGCCCTTAACTTCGTACCCAATTCTCATCAACCGGTTTGCCGATTCAGTCTAAACTAGTCAAGTATAGTGCCTCCTCTGAAGGAACCCTCGACATCGATAATTCTAACCACAGGTTGTGATGCGTCTGTCAATTCGGCCTGTCCTTTAAATGTTCCTTCTATGGTTCGTTTGAGCGGGCTGTAATTAACAAAGGTAAGCTCGAAAGGAGGTGGAACATCCACATTCGACTTTCGGATTCTGAAAAAGGCTCTCGGAGTACTTCCTGGAATAATTCCTGCTACAAAAGGATCGGTGCTTTTTCCGGTTGGATTTTGGCCATCTATACGGATCTGGATACAAGCATTTTTTCCGGGTGAAGCATTGCAATCATACATAATCTCGATAACTAGGCTTCCATACTGATTTATCACGAAATTTTGGCCTCTTGTAGGTACAAGTAAACCAAACCGGGGTCTTCCTTCGTCGACAGTCAAATAGTTTTCGAGGAGCTTGTAGGAATACTCATAATCCTGTCCGTCGATTTTTACCTTCGCAAACATGACGTCTTCGGGAAATGTGGTTGTTTCGGGAGCTTCATCTGTTTCGCTGCAAGAGAGAAAGGTAAATGCCAATAGCATTGCAAAAATGAGACTGTTTTTCATAAGGCTTTCGTTTTTGAGAAAGTTATTGTTAATTTTTTACCTAACAAATAGTGATTAGGTAATTTTGCTGATTTTTTTAGGTAAAAAGTAATACTCTAAAAACCAATATCGATGACCCCTTGGGTTTGGCTATGATGAATGTTCTCTTCTATCAAAAAATCCCTTTGATCTTGAGGGCAAGGTGATTCCAAATGCCCCAATTTTTTTAGCTTTGAGGCCTTTCCTGCTTGATTTATGCAGGATTTGAAAATTGACCCTAAACAACAAATATGGTTTTCTTCGGTACTCGGGTGACACAAGTCGCGACGGAAAAAATTGCTTACGAGTGTCCAAATTGTGGCACCAAGAATAGTGTTCAAATGTTCGTATTCCAGCGTTTTGCGCACGTCTTTTGGATACCGGTGTTCCCTATGTCCAAGACAGGTGTTACCGAATGTTCCCATTGCAAACAGGTTTTGCGAAAAGAGGAATTTCCCCCAAGGTTTAGAGATAGCTATGAAATTTTGAAGTCAAAAAGTAAGACCCCGATTTGGACCTTTTCGGGGCTGGTTTTGTTCGCAATTTTTGTTGTGGTGGGAGGAATCAGAAGTAACCAAAATAAGGAAAGAAACGCCGAATTGATTTTGTCCCCTCAGAAAGGGGACGTGTATGAAATCAAACTGGACTACAAGCAATATACGCTTTACAAAGTCGATGAGGTGGTGGGAGATACGGTTTTCGTGTTGCCACATCAGTATGAGACCAATAAAAGGAGGGGAATAAAGGACTTAAAAATGAGGGGAGATGATGACTTTGTGCTGGAGCGCTTTCCTATATTGAAGGAAGAATTAAAGGTCAAATTGGAAGAGGGTGAGATTATGAACGTCGACCGAAAATAACCTCGAATTTCTTTCCACAACCTCCATTTTCCATCAAGACTCCTGAAGGCTTAGACTGAATAGGTTCACTACTTCCCTTTGGTTTGACCCATCAATTGGCCATCCGCGGTTGGTTAGGCTGATGTTTTTATTCTTATCACACCATCACCAGCCCATATTCCCGCAGTGAGCGCCAGGGTTTTGAGCCTAGGAACCTGTCAAACTCGCCCAAATTAGCCGAGCTGTAGCGCTGCTCGAAATCCGCAAAAGTCATTTCCTTTTTTCCCGGTTTGGGCATCATTTCACGGACCATGGTTTCCAACCATTCACCTTCTCTTTGGCTGACGGAGATGGTATCGGTGCCATTCTTGTTTTCGATCACCATACGATACGTGGTCGTTTTTTTACCTTTTTTGAGGTTTTCGGATATCTCCAGTTCGGGCATGTTGCCCAGCCACACCATCTTGGCGTTGGGTTTCATCACCTTGCCGGTTTCGACCATAATGGCGTTTTCGATAAAATGCGGGGATACCTTCGTCTTGGGGATTTTGAAATCAAACCATTCCTGCAGCGGAAATTCGAAGCATATTCCATGCATGTAATTGAACAGGGCTTTTTTCAGTCCTTCGCCAAAAAGCTCATGATCGGCACCCTCGGGATCATCGTGGCTGAGGTCATTGTCTGCAAACAGCCCCAATTCCGGTCCTGTCCGCACGACTCTGAACGCTCCGGGATCTATCCCGATTGGTGCATGGGAAGTCATTGCAAACAAATGCCAAAACCCCGATTGCAGGACGTTGTTCAGGAAGAATTGCCGTACCATTTCGAGGCTATCGATGGTTTCTTGGGCGGTTTGTGTCGGGAAACCGTACATCAGGTAGGCATGGACCATAATCCCGGATGCGGTAAAATTCCGGGCGACACGCGCCACTTGGGCGACCGTGACGCCTTTCTGCATCATCTCAAGAAGCCTATCTGAAGCAACTTCCAATCCGCCCGAAACGGCAATGCAGCCCGAAGCCCGCAGCAGCCGACAGAGGTCTTCGGTAAATCTTTCCTCAAAGCGGATATTGGTCCACCAGGAGATTTTGAGGTTTCGCTTCAGGATTTCGATCGCCAATTCCCGCATGAGTGCGGGCGGCGCCGCTTCATCCACAAAATGGAATCCCGTCTCGCCCGTCTGCGCAATCAATTCTTCGATACGGTCACAAAGGATCTGTGCACTAACGGGTTCGTAGTTTTTGATATAATCCAAGCTGATATCGCAGAAGGAGCATTTTTTCCAATAGCAGCCATGTGCCATCGTCAGCTTGTTCCAGCGCCCATCCGACCAAAGCCGGTGCATGGGATTGGCGATTTCGATGACGGAAAGGTATTTGTCCAATGGCAAACCGGAGTAGTCAGGCGTACCCGTTTGGCTGAAGGGAATGTCCATGTGCTTGGCGCCGTTGCAATAGCGGACTTTTCCATCCATGAGTACGAAGGTCCGTTTGAGTTCCGCGATTTCCCTTTTTCCATCCAAATGCTCCAGAAGACAGGTCAGTGGCCTCTCCCCATCGTCCAAAGTAATGAAATCCAGGTATTTGAAAACCCTTGGTTCCTTGAGTGAGCGGAGTTCCGTATTCGGATACCCGCCGCCCATGGCGACTTTGATGTTTGGGAAATGGGTCTTGATGAATTTTCCGCAACGCAGTGCACCGTAAAGATTTCCCGGGAAAGGCACGGAAATGCAGATCAGGTACGGATCGGTTTCTTGAATCAGTCTTTCCAATTCCTCCAACAAAAACTGATCGGTAAAGGACTCCGGACCCTCCAATGCGTCGTGCAGCGGATCAAAAGATGTCGCCGACCTTCCCAAGCGCTCTGCATACCGGCTGAAGCCAAAATGCGGGTCCAAAGCCTCGCTGATCAAATCCCCGATGTCCTCGAGGTACAGGGTGGCAAAATGCCTTGCCTTGTCCTGAATCCCCATGGTGCCAAAGGCCCAGTCCAGATCATCCAATTGCGCAAACCGGGAGGCCTGCGGCAAAAAATCCCCTTCGCAGATCGTGTAGGCCAAAGTCGGATTGTCGAATTGCAGGAAGCGAATCACCGGATCAATAGTGTGGAGGTAATCCTGCCGCAGCTTGACGATGCGTTGGCAGTTGACTGACAAGTGCTTTAGCCCGCGTCGTTCTATTGCCTCAAACACTTTTGTCAAGCCTTCTTTCGAAAAAATCCTCAAAATTACCCGAATTCCAAGGTCACTTTGGAATGCCTTTTTACCAATCGTATTCAGGTAACCCTTGATGTAGGCAGTCGCCGGGTAGGGGGTATTGAGTTGGGTAAAAGGCGGGGTTATAAGGAGAATGGGTTTGGACACGGGAAAATGGTTTGGTTCAAATTTCAGGAATTTCTGTGATAACCTTTTACAAAAGAAAAAAGATGCTTCGAGGCTTCTATCTTGGTTTGTGAATTTCACACCGTGTAGGTTCATTGATTAACCTGCCCGATTACGCTGAGCTGGGTTTCGGAAATCAAGTATTTTTGGGAAATTTTGCGAGTTTCTTTTTCCCTTTTCCCCCAATCGCCCGTTTATCCATTCATGCAATCCAAAATTGATAGAATTATTATAATTTAGGCGGGCTTTTGGGATGTGTGATTTTCCACGATCGTAAAGGCCAGAATTAAACCAACACCAAGATCCAAGATGCATCAGGAGAAAATCAAACAGGTCATTGAAGAAGTAAAAAAAGTAGTCGTAGGCCAGGACCGGATGGTCAATCGTTTGCTGATAGGCTTATTCACCAATGGGCACATATTGTTGGAAGGCGTACCGGGACTTGCCAAAACCCTAACGGTAAATACCTTGGCCAAAGTGCTGCATCTGGATTTCAGAAGGATCCAATTTACCCCGGATCTGCTTCCCTCCGACTTGATCGGTACGATGATTTATAACCAACAGGAAGCAAACTTCGAAGTCAAGAAAGGGCCAATCTTCGCCAATATCATCCTTGCGGATGAGGTGAACCGATCTCCTGCAAAGGTACAATCAGCCTTGCTCGAAGCGATGCAGGAAAAGCAGGTCACCATCGGTGAGACGACATTCCAATTGGATAGACCCTTTCTCGTTTTGGCGACACAAAACCCCGTCGATCAAGAAGGAACCTATCCGCTGCCCGAAGCACAGGTGGACAGGTTTATGATGAAGGTGCACATAGATTATCCCTCCAAGGCTGATGAATTGGAAGTCATGCGGCGTATGGCCAATATGCAGTTCAATTCCGAAGTCAATGCAATCCTTTCCAAGGAGGATATTTTTGCCATCCGTACCCAAATCAACGAAGTCAAAATCGCCGAGCCACTGGAGAATTATATCATCGAGCTTGTCTTCGCGACAAGGTTTCCTGAAAAGTATGGTTTGAAGGACGAAGCGAAGTACATACAGTTCGGTGTTTCTCCCCGCGCAAGTATCAATTTGAATCTTGCATCCAGGGCCGTGGCTTTTATGGAAGGCAGGGATTATGTCCTTCCAGAGGATATCAAAGCGGTCGCGGAGGATGTGCTCAACCACAGGATTATCCTCAATTATGAGGCGGAGGCAGACAATGTGAGTACCCGGGATTTGGTGCGGATATTCCTCGAAAAAATCCCGATTAACAAAACCGTAACATTGAAATAGGCCCAAAAGCCGCAAAAACGAGATCCCCGGGATACCGGGGATTTTTTTTGTACCTCAGTTTAATTCAATATTAAATTCCGAATTGATTTTTAAAAAAACCGTAAAGCGGAAAATTCTACCAACCATTTTTTTTGAGTCAGTTTTGCAGCGTATTCAACAAATATGCTAACTAAACTTAACTCTTATGAGAAAATTTAATGCCCTGTTGTTCATGTTCTTGGCGGCAGTTCTCGTCTTCACGAGCTGTGGCGAGGATCCAGAGCCAGACAATCCAGTTGCAATTAGTGGAATCCCAGCAACTGCAACTATTCCTGCGGGAGGTACTGTAGGGCCAGTTACGGCTACGGTGACCGCACCTGATGGATTGGCTTCTTTCGAAGTAAAGAAAGACGGTGCCGTTGTGACGACTGTTCCTTTGAACGGAGAGACTTCTGCTACGCAGACATTCACATACACTGCCACACCTGCCGATGCTGGAAAGAACCTTGTGTTCGAGTTTACCGCAAGAGATAAAAATGGTTCCGTGGCAACTGTCACCCACGTACTGACAGTGCAAGCTGAAGAAACTACTGTCCGTGTTACCACAAACATCACTGGAAAGGTTACATGGGTTGCTTCGAAGACCTATATATTGGCTGGCCGCATCGCTGTTGTTGATGGAGCTGAACTAACTATCGAACCTGGAACAATAATCAAAGGCGAAGTAGGTTCTGGTGCTAACGCTACAGCTTTGATCATCGCGAGAGGAGCGAAGATCTTCGCTAACGGTACTGCTGAAAAGCCGATCATTTTCACATCAGTGGCAGATGAAATCGCGTCTGGCCAAGTTTCCAGTCCAAATTTGGAACCAACAATCACAGGTCTTTGGGGTGGATTGCTGGTCTTGGGTCGAGCTCCAGGTTCTTTTGCCGGTGACGTAACCGAGGTTCAGATCGAGGGAATTCCAGCTTCAGATCCAAACGGGAGATATGGAGGCAACCAGCCTGCGGACAATTCCGGTGTCATCAAATATATCTCCATCAGACATGGTGGTGCCAATATTGGTGAAGGAAACGAAATCAACGGCCTTACATTGGGAGGTGTTGGTTCAGGAACTGTGATTGAAAACGTAGAGGTAATCGGTAACCAAGATGACGGTATCGAGTTCTTCGGCGGAACAGTCAACGTTAAAAATGCAATTGTTTGGAACGCTGGTGATGATGCTATCGACACTGACCAAGCTTGGTCCGGTACATTGGACAACTTCATCGTGCTTTGTGGTTCTGAGACGGACCATGCTTTGGAAATTGATGGTCCAGAAGGGTCATTGCTTGCCGCACATACTGTGAAGAACGGTTCCGTCAGGGGAAGCACTGCAGCAGAATTGGGGGATTTCAGGGATGGAGCTAGAGGCACATTTGAAAATATCTACTTCTTCGGTTTCCCTGATCCTGCGGCAACTGCTGGCAGGGGAGATCTTTCACTTTCTGGCGATAAGACCTTGGCCAACTTTGCAAGTGGAGATTTGAAATTCAATGTGCTTCAAGTGACTTCTCCTGCTGCGGTTACGTTGACGACGGTATTTAGAAACGGAACGCATGTTCATGCTTCTGATGTAGCCTTGCATGCCAATACTATAGGTGCTACCAAGTCAGCCTTTGCTGGCTGGTCTTGGTCAGCAGTTTCTGGAAATCTGAATGACCTTAAATAAACAATGATTAACTCATTGGGGAGCCATCTATGGGGGCTCCCCAATTTGACTTTTTTATACTGCCATAGTCGAATGCTGTACACAACAAAACACTTATATGAAAAAGCTATTTCTAATAGTCTTATTTATCGGAATTAGTCTGTCTCCCATCTATTCGTTTGCCCAGAAGGGTACGATCAGGGGGACGATATTTGATCAAGGCACCGGCGAGCCGCTTTTTGGTGTGTCGGTATTGCTTGTAGGTTCCCAAACGGGTGCTGTAACGGACTTTGAGGGGGATTTTGAAATCCAAGCTGATCCAGGGGTCCATAGTCTGAAAATCACATTTATTTCCTACAACCCACTTGAAATTGGAAATATCGAGGTGACTGCAGGTAAGGTCACTGTATTGGATAACATCCAAATGACTGAATTTACCTCTGATTTAGAGACGGTGACTATCTCCGCCGAAGCGATTAGGACGACAGAGGCGGCATTGATGTCTGTCAAGAGGAACGCGGCCAACCTGATGGACGGGATTTCCAATTCCACATTCAGGCAGATCGGAGATGGCGACGCGGCTGCGGCTATCAAGCGGGTTACCGGTGTATCCGTGCAGGGCGGAAAATATGTCTACATCCGTGGATTGGGCGATAGATACACCAAAACTATTTTGAATGGTGTCGAAATTCCAGGTTTGGATCCGGATAGGAATACCATCCAAATGGACCTCTTCCCTACCAACGTAATCGACAATATCATTGTCTCGAAGTCCTTTACCGCAGAATTGCCAGCGGACTTCACCGGTGGTGTGGTAGATATTGAAACTAGGGATTTTCCTGAGGAAAAAACGATGGTATTGAGTGTGACGGGAGGATATAATCCTGCCATGCACCTTAACAACAATAACCTAGCGATCCAAGGCGGAAAGACCGATTGGTTGGGTTTTGATGACGGTACCCGGACAATTCCAACCCAAGGGATTTCCGATATTCCTCAATTTGCCGAAGTGGTCGGAAATCCAAACAGTCCACGTGGCCAGCTTTTTCAACAAATCCTGAGGGATTTTAACCCGATCCTTGGAGGTACGCAAAAAAGAAGTCCTCTTGCCGACATCGGCATGGGTTATTCCATTGGCAATCAGTTTTCGATCAAAAACAAGAAATTCGGGTATAATCTGGCGTTCACTTACAGGAATGAGACCGAGGTATTCGAAAATGCCGAGTACAACCTTTTTGGGAAACCAAGAAATGCCAATGAATTCAATATGGAGGCACTTGAACTTTCAAAAGGAACGCTTTCTGTCAACAATGTACTTTGGGGAGGTGTAGCTGGCTTGGCATATAAGTCTGAATTTACCAAGATCAAATTGAACTTCCTGCGTCTCCAAAACGGAGAGTCCAAAGTCGGCAGATTTGATTTCTTGAATTCAAACCTCGGTGCCAACTTCGAAGCGGACCAATACAACATTGAGTACAACCAAAGAGCGATGACCAATTTGCTTTTGGCGGGCGAACATTTTCTTGGAAAAGGCAAATGGGAAGTCAAATGGAAAATTTCTCCTACACTTTCTACCATCGAAGATCCAGATGTAAGGATCACGAGGTTTAGGCTTCCCAACAACACTATCGGTACAGAGGTTGGCCTTCCTACCCGAATCTGGAGAAACCTCGAGGAAAGGGGACTTTTTGGAAACCTGAATTTCATCAACAATTACAAGTTCATGCAAAGTGCTGCCAAGTTGAGATTCGGTGGCGCCTATGTCTACAAGAATCGCGATTTCTTGATCGAGAATTTCCAATTTCCAACCGGAAGCACCCAGTTCAATGGTGACCCAAATCAGGTCATGAATGAAGAGAATCTCTTTTCTGCCACCAACAGGAACGGTGTAAGATATGATCCGCTCTTTATCCCAATCAACCCCAACCAGTTCAATTCTTATTTGCAAAACTTTGCTGGGTACGCATCCACTGAGGTAAATCCAACGCCTAGTTTGAAGGCAATCGTCGGATTGAGGGCTGAAAAGTATACGCAATTCTATACGGGTACTAACCAAACCAACACGATCGTGTTTGACAATGAGAGGGTCTTGGATGACTTGGACCTTTTCCCAACTGTCAACTTGATCCAGTCGGTTGGCGCAAATCAAAACTTCCGTGCGGCCTATTCTCGAACAATCGCAAGGCCGTCATTCAAGGAAATGTCTTTTGCGGAGATCATTGACCCAATTACGGGTAGGACATTCATCGGCGGTTTATTTGAAGAGACAACCAATGGAGGTACGGAAGTGCTTTGGGACGGAAATCTCCAAGCGACCAGAATCAATAACTTTGATCTGAGGTGGGAGAAATTCCTGAAAAGGAATGAATTGGTTTCGATATCTGGTTTCTACAAGACCTTCGACAAGCCGATTGAAATGGTCCAGTTCCTTTCCGATCCAGGAGCATACCAACCGAGGAACGTTGGCTCAGGTACGGTTCTGGGCGTTGAACTGGAGCTGAGAAAATCGCTCGATTTTATCACCCCTGCGATGGAGAATTTCTTCTTCAACACCAACATCACCGTGGTGGATTCGCGAATCGAAATGTCCGAATCTGAGTTTAGATCCAGACAACTCTCAGCCCGGGAAGGCGAGCAAATCGATCGCTACAGGGTGATGGCTGGTCAGGCACCTTATTTGATCAATGCTGGATTCTCTTATAACAATCCAATCAATGGGCTTGAGGCTGGCGTCTTCTACAACGTTCAGGGACCGACATTGAACTTTATCGGATTTGGCAATAGGACCGATACTTACTTGGTACCTTTCCATTCCCTCAATTTGAACATCAACAAAACTTGGGGTAAATCAGAAAGGGTACAGACAACTTTCAATATTACCAACTTGCTTGACGACAAGCGGGAAGAAGTCTTTACCATGTACAATGCCGAGGACCAAATATTCTCTCGACTTGCACCGGGAAGAAGGGTTGCCTTCAGAATTAGGTATTCTATTTGGTAATCTGATTTAGATACTGCCAAAAAAGCCTCTGAATTTCAGAGGCTTTTTTGTTGCATCAATGTTAATAAACGGTTAAGTTTACTTAACAATAAATTAACATTGGTATGAAAGCCTATCTCATTTCATTCCTTTTGTTTTTCGGTCTCATAGAAAGCCATCAAACCCGAGCCCTTGGAGCTGCTGACTGGGTCGCCCAAAATAAGCCGAGTAACGTACCCGTTGAGGATTTTTCTTCATTCGACTTTGTATCGCAATGGGAGCAAAGCCATGCGCTTTTTCGGAAGTTGGTGACTAAGTTGGGAAAGGACTACAAAAAGTATAAAGGACATCCCCGATTTCTCAAGTCTCTGTATTACCGGACTGAGATGTATCTATTGGAAGAATATCAGCAATATTCCCTGTTGGAGGATGTGATGCAGGAGGGTAAGTTTGATTGTGTATCGGGATCGTTATTGCTAGCGTCTCTGCTCGATCGATTTGAAATCCCATACAGCATCATGGAGACTTCCCATCATGTGTTTGTCATTGTAGAACAAGGGGGAGAAGAAATCATTCTGGAAAGTACCGGAGGTATAGATGGATTTATCTCGGGCTCTGCAGAAGTAAAAAACTATCTGAGTGTATTTGGGCCTGACAAAACCCCAAACCTAAACCTGAACCCGAGACTCAGGGAACTAGAGTCGATCCTTAATCCATCCATTTATCGGGAGATTTCGATTTCCCAACTCAAAGGGCTTGAGCATTTCAACCGGGCGATATTTTACAACAACGAGGGAAACCTAACTGATGCAATCGAACAGCTGGATGAGGCAAAGAGGTATTATCCTTGTGATCGTGTGTTAGCGATGGAAAATTTGCTTAAAAATCACCGCATTCTTGCCGAAAATGAATGAAAAATACCCTAAACAGGGTATTTTTTTTGACTATGCGCCGTGGTAAATTTGAATCATCAGATTTGAATTTTTCCACGGTTTTTTGATATAAAATGAGGGGCAATAGTTCTACTTTTTGCCCCTCTTATTTTTTTACTGGGTTGGAAAAGGACATTTACATCACCCGCATCATCCATTTTGTTTGGGAAGGTTTTTGGAGGTCGATCAGGTAGCCATTGACGATCGCATATTTCAGTTTGCCGTTTTCAGCCAGGAAAAAACTTGGGTTGTTTCCAGTTCTGAGTCCTTTGGGGTAGGTCTTAGCTGTCTTTAGGATCCAAATCGGGAGATTGTGCAGTTCCCTTTCCTGAGCTTCTTGGACTTTTACCGCAAGGTATCCGGCGTTCAATAGTTCTAAGGCTTCGTCAGGAGTGATGTCGGAGACTTTTGCAAATTCCTTTTCATAGACCTTGCCTTCGACAATCTCAAGACCACTCGCATCCAACTCTTCATAGCCGTAGAATATCGACAGATCACCCAAATCGTCGATCGCGCCCGTTACGAAAAATGATCCATTCGCGTCCGTTTCCCTCCTTCTCACGCCAATGTCCACTTTGTATTTATAGTCTGCATATTTCATTCTCAGGTTTCGGACAATCAAGTCCATCAGGCGGGTGGCATTGTCCGGGATGCTGTAGTAGTCATCCAAGCTGTAGGAAGTATATTTTTGCTCCGCAATTTCCAGCAAGGCATGAAGCATGATCATGAAGTTGAGTTTGCGGATTTGCTGCTTCTCTGGATCGTTTGGATAGCCACCGGACTCAATCAGGATGGTACTTGTGCCCCATTTCTGGAAATTGTCGCCAAACGCCCTGGGCTCGAAGGCGTCGTCGTATTTGCCGACGTGACCGGGAGCTACTTCCTGCATCATCTTGTTCATGCCGACGATCACCTGCATGGCCCTTTTTCGGACGTCATTTACTTCTGTTTCAAAATTGTAAGCCGGTGCCAATACTGAAATCGTGGCAGGTGTTCGAGTCTCTCCAGCCGTATAATAGATCTGCTGGTCGTGGAGATTGAATCCAAATTCCGGAGAAAACTCATCTCTTGCATTTTTCAACAAAACGGCTTCCGGCGACGCCAACGCAAGTGCATCCCGATTCAAATCTATATCAAGAGCATTTCTTCTGATCCATTGGTCCATTCCGTCTGGATTGACCATCGGGATAAATCTTAGCGTCAGTTTACTCAGCAGGGTGTTCCTGATGTCATCAAAGCCGTCATTTTTTCCTTCCAGAAAATTGAAAATGTCAAACAGGGCCATGGTCGCAGTGCTTTCGTTGCCGTGCATCTGGGACCAAAGCATCACTTTGGTTTTGCCTGTGCCGGTTGTCATTTGGTACACGTTTTTTCCCTCGACGGACTTTCCGACTGGTTGTACTTCGAAGTTTCCCTTTCTCGCCGTGACAAGTCCGATGACCGAATCGTACTTGAATCTCCTTTCGGAAATTGATGCCTCTTTGTAGCGCTCGTAGGCTTGTTCCAGTCTCGATGGGTTCGACGGTTTTTCAGCAATACCTGAAGCGCGACAGGCTGGTGCGAATGAAATGGTGATTATCACTAAGGCGAAAAAAAGAATCCTTTGTTGGAAATATAGAGCGGTCATGGCGGTGTTTATTTTCGGCTAAGTTATAAACTTAGACAGGAAAATAAATTTACTTTTACCCGCAAATTGCCTCCAATGAAGCTCACCTATTTCGTCAAAGACCTGCCGCTGAAGCACACGTTTACCATCGCCCACCAAAGCCGTGATGTTCAAGATACTGTCATCGTGAAACTGGAAGACGGGAAATTTTTTGGACTCGGGGAGACGACCACCAATCCTTTCTACGGCATGACCGCGGAGAACATCACCGAGCGCCTTGAGGCGAGTAGGGATTTGGTAGAAAATGGCGCCTGGCAAAGTCCCGAACAACTTTGGGAAATGGGGAAGAATATTTTTGAAAGCAATCCCTTTGCCCAATGCGCCTTGGATATGGCTGCTTGGGATATATTTACCAAGAAGCGGGGCAAAAAACTATATGAGTACCTCCGACTTGACCCCTCCAATATTCCTGTCACCAATTACACGATCGGAATCGATACGGTTGAGAAAATGGTAGCCAAAATGAAGGAAGTGGACTGGCCGCTTTACAAGATTAAATTGGGTACAGACCATGATTTGGAGATCATTCGGGAACTGAGAAAACACACCGACGCTGTATTTCGAATCGATGCAAACTGTGCCTGGACTGCTGAACAGGCCATTCGGAATTCGGAAGAACTGGCCAAATTGGGTGTGGAATTTATGGAACAGCCGCTTGGCAAGGATGATTTGGCTGGGATGAAAGAGGTATATAGATACTCCAAGCTCCCAGTGATGGCGGACGAAAGCTGTATCGTGGAATCAGACGTCGCCAAATGCCAGGGACTATTTCATGGAATCAATATCAAACTCGTCAAAGCGGGGGGTATAACGCCTGCCCTCAGGATGATCCACCATGCCAAAAGCTTGGGAATGAAGACGATGGTGGGCTGTATGACGGAGTCTTCGGTTGGGATCAGTGCGATTGCCCATATTGCCCCGTTGTTGGATTATGTCGATATGGACGGGGCGATGTTGCTTGCTAAGGACATTGCCGCGGGGGTTAGCATCAGTCCCGAAAAAGTCACCTTCCCTGATAGGGATGGCATAGGCGCGGTATTGCTTTTTTGAAATCAAACCCGATCATTGCCCTGACTCGCTTTCGGTGGGACAAGCAGGCCAGCCAATGATTCTAATTCGCTATCCTATTTGATTTCCTTCTCCAGTAATGCCAAAATCCTATTCGCCTCCTCGATTGTTGCATTGACAAGCGGTGCCGTGGACAATGTGATTTCCGTCAATCTTTCCGCGTCTCCAGCCGCTTGGACAAGGCCCTGAAAATCCAGGTTCAATCCCACGCCCTTGAGTGCGTGTCCAGTTTGCTTCACGCCTTTGAGGTCGCCTTGATCAAAGTGATGTTGCAGTGCGGATTTGAGTTTTGAAATGTTGGAGATACTTACTTCCACCAATTCCCTGAAAAATTCCGGATCTGATTTTTTATACTCGTCAAATTTTGAGGAAATCGCTTCTCCTTGTTCCTCTATCGGCTGCGATCCGAGATATTTCTCGATCATCCCCGCAATATCCGATACCAAAACAGGCTTGCTCAGATAGTCGTCCATGCCTGCCTCGATACAACGATCATATTCCCCTTTGACAGTACCGGCAGTTAGTGCCACGATTGGTGTATGTCGGTCTTGTTCTAGAACTCTGATTTGTTTGGTTGCCTCATAGCCGCTCACCTCAGGCATTTGGATATCCATAAAGATGATATCAGGAACCTCCCTTTTGTATTGGGTAACGGCTTCTGCACCATTGTAAGCTTCGGAGATTTCGCTGGAAGGAAGGAGTTTTTTGACAATGGACTTCGCCAACAGCATATTGACTGGGTTGTCATCTACCAACAATACCTTGTAAGTGCCCTTTGACGCCGGCGTTTCCTTTTCTTCCCGTTCCACGATAATCGCCGGTGAAACTTCTAAAGTCGGTTCCTCTATTTGCTCCGCAAACGGTAATTCCAACGTGAAAAAGAAAGTACTACCTTGTCCAACTTCGGTCTCAAGTTCCAGCTTGCTTTTCATCAATTCGAGCAATTTGCTGCAGATTGTGAGCCCAAGCCCAGTGCCTCCGTATTTTCGGGTAGTTGAAGTATCTTCCTGAGCAAAAGCCTCGAAGATAGTTTGTTGTTTTTCCTTGGAAATACCGATTCCAGTATCTATCACTGAGAAGATCAATGCCTTTTTGGTTGCACTGGAGCGTAGATTGTCTACGGAAATTTCCATCGCAATTTTGCCTTCGTGTGTGAATTTTCCGGCATTGCTGAGCAGGTTGATCAGGATTTGTTTGATTCTCGTCAGGTCGCCCTGTACAAATTTTGGCACATCGGTATTTACATTGAGCTGAAGTTGAAGTTTCTTTTCGTCGACAACAGGCTGAATAATTTTCAAGGTTTCGGCGGCCACGTCCCGGACATTGAACCATTCTTGGCTAAGTTCCAGTTTGCCGGCTTCAATTTTGGAGAAATCCAGAATGTCATTGATCAAGCCCAACAATAGGTTGCCGGATTGGATGATGGATTTCAGGTATCCTTTTTGGTTATCCTCCAAGTTTGTTTTCATCAACAGGTCCGAGAAACCTATCACACCGTTGAGCGGGGTTCTGATTTCGTGGCTCATGTTGGCAAGAAATTCTGATTTCGCCACACTTGCCTCTTTTGCTTGTTCCATGGAGAAGATCAAGTTCTTCTCCATGTTTTTCCGCTCTATTGCATTTGAAATACTGTCCGCAAAAGAGATAAGCAATGCGGTTTCGGCATCGCTCCAATGCCTTTCATTGGTGCAGTCATCAAATCCTACAAATCCCCAGAAATGGTCTTCTACATAAATTGGAATCAAAAGGACTGAAAGGATATCTTGGCTTTGAAACAATTCTTTCAGCTCCGGATCCTCGTCCATTTGGGATACGATACCGTGAAATGAATTATTCTGAAGGAAGTTTTCGGCAGCCCTTCCAAACATCCCGATGGGAAGGTCCTTAAGGTTTGGATTATCAATTTCTGGCGGTACTCCCAATGCGCTCCATTCAAATCTTTGGGAACTTAGGATATTCTCGTTTTCATCAATTCGGTTTTCGAATAAATAAGCCCGATCTGCGCCGGCACCATCGCCAATCAAGGTAATTGCCTTTTGTGTGGCAATTTCAAAGTCTTGGTTGGAAAGGAGCTCCTTCGTTGCAAAGGCGATCGATGTCAACATCTTTTCCTTTCGCAGCAGGTCTTGATTGACGTGCTGCATTTTTTCCTCATTGGCCTTAATGAGGACTTCCGTGGCCTTTTGTTCGGAGATATCCCTTATAATCAGATACTGGAAATTGTCTCCATCGGGATGTTCACCGTTTATTGTTCGGAGATAGACGACGTATGACTTTTCGGAGATCTTGTCCTCGATTTCGATGGTGGCTTTGGTTCCGTTTACCAAGTCCGACAGGTCATCCTGGAACTTTGCCAAATCGGACTTATTGGAGGGGCTTTGGATACCTGTGTCCTGGAAGAATTTTTTTGCTGTCAGATTGAGGGCAACCACATCACCCAGTCGGTCGAAAATGATGATCCCGTCAGAGATATTCTCAAAAATTGTCTTGAACGCGATAGGATTAGTCCTGAACAGACGATACTTGTAAAGTGCCCAAAAGAGCACAATTGCGCTGACTGCCAAAAAGAAAGGAACTGGATCGAGCCCAAAGGGATAATTTCCAAATACTACGAGAATATAGGCCAGCCAAGGGATCAATGTGCCAAAAAGCATGATCAATACTTGACCTTTGTAAAGGTCGGGGACCGAAAAAAGCATCCTGACCAACAGGATATTGGCAGCTATGATGAGGAGTGAGTTGTATGAGGCATAGAGCCAGTGGAATATTCCTTTCTCCAACTCCACGGCCAAAAAGTAGCCGTTGTTCTGAGCCGAGACACTCCCATAAAACAGTCCATGCGATTCGTTTGTCAATACCATTGCCAAGAAAAAGGCAGAACAAGCAAAAAGAAGCCGCTCGAGAAATTTGTTGATGAGTTGCGTTTGGTCCGAGTACCTAAGTACAAATAGGAATAGAAATGGCGCGACAAATACCCCGCCGATGAATTCCAAGTAATAAAATAGCCTAATTGTGTCAGCATTGACCCCCAGGAGCTCAATGGCATAAAAAAACGAATAAAGGAAACAGCTGAGCATCAGCAGCGAAAAATATCGATCGTCTAACTTGAAGTCCTTCGAAAACGAAATTCTCAAAAGAAACAGAAAAACGAGGGCAGTGAAAAATATTGGTATTGAAAATGGATTAAAGTAAAACTGAAGGTTCATAGAAGGCGGTTCCTAGGGATTCAATGCTAGTTTCTGGGTAAGTTCGATTAAGCAAAGTAAAAATAAAATATTTATGTACGGAATAAAAAATTTTATTGGGGTAAATTATTAAAAATCAAAATACTATCTCCGTCGAAGGCTGTTTTGGACGGCTGACAAACGCATATTGTTTCGTTTATTTGCTTAGATCGCTAGGTGAAAATCCTACAACCGCGTCAATCAATTCACATCTATTTTTCTCATAGTAGTGAGCGTGGGATTCCCAGACAAATTTTGGTCCAATGATCCTTATTTTTCTCTGTCAAAAAGTCTCGAATCGTGGGGGTTTTCGCTGAAAAGCAGACAAAAATTCCGAAAAATATGCTTGGTTGGAATTTTGCCGATAGGTGTCAAAACGAGACTAAGAGAAAAACCAAAACCAACTAACAACATGGACTTCAATCAATTTACAGTAAAATCCCAAGAGGCGATCCAAAAGGCCGCGGAATTGGCGATGGCCCAACAGCAACAGGCCATAGAACCCGCCCATTTGCTAAAGGGGATATTCTCTGAGGACGAAAACGTGATCGGGTTTATTTTCAAAAAACTCGGGGTCAACAAGGCCTTCGTCGAACAAAAGACGGACGAAATCATCAGGAGCTACCCGAAAGTGACAGGGCAGCAGCCTTACCTTTCCAATGCGGCAAACCAAGTTCTTGCTAAAGCCAAAGACTACCTAAAGACATTTGGAGATGAGTTCGTCGCCATTGAGCATTTGTTTTTAGCAATTTTGGCGGGGTCGGACAGGATTTCGCAACTGTTGAAAGATCAGGGGATTTCTGAAAAGCCGCTGACCGAAGCTATCAAAGAACTTAGAAAAGGAAACAAAGTGACAGATCAAAACGCAGAATCCAAATACAGAGCCTTGGAGAAATATTCCAAGAACCTCAATGAACTCGCCAAGAAAGGAAAAATTGACCCCGTTATTGGCCGTGATGAAGAAATCAGGCGGGTCTTGCAGATTTTGGCAAGAAGGACAAAAAACAACCCCATCCTTTTGGGTGAGCCGGGTGTCGGTAAGACAGCCATCGTGGAAGGACTTGCCCAAAGAATCGTAAGCGGTGATGTGCCCGAAAACCTCAAATCCAAGACACTTATCTCTTTGGATATGGGTTTGCTCGTTGCCGGCGCCAAGTACAAAGGGGAGTTTGAGGAAAGGTTGAAAGCCGTGATCAAAGAAGTGACCGATTCGGATGGAGAAATTATCCTCTTCATCGACGAGATCCATACGCTTATCGGTGCCGGCGGAGGCGGCGAAGGAGCTATGGACGCTGCCAACCTGCTTAAGCCTGCATTGGCTCGCGGGGAATTGCACGCGATCGGCGCCACTACATTGAAGGAGTATCAAAAGTACATTGAGAAAGACAAAGCCCTTGAGCGAAGGTTCCAAGCCGTCATGGTCGATGAGCCTGATGCTGCGGATGCCATTTCGATACTCAGGGGTATTAAGGACAAATATGAGCTGCACCACGGTGTGCGAATCAAGGATGATGCCGTCATCGCAGCTGTTGAACTTTCCCAACGGTATATATCCGACCGTTTTCTTCCAGACAAAGCCATCGACTTGATGGACGAGGCTGCTGCCAAGCTTCGGATGGAAATCGACTCACTTCCTCAGGAATTGGACGAATTGAACCGTCGCATCATGCAGCTTGAAATCGAGCGGGAAGCTATCCGCAGGGAAAATAACAAAGACAAGGAAGCTGTCCTGAGCAAAGAAATTGCGGAACTTTCCGAGAAAAGACAAAGTGTAAAAGCCAAGTGGGAAAGCGAGAAAGCAGTGATCACCGGAATCAGAACGGAGAAAGAACACATTGACAAGCTGAAACTCGAAGCCGAGCAGGCCGAGCGTGCCGGGGATTTTGGCAAAGTCGCCGAAATCCGATACGGAAAGATCGTCGAAGCTGAGAAAAAGCTTGAAGGCTACAAGGCCCAATTGGAAGAAATGCAGCAAGGCTCACCGCTACTAAAAGAAGAAGTGGACAATGAGGACATCGCCTCAGTAGTTTCCAAATGGACCGGAATTCCGCTATCTAAAATGATCCAAAGTGAGCGTGAAAAATTGCTCCACTTGGAAGATGAGTTGGGAAGACGTGTGGCAGGTCAACGGGAAGCAATAGCGGCGCTTTCGGATGCAGTGCGCCGAAGCAGGGCCGGGCTGCAGGATCCCAGAAGGCCAATTGGATCATTTATCTTCATGGGTACGACCGGTGTTGGTAAGACTGAGCTTGCAAAAGCCCTAGCCGAATATCTCTTCAACGACGAAAATGCGATGGTAAGGATAGACATGTCTGAATATCAAGAAAGACATGCCGTGAGTAGATTGGTGGGAGCGCCTCCCGGATACGTGGGATACGATGAGGGCGGGCAATTGACCGAGGCGGTCAGGAGGAAGCCTTATTCTGTGGTGCTTTTGGATGAAATCGAGAAAGCCCACCCTGATGTCTTCAACATCCTTTTGCAGGTATTGGATGATGGAAGGCTCACGGACAACAAGGGTCGCGTCGCCAATTTCAAAAACACGATCATCATCCTCACGACCAATATCGGTTCACATCTTATCCAAGAGCGGTTTGCCGAAATGGAAGAATGGAACAAGGAAGAGATCATGGAAAAGACAAAAACAGAAGTCTATGAACTGCTCAAAAAATCCGTGAGGCCTGAGTTCCTCAACCGTATCGATGAGACCATCATGTTTGAGCCACTCAACCAAAAAGTGATCCGTCAAATCGTCGATATCCAATGGAAGGAAATCCAAAAACGGCTTGCCGAGTCCAATATCGAGATTGAAGCAACCCAGGAGGTTCTGGATTACCTGGGTAGAGTCGGTTTCGATCCGACATTTGGAGCGCGTCCGCTGAAACGCACCATCCAACGACTCATTCTCAACGAGCTATCCAAGCAAATCTTGGCAGGCTACATCAAAAACGACTCAGCTGTTTTGGTCGAGTTGGATGCAGACAATCAGGTCTATTTCCGAAACGTAGAGGCCGTGGAGGTCTAACACAGCGTGTCGATTAAGATCGAAATCCCGTGAGATAGCTCTCGGGATTTTTTTATTTCACTCAAAGGTGTCAAACCAAATCCTTCATCGTCACCAAGGGCACATCATTCCGTGCCAAGTTGACCAAAGGCTTAATTGGTTCGGCGTATTCGAACCCATTCTCAGTCAGGGGCCAAAGCAGAGGGGCCAAATTTTGTACGGCAGCTTTGCAGCCCTGGACGATCGCCGCCATTTTTCCTGTTTGCTTGGATAGCTTGGCCTCGTTCTCGATTTCAAAAGGCCCCGAAAAGCCCTTTTCATGCAGCGTTTGGACAAACGCCCTCCAATCCATGCTGTCCCCGAGACCAAATCCTGGGAGTGTCGCCTCGTAGTGGTGGCGATCCCAAGGGTTGGTGCTAACAGGGATTCCAGCTTTTTTCGCCCAGTCTTCCCGTACCCGCTGCATCGGGTACATATTTCCCCAAAAAGGATCCGATATGTTTCTGGTAGACTTGACATGGATGCGCTTCAGGCGCGTCATATCTGTGTGTCGGATGACTTCGATCGGGTCGGTATTTTGCCAAATGTCGTGGGAAGGGTCATAGATTTCCCCATGGTTTGGACTGGGGACCAGTTCGTACATGATCTTTCTGGCTGCCAATACACCTGGTAGATTATTAAAGGTTGTCGTATACCCAGACGAGCGCCATCCTTCCATTGGGCAGTTTTCGTACAATATACTCACGCCGAGGTCCTCGGCGTATTTGATGATGGGGGCAAATACCCTTCGGAATTCCTCAAGGTTTTTTTCAAAGCCACTTTCTTGGATTCCCAGTTCATGGTTATAGCCCACGAAGGAGCCCACTTTGACATCATTTTCATCGCCACCGAGTAAGTATGCCATTCGGATGAGGCGCAAAAGATGGTTTTGGTTTTTCACCCGCTGCGCCGGGTCTCCCCCGATGAGGTTTTCAAAAGCGCCGATCGACAAGCGTAATCCTGCACTATTGAATTTGTCCACAATTCGCTTGGCATCATCCGGTCCAAATACCTCATAATCGAGATGGGTGGCCACAAAATCATCCCTTGTCCCATCCCGTCTAAACACGCACAGATCCAGTCCCTGCACGCCAATTTCTTTGGCCTTTGAAATGGTTTGATCCAAATTGAGTTGGTCAAAAGCGGAAGTCATGATCCAGATTTGGTTGTGCATAGCGGTGAAATTTGATTGGTCGAAAGATAGAAATCCATCCAATTTTTAAAAAGCTATTCGGCAAAACCTACCAGCCATTCGTCAAAAGCACCAAACAATCAGCCCGATATTTGATTATTTTTACGGCAAATTCGTAACCATTCATGAAGACTTTCAAAAACATTTATCTGGGATTAGCTGCCGCTTCGTTTGCGGCATTGGTTTCCTGCGCCGAAAAGGAAGAAAGTACACAAGTTGTAGCCCCAGATCCATTTGCTGTCCAAACAGAGAAATTCAAGCTCAAAATTGATACGCTTTACACAGAGTTTATCAACCCTTGGGGAATGACATGGCTACCTGACGGCACCATGCTCGTTACTGAGAGAAAAGGAGAAATCCTCGTTTTCAAGGATGACAAATTCACGGGAAACAAGCTCAGTGGAGTGCCTGCCGTCAGTGAGGTCAACCAAGCAGGTCTTTTGGATATTGCGGTGCATCCAAAATATGCCGAAAATGGCTGGATTTACCTTTCCTACGCCAGAAAGGCAGACAAGGGCGAAGTCTTGGTGATCTCTAGGGCCAAACTTTCCGGCAACGCGCTCACCGACCTGCAGGAGATTTTTGTCTGCAATCCAGAGTGGGAGGGAGGAAGACACTTCGGTTCGAGGATCGTTTTTGACAACGATGGATACCTCTACTTTTCCAACGGTGACAAAGGTTCCCGCCCGATGAACGCCCAAGAACTTAACAATGACCACGGCAAAATCCACCGAATCCACGACGATGGCCGTATCCCGGCTGACAACCCATTCGTCAATACACCCGGCGCTTCTCCTTCAATCTGGACTTATGGCAATAGAAACCCACAAGGCATGATCTATGATAAGGCCAACAACCGTATATGGGCCGTCGAACATGGTCCCAAAGGAGGGGATGAGTTGAATTTGATCGAAAAAGGAAAAAACTATGGTTGGCCGGTGATTTCATATGGGATCAATTATGACGGCTCAATTTTGACGGAATTGACAGAAAAAGAAGGAATGGAACAGCCGGTGACATATTGGGTTCCTTCGATCGCCACCTGCGGGATGGCTTTGGTGACTTCCGATGTATATCCCGAGTGGAAAGGCAATATCCTCGTGGCAGGTCTTGCCGGAATGCAGATCGCCCGCGTGGAATTGGAGGGTACGAAGTATAAATCCCAAGAAACCCTGCTCAAGGATATCGGACGGGTACGCCAAGTGTCCGAAAGTCCAGACGGGTACATTTATGCCATCACGGAGGCGACCAGTCTTTTGGTCAAGTTGGTGCCGCAGCGATAAAATCCGATTGTACGTCTAAGCCCGATCGTTTTGGTCGGGCTTTTTTTAGCGGTTTGTGAATATATCCCGATCACAAAGGGTCTAAGTATTTTTTCGGAAAGACCGAATGGGCTATGCTCAAGCTTTAAAGGATCAGTCGGATTTTCTTAGATTTGCCTTCGTAATTTGAGCCGTATGCTGCAATCACTCCGAATTTCCAACTATGCCCTGATTCAGTCCCTGGAGATGCAACCCAATAGTGCGCTCAATACAATTACGGGAGAAACAGGAGCCGGGAAATCGATCATGCTTGGGGCTGTGGGTTTGCTTTTAGGAAATCGGGCTGATACCAAGGCCTTGCTCGACGAGGAAAAAAAATGCGTGGTAGAGGGGAGTTTCCAAATCGGCACCTACGGTTTGGAGGATTTTTTCAAGGCGAATGACCTGGATTTTGATTCGGAATGCATCATCAGAAGGGAGATTAGCCCCAATGGAAAGTCGCGGGCTTTTGTCAACGATACGCCCGTCGGACTTGATATACTTCGGGAATTGGGGCTCTTTCTGATGGATATCCATTCTCAGCACGACAATCTCCGACTGGGCGATGGAGCTTATCAATTGGGTTTGGTGGATGTTTTTACCCAAAGCAAAACTGAGTTTGAAGCCTATCAAGAAGCTTTCGGGATCTATCAAAAAACCGCAAAGGCCTTAGAAAAGCTCACGCATGAAGCGGCTGAGATGAAGAAGGAAGCCGACTTCAATAAGTTTCAACTGGAGGAATTGTCGGCACTGCAACTTCAGGCCGGGGAACAGGAAAGTCTGGAATCCGATCAGGAACTCTTGGAAAATGCCGAGGAGATCAAATCCAAAATCCAGGAGATATTGGGTCAACTTCAAGACGATCAGTTTGGAGCACTGCGATTGCTTTCCATGGCGAATCAGGGCCTACAGCAACTGACGCGCTATGCCCACAAGTTCCAAGCATATTCCGAGCGGTTCCAAAGTATGGTAATCGAACTGAAGGACATCGCCGCAAGCTTGGAGGATGAGGATGCGGGACTGGAGGTGGATTTTGAGAAATTGGAAATCATCCGTCAGCGCTTGAGCAATATCTATCATTTGCAGCAAAAGCATGGTTTGGATTCCGTAGAAAAGTTGATTGAACTTGAAAAGGAATTGGCCGACAAGGTATTCCAAGTCGAAAATCTGGACGAATCCCTGGAGAAGCTTAGGATTGAAAAAACCAAGGCCGAGAAAGAAATGCTTGTACAAGCAAAAGCCCTAACTGAAAAGCGCAAGTCGGGATTCAGTCCATTTGCGAGCCAACTCCAAAGGCTCCTGCAGCAATTGGGGATGGAAGATGCCCGGGTGGAATTTATCCATCAGGGGATTGCTCCTTCAAAAAACGGAGTAGATCAGATCGAGATACTTTTCTCCGCCAACAAAGGAATCAAACCCCAAGCACTCAAGCAGGTCGCATCGGGAGGGGAGTTTTCGAGGTTGATTTTTGCAATCAAATATATTATGGCGGACAAAATGGCCCTTCCGACATTGATTTTTGACGAAATAGATACAGGTGTTTCCGGTGAGGTTGCGCTGCAAATGGTCAGGATGATGAAGGAAATCTCCAAAAAGCACCAGGTAATTTGCATCAGCCATTTGCCACAGGTCGCTGCCAAAGGCGATCAGCATTACTTTGTGTACAAAGACAATAGCTCAGATAAAACCATCAGTAAAATACGACTTTTGGGCAAGGAAGAAAGGATCACCGAAATCGCCAAAATGATCGCCGGGGCCAATCCATCGGCAAGCGCATTTGAAAGTGCCAAGGAATTGCTGGCCAACTAAAATCGGCCAAACAAGCTGGGCGGTAACGAAACGCCCTCGCGGATAGCAAGCCCATTTCTTAATTTTTTGATTAATTTTGGGCTTTGACAATTCAACCAACCAAAAAAGACATATGGCTGAGAATCTATTGAAAGGGAAACTGGGCATCATCACGGGTGCATTGGACGAAAACTCCATTGCCTGGAAGGCGGCATTGAAAGCCCACGAGCAAGGCGCAAAGTTTGTGTTGACAAATGCGCCAATTGCCATGCGCATGGGTGCGATCAAGGAACTGGCGGACCATTGCAAGACGATCGTAATTCCCGCTGATGCTACTTCCTTGGAAGATATCGAAAAGCTGTATGCAGAATCGAAAGAATACCTTGGAGGTAACTTTGACTTTTTGCTCCACTCTATCGGGATGTCCCCCAATATCCGAAAAGGCCGTTCCTATGGAGACCTGAATTACGACTGGATGAATAAGTCTTATGACGTGTCAGCCATTTCCTTCCATAAGATGATGCACGTAGCTGAGAAAATGGATGTCCTCAACGAGTGGAGCTCCATCGTTGGTCTCTCCTATATCGCTGCACAAAGGGTTTATCCATTCTATACTGACATGGCGGATGCCAAGGCGCTTTTGGAAAGCATCGCGCGTGGCTATGGCTACCGACTTGGAAAGATGAAAAAAGTCCGTGTCAATACCATTTCCCAATCTCCGACTAAAACAACTGCTGGAACAGGGATCGGTGGATTTGACGCGTTTTTCAATTTTGCGGATAAAATGTCCCCACTTGGCAATGCCTCCGCAGAAGCATGCGCGGACTATATCATCACGCTGTTTTCAGACCTTACAAGATTTGTCACCATGCAAAATCTCTTCCATGACGGTGGGTATTCGACGACGGGTATTTCCGAGGAATTGATGGAGCAGTTCAAGGATTTGTGAAATAACGGATTTGCGGTGACCACAAATCACCGTCATCCTTCATTTAGGGCTTCGGCCCTTTCTTTTTGGCTATATGTTTCTGAAAACCACATTTTCCAAAACCAATCCATGCGCTGGGGCTTGGATGGCGATGGCGCCGCTGCCTTGTCCGGAAAGTGCTTCCTCAAATTCAGCCAAACTCAGTTTCCCCAATCCCAAGTCAATCAAGGCCCCAACCATGATTCTAACCTGGTAACGTAGAAATCCCTTTCCTTTGAACTCCATCGTATAACTCTGTTCGGGAATGTAGCCAAGGCCTGCTTGCGGATGTCGGGAAAAGGAGGTTTCCAAGATCGTCCTCACATAATTGTCGGTAATCTTATCTACGGAGCAAAATCGCCTAAAATCATGCATTCCCTTCAATAAAGCGAGGCCTTCCTGCATTAACTCAATATCCGGATTGCCAGCAAAGTAACTGAGATATCCCCCTGCGAACGGATGGAATTTTTCCCCGAATGCTAAGTTGTACCGGTACTCCTTCCATGCCACGTCGTGGATGATATTGAAGTCCTTCCCAACTTCCCGCACTTCCAATAACCGGATATCTGTGGGCAAATACTGGTTGACCTGATAGCAGATAGTGCCTAACTCAATCGGTACTGGAGAAAACAACTCAAATGCAGCCCGATTCGCCGAAACTCCTGCATCTGTTCTGCCAGCTCCGAGTATCTTGAATCGCTCCTCGCCCAAAGAATGACGGAATGTTCGCTCCAAAGTCCCTTGGATGGTGCGGACACCTTCCTGTTTTTGCCAGCCAGCGTAGCGCAAGCCGAGGTATTGTACATGGAAGAGGTAAGTATACCAATTGCTTTGCATATCGATTTGGTTGAAAAAAAAGAATCCTGTCAAGGAACGCTTGGCAGGATTCGAATTTCGGTGAAATTGCTATCAGAGGTTTGCAGCCAGCCAATCCCCAACCTCAGAGGTTTTATAAGCTTTTCCTCCTTCAGCGATATCTTCTGTCACAATCCCTGCGGCCAAGGATTTGTTGACCACATCGGTGATGGCCTGCGCTTCTGCCTTGAGTCCGAAAGCATAGTCAAACATCATCGCTGCGGAAAGCACCGTAGCCAATGGATTGGCAATGTCCTTGCCAGCAGCCTGTGGATAGGAGCCGTGGATAGGTTCAAAGAGCTTGTTGTCCGTGCCCACCGAAGCCGAAGGCATCAGTCCCATTGATCCAGAAATGACTGAGGCTTCGTCGGTCAGGATATCGCCAAACAGGTTTTCCGTAATCAACACGTCATAAGCCTTTGGCCATTGGATCAGCCGCATGGCTACGGCATCCACAAACTCGTATTCGACCTTTACATCTGGATATTCTGGGGCAAGTTCCTGGACCGTTTCCCTCCAAAGTCTGGAAGTAGCCAATACATTTGCTTTATCTACACAGGTCAAGAGTTTTCGCCTCCTCTGCGCGGCTTCGAATCCCATCCTTGCAAGGCGTGTGATTTCCTCTTTGGTATATACATTGGTATCAAAAGCCTTGGTGCCTTGTTCATTTCTACCCCTTGGTTCACCGAAATAGATACCTCCAGTCAATTCCCTGAAGAAAACAAAATCCACCCCTTCGACACGCTCCAGTTTCAGCGGAGACTTATGGATGAGCGAAGGAAAAGTAAAAGTAGGCCTGACGTTGGCAAATAGTCCAAGCTTCTGCCGCATTCTCAGAAGGCCCTGTTCTGGTCTCACTTTGGCTTTGGGGTTGTTATCGTATTTCGGATCGCCGATGGCGCCGAAAAGCACCGCATCAGCCCTGAGGCACACTTCATGGGTACTTTCAGGATATGGATCACCCACCAAATCAATCGCGGTCGCCCCGACTGGAGCTTCCTCAAACTTGATTTTATGGCCAAACTTGGCTCCAACTGCTTTGACTACCTTTACTGCTTGGGCGATTACCTCCGGACCGATACCGTCACCTGGTAACAGCGCTATATTCATTTCCATAAAAACTGTTGTTGTCTTGTTCAATTATTTCTGGCCTCGCTTTGAAAGGCCCAGATTTTCCTTTGTCGAGTTGTTCGATGATGTTGAGCATTTTTTCGGTGGCCTTCAGGGCCGCTACCGTTTGGTCACTGTCCAAGCCTTTGGTCTTGAATATCCGTCCATAGTCCCAGGTGATGACTGTTTCCACGAAGGCATCGGTTTTTCCACCCGGTGGAATGGTCACGTGGTAGTTTGTTAATATCGGAAGTTCCCGGTCGAGAGATTTATAGATCTTCTTCAGGGCTTTCATAAATGCATCATACTGTCCATCGCCTGATGAACCCTCCTCGTAGCTTTGGCCATCGATATTCATCTTGAGTTGAACGGTGGGCCTTAGTCCTTTGGAATGGCTCAGGTTATATCCTTCGATATAGATGTTGTGGGTAATGGAGTTGTTTTGCAACACATCGGAAATGATGTAGGGCAAGTCTTCCGTGGTAACCCGCTCTTTTTTATCCCCCAACTCAATGATCTTTTGGGTCACCTTAGCGAGCTCTTCGGGTTCAAGTGAGATCCCAAGTTCTTGGAGATTTTTGAGGATATTGGCTTTGCCTGAGGTTTTCCCCAAGGCATATTTCCGCTGTCTGCCAAACCGCTCGGGCATCAGGTCGTTGAAATACAGGTTTTTCTTATTGTCCCCGTCCGCATGGATGCCAGCGGTTTGGGTAAAGACATTTTCACCAACTACAGGTTTGTTGGCTGGGATATGCTGTCCCGAAAACTGCTCCACCAACTTGCTGACCCGGTAGATCTTGTTTTCCTTCACCCCGATTCTGAAATCCGTGAAATCCTTCAATACGGCGATGACTGACTCCAATGGTGCGTTTCCGGCCCTTTCTCCTAAGCCATTCACAGTCGTGTGGATGCCTCCAATGCCGTTGTAGATTGCTTCCAACACATTGGCGACTGACAAATCGTAGTCATTGTGTGCATGGAAGTCAAAATGGGTATCTGGGAATTCGGAGGTGATCAGCTTCACGAAATGTGCCACCTCACGGGGATTCAGAAGCCCCAAGGTATCCGGCAGCATAATCCTGCGGACACGTAGTTGTGCCAGCATCTCGATCAGGTTCATGGTGTATTCGAGGGAATTGCGCATGCCGTTGGACCAGTCTTCGAGATAGACATTGACACTTAGTCCCTTGGAGCGGGCATAGGCCACGCATTTTTGGATATCCGCAAAATGTTGTTCCTGGGTTTTCCGCAATTGGTGGATGAGGTGGTTGAGCGAGCCTTTCGTCAAAAGATTTAATACACGTCCTCCTGCCTCCACAATCCAATCGACAGAAGCAGGCGTGTCCACAAAACCCAACACTTCGACTTTTTCCAAATAGCCTTTCTCTGAAGCCCACTGGGTGATGCGCTTCACGCCTTCCATTTCTCCCTCGGAAACCCGAGCCGATGCCACCTCAATGCGGTCCACCTTTAGCTCGTCCAGCAGGAGCTTTGCAATTTGAAGCTTTTCCAAAGGCATAAAGGAAACCCCCGAGGTCTGTTCTCCATCCCTCAGGGTCGTGTCCATGATTTCTATTTTCCTATGGTTGCCCATTAGATCGGTTGGTAAAGAGAAAGTTTGTGTTGATCTTGGCTTTTGGTCCCGCGAAATCAATTTAGGCGTTCAGAAGCCGCTCTCGGCCTTTGGCAAAATCGGCTATTTCAGCCTTGATGTTGAGCAGGTAGTCGATGTCATCAAAGCCATTTTTCATGTTTTCCTTTTTGTAGGAATTGATGTCAAAGGTCTCCGATTGGCCGGTTTTCAGCAAAGTGATCCGCTGCTTGTCGATATCAATTTCGACTTCTGATTTGGGATCAGTTTCTACGGCTTGAAAGAGAATCTCCGCAAATTCAGGACTGATCGTGACGGGCAAGACGCCGATGTTGAGACAGTTGTTTTTGAAGATATCCGCAAAAAAACTGGAAACAACGCATCTGAAGCCATAGTCGTAAATCGCCCAAACGGCGTGTTCCCTTGAGGAGCCTGAACCGAAGTTTTTGCCTGCCAAGAGGATTTTACCGGAGTAGGTCGGGTCATTGAGGACGAAGTCCTTTTTGGGATTCCCCTCTACATCGTAGCGCCAATCCCTGAATAGGTTGTCTCCAAACCCCTCTCTTTCGGTTGCCTTCAAAAAGCGGGCAGGTATGATTTGGTCTGTATCTACGTTTTCGGTCCTCATAGGCACTACTGTGCTGGTAAGGACGGTAAATTTATCGTAAGCCATAGTTTTCTGAATAGGAGTTAATGGTTATTTGTTATTATCTTATTGAGTTTGAATTGACGTATAAATACCTTTTAACCAATAACCTAATAACCAAATAACTGAAATTAAAACACTTCTCTTGGATCTACAATTTCTCCAGTCACGGCGACTGCGGCCACCGTCAGTGGGCTGGCCAACATTGTCCTTGCGCCTGGGCCTTGCCTTCCTTCGAAGTTCCGATTGGAAGTGGAAACCGCATATTTGCCGGCAGGAATCTTGTCGTCGTTCATGGCCAAGCATGCAGAACAGCCTGGCTGGCGAAGTTCAAACCCAGCATCCTCCAATATTTTCACAAGCCCTTCTTCGTGAGCCTGCTTTTCCACTTCTCTGGAACCTGGCACAATCCAAGCAGTGATGTTGTCTGCCTTATGTTTTCCTTTGACGAAATTGGCGACAGCACGTATATCCTCGATCCGGCCATTGGTACAGCTTCCCACGAAAACATAGTCCACCTTTTTGCCTTTGATGGGTTCTCCAGGTTCGAAGCCCATATAGTCCAAAGATTTGAGGTAAGTTGTCTTATTGCTGCCTTCCATACCCTCAGTGGTTGGAATCCTGTCTTTGACCTTGATGCCCATGCCGGGATTGGTGCCATAGGTAATCATCGGCTCGATGTCGTTGCCGTCAAAGTGATATTCCTTGTCGAAAACAGCACCTTCGTCTGTCTTTAGGGTTTTCCAATATGCCACTGCTTTGTCCCAAGCTTCGCCTTTTGGAGCGTACTGCTTGCCTTTGAGATAGTTGAAAGTCGTTTCATCGGGAGCTATCAAGCCTCCGCGCGCGCCCATTTCGATGCTCATGTTGCAGATGGTCATCCGAGCCTCCATACTGAGGCTTTGGATCGCCGATCCCGCATACTCGACGAAGTAGCCCGTGGCTCCTGCTGCCGAGATTTTGGAAATAATATATAGGATGATATCCTTTGAGGTCACACCGTTCCCGAGTTGGCCATCCACAGTAATCCGCATTTTCTTTGCCTTGGACTGCATGATGCATTGGGTTGCCAAGACCATTTCTACCTCTGAAGTACCGATGCCAAAGGCGATGGCTCCAAAAGCTCCATGGGTGGAAGTATGGCTATCGCCGCATACGATCGTCATGCCTGGTTGGGTGACGCCCAATTCCGGTCCAATCACGTGGACAATACCATGGTGGTCAGAGCCAAGGTCATGGAGTTCGATGCCATATTTGTGGCAATTTTCCCTGAGTTTCTCGACTTGCATTCTGGACAGTTTATCCTTGATGGTCTTGTCTTGATCCACGGTGGGAACGTTGTGGTCTGGCGTGGCAATGGTCCTTGCAGGATACATTACACCGACTCCTCTTTTCTCGAGGTTGAGAAATGCGACTGGGCTGGTCACCTCGTGGATGAAATGTTTGTCAATAAAGAAAACATCTGGGCCGGACGGAACCGACCTTACCACGTGTGCATCCCAGATTTTATCAAATAGGGTCTTTTTTTCCATGATTAATCAATCGTCACTTTGTCTTTGACTGGAATTTTGTTCAATGCATCCACAAAAGCCTGTGCGGATGCAAGCACGATGTCAGTATTGGAGGAAAAGCCATAATAAGGTTTATCTCCCTGCATCAAGCGCATATGGACTTTGGCCACATCGTCACTGCCCGCTGTGATCGCTTGGATGAGGAATTCTTCCAATACGATATGGGGGTTCACGATAGACTCAATCGCCTTGATAACAGCATCAACTGGGCCATTTCCTGTGGAAGTAGCTTCATAGGCTTTTTCGCCCACCTTCAGTTCAACAGTCGCTTCGATAGCACCATTGGATTTGTAGTGAACCTTGCCCAACTCGATAAAAGAGGACTCATCCATGTATTTACCAACCAAGGATAGCAAGTCCTTTGGCCCGATATCGCGTTTGGAATCCGCCAAAACCAGAAAATCCTCATAAACCTCGTTGAGCGCATCTCCTTCTAGTTCTACACCCAGCGAATCCAAGTGGAACTTCAATGCCGCGCGACCACTTCTTGCCGTCAAGACGATCGAAGACTCGTGCACGCCGACTTCTTTGGGATCGATGATCTCATAGTTTTCCCGATGTTTCAATACACCATCTTGGTGGATTCCTGAAGAGTGTGCGAATGCATTTCGGCCCACGATTGCTTTGTTGGGTTGCACAGGCATGTTCATCAGTTTGGAAATCAGGCGGCTCGTCTCGTAGATTTTCTCGGTTTTGATATTGGTGAAAACAGGAATGTCGTGGTGGCATTTGATCGCCATGACGACCTCTTCCATGGAGGTATTTCCAGCCCTTTCACCGATTCCGTTGATTGTCAACTCGGCTTGCCTTGCTCCATTTTGCACGCCGGCGATTGTGTTGGCGGTAGCCATTCCCAAGTCGTTGTGGCAATGGGTCGAGATTATCGCCTTGTCTATGTTGGAGACATTCTCTTTGAGGTAGCGGATAATCGCGCCGTATTGCTCTGGAAGGCAATACCCCGTCGTATCCGGGATATTGACGACTGTAGCTCCCGCCTTGATGACTTCCTCGATGATTTTGGCTAAGAATGGCAATTCTGAACGACCAGCGTCTTCGGCGTAGAACTCTACGTCCTCCACATACTTTTTGGCATACTTCACCGCTCTTACACCTCTTTCGATAATGTTCTCGGGTGTGGACCTAAGCTTGTATTGGATATGATATGGTGAAGTTCCAATGCCGGTGTGGATCCTACCCTTTTTGGCATATTTCAGGGCATCGGCAGCTACATCAATATCTTTTTCTACAGCTCTGGAAAGGGCGCAGATGATAGGATTGGAAACTGCCTTCGAAATCTCCACCACGGAATTGAAATCACCTGGGCTGGAAATCGGAAATCCCGCCTCGATGATATCCACCCCCAATGCTTCCAAAGCCTTGGCCACTACTATCTTTTCCTTGGTGTTCAACTGACACCCCGGTACCTGCTCCCCATCTCGGAGGGTGGTATCGAATATCCATAGCTTGTCACTCATAGTAATCTTTTAATCAGTTGTTTTCTGGCCTCAATTTTCTCACAGTAGCACCTGCCTGCCACATTTCAGATTCCCTCAATTCTTTCAATTCCGCTTCCAATTTTTCCCTGTAATCAGGCTTGGAGTTGGAGTCGATTGATTTTTGGGCTTCTTTACCTGTCTTTACACTGTTGTAAAGCTCTTCGAAAACAGGCTTGGTCGCATCCCTGAAAGGCTTCCACCAATCCAACGCGCCGCGCTGTGCAGTGGTCGAACAGTTGGCGTACATCCAGTCCATACCGTTTTCGGCCACCAATGGCATCAAGCTTTGGGTCAACTCTTCCACGGTCTCGTTGAATGCCTCTGAAGGCGTATGGCCGTTTGCTCTCAATACTTCATATTGGGCGGCAAAGATCCCCTGGATCGCACCCATCAACGTACCTCTTTCGCCTGTCAGGTCGGAAGTTACTTCCCTGTAGAAATCTGTTTCAAACAAGTAACCAGAGCCTACACCGATTCCCAATGCAACGACGCGGTCCTTGGCTTTACCTGTAGCATCTTGGTAAATGGCATAGGAAGAGTTCAATCCCCTGCCTTCTACAAACATTCTGCGAAGTGATGTTCCGGAACCTTTTGGTGCTACCAAGATCACGTCCACATCGGCCGGAGGGATGATACCCGTTTTTTCTTTGTAAGTGATCCCAAAACCATGGGAGAAATACAGCGCTTTACCAGGAGTGAGGTAATTTTTCACTGTCGGCCAAAGCGCGATCTGACCAGCATCGGAAAGCAGAAACTGGATAATGGTGCCTTTTTGGCAAGCTTCTTCAATATCGAATAAAGTCTCGCCCGGCACCCATCCGTCTGCCACAGCCTTGTCCCAAGTTTTGGAATTTTTCCTTTGGCCCACGATGACGTGGAAACCATTGTCCTTGAGGTTAAGCGCTTGGCCCGGGCCCTGCACACCATAGCCAATGACGGCGATGGTTTCGTTCTTCAAAACCTCCCTGGCTTTTTCCAAAGGAAATTCCTCTCTGGTGACGACGTTTTCTTCTACTGATCCGAATTTCAGTTTCATAGTGTTGATTTTAATTAGGTTTGATTATTTAAATATTCTTGTACCGAAAATTTGGGCTTTGCAATCGCAACCCTTCCTGATCGGGAAAATTCCAACAAGTTGAATGGTTTGAGGATTTCAAGCAATGCTTGGGTATCCTCCTTGTGGCCCGTGAACTCAATGACGACAAATTCTTTTTCCGCTGCTATGATATGGGCATTGAACTGGCGAATGACTTTTTCCAAGCCGGGATCAAGACTCTCTGTCGGGAGTTTGTAAAGCGCGATCTCTTGGTAGACTACCTCAGAATCCGTGAAATGGTAAGTCTTGATCACATCCACGATCTTGTCGATTTGCTTGACCAGATGGATGATCTGTTCAGGCGTGACGGTGACCTCGATCGTGATTTTGTGGATTCCGTCCAGCCTGCTTTCCGATGCGGTGAGCGCATCGATGTTGATCCCCCTCCTGGTAAAGATGATGGTGATCCTGTTGAGGATACCTATGAAATTTTCTGTATATACTAAAATGGTATAACGGTTCATATGCTGGGCTTGGGCTTAACTCAACCTTACTTCTTCTACAGAGCATCCTGTGGCAATCATCGGGAAGACGTTGTCTTCTTTTTCAACGACTACTTCGAGGAAGTATGGACCTTTGTGCAGTAGCATTTCGGCAACGGCGGATTCAAGTTCGTCCCGGTCAGTCACTTTAGTGGCTTTGAAGCTGTATGCTTCCGCGATTTTGATGAAGTCAGGATTTTCAAGTTCAGTAAAGGAGTAGCGCTTGTCAAAGAAAAGCTGCTGCCATTGTCTCACCATTCCTAGATAATTGTTGTTGAGCAGCACTACCTTGACGGGTGCCTTGGTTTGCATGATCGTCCCAAGTTCCTGAATGGTCATTTGGATTCCGCCGTCGCCGACGACACAGATTACCTGTCGATTGTAATCGTGCAGTTGTGCACCCAAAGCGGCGGGAAGCGCAAATCCCATGGTTCCTAGGCCGCCGGAGGTCACTTGGGTGCGGGTTTGTTTGAAGTCGAAATACCGCCAAGCAATCATTTGATGTTGGCCCACATCGGTGACGAGTATGGCGTCATCTTCTTTGAATTGATTGATTAGACGGATGACTTCGCCCATATGGAGACCACCGTGTGTTCCATGTAGGTCATTGGCATATACGGCTTTTTTTTCCTCGTTTTCCAACTCGCGGAAACGCTTCATCCATTCCGGATGAAAACTGGGTTTTACAGCCTCGGTAAGTTGTGAGAGGCTATCTTTGCAGTCTCCTTGGATAGCTACTGTGGCCTTCACGTTCTTGTCGATTTCGGCGGGATCGAGTTCCAGATGAATGACCTTCGCCTGTTTGGCATACCTTTTCAAATCACCCGTCACACGGTCGTCAAAACGCATTCCTACTGCGATCAGTACGTCACATTGGTTGGTCAATAAGTTTGGAGCATAGTTGCCGTGCATGCCAAGTTTACCGACATACATGGGATGGTCCTGAGGCAAAGCACCTGAGCCTAACAACGTACAAGCTGCCGGTATTCCTGTTTTGTCCAAAAAAGCCCGCAACTCCGCCTCGGCTTTGGCTAACACAACGCCTTGCCCAAAAAGCAAATAGGGTTTCTTGGCTTCATTGATCAAACTAGCTGCATCTAAAATGGCCTTTTTATCAATCGTAACATAGGGTCGATAAGATCTTACTCCAAGGCAAGGCACATAGTTGAAGTCGCCGAATTCTACCTGTGCATTTTTGGTGATGTCAACGAGTACCGGCCCAGGCCTGCCTGTCCGTGCAATGTGAAAGGCCTTTGCAATCGCCGGAGCAATATCTTCAACTTTTCTCACTTGAATATTCCACTTTGTGCCAGGCATCGATAGGCCTACAACGTCGGTTTCCTGAAAGGCATCAGAGCCCAGCAAGTGGGCTGCAACTTGCCCTGTGATGCATACCAAGGGAGTACTGTCAATTTGCGCATCCGCGAGGCCTGTAATCAGGTTGGTAGCGCCAGGGCCAGAGGTGACCAAGACGACGCCGACTTTGCCAGATACCCGCGCATAACCTTGAGCCGCGTGGATAGCACCCTGCTCGTGACGGGTCAAGACGTGTTTGATTTGATCACTGTAATCATACAAGGCATCATACACAGGCATGATAGCCCCGCCAGGATAGCCAAAAATGTACTCTGAGTTCTCGGCAATCAGGGATTTGACCACGATATCTGCACCTCTTATCATAGTAATCGGGATTTATAGGTCGGTGACACAGCCTTGTGATGCTGTGGATACGAGTTTGTTGTACTTTTTCAAAGTGCCTTGTAGGTCACTCACATCTTTGTTTCTCCAAGTTTGCTTACGCGCGGCTAGTTCCTCATCGGAAACTGCCACCTGCAGCGTCAATGTATCGGCATCGATCGTGATGATGTCACCGTCTTGAACCAAAGCAATCGGACCTCCAAGGAATGCTTCTGGCGTCACGTGTCCTACGACAAATCCGTGTGTTCCGCCGGAAAACCGTCCATCTGTAATCAAAGCAACATCCGAACCAAGTCCGGCGCCGATGATCATCGACGTTGGCTTCAGCATCTCAGGCATCCCTGGACCGCCTTTTGGGCCGATATAGCGGATGACAATTACTTCTCCTTTTTCAACTTGCTTGTGCTTGATCGCTTCATTGGCTTCCAGTTCCGAATCAAACACTCTCGCAGGGCCTGTAAAGGATTTTCCTTCTTTTCCTGAAATCTTCGCCACCGCTCCTTCCGGGGCCAAGTTACCTTTAAGTACGCACAGGTGGCCTGTCTCTTTCAATGGCTTTTCGATCGGGTGGATCACATTGACCAACGAAGGTACCACTGGGTCAATATCCGCCAGGTTTTCTGCGACTGTCTTTCCTGTCACGGTCATGCAATCACCATGCAGCATTCCGTTGTTGAGGAGGTATTTCATGAAGGCTGGTAGTCCTCCCTGCTCAAATAAGTCCTCCATCAAAAATTTCCCGGAGGGTTTGAAATCACCCAGGAGTGGTGTTTCATGATTGACGCGTTTGAAATCCTCCAAAGTGAAGTCCACGCCGGCGGTTTTGGCGATCGCCAGAATGTGCAGGACGGCATTGGTGCTTCCGCCAAGTGCGACAGCTACACGGACGGCGTTTTCCAGGCTCTTCTTTGTGACGATATCTTTGGGCTTGATATCCTTTTCGAGCAAGATCTTGATGTACTTAGATACTTCCTCACATTCTTTCTGCTTCTCCTCCGCAGTAGCTGGCGTTGAGGAACTGTAGGGGAGTGACATGCCCATGGCCTCAATGGCTGAGGACATGGTGTTTGCTGTATACATGCCTCCGCATGCACCAGCACCAGGGCAGGCATTTTCAATGACGCCTTGGTAATCCACATCGGTCATCTCGCCTTTTACACGCTTACCATACGCCTCGAAGGCAGAAACGATGTTAAGTTTTTCGCCTTTGTATAGGCCGGAGCGGATCGTGCCGCCATAGACCATGATGGACGGCCTGTTTATACGGAGCATTCCCATCACTGCTCCGGGCATGTTTTTGTCGCAGCCGGCTACAGCCACACATGCATCAAATGAGTGCCCAAGGATAAAGGACTCGATGGAGTCGGCAATGATCTCCCTTGACACCAGGGAATACCGCATGCCCAAAGTCCCCATTGATATCCCGTCGGATATACCCATGGTATTAAAAACCAAACCGGTCAGACCATGCGCTTTGGAAGCTTGCTTGATCAGACCGGCAAAGTCGTTGAGGTGCATGTTGCAGGGGTTGCTTTCATAGCCACAACTCGCTATCCCTACAAAAGGCTGGTTCATCTGTTTATCCGACATTCCCGTGGCATACAGCATCGCCTTGCCAGCGGGATGTTCTTCATTTTGACTGATTTCCCAACTGTATTTTTTCAAATTCATGGTTAATTCAGGGTCTTGAATGTCTAATAGGTTGATAAAAAAAGTGCCTCATCATCTGAGGCACTTTACATTGTATGGTTGTTTGTCGTAAAAGTCAGCGCCTCAGTATTTACTACTAATCACAATAATAAAGCTGAGGGGAGTGACTATTTCAAACATGTGGAATGGTTTCTTTTTTTGACTTTGATGATACAATATTAAGGCTCAAAATCGATAGTTACAATATTTAATTTCTTTTTTTTTAGAGTTTGTAAATCAAAAAATGCTGTATAAACCATTTTTTCAGAATATTATTCCATTTATCGATTATATACCAAACTAACTTTACGAAAAAATTTAGAAAAGTCGCCATGATCAAAATAAAATACCAATTCAGGGTTTTGTAATTTATTTTCCGAATTATTGATGATTTTGTAATCCGGAATCAATTTGTAATGAAAAAAGCAATGGTCTTCAAAATTTGATGCGTATTTCTCAGGTTGGCTCTGGAATTTTCGGCATGGCAAATATTGAGTAGATCCGACACATTCTGAAAAATGGGTAGGGTCGACGAAGCTAAAATTTGGCATCGATCAAAATGTCGGGGCGTGGTTTCATCCAAGATTAAAATCGATATTTACGACATCAATTTTTCTCTATGATCAATTTTCCCAACGCAAAGATCAATCTCGGACTCAATATCGTCGCCAAACGTAATGATGGCTTCCATGATATTGAGACCTGCATGGTACCTATTCCGCTTTATGATGCCCTGGAAATGATTCCCGCCAAGAAGACTGTTTTTGAAAGTTCAGGTTTGGAAATTCCAGGAGCAGAAAAGGACAATCTTGTGCTCAAGGCCTTGAAGTTGATCCGAAAGGATTTCCCGGATGTCGGGGACGTACATATCCACCTCCATAAAAACATCCCGATGGGAGCAGGCTTGGGTGGGGGTTCTGCGGATGCGGCTTTTGCTCTTGTGCTGATGAACAAGTTGTTTGACCTGCATTTGGAGTCCTGGTTTTTGGAGGAATATGCCGCGCAGATTGGGAGTGACTGTGCGTTTTTTGTGGAGAATACCCCGAAAATCGCAACTGGGAGGGGGGAGGTTTTGGCCCCCGTAAATGTTGACTTGAAGGGCGACTATCTCGTATTGGTCAAGCCGCCAATCCATATCGGAACCAAAGAGGCGTATGCTGGTGTGAGACCAAAAAAGTCAGAGGTGCCACTTGTGGATATCCTTTCCGATAAGTCGTTGTGGAAAGACTCGCTGCGCAATGATTTTGAGGAGAGCATATTTTCAAAACATCCCGAACTCCCTGCAATCAAGAAACGGATGTACGACAGCGGCGCATACTATGCAGCAATGTCAGGATCAGGCTCGACGGTTTTCGGGCTGTTTACGCAAGCACTACCCGAGATGAAATGGGCAGATGGTTATTTTGTTTTCGAGGCGACGCTTTGAAACAAAGAACGTTTTAGGCAATCTTTGTTTTTGTGTTGATTTGTTTTACCTTCGATGAAAAAAATCAATATATCCCTTTCAAAACATGTGATCGATAAGCTGTCAGAAGCGGCAGATAAATTGTCTGTTTCCAAGGAAAAAATTATCGAAGGCGCACTGATTGCGTATTTCGGTGATCTTAAGAGAGGGGAATATGAAAGGTTATTTCAGGCCGATCTACTGGACGAGTATATTGCTGTTATGGTAGAAGAAGGTATGTCGGATTACTTTCATCAAACAAAAACCACGTAAAGATCATGGTGTAGAGGTTTTCTCAATCATCTACCTTCAAGAACACAAACCTTGCCCACTTTTGCCGATGCCGCAATTCGTCGCCAACACCTAGAAAGGGTGATAGATAGATGAGTTTTTCAACTCTTATTTCATTTTTTCCCTCAGGAAGTTCCTCAAGTGATAGTGATGTAGACAATGCTTTTTGGCCCGTCATGCCTGAGGTGAAGGGTGTCCAATCCAAATCCTGCAGCAGGGAATCATTCAAATAAACCCGATACAATTGTCCAATTCCCTTCACTTCTTTCCAAGGAAGCGTATCCTGTTCTCCCCGGAGTAACTCATTTAGCCTGTCCAAACTCCGGGAATCCCTGTCATAAACTGCTATGTTCAAAACCATATGGGAACTGGCGATTTGGTTGCTCTGTGTCCAAGCCCTGCCAAATCGCATGCCCTTTGTGTTGTAATTTTCGAAATACCAAGCTTCCTGCGGCCAAGCGTAATCTGAATCATCGAGATTCACTTCGTTTTGAAATTGGGAAAATCCCCTCGTGTCTATATAGATCAATGGGAATGAAAGCACCAATAAAATCCCTGAATAAGTAACGAAAGTCCATTTCCCGAGGTTACTTTGGTAGATGGCAGAAACGGTCCCGTTCATACTACCGCCGATAAAATCCTTCAACGCGGATTTTTTGAAAGCAAGACCGGCAATTGCAAAGACTAGCAAGCTGACCATGAAAACCACATAAATAACCTGGAAATCCAGATCGAAAATCAGATACACACCAATAAGAACTACGAGATAGGCAGTAATGAAAAACAGCGGCACTGCAACCGAAATCGGAAAGCCATAGGCCATACTGCACCACTCCTCCAACTTCACCAAGTAGTGTGTGGGATGTTTGTATTCGATATTTTGGGAGGTCTTGAAAAGGTTTTCTTTTTTGACACCGTCGGGAAAAGCATAGGAAATCCCCAACATCCCGGCCCATAAGAACCGCAGGATCAAATGGGAAACGAGGAAAATCTTGAAAAACGAAATGATCGTGGAGAAATAAACAAACACCAAGTTTGCAGGGACATATTCTAGTCCAAAATCCTGTATCAACATGACCGACAGCTCAAAAAACCGGGAAGGAATGACGAACAAAAACGCCAGAATAATACCTGATATGATGACTTCGGGTTCCCAACTATTTTTCTGCAGATTCTCAAGCCAAGTAAGGTCTTGTTGCTTTTTGATTGGTTTTTCTTCCATCTTTCTTACAAAAATTGCTAAATGGAAAAATAGACAAATCCTTTGAAAAATTAGCCTTTTTCGAAGTTGGTTTTGGGGAGATCTCAAATATCCCTCCAGATTCCAGCTTATGGTTTGGAAAAATAGAAACAGGCTTGGTCGCCCTTCATCATGAGATTGAGTGTATGGGCTTTTTGCCCAAATTTTTTCAGCTCATCGTCTGTGAATTCGTTGATTGGATCTGTGCCTCGAAGTGGCTTTTCCCTTTTGTATAATTCGGTACCCCAAAATTGAAAGGCGGTGCTGTCGAAAACCACTTTTTGGGTCTTGAAACCTGATCCCTCAGCGAGTTGGCAAAGTCCTTTCACAGAAGGTATATGCAAATGCCGTGGAGCATCCAACTGAACCCAATCGGCTCCTTCACTTTTCCAAATTTCGGCGTCTGCAACTGGCACTCGGATCAGCATTTTCCCTCCGGGGTTTAATGTTTCAAAGGCTTTCGCCAACACTTTCGCGGGTTCGGACATATGCTCAAAAGAATGATGCATCATCAACAGGTCGAATTTTTCTTCGACCTCAAAAATGGATTTTCGCTCAAGTTTAAATTCTGGGCCAAGCTTTTTTTCCGTTTCCAAATAAGGATCATAGCCTCTCAGATGCCGGAATCCCGCCGCATGCATTTCGTAAAGGAGTTGGCCGTTGCCGCAGCCGATATCTGCAATCGCATCATCCGTTCCAATCCCTGCGATTGCCATCCATTCCCCAAAAATGGGCTTGAATGCTTTCCCTTGAGTTAAAAGGAATAGCTGATACCTGATTTTCTTGAGGAAGTTTTTGAATGGGTTTGCTGTGACGAGAACCTGGTGCGCGTAGTAGGATTCCGGGTAATACTTGTCCAAATTCTCCGGCACATCTACTAATTGGATGGATTCGCATTTAGGGCAAACCGCCACTTCAAAAAGATCTCCCATTCCAAACATCCTTTCCTGTGCCGCCATCAGTGTGGGACCCTCAGTTTGTCTGCAAAACGCGCATACGTAATTTGGTTTAATAGGCATTTTCCCGGTTGACGAGCAATTCGTACACGGTCAGGACGCAGATTTTGAGGTCCAATAAAAATGACCAGTTTTGGATATAGAAGGAATCCAGCTTCACCCGGGCACGTATTTGATAGGGCTGTTCGATTTCGCCACGGTATCCCTTCACCTGTGCGAGGCCAGTAATGCCGGGCTTGATTTTGTGGCGGCTGTTGTACTTTTCGATCTGCGTTTTAAACTCCCTATTCATCGGGACCGTGTGCGGCCGTGGGCCGACAATGGACATCTCGCCAAACAGTACGTTGATGAATTGGGGCATTTCGTCCAAGGAAGTCATCCGAAGGAATGAACCAATACGTGTGATTCTTGGGTCATTTTTGGTGGCTTGATGTGTGTCCGCATAGTCGTTAGGTGTCATCGAGCGGAACTTTAAGCACCTGAATACGCTGTTGTTTTCTCCGTTTCGTTCCTGGATGAAGAAAACGGGACCTCTTGATTCCAATTTGATCAGCAATCCCACCAAAGGAATAAGCCAACTCAGAATGAAGACAATTACAAATAATGAAAAAACGATATCAAAACCCCTTTTGAAGACCCGGTTGAAGGCGTTGTCCAAGGGGATTTCGTTGACGTTGATGACAAAAAAATCACCGTATTTGGAGAATGAGAGGTTCTTTTCGAGCTGCAGCCTACCGCCCGGAATTACCTTTACTTTGATGTAATTTTCGTCGGCAAAGTTGATGACCTGCTTCACCTTGCTCTCCTCTAAATGCTCGGAAATGTAGATTTGGTCCACGTCAAGGGATTTGGCCTCTCTGAAAAAATCCTTGATTGAACCCCTGGAAATGCCATTTTTCACTTGGTCGTCGTAATATCCAAGAAACTTGATCCCGAAATCTTTTCTCTGCCTAAACACCTTGGCCAATTGGTCACTGGTATCACCCATTCCCAAAATCACAGCGCGCCTGAAGTTGTGTCCTTGTTCCCTGTATTTGCGGAGCGAAAGGTGCACCGCCACACGATAAATTCCCAAGAAAAGGAACAGCGACGCAGCGAGCGAAAGGAAGGATAAAAGCCGAAGTGCATTGTCATGGAAGGGCAGCCAAATCATCGAAATGATGACTAGAAACCAAGCCAGCGAGGCAAGCAGTTTTTTGAATGTCTCTTCAAACTCGTTTGTCCTGCCGATCTTGTAGTCTTCCTTTAGGATTGTGATGACCATCCAAATCATAATAAAGGCAGGAAATGCCGGAAAGTCTAAGCCGTTAAAATCCTGGAACGTTTGGAAAAGCTGATTCGAAAAAAGGACAGAAAATGTGAGAACCAAAATATCACCCAATACAAAAAGCCAGGGGAAGTATTTGTAAAAGCGTTTTTTCATAAAAATCATTCTACTCACTCCTACTTACGTCGGGAATTCTCGGAAGGATTCGTCTGAACAAAAGATCGGAGGAGGCTTTTGTCTATCTCAATCGCTCGCAAAATTATAAAAGATTATCAAAGCCCGAGTATTTCCTATAATTAATTTTTTAAAATAGATAGTTTTGCCAGCCTATCAGTTTAAGGTTCAATGTTGTCAAAGCTCAAAGCCCTTCTTGCATCTTCAGATCAACCCGATTCTTTGGGCAGTCAATTTCGCAAAAAGCGTCTTGCTCATTTCGAACAACTCGTAGAGAGAAATTTTTCGGGGAAATTTCCTATCAGGGTTTTGGATATCGGCGGCAGGTCACAGTTTTGGATTGGTCAGGATTTATTGGCTGCAAGAAAACTCGAAATCACCCTCCTGAATCTTACCGAGGAGCCCGTCGACGTCCCAGGCCTTTCAAGTGTCGCTGGAGATGCTACCAACCTGAGCCAATTTCCAGACGGAAGTTTCGATTTGGTCTTTTCCAATTCCGTAATCGAGCACCTTTACACCTCGGAAAACCAACAGAAGATGGCCCTTGAAGCAGTCCGCGTCGGTAAAAAATACTTCATCCAGACCCCCAACAGGCACTTTTTTGCTGAACCACATTATGCCCTGCCTTTTGTACAGTATTTTCCAAAGTCATGGACCTTTTTTTTATTGACCAAAACGAGGCTGAGTAGGGGAAACAAGTGGAATCCTGCGGATGCCCAACAGTATTTGGATGAAATCCGCCTATTGGACCGGAGGGAATTCAAACGGCTTTTCCCCAAAGCGGAGATTTATGACGAGAAATTCCTTGGCATGACCAAATCATTTACGGCGCATAATTTATAGGTTCCTGACTTTTTCGGGAAACAGACTAAGGCTTCCAAATCGTCACTCCGACCATCGAGTCCGCCGTGCCATAGTATAGGTACCAAACGCCTTGGAAATTGACGAGACCTTCCACAAAGGTCGTCCCATCGACATATTGCCCTGACTTTTCAAATGGCAATTCAGGCTTTAAGAATGGCTTGTCGGTCCGGTCCAATAGCTTCCAGGGCTCGTCCTTGCTGAAAAGCGCTTGTCCCGCGGTATAAACCCGGTTGCCCAAATCCTTCACACCGATGTGTTGTTGGTTGCCAGCATTGTAGAGCACCACGATCCCGTGTTCGGTCAACAGCGGCGGCGGTCCGGCTTCGACCAGCCAAGAATCAAAAAAGCCCGGCCTTGGACTCAATACGGGCGCAAAATTGCCATCAATGGTTTCTATCGGTTCCCAATGAATCAGGTCGTCGGAGGTAGCCAGCCAAATATGTGGCACACCAAAATACATCCAATATTTCCCATGGATCTTTACCGCCACCAATTTCCCATCTTTGAGCTCAGTGACGATAGCTCCGGATTTTGTTTCGCGGTTGTGGTATTTCCCGTCTTTAAAATCCTTGAAAATCGGACCATGCTTCTCCCAGTTTTGGAGGTCTTTAGACGTGGCCACGGCTAAGCGTGGGAATTCCCTGTTCCACTGCGTGTAGGTGAGAACATAAAGGCCGTCGTCGGTTTCGACAATCCGTGGGTCTTCGGTTCCACCGGGCCATTCAAATTCTTTTTGATTGTCATCTTTTGGGAAAAAAATGGGATTGGGTTTTCGCCTGTAGCTGATACCGTCTTCAGAAATCGCCAAGCCCAAACGCGAAGTATGTCCGCCGATTTCGAGTTCCCCGAGCTTTTCCTCTGACCGGTAGAGCACATGGATTTTTCCATCTTTCACGATTGCAGCCGGATTAAAGGTCGCCATGGATTCCCATTTGACGGATTGGCCGGTCACGGCATCAATCCAACTGGATTGGTCATTGGGAAAAATGATCGCTTGGGCGTTTTCAGGCCGCTCAAATGGCCCCAACATCCAGGATTTGTCCTGCTGCTGCGGGGAACAGGCCGCAAAAACGAAGATGGCCAAGTAATAGATTTTCATAGCACTGGGTTTGGGGTTTTTGGGTTGGGCAAAACGGTGCAGGTGTTACGGGAAATTACTTCTGCGATTGTTCTAGAATCTCACCATGCTGATGACTTCTGCCACACATACGGGCTTGTCGGCATGGTCTGAGTGCATCTCGATTTTGGAAAAGACCTTGGCGCTTCCATCGGGATTTTCTTCGATCTTGGCTAAGGAGGCATGTAGGCGGATTTTGTCACCCGAGTAGACAGGCGCGGGAAACCGTACCTTTTCCGTTCCATAGTTCAGGGCCATTTGTACCCCTTCGAGCGGCAGGACCTCGTACATAAGCTGCGGGATGAGTGACAACGTGAGGTAACCATGCGCCAGGTTTTTTCCTCCGGGGATCAGGGCTTTGGCTTTTTCGGTATCCACGTGGATCCATTGCCTGTCTCCAGTCGTATCCGCAAAATTCTGGATCATCTCCTGACTGACCTCGACCCAGCGGCTTTGGCCAAGTGGTTTACCTTCATGCGCTTTCAAATCCGCCAATGACCTGAATACCTTCCGCTCTGCTCCACCATCTCCCTCTTCTTGCTTCTTGTCTCTTGCCTCTTGTGTCCCGCGCCTCGCTTCCAATCTCTCCCCTCTAACTTCCACCATCGCCTTTCCCATCACCTTGCGGTCGAGCATATCCTGAAGCGCGTTTGGTGCATCTTTGAGGGAATAGGTTTTGTGGATATGTTGGCTGATTTTCCCTGAAAGAATCATGTTGACCAGCTCTATGATATTCTGCTGGTTTTTTTTGGGCTCTTCGGTGGAAAATCTTCCCCAAAAAACCCCCATTACCGCACAGCCTTTGAGCAAGGCCAAATTGAAGGGGAGCTTGGGGATTTCTCCGGCTGCAAAACCGACGACCAGGTAGCGCCCATTCCAAGCCATGCTGCGCAGTGCAGGTTCGGCATATCGGTCTCCCACCACATCCAAGACCACGTCTACGCCTTTGCCAAGGGTGATTTCCTTGATGCGTTCCTTGAGGTCTTCCATTTGATAGTTGATCAGGTGGCTGGCGCCCTTTTCCGCACAGAGGCTTAGCTTTTCGTCTGTCGAGGCTGCGGCAATGACCGTCGCGCCCATGACCTTCCCCAATTCCACCGCTGCCAATCCTACGCCTCCAGCTGCCCCCAAGACGAGCAGTGTTTCGCCGGCTTGGATTTTTGCACGGTCCTTGAGTGCATGGTAAGCGGTGCCGAAAGTGTACAAGGTGGAGGCAGCCGTTGCGAAATCCATCATGGGTGGAATCGGGAAGACCCGATCAGCAGTTACCTTTACTTTTTCGGCAAAACCACCCCAACCGCATAGTGCCAAAACCCGTTGGCCAACTTGCAGGTGCTTGACGCCCGCCCCGACTTTTTCGATGATGCCCGACACTTCACCACCTGGAGAAAATGGAAGCTCCGGTTTGAATTGGTATTTGTTTTGGATAATCAGCACGTCGGGGAAATTGACCGAGCAGGCAAAAACCTGGATCAGGACCTCCTTTTCACCAATTTCAGGCTCGGGGATTTCGGTATAACGCAGCAGTTCGGGACCGCCAAATTCCGTGCAGAGGATTGCTTTCATGGGCAAAAGTTTGGATCAAAATAGGCAATTACTTTTTAAAGGCGTAATTTCGAGCGCTTAAATAACCAGAACATTTCAACGACGCCACCAAACATTCCATGGATCGTTTGGGTCTTTTGTTGAAATCCCTTTATTCGCCTGTATGTCCATCAAATCTTACGTCCAATCCCACCGCGACCGCTTTATCGGAGAGCTTTTTGAACTCCTCCGCATCCCTTCTGTCAGCGCAGACCCGAAGTTTAGCAAAGATGTCTTTGCGGCTGCGGATTTTGTGAAGAAATCATTGGAAAAAGCCGGCGCCGACAGCGTCGAACTTTGCCTCACGGATGGATATCCGATTGTCTACGGAGAAAAAACCATCGATCCGGCATTGCCGACTGTATTGGTCTATGGACACTACGATGTACAGCCTGCAGATCCATACGAGCTATGGGATTCACCGCCATTTGAACCGGTGGTGAAGACGACGGCGAGGCATCCGGAGGGAGCCATTTTTGCCCGGGGATCGGCGGACGACAAGGGGCAGTTTTACATGCATGTAAAAGCCTTTGAGGCGATGATGGCCGAAGGTTCACTGCCTTGCAATGTCAAGTTCATGATCGAAGGTGAGGAGGAAGTAGGCTCTTCCAATTTGGATGGTTTTGTGAAGGCCAACAAGGAAAAACTCAAAGCCGATGTCGTGTTGGTATCGGATACGCACATGATTTCGCTCGAGCATCCTTCCGTCACCGTCGGACTCCGCGGCTTGGCCTATATGCAGGTGGAGGTGACGGGACCCAATCGCGACTTACACTCGGGGACCTATGGTGGTGCCGTTGCCAATCCGGTCAATATTTTGTGCAAAATGATCGCTTCCCTGCACGATGAAAACAACCATATCACCATTCCTGGATTCTATGACAAGGTGGAGGAATATTCCCAAGCCTACCGAAAAGCGCTGAACGACGCGCCTTTTGACTTGGATGCCTACAAAAAGGAATTGGACATCGCAGACGTGCATGGGGAAAAAGGCTACACGACTGTCGAGCGTATCGGCATCCGACCAACTTTGGACGTAAATGGAATCTGGGGCGGCTACACCGGCGAAGGTGCAAAAACGGTGTTGCCTTCCAAGGCTTTCGCAAAAATCTCTATGCGCCTCGTGCCCAACCAAGACTATCAGGAGATAGCGACGCTGTTTGAAAACCACTTCAAAGCCATTGCGCCGGCTTCCGTAAAAGTCAAAGTAATTCCCCACCACGGAGGGGCGCCCGCCGTTGTTTCGACAGATACGCCGGGGTACCGTGCGGCCGACTTGGCGATCCAGGAGGCTTTTGGGAAAAAGGCGATCCCGACCCGTGAAGGTGGCTCCATTCCGATCTGCGCGCTATTCCAGAATGAATTGGGCTTGGATTCAATTCTGTTGGGATTTGGCTTGGATACAGATGCACTCCATTCGCCCAATGAGCATTATGGTATCAAAAATTACCTGATGGGGATAGAGACGATCGCGCTGTTTTTCAAGCATTTCAAGGAACAAGTTAAATGAGGCCCGCAAAGACGCGAAGGCGCAAAGAGGCGGAAAAAGGACCTGTTTTCTCAATTCATTCGTGCATTCGTGGCCACATTACTTTTTGAGAAAAAAAGGATCTGTCATGAATTCACAGAATTCCGAAAGGGAAATTGGGTTTCCTTTGTGGCCGTGTATTGATGTCAGCTTGAACCAATTTCGTGCATATTGACTTTAACAAAAAGTTACGCTTATATCCCATTATGATGTCAAGGTTTCTTCCACTTTCATTGATCGCTCTCCTTTTGTTTTTTTTCCAAGTCCAGTCATTTGGACAGTTGGTATCTCCGCCCAAGTGGACGATCCAATTGGCCGAAAAGGACCTAAAAGTAGGGCAGGAAGCGGAAATCGTATTGAAAGCCAGCATCCCGATGAATTGGTACATTTACTCCAATGACTTCGATGAGAATGCGGGGCCGGTATTGACGACGCTGTCATTGGAAGGATCAAAGGGAATTTCGGTAAAGGAAAAGCTCAGCCCCATCAATCCGAAAAAGAAGTTTGACAAGGTATGGGAAGCCGATATCACCTATTTTTCAGGCATTGGGGAATTTCGGCAAAAGATCACCATCACTGAGCCGAATGTAGAGATCAAGGGTGTCGTGGAGTATCAGATGTGCTCCGACGTGACCGGCCAATGCATCCTTTACGAGGAGGATTTCACGATCAAGGCAACGGCGGTTTCGGATGAACCTGCCGCCGCAAACGCTACCACGACGCAAGAACCGACGGTTGCGCCCGATTCTGCGAATCGGGAGTCCACTGTGGCCGCACAGCCAACCGACGCGGATTCGGCCAGCAAAGAAAACCGGACCGTGGTTACTTTAGATCCCGAGGAGGGAAAAGGCGGATTGATCGGATTTATGTTTGTGGCGTTCTTGGCGGGTTTGGCAGCTTTGCTGACGCCATGCGTGTTTCCGATGATTCCGATGACGGTGACTTTCTTTACCGGGCGCGCCAAATCCCGCGCTGTCGGCATCAGAAATGCCTTCATTTATGGACTTTCCATCATTGCGATCTACACGATAGCCGGCACGGCGGTGGCGGCCATTCAAGGGCCTGAGTTTGCCAACTGGCTCTCGACGCATTGGGTACCGAACGTCTTTTTCTTCTTGGTATTCATCGTGTTTGCGATGGCGTTTTTGGGCATGTTCGAATTGACCTTGCCGAGCGGCTTTGTCAATAAGATCGATGCAAAGTCGGACAAAGGCGGCTTGACAGGTGTTTTCTTCATGGCATTCACCTTGGTGTTGGTATCATTTTCCTGCACCGGACCGATTGTGGGTTCGATCCTGATCAAATCCGCCGGCGGGGATTTCATCACCCCGATTGCGGGGATGTTTGCATTCTCCTTGGCCTTCGCGATTCCATTTACCTTGTTTGCGATCTTCCCCGAATGGCTCAATTCCCTGCCCAAGTCCGGCGGTTGGCTGAACTCTGTCAAAGTGGTGCTCGGCTTTTTGGAATTGGCCTTGGCTTTCAAATTCCTCTCCATCGCCGACCAAGTCTATCATTGGGGCATTTTGGACAGGGATATCTACCTGGCAATCTGGATCGTAATTTTCGGTTTGTTAGGATTTTACCTATTGGGAAAAATCAGGCTGCCGCATGATTCCAAAATGGAGCATATCGGCGTACCGCGGCTGATGTTGGCAATTGTCACTTTTGTGTTCGTCGTGTACATGATCCCCGGACTATGGGGTGCGCCTTTGAAGGCTTTGAGCGGCTACCTTCCCCCTATTTCTTCCCATGATTTCAATCTGTTGGAAAATAGGGCAACGGGAACGTCTGAATCCAATGCCCTTGACGAAGTACCCAAGTATGCGGATTTCCTACATTTCCCACACGGAATTCAGGGGTATTTTGACTACAAGCAGGCTTTGGCTGCGGCCAAAAAGCAGGGAAAACCGCTTTTCATTGATTTTACCGGACATGGCTGCGTGAACTGCCGCGAGATGGAAGCCCGCGTATGGTCGGATCCGCAGGTCTTGCAAAGGCTGAAAAATGACTTCGTCATGGTTGCCTTGTACATTGACGAAAGGCACCCATTACCGGAATCAGAGTGGTACACTTCCACCTACGATGGCAAGGTCAAATCGACGATTGGCAAGCAGAACGCGGATTTCCAGATTACCCGGTTCAATAACAACGCGCAGCCTTACTATGTCATTTTGGACCACAACGAGGAATTGCTCGTAAAGCCAAAGGCCTATGATACCAATATCCAAAACTTTGTCAATTTCCTCGAGGAGGCGAAGGCGGAGTTTGGAAGGAGGTGAATTTTTTTGAACGCTGATCAACCTTTTGCCTCGAATAACCTTGGGCTAATTGACGAAGCTCAGTCAAGGCTTTGATCTTGGTTGAATTAAGAATTGCTTTCCCCCAATCCCTTCAGCAGCCACATCTGGTTGATGGCCCGGTCGAGGTTTTGGCGCTCGTAGTGGATGGCGTAATAGATGTTGCCGTTGAGGTAGTCGGCCAAAAAGCGGAAGCCCATGATGCAGGTCATCATCTTGCCGCCGAAGGGCAGGGATTCGATTTCCTCCTCCTTCAGCAGCCCTTTTCCTCCTTCTAAAAAGCCATTCAAAAGTGCTTGATACTTTTCCCAATCCACTTTGATTTTTTCCCAATTCCTTGAGCTTTCACCCTCCGTGCACGCGACCGTCCGCACCAAATCCCCAAAATCATACATCGCGTAGCCGGCCATGATCGTGTCGAGATCGATCACTGCGCGGACCTTGTCCATATTTTCCGAAAAAATCAGATTGTTGATCTTGGTATCACTGTGGGTGACGCGGAGAGGCAGGATTTTTCTCCAATTTTCGTATTCCTGCACGAGACTTTCCTGTGCAAGATAAAAATCCACGACCTCCCGAAGCTCTTGGTCAAAATGCCGACGGGTGTGATTGGTTGCTTCCTGAAGCTGACGAAAACGCAGGCTGAGATCATGGAAAGACGGAATGGATTCCTGAAAATCCTGGGGATTCAGGTCTTTTGCGGCGCGGATAAAGATGGCAAAAGCTTCGGCTGCCAAATAGGCTTGCCGTGGATCATTGACTTCATTGACGCACCTTCCTGCCACAAAGGGACTCAGGCGAAACATGCTGCCTTTGTCTTCCGCAAGCAGTGCCCCCGTTTTTGTCGGTATGGGCAGTGGGAGTATGAAAGGCAAATCCTTCGGGTTGATTCCTTCCAGCAAGATTTCGTGATTGTGGGAAATCCGCTCCGGATAATTGAACACATTCTTGTTGAAAGCCTGCAGGATATAGGCATCCGCGCCCGATTTTACCAGAAATGTCTGATGGATATGACCGTCACCAAATGGATGAATATCACCTGATGCCACTTTGATGGCGTAATGCGATTCCAAAGCTTCTGTCCAATCCGGGTAGTTCATGTAGCGATTTTCCAAAACACTCCAAAAGTAAGGTATTGTTGGGTTTCAAAAACTGGTAACGTGCCAACATTGTGTTGAAATAATTTTCTTGCGTTCCAGATTCTCAATTTTGGAAATGAATATTAAATGTTTACCTTAGAAAAATTTATTAAAGAAGTTATCCGAACTAAATTGAAAAAATAGATTAACTCTAGCCTCGTTTCCCACGCAAACCCAAAAAAACTATGACAATATCTTGGATAGATTGGACAATCATCGGAGTATTCTTTCTGGTTTCCATGCTCATTGGCGTTTTTGCCTCGAAGCAAGCCGGCTCTTCTGCCAAGGAATTTTTCCTTTCGGGAAGGAATATGCCCTGGTGGCTACTCGGCGTGTCGATGGTCGCCACGACGTTTTCGGCTGATACACCCAACCTCGTGACAGACATCGTGAGAAAAGGAGGGGTTTCCGGTAACTGGGTTTGGTGGGCATTTTTGCTCACGGGCATGCTCACGGTTTTTGTATACGCCAAACTGTGGAGAAGGTCGGAGGTGACGACGGATTTGGAGTTTTATGAATTGCGGTATGGAGGCAAGCCGGCAGCGTTTTTGCGGGCATTCCGGGCGCTTTATTTGGGCGTATTCTTCAATGTGGTCATCATGGCGACCGTATCCTTGGCAGCCATCAAGATCGGTGGGGTCATGCTTGGTTTGAGTCCGATCGAGACCCTGCTGTTGGCATCCGTCGTGACGGTGATTTATAGTTCCTTGGGGGGCTTGAAGGGTGTTTTGCTGACTGATTTCTTCCAATTTTTCATTGCCATGATCGGATCGGTCGGTGCAGCGATTTATGTGTTGGACATGCCTGAGATCGGGTCGCTGAACAATCTGCTCACACATCCAAATGTCGCCGACAAATTGGATTTCTTCCCCGATTTCAATGATTGGAACCTCTTGATCCCACTCTTGATCATGCCTTTGGCAATCCAATGGTGGGCGACTTGGTATCCTGGCGCAGAGCCGGGAGGGGGTGGCTATATTGCCCAAAGGATGCTGTCTGCGAAGGATGAAAAGAATGCCATTGGAGCGACCCTGTTTTTCAATATCGCGCATTATGCCATGCGCCCCTGGCCGTGGATCATCGTGGCGCTCTCGTCCTTGATCATTTTCCCGCAGATATCTGATTTGGGTGCGGCCTTTCCGAATATCCCCGCGGACAAATTGGGCGATGACTTGGCCTATTCTGCGATGCTGACCTTCTTGCCGACCGGCCTGATTGGGATCGTGTTGGCTTCTTTGATTGCGGCCGTGATGTCTACGCTTTCTACCCATCTGAATTGGGGGTCATCGTATGTGGTCAATGACTTCTATCTCCGGTTTATCAAGCCGAACGCGTCTGATAAAGAGTTGGTGGCTGTGGGCCGCATCTCGACCGTGTTGCTGATGGTGTTGGCAGCGGTATTGGCCTTGGCTTTGTCCAATGCCCTCGAAGCCTTCAACATCTTGTTGCAAATTGGTGCGGGCACAGGGTTGATCTTTATCCTGCGTTGGTTTTGGTGGAGGATCAATGCCTACACCGAGATCTGGGCGATGTTCATTTCATTTGCCGTGGCGATTTTCTTCGAAAGCATCAATCCACGCTTGGGCTTCATCGATATTCCCGCAGAGCAGTCGTACCTCAAGTTACTGTATGGCGTTGGTATCACGACGATTGGCTGGGTATTGGTCACCTTTTTGACCAAGCCGGAGAAGGATGAAATTTTGCTTTCATTCTACCGGAAAGTAAGGCCTGCGGCTTTTGGCTGGAAAAAGCTGCTCGATCGCTACCCTAAGGAACAGCAGGAACAAGGTCAGCTTCCCATGGAGATTGGTCTGATGCTGGTCGGCACGGTGATGGTGTATGCCGCACTGTTTGCAGTGGGATTTGTCCTATATGGCAATTTTGTCGGAGCGCTGATTGCTGGGGTTGTTTCGCTGGCAGGCGGTTTTATTATCGTCCGCAATTGGGATAGGATGAAGTTGTCGTAACAGGTTTTGGGCAGAGCGATTTTTGTCTTTAGCGGCTTGGGCGCTGATGAACGTGTCTTTAGGAAAATTCAATTTCAGGGTTTTCATGTGACTCATGTGAAATGGATTCTTCCGCTTCAAAACGAATCGATTGATTCTTATGCCAATCGGATCCTAACCCAAATCGCCTCTCCGAACCCGATCTTGATAGGGCTTTCGTTTGGAGGAATTATGGTGATTGAGGTGGCGAAGCTGATATGGACTGAGAAAGTGATTCTGATATCTTCAGCGAAAACCCGTGACGAAATCCCATTTTACTTTCGCCTGGCTGGTTCTATTCGTTTGCATCGCTTAATTCCTGCAGAGTTTCTCAAATCTTCAAACTTCCTGTCAAATTGGTTTTTTGGTGCGGAAACGCCAGAGGAAAAAGCACTTTTGAAGAATATACTCGAGGACACTGACCCGGTGTTTTTGAAATGGGCGATTGACAAGATACTCACTTGGAAACATTTCGGACCGAATCCAGTTCAACTGAATCACCTTCATGGTGACAGGGACAGAATTCTGCCAATTCGGCTTGTTCAAAGTCCAATTGTGATCAAAGGCGGCGGCCATTTGATGACGCTCGACAAACATGAAGTAATTAATCGATGGTTGGCTGAAATACTGAAAGAGAACTAGTTTTCCTCAATCAACGATTTCGCGTTCGTGTCTCAAATCCCAAATCCCAAACCTTCCCCCTCACTTCTTCTTAAACTCCAGCGTGTTGATGAGGTGGATCATGTCCACCTTGATGTACTCGATCACTGGAGCAAGACTGTCGTTTTTCATGGCAGTATTGAAGTAGAGCGCTCCACGCAAAAAGTGGTCCGTGGAGTCGGTAACAAAAAACTGGAACTGCGTCGGAACTTCACCGCTGAGTTCAGCCACCACACCGGTGTAGCCTTTCGGAGTCAGGAGCACCGATTCCTCAATGCCATAGGCCTTGATTTGGTGCTTGGCGGTCAGGTTGATGGCATCGGTGACCACGAGCTTGATATCCTTGCCTTTCGTGTCCAAGGGAAAATAGGTGAGGTGGATCTTTCCCCCGAGTTGGGTATAGTTGAGGTTGATCCAGGATTTTTGGGCGAGGTTAAAGGAATCAGGCTCTACTCGGGCATTTTTGGAATACTCAAAGGTGTACGGAGTTTCCTCTTCCAAGGCCTGGAAACCGCGCTCCGGTAGGTCTATCCGATTGTAACCCCTTGGCTTGGGGAGGTAATCCTGTGAGCAGGAAAAGGAAAAAACAAGCAATAAAACGGCAATGGGGATTCTCTGAAGCATGGAGCCAAAGTTATCAAAATCGTTTGAAATGAGTCATTTAAAGCGGATATTTATAGATAAACCAAACCCTTCACCAATTATGAAAAAAACTTATGGATTACTTTTCACCATGGGTTGCCTGGTGGCGCTTTTTGTCATTCCGGGCCAATCATTCGCGCAGACCACAATGGAGGAATTTGTGGCCAAGTGGGACAATAGCAAGCAGTTTACACTTGAAGTAGTGGACAAGATGCCGGAAAACCTTTTTGATTACAAGCCTGACGACGGTGGCATGAGCTTCAAGGAACAAGTGACGCACCTTTCTGCTGCCATCGTGATGATCAGTTCAAATTTTCTCAAGGGAGGTGATCCAGGATTTGCTGCAGACGCCAAACCTGCCACTAAGGCAGAGTTGAGGGCTTTTGTGGAAAAATGCTATGACTATGGAAAGAAGACAATCTCCAGCCTGAACGATTCAGATAGAGCCGAGAAAGTTGAAATTTTCGGTTCGCAAGCCACCCGCAGGCAAGTTATCGCCTTGATTGACGACCACTGTACACACCACCGTGGCGCTGCCGTAGCCTATATCCGTGCCAATGGCATCGAGCCGCCACGCTACAGAGGGTGGTAGTCAGTTGGCATTTGCATTATTCAGTTGGCAGTGTTTTTCACCTGCCAACTGAATAACGCCAACTGGGACTTATTCCCTCACCCATTCGGTTTTTTCGGCAAACGGTTTTCTTTTTCCTGCGGGCCAATTGTCTGTAGAAGGCTTTGCCACATAGAAAAATCCCATCAGCATATCTTCTTCCGCCAATCCAAACCAAGGTTTTGCCTCGGGCCAAAATGTAGGTCCACCGGTTCCCCAATAGGCCGCAAGGCCATGGGCTACAGCGGTCAGGTACATATTTTGGACTGCCATTGCTACGGCAGCGATTTCCTCCATCACAGGCAAGTTGGCCTTCAGGTCACGCTTCATTTTGATCGCGATGATGTGGGAAGCCTTCAGGGGGCTTTCTTTGAATTTTTCGTAGGTAGCCTCTATAAAGTTCCCGTTTTTGGTGGCTCGTTCCTTGTACAGATCTGCCTGGAAGTCGGCAAATTTTTTCAACCCTTCGCCGGTGAAAACTGTAAAACTCCAAGGTTCGGTCAGCTTGTGCGTTGGTGCCCAAGTCGCGTTTTCGAGGATTTCCTCGATGATGCTGTCGTCTACTGGGTCATTTTCCTTGAATTGGGCGATAAATTGGGACCTGCGTCCACGGATGATTTTGTTAACCTCTGAGATATTGAAATCAGGTCTTTGCATGTGATTGAGTTTTGACGGTTGATCAGGAGAATAAGCAAAAAACCGACAAAAATGGTTTCCTCGATTCAATAAAATCTATCCTAGATATATTCCAAAATCACAACGATCACGTTACCTTGGTTCAACAAAAGGTGTGACTATGGGTGAGTTATCTCCGAATTTGGTCAGGACCGAGCTAATTTTTCCATAAGATGAACAACAAACCCTTTTCGTCCAAAATCGCCGCGCTTGATCCGGAAAAGGATCATCGGGAAATCGCCTTTTTGCTGACTTGTCATTGCTTCCCTTGGGACATGGAAAGGGCCTTGGAGTTTGCGCTTTTTCGCACCTTTGCTGTGCCCTCGATTTCCAAGATTTTGGCGGGGACCGGGGAGTTTACAGCGAGACCAAGGAAGCGTTATGATGATACGGAGCTGATTCTCTATGAAATCCTCGAGCATGGCATGGACAGCCTCCGGGGCAAGCGCGCCATTCACCGTATGAACGACATGCACGCGCGGTTCAAGATTTCCAATGGTGATTTCCTGTACGTCCTGTCCACTTTCATTTTTGAGCCGATTCGATGGATGGACAAATACGGGTGGAGGCCTTTTACCGACTTGGAAAGGCAGTCGATTTATATCAATTACCGCAGGCTGGGCGAGCGGATGCAGATTCGGGATATACCCAATTCGCTCGAGGAGTTTGAGCAATTCAATAAAGATTATGAAACTCGGCATTTTGTATTTGCGCAGAGCAACAAGCTAATTGGCGACAAGACGGTGTCCTTGCTTTTAGGTTTTTACCTTCCAAAATTCTTTCATGGCCTCGGGCGTCCGTTTGTCTATGCACTGATGGATGAACCCCTGCGGGCGGCGATGGGCTTCCCAAAACCTGCAGGTATCTTTGGGGCCGTAGTTTCTTCGTTTTTGAAACTCAGGGCTAGGATTCTCCGCTATTTTCCCGAAAGGAAAGAACCGCTGTTGGGAACCAAACGGCGACGCCCAACCTACCCGGAAGGCTACCAAATCGAAGAACTGGGGACATTTGCGCCGCTCCCATCGAAAAAGGAGAACTAATGGATAGGTGAGTTTTTTGCTAAAACCGACATAAAAAAGTGTTCAAAATCGGCTTTTTTCAGGCTGAAAATTTATTTTGATAATTGGATTATTTTACTCAAATTCAATCACTTATCACCAGTTAATCACCCCATTTTTCTGGATTTTATGTCGTTTGGTTTCAGTAGGGTCAAGGCACCTTTTGCTTTGGCTTTTGTAATAATTACACACATTTGGTTGGGCAATCCAACCCAATCGTTTGCACAGAAATTTTCAGCGGAGGATTTGGAAATGCAAATCGCCGCCGAGATTGTGGATAGGAATTGGGCTAGGGTGCTGGAACTGGCAAGGACCCAAATCTGGCTGGATGTGGACAAGGCTGCGGGGTATTATTATTCGGCACTTGCCCACATGGAAATTGGAAATAGCAAGATGGCGAAGCCTTTTCTATCTGAGGCAAAAAGGTTGGACGATGGTGAACTGGAAACTCAAATAGCGGCTTTGGAAGAATCGCTTTGGGACAAAAAGAAAAAGTCGAGCCAAAGTGGGTTTATCCCAATCCGGTCAATGGATAGGTTCTATTACGCCTTGACCTACAGCCCAGATATGCCTTTTGGTTTTCATTTGGGCAGCCTGAATACGCACGGGATTGGGACCTATTTTCTCATTCGTACCAATCAAGCATTCCTGCAAAACAAAGCAGAGTTTACAGTCAACAATTCAGGCACCGTTTATGGAAGTCCCTATGCCAAGACAGAGGCGACTGGCCAGGTAAAGTCTGGAATGGTGGAGCTGGTGATGGGGCTTACTTGGAAGCTTTTTGCACCGGTATGGATGTATGGAGGTGTTGGGCTGAACCATTCCCGAGAATACTGGGAGATGGAGATTCTGGACGAAAACAGTAACAACATCGGCAACGTTTGGGCAAGAAATCAGCAGTCCAACCTCAATCAGCCCACTCTGGAGACAGGTTTGATGGGGGATTTCAAGGGTTTGAATGTCCGTGTGGGTACAAGCCTGACCAGTTTAGAGTTGAAACAAGTAAGGTTTCATGTTGGTCTAGGTTTTTCAGTTAGGAAAAAATAGATCAAGGGCGTTCGTAGGACTCCTGAGTGTTTTTTGGCAGAAAATCAGATTATTTTCAATATATTTTAATTTAACCTTACTGGGCCATGCTTAAAAAATCCATTCAAAAGCAGTACTTAGTTCAGCACTGGGAAAATCTGGAAACCCAATTTGACCGATTTTGCGAAGAGCGGGACGCCGAGGCGCTCCATCAATTCAGAGTTGCTACGAAGAAAATCCATTCATTGTTAAAGCTCCAATGCGTCCTTGAGGAAGGGAAGTCAGGTCTCTCCGAATTTAAGGATGTGCGGGAGATTTTCAAGCATGCCGGAAAAATCCGGGAAGCCCAACTCCATCTTGCAAATATGGAAGCACTGCAGATTAAGGATGCAAGTATTAAGAGCACATTGCAGGAAACCATCACTTATCAGACTGCTAAATTCGAGCTGAAACGCCGCTGGTACTCCCAGTTGATCGAATCTTCATTGTCAAAGATTAAGGATCAGCTTGTCCCGTTGGATGACGAACTCGCTGAATCTTTTTTATTTCACCACTTGCGGGCTGTGGGTAAAAATTGTCACCGGGTCTATTTTCTAGGAACGCTCCATGAGTCTCGAAAGTCCATCAAGACCATCCAACATTTGAGTGAGATTTTTCCCGAGTTTCAAGTGAATTGGGGGTACCTCGAATTTCTGCAAGGCAAGATTGGCGCCTGGCATGACCTGCACCGAACCTACCTGTATATTTACAACCATGGAGCTTCGGTCAAGAATAGCACGCTCATCAGAAATGCCCAACAGGATCTTGTACAGGAAATCAAGGGCTTGATCCGGAAATTCGAAGCGGAAATCAAGAAGGTCGCGGTTGTAGAACAGGATTAGGGAGACACTTACGGTCGATTTTTCTATTTTTGGGGAAAAACCAATGGCCGCTTTTCAGATTCCCGACGCATTCTCCCAGCAAATGAAAGCCTATTTTGGGTCGGAGACATATGCGGTATTCGAGAAAGCCTTGGACGCGGATACCAAAACTTCGATCCGACTCAATCCCTTCAAACCATGCGAAGCTTTCAGTAATCTCCCTTCGGTGGCTTGGAATCCAGAGGGACGGGTTTTGGAAAAAAGGCCGATTTTCACTCTGGATCCACTTTTTCATGCAGGGGCTTATTATGTACAGGAGTCCTCTTCGATGTTTCTTGGGCATATTCTCGAAAGCGTCTGTGCTCCAAAAGACGGCATCTATCTGGACCTATCTGCCGCGCCAGGTGGAAAGGCTACTTTGTTGGGCAGCTATTTGGGGGACGAGGGCTTCTTGGTGGCCAATGAAGTGATCAAGGCCCGCGCGAATATCCTCAAGGAAAACATCATCAAATGGGGTCTGGGCAATACGATGGTGACCCAAAACGACCCGGAGCATTTTGGGGAACTTCATGGATTTTTTGATTTGGTTTTGGTCGATGCACCCTGTTCGGGCGAGGGGATGTTTCGAAAAGATCCCGAGGCAAGGGACGAATGGTCATTGGACCATGTGCAGCTATGTGCCCTCCGTCAGGAGCGGATCATGGACCAAGCCGCAGCATTGGTGAAGGCAGGCGGGTATTTGGTCTATAGCACTTGTACCTTCAACGAGCGTGAAAATGAGGAAATCGTCAAATATGTTGTTTCTGAATTTGCGTATGAACCGGTGCGGATTCCATTGCTACCGGAATGGAATATCATTGAAAGTAAAGTCGAGACTGACGAAGGGCAATTCTTTGGATATCGTTTTTTCCCCCATTTAGTACCAGGAGAGGGATTGTTTGTGACGGTCCTCAAAAGATCCGAGGATGCCGAGGTATTGGAGCCGCGAAGGGTGAAGGATTTCAAGCATCCCTTTCTCAAATCCGTTTCCAACGCCGAGGCTGCGCTGATCCAATCGCAGGTCGATTTGCCCGAAAACAGTATTTTTTACAAGCTGCAAGAATCAGTCTTCTGGTTGAACTCGAATTTTCGCCAGCATTTTGAATTTTTGTCCCGGTATCTCAACATCAAATATTTTGGTGTGGAACTCGGGCAATTTTCCAAAAGCCAGTTGATTCCAAGCCATGAATGGGCGATGAGCATTTTTCCCGAACCCGGTTTTCCGACCTTGGATCTTGATATCAAGCAGGCCCTTCAATTTTTGCGTAGGGAGGAGTTTTCCTTGACTGGGGATTTGCCCGAAGGTTGGATTCTGATCACATATGCGAATCTACCCTTGGGTTGGATCAAAAACCTCGGCAATCGGATCAATAATTACTATCCCAAGGAATGGCGGATACGGATGCAGGGCGGTGAGGATGCCTAGTCGAGATTTTCAAAAGCTGAAAAATCCACCACTTCGTTTTCCAAATAGTGGGGATAAATCTTCAAATGCTGCTTTTTCACTTCCTTGATCAAACCTTGGCGAAACAGTTCCACATTGCCGCCGTTGTGGGCTGACATGAATATGGGTGCAATACCGGTTTTCTTGCCATAGGCTGTAGCCAACTGCTCGAAATCCAGGTACCTTTTTTCCTGAAGCTCATGCTCGGTCATGTGCATCATTTCTTCCTCCGAAGGCTTCGGCGGCACCAAATCCATCTTGTTGAATACGAGGAAAATCGGCTTATCACCCGCACCGATCTCATTGAGTGTTTCATTGACGACCGAAATATGGTCTTCGAAATTTGGGTGGGAAATATCCACCACATGGATCAACAGGTCGGCTTCCCTGATTTCGTCCAAAGTCGACTTGAAGGATTCTATGAGGTGGGTGGGAAGTTTTCGGATAAAGCCCACCGTATCGGAAAGCAGGAAAGGGATGTTTTCCAACACGACCTTTCTGACTGTGGAATCGACGGTGGCAAAGAGCTTGTTTTCGGCCAGAATGTCCGATTTGGTAATCAGGTTCATGAGTGTGCTCTTGCCCACATTGGTATAACCGACCAAAGCGACGCGAACGATGCCTTTTCTACTTTTGCGCTGCGTCAAGCCTTGTTTTTCGATTTCTTTCAGCTTGGTCTTGAGAAGTGCGATCTTGTTTCGGATATCTCGCTTATCGGTTTCGATTTCTTTTTCACCTGCACCGCCGCGGGTTCCGGTACCGCCTCGTTGACGTTCCAAGTGTGTCCACATCCGGGTCAATCGAGGCAGCAGGTATTGGAATCTTGCCAATTCAACCTGGGTTTTTGCTTGGGCGGTTTGGGCGCGTTTTAGGAATATATCCAAGATCAACAGTGATCGGTCGTATACCTTTACTTTCAGTTCGTTTTCGAGGTTTCTCATTTGGGACGGGCTCAGGTCATCGTCAAAGATGACCATGTCCACGGCAAAGTGCTCCACGTACGACTGGATTTCCTCCAGTTTTCCCGACCCGACGAAGGTTCGCACATCTGGCCGCTCCAGTCTTTGGGTAAATTTGTAAACCGTTTTGGCTCCCAAAGTCTCCGTCAAAAACGCCAATTCATCCAGATACTCATTGGCCTGCTGCTCGGTTTGCCCTTGCCGTATCAGGGCAACCAATACGGCTGTTTCCTGCAGAGGCGCGGTATCGTACAATTTTTGGAGTTTTCTGGAGAGTTTGCTCATGAATCAGTAAGAGAGTTGAACATGAAAGGAAGAAAATCGCGTATAAGTTCCCATCGGATTGTGCATCAAAGTTACCAACCTCGAGGCAAATAGCCTTATATTTGGGCTCGATTTCAGACTGATACCTTTTTTTAAAGGGTTGATTCTAGAAAAATATTCGTTGAGCCCGATCGAGATCGGCAAATATGGTCTGAAAACCAAATCAAGCGACTTTACCATAATGAATATCAAAACCACGCCTTTGGAAGGCCTTTTGGAAATTTATCCCAAAGTATGGAAAGACAGTAGAGGGTATTTTTTTGAGTCATATCGAAATGATTGGCTAGCCGACCATGGTATGGATATTCAATGGATGCAGGAAAACCAGTCATTCTCCAAGGCAGGTACGGTAAGAGGACTGCATTTCCAGCGGGCGCCGTTTGCGCAAGCCAAACTGGTGCGGGTTATAAGCGGACGCGTTTTGGATGTGGCGGTGGATTTACGGAAGGGTTCCAAGACCTTTGGTTCCTATTTTGCGATCGAGCTAGATGCCGAATTGCACAACATGCTGCTGATACCGGAGGGCTTTGCCCATGGGTTCTCAGCGCTCGAGGATTCGGTATTTACTTATAAATGTTCCAATGTTTACAACAAAGAGAGTGAGGGAGGGGTTCTTTGGAACGACCCTGACTTGGGTATTGATTGGGAAGTGAAGCATCCGATTCTTTCTGAAAAAGACTTGGAACTGCCCACTTTGAGGGAATTCATAGAAAGGTACGGAGAATTGTAGATGGGTTGGCTTGATTTTTTGAAACCGAAGCGGCATGAGCTAATCCCTGCAAAATTCAGCTTGGATTGGCTTCAGGTCGACATGCATTCCCACCTGATACCTGGGATTGACGATGGTTCAAAGTCTTTGGAGGAGTCCATATTATTGGTAAAAAGGCTTCAAGATTATGGCCTGCGGAAGATCATTACGACGCCACACATCATGTCTGAATATTATCGAAATACTCCCGAGATCATATTGAATGGCTTGGATGTGTTGCGGAAGGAGCTCGCGAGGCAACAGATTCGGATTGAGATTTCTGCAGCGGCCGAGTATTACATAGATGAGTTTTTTCTCGAGAAAGTAAAAAAGGGAGAGAAATTGCTGACAGTTTCCGAAAACCAAGTCTTGGTGGAAACGGGTTTTGTAGCAAAGCCGCTGATGCTCAAGGAGATTTTCTTCGATATGGAAATGCAGGGTTACAAGCCCATTTTGGCACATCCCGAGAGGTACCAATACCTGATGATGGACCGAAAGCTCTTGGATGAATTGCTCGACAGAGATATTTACTTTCAGGCAAACCTTCTCTCATTCACTGGGTTTTATTCCAAACAGGTAAAGGAGTTTGCCGAAATGCTTTTGGAAAAAGGCAAGATTCGGTACCTTGGGACTGACTGCCACAATGAGCGGTATCTGGATGCCTTGCAACGATTGCCAGAGAATCGGATTTATGCCAAACTTCGGCGGCTTCCACTATTGAACCATGAGCTATGAAAATTCTGATCACGGGAGCAACTGGACTATTTGGGAGTTATTTGGCGCGAAAGTTTGCCCTGCAGCATGAGGTTTTTTGCCTGAAACGGCAAGGGCAAGGATATGGACTATTGGACGATTTCAAAGAGCAGGTGCAGTGGCGGGAAGGAGACGTGTTGGATCCAATTTCGATAGAGGAAGCCTTGGATGAAATAGATGTGGTTATTCATGCCGCGGGAAAAGTCTCCTTTCATCCCAAAGATTCCGAAGACTTGAACAAGGTCAATGTGGAAGGAACCACCAATGTGGTAAATGCAATGCTCGGAAAGGGAGTCGGCAAGTTGATTCATGTGAGTTCGGTTTCCGCCCTCGGCAGAACCGCCGAAGGAAAAACTTGTAACGAAGAAACGGCTTGGGTTGAGTCTAACTTGAACACGCCCTATGCAGTTTCCAAATACCAAGCAGAATTGGAGGTTTGGAGAGGGGCAATGGAAGGTTTGCAGGTCATGGTGCTTTTGCCTTCGGTCATTTTGGGCAAATTATCGGATGCGCGCAGCAGCACACAGGTGTATCAATATGTGTTGGAGGGGAGTAAGTATTATCCTCCAGGTTCCATCAATTACATCGATATCCGCGACGCTGTTGAGATCACCTACGGACTTTTTGAAAAAGGTCTTTGGGGAGAAAAATTCATCCTCAATGCGGCATCGATATCCTACCGGGATTTTTTTGTCCAAATGGCTGAGGTAGCAGGGAAGAAACCACCTACAAAGCCGGTAAGCGACTTCCAACTTACCCTTGCGATTTTGGCCGTCGGCATTGCGAGGGCAATGGGTTTTTCCAAAAACCCGCTCAACAAACAGACAGCCATGCTGTCCAAGTTGGATATAACTATGCTAAACGACAAGGTGCAGCGTATTCTTGGGCCTACTTACAGACCGCTTCGGGAATCATTCCAATGGGCTCTTTCGAACGAAAAGCGCTAAGCGGTCGTTAAACATCTGAAAAGACCCAAAATCACCCCAAAAAACTTTCTCGAAAAAATCATGGAATAGGATTTTGTCTCGGGATAATTTTTGGTATCTTTTATAAACCATTTAATGAGAGCACATGACCGGAGATTTCGAAAACGACTGGGAAGAAGATAGAGAATTGGTAGAAAGGTTTGAAAACTCATTGAAATCCAACTTGGATCTGTACTTTGAGGAGGAGGAATTTGAAAACATCATCCGGTTTTATTTTGATCAACAAAAATTCGTCAAGGCGCTAAAAGCCGCCGAGCACGCCTTGGGTAAGTTTCCATTCAGTGTAGAAATCAAGTTGTTCAAGGCGCAATGCTTGATTTTCAACGATGAATTGGAAGAAGGACTGGAGATTTTGGAGAACCTCAATAATCTATCACCCAACAATGAAGACATCATCCTCGCGCTGAGTCAGGCGTTGATGATCAATGGCAACAATAAAGAAGCCATCGAGCTGCTGGAAGATTTTCTGCCCTTGGCGGAAGACAAGGCAGAGGTCTACTATTCTCTGGGCAATCTTTACAAGGCGAGTGAAAATAACGAGAAGGCGATCCATTTTTTCAAGGAATGCGTGAAAATCCGAATCAACCACGAAGATGCCCTTTTCCAACTCGCCATGATTACTGAGGAGGAAGGTTCCTTCAATGAGATATTGGAGTTTTATCAGGAATTTATAGATCAAGACCCCTACAGCGCCGGGGCTTGGTACAACCTTGGCGTCGTTTACAACCGCCTCGGAAGGTTCGAGGAGGCAATCAAAGCCTATGATTATGCCCTGATTATCGATGATGCCTTCGCTTCGGCGTATTTCAATCTAGGTAATGCCTATATGAATACGCAGCAGTATGAACTTGCATTGGAAGCCTATCAGAATACGATCAATTGCGAGGGCGCAAATGCAGAAAACTGCTGCTATTTGGGCGCAGCCTATGAGAAATTGGAGAATATCGATCAGGCTTTCAAATACTTCAAGAAATCCGCGAAGATCGATCCGGAATATGACGATGCGTGGTTTGGCTTGGGGATGTGCATGCTGAAGAAGGAGAAATATTTCGAAGCCATACACTATTTCAGAAAAGCGCTCAATATAACGAAGGAGAATCCGAATTACTGGGTTGGGCTTGCCGATGCGGAATATCAACTTGGCAACTTGCAGGCAAGTTCTGAAGCCTACGAAGAGGCCATCAATCTTGAGCCGGGTATTATGGAGACTTATGTGAATCTCGCTATTATCTATTTTGACCAAAATAGATTTGAAGAGGCTGTGGATGTTATGAAAGAGGGGATCGAGGAATTACCGGGGGAAGCGGAGCTGTATTATCGCATGGTGGTTTTTCTGCTCAAAACGGCCAAATACACCGAGGCCTTTTCATATTTGGAAAATGCATTAACTTTGGACTTTGGGAAGCATGTGATATTGTACGAATTGATGCCAGAGATCAAGAAACAAAAGGCCATTTTCAAACTCATTTCCCAATACAAGGACGGGAGCGCTCCTTCCCGTGATCAAAACAATTAACCACCAAGAATTCAAATCGGATGAATTACCTGCTTAAGAACCTACCTGTACGTACCCAAAAACCACGTACAACAGGTTTCACTATGGTTATGGATAAGGGTCTCAGCATCAGGGAGGTCGAGAATTTTGTCGACGCAAATGCCGAGTACGTTGACATTGTAAAATTAGGTTGGGCAACATCTTACCTTACCAACAGACTTGCCGAGAAAATTGAAATTTACCGAGACGCTGGCATTCCGGTTTATTTTGGAGGGACATTGTTCGAAGCTTTTGTGATTCGGGACCAATTCGAGGATTACAGAAAGGTAATCGACAAATATGGGATCCGTTTTGCCGAAGTTTCTGATGGTTCTATCAGCCTTCCCCATGACAAAAAATGTGAATTTATCCGCATCCTTGCCAAAGATGTGACGGTGCTTTCTGAGGTTGGATCCAAGGACGCCGCCAAAATCATCCCACCTTACAAGTGGATCGAGCAAATGCAAAGTGAACTGGATGCGGGTAGCTGGAAAGTGATCGGAGAAGCCAGAGAAGGAGGGACCGTTGGTTTGTTCAGGGATTCTGGTGAAGTACGGCAAGGCTTGGTTGAAGAAATTCTCACTAAAATTCCAGAAGACCGCATCATCTGGGAAGCGCCACAAAAAGAACAACAAGTTTGGTTTGTAAAGCTTCTCGGCGCCAATGTCAACCTCGGCAATATCGCTCCCAATGAGGTAATACCTCTCGAGACAATCAGACTTGGCTTGCGCGGAGATACATTTGACCACTTTCTGGGAGATCATTCTTTCTAACACCCATTTTGGACTGCTTATGGCAGTCTTTTTTCTTTACCTATGACCAACCTAAAAGATTATCTTCTGCTCTATGCCAAGGGTGTAGCGATGGGCGCTGCAGACATCGTTCCCGGTGTTTCCGGCGGCTCGATTGCGTTTATCACGGGCATATATACCAAGCTGCTCGACAGCATCAAGTCTGTTGACAAACAGGCTTTGACATTGCTATTTCGGGGAAAAATAGGGGATTTTTGGACCCATATCAATGGTACGTTTCTCTTGGTACTCGTGCTCGGCATCATGACGAGTATATTTTCGATGTCCAGGTTGATAACCCACCTGATGGAAGAGCATCCCATTCTGCTATGGTCATTTTTCTGTGGCCTGATTTTGATTTCCGCGGTTTTGGTTTTGAAAGATATCCAACGTTGGAATCTGAGCGTCTTTATTGCCTTGCTCATAGGGACGGTAGGAGCCTATTGGATTACTGGACTACCACCGACAGGGACTCCCGATACCTGGTGGTTTACGTTTGTGGCAGGTGCGATTGCGATCTGTGCGATGATCCTTCCTGGGATTTCAGGAAGCTTTGTATTATTGATTTTGGGGCAATATGAACGCATCCTCGCCGCGGTAAACGAAAAGGATATTTTCTTGCTCACTCTATTTGGATTGGGCTGTATAGTCGGTATTTTGTCTTTCGCCAGAGTCGTTTCTTGGCTTTTGCATAAGTTTCCATCAATGACGATCGCGCTTCTTGCTGGTTTTATGTTGGGCTCTATCAACAAGCTTTGGCCATGGAAAAACATCCTTTCCTACCGTATCAATTCAAAAGGAGAGGAAGTTCCGTTTTTGACTGACAATGTCATGCCCGCTACTTTTATGGAGGGTACGGGTCAGGATCCTCAGGTTTTCGGTGCTGTGTTGGCATTCGCTTTTGGGATTTTGCTCGTTTTTGGGATCGAAAGGACTGCTGAATATCTGAAGAGAAGATGAGAAAGTTCGGTCTGATCGGATTTCCTTTGACCCATTCTTTTTCGAAGAAGTATTTTACTGCAAAATTCGAAAGGGAAAAGATTGTTGGGTGCCAATACGATCTCTATGAAATTTCCGACATATCCTTTTTGCCAGATATACTCAAGGAAAATCCCGAATTGGAGGGAATCAACGTGACAATTCCCTACAAAGAAAAGGTCATCCCCTTTCTGGATGAACTGGATCCTGCTTGTGCGGCCATCGGTGCGGTCAATTGTATCCAAATCAAAAATGGGAAATTGAAGGGATTCAATACGGACTGCATTGGATTCAAGGAGTCATTGGAAGGTTTTTTGGCGGGAAAAAGACCATCTGCACTAGTCCTTGGTACCGGTGGTGCTTCGAAAGCAGTGGTGCAGGCCTTGAAGGATTTGGGAATAAACTTCCATATGGTGTCACGGAAGAATGCGGACCATACTTTTTCCTATCAGGACCTAAAAGACAATCCCGCGATATTGCAGAACCACAAGCTCATCATCAATACCACGCCGTTGGGTACCTATCCAAATACAGATGAAATGCCCGATATTGATCCCGATCAAGTGAGCGAGGGCCATCATGTGTATGATTTGGTCTACAATCCCGAAAAGACATTTTTGATGAGGTCTCTGGAGGCGCGGGGAGCATTGGTGAAAAATGGTTTGGAAATGCTGGAACTTCAGGCCGAAGCGGCTTGGAAGATTTGGAATTAAATCCATTGCCATTTAAACCAATCAAACTATGTACTGGAAAAAACAAACACACGAACAGATCAAAGAAACCATATTTGCCGCATTGTCCCAAAACTTGGATTATCGTGGTGAACATCCTATCCTGGGTATCCCTGGCACCTACCTAGACACAGCCGAGTTTTATCCCGATGCTCCATTTCTCAAAGACGCGCCCTATATGTCCGCTATGGTGCGGAATCCAAACCATATTGGGGTCCACACGCTGAGTGAAAAATCGGTGCTGGAGATATTTGAAGGGACACAAAAAATCGAAAAGGATCTCATCAGGTTGTGTGCCGAGGAAATTTTCAACGGAGACCCAGGGCAACAGGATGGCTATGTGGCGACAGGAGGCACTGAAGCCAATATCCAGGCAATGTGGATTTATCGCAATTTTTTCCGGAAAGAATTTGGTGCGAGAATCGGGGAAATCGGGCTGGTCTATTCGGAGGACTCGCATTATTCCATGCCAAAAGGAGCCAATATACTCAATTTGACAAGCATCATCTTGGAGGTGGATAAAGATACGAGGGAGATTTTGCCCCATTCTTTGGAATCCAAAATCAAGACTGCAATGGATGAAGGAATCAAATACTTCATCGTCATCGCAAACTTATCGACTACGATGTTTGGTTCAGTGGATGACATTGACATGTTGGGGGATTTCTTTACCAACATGAACGCACCCTTTAAAATACACGTGGATGCGGCATACGGCGGTTTCATATATCCTTTCACCAATCCTACCAGTAGGTTCACCTTTCAAAATCCCTATCTCAATTCGATCACGAGCGATGGGCACAAGATGCTTCAGACTCCGTATGGGACAGGCTTGTTCCTCATCCGCAAAGGATATTTTGATTTCGTGAAAACTGATGAAGCACAGTATATCCCGGGTAAGGATTACACTGTAAGCGGAAGTCGGTCTGGTGCCAATGCTATTTCTATGTGGATGATCCTCCAAATTCACGGTTCGGAGGGTTGGAAATACAAAATGGAAACCCTTTGCGACCATACCGAGCGGATCTGTAAGCGCCTGACAGGCATGGGTGTAGAATTTTTCCGAAATCCCTACCTCAACATTATCTCTATCAAGGCGAAATATATTTCAAGTGAATTGGCACACAAGTATTATCTCGTGGCCAATTCTTATGAATTTGAGCCAACTTGGTATAAAATCGTGGTGATGCCGCACGTCAAGCAGGGAACGATAGATTCTTTTTTGATGGATTTGGAAGGAGAATTGAAAGCAAGGCAAATGCGCTAGAACCCCATCAGCCCTGAGAACAACTCAGGGTTTTTTGCAAAAATCGAGTTCCCCAACTGCCTACAGGAACCAAAGGACACAAAAAAAGGGGCGCTGAGGCCCCTTTTTGATATCAACTTTTAGATTGATTACTTTTTCTTCTTGATCTCCTGCATCATGTAGCCTTCGATCGTATCATCCACTTGGATGTTGTTGAAGTTCTTGATCGAGATACCACATTCGTAACCCGCCTTGACCTCTGAGACATCATCCTTGAATCGCTTGAGTTGGTCGATTTCACCATCATGCACAACGATGCCATCCCTGATGATGCGGATTTTGTTCTTCCGTGTGATGTGTCCTTCAGTGACATAACATCCCGCCACGGTACCGATCTTGGATATTTTGAATACTTCCCTGATCTGCACGTTACCAGTGATGATCTCTTCAAATTCCGGCTCAAGCATCCCTTCGATGGCATCCTTGATTTGGTTGATGGCATCGTAGATGATGGAGTAGTGACGGATTTCGATTTCCTCCTGCTCCGCCAATTTTTTGGCATTTGGAGAAGGACGTACGTTGAATCCGAGGATAATGGCGTCAGAGGCTGATGCCAAGAGTACATCCGATTCTGAGATTTGACCCACACCCTTGTGGATGATGTTTACGGATACCTCTTCTTTGGAAAGTTTGAGCAAGGAGTCGGAAAGCGCTTCGACAGAACCGTCCACGTCACCTTTGATGATGATATTGAGTTCCTTGAAGCTTCCGATCGCCAAACGTCTTCCGATTTCATCCAAAGTGATGTGTTTCTTGGTCCGCATGGTTTGCTCTCGTAGGATTTGCTCCCTTGAGTTGGCGATTTCACGCGCTTCCCTTTCAGTTTCCACTACTTTGAAGGTATCACCAGCTTGTGGAGCTCCGGCAAGTCCCAGCACCAAGACCGGTGTAGAAGGTCCGGCTTTTTTGAGCTTTTTGCCTGTGTGGTCAAACATCGCCTTGACCCTGCCATAATGTGGGCCTGCAAGCATGATATTGCCGACTTCAAGGGTTCCTGCCTGCACCATTACGGTAGTCACATACCCGCGTCCTTTATCCAAGGAAGCTTCTATGACGGTACCTAGGGCATTTCGGTCGGGGTTGGCTTTCAGTTCGAGGATTTCTGCTTCAAGCAGTACTTTTTCCAAAAGCTCATCCACGCCGACACCGGTTTTGGCAGAGATGTCTTGGGATTGGTATTTTCCACCCCATTCTTCCACCAACAGGTTCATATTGGCCAATTCCTCTTTGATTTTGTTCGGGTTGGCGTTTGGCTTGTCGATTTTGTTGATTGCGAAAATCATCGGCACGCCTGCGACTTGTGCATGGTTGATTGCTTCTTTGGTTTGCGGCATGATGCTATCGTCCGCAGCGATCACGATGATGGCGACGTCGGTGATTTTGGCACCACGGGCACGCATCGCCGTAAAGGCCTCGTGACCTGGCGTATCCAAAAAAGCGATTTTTTGCCCATCAGCCGTAGTGACATCATAGGCACCGATATGCTGGGTGATTCCCCCTGCTTCGCCTGCGGTCACTTTTGTTCTCCTTATATAGTCCAAAAGTGATGTTTTACCATGATCTACGTGCCCCATGATGGTAACAATTGGCGCTCTTGGCTGCAAATCTTCTTCATCGTCTGCAAGCTCTTCAGGTTCAATTTCCTCGTCAGGCTTAGAGAATTCGATTTCATAACCAAATTCATCAGCAATGATGGTGATTGCCTCAGCATCCAGCCTTTGGTTGATGGATACGAACATACCCAAAGAAAGGCAGGTAGAGATTACTTCATTCACAGAGACATCCATGAGAGATGCCAAGTCATTGGCAGAGATAAATTCGGTAACCCGGAGGACTTTGGTATCGTCGACACCTTCCGCCTCTTCTTTAAATCTATCTGATTTCTTGTCTCTACGCTTGGATTTGCCCCCGGATTTGCCACCCTGTAGCCTTGCCAAAGTTTGCTTGATTTGGTCCTGTATCTCCTTTTGGGTAGGTTCGGCCTTTTGTGTTCGTGCGACCTGAGGGGAAGCAGGCCTCCCTTTTCCTTGGAAAGGTTGTCCCTGTGCTCGTCCTCTTCCTCCGGCAGCTTGGTCGGCTGGTTTTGGACGATTTGGATCCTGAATTTCAGGGCCTTTTTTATCAATACGCTTGCGTAGCCTTTTCTTTTTGTCCTTGTTGCGCTCATCAGAGGAAGCAACGGGCTTATCCCGTTTTTTGAACCTATCGTCAGGCAATTCGATTTTGCCCAAAACGGTCAAGCCTTTAAGTGCGTCTGCCTTTGCTGCGATAACTTGGTCTTCGGGAGCCTCAGGTACTTTTTCCTTTTCAGCCTCAGCCTTTGGTTGAATGGTTTCCGAGGTGATTCCAGCAGATTTAGAAGTTTCTTTGGCGTCAGATGGAGCTTCCGCAAGCGGTTGGGCGACAGGTTCTTCTGCTACTTGTTGCTTCGGAGCCTGTGGTGCTGGAGTGGAAGGCTGTTCCGCAGCTGGCTTGGGCTCGTCAGCTACTTGGGGTTTTGTTTCCTCTTTCTTTGGAGCGGGCTTTGGAGCGTTTAGGTCGATTTTCCCCAAAACCTTGATTCCGGGAAGTACGGGCGCTTCCACGGATACTTTGTCCGCGCTTGGTTCTTCCTTAGCAATCACGGCAGGTTTAGCAGGTTCGGGTTTTTTGGTTTCAATAACCGGCTCCTGCTTTTTCTCCTCCTTGGCTTCGGATTCCGCCTCTATGGTAAAGGTCTCGTGGTGCCTCTTCCCAATGGAAAGATGCGAGGCCTCCTCCTTTTCGAGTGCAGAGGATTTAAACTCCTTGGCCAACAGGTCGATTTGCTCCCCGATGATTTTGAAGTTTGGATTGTTTTCGACTTCAAAGCCTTTTTTAGTCAGAAAATCCACTACCGTAGAGATCCCTACGTTGAGTTTTCTGGCTACTTGCCCAAGTCGCTGTGTTCTATCTTCTGACATATAATATTTTGTGCACTTTCTAAATCTGTTGGCAAATATAGGCCATTTATTGGGTTATTGAGGCTTTGGTTATTGCTCAAATTCCTGTTTCAATATTCTAAATACTTCGTCGATCGTCTCTTCTTCCAGTTCAGTTCTGCGAATAAGGTCTTCTTTGGTAAGTGACAAAACACTCTTCGCAGTATCCAACCCGGTCTTCTTCAATTCGTCGATTACCCATCCGTCGATCTCGTCTGCGAATTCTTCCAAATCCACATCCTCTTCTTCGTAATCGCTCAATTCCCTGAAAACATCGATTTCGTATCCGACCAATCGTGAAGCCAAACGGATATTGAATCCACCCTTACCGATTGCCATCGAAACTTGGTCAGGCTTGAGGTAAACGGAGATTCTCTTGTTTTCTCTATCAATTTGGAGCGAAGTCACTTTGGCTGGACTCAGTGCCCTGGCCACATATAGCTCAAGGTTGTCAGTGTAGTTGATGACGTCGATGTTCTCGTTTTGGAGTTCGCGGACAATTGCGTGAATCCTGCTTCCTTTCATGCCCACACATGCGCCCACTGGATCGATCCGGTCATCATAGGATTCAACGGCGACTTTTGCTCTTTCTCCTGGTTCCCTCACGATTTTTCTGATGGTGATCAGGCCGTCGAATACCTCAGGGACCTCGTTTTCAAATAATCTTTCCAAGAAAATCGGCGAGGTTCGGGAAAGGATGATGCGTGGATTGCCGTTGACCATCTCTACTTTGTGGACGATGGCTCGAACGCTGTCGCCTTTGCGGAATCGGTCTTTGGAAATCTGTTCACTCTTTGGAAGGATCAATTCGTTGCCTTCACCGTCGATCAAGAGGACTTCCCGGCCAAGGATTTGGTAAACCTCTGCCGATATGATTTCACCTACCAAATCCTCATATTGGTTGAAAAGCAAGTCCTTCTCAAGGTCCTTGATTTTTTGGATCAAAGTTTGACGGGCCATCTGCACGGCCCTGCGTCCGAATTCTTCTAATTCGATTTTCTCATATACTTCTTCCCCCACCTCAAAATCAGGTTCTATTTTACGGGCGTCGGTCAGGCTGATTTTGTCGAAATCCCAAATATCTTCCGAATTATCGTCGACGATTTCCCGGATGCGGAGGATTTCGAGGTCTCCCTTGTCGGCATTGATGGTGACGTCGAAGTTTTCGTCTGTTTCGAATTTCTTTCGAATCATCGCCCTAAATACATCTTCCAGGATTCGGATCATGGTAGGTCGATCCACATTTTTAGACTTTGCAAATTCTGCAAACGACTCTATGAGCACTTTAGCGTCCATGTTTTTTATTTGAATGAGACTAACACAATTGATTTCTTGATTTGTTCGAAAGGAATGGCGAGTATCACTTCCTGTGCCTTTTTGCCCTTTTCCTTTACTTTGGTAAGGATCTTGATGTCCGTGCTGCCGACCTCTGACAGTTGGCCCTCGATATCTTTGCCATCCGACAGGCTGACCTTGAGCTTTCTTCCGACATTTTTGAGGTATTGCCTCCTTGAAGAAAGTGGGTGGTCCAATCCTGGTGAGGATACTTCAAGCACAAAAGCCTCCGGCATCAAATCCTTGGCTTCGATTTCGTCTCCTACCGCACGGCTTACCCTGGCACAGGCATCAATACTGACTCCCTCATCCGAATCGATCAGGATTCTGACTTGGGATTTATTGCCGATTCCGGCGACGACAATGTCCACTACAAAGTGGTTGTCATCCGGAAGGTGCTTTGCTACGATTTCCTCTAATGTGTTCTTCAGGCTCATGGCGTTTTTTCGGCTATGAAACAAAAGAGGGGACCGACGTCCCCTCCGCTGAGTATGGTAAAACGTTGCAAATGTAATAATTTTATCGAATTAAAAAAAAGCCGGAAACTTGTATTAAATTGAGATTTCCATGATAATTTTGTCCGCCCGCATAATATGTTGTCCCCAACATTGTTAAATTTAACACAATTATCTATCATCAACTCCTCAATAAAACACAATGGCTTTATTTGATTTTTTCTCAAGTGACATCGCTATAGACTTAGGTACCGCTAATACACTGATCATACACAAGGACAAAATCGTCGTGGACGAGCCTTCGATCATTGCGATAGACAGGACCTCAAACAGGGTCCTCGCGGTTGGAAAAGACGCGATGAACATGCACGAGAAGACCCATGAGAACATAAAGACCATCAGGCCATTGAAGGATGGGGTGATTGCGGATTTTTACGCAGCGGAGCAGATGATCCGGGGAATGATCAAAATGATCCCTGGGCACAAAAAAGGAATGTTTCCAAAATCCCACCGGATGGTAATCTGCATACCATCTGGCATCACCGAGGTGGAGAAACGTGCGGTACGCGACTCCGCAGAACATGCAGGCGCGAAGGAAGTATACATGATCTATGAGCCGATTGCCGCTGCCATCGGAATTGGGATAGATATCGAAAAGCCGATGGGCTCCATGATTGTAGATATTGGTGGTGGTACAACGGAAATCGCACTGATTGCCCTGTCAGGGATCGTCGCTGACCAATCTATCAGGGTGGCAGGTGATACATTCACGAAAGATATTCTGGATTACATGAGACGGCAGCATAACCTTTTGATTGGTGAGCGCTCTGCCGAGAAAGTGAAAATTGCGATTGGATCTGCATTGACTGAATTGGACGATGCTCCAGAGGACTATGAGATTCGCGGTAGGGACTTGATGACCGGTATTCCAAAAGTAATCAAGGTATCTTATTCCGAAATTGCTTTCGCATTGGATAAATCAGTGTCCAAAATCGAAGAAGCGGTCTTGAAAGCACTCGAAATTGCTCCGCCGGAACTGTCGGCAGATATCTATGACAACGGTATCCACCTCACTGGGGGCGGAGCCCTGCTCAAGGGATTGGATAAAAGACTCCATCAGAAGACCAAGCTTCCGATCCATATTGCCGAGGATCCGCTAAGGGCAGTAGTAAGGGGAACAGGAACCGCCTTGAAGAATATCAATAATTTCCGAACCGTGTTGATGAGTTGATAGGTGGATGCAGCGGATTTTTCTTTTTCTCTATAAGATAAGGGCCTTTTTGTTGTTTGTTGCGTTGGAAGCAGTCGCGATTTGGCTGATTGCCTCTAACAACTCCCAACAAGGCTCCGCCATTTTTAATAGTTCCAACCAAATTGTGGGCAACGTACTTAGTACCCAAAGTGATATCTTGGAATATTTTTCGCTCGCATCCGTCAACAAAGGACTGGTGGAGAAAAATGCTGTTCTTCTCACAGAGCTGGAGTCTCTCCGAAGGCCGGCTGATAGTGCGTATATCGCTTTGGATTCCGCCTTGGAGGCGAATTTCTCCTTTCGCGGAGCAAAGGTCATCAATAACTCGCTGAACCTCACCCAAAACCACTTGACCATCAACAAAGGCTCCAATCACGGGATCAAGCCCGGGATGGGCGTGTTTAATGAAGAAGGCGTGGTAGGAAGGGTCAAGGATGTCAGCCGCAATTATGCTACGATCATTTCCCTTTTGCATTCGGAGCTTTTGATTTCCTCCAAGATCACAACCAATGATGTTTTCGGTTCGACCAAATGGGATGGTGGTGATCCCGGGTTTGCAAAGCTGATGTACGTACCTCGGCATGTGGTGGTCAAAGAAGGAGACTTGGTAGTGACATCAGGATACAACGCGGTATTTCCAGCGGGTATTCCGATTGGTGCTGTTACGGAGGTAAAGCCGGGTACAGATACCAATTATCTGGACATCACCATCAAATTATCCACCGATTTTTCCAGAATTTCCTACGTGTACCTTGTAGAAAACCTCCAACAAGCGGAACTTGATTCCTTGTATCAATCTAGCGGTTTGCCAAATGACTAGTATCAGGATCATATCATTGGCAGTTGCAGGTATCCTGTATTTTTTGGCACAGGTGCTGATTCTCAAGAACCTTGTCCTTTTTGGTGTGGCATTCTGTTTCCTTTACCTGATGTTCATCATCCTGCTGCCGATGGAGGTAAAGACAATTCCTTCGCTCCTGATTTCCTTTGTCCTGGGACTGGGGGTTGACATGTTTTATGACACGATGGGGATCCATACCTCGGCGTTGTTGGCAGTGGGTTTTGTACGGAGCCGCTGGCTACGTATGCTGGTATCTTCTGGGACTTTTGACGAAGACATGCAGCCGACGGTGGTAAATATGGGCCTGCAATGGTTTCTATCCTACAGCCTACCTTTGGTTTTGATCCACCATGTGGTGTTTTTTTATGTAGAAAGCCTAGGCACAGGTTTGTTTTTTGATTCGCTGCAAAAAATTATTGCAAGCGTTATTTTTGTTACTATAATGAGTATAATTGTTCAACTGTTGTTTTACCGGAGAAGGAGGGGAATTTAATGAACGACCAAAGACCGCTTGTCATCATCATTGTGATTGCCATTGTTGGTTTGGTGCTTTTGACCAAGCTTTTTTTGATCCAAGTGGCGGATGATAGTTTTTTGAAAAAAGCAGAAAGCAATGCTATCCAGCGAGTGGTAGACCACCCTTATCGGGGATTGGTGTATGACCGGAATGGAAAAATCTTGGTTTATAACTATCCCATTTTTGACTTGATGGTAATTCCGAGGGAATTTCAGGTCAAAGACACCACCCGATTTTGCGAAATCTTCAAAATAAGCAAGGAATACCTCAAGGAAACCTATACAGCCGCGAGAAAATACTCACCGGTCAAGCCTTCGCCGCTAATCAAACAGATTTCGACGACCGATTTTGCCAGGATACAGGATTATTTGATTGACTACCCTGGCTTGTTTGTCATGACGCGCTCGGTAAGGTCCTATCCCCAGGCTAGTGCCGCCAATGCTTTGGGGTACATAGGAGAGATATCAGGTCCGCAGCTTGAGAAGGATACAACCAAGTACTACCGTCAAGGAGACTATGTGGGCCTCAGTGGCATAGAGGGATATTATGAAAATGAACTCCGTGGGGTCAAGGGCGTGAAGTACAAGCTTGTCAACGTGCGGGGAGTCGACAAAGGGCCGTTCAAAAACGGAGAATTCGATACAGCTTCCGTTGCTGGGAAAAACCTTACATCGACGCTGGACCTCGATTTGCAGCAATACGGTGAAATGTTGATGGCTGGCAAGCGTGGATCAGTTGTGGCAATTGAGCCGAAAACGGGTGAAATCCTAGCTATGATATCGGCACCAACTTATGATCCCAATTTACTTACAGGTGCCCAGTTTGGAGCCAACTACCTTTTGCTCAATAGAGATCAAGATAAGCCGCTATTTAATAGACCAATCATGGCGATGTATCCTCCAGGATCAATCTTTAAGATTGTCCAATCGCTGATCGGTCTGCAAATGGGGGTACTTACACCCAACACAACATTTGGTTGCAATAGGTCTTTGGTGGCTTGCCACAACCACCCCAATCCAGTCAATCTTTTTGGAGCTATCCGAAATTCCTGCAATCCCTACTACCATCAGGCCTACAGGATGATGATCAACCGGGAGGTTTCCACCAACACTTTCAAGGATACAGAAATTGGCTTAAATGCTTGGCGAGAGTCTGTATTGAAGTTTGGGTTGGGTGGTCCGCTTGGTATCGATATGAAAAATGAAAAAGGCGGATCCATTCCCTCAAGTAAATATTATGACCGTGTTTATGGAGAGGGGAGATGGAAGTATTCGACAATCTATTCACTTTCGATCGGACAGGGTGAGATGCTTGTGACCCCACTTCAAATGGCCAACCTTGCGGCGATTTTTGCCAACAAAGGGTACTATTACCCACCCCACCTTATCAAGGCTGTTGATGGAGATTATGAGAAAATCCCAGTTCAATTTCGTACAAAAATGGACGTCGGTGTAGATGCCCACCATTTTGACCTGATTCAGGATGCAATGGCTGAGGCCATTTACGGAACCGCAGCCAGGGCTGCAATCTCCGATATCCAGATCGCAGGTAAAACAGGTACAGCACAAAACCCGCAGGGAGAAGACCACTCCGTATTCATTGCCTTTGCACCCAAGGATGATCCGAAAATCGCCATCGCAGTCTATGTCGAAAACGCTGGCTGGGGAGGCCGCGCAGCTGCTTCTACCGCAAGCTTAATGATCGAAAAATACATCAGAGGATCAATCACAAGGCTAGCACTGGAAGAATATGTGCTGGCTGGAAAATTCATGTAAGCTTTGAGACAGGACGACCTTTATATCAACAAGATCGATTGGATCACAATCGCGATCTATGCCGCCCTGGTGATTATAGGGTGGTTCAATATTTATGCGGCCGTGTATGACGAGCAAAACATCAAAAGCATTTTCGACTTGTCCATCAATTCCGGACAACAATTAGTAAGGATCGGTACCGCCGTATTGATCATTTTGTTGATTATGGTTGCGGATTACCGACTTTTCGAAAACTTGTCCTGGGTTTTGTACCTGGTGTTTCTCGTTTTACTCTTGGTGACGCCTTTTATCGGAAAGGAAGTGAATGGCCAAACCCTGTCCATCGGATTCGGCGCATTTCGGATCCAGCCGTCTGAGTTTGCCAAATTCACGACCGCCTTGGCCTTGGCGAAATTCATGGAACGCCCCAGTATCGATCTTTCCCAGCCCAAGTACCAGGCTCAGGTCATGTTCATTATTTTCCTACCGGCACTATTTATCATGTTGCAGCCGGATACAGGGACAGCGATGGTATTCGCGGCTTTTTTTATTATGCTCTACCGTGAGGGGATGCCGCAGTGGTATTACGTATTGGGGCTGACCTTTGTGGCAATTTCACTTTTGGCACTAGGAATTGAAAACAACCTCTATCTGGCCATTGGCGTGGGTGTAGTGATTGCTGTTTTGATTTTGTTGGGAAAGAAAAGATGGACGCGGATTGTGGGTTTGGTGGTTTTGGGCTTGCTGATCGTAGGCTATACTTACAGTTTGGATTACGTTGTTGCCAAACTTCCAGAGCATCAACAGAACCGTATCATGGTCTTGTTCAACCCCAATATCGATCCCTTGGGAGTCGGGTGGAACGTGACACAATCCAAGATTGCAATCGGGTCCGGTGGATTTTTGGGCAAGGGTTATTTGGAAGGGACGCAGACCAAGTTTGACTTTGTGCCCGAGCAACATACGGACTTTATCTTCTGCACGCTGGGCGAAGAGTTCGGCTGGGTTGGGAGTTTGGTGGTGATTGGGCTTTTCTGTGGATTATTAATGCGCTTGGTTATGTTGGCCGAGCGGCAGAAAAACCGTTTTTCGCGTGTTTATGGCTATTGTGTGGTCTCGATATTGTTTTTTCATTTTATGATCAATATCGCCATGACGATTGGCCTGTTTCCTGTTGTTGGAATCCCGCTTCCTTTTTTCAGCTATGGTGGGTCTTCCCTGTGGTCCTTTACCATTTTGCTTTTCATCTTCATCAAATTGGATTCACACCGGATTCAATTGCTCGGGCGGATGGGATAGGCTTTTAAGGTTGCTGTAAAAAAAATGGTTTGATCGGTTACGCGGCAAACCTCAATCTCGAGAGTCATTAATTCACTTTCTCAAACTGGTCCAAAAATCGTCGACGAGGGCTTCTTTATTGATTTTGGAAAAGATTTTTACCGTGATCGTTTTGTTCTCCGGTGGGCTGTTGACTGTAAGGACCTCGGCAAATTGGGGCAAAAGATATGCTTGCACTAGGGCCAAATCCCACATGACGCGGGTTTTGTCTTGGGGATTTTGTTCTCTCCAGCGGTTTTCCAGAATATGCTCTACGGGTATTTTTTCATTTAAGCGCGCGTAGGTGTCGTCACGATCATATTGAAGCGGGAATGCCGTTTCCAGGGGCATGACAGTGAAATCGAGTCCCTGCAGATCCAACAAGTAATCAAACGCATTGAGGTCATTGCGGATATTGAACTCATTTTTGCTCCAGGCACGGGTGCCGAGGTTGTATTTAGCGCCAAGTGAAAAGACCCGAATCTTAGGTAAGATTTCCGGAGCAAGAATGATCGCCGAGGCGATGTTGGTCAGCGCACCCAAGGTCAGGACATCGAGTTTCTCGCCATCGGGAAGTGATTTTACCAGAGCTATGATGGCTTGGGCAGCCGGGGAATCCCGGGGTTCCTGTCCGCCCCAAGCCCGGCCAATCTGCCTATCGGCTCCTTTGGGATGCGGAAGCTGCCTGAGACCCATGGCGGCAAGGATTTCCTCGTTCAGTCTTTGACTGTCTTCGAGCGTACGCAAATTTTTTGTTTCGTAGGCATTCCACTTTTCAAAAACCAATAGATCCGGATTGTTGAAATGCGCGGAACTCAAGCCGACGACTTCGATACTTTCCGCTTTCAACAAGCGCACTATGGCATAGAGGTCATCCATTTCATTGCCGGTATCGGAGTCCAGCCACACTTTTTGTTTTTGGGCAAAAAGGCTGAATGGCAGGAGCAGGGCGGCAATTAAAATAGATGACCTCATGGCTATTGTTGTTTCGGTTAACGCTCCGTGCGGGTATTGGTTCCGTCTACAGGCGTGCGATTTTCCCGGTTGGACAGATCCCAGGCCGTATGGAAAATGAGTTTGGCCCTTTTGGTCATGAGGGGGAATTCTATCTTGTCTACTGTGTCGGTTGGCTGGTGGTAATCGTCGTGCACGCCATTGAAGAAGAAGATCACAGGAATATTGTGCTTCGCGAAGTTATAGTGATCGGAGCGGTAATAGAACCTGTTTGGATCATCCTCTGCATCATAGCGGTAATCAAGGATGAGGTTGGTATAGGTGATGTTGTTGTATTCGTTGATGACTTTCAAATGTGAAGAAAGCATCTCGGAACCAATCACGTAGACATAGTCCTTGTTTGGAGCATTTTGGTATTCGTAATCAATCCTGCCAACCATGTCGATGTTGATATTGTTGACCGTGTTTGCCAAGGGGAAAATCGGATTGTTTGAATAGTATTCCGATCCCAGAAGTCCTTTTTCCTCACCGGTTACGTTAAGAAAAAGGATACTTCTTCTAGGTTTTTTTCCATCTTTTGCTGCCAAGGCAAATGCCTCGGCGATTTCCATCACAGATACCGTACCCGAGCCGTCATCGTCCGCGCCGTTGTTGATTTCTCCTTTGCTGTTGATGCCGACATGGTCGTAGTGCGAGGAGATGACGAGTATTTCATCCTTTTTGTCCGTTCCCTCCAAAAATGCCATGACGTTTTCGGTTGGGACGATCTTGGTTTCCTTTTTTACGAAGTAGGAAGCCTTTTGCGCTTTGATGGATTCGGGATTGTTTTTGGCAGCTTCTTTCAAAACCTCGACAGGCGTTGCAAACAAAGCCGCCATTTTATCGCTGGAAACCAGGAAAATCGGCTCTTGCTTGGTGGGCTCCTCGAAACCTAGCCTTCCGCGACCACTCAGTGACTTATATCTGCCTGCAAGTCTGTCAAAGTTTGCTTGGCCCTCCATAGTCACCACGATTACGCCGACCGCCCCAGCTTTCATGATGTCTGACACTACGTTTTGTGCGCGGGCACCGATTGCCCAAAGGCCAACGAGTTTACCTTTAACGTCAACCTTTTTCATGTTTTCCTCAGAGGCGAGGCCCAGAAATACGAGGTCAGCCTTAGCGGCTTTTTTCATCGAGCCGTCGCCAATAAAGACGAAATCCTCGTTGTTGACGAGTTTTTGCTTGCCCACAGTCAAGGTTACTTCAGGGAAGGAGGTCGAAGCCAAGTTGAATTTTTGGAAATAGGTGCCATCCACAGGGCCTTTGAGACCGAGGTTTTGGTAAAAATTTGCGAGGTATTCGGCGGCAAGTTTTTGGCCCTTTTCCCCTGTGTCCCTGCCCTCCAATTCATCTGAGGCGAGGTAGGTAAGGTGTTTTTCCAAATCCTGCGCATTGATCGTCGCTGCGTATTTCAGTGCCGTGGCATCCTGTGCGCTACCTGTGAGGCTAATGCCCAAGATAAGCATGGCTACCAGCATCCATCTCTTTTTCATAAGTTATCGTTGAGGGTTGTCATTTTTAAGCCGTTAAACATAGAAAAATATTCCTTATTCTCTGAAACCGTCCGTCATTTTCGGTGTTAGGTAGGTAGATTTCTTCGGCTCGTTGCGGGCTTTGTCTTCCAATAATTTCTACCTTTGCACATTCAAAAAATCAGGAGAATATAACCCAAATCCTATCCAATTTTCCTCCCTATGAAAATCAGTCTTAATCCCTCCACCAGGTTCGAGAGCAGGCACAATGGGCCATCCGCCTCTGAGATCGCCATCATGCTCGAAAAGATCGGCGCGGCGTCCTTGGACGAATTGATCGACCAAACAATACCGAAATCCATCCAATTGGGCAGGCCTATGGATCTGCCAAAAGCCAAGACTGAAGCATCTTTCTTGAGGGAGTTTAAGAAGCTCGCTTCCAAAAACCGGATTTTCAAATCCTTTATCGGTTTGGGATATTATGATACGATTGTTCCCGGGGTGATTTTGAGGAATATCCTCGAAAACCCAGGATGGTATACCGCATACACACCCTATCAGGCAGAAATCGCGCAAGGACGCTTAGAAGCTTTGATCAATTACCAAACAATGGTGATGGACCTGACAGGTATGGAAATGGCCAACGCTTCTTTGCTCGATGAAGCTACAGCAGCCGCCGAAGCGATGACGATGTTGTACGCGTCCAAGCCGAAGGAAAAAAAGAACGCACACAAGTTTTTTGTGGATGAGAAGGTGTTTCCACAAACAAAGGATCTGCTGATTACACGTGCTGCGCCTATCGGGATCGAATTGGAGATTGCGTCGCTTTCCAAACTGGATTTGACCAACCCGGATTTATTTGGAATCTTACTTCAATATCCAAACGCCGATGGAGAGGTGGTGGACCACAGCGCCTTGGTGGCATCGGCGAAAGAAAGCCACGTGTTGACTGCCTTTGCGACCGACTTGTTGAGCTTGACATTGTTGACACCTCCGGGTGAATTCGGTGCAGATGTAGTGGTCGGAACCAGTCAGCGTTTTGGAGTGCCAATGGGCTATGGTGGTCCGCATGCGGCATTTTTTGCTACCCGTGACGCATACAAGCGCCAAGTTCCGGGAAGGATTATTGGTGTTTCTGTCGACAAGGATGGCAACAAAGCCTACAGGATGGCTCTTCAGACACGCGAGCAACATATCAAGCGCGAAAAGGCAACTTCCAATATCTGTACCGCTCAGGTACTTTTGGCGGTGATGGCCGGAATGTATGCTGTCTATCATGGCCCAAAAAGTCTAAAGGAAATCGCAGCAAGGACGCATGGATTGGCGCAGTTGACTGCCAAAGCCCTTCGCAAATATGGCTTTGAGCAAGTAAATGCGCATTTCTTTGATACAATCCAAATAAAGACCGATGCGGTACAGCAATCCAAGATCAAGGCTTTTGCTTTGTCATCGGAGATGAATTTCCGCTATGAGCCAGGCTTTGTTTTCCTATCATTTGACCAAGCCAAGACCATTAGCGACGTAAAGGCGATCGTGGATATCTTCTCTAAGTCAACAACTGAAAAAGCCCAAATCGATTGGGAAAACTTGGTGGAAGGATTAGAATTGAATCTTCCCGAAAGCTTGAACAGGAAGTCAGCATACTTGACACATCCCGTTTTCAACCAATACCACTCCGAGCACGAGATGTTGCGCTATATCAAGCGCTTGGAAAACAAAGATTTGTCATTGGTGCATTCCATGATTTCATTGGGTTCCTGCACTATGAAGTTGAATGCAACCACAGAAATGATTCCGGTGACTTGGCCTGAATTTGGACAAATGCATCCATTTGCGCCACAGGACCAAGCAGCCGGATACTTCGAACTCTTCCAAAACCTCAGGAGATGGCTCAGCGAGATCACGGGTTTTGCGGATACGTCCCTTCAGCCAAATTCAGGTGCTCAAGGAGAGTATGCCGGCCTGATGGTTATCCGGGCTTACCACATGAGCCGCGGCGATCACCACAGAAATGTAGCCCTTATCCCAACCTCTGCCCATGGTACCAATCCCGCGTCTGCGGTAATGGCCGGTATGAAAGTGGTTTTGGTGAAATGTGATGAACGAGGAAATATTGATGTAGCGGATTTGAAAGCCAAGGCGGAAGAGCACAAAGCTGATCTTTCTTGCCTCATGGTCACTTATCCATCTACACACGGCGTATTTGAGGAGGCGATTCAGGAGATCTGCCAGATCATCCATGACAATGGCGGTCAGGTATATATGGATGGTGCCAATATGAATGCCCAAGTCGGATTGACGAGCCCGGGCATTATAGGTGCGGATGTATGCCACCTCAACTTGCATAAGACCTTCTGCATCCCCCACGGTGGAGGTGGTCCTGGCATGGGTCCGATTTGTGTGGCGAAACACCTCGTGCCATTCCTTCCCGGAAACCCGCTCGTACAAACGGGCGGCACGCAAGCCATCACGGCGATTTCAGCTGCACCTTTTGGCTCAGCCAGCATTTTGCCAATTTCCTATGCCTACATTGCCATGATGGGTGGGGATGGACTGACCAATGCGACCAAGATCGCGATTTTGAATGCCAACTATATCAAGGCGAGACTGGAGAGCCACTATCCGATTCTATACACAGGGACTCAGGGACGCGCAGCGCATGAGATGATCTTGGATTGCAGGGCATTCAAGGAGGTTGGCATCGAGGTGGAAGATATTGCCAAGCGACTAATGGATTATGGCTTCCACGCGCCAACGGTTTCCTTCCCTGTCGCAGGTACGCTGATGATCGAGCCGACTGAGTCCGAAACCATGGCTGAACTTGACAGGTTCTGTGACGCGATGATTGCCATTCGTGCCGAAATCCAAGAAGTTTATGATGGTCAGGCGGACCGTGAAAACAATGTGTTGAAAAACGCTCCACATACTGCTGTTTTGGCACTTTCAGATGCTTGGTCCTTGCCATACAGCAGGGAAAAGGCCGTTTATCCGCTGTCTTACGTCAAAGCAAACAAATTCTGGCCTTCTGTCCGGCGGATAGATTCAGCCTATGGAGACAGGAATTTGGTATGTAGCTGTATTCCGGTGGAAGAATATGTTCAGGCAGAAGCTTGATTTTCAAATTTTCCAGAACAAAAAAGGGGGCCAAAAGGCCCCTTTTTTTGTTTTATAGACACTTAATTTTGATTGAATGCCAGCTTATCTGCGTAGATAGTCTCGGATGCTTTATTTCATAGGAGAGAAAGGGAGTGGCTGCAAGTAAAGTGATTCGACTTTTTCCACGATTTTGCCGTTTTGCTCGGAAGCGTCACGCACGGTGATCCAAACCGGATCCTTGCCGAATTTTGCGAAGGAATCCTTCCCAGCCTTCTCGCTTTTGTGCGCCAATAGGTACACCAATTTTGGCTGAACGGATTCATCCGCTTCCACCGTGTACCAATACATCACGTTGATCATACCGTGTTTTTGGAAAAGTTCGCGGGTATAATCGCGGAATCTGGCGTGGATGGCATCGATTTTCCCGGGAAACATTGTGTAGGTTCTCAGTTCAAATACCCGGTTACCCTCGTTGGTATCACGGACGATTTCCGGATTGAGGTCATCTGCAATCTCCAAAAATGTTTGCTCGACTTTGGCAACCAATGGACCGTTGGCTTCGCTCGCAGCCCTTACTTCCAGCCATTCGGGATCGGTGGCGAATTTTTCCCAAAGCATGTCACGCATCGCCTGATGTGGATAGGCTAAAATAAAAACCAGCCGGTTGTCGTTGGGATCGGTGGGGATGAAATACCCGATATTTTCAATCCCTGCTTTTGCAAAAAGCCTCAGGGTATGGTCTTGGAAACGCTTGACCAAATCGGGTCTTTTTCCCTCATGTGCAGTGTAGGTTCGCATTTCAAAATAGCGCATATCCTGTGCGCCAGCCTCCAAACAAAGGAAGGCAAGTAATGTGAGCGATAAGAGTTTGATGGTTTTCATGGATTTAAGAAGATGTGAAGACTTATTTACCTTTTCGCCAGCCGATAAAAGCTGCGACTGACAATACTACCGCAATAATCAGGAAACCAAAAGTCTCCCTCGCTTCCTCGGATTCTTGGGTTTTCATGGTGAGGTCCTTGTTTTCTAGCTCATAATTTACCCATTCGGATACCGAGTCGGGGTAAAAGTAAATTGCCCCCGCAAGGCATACCAAAATGACAACCGCTAAGGGTATCAAAGGATATTTTCCCCTAAAGGCCAAGGCTGAGAAAATCGCCGCGCCGATGTAGAGTGTAACCCAGATTTCCGGATCGGGATCGTTGATTTGCCAATAGGCAAAGAGCAGAAAGGCAAAAAACCAAAAGCCAAAGAAATACTTTGAGAATGTTTTCATGGGTGCCAGTGTAGGAGTTAGCGATACCAAAATAGAAATTATTCAGACGCCTCGTATGATTCATGGGCAAAAGTTTCCATCTCATACCGTTGCCAACCAAAGCTGCATGATTTGGATGTTGGATTGGTGATTCAAGTCATCTAATTGAAAAGCCGTGTAGGTTCTCATTTATCAGTTTCCCCCTCCTCGGGGTCAAATTGATCTCCGTCGACTTTGATTTTTGTCAGGAAAAAAACCTCCTTGATGGCTTCCTTGCCGTCTTCTCCCACATACCTTACCTTCTGCTTGCCTGACAGGAGGAAATAATCCATAAACCACCAAGTTAGATTCAGGCTATTTTCCTGTGTTTCGCGAAGCCGTTCGTCTTCGTTGACAAGCTTGATTTCATAAGATTGGTTTTCAAAGACCTTATCCCCGTTTTTGATATAGCTTAGGTAGATGTTTAGCCCATCCAGATAGAGGTAGTGGAGTTTTTCTCCGTCAAAACTGATTTCTCCGTATTTGCTTGAGTAGGAAAGGAGCCTGTTGTTAAGATCCAATGCATTGTCCCAGATAACTTCCCCTTCCTTGGATAAGTAAAGCATATGCGCAGACACAAACTTGTACTCTCCTTGTTGCCAGCCAGTGGTTCCATATCGATTGAATGGATAGCCGGGCATCCCATATCCGGGCATGTAGCCCATGCCGTCCATGTACATCCGATTCATGTTGTTGCGGTAGGATTCGTTTGCATACACACCGTCCCTTGGAATGTATCGAGGATTGTTGGCAAGAAAGTGGTCGCTGTAAATAAGGTACCCATTGCCTGTCGGGATGACTTCCCTGGCGGAGAAAACCGGCTTGATGGAAAGGATCTTTCCTTTTGAAAAAGACCTTTCCAACTCGACCAGTTTCTTTTCCCGTTGTTTTTCATTAAGGTAATTGAAAAAGTTAGGGAAGTTCTCCAAGGTGTAGTATCGGATATCGTATTCGCCAAATTCATTGATAAAGGCTTGGTAGATACCTTGATAGGCTTCCCGTTTGCGATAGCCATAGGTACCCACGAGGGATTGCTGGTATTGTTCGATTGGGGTCATCAGACCTTCTACCAACTCGAATGTGGGGTCTTGTAGTTGATCGATTACGACCTCCCTGACTTTATTGCCTTGCTCGTCATAGGTATTGAGTACCAACTGTTTGTTTTTAAGCCTATCACGGCGGCTTACCAATACATCAATCGTCCCCAGCTCACTCTCTTTTTTGATTTGGAGGATATTGGTGTCTTTGAAATAGATTCCCTGAACCGTAAACACATTGTTGGCTTCGATGTCGAGAATTTGCACCACCGGCCTGAGATCTGAGAGCCCCATGAACACAGCGTTGCGATTGACAACAAAAAACTCCTTTAATTCAAGCGTATAGATGTTGGTCAAATCGATTTCCTTGGCAAGATCGTTTTCGAGGTCAATTTCGATCATGTACCGATCGCTGATGGCTTCCCCTTTTTGCAGTAGAATGTAAAGAAAATCGCCCTCCAAGTCATACCCCAAAAGATCATAAAAGTCCTTGACTGCGATTTCCCGAAAGGTGTCCGAAGCCAATTCGTAGTCCGTCAAAAAATACTGCAACTTTGATTTGAGGTTGAAACCCTTGTCCGGCTGCACCCGAAAACCCACCAAACCTCCCGGACGCTTGACAATGGTAAAATTGTTGTCCTGAAATTTACTCTCAATTTCAAAACGGTTCACAAACATCACTTGGGCCTGGCTTGCCAAGCTAAACAGCAGCAAAACAAAAAGAGGGATGATTTTTTTCATGACCCCATTTTGATGATCAGATCGAATACGTTTTTCTCTACCGGCATGACCGAAAGCCGTGATTGCCTTAGCAAAGGAAGGCTGCCCAATCTGTCGTCGGCCTTGATGATTTCGAGACTCACAGGCTTGGACAATGCTTTTGAAGCCTTTAGGCTTACTGCGACCCAGCCTTGGTTTTCGGTATCTTTGGCATCAGGGAATGCTTCGGATGAGACTTCCGCCACACCTACGATTTCTTTGTTTTTCCCACTATGGTAAAATAGGACTTGATCCCCAAGGCGCATTTCCTTCAGGTAGTTTCTTGCCTGGATGTTGCGGATGCCGTCCCAAATGTCTTCCTGTTTTGCAACCAAGTCTTCCCATCCGTATTCTGAAGGTTCGGATTTAACCAGCCAATAATTCATCATCGCCTGTTGTTTAGAATGTTTAAGTTAAGGCTTCGTGTTTTATTATAAAACAATTATTGTTGACATTTGTCCTAGTCAGGAGCAAAGAATCTAAATATTTTGGACGCAGATCACATTTTACGCCAACTGAAGCTTACCATCAAGCTGATGGAGCTTCATGATGAAAATCCCTTCAAGATCAGAAGCCTCCAGTCTGCTGTCAATAACATCGACCGAGGCGAGATAGATATCGAAGGTAAAAGTCCCCAAGAACTCCAAAACCTGCATGGTATCGGCAAAAGCCTAGCCGATACCATTGTTTCTTTGCAAGCGACAGGAAGTTTTCCCGGATTGGATGAACTCCTGGCCAAGACTCCCAGTGGGATTTTGGAAGTCCTTGAAATCAAAGGCCTGGGGCCCAAGAAAGTGAAGGCACTTTGGGAGGAACTCAACATCACCTCTACGCATGAACTGATGGAAGCCTGCCAATCTGGGCAAGTTGCGAAAATCAAAGGCTTTGGCGAAAAAACACAGGAAAGCATCATCCAATCCCTTCAGTTCAAGGAAGCCAACCAAGGAAAGTGGCTGTATGCCGATTTGGAACTGTCCATGGATGAATTGGCTGAAGTCATAAAGAAGCACTCCAAGGTGGTAGACATTTTTCCTGTAGGTGAGTATGGGCGAAAAATGGAAATTATCGAACAGGTAGAATGGCTCATTGCCACCGATGACCGGAAACAGGTTATCCGTGCGCTGAGTGATATTGATTCGCTGCTTCAAGATCGCAAAATCTCCAGCCCATTTACTTGGCGGGGCAAGTTGAAGTCACCCGAGGTCAAGATGGCGTTTCACTTTACAGATCCTGCGGATTTGGTTTTGGAAAAGATCGTTCGGACTGCCTCCAAAGCCCACCTTTTACATCATGTGGAAGGAGATAAATCACTGGTGGAGATTATTCGCGAGGAACCTCATTATTACGATGAGTCCGAAGCATACCAAAAGGCTGGTCTTCCGCTGATTCCGGCGGAAATTCGGGAAGGCCTGATAGAATTTGATCTGGCGAAGTCCGGTAAAATAGATCATCTGGTCGTTGATAACGACCTGAGAGGAATCCTCCACAACCACTCCACTTACAGTGACGGCAAGCATACACTGCGGCAGATGGCCGAGCATTGTCGGGATTTGGGATATGAGTACCTGGGAATTTCGGACCATTCGCGGACCGCGTTTTACGCAGGTGGATTGGAGATCGAGCGGGTACAGCAGCAGCACCGCGAAATCGATTTGCTCAACCAGGAACTAGCGCCTTTCCGAATTTTCAAGGGCATCGAAAGTGATATCCTCATCGATGGCAGCTTGGATTATCCGGAGGACGTGCTTTCGACTTTTGATTTTGTCGTTGCTTCTGTCCATTCCAGCCTCAATATGGATGTCAAAAAAGCAACCCAGCGCCTTTTAAAAGCAATAGAAAGTCCGTACACGACCATCCTCGGGCATCCGACGGGAAGATTATTGCTGCGCCGGGGCGGTTATCCAATCGACCACAAGGCGATTATTCAGGCCTGTGCCGACCACGGTGTCGTGATTGAAATCAATGCCAATCCCTGGAGGCTGGATTTGGACTGGAGGTGGGTTCAAGAGGCAATGGACAAGGGCGTCAAGCTTTCCATCAATCCCGACGCGCATGAAATGGAGGGATACGCCGATATGCGATATGGAGTAATTGCAGGACGAAAAGGCGGCTTGACCAAGGATATGACTTTCAACGCGCTGTCATTAAAGGAAATGGAGACTTACCTCCAGCAACGAAAAAATTCAATCAAAAAATCATGAGTTGGAGCGATAAAGACAACAGTATTCTATTGAAGCGCTCGTTTTTGTTTGGCATCACCGGCATTGTTCTTTGCTTGATTCCAATCGTAAACGCCTATTTTCAGTTTTTGCAGGCACCGATGGTTCCTCTTCAAGGCGTGGGCCTGCTGTTTCAGATGTTTGGGTTGAGTATCGCAGTGATGGTCCTGCGCAAGCGAAAAAATCCCGAAGAGATTCAGGACAAGGCCAAGAAAATGATTGTGGTTTTGGCAGTTGCTTTGGTGTTTTTTGTCTTGACGATCTAAGCAGCAAATGATTTGGCTTTATTGCCTATTCAAGGTTCCATAAGTAATTGATTTATCGAGAAAATTTCCAAAACCCTATGAAATACCAACCTCTACCTTCCTCGTTTTACATCAAAAACAGGGAAAAGCTAGTAAAGAAGCTTCCACCAAAGTCGCTTTGCATCTTCCATGCCAATGACATCATGCCGACCAATGCGGATGGCACGATGCGTTTCAGGCAAAACAATGACCTTTTTTACCTTTCGGGAATCGATCAGGAAGAGACGATTTTGCTTGTTTGCCCGGATTTTCCTGATCCTGCCATGCGTGAGGTCCTTTTTCTCCGTGAGACAAGCGAGCATATCGCCATTTGGGAAGGCCACAAATACACCATGGGAGAAGCCTTGGAAGCCTCAGGAATTCAAAACATCAAATGGTTGAAGGATTTTGACAAGACGCTTCATACTGTGATGGCGCTCAGCGAGCAAGTTTTCCTCAATAGCAACGAGCATTTACGTGCCGATATCCATGTGGAGACTCGGGACGCGCGCTTTATTCGGTACTGCAAGGAGAGGTTCCCGCTCCATCAATACCGCCGGGTGGCGCCTTTGATGCATGACCTTCGTGCTGTCAAAGAATCTGAGGAGATCGGCCAAATGCAGATTGCCTGCGATATCACCGAAAAGGGATTCAGAAGGCTCTTGTCATTTGTAAAGCCCGGCGTGACAGAATATGAAATCGAGGCGGAGTTGATCCATGAGTTTGTAAGAAACAGAAGCAAGGGTTTCGCTTACGAGCCCATAATTGCAACTGGACGGAACGCTTGCGTCCTTCATTACATCGAAAACAAGGATACCTGCTTGGACGGTGATCTACTTTTGCTGGATGTCGCTGCCGAGTATGGCAACTACAATGCCGACATGACCCGGACGATTCCGGTCAATGGCCGATTCAGTACCCGGCAGCGCGCAGTGTACGATGCTGTCTTGAGGGTGAAAAGGGAAGCATCGAAGATGCTGAGGCCGGGAGTGACCATTCAAGATTACCACAAAGAAGTAGGGCTGATTATGCAGTCGGAGCTTTTGGGGCTGGGCCTAATCGATCAGACAGATGTCAAAAACCAGGACCCGAAATGGCCTGCGTATAAGAAATACTTTATGCATGGAACTTCCCATCATTTAGGGTTGGATGTACATGACGTGGGTACGATGCACGAACCGATCAAAGTGGGGATGGTTTTCACCGTGGAACCAGGGATCTACATTCCTGAGGAAAACATGGGCGTTCGGTTGGAAAACAACATTTTGATCCAAGAGTCGGGGTATTTTGACCTGATGGGAAATATTCCCGTGGAGGCTGAGGAGATCGAGGATTTGATGCAAGCCGCAAAACGATAGTCTGCGAATAGCGGATTGATTCATGTTTTTTGCTGCTTTGCCTTATATTGCACGACCAATATTCTGAAAAATGGAAATCAACGAAATGCGACTCGAGGGAATCATTGTCCCCATGGCCACGCCACTGCTTTCACATGTCGAAATCGATAAGAAAGGAACCGAAAGGCTGGTACATCACATGATGGATGGTGGTGTGCAGGGGATTTTTATCCTGGGGACTACAGGTGAGGCCACGAGCCTGAAGCCTTCGACGAAAAAGGAATTGATCGAAATTACCTGCACAGAAGCAGCGGGGCATACGGCGGTTTTGGTGGGTGTGACCCACAGCTGTTTTGATATCAGCCTGAAGCTGGCAAGGCAGGCGAAGGAAAATGGGGCAACTGCTATCGTGGCGGCACCGCCCTACTTTTATCCGCTGGATCAGGAGGATTTGTACAAATATTTCATCAAACTCGCCGACCAAAGCCCGCTACCGGTTTTCCTCTACAATTTCCCAGCGATGACCAAGTGCAACCTCGAAATGGATACCGTGATGAAGTTGGCAAAGCATTCCAATATCATCGGCATCAAGGACAGTTCGGGCAATGGAGTGTATTTTCAGAAACTGATGTATGTGAAGCGGGAATTTCCAAATTTCTCCGTGATGATGGGACCTGATGAATTGATGTCACAAGTGGTGATGGCAGGTGCGGACGGCGGTATGAATGCCGGGGGGAATATTTTCCCAAAGTTTTATGTCAAATTGTACGAAGCTGCCAAGAAGGGTTTTGTAGAGCGCGTCAACCAAATGCAGCCCTTGGTACAGGAGATTTCTCAGCGAATATTCGCAGTCCATCCCAAACACTCAGGCTACATCGCCGGAATTAAGGAAAGCCTCTACCATTTCCAAGTCTGCGAGCCCCATTTGGCACCCCCACTTTCTCCCGCAGACGCTTTGGCACGTGAGATCATCCGCAGGAATCTAGAACAAATCAACTTGAAGATTAAGCAGGTGTTGGCCTAAACGGTTTTTCTTCCAGCAGTTATTTGAGTCTTTTCAGCTTTGCGTTATTGACCAGAGAAGTCATCTGGGTAATGGCAATTTGGTTCAATTGTTCCAAACGATCTGATTGAACAAGTCCCTGCCGAATCATCAGGGCATTGATACTTTCTAAATTTGACAGAACCACAAGCTGTTCGAGTGTGGCATCATCCCGCATGTTTCCCTTGGAATCTGGATTTGCAGCTCGCCATTCGGCAGCGGTTTTCCCAAAAAGAGCCATGTTAAGCAAGTCTGCTTCAGAGGCGTAAACCAATGAGAATTGCTTGGAAGTGAGCTTATCGGGGATTAGTTTTTCCTTGATCGCATCGGTGTGAATCGTATAATTGACCTTTGCGAGGGTACGTTGCAGGTTCCAGTCAAGTTTTTGGCGCTTGCTTTCTTCTTCTTTGAGGCGCTGGAACTCCTTGATCATGTATAGTTTGAACTCTATGGATATCCATGAGGCAAACTCAAATGCGATGTCTTTGTGTGCAAACGTACCGCCATACCGCCCTGACTTTGAAGTAATTCCATTGGCATTGGTGGTTTCGATCCATCGCTTAGGTGTCAATACAAAGCTGTTGAGGCCAGCTTGTTTTCTAAACCCGTCGAATTCGACGGGTTTAAAATTCGGATTATATAATTGTTCCCAAAAGCCCAGCAATTCAATAGTATTTCGGTTCCGCAGCCAGTTTTTGATAATATCATCCGTATTGGTAACATCCTTATACCGAGCAATATCTGTAAGCGACAAGTAGTCTTCAGTATCACCTGTGTAAATTGTGATCTCCGTTCCCTTTACGTCAAGTATCTTGTTTCTTGCCATATTTCTATTTCATTTATTCAGAATTCATAGGTTCTTATCAGAAGCCAAAAACCAAGAAATCAGCGCCAACTAAACTGTCTCGTCAAAGGGCTTCTGTCAATGACGCCTCACCAGCTCGGAATTCGCAGGTGCTGTACAACTCGTATTGGCGGGTATAACTAAAGTGAAAATAGCTCATAATTGAATAATCACTGTTATTAGGTGAAAGAAAAGTTACACCGTTGTATCTCAGGAAGTTGAAACCAAGTTTTCCCCAAAACAAAAACCCCAAGCCCTCATCAGGGCTTGGGGTTTTTTACATATCATTCGGAATGATTACTTGGCTTTGAACTCTACGGAGAAGATCGCCGCATTGGGTTCTTCACCTGCTTTTGGACGTGTCACAAAATAGACATCATGCTTCTTGCCATCTGTGACAGGTGTGATTCCCACCATGCCCATACCAAAGATAAATCCACCTTGGGCTTGTCCTTGGACTTGGAATACCGACTCGCCGATCTTGGTTCCGGTCGGTGAATCAAGTCTCACTTCTACGATAAAGCCGTCTTTGGTAGGTTCTTGTGCACCCCCCATCAGCATCAGCGATCCAATATCCGTTAGATCGATTCCTTTGAACCCAAAGGTGGCTTCGCTACTTGGAATCAAGGCCAAAGTTTGCCCGTTGAATACCATGGTCGTATAGCCATTGAGTTCGCGGGCTTGGTCCATGCCGACAACAGGATGCCTCAATGCAAGTGAACTGCTGCCCACGAGTGGCTTGATGTTTTCGCCACCACGGTCGGTAAAGCTGGCCGAGAGTACAAATGCACCGTTGTTGGAAGGCTGCTTGCCGAACGTCGGATCTACAGTACCGGACGCAGGAAGGGTCGGCACATCCTCTTGTCTTCGGCCGAGCGAAAGGATATAAGCGACGACTTTACGTGCATCATCATTTTTCAAATCCGGATTGGCAGGCATGGCCGTTTCGCCCCATACGCCACTGCCACCCTTTTGGATCTTATTGACCAGATAAGCAGCGGCGTCGGGATTTCTTCTGTACCTTCTGGCTACTTCCGTGTAGGCCGGGCCAATTGAAGCTTCATTTTCCTTGTGGCAGGTCTTGCAGGTCAATGAGCTGATAATGCTCTTTCCGGCCATTGCCTCGGTCATGACCAAGTGCCCTTTTGCGGCTTCGGCCTGATCAAATCCCGAAATGTAATTGGCAGTTACAAAAAGCGAGGAAAGGTCTTTGCCTGCTTCAACATCATCTGGATCGTTGACCGTGATTTCGTAGGCTACCTTTTTCCCAGGGAAATAAAAGGACTGGTTGCCCATTACCGCAATGGTGACTTCTGGAGCAATATTGCCCGCATAGACCGAAGCAATACCGCTTTTGGCAGTCAATTTACCAGGGTCGCTTACCGCTACACGTACGTCATAGTCCCCTATTTTATTGAAGGTGTGTTCCAATACCGGTTCATTCGTTGTGACCGTTTCTCCATTTCCCAAATCCCAAATGAACGTAAGCGGATCTTTTTCCGGATCGGCAGCATCTACCGTGAATTTGACTTTGAAAGGCAATGCACCGGAGGTTTTGTCAGTTTTGATTGACTTAACAACAGGCGTCCTGTTTCCAGCATTGAAGTCGATTCTGGAAAGTGCGGCATCAGGATTCTTGGTGAACCAGCCATTGCCATATTCCAAGATGTAAAACTTGCCGTCAGGACCCACTTCCATGTCCATCAGTGCGTTGAACTTCGTCGTCGACATGAAAGGCTCCATCTTGTCATAGTCACCTGCTGGGGTCATGGTCACGGCTTTGATCCAGCCCCTTACCCAATCGTAGATAAACAACTTGCCGTCATAATACGCTGGATAGCGGGTATCTTTCGGGAACATGTCTCCATAATAAACCGGACCTGCCATTGCGTTTCGTCCTCCTGTTCCCAATTGTGGGAATTCATTGGATTTTGCGTACGGATAGTAGATAAATGCAGGCTCGACGGCAGGCAATTCCTTGATGCCCGTGTTGTTTTTCGAGTTATTGACTGGCTTGGCAGGGTCAAAGATGAAATCAGCTTTTCCAGTTTCGTAGTCGAACTGCGCATAAGCGAAGTTGTTGCCGATGGTATACGGCCAGCCGAAATGTCCTGCTTTTCTCGCTTGGTTGACTTCGTCGTAGCCACGTGGCCCCCGTGTTTCGAGGCTGTCCGTACTGGCGTCCGGTCCGACCTCACCCCAATAAAGGAAGTTTGTTTTTTGGTCAACGGAGATTCTGTACGGGTTTCGGAGTCCTTGGACGTAGATTTCCGGTCGTGTGCCTTCAGTGCCTTTTGGATACAGGTTTCCGTCGGGGATTTCATAGCTTCCATCTTCATTGACTTTGATGCGGAGGATTTTTCCCCTCAGATCATTGGCGTTTCCGGAGCTTCTTCTGGCATCGTATTGCTCCATTCCAGCCCTGTTGTCAACGGGCGAATAGCCCCGATTCACAAATTTGCTGTTGGATTGGTCAAACGGCGTGGAGTTGTCGCCTGTAGAAAGATAAAGTAAGCCGTCCTTGTCAAAAGCGATGGAGCCACCTGTATGACAACAGATATTTCTTTGGGAATACAGTTCCAATATGATTTGCTCCGAGGCCATATCCCAGGTGTCGTTTTGGAATTTGAATCGAGACAGCCTGTTGATTTCCTTGTCGCCTGTAGGACTGTAAAAAGCATAGACCCAGCCGTTCTTGGCATAATTCGGATCTTTTTGGAGACCCATCACACCTTCCTCGGCGTTTACGCCGGCAATGTCGGTTTTCCAGTAGACATCAAGCTTGGCCACCTCACGAACGGTGGAGTCACCATTTTTATACAACAGTATTTCACCCCTTCTCTGTGCTATCAAGATGTCCAAATTGGGGAGGATGGTCATTTCCGTGGGCTCGGTGAATTCGCCGAGTACCAATGTTGTTTTCTCAAACCTATTTTCTTCGGGAACTCTTTGTGTCTTGGCCTTTGCGTAGTCTAACTTTTTATTGTCCCCAATGGCATATTTTATCCCTTCCAATACATGCTGCAAGAAAAGCTCCTCTTGGTAGGATTCTTTGGTATGGCCACCTGCTGTATAGAAGGCACGTCCGCCATCATACTCGTGGTACCATGCCATTGGGTGGAAGCCCATTGGTTTCGTATGCTGATAGCTGGATTCGTCTATGTCCATCAGCACGTTGACGTCTGGATTCAATTTTTTGAAATGGTACCACTCGTCCCTTCTGTTCCAAATTTCCGGCAGGAAGCGGGTTGTTTGGTGCTTTCGATCTGTGACGTTCAGCTTGCCGTCCTGCACATTAGGATGCGGGTCGCCGATTCCTGGATGGTAGGAAAAATACCCGCCAACCAATCGGTTGTACCATCCCCATTCGTATTCGGTATCGCTCGCGGCATGTATGCCTACAAAGCCACCTCCCGCTTGGATATATCTCTCAAAATCCGCCTCTTGGTAATGATTGAGCACATCTCCAGTCGTGCTCAGCCAGATTACTGCGGAATATTGCTGGAGGTTTTCCTCCTTGATTAGCTCTGCATTGGTGGTAGTATCCACTTCAAAGCCGTTTTCTGCCCCCATCTTCATGATGGCCGCGATGCCATCCGGGATGGATTCATGGTAAAACCCAGCCGTCTTGCTAAATACCAAAACTTTTGGATTGCCGCTCCTCTTGTTACAGGAAGCAAATACTAACACTAAAGCCAAGGCCGTCATCAAAGACCTTGTCAGGTACTTTTTGGTCATCATAGGTTGTAGAATTTCGGGGAAGATAAGGAATTGTGGTTTATAATTAGTTCAGATTCACAGCAATGGAAAATACTCCTTAGGACTGGCATTTAGGGAAATATTTTCCAAAAATTGGCTTTTCAAAGCAGAAAAAAAACTCATTGTGTATTTTTTACAATTTGGGGTATCTTTGATATGTATTCGGGAAAAATCGACCGAAATTGGAGAAAGATTATCCGGTCTTTGCCTAGAGCAATGCGGCAAATCGGGCTAGGGCAGGATTATCCCCTCCGTCCAACTTTTGTTTTTTCTATTTGAAAGTCAAGATTACTTCAAAATACGGTTATGAAAAAGAATCAAATCTCCACAGTACTATTGCTGTTTGCAGCCAGTATGTTTTTCTCCTGTGAAAAAAACGAGGTAACGGAAACGGCGATTGATGAGCAGATCGTCATCCTCAAGCAATCCAAGGGTCCTACATTGGGCTACTCCAAAGCCTCGGGAATCAGCATTCTGGACGAAGGTGGGCTGAAATTCAAAGATCTCAACAAAAATGGTTCGCTTGATCCGTATGAGGATTGGCGGCTTTCCGTCGATGAACGGGCTAAAGACTTGGCATCGAAGGTTTCGGTAGAACATATCGCGGGACTCATGCTATACAGTTCCCACCAGTCCATCCCAGCCAATCCGGGTGGATTCGGTGCGGGCACTTATGGGGGCAAACCCCTGGCCGAAAGTGGTCTCCCTAGCCATTCGCTCAGTGATCAGCAAAAGAAGTTTCTCGAAACCGATAACCTGCGCCATGTTTTGATTACGCGTGTAGAAAGCCCCGAGGTCGCAGCCAAGTGGAACAACGAGGCCCAGGCATTTGTGGAGGGAATTGGGTTTGGTATTCCCGCCAATAATTCCTCTGATCCGCGGCACGGCGCAGTCGCGAGCGCTGAATACAATGCCGGTGCGGGAGGTACGATTTCCATGTGGCCGGAATCCCTTGGTCTTGCAGCAACCTTTGACCCTGCTTTGGTGCAGCGGTTCGGAGAAGTGGCATCGATCGAATATCGGGCTTTGGGTCTGACGACTGCACTTTCTCCTCAAATTGATTTGGGAACGGATCCACGTTGGAATCGGGTGAGAGGCACCTTTGGGGAAGATCCGAAACTCTCTACGGAGATGGCGCGTGCGTACGTGGATGGTTTTCAAACCTCTGGTGGTGAAAACGAAATCCAATCAGGCTGGGGCTTCCACAGCGTCAATGCCATGGTAAAACATTGGCCGGGGGGAGGCACGGGTGAAGGCGGACGTGATGCGCATTTTGCCTATGGCAAGTTTGGCGTGTATCCGGGTGGATTGTTTGATTACCACCTGATGCCGTTTACCGAGGGGGCATTTAAGCTTTCAGGCAAAACAAAGTCCGCATCTGCGGTCATGCCTTACTATACAATTTCCTACGGGCAGGATTTGGTCAATAACGAAAATGTGGCAAATGCCTACAGCAAATACCTCATCACAGATTTGCTTCGCGAGAAGTATGGCTATGATGGTGTAGTGTGTACTGATTGGGGCGTCACCGGCGACGAAGGTCCCACTCCGGAAGTATTCAGGGGCAAGCCATGGGGTATGGAAACAAAGACCATTGCCGAAAGGCACTACCAAGTGCTGATGGCTGGTGGAGATCAGTTTGGTGGCAACAATGACATCAAACCAGTATTGGAGGCCTACCAAATGGGCGTGAAGGAACATGGGGAAGAATGGATGCGGAAGCGCTTCGAGCAATCGGGCGTAAGATTGCTGCGCAATATTTTCCAAACCGGGCTTTTTGAAAACCCCTATCTAGATCCTGTAAAAACCAAAGAAACAGTCGGGAATCCCGCTTTTATGGAGGAAGGTTACCAAGCACAGTTGAAGTCGATCGTAATGTTGAAAAACAAGGCGCAGGTATTGCCGCTGAAAGAGAAAACCAAAGTCTATTTGCCCAAGAAATTTATTCCGTCCACCACAAACTGGTGGGGTGTCAAGTCCGAGGAAAAATGGGTAGACCCTATCAACTTAGGAATTGCCAGTAAATATTTCGAAGTGGTGGATAGCCCGGAAGCGGCAGAGGTTGGGATTGTTTTCGTATCAGCACCGATGCCGGGGACAGGATATGAGCCCTCAGACCGCGAATCGGGTGGAAATGGCTACGTGCCGATCAGCTTGCAATATGGACCCTACCTTGCCAAGGACGCCCGTGAACAAAGTATCGCGGCAGGCGATCCTGTAATCGCGCCAACTGTTACCAATAGATCTTACAAGGGCAAAACAGCTATTACAGCTAACCAGAAAGAGTTGGAGATCATTTTGGAAACCCGAAAAGCAATGGCCGGCAAGCCGGTCATCGTGGTGGTGACAGCCGGGAATAGCATGGTTTTCAATGAATTTGAAAAATCCGTCGATGGCATTCTGCTCCACTTTGGGGTACAGGATCAGGCGGTGATGGATATTCTTACGGGAAAAGCTGAGCCAAGCGCCCTATTGCCCGTACAGATGCCTGCGGACATGTTTACCGTGGAAGTCCAAATGGAAGACGTGCCGCATGATATGGTCTGCCATGTGGATGAGGCGGGCAACACGTATGATTTTGGTTTTGGACTCAATTGGAAAGGAGTTATCAATGATTCCCGGACCGAAAAATTCAAAAGGCCGGGGCAAACAAAATAGAAAAGGCGGGAACTCCCGCCTTTTTTTTATTTTTCAAATCGCCTATTGTGCTTAATTGGCGCCACAACGATAGTCTTCATAGTCTTCCTGGAAAATGGACCTCAAGTCTCCGTCCGCATTGCGATAGGTAATGGTGCCAGTGCGTTGATTTATACGGATATCGGTTTCAATCACGATCGAGGAGCCGTCCCTCAATTTGACGATACAGGGTTCGCTGATCTCGTCTATGTCCGAGCAAGAAGACAATGCGATGACGACAATGAGAATCAGTAACTTTTTCATTGAATTAGATGTAAGTCGGTCAAAGTTAGCAATTTTAGGTATTCTCAAACAGAAAGAATTGGAAATGTGACGGAGACCATTTACATCAGGTTGACTTTTTTCAGAGCTTCGTGAAGGTTTGTAGTACGTGATGTTATGTAAATTTTTTTGTCATGGCAGGATTTTGAGAGGGATTTTTTCTATGAGGAGAAATGTATACAATCATTTTTATATATTTAGGTATCGTGTTTCCCGATTTCTCCTATGACAAAAAGAATTAAACGAATGTCGAGAAGCCAAAGCGCCCTTCATGGCAGGAGTTTTTCCCTTATCGGTGCTGTTTTCTTGGTTCTGATCGCTGCAGCTGTTTTTGTTTATGGGAATTTTTGGGAGAGTCGCCTTGACGATGAGGCTTTTGAAGTCCTCACGCATGCTAGGTTTGAAGTAATCGATGATAAGATAGCGTATGATTTTCTGATGGAGATAAAGCCCGAAATTGCCGAAAGCGAAACTCTTCCACATCTTCAGATCAATACAAGAAAGTTCCATAGCGATGTTGACGCCTTTCTAGGATCGGTCGATGAGTCGATACTGCCTAGTTCCAAACGGAATGAGCTTCTTGAGGGAATTGTATTCAAAACCTGGCTTTGGGATTCTGAAAAACTACCGAAGTACAATTGCCTTACTCCAAGAGAGATCTCTGAAATACATTCTGCTTGGGAGGAAGTGGTGTCCCAAATTGAAAATGAATTGCCAGCTGAGCTGCCGAACAGCTTTCACCAGTTTTCAAAACCGGTTTTCGATACGGAAAGAAAGTATGCTTTAATCCAGCATTACTATTTCTGTGGTCCTTTGTGTGCGAAGGAAGAAATCGTGCTTTATGTGAACAAACAAGGATCGTGGGAACGGGTGAAAGAATACGTGTTGTGGGTGAGTTAAGAGGTCAACAAGCGAAAAAGTCAATTAGAAGCATGCCTTCGTTAACATCAAACGATGAGGTAAAAATATCCAAAAAAATATAGGCATCATTAGTTGATTCATTACCTAGTTTTGTCTTAATTTGGATAAACAATTAGATTATGAAAGGTTCTCCAATAAAGATTCTACTCATTTTTTTCTTTGCATTTGCTCTTTCTTGCCAATCCACTGAAGAGCCCGCGATTGAGGACCCTATACTGGAAGATCCAAAAAAGGAAGAGCCTATCCCTGAAAAACCAAAAGAAGATGAACCTAAAGAACAGGGCCCCCTAATCGGACCAAATGAAACTGTATTTAAATTTATTAACAAGAACTATGCTGTTTTTGGTAGTGGGAAATTCTGGATCATGATTCACAAGATGGACGGCAGCTTGGTTGATTTCAAACAATCATCTGTCAATTCCATCACTGAGTTTGTTTTACCGAAAAATGAACTCGTAAATGTCACTTTCGCATGGTCTGTGTGGAATATGAACCATTCGTTTATAACCTATACGGGAATTGACCCTAATAGTACATGGGAACTTGAACACAAAGGGGATCAACAAGAGTACCCTCCGCAATACTCCGGACCTCTTGATAGGGTTTTGAAAGTCGACCCACCAAAAGAAGGTTCGATAGTAAGTTCGGTGTATGCACTGGAAAAAATGGGTGAATCTGACTTCAGGAAGACTTTTCTAATCCATAATGGTGAGGAAACAACAAGCACGATAACAATTCCTTTTCCGAAGGCATTTGATTATTTCTATTGGTATATAGGAGGGAGAATCAAAATGGAGGGTCTGGCACCCGGCGGTACAGTAAAAAGTTATAGCTATGAAAACTGGAACAAAGCACCAGAAATGATCGAATTGACGTATGATTGGGAGATAGAGGTTGGCAGCAAAAAATTAACAGACTTTCAAATCATTCAACCGACGGCATTTACATATCAGCAACAGAATTTTGAGTTCAAGATAAATCCTGGCCTACCTGGGTACAGGAGGATTTATTGGGAGGTACTCTCAAAGGAACGTAACTTTAAGATTTTGGAAATTCCTCCTCAAATTCTGTCTGTCTTGGATTTCAACCCCGACCTATCAAATCCCACCTTGATGCTCTCGATAATCTACAATGAAAACACAGGGTATGAGGATCACATCGATATGCTTTTTAAAGGAAAAAAGAAGGTATTGGTTGAAAGAAAAATGTATATCAAGCAGTATCTCCCGAGTTGAGGTATTTATACAAGAAGCCCCAGCTTAATTAAGATTCTTATAAACAAAAAAGGACCGATCTCCCGGTCCTTTTTCGTTTATGAACATTCCCAAATTTTTATTCAGCCAAAGCTGCTACACCGGGGAGGACTTTGCCTTCCATGTGTTCGAGCAAAGCACCGCCGCCTGTCGATACATAGGATACTTTTTCCCCGAATCCAAACTTGTTGACTGCTGCTGCGGAGTCGCCGCCACCGATGAGGGAAAAGGCGCCTTTTTCTGTTGCTTCGGCAATAGCCTCCGCCACGGCGATCGTGCCGTGTACGAAACTCGACATTTCGAATACGCCCATTGGGCCATTCCAAAGAATGGTTTTGGAGGCTTTGACCACATCGGCGAAAAGCTTCCTGGTCTCAGGCCCGATATCCAAGCCCATCCATCCGTCAGGGATTTGCCCGGCTTTGGCCAATCCCTGCTCTGCATCGTTGGCAAACTTGGTGGAAATCACGGTATCCAATGGCAAAATCAGGTTCACACCTTTCTCTTTGGCTTTTGCCATCAATTCCAATACGTAATCGAGTTTATCTGCCTCGCAAAGTGAATCACCAATCGTTCCGCCTTGTGCCTTTGAGAACGTGTAGGACATACCTCCGCCGATGATGAGGTTGTCCACCTTGTCCAAGAGGCGTTCGATAATCAAAATCTTGTCGGAAATCTTCGCGCCGCCCATGATGGCGGTGTAAGGTCTTTCTGGATGCTCAAGGACTTTGTCCGCATTTTCCAATTCGGAAAGCATCAGGTAGCCCGTGGCTTTGGTATCGAAATATTTCGCGATTACTGCTGTGGATGCGTGCGCACGGTGGGCAGTACCAAACGCATCATTGACGTAGATATCTCCGAGTTTGGAGAGTTTCTCCGCAAAGGCCTCATCACCTTTTTCTTCCTCCTTGTAGAATCGCAGGTTTTCCAGCAAAAGTACCTCTCCAGGCTGAAGTCCTGCAGCCAAAGACTTGGCATCTTCTCCGATGCAATCCGTGGCAAATTTGACTTTGGTGCCCACAAGTTTTTCAAGGTTGCTGATGACATGCCGAAGGGAATACTTATCGGTCGGCCCGTCTTTTGGCCTGCCCAAATGGGACATCAAAATGACCGAACCTCCATCTTGGAGGATTTTCTGGATGGTTGGCATGGCTGCGGAAATCCGGGTATCGTCCGAGACTTGAAGATTCTCGTCCAAAGGAACGTTGAAATCCACCCGAATGAGGGCTCTTTTTCCCTTAAAATTGATCTGCGCCACACTCTTGATGCGTTGACTCATGGTTTATTATGTTTAAAAGGTTGAAAGCGGAATTGGTAAATTGGTTATAGGTTATTGAGTTATTGGGGAGTCTATGGTCAATAGTCCACAGTTAGTGCCTTAGATTTTCATGACTCTGTCCAATTGCGAAGGGGAAATTCTTGGTACATTGTACTTGGTACTTCGTACGATTAAGTCTAGTCTTCCCCCGCCGCAGCCCTTTTCAATCGATCGTTGATCGCTTTCCCCAAACCATCGTCCGGCAAAAGCTCCGCTAAAATTACGGAAACATCCACGCTATCCAAAGCCCTCATGTGGGCAAAAAGATTTTTCGCCGCCTCAGCAAGATCACCCTTTTTGCTCAATTGCTTTTGGAACTGCTCAGGCATGTCTTTGAACTTCCTCGAGAATGAAAGAATACCAAATGGCATTTCGCTTTTCTGATACATCGGGACTAGTGTTTTCAAATCCCCCAAGACAAAGGAAGCCTTTGGGGCATAATGGCTTTTCAGCATTCCGGGAGATTTGGGATTGCTGCTGGAGTGGGCCATGATTTTGACGGGACCGACTATTGTTTCAATGGCTGCAACTTCCAATCCCCCCAAGCGATAAACGGTAACTTCACCGTTCTCCAAACCTACAATCGTACTTTCGAGGCCGACTTGGCTGGGTCCGCCGTCTAGAATGTAGGGGATTTTGTCACCTAATTGGTCTTGCACGTGTGCTGCCGTGGTGGGACTGATATAGCCAAAGGGATTTGCACTCGGTGCAGCCAAGGGAAAATCAAGTGCTTCCAATAGGCGCAGCGTGAGTGTATGTTGCGGAATTCGGACGGCCACGGTATCCAAGCCGCTCGTGACGAGATCGGGCACAATGGTTTTTTTTGGCAAAAGAAGCGTCAAAGGTCCCGGCCAAAAATGTGCTGCCAATCTGTCCAGTGGCGCTGGAATATCGAGTGTGAATTTGCGGACTTTCTCGAGGCTGTCGGTATGGATAATCAGGGGGTCAAAACTCGGGCGGTTTTTCACGGAGAAAATTTTGGCAACCGCATCAGGATTCAATGCGTTGCCAGCCAGTCCGTATACCGTTTCAGTCGGGATGGCAACCAACTCCCCCGATTCGAGCAAAGCTTTTGCCTTTTCTATATCCGTTCCGATTTGAGCCATTATTATTTGCAAAAATCATCGATCCAAGTTTTGGCCTCGGAGAAGCCCAAGCTCAATGCCATTTTCAGGTTGGCGCAGCCTTCTTCCTTTTGCCCAAAAGCGCTCATCTGCGTGACACCAAGCAGATAGTATGCCGGGCCATTTTGCTTGTCCAGGTTTACGGTCGCCACGAGCGAGTTGGCGGCGGCCACGGGGTCGTTGTTGCCCAATAGGGCCTTGGCTTTGTTGAAATGAGCCAAAGCGCGATTCGGGTCTTGTTGGATCACTTGGTCAAAATCAAAGATGGCGTCTTCGTAGGATTCCATGCCGAGAAGTGCGAGCCCGCGGTTGTAATTGACATCGAGTACGCTCGGATCCAGTCCATTGGCTTGGTTGTAATCCATCACGGCTTCCTTGAATGATTTTTTTTCAAGGTAGGCGTTGCCACGGTTGAAGAAAGGCTTGTAGGATGTGCTGTCGGCAGATATGGAAAGTGTGAATGCTTCGATCGCAGCATCGTATTTTTTCAATTGGTAAAGTGCCACACCTTTGGCGTTGAGGGCAGTCGTATTGTTGGCGTTTTTCTCTAGGACTCGATCAAAAAATTCTATTGACTTCTCGAGTTCGGAGGCTTCCAATAGTTTGATGCCCTCGTCCATCAGCTCCTGTTCGGAAGGACTGCAAGCGAAGATCATCGCGAAAAGGAAAACAAATAAGACGGATTTGCGCACGGTATGGGGATTTTTGCGCAAAGATAGGGAAATTAGCTGGACCGCAATTTGGCGGCGTAAGCTTCCGGGACAGGAACTGGGCGCATGGTCTTCATATCCACGGCAACCATAGTCGTCGTCGACTCTGCGAAGACCACCTGATTTCCTTCCTTATCTTTCCCCATAATTACCTGTTCCAATACGAATGAACTTCGCCCAATCTCCGTGCAGGTCACGAAGACAATCGGACTGTCTTCGGCGTGGATTGGCTTCCGGTAATTGATTTGGATATTGGCTACTACGGTCCCGATATCCATCACATCCCAACCACAGGCTTGGTACAGGTACATTGCCCGGGCGTGTTCCAAATAGTTGAAGTAAATTCCATTGTTGACATGCATATAGCCATCGATGTCCGACAGACGGACTTGGATGGGGACGGAAAAAGAAAAAGAGGCCTGAACCTCTTCTGGGGAATATTTTTTCATGGATTGTACCAACTACATGAGGATTTCTGATTTGCTGGTTTTTTCCAGCATACGCAGGATGGAAGGACTGTTGCCGACCAAGTCCTCTACTGCATCAAATGGCATCCAAGCCAAATCCATACTTTCGGAAGAAATCTGCAAGGGCTCATCACTCTCTGCTTCGATCAAAAACCGAACGTCGTAGTGAAAATGCTCGGGTACATCACCGCGCTGGGGTATCATGTGTCTGTCGATGTCAAAAATCCGTCGATCCACAAACCTGAGCGAACTGAGGCCACTTTCCTCCTGGGCTTCCAACATGGCGACTTCAAGCAGGTTTTCGTTACCATCCGCATGTCCACCCAACTGCAGCCAGCGATTCAGTTTGCGGTGAAGCGTGAGGAGGGTATGTGTCCGCGTCTTGTTGACAATCCAAGCAGAGGCAGTGAAGTGGCCTTGTAATCTTTCCCGAAGGTAGGCTTTCTCGTCATAAGTCAATTGGATGAAGTCTTCCAGGAAAGTGGCTTCTTCTTCGAAAGGCGTACGGTAATTTTCGAGTGATTCTCTGAGTGATTTGCGGTCCATAGCGGATTAATGTTGGAATAATGCTTCGATAAACTCGTCAAATGGTTTGGCTTTTTGGTACAGGTGATCTGAGTAGACAGTTACCAAAACCTTCAAAAAGCTGGGTTTATCGTTGATGCTGACCTTTTCTATGCTGACGTTTCCATAGAGTTGGTCAATTTTCTGGGAAAAATCAGCACTTGACAAAGGCGGTTTGAAGTACTGTTTTTCGGTGGTCTTGACCTGTTCGTTGATTTCCTCCATCTTCCGGTCAAGACTGACGCGATGGTATCCCAAATCTAACATTCGCAGTCCAAAAGCAAAGAAAAGTTGGGAAAAAGTTTTGGAAGTCAGCGGATTTTCAAAACTGACAGCAAATCCGTTGGCGTAAGGCGAGTTGAGAATATGGATTTCAGGATGGGCTTGGATTCCGGATTTTTTGAAATGGTAGTTTTTGGAAATCATTCCCAATAAATCCTTCGCTTCATCGCCCTTCAGCCAATTTTCCAATTCCTCGGAATCTGCCGTGGTTTGGTTGAAGTTTTCTTTGTGGGAAAACGGCAGGGACTTTTTCGGAAACAGTTTACTGAACAGATCCTCGATAAATGAAGCCATCAATGTTGAATTTTGATTGTCCCGTCGGGCAGCGTAGCCACAATTCCTTCATCCTCCAACTCCCTCAGCAGCGTACCTATCAGCGGGTCGGGTTTGATGCCACATACCTCGGAGACATTGTGCAAGGTAAACACCTTTCCCATGCCCAAGGTTTCGAGAATTCTTTTCCTGATCTTTTCCTGCTGCAGTGCCGTTTTGGATTTTTTGGATAGGCAGACGTCACAGATGCCACAGGCTTTATCGTTTTCTTCCCCAAAATAGGCCGCGATTTGCAGGGATCTGCAAAGGACCAAGTTGGCGACGTAGTCCTGAATGGCCTTGCCTTTGTCTAAGTGGTTTTTCTTCCTCGATTCGATCCAGGCCACATCGAGTGGCAGCTTTCCTGCATCGTACCTTGGTGTCAGGAAGGTGATTTGCGGAGTATCCTTCCTTGGGTGATAGGCCAAAATACCTACTTGGTCAAGGTATTTGAGTTGTTTGACCAACTCTGATTCGGGGATTCCGGCATATTTGGCCAATTTGGATTCTTGGATAGAGATGTATTCGACAAATAGTTCACCGCCAAAGGTTCTCAACAGGGTTTTGATCAAGGGATCGAGCTTTTCATTGCTGATTTGGAATTCGTACAGCTTGCTTTGATTGACCAAAAAGTGGATGGTAGAAGGGGCAAAAAAACTCTCGGAGAGTTCCACGAAGTCATTTTCCTGCAGGACTTTCAGGGCGTTGTAAGTCGTCACAGGCTCCAGTTTGTATTGGTCCGCAAATTGGGGAAGGTCAAAATCGAAACTCGCCATTTCGCCGCTGCCTACGGCCATTCGGTAGTGGTTGGCAAGGGATTGGTAGACGCGTCTGAGATATTCTATGGGCGGGTAGGCTTTCTGTGCCCGTTCGTCCAGGACTTCCAGGTCCTGTTTGTTGGTCAACAGTACTGCATAGGCCTTTTTTTCGTCCCTGCCGGCACGCCCCGCTTCTTGGTAGTAATTTTCCAAATTTTCGGGAACATCGATGTGGATAACCATGCGCACATCGGGCTTGTCGATCCCCATTCCAAAAGCATTTGTGGCCACCATGACGCGGACTTTGTTGGCTTTCCACGTCGCTTGCCGTTCTTCACGGCTGGCATTGTCGAGGCCTGCATGGTAAAAAGTCGCCGAAATGCCCATCTGCTGCAAGGTGGTCGCGATTTCCTTGGTGCCCTTTCTGCTTCGGACGTATACGATCGCCGATCCAGGGATTCTTCGGAGGATATCAATGGCTTTCTCGAGTTTGTTTTCCGCCATACGGACGGCGTAGCTGAGATTTTTTCGCGTAAATGATCTTACAAAAACAGAGGGCTTCTGTAGTTTGAGCCTGTCGATGATATCCTGTTTTACCATCAGCGTGGCGGAAGCCGTCAGCGCCAAGCAGGGGACGGCGGGATGGTGCGTCCGTATTTCTGCTATTTCGAGATAGGGTGGGCGAAAGTCGTAGCCCCATTGGGAAATGCAATGTGCCTCGTCGACAGCAATGAGGTTGACCTTCATCTTCTTAAAGCGCTCGATGAAAATCTCGGTCTTTAGACGTTCGGGGGAAACGTACAGAAATTTGTAGTTTCCATAAATGCAATTGTCCAGGATGGTGTCGATTTCCCGTTTGCCCATCCCCGAATAGATCGCTGCTGCCAATATTCGTCGCTTTTTCAGATTGTCCACCTGGTCTTTCATCAGGGCAATCAGCGGGCTGATAACCAAACAAATTCCCTCTTTGGCCAAAGCAGGTACCTGAAAACAGATCGACTTTCCGCCACCGGTGGGCAATAGGGCCAAGGTGTCTTTTCCCTCCAAGACCGAAAGGACGATGTCCAACTGCCCGGGCCGGAACTCCGGATAGCCAAAAACGGACTGGAGAATATGGAGTGCTTGTTCTTTCAACTTACCATTGGATCGGTTGCTTGTTCAGAAATGCGGCGATACCCTTTTGGCAATCCTCGGAACCCCGCGCCTTGGCATTCATGGAGGCAGCGTACTCCAATGCATCTTCTAGGTCACGGTCCTGTACCCGACCGATCATTTCCTTGGTGAGGGCCATGGCTTCGCCGGAGTTTTGGGTGATCAGATTTTGGGCAAATGCTTCTACGGTGGCGGACAGGTTGGATTCTTCGACAATCCAATTGATCAGGCCCATTTCCCTGGCTTCCGCCGCGGTGATGGTCTCGCCGGACAGCAACAGCTGTTTTGCTTTTCCTTCTCCTAATTTGCGGAGCAGCAGAACCAATACGATCGCGGGGATAAAACCGATCCTCACTTCGGTGTAGCCAAATTTGGCTTCGGGGACCGCAAAGGAAAAATCGCAGGCTGAAGCCAATCCACAGCCGCCCGCAAGGGCATGACCCTGAACTTGGGCGATGATGATTTTGGGATAGGTGTAGATTTTTTGGAACAAATCCTTCAGGCTTCGGCTGTCGGCAAGATTGTCTTCGTAGGAGTTCTGCTGCAATTGCTGCAAATAAGCCAAATCTGCCCCGGCACAAAATGCCTTTCCTTCTGCCCTCAGGATGATGACTTTTACGCTTTCGTCCTTTTCGAACATGTTTAATGCCACTTTGATCGAATCGACCATTTCTTCATTGAGGGCATTGCGTTTTTCCGGTCGATTGAGGGTGATATAGCCGATGCGCTTGTCGATCTTGATCAAAACTGGTTGCTGTTCCATGGGTCCAAATGAGCGTTTTCAAAAGCAAAGGTAAGATAGAGGACTCATCGCTTACCACCAAAACTAGCCTCAAAGTTGGGCCTTGAGGGCAGCATGGGGTTTTGTTCCCGAGTCTGCCCGAAACGGGACCCAAGCACCATTTTCCCAAATGAAAATTTTGTTCTTTTTCCGCACAAAATCGGGACTAGGTTCAATCATTCCCATGCCATTTGGGCCGAAGAGGTATGATTTTCCATCTTTTTCAAAGCTCAAAAGGGGATACACAGTGCCGCCGACGGTTCGGCTTCTGTTGGGTTTGACGTTGAATTCGATTTCCTTGGCATTGCCGGTGTCCCAGGTCCAAAGTTGGCCGGAAACACTGATGTCGATGGCTTTTCCTTTTTGAAGCGCGTACCAGGTGACTTCGTTGTTTTGGCTTCTGATAAAGAGATTGACGACTCGTGCACCGCCCATGATTCCCAGAAGGCAGACAAAGGCCCAGGCGGTTGTTTTTTTCGGATAATTCCAAAGGTAAATCCCGACTGCGACCGTCAAGGCATACAAGCCGATTTCCGAAGGATCAAAATGGATGTCTTTCACGCTGGCACCCGGTAGCGACTCCATCCAAAAGATCAGGAAGTTCATCACCCGAATCAGCCAATCGGTCAACCAAGCTAAAATCGAGGAAACAATCGGTACGGGAGACAGCAACAAGAATGGAATGCCAACCGCCATGATCAAGAAAGCGGCTGGAATCGCGACGAGGTTTGACAGGATAAAATAGCTTGGGAACTGGTGAAAGTAATAGGCGGAAACGGGAAATGTTGCGATCTGTGCAGCGATCCCGACAGTACTGATTTGCCAACAGTATTCCAGCCAGCGATAGGGCGGAAGCCAGATCCGGACCAAAAGCGGCTGGATCAGCAGGATGCCCAGCAGTGCCAAATAGGACAATTGGAAACCAACCGCATAAAGCAAAAAGGGATCAAAAAGTAGCAAGATCATTGCGGACAACGCGATCGGATTGAAAATGGAAGGGCTTCTGGATTGCATTTGTGCGAAAGCAATGAAGGTAAACATCGTCGCGGCACGGAGAACTGAGGGGGAAAGGCCCGTGATACAAGCATAGCTCCAAATCACCAGAATGAGCAGTAGAAGGTAGGCTACCCTGGCCCTCCGTTTGAGGTGATAAGGCTTCACAAATAGGAAAAAGAATCCGTAAATAATCCCGACATGTAAACCCGAAACGGCCAAAATGTGCATTGCTCCAGTAGCAGAATAGGCTTGGCTGATTTCTGGATCCATTTGTTTTTTGTAGCCAAGGAGTAGTGCTTTGGCAATTTGCTTTGAATTGGGGTCGGGGATGTATTCTTCGATCTTTTTGAGTAAAGTCATCCGAATGGCTGAGAAAAAATCCATGATCGGTTGGCTGCTGACTTCTCCTAGGATATGGATGTTTTTTCCAGCAAAATGGCTATGGGAGATGCCTTGGCGGCGCATGAAGGTCTGGTAGTCGAATTGCCCCGGGTTTACTGGAGGCTCTATCAGGCTTGGATTGCCGGAGATAAGTATGACTTGTCCTGGTCGCAGAAGACTGTCGAATTGATGATAAATCACGATTTCGCCTTGGGCTTCGCCCATTTCGTCGTTGATTCCTTGCCTCAACGCGATTCTGTTCATTTTTGACCGAGGCTTTGGCTCATCCCATTCAAGGGTTGTACCGAGGAAATAGGATGGCTTGCCAGTTTGATTGATCAAGTTTTTTTCAGATTGACCAATGTCGCTCAGGTGGCAGGCCAGGATGCCGACTCCGAACAGTTGCGCATACGCCAATATTGGAATCAAAACCCGGAATTGAAATCGATGCCGATACCAGTTGACGATCACTGATAACGCATAGACCAGATAAAGGATAGATACCGCTAATACCAGCCAATGCAATTCTATTTTTCGAAAAATCGGGTAGCTGCAAATCCCGAGAATCATGAACAGGGTATAACGAACAAATGGAAATTCAGAAAAAACCATGTGGCAATGCTTTTCTCTGAATCTATGCACAAAAACACAAAAAGGGGCTTGTGGGCCCCTTCTTAAAAGACATTAAGCGTTTCAAACGGCTTAGAATCTGTAGCCGACGTTAAATCCGGCCTTGAATTCCACAGGGGAGAATCGGTCATTGACGGTTTGGTTGAAGCCTCTGCCGATTCCTGCAAATGGACCAAAGGCAAAATTGTTGTAATTCCAACGGTATCCGCCGATAAGACCGATAGATGCCCCGTTCATGCTGGTGGTCACTGTTCTATTGTTTTCCACTTCTGTGAATTCCCCAAATCGATATTTGAAATAGGGTGAAATGTAGAGTTTCCCTGCTTCGTTGCCAGCGAAATAGAAATTATAGGAAAACAGGAGGGACGTGGCAGAGAAGTCTTGGTTGTCGTCTGGGAAGTTATATCCAAATCGGTCGTTGAGATGCAATTCAACACCAATAGATTGGTCATGGTTGGTGAAGTACTCATACCCAAGTTCGACTGAACCCAGCAGAATTAAATTCAGAAAGTTAAGTCTAACTTCCCCTTTTGGGTCTTCGAGGGCCTGTGCCTGTGTCGAGAATTGAAACGCTAGGAAAAAGAACAATCCTAAAACAATTTTTTTCATACGGAATCTATTTTAAAACTAAATTTAACTCACAAATATAGCTCCATTTTGTAATGCTGGATGTTACATTCCTCAAACATTTCGCCAACTTTTTGGAACCCGAACTTCGCATAAAGTGGCATGGCGTCCAATTGTGCATGCATATACAGTTTCTTGCCATTACTTTCTGGGTGCTCCGCGATATCCTCGACTACTGACTTTACCAACGCATATCCAACCCCAATTCCCCGCATCGCCTTCAGGACTGCAAATCGCTCCAGCTTCACGCCTTTGTCCGTAAACCTCCATCGGGCCGTACCTGCCGGCTTCCCATCTACAGTCGCCAGAAAATGCACGGAAATTTCCTCAAATTCGTCATACTCTTCGCTTGGGTCCACCTCCTGCTCGATGACAAAGACTTCTTCCCGGATTGCAAATGCTGTCTGCAATTGCTCCGGGTTATTGATTTTCTGGACTTGGATTGTTTTCTCGTTTTTCATCTTTTTGGGCATCATGCCTATCGTACGCTTCGATGATGGATTTGACCAGTTTGTGTCGGATGACGTCTTTGCCGCTGAGGTTGACGATTCCAATTCCTTTGACATCACGGAGGACGTGGAGGGATTCGCGCAACCCGGATTTTTGTCTTTTGGGCAAGTCAACCTGTGTTTGGTCGCCGGTGATGATCACTTTTGAATTAGGGCCCATCCGGGTCAAAAACATTTTGATCTGCTCACTTGTAGTGTTTTGAGCTTCATCCAAGAGCACAAAAGCATCATGAAGCGTTCTGCCGCGCATGTAGGCCAAGGGGGCGATTTCGATCACGCGGGTTTCTTGGTAAAATTTCAGTTTTTCCGGCGGCACCATATCCGAAAGGGCATCATAAATCGGCCGCAAGTATGGGTCGAGTTTTTCCTGAAGATCACCTGGAAGGAATCCGAGGTTTTCTCCCGCTTCCACGGCAGGTCGGGTGATGATGATGCGCTTTACCTCCCTGTTTTTCAAAGATCTCACGGCTAAAGCCACTGCGATATAAGTCTTACCAGTTCCTGCAGGACCCAAGGCGAATACCAAATCGTTTTTGAACGCTGCGTCTACCAACTTTTTTTGGTTGGCGGATTTTGGTTTGATGACCAATCCTTTGTTGCCAAAAAGAATCACGTCATCATTTTGGCTTTCGACAAAGGGCGCATTTTCAAGATTGATATATTCTTTGATCTGGTCTGGGGTAATATGCCCAAATCGGTGCACATGCTGCAGCAGCATATTGATCACGTCGTTGATCCGTAAAATCTCGGGAGCGCGTCCTTGGATGCGGATTTCATTGCCTCGGGACACCACTTTGCACTGGGGAAAAGCAGCGGCCACCTGGCGGATGTTTTCATTCTCGGTACCCAAAAAATCGAGAAGCGGAATATTTTCTAAAGTTATGACCTTTTCTACCAATCTGTTGGAGTTGAATTGTGAAGCCTGATGAAGGTGAAAGGATAAAATTCCTATTTTTGTTCACACCTATCGCAAAAATACAAAATTTTAACAGACTTGCTTCCATGGCGCTGATCACATTCACCTCGGATTTTGGACTTGGGGATTTTTATGTGCCGGCGGTCAAAGCAAGGATTTTGTCCATCAATCCGCAATTAAACGTCGTGGACGTCAGTCACCAGATAGACCCCTACGATCTTGCCCACGCTGCCTTTGTACTCAAGTCAGTATACAAGGAATTTCCGAAGGGTACAGTGCACCTCTTGGCGATGAACAGCACAAGTGCAAATACCGATGGCTATGTGGGGATCAAACTCGATGAGCATATCTTCCTCGGTCCAAACAATGGCGTGTTGAGCCTACTTTCGGATGTCGATCCCGGGATTGTGGTTCGGTTTTCGGAAGCCCACGTGAGGGCAAGTACATTTCCCGTCAAGGACGTTTTGGCCCCGATTGCAGCCAAAGTTGCCTCCGGGATGGATCTGCATGACTTTGGTAGCCCGCTTCCACAACTGAAAAAGATGATCCCACGGCAATTCAAAGCCAGTCGCAAGCAAATCATCGGGCATGTAATCAGAGTGGACAATTACGGAAACCTGATCACCAACATTACTAGGGATGTTTTCGAAAAACTCAATCCGGGAAAGTTTTCCTTGGAATTTGGACGTGAAAGCCTTCAAACCCTGCACCAAACTTACGACAATGTGGAGGCGGGGGATTGCTTCGCGTTTTTTAACAGCGTTGATTTGCTCGAAATAGGTATCAACCAAGGCCATGGAGCGGATCTGTTGGGGCTTCGGCATGATAGCCCCGTGTTTATTCATTTTGATAGCCCGACAGCATGATCTTACGTGTGGTACGGATGACTTTCCAGCAAGATCGGGTAAATGATTTCCTGCAAAATTTCAAATCAAACAAGGAGAAAATCAGAAATTTTCCCGGATGTCGGTATCTGGAGCTGTGGCAGGATGAGCACCACAAAAATATTTTTATCACCTACAGCCATTGGGAATCGGAGGAAGCTCTCAACCAATACCGTGATTCTGAATTATTTAAAACGGTTTGGGGCTATACCAAGACCTTGTTTGCTGCAAAACCCATGGCTTTCAGTGCCAAAAAAATCGAGGAACTGCCTTGATTGCCCTTGCGGGGAATTAAATCTTTGTCCATATTTGCATCCCGTTCGAAAAGCGACGGAAAAAACCAAGTCTGATCACATCAGGCCTGCCTGCGGTAGGCAGGCGCGTACCATGCCCAGGTGGCGGAATCGGTAGACGCGTTGGTCTCAAACACCAATGAGGTTACACTCGTGCCGGTTCGACTCCGGCCCTGGGTACGAAATCGGGCAGAAATGCCCCAAATTCGATCTAAATGCATGGGTTCTATTTCACACGAAATCAGAACACCATGCATTATTTGTTTCCAGACAAGCCTGGCAGCGGGCGTATGTCTCCGATTTTTCACACAAGGAAAGGAGGAAAGATGCGCGCTAGCGTCGAAGCCAGGATCCGCACCGACCGCAAGACCAACGGCGGGATGGCGGCCGTATACCTTCAAATCATCATCAATTCCCAGCGGACAACAATCCCACTCAAGGTGAGCTGGCCGGTGGATTCCTTTGACAACAAGTCGGGGATTTTTCTTCCACGCCAAAAGCATGACCAGGAAGCGCAGGACTTCAACATGCTCGTCCAAAAGGAAAAAGCGAAGGTGAATGACATCTTCATGTTCTACCGGCACTCTGACTTCGAGCTGACGGTGGAGCAGTTTCACAAGGAATACTCCCGATACGGTGCCAAAAAGGATTTTTTGGTTTGGGCCGATACCGAAAACGACGAACGCTATCAGGCTGGCAAAGTCGAACTGCAGACCTATAAAAACACCAAAAGCCAACTGCGGAAACTTGCAGCCTGGAAAGAGGAAATCCGATTTTCCGAGATCAACCAGGAGCTCATGGAAAATATGGAGGCTTGGCTGCGTTCACGGCAAGGCCTTAAGATCAATTCCGCCTGGAGCATCCTCAAGATGGTGAAGGCTTTTGCGAAGCGTGCCGCAAAACAGGGAATCGCCGTAGATACGACCAGTCTGGCAGCCTACAGACTACCATCCACACGGGCGCGGATCATCTTCCTCAATCCGCGTGAGCTGCAGGCTCTCGAGCATTACTATAGACAAGAGGATATCATCCCCAGCCATCGGCGTGTATTGGGGCAGTTTCTATTTGCCTGCAACACCGGGCTGCGGTTTTCGGATATCCAGCGCGTGAGCTGGAAAGAGATCGTGGATGATATCCTGGACTTTGAGCCCCACAAAACCCGCAACATTGAGAAGCGCGTGAGTGTGCCGCTGACCGCAAAGGCTTTTTCCTACATCGAGAACCAAAAGGGCTTGTTATTTAACTGCATGAAAGAGCAGCCGACCAACAGGATCCTAAAGGATATCGCGCTCCGGTGCGGCATACGAAAAAACCTGACCACACATGTGGCCAGGCATTCGTTTGCGACGGAGTTTCTCCGGAGAGGCGGACACATCGAGGTGCTGCAGAAGCTGCTGGGGCACTCCAAGATCAGCACGACGATGATCTATGCTCATGTCGATATATCCAGGCTTCGACAGCAAATGGCACTCATGGAGTAGCTACATTTCCCGGAAGGTGACCATCAGCTCGGTAAGCAACTTGTAAGTACCTTGGATATCCTTGATCGAGCAATCATCTGGGGCATGAAGCACCAGACACTCACGAAGATGCTGCAATTCGATTGCGATCGTTTCAGGATCATAGTCCGGATTGCGCTCAAAGAATGAAAGAATAGGGGACACGTGGGCAGCCTTCCCCTTTGGAAGTACAATTACTAGGTTGCTCATAATAGTTGAATTGGGTGAAACGTAGAATAATGCATATATACAACAAAAAATAGACGACCAAAATAACCTGTTTAGGGTATTTTTAGTCGTCAAGGGTTAAAAGTTCTTATTCAGTCAATAAAGACAATAAATCTATCTCGCAAGTTGTCTTTGAAATCTAAGGTCTATCTAAATTCCGCAACGACGATACCCACTGCAGGATCCGCAGCTCCATCTCCGCCTTTTTGTTTGACGGTCAAAAGGATGTTGTCGGCAATAGCGCCAGCTGCTAGATCGATCCAACCTGAATTGATCAATCCGGTAGCGGCGAGTGAGCACTCAACTGCGGATGTGCCTATCTGCAGGTAATCGCCGACCGTGGTGCTGAATGCGCCCGTCTTGTACGCCAATTCAAGCCGTGGTGTATTGACGGACGCTGAATTGGTCACTACCCTTACAATAAATCGCACTTGGGTATATCCAGCCAAGTCAGTCAGCGTGATATTTCTATTCGAGTTTGCAAGGAATTGGTCGGTGCTGGCGGCATTGGTCAATGTACCGTTTGCGCCTGCATCGGCGTGGAAAGTTACGCGGAGGATTTTTTTCAAAGCCGCTTCAAGACCAGTGATGTCTGAAATAGCGTGACTATGGGCCGTTGGGGTAAATTGCGTTGGTTTGCCAGTTATGTTATCCCAAGTGTGGGTGTGGGCGGATGGAGGATCTCCGTCGCGAAGCAACTTGTGCCAGACGTTGTCAGTCGCATCTCCATGAAGCGAGCGCATCCAGAATACACCTTCTGTGTTCGCGAAAATCTCAAAGGTTCGGTTGTTGTTAATCTTTACAATCAGCGATGTGCCGATTGCAGATGGATAGTTGTTGGAAAGACCATCGACTACATTGACGTAATTCACGCCAGTAGGCAAGGCATTGCCAGTTCCGGCTTCACCCGTGATACTGAGCAATGCGGTGAGGTTTGGAAAATTATTCCTACTGAAGCCATACCCCCTCCATCTGCGTAAGTACACCGCTCCGTTCGCTGAGCGATCTACCGGTATCGCATCTTGGATCGTGATGTTTGATCCGTCAGGAATGGCGGTGATCCAGGTCCAATGATAGGTGTTGTCATCCAAAAGCAATCCCACTCGGTCACCCACTGCCAAACTCGTGGAAGACACGTTTACATTGGTGGAACCGGCGTTTGATATACTCGTTAGCGTTCGATCAATAGCTAACACACAAACATTGCTGTGCCCATCCGTAAGGTTGGGACTGTCATCCTGAACCTCATCGAGGAATCTGAAGATGCCGCGTGGATTGAGTGTGTAGTCAAACCTAAACCTTCGATCTGCAGGGGTCAACAATATACCTTGGGTAAAAATATCATTTGTACCTAAGCCAATCGCCGACATATTCGCGCGCAGGAAATTCGACGTTGAAATCTTTATTGAGTTTCCTGAAAACGATTTGCTCAAGTCGTAAGCGGAAATCCTAAATCCAAAACCATAGGCAGACCCAGGAATATCGACATCCTCATTGTCGACGTAGCAATTATCGATGGATCCAGTGGTATCGATACCGGCATGGGATGCGGAAAGTTTGCCTCGATTAGGCTTGATTACTTGACAGCCAAAGGCATCGATTCGGCCACCGGTACCGATAATCCCCTGTGCCCAGGCATTTTTTGAAACACTGTTTCGGATCGTTCCATTAAGGTTGAGCAAGTGTATCCCGGCTTCAAACGCGCTGCTATCAGCAATAGAATCAACATCTACACCATCGCATTCCACTGAGCTCAGCAGGTTGGAATGACCATGGATTGAAAGCTGTCTTTCCTTGATGATGATATCTTTGATCTTGATACTGGCAACCGCAGTCGAAGAGGAAAACCGAATTATGCCAGTCGAGTAAGTGCCATTTGAAAACAAAAGCCGATGACCTCCAGACACAGGTTGCTCACAGCGGAAGAATATTCCACGATCGCAGATATTATTGAAAATAATGGCATCCTTAAACCAACCATCAGCACCTGGGACGCTCTCCACCACAATCGAATACACTTGATCGGTACCGATGTGGTTGATTGTGTTGTTTGAAATAACAAGCTTTTCGGTTTTTTTGAACTGCACGGATATGCCGTAGCAGGTCGAATTTGAATTAACTACGTCGCAGATGTTGCCTTGGATATCCAGTTTTTTCAGACCAAAAGTAAATGATTCCTCAGCAGTGACGTTGATCAGTGCGCCAGTTGCATATTCTGACCGGACATAATTATCCTTGATTTGACAGGCATTGAAGCGATTCACGCAATGTATTTGCCTTGCTGCGGGGGCCACAACGTTACCCCATTTTGGATCAGGCGCGCCGTTGTTGACGGCGTGACTTGCGGTGATGATTACTGATCCCCTTGAGCTGTGTGAGTCGAGACCTCTTGTCATGTTGCCAAAGGCCTGGCATGCGGTCATGCTGACGTATTCATCTTCGGATTCCGTCTGATGGGTAACGACAAAACCATAACCGTCAATGCCATTGTACCCTCCGTTTCGATGGGTAAGGCAAGCGACGCCGATAACCCTGTTTCCTTTACCCCAGATTCCTGCATAGCCATTATCGTGGGATTCTACCGCAATGAACGTGGCATCCTTTACAGTCAATGCAGCCTGAATCCCACACCATGAGCAACCGGTAATTTCCGTACCCAAGACAAAAACACGGTCATTTTGAAAATTCAGGCCGTTGATTTTACCGTTAACGGCATCATCCATACTTCCTGTGAATTCAACCTTCCCGCCCCTTACAGTGACGGGAAAGGCACCAGTTGAACTTGTGAAAATATGGCTTTCCATTCCCACCGCGATATTGGTACTGCGTCGAACCGTAATTCCAGTCAGATCAAAAGTGATTTCCTTATCCGTCGCCACTGTGGTTACCAAATAGGTTTTACCCTTAGTGCCGACAATGACCGAACCGGCTGGAGCTGCGGTCACAGCTGCATTCCATGCAGTGGTATCATCTGTGGTTCCGTCTCCGATAGCTCCAAAATCATCGACATTGATGTATGGTGATGACCCACCCACAAACAATGCCATCAAAGTCTGGAAACTAAGGATCTTCCAACCCGGCTGCCCTTCTTCCTGGACGGGGAAGATGGCTTTGGTAGGATCGGTAATTTCCGGAAAGAGGTACAACCTGGGGACGAGGTAGTATTGCTCCTCATCCGGACCGATGATGACTAGAATATCTGCGAGATCCACACTTCGATCGATGTCGAGGAAGCGTGTCTGCTCCGTAAACAAAAACTCAAAATCAAATGCCGTGAGCTGGTAATCGGTGCCGGTCAACTCCGGATCCCGTGTGAGTATCCTGGTCAGCAACTCGCCAGCCTGCAGGTACTTTTGCCGGCTGTTGAAAAAGTCCTGCGCCCACAGCAAATGCGCCTTGGACTGGAAATAGCCAGTATTCTTTTCAAAGGCCTTGTTGGGATTGACTTGATACTCGTCGGAGATCTGATCGAAGTAGAGTGCAAGGTCGAACTTGGCCGAATTGACGAGTTTCTTTTCACCTGTAAAGCGTACCGAATCCAATCCGCCGAGGCTATTTTCAAAGACAAAATGATCGTCATATTCGTAAACCTTGTCCGTCAAAATGTAGCGCTGCCGGAAGGTTTCGACAATGTCCTCGGGAAGTGTCGGCTCGTTTTGTGCCCAAATATCAAAGTAGATGGGCTGGTCTTCAAACTCTTCCCTGATCTTGGAGAAAGTGGTTTCGAAAGAATAGAGACCTGCAGTGCCAATATTGTGTAGCGTGATTTCCTCATCGATGCCACCGGGGAAGTATGCCTTGACCTTGATGCTGGAAACTTCCTGAGCGTAGTAGCTGAGGTAGTTCAGATCGTTCCACTTGACCGTCTTGACTTGCGGCTGCCAGGTAAGCAAATTGGCGGCCACAAAATCAGCGGTAACCAGATCCTTCCTATCCACACCGCCTTTGATCGCTGTGAAGCTGATAATCTCCGGATCGTTGACATCATCCTCGATAGTGGCCGTAAAGTCCCGCGCGCCCTTGACTTGCTCAAAGAGCTCCGTATTGGGGATCACGATCTCGAGGTATTCCTCGATCAGGTCCTTGATCGGGATCCTGACGCGACCATCCGAATCAGGGATGTAAGTCTCAGAAAATATCTGCGTACTCTCTACCGATAGGAAGAAACGAATCTTGGGCTCCTCCGTCTCGATGATGATATCAGGGAGGTTCCCAGAAAAGGAAAGCGCGGAAGGCTGCTGCAGGATATCCATCTAGAAGCGCGGGAATGGGTAAATTTTGAGGGCTACGTAAACAATCAAGGCTAGCCCGGCGATGATGCACGCCACGATGAACCAATTCGGAAGCCTAGTCTTGACCACTTCGGTAGTAGTCTCGGATAGCTCCAGCCGTAGCCGGTTTATCTCGGTTTGCATCATTTGGATCATGCGGTCCTGTTGCTCGCAGAGGGCGGAAAGATTTCCCAGCTCGTCAATGATAACCCCAAGCCGCAGGCCTGTCTCTGGATCTTCCTTGACTAGCGTGCGGTTGATCACCTGGGGAGGTACACCGGACTTGAGGAGCGTCGCCAAGCTGTCGATATTGATCGACTGGGTCTGCACGACTGCGCCAGGGACATTGACCATCACAGGCCGCTCGACGACATAGACACAGTCGACCGTGGAGCGATCATTCGTGACGAGTGTTTTTTTGGATCCGCAACTGCAGGCGAAAAGCAGCAGTGTGAGGTAGAGGAGAGGTTCAGAGATTCTTTTCATAGCTGTGTTGGTTACCATCTTGCCCGGGTACCGCGGATATCGTAGTGGACCCAAGTGGCGTAGGCTTTCAGTCCACCTTGGGGAATTTTTCCTTCAGAAATCAAACGCTCGATGATGGCTGCGACAGCGTTGGGAGCCATGCCTACGGCGCGAAAGTCAGCGGCAATGCCTTCGATATGGGTGGAGTTTGGAGCGCCTTTGACGGCTTTGTTGTGGGCGGGGGACCGATAGCCTGATGTAATGGTGATTGGTGTCCTGATCGTGGCGCGTATCACCTCCAGTGCCTGTGCGAGCCTGCGGAGATTTTCGATTACTGCAGGTGGGAAATCCGCCCCATCCTTGGAGGCAAATTCACTTAAGAGGAAGTTTTCGGAAAGTCTCATGATGTGGCCAGTAGGTTGATGATGATGTCACGGAAGAGCGCAAAGAGTTCACGGAGCGGCTCCGGCGGCAGGACGAATGCCAGGAAAGTTCCGAGGCCAGCGAAAAAGGCCGCATAGACCGTCATGCGGACTATTTTTTGTTTCGTAGACTCTGCCATAGTTTGATGAATTTACCGGGGATCTTGGCGACGCCCCACTTTTGGAACTTGTCATAGAGAAGGTCGACGAACTTCACGAAAGCCGTCAGGCAAAGCAGGATAGCAGATACCGCGGAGATAAGCTCCATAGCCGTGCGGTCGACGAGGAAAATAGCGACGTTGGACATAGCGAAGGCGCCGATCGATAGAATGACCGTCCAATCAAATGAATCAAGATGGTGCATGCGGATATGCATTGTGGTTGCCGTGAACAATACCCAAAAATACTTTAGGGTAAAGAGGCAGAAAGGACAGGGAAGGGAAGCCTATTTGATGGAGGATTTTTTGGGGCTCCCCTCGTTCCTCGGTCGGGCTATCCGCTTGTATCTCCTCCGCAGGCTACGGAGGATACCGCTTCTATCCCTGAGCCTAAAGGTCTTCGGCGAAAGTTTGGCGGGACATGGGCTAGACAAGTGGTTCTGATATTGTTGATATTGTAAATGGGGCTCTTGGCCCCTCTATGGGGTCTATTGGTGGTGCTGGAATCAATTCAAAAACAGCACTCAACGTAATGTCCGCCGATGGCATAATGAAGTTGAAATCAGGAATCAGGGATACCGTCTGGCCCGTTTCGTTGTTGATCCATTTTTTAAATTCATATCCCTCATTTGCTTGAGCCGTCAAAGGTATCAGTGTGCTTGCTTCATAATTTCCAGCTGCATTTGAGACCGTTCCGTTGGTTGGTATTACTATTGACAGAGAGTGAATTTCTAACTCTACCCACTCACCTGATCTTTCGTGGCAGTATATTTCATGCCACCTATACCCGCTCGGGTGATAAAGGTATGGGTGAGAAGTTGGCGTTCCGGCGATTCCGTAATCAACGTTAATATCTAGCCCCTTAGACGCTTTCCATGAATCAGGCAATCCATCTCCGGCAGTTGATACATTTGCTGATCCTGTTGCAATTGTAGGAGACCCGCCAACATCGCTCTCATCATCTATGTGACCGCCATAGGTGCCGTCAGTTGGATGTGAACCAGTTTTTTGGGTCGTATAGACAGCGGTGTTGTTAAGTAACTGTGGAACGCCGCCAAAAAGAGGTGTATCACCGCTGAATAGAAGCCTTGTCCATTGCCTTGTAACTGCTTCATTGATCAGTCGATCATCGACTGAGTCCCGAAAAATATTTGCTCCGCAATTAGCTACAATGTAGGTCAAGGCTTGGTCTGCGGTTCGTATCTCATCGTAGCTAGGTTGTGGTTGTGGAAATGGTGTTGCGGACCAAACGTTGGCCTTTTCAGCCGCTAGATTACTTCCAGTTGGAATGTTAATCAGATTGAATGCATTGAAATTATTCCCATCAACAATTGAACTATATGTGCCATCCCTCCTTATCAGCCTATTGCCCGATAGGTGGATCCTGTGATATCGCCTTGTCGAATCAATCCTGCCTCCAACGTAGATAGTATGGTCTGGCACGGCAGATCGAAACCATGTAGCTGGCCCTTGGATGAATAATGAATTTCTTACTTGAAGATACAAGTCTTCCCTGTCGGGCAGAATACCAGATGCACTTATACTACCTGTACCCCAGTTAACCATCACACAGTTGGTAATATCAAGAATGTTAGGTCCAAGTACCCCAGCAGTGTTAGTGTCTCCTAGCCTTGGGTTACGGTCGTTGTTGTTGATCCATAAATTACCGTAGTAGGACAATTGCCTGCCAGATGTAAGGGTTCCATAACTTGTGTTGGGTGACGATTCTGCGCTGTCATCATTATTGAGGCATTCCGCAATTATGCAATTGACTACCGATGCTTCCGTCCCGTCAAAGGAGGCTGTTTCATCAGTTCCCCACGAAAAAGAACAATTTCCGATATAGTATCTTCTGGAGTCATTTGTCACAGATAGGCAATCCCTGCTGGTTGCATTTTGACCCGCCCTAATTCTTACGTGCTGGAAGGAAAAGTCAGAAAATCCAGAAGTCAACCTGATAGCCCCCTTAATTGTGACACCATCGCCGTTAGCACTTTGGCCCAACACGGTGAACCCTTGCTGCCAAGTTTGAGAAAGACTTACAAGTGATGTGTGCGTCATGTCAAACTCGCCGCCAGTCAGAAAAAAAATTATCTTTGGGCCTGGCCTTCGCAAGCACCACTCCAAAGAACCTACTCGAGTCGTTTCGTTTCCTGTATTGCCGGGAATAGTTCTATCTGCGATGTACACAGCACCCTCCCTGCCTGCTTTCGTGGCAAACGCTCCGTATCCCTGCGCTTTTGGCGTGATTTTAATAGCCTCCATTAGATTGAATTATTTGCGTCAAATCTTGCTTCAATGTCAGCCAATGCCATCGTTTTGTTCAGGATAACGTCACACCAATCGTATTCGACGTTGTTTCTACGCCCTATTCCGTTTGCTTCGACATTGAAATAAATATTGGTTACACCAGATTCAAAAAATGGCCGTGGCTGTGTGACATTAACTTGACCAATCAAGCTCATCGGTATCGCTGGGCTGTAACCGGCCGCCCTTGCGAAAAATTTCATGTGATTACTGCCAAGAGTTGGGTCGTATTGAAAAGCCACTTCTATCCACTCTGCTTGTTGAAAGACAAGAGACGATGAGGCAGACCTGTAATTACCTCCTTTGATTCTTGTGCCAAGGCGTGAATTGGTAATGTCAAATTCCGTTCGCAGCCCCAAGGAACCATCTGGGCTCATAATACCAAAATGAAAAACAGTTGTAGCGGAAGTAGGACTCACCCTCCTGACCCGTAGAAGCACAGTGATCCTTGATGCGTTAGCCATTGCCTCTCTTAGCTGATCACTTATTGTAGCAATAATTACTCCTCCAGTAGAGTTATTGTTATTTGTGCAGGTCCTAAAAGAAAAGTCCCCACCGCCCAAGTCTATGAAATCAGAACTAGCATCATCAGTTATTTCAAGATTGATATGACTTGCCCACCATGAAGTATTGTTAAGATTATCGTTAAATCCGAGCCTAATTATATTATCAAGATCTGGCTTTGCGGGGTCTAGGTTCCCGTTTGTGATAGCTATGTTTTCCACCACGACCACGTCTGTAATTACTTCACCTCCTTCCTGATGTGTGTCTTTGTATTCAAATGTGAGGACATTTACATTGTCTAGTCCTGTGAGATATGCTGATCCTTTATAAACGATTCTTATTTGTTTGTAGTCAGTTTCAAGAATACCCGTAGTAGTGCCCCTATACTTCCAATAAGTAGTTCCGACACGATAGATCAAATTGACTGTCTGGCTTGCTTGATCCGCCAACATTGCTGATGTACTTGAATAGTTGCCGGAAGATGTTGCATACACGTCTGCAAAAATGGATGGTGACCACGGGCCTGAGTGTGTGACTATTGTTTTGATAGTTGGCTTTGCGTCGGTAAAGACGATATTCAAAAGAGCGTAGATTGGAAGGTTTCTAGAACCATATATTCTATGCTTTTCAAAAGTAATCGTGAATTGCGTCGAGTTCAGATATAAAGTTTCAAGTTCAGCAATAGGACCTGATGAAAATTGTGAACTTCTTGCGGGAACCTCCGTTTGTATCTGCCCCAGCACCGCCGTCACAAAGTCCTTCAGTACGGCCACCGCAAGACGATCCTCTCCGGTGAGCGTATTGATCTTGTCGCGAATCTGCGCGGCAGTGTCCGGACTGCCGTCTTGACCCTGCAAACTTTCCAACCACTCCTCGGAAGTTCCCACAAAGCCATTGAGCAGCGCGATCTGGTAGGCTGATAGTCCATTTGAACCTGTAATCTCACTCAACGCCACCAAATTCACCCAAGATCCATCCCCAAACTTCCACTGGATATAGGTGTCGGTTTTTTGGAAGGCGACATTCTTATTGTAGAGATTGATCCATGATACGCCGCTGGGGAGTTTGGTCTGTACAAATTCGCCACTGGTCCGCAGCTCTGGACTTTCACCAGGTGTAGTCTCGATCTCGCTCATCTTGTTGATGATGTTCAGCAAGAGTGATCCGATCCGCAGGGCGGTGTTTGCTTCGTCCGTGGACTCATCCCGGACGACGGTAGCAAGGGCTAAAAGATCTTCAAATGTCATGGCTATTCAAATGTGTTGTCAAACGTGCTGTCAAATACTCCTGTAGGCCTGAATGGATCCGCTTCGACGAGATCCACGAGGGCAGGCTCGATTTTCTTTTTGGTAAGGGGTACGGTCATTTTCTTGATGTACCAGAGCTTGTTGCGGACATTGACCTTTTTGCTGAGGTCAAGATCCTTCAGTCTGTTCGGCGAAAGGATGAATTCCCCGTAGGCAGTGAGCTTGTCGGTCTCGATCCAGTCTTTGAAGGCCTGGTGGTAATTGGGGATCAGTCCATCATCGCCATCCCAAGCGAGGGACAGATCGCCGAGGCGCGTCCCATCCGGTCCGTAGTTGTGATAGCTGAGGTATGGGTATTGCTCAAATCCTACTATCAGCGGGTTCTCGATCAGTCCCCAGTAGATCATCAGGTGCGGTCTGAAATTGGAATCGCGGGTACCGTTCCAGATTGGCATGTACTTGAACTGTGTGGGCCGAGGCTGGACGATACGGAAGGTCCCGATATCCAGTACCGGCGCCATCTTGAGTGGTCCAAACTGTGGGATTACGGTATAGCCGCTGGAAGAATCATTTTTGGAAACTCCGTTGCCTTTGACCTCATAGATGAATTCATCAGGATCAGAGCCGGAGGCTTTGGGAGCGAGTTTTTTGAGAATGATCTGGTTGGTGGATGTGACGTAGTACAATTGCTCACCGGTGACCTCATCAACGTCTGCAGCATGCAATGCCTCGATATCGGCCAAAGTGATATTGGTATCAATCTTTGGCTCGTCCTCATTCATATCGCTGTATCCGTAGATGTAGGCTTGCGCATCCTCCCGACCTAGCTGCAGACGGGATCCGAGTATTTTATCCCAATCCTCGAAGCTGCTGTCTGCGAAGACATCCTTATTCAACTTCAAAACATAGCTGTCCCGGATGCGGAACATGGTGCCACACACGAGGTTGAGCAATGATTTCAGCATCTCATTGGCAGGGATGGCAGGTTGGTAGGATTTGAGATCGAGGTAAAGCAGCTCTGCAGGAGTGGATTCTACCGGGTAGGTGTTTTCCAGCAACATCCCTTTCCACTTGCTGATAATGTCTTGGCGGAAATTGGGATGATGATAGGAAGTGATGACGATCTTATTAAGTTCACCGACACGGAAGGGATTGTCCGCTGACTCGATGCCGAGGATCTTCTCGATAAAGTAGGAAGCCCGGATCTGGGGAAACATTACCGCATGAGCCCACTCATCGATGGTAATCCCGTCGATGTTCAGTTTGATCGGGGACAGGTTACCATTGAAAAACAGGTTGGTGGCTGCCTGGGTGTTCATATGGAACAAATCCCCATCAAAAAACTGTGTCGGCCAGGATCCTTCGACCCTGATCGGCGCGGCGGCGTACTCCCGGAGGTTGTCGTGTGCGGCCAGCCACTCGTCCTTGTAGGCTTTGGCTACGGCATCGAAAACCAACGCATTGGGCTGGTCTATCTCCCAATAGGGATTGGTCCTGATCTCGTAGTATGTCCGCAGTAAGGTCACCGGTACCCCAAACTCGATTCGACCGAGGTCTATCTCGTTCATGTTTTGGCGGATTTTGTCCAGGTCATCCGATGCCTGGAAAAAGGCAGATATCCGCCCGGCGACTTCCTTCACCTGAAGTGATCCACGGTAGATGCGCACGGCACCATATCCGATTTCCGCATCTTCGAACAGGTACTTTGTATTGCGCTTGTTGACGCGCTCGGGATGCCCAAGCAGCTTGCGATTGTAGGGGGTGGGCGCGATATCGAAAGAGGTCGTGTAGGGCACGGGAATCCTGTCCTGCATTGTCAGCGGTTGCTCGATGATCAAGTCCACCTTGAAGTCATCTGGAAGCTGCAGCTTCTGCTTATTGATTTTGATCCAGAACATTAGAGGCTTGCTGATTTTTCGATATCGGATAATTCACGCTGGCGCTCGTTCAGTCCACGGCGGCCGGTCAGGACTACTTCGGCGCTGATCGGTTGGGATAGCTGCTCGGTAAGGAGAGCCATGACACGGAGATTTTGCTGCAGCAGGCCACGCAAGTCATCAGGCGTATTGCCGGATGTGGGAGCTGTGGCCGCTGCCGGTGTTGCATTTCTCGAGAGCCTTCCGCCCCGCTGTCTCCCGGGCATGGCTGCGCGGAGCATGCGGTTTTGCTCAAGTACCTTGAATAGGTTGAGTGTATCGATGCTACCGTTTCGCTGGGCAGTGTCGATGGCGTCGAGTACCGGGCGGATGGTGGGATTTCGTACGGCCCTGTTATTGGCGACAAACTCGGAGCCATCCTCGCCCACGATCACTGTCGGCCGGTCGACATAGCCGCGACGGGTAGGGTTTACCTTGGCGCGGAACATTCTGCCATCTTGGGAGCGGACCACATTGGCAAGCTGGCCGCCGTCCTCGGCACCTGGAATGTCGGGGAGGGGAGTAGAGAGGATAGTGCCGATCTGCAGGCCGCCTGCGATACCGACGATTTTGGCCAAAATGAGATTGGGCAGCGCCTTGGCGACAGCAGCTGCCGTGTTGACGATGGCAGACATAAGAGCAACGTTGCGCTCACGCTTCGCTTGGTTGCGCTCATATACTGCCCTCTTGCGGTCCAGATCAGCATTGAGTTTATCAACTTGCTGATTGTACATATCCTGAGTGATCAGGTTGGCGTCTAGTTGGGATTTGAGTTGTGACTGCTGCAGTCTTGAAGTCCGCTCAGCTTCTTGAAGCTTGCGACGTTCACCGGCAGCCACGAGGGCATTGTATTGCGACCACATTTGGCTTAATGCCTGGGCAGCGAATACCATTTCCTCGATACCGAGGCGACCGTTCTCGAGGTTGTCGAAAAAGACATCCCAATCCGATTTGGCAAAGCCGAGCAGGTCAACATTGGAAGTCCGGAGGCCTCTATCTTCGGCGATCTCTGTGCCAGTACCAAGGCCGAGTTCGGAAAGCAATTGTTTGATACTTGCCAGGCGTTCTTCTAGAACCGCTCTTTCTTCCTCGGACAGCACTTCATCAGCGAGATTGACACCCGCAAAGGATCCTGACTGAATGGCGGCTTCAAGTTGTGCCTGCAGTGCCATCAAATGGTCGCGCACCATCGCCTCTTCTTCTCGGCGGTATTTTTTGTCCAGCTCACGCTGTGCATCCCGCATATCGCGGAGACCCAGCAAGGCTTCATCCGACAATTCACCTTGAAGGACCGCTTTGGCTTGCTCGAAAGTCTTGATGGATTTAAATTCTTCGTTTTGACGAATGCGAAGATCACGCAGACGATCGTCGAATGCCTTCTGATCATCCTGGATGGCTTTACTGATAGCGTCAGCATCCAGTTTATCGAGATTGGCGTAGTGTTGTTTTTGGAGGATTGCGAGGACTTGAAGTTCCTCTTCCGTCATCTGTGCCCGTTCCTTGCCAAAAATTCCAGCTTCCTGAAGCCGTTTTTGATAGGCAAGTTTTTCTTGGTTGATCAGGGAAAGGTTGGATTCGAGGACTTTTTGGCGGAATTCTTTTTGACGCTCGAGTTCTTTTTCTCGTGCCTCTTCGTCTTTGTCCGCTTGGGTTTTTGCCCGATTGTTTTTGTCTGAATGAGACTTGATATCCAGTTCGGCTAAACGCTTTTGAATTTCGATCTGAGCCTTTTCATTTTCAAGGAGCTTGGCTTTATTTCGAATGTCAATTTTTTCTCGTTCATCTTGGAGAGCCTTGAGTTGATTTTTCAGGTCTTCAATTGTCGTTAACCCACTTGGGGTGCCAGCAGCATCGGGAGTGCCGGATCCTGAGGTACCTTTCACCTGCTGCTCGATGAGCTGATTATCCTTGATGAACTGTTCCAGTGCGGCACGCTGGGCATCGAGGTCTTCATTGAGTGCCTTGGAATTTTTATCCCGACTGATCGCAAAGGCAGCGAGCGCCTTGTCATGGGCTCCAATGGCTTTGAAAAAACTAGTCTCTAACCACTGTGTCCAAGTCAATTCGGAGCCTTTGCCCTCCATGATCAGGTCAAGACGCTTGCGCTCGATCTCGGCCACTTTGTTGTATGCCGCTTCCATTTTGGCTTTGCGCAGCAATGCTTCGATGTAAGCGTCTGTGGCTTTGGTAGCATCCTCCGTGCGGATGTTTTCCATGTTGAGATTCCCCAGGTATTCGGGAGAAATCTCGTTGAGCTTTTTGATGGCCGCCTGCCGGTCCTCATAACTATTATTCACATCACGGGCGAAAGCCAAAAGCCGCTCGACTTCCAGACGCTCATCGATCACGTTTCGAAGCGCTTCGCCTTGGACATCTGCAAGAGCCTTTTGCGCTTTCTGGGCAGCGGTTAGATTTCTTGTATAGTGATAGATGGCTATTCCGGCTGCAACCGCAGCGGCCGCAATCAATCCCCATGGATTGGCCATCGCAACCGAATTAAACACCCGCATGGCCTGTGCTGCGCCTTTCAGGTTGCCGGCCAGGAGCATTTGCGCTGCAGCAAGTAACTGAGTAGCCATGAGAGACGCATTGTCCCAAAATACCTTGGCTTTGCTGAGGACGATGTTTTCTTTCAGGTTGATATTGCTAATGAAAAGAGCCGCATTGTAGGCTAAAAGCGCACCCGTGAGGACGGTGATACCTTTCCAGTTTCTTGAGAAAAAGTCGAGCAATACACTAAGAATCCGGACAAAAAGCGAGAAGCCAGATATCGAATGCTCCATGACCGGCATGAGCTTTTCACCGAGTTCCACGGTCATGTTTTGAAGCCCTTTGCGAGCCTTTTCCAATTTGGCTTGAGCAGATTCGTTTTTGGTTCCAAATTCTACGGCAAGCGAAGTTCCTTCCTGAAATGCTGTGTTCGCCAGCTTTTGTTGTTCGCGGAGTTTCTCCACGTTGTTTGCAAGAGAACCCAAAACGCCGATCACCCGGCCGCCATCTTGGCCGAGATCGCCCAATGTGTCGGCCAAGGAAGTAAGTCCCTCAGAGCTATTACCAACGCCTTCGAGTACCTTCAAAAAGGCTTCGTTTGCGTCCGAATCAAGCAATCGGCGGAATGATTCCACATCCATGTTTGCATACTTGGCAAACACATCCGTGTTTTTGGCCATCTCCAGGAATAGCTTGCTCAGTGCGGTGGTAGAAACCTCGGAAGTCTGGCCAAGGCTATCGAGTGTCGCTGCCATCCCCATCAGGTCGGTGATGGTCATTTTGGCCAATGGACCTACACCAGCCATCCTACGGGTGAATTCGACTATGTAGGCTTCATTGGCTGTGGACGAGGCGCCGAGCTCGTTGATGGTGGATCCGACTTTCAAAAGAGCTTGCTCGAGCGGAAGATCTTCGGAAAGCTTGAAGATATCGACGAGTTTACCTACAGCCGTAATTGCATCTTCGACGTTGCCTCCAAGGTCTTCAGATAGCGCTACCCCGATCTGATCAGAGGCGCGGACAAATCCAAGAATGTCCTCCTGGCCCTCGATACCTAGCTTACCCGCAACACGAGCAAGGCCAAGAAGATCATTTTGAGCGGTGCGGGTATCGATCTTTTTGAACTCATTATTGAGCTCAATTACTTGCTCCCGATAGAGGCCAGTGGTTTTCATTACATCAGCCACTTTGTCATCGAATTCCGCAAAATCACTGATTGCTTTCCTCACGCCTGAAATAGCAGCGAAGGCCGTCGCAAATCCCGCGGTGATAACCCCAATGTAATGGTTGAATTTTGAGGCAAGATTTTGGATTGAAGCGCCTGTGGCTTGCGCCTGTCCGGAGAGAGCCCTATATCTGGTCGTGACAGCAGTTAGTCTTTCGTCGTGCTTTCGCCATTCCTCAGATAGGGGGGCGGCGATATCCCGGAGACCTTTGACACGGGTCATTTCCCGCCTGAGGTCCGAAAGGGACATCTTACTGATATCAACTTGGGATCTGAGGTGCTTCAACCGGGATTCCGCCATTACCAGGGCTTCATTCTTTTGCTTGATGGCTTGGGTTACTGCTTTGTATTCTTCAGTTTCCTTTTTTCCAGCCAGAAGCATTTGTTTCTGCTGCTTTTCCAGCGATCGAAGCTCATTGTTAGTGTCCTTGATGGCGCGCTCGAGTTCGCCCATTTCTTTTTTACCACGGTCACCATTGACGATGATGTTGAGAATGAGATCTTCTTCCCTGAGTTTTTTTCCCATGGCCGTTAATTTTGAAGATCACGTTTGATGCCCTCTGCCACCTCTTCGGTGAAGCCGTACATAAGCCTATTGGCTATGCTGAAAAAGTGTCCAAACACGAATCGATTATGGATGTTAAGCCTGCGCTGCTTGAGCCTGCGAGAGTTCTTACTCCTTACTTTCTTCTTGATATCAAGGAAACGTTGGTAGGCTTTGTGCTTCAATGTGAGCTTACCATCCATGGAATCGTCTGAGGTGACGGAAAAGAATCGCTCGCGTTCGAGCGTACCGGTGTGAAAAGTAAGCACACGACGCATCTGCAAGGCCTGATTCTTCTCAAACCTTTCAGCCTCGTCTTTCAAAATCCTTCTGACAAACTCTTTTTTGATAATGCTCACAGGCTTCGCAGCTAATTGATACGAAGCTAATTGCGGAGCATACCTGGAGAAAGGACATGAAAAAAGCCCTATCCTGTGGGGATAGAGCTTTTACCTTCAGTCCATTTGAATCGGCTTTTCGCTTTCGTCCAAGATGGTCAGGGGAACCATGCCCATCACGGACTCAATCTCAAGGAGTAGTTTTTTAAGACCCTCCCGATCTACCTCCCTTACCTCAAAGACGAGATAGAACTTTTCATTTGATGTTTTAGCTGGCATTGTAATATAGGTATGGTGGCCGGAGCTGCTAGGTACATCAAATGAATGATAAAACCCCGGGCCCTTACGGGTAACCGACTCCGACCATGAATGATATGACAAATACAGGTATTCATTTGATGTTTTAGCACTGCTAAGGTAGTAAAAAAATCAATGGCCTAATCCCAGGGGATTAGCTGTGGAGTGGTGTGATTTTTTGTAGTTGATCATTTAAAACTAAATAGTCTATCATATATCCATGTCAGGTGCAGGGATTGCAATTGCATCTTAGGCGGAGGGCGGAGTCGGGGTCAATCTTCAGTGAAGGCAAAGCCTGAACAAACCCAAAACAGATAAACCACTGATTTTGAGATGATTAATTTATTTTCATTCTAAATAGCGGGCTTGATTTTAGCCTTTTTAAGGCTCGAAACGGGTTTTTTTGAGAAAAACGAGGTAAAAAAATTTTTCGCTTGAATGGCACCAAAAAACCTGTGAAAAATCTAAAATCTATGATCAAAACGCCTGATTATGAGTGATTTACAAATGAAAAGGGCTTGATTTTATATAAATATACTAGTATATTTATATATAAATAATTCAATAAAACGCTAAAACATCATGAAAGAGCAAGCCAAAAAAACAGCCGAGCAGACGCCCGAATCTGCAGAAATCCAAATTCTCAAAGACCAGGTCGCAGCATTGCAAGCCCTGATCGAGGCGCAGCCAAAAAGCCTAGAGGAGAAAATCGAGTATTTCAAAAACAAGCAGGTACTAATGAAACGCCTGGCAACACTTGACGAGTACGCCGATTCGCTGGCTACCATAGTGACGGAGGTCGACAAAGAAAGCGATGCGGACCCCTTCCAGACTGAAAACTTTACCCTCAAGGTCACCAAAAAACAGGGGTACAGCTCAGAAAATGACGTCCTTAAAATGCGTAATCCCAAGGTGATCGCCGAGGTAATCCGCTTTGCGCTAGGTAGCATCGACACCAAAAGACACGAACTCCAAAACCAAATCAACGCCTAAGCCATGGAAAAGCAGGACACAACCCCAAAGAAGCCAAGGAATCCCAAAAGGGATTTCTTGGTAAACCTTTCCAACATGGCCAAAAAGCTGCGGGATGATATGGCAGAGGGAGCGGAAACGCTCGATGAAGCCCTTTTTTGGTCGAGTAGGACGATAAATTACATGCTGCTAAACCACATACACAACACGGACGGAGCGACCGAGTTTAACACCTTCCACCAGTGGAAAGCGAAGGGAGCCACGATCAAGAAAGGATCCACCGCCTTTTTGGTTTGGGGGCAGCCGGTCGGCCGACAAAAGGCAGAGGAAGCCAAGGCCAAAGGGGAGCCAGCAGAGGACGACAGCGAATACGAGTATTTCCCCATCTGTTACCTGTTTTCAGATAAGCAGGTAATCACAGCCGAGGAACTCGAAGCGGAGAAGCAGCGGAAGGAAACCGAAAAGCAGGAGAGAGAGACAAAAGAGGCCAAACTGGCAGCCCTCAAACCAGTGGAAATAGACTAAAGACAATGCGCAGGGCTTAGTTTTCGTTTGCAAGTTCCTTTGAGAATGCGCCCGAGTACAATCTGAAAGAGAACGCCGAGACCCCAGCGAAAAGGGGTAGCCTTGGGAGCTGATGCCCAGCAAGGAAACTACTACTTTGGTAGTGGTTTCCGCGCGCTCGAAGCGGCATTTTTTCACGTGCGTCACCCGTTCCGGGTATTTTTGCTGCTCAAAAACCGTCTTCCCATCCGGCGCACCTGAAAAAATCAGTTGTTTGTCTACTTTTTCACTGCTTCCGGCACACACTAAAAATACGATACCAGGGAAGCAGTGAAAATGTTAATCCCTTACACACGAGGCATAACAGCAACCAAATAGAGAATGACGCCAAGGAGAGAAACAACAAAATAAATCGTGACAATCGTGGAAATTGTGCCGGTCTTTTGGCTGATCTTTTCCAGGTTGACAAGGATTCTCTCCTGAATCTCACGGTCCGATAGGGACGCTAGTTTTTCCTTTTGGTTCATAGATACTAATTTTTGAAAAGGCTTGACTTGTCTTTTTTCTGCCGCTTAAACTCCTCTATCTTTTCCATAGTCACCAAGTCAATGAATTCATCAAACTCTTCGATCGTCGAAAATGGAATAATGAATCCATCGGTATCGATATACTCATTTGTTGAAGCCTGAAGTTTACCCGACATCATAAACATTCGGTAGGTGACTTTACCTTCATCTTCGGAGATCAAAAATCTAAACGTTGGAACTACAGAAAAATCAAAGTACCATTTTGACCCAGAATTGAAGTACCCGTTTATTCGTTGAGGCTGTAGTTCGACATCTTTCCTAAGATCCCGAACATCATTCTCTATCGCTACATTTCTCCATTCGACATACTTATCTCTCGCAACTTTGAGGTCATGAAGAAATCCGGCGTGCATTTTTTCAGAAACCATAAATCCACCTCTTTCGGAGGCTCGCTCTAGTGAATACCCATTGATGTATAGAGTCATTTTTGGGTCATCAAAAGTTGCTTCGATTTCCAGATCCTTTTCGAGAAAGGAATTAAAATAGGTCGCATACTTTTCCTGGGCTTGGCTTTGGGCAACATGTACCACTACCAAAAAGATGATAAAAAATATCCTTTTCATTCGATCGACGATTAGTTTCCACTAAGATATCAATCGATGTCAAAAAATCAAATACCTACTAAACACTTTCATACCTCCCAATCAGCTCATCGGTCTCGATATTTCGGAAGTAGATCGTCTGGCCTTCCTCGCAGAGCTGCTGCAGCCGCATATAGATATACATATTCTTCATCCAGGCATCTGGCGTCTTCGGATCGGATCCCCACAGCTCCCGATACAGATACACGGTATTGCCATCGATGACGACCGCTTTCTTGTCGATCAGAAAGTTGATCCCCTGGACCACACTGGCCATTTGACCTACTCGCTTGCCGGCCACGGCGATCTTTTCCCTGGCTTCCTTGATTTGCTTCTTACTCCCCATTGCCTTTCTTTACGTTTACAGGTTCTTTTTCAAAGGTCCATCCCTTGTACTCAAAGGGAAACTTGTTTTTCTTGATGTAGTGGTACGAGAACTCCGGATGCGCCTCGCACAGCAGCACCAGGCTGGTCCAGAATTCCCGCAAATCCCCGCAGGTAAGTATAATGATATTGTTCAGTGCTGCCGCCATGATTTTTCTTTAAAGATAACAAACGCCCGATAACGTCCGACTGGGGAGATCGCGACCATCCCCAGTCTCCGCGTTATCGACCATTCAAACTGACCATTCCTTTCCTGATAGCTGCAATCCTCGCTCTGTGATAGATGACACTGTAAGTGGACCGTGATATTCCTGGACGATACTCCATCCCTTCAGGTATTCCTGGAGTGTGATCCGTTGCCTACCATACCAGCGCAGATATGCCTTGAAGGCGATCCGCTGATGCACATCCATCCTGATGTAAAGTGTCAGCAGATAGGGCACGTGCCTTTTTTTCTTGACCCGAGATCCCATCACTAAAGCACTTTACAATTTTCCCCCACATAAAACACACAGTCATTACCGGATGCTGCCACGGTCCAGACCTGACCGGCACCGCCTGCCGCCTCGGGATGCAGTATCCCCTTGTACTTGTTGCCGATCACGTAGCCTTCGCGCTCGAGCTCGTAATCTCCTTCGGGAAATCCTCCCGTAAATTCGAACCAAACTTCTCTGTTAGAGGCGATATGCTCCATGGGATCCACGGCAAGAGCCGCCCAAAATGATTCCTTACCCATTTCCTGGGTACGGATTTGATCTCCCAATTTTGGATCCTCGATAATCAGCTCCAATACTACTTTGTCATTCTTGAGATGAACAGTCCGGAAGATGTCCGAAGGATCATTTGAAGCAATGATTAATTTGAAGGGTTTTTCCAGGTCTGCAAATAGACCTTTTGCGATGGCACGCTCGTTGAGCGACTTTCTTTTGGCAAGTGTGATGATAGTTTCCATATCCATTTGATGTTTTAGCAGGAGCCAATTTCAGGATCATTCGCCAGCTTTGCAAATTTTTTATATAAATATTTTGGAATATTTACATATAAATAAAAAATCCGGCAGGATTACCCTTCCTGCCGGTGCCTTTCAATCTATCTCAAAAAATATCACCCGTTTGCATTTGGTACACCAGACCTCGGTCACAAAGCCACTCCATGGGCTGATGCTCTTGTATCTGCCGGTCTTAGAATGTGAACAGCATGCTCCACCCGTTCCATCCGCCGAAGATGTTGAACTCGGGCTCGATGCCGATGGAGCTGATCTCGAGTCTGGTAAATGGCGAGCACCCATCCTCGGCGTCCTCCTCGATCTTGGACCTGACCGCCAGCATCGCATCCTGCGTGCGGCCGTATTGATCGATTTCTTTCTGCTGTGTAGCATCGTTGCTGCGTTTTTCGATTACAAATAGATACCCGGTCTGCTTATCGGAGGACATGCCCACATCGCCAGTGCCCTGGCTGTTGGGGATGACGGCCGCGAGGATCATCCCAGGCTTATCCTTCAGCCTGTTGATAGCGTGATTGTCTTCGGCCACCATGATCATTTCCTTCAGCGCCGGGATCTCGTCCACGACTTGCTGCATGTAGATGGCATATTCCCTGATCCCGATCATTTCTTTTTGGATTTTTGTTTGAGTTTTTCGTTTTGCTCATGCATCTCGAGCATGTAGAGCAGCACGTCAAAAAGCCCCGCTTTCTCCGTCTTGTCCATATCTCCATAGGGACCTTCCTTGGCGATCGCGTTGAGTACCGATATCCAGCCGTAGCCGGATCCCGATCGGGGCGCATCATCGTCCATGGCCTTGCGCTTACCGCCAAAGAGCGGGGAGAAATTGACCGTCACACCACCGATCTGCAGGTCTTCGGTCTGTATGTATTTGACCACGTAGCTGAACCACAGCAGCACAGCCGTCCGGTACACGGTGCCGATTTTGGCCACAAGCCCGGCATTAACAGGTACCAAGGCACGATTGAAGGGCTGCTTTCGCTGTCCATCCCAACTTTCCGAATGCGCTACCATATCGTAGTCCTGCCGCTCAGGTCGATACAGGCAGGCGATCATCCTGCAGATGTCCATATCATCCCTGGACTGGAAGCTCGATTCCATGTACTCGATGGCAGCGCGAAACTCCCCAAATGTCAGATCAGCGCAGAGGTGCGCAGGGCCGTAGAGTGTGACTTTGCTCGCGCGCAACTCAGGGAAATGATTGTACACCGTATCGTAATTGATTTCCAACTCGCCCTTTTCATTGGCCGCAAAGAGGAAGGTCACCAGCTCCTCGCACAGGAGAAAAATCCTGCTGTACTTATCGCTGACCTGCGCCTCAGACCTGATCCGGTCCCACATCACCGACCGGCTGTCGCGCTCGATATCCATCAGATGGTACAGACAGCGCACCTTAGCCTCCTGTACGCCGATAATCCCAAGGCTCGCCCATACCGCCTGCTTGAGGCAGTAGCGGCGCTGGCTGTCGCTCATCTCATCCCAGTGGGAGGGGATTTCGAGCTTGATGGATTTTTCGGGTATCTCGACGGTGTTCATGTACGGAAATACTTGTTGCTCTCACTGTTGTTGGGCAATAGCTGATAGGTGGAAGCCTCGGGATTGGATGCCCGGAGAATTTCCTTGATGTCGTTGAGGTGTGTATCGGCATCGTCCTGCAGCTTTTTCACATGCCAGTCGATGATTTCGCGCAGCTCGATCGGCTTGGATCCTGCCCTGGCTGCCCGGTCGGACTTGTACTGCTGGACCACGCCCTCAGGGAGCACCTGCAGTGCCAGTCGCTTTACAGCCATGGACATTACCAAAAGCGGGATGGCTTTTTGCACAAGTGGCAGGATCGCTTCCAGTGTGGCATCCCCTGGAGCGGATGGGATGCCGCCGTTAGTACTTCCGGATCCGCTGCCGGCTTCGCCCGCATCTGACTGCAGAGCTATCCAGTAGTTGAGAAGATGTTCGTATTGGGCACCAAGGGCCTTCTTGATCGTACGCTGCTGAATCTCCTTGTTGAAGGGCAGCACGGTATAGAAAAACCTTGGTGATTGGTCAATCGGATAGCCATCTTGGAAGATCGTTTCCGAATTGACGAATAGCTTCCTGGCTGTCCGTCTATTGTCGGAGTCCATCCATTCCGCCAGTTTTTCCGATTCCAGCCAGTTGATCAGGAGATCGGTGGTCTGATTGACCTTGCGCAGCTGCGCCTCATCGTCCCGGTCGAGCATCCACTCCCAAGCCATCTTCTCGTTTTCGTTGTCGATGGAGACCTTGCGGCCGCTGTCCTGGTGGCTGACCAAGTTCGATTGGTAGTAGTTGAAAGTCGCTTTGTAGGCGATCGGCATCTGCAGCAGCTTGACAAGCTTGTCAAGCTTCGCCTGATCGGCGCTCGGGTTGGCCAGATTGTAAGAGCTGCTCTTGTAGTGGTCGAGGGCTTTGTTGTAGACAGCTTTGCCCACCAGCTTGATCATTTCCTCCTCAGCCAGCATTACATCCGTGGAGATCCGCGCAAAGTCATTGTTGGCATAGTAGCTCCCGGTCCGCTCCCGCAGTTCCTCAGCGCCGTTATTTGATTTGTTGAACAACATCTTGTGTCTTGCGTCTTGTGTCCTGTGTCTCTTTCTACCTTTCCTCCGCCGCCGAATTCATCACCCTTCCCTCCGGATTGACGTCTTCTTCCCTGGCTACACTGTGATGGTAGAAACCCATCCTGAGGCCTTTATTGGGGAAGTTGGCGCGGATCGCCTGGTTCAGCTTCTGGAATACCACTTCTTCTGGGATTGTCGTATCCGAAGCCATGTAGAGCTTCAGTGCGTAGAGCATCTGAGAGCCGCTGGAGAGCTGTCCGTTGACGATGATATTGGAGAGGGAAGGATGCAATCCCATCCCGGAGGTAGTGGCACTGTCCGCCTTTTCGCTGATCTTCAGTTGGCTCTCGATGAAGTCCTTTACCTTCTGATCGATCGCTTCCACCTTCCAGGCGCAGAGATTTCCATCTACATCGTAGAAGTCGACCGTCTCGATGAATTTGCCCGCGTTGCGTTTGCCGGTCAGCACCTTGGACATTTGGTCAAAGGTGTCATCCTTCAACTTTTCCAGTCGCTTCTGCAGCTCCTGGTCTGTCTCGGACGGATACATTTCCTTCAGCTTATCGGACTTATCCTTCCAGTAGTCGGCGGGACTGTGGATATGGAATGCCGAGGTGATCCCGTTTTCACTCAGGTACTTGAGCACGTCCGGGATATCGGAGGAGCGCATGATCCAGTTCAGCGAACCGTAGTAGCTCGGCACGCTGTAGAAGTTGCGGCCAAAGCTGTACTTGTTGTCATACCCGATACTGATCGGATACTTGAATGGATCATAAGGATCAAAGACAGGGTATCCCGTCAGACCGGTATAGAGGCAGTGGTTTTGGAAGTCACCTACATATATCCGCTTCACGGATTCAAGACGCTTGGGGCCCGTTTCGGGCCATTCGAGCCTGGCATCAGTAGATGGCACGACCTGCAGGTAATTGATCCTGCCGGCATTGCCGATCCTTGGGCCACGGTTGCGGATAACCTTGGTATAGACTCCCTTCATGTACTTGAACTCGACCATGGCCATGTCGATGTACCGCTTGTAGTCCCAGGTATCCAGCCAAGCCTGCACTTCGGGATCCGTTACGTATTCGCGCTTCGCAAATCCGTTTTCAAATACCAACTTGTACAGGTGTGGACCATCCCCATAGAGCAGGCCAATCTCACGCTCGACGATGCCGGGCGCGAGGTTGTTTTTGTCCATGATGTCGCGGATGATCACGGGCAGGTCATTGTTGAGACCATGCGGCACGAGCTTCACGCCCTGCACGACTGTGGGATCCGCTTCCCAGTCGATGTTCTTTTGCAGTCCGATAAAGGAATCGAAGGATTGGAAGGGATTGCTGCCGACGACAAAAGCCGTCGCGTCCAGCTGCAGGATGCGGGTATCTCCCAACTTGGTTTTTTGCAAGGTGTCCGTCATATCAAGGTGACCTGCCGGCCGTTGAATGTCATCAATGTAGGCTGATAGAATCGCCTGGGCTCGTTGGTGTCCAGGTCATAGTAGGGCTCGATCATTTCCGAGTTTTCGAAGGCTACCATGGGCGACTTGTTGCGCAGACGGGCATTCCTCACTTCCACGATGCCATGCGTAGTCTGCTTGCTGCGCTCGTACGACATGAATGAAAAAGAAAAAGAAAGCCCATCAGCAGACAGCTTCCGCATCTCGTTGATGGCTTCAAAAACAGTCAATTGGCTCATGGTACCAATTTCGCAAGCCAGTAGAAAGAGGGAAAGGACAGGATTATAAACTAATTCGTATATTCGAAAATGGAAACAATTGAAATAGTTAACTGGCTTACTAATTCCTGGGATAAAGTTGTCACTGTATTAATTGCTATTGTGGCTTTGGTGGTCGCGATTAGGGCAAACCGGAAAAGTGATACTGCCAACAGGATTGCAGTGAAGTCAAATGAAATTGCTGAAAAATCAGCCAGGATTGCAGTGAAGTCAAATGAAATTGCTGAAAAATCAGCCAGGATCGCGCAAGAAGCTTTGAATTTTCAAAAGGACCTTGAAGCCAAAAAAGAAAAAAGGGATTTTAAACTAAAATTGGAGCTTAATCAAAGATTTGGTTATGATCAGCTGGTTAGGAAAATAGACAAGGTTCCGTTTGACTTTTCGATTACGAATGTATCAGATAACCTGATTATTCTCGAAAGACTTGAAATTGTCATTGAAACTGGTCCCAATCAATTGATAAGGCGCAAAGAGAGCGCAATTTTTGATTCAGACTGTAGGTTCAATTACCCTCCAGGAGAGAAAAAAAAGAAAACTATCTATGTTGATTTGTCAGGTCTGAGTATAGAAGAGATACCGTCTTTCAAATTTTATTTTGAACTAACCGACACACTTGGAAACACTTACCCGTCTGAAAAATACCAGATTCCTAAAGATTTTTTCCCGAATAACTAGTCTCATTCATACTAGAACTGCCTGTGAATTCTTCTTTTTGGTACGCGATCTTTCGCTCGAGTTTTTTAGGTTATGGCTACTGATTAAACAGAATCTCGAAAAAATCCTTTTTTGTCAATCCTAGCGCCCTCAGGGCATTTTTGATGATGAATTCGGGAACAGGATCTATGTGGGATTGGACGACGATCGGTCGGGTAAGCTCCTTTTTTGAGAAGATTATATGCCCCCCATTTCTCCTGATTTCCTTGCAGCCAGCTTTGTTGAGGAACAATATGTAATCTGCTAGGGATACGTTTGACAGCCTATTGGTCGACATCAAAAAAAGTTAATAGGCAGGGATCAGTACCTCCTGATGATATTTAGTATAATCCTTTTTGTTGATCACTTCACCCAGATCAGCATTCACTTTCATCATATCTGAGATGTCAGGACTTTCCACTTTGGGTTTTTTCTTGCTGCCTCTCACTTTCCAGCCTAATTTTTTCAACTCTTCAAAAAGGCACTTTTTATTAAGGCCATACGTCATAAATTCACCCAAAACAACTTGGAAGGAATCTTTCGCTTCGACCTCATTGTTCCCGTATCCCGTCAAATCCAAGGCAGGAGAATAAATGATGTGAACGTTGTCCTCAATAAAATGAATTAGAGATAATTGGGTTTTGATCCCGGTGCCACCAGTACGGAGGTCACCTTTGAATGACAGATTAGACATATTGAGGGTTGAGCTGACAGTAAAAATATTTACAATTATATCTGGTTCATTTCTGAAACACAATCAACTATAAATATTTTCAATAATATTTTTTTCTAACGGTATTACACATCAAGAACGCATTGATTTCAAAAAAAGTTTTCCCTAACCCCTCACGCTCGCACTGCCCGTAAACACTTCCCTGCGGTGCACGAGCTTTCGCCAGGCATTGCGCATCATCAGGTATTTGAAACTGTCGCTGGGATTGGTGGACTCGAGCGGTAGGCGATGTATCGGAAGACTCTCGGACTTTTTATTCTTCACCACTATCGTTTTGTTGCCGGATTCCTTGATCTTGGCAGGTGCCAGCTCTAGGGAGCAGCGCAGCGGCTTGCAGCGGTAGAAGTCGATCAATACTTTCGGCATGCGCTTATTCCCGCCACCCAGCAGCTCCATCATAAATCCATACTCCTCATTCATCGGGATATTGCCCTGACCCTCCGACATCAGCAGCACCTTCCAGCCGGTCGGCTTGCCATCCGCATCCTTCTCGATGGCATGCTTCAGCTGAGAGGCCAGATCCTGTTTGGCTTTCTTGTAGTTGTTGGCCGCGCGGTCATAGTATAGATTCAGCGTCTTCTCCTTCTGTGGCTTGTAGAATGCCAGAAACTTATCCGCCAGCTCGCGGATCCACTCGGGACTGAGGGTATATATAAAGTTATTGACCCGATAATATCCCTGGATATCCTGTGCCAAGCTTAGACTGATCATGTTGCCGAAGTCAGCCCCGGCATCGATGGCCTTGGCGAGGTCATGGTATTTCAGGATACGACAGTCCTCATCCTCATTGAGTCCAAAGCGTTCGGCCCATACGGGATCGTTTCCATTCATGTAGAAGTGCCGCTCAGACAGGTTGGCATAGAATAGCTGCCCTTTTTCCAGCTTTGGATACATCGATAGGATAGCGGTCTTCACGTCGCTGAAATCGTCCTTGAACGCATCCTCAAACCACTCCGGAGTCAGTACATCCACATTGACATACGAGGAAGCGATGTAGAAAAAGGTATGCGCATCCGCATGCATCCTGGCAGCGATCCAGCGCTCTACCCAGCGTTGCCAGACGCGCTTCTTTTTGATCCGCTCCTCGGTATTGCCTTCCTGGCATGCTGCGAGGTATTCCTGCAGGGATTCATTCACGATGATGGCGGCCTTCAGCACGAGCAGCAGGCCTTTTGTCTTCATCTTCTTGCCACGGTCCAGTATCCAGTCATATTGACCGATCTGCCCGGGATTGGGCATATCCGTCGTGAAGGTGTGGCCGCGGTAGAATACCGAGTTGCCATACTTGGTCCTGTATCCCCGGATGGCCTTCAGTAGGTTGCTGATCCGATCCTCGCGGAAATACTTTGCCTCATCCCCGAAGACATGCACATAGTTACCACCTGCCAGCGATGCCGGCCGGTCGAGTGATCCAAAGGTGATGTTGAATCCCGTGAAAAATACCATCGTGTGCTGATAGCTCACGATGTTGTTGTAGGGCTGCCAAAAATGCTCCCGGATCTCAGGCGGCAGATCGGCCTTCTGTGCGGCCGTGTATTCGGGCGGCTTGCGTCCCACGACGTAGTGGATACCCTCAACCATGCCTTTGGCCTTCAATCCCTCTGAAACCGTCCGCAAGACGTTTTTCTGCAGGTTGCTGTACGTATCCGCTACCCATACGACCGGTGCACCGGGCATGTCATAGACCATCTCGATCAGTCGCTCCACGAGGATATCGGTAGTCTTGGCAGATGCCCTGCCGGATACCAGGTACAGGAATCGCGGCATCAGCAGCATCGTGAGCTGACTGAGCCAGTTGGCAAAAACCGTCTGTACGCCTTTACTGTTCTCCTTTACTTTCTTCCTCCAGCTCATGCAGTTTTTCTTCCAGGTTGATGGGTAGCAGACGCGAATCCTGCTTCAAGCGGATCTTGTCACGCTCAGGGATATCGAGTTCCTCGATCTGCGAGGCGACCAGTTGCCGGTTGATCGATGGGAGCCCAAGGCTCTCAATCTCGAGGCTGTAGACGCGCACGGGTTTTTGGTAGGCATCGGCGGGCAATTTCGGCGGATCTTCCCTATCCAGTTCCAGCAGCTTGGCCGCCTTCATCTTGAGGTCACCAAACACCTCCCAATCCCTGGCGGTGATGGCGTTATCCTTGACGATCCGTGCAGCTTCCTGCAGTTCGTCGGCAAACAGGTGCCTCATGGCCTTTTTTTCGACACCACGATCACGATAGAATAGGTTGATGGCCTCATCATACATCTCCGAGGCACGGCTGTAGGAGAGGCTGAAAGGTGCCTTGGTGAAGAAGGCTACAGTATTGCGTCGACCTAGTTTCCGACCGAGTGAATTGAAAAGCGTCAGCGCATCGATGTAGATCGCTTCTTCGGCAGACAGCTTATTGACGCTGCCACCCTCGAGATAGTCCTGCAGGCGCTCGATCAGGCGCTTATCCTCAAAGGCCCCGAAAATATCCAGCTTGCTGGTTTCCCAGCCTCGATTGCGGCGGATATCCGACAGGCGCTCCCCTGCAGAGATATTGCCTCCTTCGGCAGCTTCGAGGAGCTTCAATTGCTCCTTGGCTGCCGACATCAGTTTGCCGCGCTGGATGCGGTAGTAGACCTCGGATTCCACATCGAGTGCGAGCTGCAGGAAAACCCGCTTGTCCACATCGAAATATACGGCCATTTCCTCATGGGTATAGCCAAGCGCCGAGAGCCGCTCGAGCTCTTGGCTGCGCTCATCATCCAAGGTAAATGTCAGGCTTTCCATATATCCAAATTTCAGAATATTTACACCTCAATCTAAGGACAGGAGGCAGCGACGGCGGAACTCATAGACGGTCTTGTCATTCATGAATAGGTACTGCTCATGCATGGCATTCTCTGAAAAGTTGCCCGATCCCTCGATGGTGAAGTAGTGCCCTCCCGCGCTGATCAGCGTGACCTTGCTGTGGTTCCAGCAGTAGCGCACGCCAAATCTCCGCTCCTTGCGATGGATCTCGATCTGATCATAGACCTTGGGCATGCGGTGCCGGATCGAATCGGATATCGATAGGTTGACTTGCTTGATCTCGCCTTTGTCATACCACTTGACCAGGCTGTTGAGGATCCGCTCATTTAGTGAGTAGGTGGAGAAGGTCAGTTCATCGATTGTGCCCACATGCTTGATGATGTACACGATAAAGGTGAAGGCATTGAAGCTGCTGAGGGTAAAGAGGAAAAAGGCTTCACCTGGCATCGGGTAGCTGCCCATCAGGTTTTTGAGGGAGACGACTTTTTCGCAGTGTGCCTGGACAAATTTTGTCCTGAGGATTTCCGACTTGTCCGGATTCCCTTCAGGCTCTTGGCTCGCCTGTGAAAGCTCCCGCAGGCTAAACAGCTTCATTTATTCCGTTTTTTGCGTTTTCTAGGCGGAGATGGAGGATTGCTCATGCGGGGCACGCCTGGAGGATAGGGTATTTTTCTCCAATTGGCCATGTCATACCGGTAGACCAAGTAGGACCACACGCCAAGCCAGAGAGCGCAAAAACCCCCGATTATAGATATAACAATATGATCTTCACTCATAGCTTATTTGATTGATGCGATGATTCTGTCCACTTCGGAGAGCTCGTTTCTTTTCCGCTGCAGTCTCCGCTCCCGGTCAACTTTCAAGTGTTCCTTGCCCTTTTTCCGCAGCTCGGATTCTATCCGCCAGATATTGTGTTCGAGTGCTGTCTTGCGCTTGATCAGCTCGATCGGATTCATCTTGCGCAGGTTGCGGTAATTCTTGAATTCCTGGAATATCGGATGCTGACCAAGCACATGCCCGTGCCGCTGGAAGTGCAGAAACTCAGCGATGATCATCCTGTTCTCGATGTAGTTTTCGACTACCTCCTTGACGGTCGCCAGTTGCTCCTCGGGATTGCGGCAGTCAAAAAGCCGCCTGTGGGCATTCACATAGTTCCAGTACGCTGTGATCTTGTTGGCTGCAAGGATCTTCAGCTCAGGTGGGCAAGTGGGATCCTGGAGAAACGGCCAATTGTCCCGAAACGCGCCGCGCTTATCCATCAGCCTGTTTTTCTCAGTCTCACTGATACCGGCGCGCCGGCACAGCTCTTGGATCAGGATTGGCTGTGTATGCCTGGGAAAAGCATTGGCCAGCCTGACGAAGGGATGCTTATCACCCGATCGCAAACAAAAAAGCCGGATGCCTTCCTGTACAGGTGCACCCGACTTAAGCCATTTGGCCGTTTCTTCTTGCATACGCTCTTTTGTCTTGCGTCTTGCGTCTTGTGTCTTGAATCTTATTTTTCGAACCTGCACTTATCTGGAAACAACTTCTGCAGGTAAGGTTCCACGGCTTTCCATCCGCCATCATTGTTGTTGATCCACTTTCGGGTTTCAAAGGCTTTCTTCAGAAGATCCGCGTCAGGATTTGCCCGATAGACGGCGGCTACGATCGATCCGCGGGCATCATTGTAGGTGATGGTCGGCCGGTAGCCTGCCTGTACAAAGAAGTAGTTGGCATAGAGGCTGTACACCAAATGACCCTCATCGAGACACTTGAATTTGTGCAGCACTTCGCTGAGCAGATTCTTACCCAGGGCGACCGGAGTATGCGTCGCGAAGTCGTAGGGTTCATCGATCCCTGCTTCCTTCAGCGCCTTCAGCGTACGATCGGCATTTTTTCGATATAGACCCTCCGCCAAGCCTTTTGCACTGAGCTTGCCATGCGCTTTCAGCGTGACGATATCAGCCAAGGTGATTGGGCACAGGGTGTAGATATCATCATTGGACCAGATAAAATCCTGCGGGATCAGATCGGAGGCGATGGCTGCGGCCATCTTGTGCGCGACATCGATCTGTGGATTGTCACTGACGGTATCCATTGGGATGTGCAGGATTTCCTTGCCAAACCACGGCAAGCTATCGCCGATGATCGCAATCCGGCAGCCGGGAAAATGTTTGTCCCAGGCACGTAGCGCATACTGCAGCTCGTTGCCTTTGGCGGCTGATGCCTTGAACGGGATCACTACAGTGATGCCGGGATCAGGCATTTCCGTGATTTGCTCTGCGATGATATCCTGGATGCCTTTCACTTCGGCAGTTTCCTGGGTGGATGGTTTTGCGGGTGCTTCCGCTGGGGCTATTGCAGCGGCCTTTTTGGATTTGGTAGTAGAAGAAACAGTCCCGGATTGCTCCGAGACTGTTTTCTTGGCTGTTTTTGCCATTTTTCAAATGGATTAGATTCCTCCTCCGGCTGATCCTTCGACCACACTTGCCGGGTCATATGCGGTCGGTAGCGTACCACGATAATGGATCATCTTGTTGGCAGACCTTTGGCTTGAGACAAAAGTCAGGTTGCTCATGATGCCCTCTTCGTTGTCCTGCGCTTCCACGCTCATGTACAAAGGATTGCAAGGGGTTCCCTGCAGCCTTGTGCCTTTGTTGTCGCCACATTCTTCACTGATGATCAGGAATCCCTCATTGAGGTGCTCCTGAAGCCATGCTGCGAAGAACTCGTCATCACCTGGTCTGGTACCTGTGAAGTTGCTGAGCCAGCCACCCATCTCGTTGGAAGTCTCCCCTTCGGAAGCATCAAAGCGATTGATGGATTTTGGCGTCAGGTACACAGAAACGGCCTTTTTGTTGGCCTTTAATACCAAGTTGGTAGTAGATACCACACCGTTGGTAGTGGGCATAGTCTCTACATCCGATGCCAGGATGAAGTGCACGTTTGGTTTCTTAGGACGGGGGGCTCCTGCCCCCGTCTTAATTTTTGGAATGGATACTTGCGTATAGCTCATAGCTTGCTCCTTTTAGATTAAAGTCCTCCTCCTGCGCTACCGCTGCCAAACTCAACCGACTTGTTAGGGTTAGTTCCCTTAAACTGCTGGTAGTCGGTGTGGGCACCGTACACAGAAGTCACCAAAGCGTGTGGATTGTAGTTTGCAGGGCAGAAGGCAAACACGGCCTCGCCAAAGTCAAACCCAACACCCATCCAGTATTCACCGAAGATCCTGGCTTCGTAATCCTGCTTCTGCACGTCGTTGATCACCTGAGGTGCGGCATTGATATGCCTCAACTTGCGCAGGTTGGAAGCTGGCGTAGCCAAAAGGATCGGAGATCCATACATACCGTCCACTTCTGCCAACATCTTATTGGAGTAGTCGATGCGGTCTGACCCGAACTCATGGTTTTCTGTACCGCTACCGGCACCCCACTTGTTCTTATACGCTTCGCGGTACCTCATCCTGAATTCGTAAGAAGTCAGGATCGGGAACTGCATGGTCCTGAATACAGGTGCCATCCACTTCACGAAGTCACGGACGAAGTTCAAGATCTCCTGGTCTGTGGCAGTTTCATAATTGAAGTTGCCACCATCGAAGTACCTGAAGTTGTTCGGGTTGCCCGCTGCCAGGTTCTTGGAAACCTGCACTTCGATACCATCCATGGAAAGCTCCGGAGCCTGTCCGGGGTCGCCATTGTTCACACCGCCCCAGTTGAGCTCAGTGAAGCTACCTTTCCATGCCATCCTCAATTCGATGTCCTGCATCAATTGTGGATAGATGAGGTTTTGCCAGATGTAGAAGAAGATCGGCATCTGATCGACGGCGAGATTCTCCCGGTACAAGTCAAACACATACGAAGTCAAGACTTCGGATGGCACGATCGGCACGTTGATCTTGTGTCTCCTGTTGGGGATCGTCAGCGGTCTGAACTGAGTCTTGCCGGATGGCGTCCACTTGTTGCTGAACTGCTGCGATACCGAAGTGATCAGCGCCTGCACTGCCCTTCTCTCCGTCACTGCCGGTGCCTCGGTAAAGTACTTGGCGGATGTGAATCCATTGAAAATGGTATCCAACATCGCAAAGTTGTTTGGACCTTGGCTGAGGTAGGTGCCGAATTCCTGCAAGAGGTCGGCCACGTCGATCGTGGCACCTGATGCCATCACTCCGTTTTGCATAAAATGCTGCACCGCCTTGTAATGTGGCTTGTTGAGATCCACCTTCATGATGGACTTCTTGCCTTCCTTGCGGGGCATTTGTACCACAGTCGCAGCCGGCTCAGGTTCGGGCTCATTGGCAAGCTTCAGGATTTGCGCCTGTAGCTGCTGTTTTTCCCGCTCCCTCTGCTGTAGCTGCGACTGCAGATCCGCGACCGTTGCTTGATGCTGGCTTTGCAGGTTGGTGACCAACTGCACGCCGGCATTCGCATCGGATTCTCCTTCTCCTTCGGATAGGAACTTCTCGAACTTGGCCGTGAAGTCTTCCCCGAGAAGCCCTTGCAGCTGAGTCTTCTGCTCATCTGTCAGGGATGGTTTGCCATCTTTTTGAGCAAAGGATTGAATCCCGAGCATCGCCAAGACAACAGACATCATTTTTTTCATCTCTGCTTGCGTTTTTAGAGGTTAAATATTGATTTTCTTGCGTGAGACAGTTGTAGCGCGAACTCAATGGCCCGCGTGTTGTCGCCGATCTGATCGATCAGACCGACTGCCTTTGCCTGATCGGCAAAGAAGGTTTTTCCACTCAGGATGCCTGGCGTCTTGTCCAGCAGCTTGCCTTTCCTGTTTTCCCGGATGGCGGCTTGGAAGCTCCTCGCCAGCGGATCGAGTTCCTCCTCCCTGATCATGTCATAGTCGCCATCGAGCGCCTTCTGGAATGCCAGGTTTTTGTCGGGGGATTCGTTGCTGTAGATGGTGTGGAACTTCACTCCTTCCTTTTCATAGTATCCTCGCACGTCGTAGAAGCTCATCATCACACCGATGGATCCTACTTCGGAGGATATATTGTTGTCCGCGATGATCTGATCGGTGGCCGATGCGACCCAGTAGGCCGCCGAGCATGCCATGTCGACCGATGCCACTACCGGCTTGCGCATTTTGGTGCGCGACCTTCCGATAGCCTGGATAAGTGGAGCAACGGCATCCACCGCCCCGCCACCGCTGTCGATGTCGAGGACGATGGAGCCGATGTTTTTGTGATTGGCCGCCCCGGAGATGAACTCCGCCAGCTCCGTGGCGCCGTAATCGCACATGGTCCCGTACTTCAGCATGGTGCCCTTGATCGGAATCAAAGCCACGCTGCCTTCAGGAGCCTCATCATAAAGTGAAGAAATGGTTTCGTTTGGATCCTGCCCGTCTTCCCTCATCATTGCGATCTCCTTTCCCTGGGGATCGATGCAGAGGATTTGGATTTCCCGTTCTTCGACGGCGCCGGTACTGCCTCCGGATTCGGAGAGCAATCGGCCTACCTGCGGACCCATCGCCAAGGCGATTTCAGGCCTCAGGAAAAATTTGCCTTTGACGATCTGGGAAATCAACAAATATGGCCAGTTGGCCGCGAGCTTGGTCATTGTGTTTTGGTTTGGTACTAAAACCTCAATACAATGATAATTAGGCCATCATGCCATAGAAAGGACTATATATCAGCCTCGCGGTAGGGGTAGTGCCAGGAAGAATGCGAAAAAGTAAGCGTTTTGGCGGCAAGCTCATGGCTTTCCTGGAACCTTACCGGCAGGTCACGGTTGCCAATGATCAGCGGCTGGCCGCCATCACTGAAGGAAATGCGGACGATCAGCAGGTCTTTGTTCATCACCTTATAATTGAGCTGCGCCGAAAAGTTGGATTCGAACACCCTCCCACCCTTGGTGAGCGACTCCGACACCGAAAGGCGGGGAGGCCTGGCGATCGGAAGCACCTGCCATGCCGCCGTCACCAGTACCGTCCCATTGGGAGACTCCTGGTAGTCGGATATCTCACCCAGCCTCGCAAACTCTACCTTGCATATCGAATTGATCTTGCTGTCCATCGTAATTTTTGACGTGTTTTGGAAAATCTTACGAAACGATTTTTGAAATTATTTTACCAGATATTTTTCCGGGTCAAACTCGATTTTCTGGTTGCGGTACCAAGTCCGCTTCCGCAGGGACTCAAACCTCTCCTGCAATACCGCAAGCTCCTCCCGATACAGCCGCTTCTTCAGCGTCTCATTATCCTGGAGTAAGTTGGTCAGCTTCCGCGACACGATGAAGGACTCGATGATATCCTTCTGCCGCATGCGCTGCTTGATGCCTTTCAGATAGTAGCGATCCAGATCGATGTTGAAAAACACATGGAGGAAGTCATTGATCTGCGCCTGGTCCGTCTTGCTGAGATATACGTGATTGTAGAGTGCATCCTTCAAGACATCGGTATTGGGTAGTAAGAGCACGAGGGTTTCCTCTGTCTTGGGCTGCTGGACCGGACGGTCCGAGTAGCGGACAAATGAGCAGATGAACTTTCCGACGTCCGACTCCCGGCTGATACGGAAGATGCCGTCCGACTGCTCCTCAAAGAGGTAGCGGAAATAATCCCGGTACAAGGGATTGGTGACGTTGAGCAATAGTTTCATGGCAGGTATTTTTCCACAAATTAATCCTTTCGCATGAATGCTGCAAGATTACTGCCTTTCTATCGCATGAAGTTGTGACTCAATTTTTTTGGAGAAAAAGTGTAACCGTGTAACCTCGTAACTTTATAACTCTAATCTATTGATTTTCAAATAGTTATTTGGTTACAAAATCTTCAAAAAAAGTGTAACTCTTGGTTACAGATTTTGTAACCGGAGAAGGTCAAAAAATTGGGTTACAAAAACTTTGTAACCGAGGCTATTTGGTTACAAATGAAATTTTGATTTTGTAACCTTCCAAACAGTTGATTTTCAGGGGTTTTAATCATAGTTTTTCTTTTCAGTTACAGAGTTACAAAAATTTAGTAAGATTTTAGGGAGAGGAAACGGAGAAGAAAAGCCGCCAAGGCTTGGGTATGAGTAAGCGGCGCTCCCGACCTGAGGATCGGGGGCATTTGTGTCTGCAGTACGATGGATGGGAGCGTCATTCAGAGGGAGGGACGACCGAAGAATCTCCTATTGAGGAGACTCTTCACTGCGTTCAGAGTGACGTAAATGAAGGCCCTGAGAATCGCATAAAACAAAATCGCCCGTACTTGGAAGCGTACAGGCGATTCTAGCGCGTCTTGCGAGACAGTTACATGGGTACAGTGTTACAGATCCCTGGGCTTCTTTGGGGGCAAGGGGGGAAGGCCAAGGATCTTTCTGGTGTATGGATTGCCAAGGGTATTGGCCGGCACGTCCTGGAGGTCATCCGGCTGCAGTGGACGGCCAAGGCGCCGCTCCATGCATGGGATGCACAAGAGACCTTTCCCCACGCCATGCGCCTGCCACAGCTCGTCTTTGAGCATGTAAAACTCATCTTTTTTACGGGCGTATTTCCCGCAGTCGGCGCAGTTGGGGTTGGTCATGGTTCCAAGTTGTTTTTTACTTGCTCTAGTGCTTTGGCAAAGGTCTTTTGAAATTCCGTCGTAACCTCTGGGTACTTGAACTTATCTTCCTGCTTCATCTTAGCTTGCACCCTTGGACTGGCCAGTAGGATCTCAAGCTCATGAAGCTCTGCCGCGGAGCAGGCATTAACGAACTGCTCCACGGTGACTTCCAAGGTAAAGAATTTATTGAGCTTTGGCATGGGCTAGATCTTTGAGTGATGTGGTGATCAGGACGATCGCCGTACCAAGCTCTGTCTTGACCTGTCCTGCCAAATTGAGCCGGATCGCTTTGTTTTCAATGCCAAAATGGGTGTCGATTGCTTCCTTGGCCGCACTGTATCCTGTTTTGAGGGAAACTTTGCCAGCTTTTTTGAGTTTTGGGAAGTTTGCATCCTTGGTCTCAATCAGATAGAAGTCATTCGGTTTGTCTTCGTCCTGCAGGATAGCAATATGCGATCCTTCTTTGAATCCATATCGCTCGACTGCAGCCGTATTGATGGTGAGTGTGCCGCTTCCATTGATAGTGATTGAAGGGCTTTGTGGGCTGGGACCTTTTTTTAGTGGAATGATTGGTTTTAATTTCATTGTATTGTTGTTTAGGTTAAAGATTTGACACATTGACCGATGATCCACTCCTGCACGGGAGGCGTGACTGCGTTGCCACACTGTTTCACTTGGTCCTTCTGGCTCCCTAGGATGATGTAGTCCTTTTCGAATGCCATTGAAGCTTTGACCTCATGGGCCTTGATCATGCGGTAGAAGCAGTCCTCCAAGCGCGGTTTTTGGTAGTTGACCAGGTAGGAACGGTCGCGGGTGTTCACAGTCCCTATCGGTTCTGTCAACTTGGACGCTTGATGATGGCCGTAGTAATACTGGATAAAGCTGCTCCAAGCCTCATGGCTCACGATGCCATTGTTGATCATACTGGTTTGGGCGGGCATTGCATAAGTAGCTGGTTTTGACATTGAATTGCCTTTGTTCTGCACGATGAGCGGCACTCCCATCATAGCATGGTTGATACCTCCTGCGGTGATCGTCGACATAGGGTCGGTGGCTGGCTTGGCTTCGCCGGTCTTATTCATCTCGATGATCCAAGGGCTTACCAAGGCGGAAGTCTGTCGGACCGTCTGCGTCATAAATGGCTCCGTCACCTTTCGGGCATAGCCTGGTAGCGAAGTATGCTCCCCCTTGACCACAAATGGCGTGGCAAGCGAGTGGCTCACATCCGTGCATTGGGTGCCTATCGGATTGTCCATAACGGATCTCACCCTGCCGGAGATTCCGCTGACTTGTCGGGTTTGGATCAGGAGCGGATCCACACCGTACCGATCAAGGCCCCATTGGATGCGCTTGATGGTATTGGGGGAAAGGGATTTCTTTCGGTCTCCGATGCGCTGACCAAGGTCGCTCCAATCGATCGCATTGAATGCTGCGTAGTAGTAGGGCTCGACGACGGTTCCATCTGCCGGGCAGGAATAGACGTACTGGAAGCGGTATTTTCCAAACTTCTTTCCGGGATTCTTCCAAGTCTGCACGGCATGTATATTCTTCCCGCAGCACGGACAATAGGCAAGCGGCCTGTAATCCAGATCGGGTGCCTTGTTGCCTTTCTTCCAAAAGACGACATACATCCGATCCCGGCTCTGTGGTGTAGGCCAGAAGTGCATGGAGTTCAGATATAGGCACCTATGGTTGTATCCCAGGCGGTGCATCGCCGCGAGCCATACATCAAAAAGTACCCACTGCGTACGGGCCTCGACCACGTTTTCTGCAACCACGATCTCATAATTGTGGTATTCTGCAAATCGGCATACGTCCCACATTGTAGCTCTGCTTCGTTCAGTGGCCGGATCGATCAATCCCTTGTCAAATAGGTCCAGCGTTTCTTTCACCTTTCGATGGCGATTGCCGCCTGCAGGGCTGTGTGTCGTGCATTCTGGTGAAGTGATAAGGATATTGGTGCTGGGATAGCGCCTCGGATCGCAGGCGCTGATATCCGTGCAATCATGTAGGGTATCAGGAAAGTTGCTGTTGTGCGTCTCGATGGCAAGCTTCCAATGATTCAGGGCGAGCTTGACTTCCACGCCAGCTTTGCGGGCACCTTGGGAGCTTCCTCCCGCTCCGCAAAATTGGTCTGTGGCTGTGAGATATGTGTTTTTCATGATTTGTCTCTTTTTCGATCTGTCTTGATTACAAATCTCAGGTAGATGATGACGCAAGCCAGAAGGCCGAAACTGGCCAGTACCTGGGATGCGAGGACGATGTGGATCAGTGTGTCTGTATGCATGGCTCAGGCGGTCAAGAGTAGATACACAGATACCCAAAAGATGACTATCACAACGATAGTCACCTTAATGAAGACTTGATGGCTACGATCCTCCATGGCCTGCCTCCTTTCTGAAATGATTGATCAGTTCACGCATGCGCCCCGATACATACCGCAGATTGCGGCCCTGCCTGTTCTGCCTCCGGATCAGGACGATCATAAGGATCACGTTGATGATGGCGATTGATTCAAACATTCGTGACCTCCTTTCCCTCATCGCTGAATAAACAGGCCGAACAAATAGTGTGATCATCATCAGCCCAGGAACAAGCTTGGCCGGTTTCTTCGATACACTGATGGCAATCGTTCTCGGTGCACCCACAAATGAGGCATTCATCCATTTCCCCGTAGAGACGGGATATAGACATGACGACGTATCCATCAACCAGTCCCGGATGATTATCAAGTACATAGTCCACAGTTCTCACAGCTACGCGGCCGGTGTATTCGTCATTTGCTGGTTGATACTCTAGAAGGACTAGGTAATCACCGATTTCAAATCCACGATCGTTGATCCTCAATTCGAAACCCTTGTTTTCACAATCGATGTCGTCAAAATAGAGCGGCCATACTTTTAATCGGTGAATTTTTGGTTTGCTACACATTACTCACCTCCTCCCTGATTTCGTAGATAAGGACCGGGTCACGGTCGGATCCCGAGAAGTGCTTCCATATCTGACCGACGCCTTTCTCAACCTTCAGCCGGTATGCGTTCCAAAAATGAAAGGCATTGCGCTTGGGTTGGGCGGCGCTCCAGTGGTTCCATTCATGCTGAAATACCAGCAGAGATGCAATGCCAAGGCCGTCGATCAGCTCCTTTACCTTGTGATTGACCATCAGGTCATAGCGTCCGGTACCGTTGTTGCAAATCTTGGTGTAGGTTAGCTTAGCCATTGACCACCTCCTTTTCTGATTTGATTTTCAGTACTTCGAAGACGGTGCCTTCTCGATCCAGACCGGAGCATAGTGTAGAGAGAACCTCTGATAGCTGCCGGGCTGGCATCTGCCTATTCCCCTGAATATCCATGGTGAACCTGTTGTCCCGCCTGGTATCAATATGGACCTTGATAGTCATTACTAGTCGCTTAGCCATGATTCACCTCCTTCGCAATCCATTCAAGAAATGGGACGCTTTTATCCGAGTTGGCTTGGGCTGAAATCCAGCGATCCTTCAACTCCTCAAATATCTCTGAGGTCTCGAAGTCTTCTAGTTCCTTCCATCCCGTAGGCTCAGAATAGTCTTTACTGTTTTTTTTCAGCTCTTCGGAGAGCTGATCCAATGAGTGAGACAGTTTTTTATTCGATTCAACTTCATCTTTTACGGCATTGACCAAACGTTGTACCCCGAAGAAAAACACAGCCATCAAAATGAGGCTTACTAAAATCTCGATGTAACTAAGCACGGTTATCCTCCTTTCCCTTGAAATTGTCTTCTTCATTTGTTTGCATTTCGAACCTGACATCGTTGAGGACTTCAATTATTCCTTTTAGGTCTTCGAGGTCCACGGAAAATCCCATTTCCATTTCTTTGTTATCAAATTCAATCAAAATTGCCGCATGCTTTTCATGGCTATCGCAAACGGTGAATTTGAAGTCTTTTGCTCTCCACATTATATACTTAGCCATGATTCACCTCCTTCCTGGTTTCTCCTGAAAAGAGACCCAACTGTGCTTTCATCAGCTCGAGGGCTTGGTCGGCCGGCAGGCCGTGTCCGGACAGGATATTGTCCAGGTGCTGGTCAACGGCACCTTCGAGCTGCCGGCAGGTTTCCAGACACTTTTTCCGCTCTGCCCACAGTGGGGCCAGATTGGTCTTTTTGGCATCGACGGTGAGCTGGAAGAATCTCTTCTGCTCATCACGGAGGTCTTTGATCATCTTGATCAGCGACAGCTCCACGGTCACGAGGTTTTTGTCATTCATTTTGTTTCAGCGATTATTGTTTGAATTGGTATATACAGTCTCCCTTGGGAGATCAGTGTCTTGACATGCTCCGCATCGGTATCAGCCGACACAGTCCTGGGGATGATGCCCCCGCCTTCGAGTTGCTGGTAGTACACCAGCCCCAGCCTCCTGCGCATCGTGATGGGATCCATCAGCTCGCGCATGCTTTGTGCTTTTTTGACTTCGGTTTCGATGATCATATGCTTAGAATTTGGCTTCGAGGTCCTCTTCGTTCATGTGGCTTTCCCAGTCAAAAGTCCCACCGGGAGGCTGTACTTCAGGGGCGGCCGCTGTCTCTGGGATCGAGTGGCCGTGAGTCTTGATGAAGATCATTTCCATGGACTTGGAGCTGCCGTCCGGACGGGTCACCTTGCGGATGATGCGCTTGTCGGAATTCTTCAAGTCCTCGGGATCCAGCACGTAGCCCTTCAGCTCGCAGAAGGCCTTCAGTGCCTTGCTGAACTTCTGCATCTGCCAAGTTACCTTAGCGTACTTCTTGTAATCCTCAAAGGCGTCGGCCTTCACGACCAGGTTGTTGAGCCCGTTGTTTTCCTCGTGGAAATACACCTCGGCCCACTCTAGGAAAGGCTCTGTCATGATGCTGATGAGGTTTCGCTGCACCACATTGTTCATCGGCGGATTGATCTTCTCATGCTGCATGTAGAACTGGCAGCACTGCAGCATGAAGTTGTAGAAGTCGTTCCACTCGTCCTGGGTGAATTCATTGCCCAGGATATTCTTCCCAAAGTCATCCTTGGGCTGTCGGGCTTGCTTGTAGAAGTTGTTGGAATTCTCGTGGTAGTAGTCGGAAAATACCGAGTAGATCAGGCGGCGCTCGGTCGAGCTGTCCAGGTTGCGCACGACAAAATTGGAGGTGAGTACAAATTTTGGCACGTCCTTGAACGGGATCTCGTAGCGCTGTGTCTGCTTCGGGTTCACGGTCAGATCACCAGTTAGCGGCGCGAAGAAGAACTGGAAGTTGAGGTACTGATTACAGTCATCAACCAGGATCAAGTCGGTATGCTTCGTGACGTTGGAGTAGATGAATTGGTCATCGGTAAGCTTGGGATTGCGTCCATCCAGCGACACGGCTTTCATAAAGAGCCGGACAGCCTTGTAGGCAAGCGACTTGCCGGATCCGCCGTGCGACTCTCCATCGCCGCCGATCCTGTGGTCCATGGCAAAGACAGCCCAAGGCCGTGATGGATCCTTGTACCGGTGCAGCAGGTAGCCGATGGTATAGATGCGGTTGAGCAAGTGGTTCTTTTGCTCACGGATCTCCCCTTCGTCCAAGTTAGGCCCCGCGATATCCCATTGGTGCTTCTTGAAGTACTCAGCTTCCTCGAGTGCGGAAGCTCCTTCGAAAGCCTCCTCGAGTTCCTTGCGCCAATGCACCCGGGCGGTATTGATCAGGAAGTTGAAGAAGATGTTGTCATGCTTCAGCACCTCGATATCAAGGCTGCCATCGGCACGCTTCGAAGTGCGGAAATGCGGCTCCTGCAGCTTGAACTGGTGCTTGATCACTTCCTCCTCCCAGACAAACTTGTCGATCTCCCCGAGCTTGTAATCCCGGATGCTGTTGGCGCGGACTTCCACGGTCCTGTTTCGGAAAAAGAAATACTGGGTATGCTTGTCGTAATCGGTGAAGTCGATATCGACTAAAGGCAGGTTGGACATCGAGCTTTCATTGACTTGCGTGCTGCGGTAAAATGTATCCCGCAGCTCCTCGTCCATGTAGCGGTCTCTGAAAAAGTCGTTGATATAGGACTTGACCTCGTTGGCTTTTATCTCTTGGACGATGTTGTGCGTGACCTTGATGTAGATCCATCCCGTCTTGTCGTTGTCCGACTGCAGGCGATAGAATCCATTTTTGCCCAGGAAATTGTACATCCTGGTATTCTTGACGTTATAGGCCTTTTTGATGGAGCCGGACTTTGTCTCGGTGTAGTAGGCCTCCCAAAACTGGTAGGGCAGCGCTGTGGCGACAAGGTTTTTGAAATCCCATGGCCCGTGCCATTTCAGGTAGTCGCGCACATCCTTGGAGGGATTGCCGCGGCGGTCGGGCTTATCCTTCAGCTCCTCGGGTAGAACGATCGTGTAGAGCTCGAGATGCTCCATGGCCAGGCGGTGCGCTTCCTTTTTGCCCGTCGTGTCGATGTCGGGCATGTTCATCACCCGGTCCGCCAACTTGGCCAATGCATTGAATTGCTTTTTGGATAGCGTAGCGGTCTCCGAATTGCCCCAGACTACCTCATAGCCGATCATGGCGAGGTTCATCCCGTCCGATCCGCCTGAGCAGTAGATGATCTCAGGCAACTTGTTTTCCTTGCTGTTTTTGATTTCCCCGGTGTCGGTATCAATATCTTCTCCGCCTTCATTGAGCTTGGCATGCGCCTGCAGGCAGGCTTCATAGCCGTGCAGGAATTCCGCATCCCGCTTGCCGTAGTACATGAATCGGCGGCTCTTGTCCGGACTGAGTGGCTGGTAGATTTTTTTGAATTTGCCTTCGTCCCACATCATGATGGGATAGGTGTCGGTCGCTGCTATCGTGATCACCTCGCGGTTTTTCACAATGCTGTAGCTGATCAGCGAGTAAAAATTATACTTCCGGAATACCTTCTGGATTTTGTCCTCATCGATGATCTTGCCGGCAGGTGTAGACTTCATCGGGATCGCCTTTTCAGCCAGCACGGTCTTGATCTCCAGCTCGGTGAATCCCTCGCGTACCTCGAAGAACCACTCGCCTTCATTTTCGTTGGTCTCAGCCGGTCTCTTGCTGATCAGCGGCTTGAGCAGCTCAAAACTGTTGTCTTCCCCGGAAATCCCATATCGTGAGCCCAGCACCTGCAGTGCATCCTTGAATTCCAGCGCCTCTTCCTCCATGCAGATGTGGATGCCGTTTTTGGGCTTTTGGTCTCCGCCAAAGTCAGTGACGACATAGGTGCCGTCAGGTAGGCGCTTGAGAGTGGCCGAAGCGGTTTTCTCCGTATCCCGCAGCTTGAATTTCTTGCGGTGGTTGTCAATGGCCACTGCAGCCTGGGGATAGTAATAGAGGATAATTTTGAGTCCGCCATCCGTTTCATCGAGAAGGCGCTGCTGGTCTATGAACATTCGGGTAAGGGGTTAATCGGTCAGTCAAAAAGTGATAGCTGGCTGTTGAAGCCCATTTTGATCAGTTGGCGGAAGTAGTACCGCTCAGGCGTCGGCACTTCCTCTATCGACCGGAATGGCCCATGAATAGTCCGGTTTGGGATGTCGACCCGAACCAGGTGAACCAGTCTGCTTTTGAGGTATTTCGCTTTTTGGTAGCGCTTTTCCTTTCTGCTTTTCCCTGACGTATTGGGCTTTGAAGAGGCCCCATTCTTCGCCTTTTTGGTCGATGACCCGGATGTAACCTGAATTGCTTTCATAGACGATGTTGAGTTTTTTGCCTTTGAGGTATCTGTCGAAGTACTCTTGGCTACACCCTATCTGGTCGTGGGTGGTGCCTTTTTTGATTGTTGCCTGCATCTTACTTGAGGAGGTTTACTTTGCTTTGGTAGCGATCGACGCCGATTTCGAGCAGCTCGATCTCGTGCTCTAGGGTTTGGATCTTTTTGGCATCTTGGAGCTCAGGATCCTTCCCTTTCTCTTCCGCCAGTTCCTTGCGGCTGGCCATCATTTCATCCTGGATAAACTGGATGGTGGCGAGGTACTCATGCGCCCTGCTGTTGGATAAGATCAAGATCATGGTAAAGCTGATTATTGGATATCTCGGTATCGGCAATGAGGTACATCTGTTCCCGAAGGGATTGCTCTAGCCTGGTAAACTTGAGCACCATCCAATCAGTCCGGAGCGCGAGTAGCATTCCCAGGTTTTTTCTTTCCTGTAGCCATTTCCGCTTGTTGGAAAGCGCCTGGGCGTGGAGTTTTGCGATTTCGGTGTTCATGGGTAAGGGGTTAAAGGTTTTTGAAAAATCCCCCCTCCCGGCAGAGGGGGACCTGTCCTCAATCATAGTCGATCTAAATGCATGGGGAACGTACCGGGAATGTCATATCAGGTTCTTTTGGTAGGCGAAGCGGACGAGCTCTGCCTTGTTTTTATACCCTGTCTTTTCTCTGAGACTTTTCATGTAGACCCCGACGGTCAGGGGAGATATGCCCAGGCGATCCGCTATCTCCTTGTCCAGCAATCCCTCCGGGATCAGCCTGAGCACTTCAATCTCCCTGTGGGTGAGCGTCCCGAAGGGCGCCTTAAGCAACTCGCAAAGTCGGCCCTCATAAGGGCAAGTGCCACGCAGGGCACAGTCTACAAATTCGGTTTGCTGCAGCTTGCCGTCGATCACGTCGGCCTCGTTGTCCAGGGCGCTGTATCGGCAGCGCACATACTGGCTGATCATGTCGGATTCTTTGACGATGTCCGCATCTACGAGACACTCGACGGCCTTGGGATGAATCTCCATGTCCGCTAGCACGGCATCGATTAGCCACTGCGGCCACTCGTGCTGTTGCAGCATTTTTCCTTGCACGAGTGCGAAAACTTCTGACTCCCCGGCGAAGAATTCGACGTTTCGGTCCTGTATCCCTGCCGGAAGCTTGCCGGCCACGGATGTTTTCATGGCGGAAATGAGGCTAGATTTTCGCATCGGTGAGTTCTTTTTGTCGCTTGATCACTGCTTGCTTCTGCGCTTCGTACTCCTGGACCACGTCGAGTGCAGCTTGGTGGATTTCGATGTTATAGGCTTCGCCTGAGAAAAACTTGGCCACGCTCCGCTCGCTCAGATCCACTTTCTCCAGGGTTTTCTTGAAATATCCCCTTGGAAGCCTTTTTTTTAACCTTGTCAACTCTTCCGGTTTCAGCATACTAGTTTTCTGGTATTGTGCTTTTGCTGCATGTGCAGTATTTATGCAGTAATATTACAGTAAATGCAGTATTCATGCAATAGTAGTTACTGCATTTTGCAATAATTTTTTTGGAGTGATTTGTAACATGTTGACACACAGAGGAAAAATATTGAGGGAGGTAGTCGATAAGTACTGCGCAGCACAAGGCAGCACGATTTCGGCTGTGGCCCAAAAGGCAGGTTACAATCAAGCGACGATCTACCGGCACTTCGAAAAGGAGGATTTGCCTTTCCACATCATCCGAAAGTACGGGAAGGCCATGGGGCATGACTTCCGCATGGAGTATCCCGAAATGGAGGAGGAAATGGCTGCTTGGTCAGAGCCTACGGAAAAGTATGGCAACTACACGCAGACACTTTCTGAGGTGGTCCTGGAGCGGGACCAGTGGCGGGAAAAGTATTACCGGCTACTCGAGATCCACAATAAGCTGCTGATGGAACGCCTACAAAATCAAGGCCTCTAAGTCCGATTTTTCACACGTCCAAAAAATTATGCTGACAATCAAGGGATTAAAAGCCGGGTTGTATTCCGGCCCTGGGTACGAAAAGCTCGCAGTGATGCGGGCTTTTTTTGTTTTTATGGTCCAAGAGTATTTAAACGGAGATTTGGAAGATTTTTCACGGTTTAAGTCCTTTGCCCCTCTTCCACAACAGCACTGGAAGCACCACAAACACCCCTACCAAACTGAACACCAATCCTCCGATGGTACCGATCGCGAGGGAAAACCAAAAAATCTCATTTTGCCCTTCCATAATAAATGGCACCAAGCCAAAGCAGGTCGATAGCACGGTCAGCAGGATCGGAATTGCTTTCCCGCCAAGTGCCTTGATGATGTTCAGGTTGTAGGAGCCGCGGGTCTTGTTGTTGAGGTCATTGACGATAAAAATCCCCGCATTGACCGATAGCCCGCCCAACAGCACGAAGGCGGCATATCCCCCTTGGTCGAAATAAAAATCAAACAGCGAAAAGATCAGAAAAAGCCCGATGAATGAAATCGGGATCACGGAGATAATGTACAGCGGCTGCTTGAGGTTTTCGAACAAAACCGCTGTAATGAAGAATATCCCCAAAATCAGCCCGAGGATGAGGCTGTACTGCCTCTTGGTTTTGCCAAAATCCCAAGACCAGGTTTCCTTGCTCGCGGAATAGCCGATCGGCATCGTCGTTTTCAGTTCCGCCAGCACCTCGTCGAGGTATTCATTGCCAAACTTTTGAGAACCCAAGTATTCGAAGGCCACCATGCGGATATACTGACGGTCTTCCTTGTGGAGGGCATTGGTGGTGGTTTCTTTGGACAGGCTGCCAAAATCCTGCACCTTCACCAGTCGCTCCGGCCCCGTCGCAAGGCTTCTTTCTTCCAGATCAAACTTCGAATATTTTCCCGAATTCCGCTCTTGTACGACTACACCATAGTACTTGTCCCCAAGGGTGAGGGAAGCGTCGATGCCGGTAGGTTTGGTGACATTTTGAAGGGCTGTCAGTACCTCAAATTGGTTGGTCTGTGACAATGCCATGTCCTTTTGCCGGAGTCTGAGGACAAATTCCTCGTTTTTCTGCTCGTCCCAGCCTAGGCGTTCGTTGGTGTTGACTTCCTGGATGCGCTTGTGTCTGAGAAGTTTTTCCGCCAATACTTCCGATTGCCTTTCGAGTTCTTGGTAATTATAGCCTTTCATCGTCACCCGAAATGAGGGTATTCCCTCTCCGCCTGCCCCGGTGTAAAATCCCTGACCAACCCCGTAGATATTCCATCGGGCGCCCGACCAGTCGGTGGATTTGACGGAAAGGCGGCCCTTGAGTTGGTAGGGAAGCGCGGACTTTTCATAGGCTTCCTTGAAGGTAATGGTGATTTGGGCATATTGCCCGGACTGTACCCAAGTGACGAATTGGTCTATTCCTTCCACGCCTTTGAGAAAGCCCTCGAATTCCCTCATCAGGAAATCCATCTGCTCCAAAGTGTTGCCATAGGGAAGTTGGGCGGAGACATAAAGGCGGGTTTTTTCCGCCTCGCGGTAGGAGGATTTCTCAAACACGCCCCGGACAAACATCCGCAAAGAGCCACCCAACCAGCGATCTACATGTGGGCGGATACTCTCTTGATAAGTATCACTGCCAATGGTTTTGTTGTACCAATCTTGACCTTCCCACTTGGTTGGCAGGAAAAAGACCGGCAAGCCAAATAGCAGGATAAAAAATGTTGCCATTGATTTTCGGTACCTAGCCAGAAAGCCAATAAAGCCGTGAAAGCGATCAAATGCCTTTACCCGGGTCCTGAGTTGGCGGATGCCAAGTGACCGATATCCCTTTTCTGATTTGCCAAACAACATGGCGTACATCGCCGGTGTAAACCAAAGCGCGACGACCAAGGACACTGCCAGCATCGTAGCCACTACCACCGAAAACTCCGTCAGGTTTTTCCGGTCTTCGTCGGGCAGGAAAAACACGATCATCAATGCTGCGATCGTGGTCAGGGAAGCCGCAAAAAGCGCCAGAAACACCTTCCGGTTACCCTGCTTGTGCAAATGGTCCATCATCACGATGGCATTGTCCACGATTAGCCCAAATGAAATCGTCAATCCCGCCAAGGTGTACAGGTGTATGTCCACGCCGAGGGCATAGAGAACAATTGCGGTTAGGCTGACGTTGACGACAATCCCCAAAAACAGGGTAAAAAGATACCTTAAGTTGCGGTTGACGAGGAAAATGAACAGGATCAAAATCAACACCGAGAGCCCTGAGCGCTTGTAGATTTTGGAGAGTTCTTCGGCCAAAAATTCCGTATCGTCGTTCTCTAATCGCACCTCCATGCCAGCAGGCAGCAGCGTTTTGGATTCATCGACGAGGGCCTTGATTTTTTGTGCCAATAGGACTTTGTTGACGCCGTCCCTGCTGAGGACCGAAAGCGTGACGGAATTGTTGCCGTTGATTCGGTAAAGGGAGCTTGGCTCTTCCTCTTCCAAGGTGACTTTGGCCAGGTCTCTGAGGTAGACTTCTTTGCCCGCCTGGGTAGTGATGGGCAGATTTTCGAGTTGGCGGATATCTCGGAGCGAGCGGTCCACTTGGATAAACAGCGTTTCTCCCCGGTCAGTGATCGCCATACCCGGATAGCTTTGCCCAAAGGAGCTCAGCAGGACGTTTTCGATATCGCTTTTGGAAAGCTGGTGCGCCTGCATTTTCAGCAGGTCGTAGGTAATGTACAGCTGCAGGTCGTTGGCGCCACGGACGAGGATTTCCTCGACTTCTTCCAATCTGCTGAGGGCTGATTTCAGGACATCCTCGGTGGTTTTTTTGATTTCAAAGGAGGCGAAAGGCCCATTGACCGAATAGGTGAGAATCGGCGTCTTTTGCTCATTGCGGCGTTGGGGGGATTGGGTGACCAAGGGGTAGGATACCCGACTGTCCAGCGAGGAATAGACCTGCCGGATGATCGCGGATACTTCAAACTTCTTGTATTCCAAATCGGTCTTCTTGTCAAACCGCAGCGTAATTGATCCGCGGTCGTAATTGGAAACGGACTGGATTTTCTTCAGCTCCGCAAGCTGTGAAAAAGCACCCTCCAGCGGTGCCGTGGCGAGTTTTTCCACCAAATCAGGCGAAGACCTCGGTATTCCATAGCTGATCGTCAACACAGGCTCCCGCTCCCGAGGATTCAAATCCACCGAAAGCTGCGGCACCAGGGCAAACCCGATGATCGCCAGCACAATGAACGATATGATGATGCGGAAGGGAGACAAATGAGGTTAGAAGTAAGAAATTAGAAGTATGAATTGGAGAGTGGCTGTTGGTTGTTTGTTATTGAGTCGATAGTCCATAGTGGTGCATATTAGTTATTGAGTTATTGGTTATTGAGTTAATAGTTGATAGACCATGGTCGATAGCGGGCTATTGGTTAATAGTTATTGAGTTATTGGTTATTGAGTTACTGGTTGTTAGGTTGATAGTCGATAGACCATAGCCCATAGCTAGGAATCTCGTCTCTCGCTTCTCGCTTCTCGCTTCTCGTCTCTTGTTTCTTGCGTCTTGTGTCTCAGTAAATTGGTTATTGAGTCGATAGACCATAGCCCATAGCTATGAATCTCGCTTCTCGCTTCTCGTCTCTTGGTTCTTGCGTCTTGTGTCTCAGTAAATTGGTTATTGAGTAGATAGACCATAGCCCATAGCTAGGAATCTCGTCTCTCGCTTCTCGTCTCTCGCCTCTTGTGTCTTGTGTCTCATATCTCCTATCTCCTATCTTACCTCCCCCTTTTCGCCAAAAACCAATATGCCAAAGGCACAAAATACAGCGCGGTAAATGTGCCTATCGTCAATCCACCGATGACGGCATATACCAATGGCCGCTGCAAATCCGCCCCTATCCCACCACTGAAGATGACCGGCAGCAAGGCCAAAATCGTCGTCAGGGAGGTCATCAGGATCGGCTTGAGCCGAATCTCACCGGCAACATCCAGTGCTTTGCGAAGTGCAATTGTTGGATCCAAATCCGCTGCATACTGCTGCCTGAGGCGGTTGATGGTGTCGATCTTAAGGATGGCATCATTGACCATGATGCCAAGCATCACCACCATCCCGATGGCGGACATGATATTCAGACTGCTTCCTGTCAGTAAGAGCAGTATCCAAACACCGCCGATTCCCAAAGGCAAAGTGAAAATGATGATCATCGGTTGGACGAAATTTTCAAACTGGGCAGCTAAAATGAAATAGAGCAGGAGCACGGCCACCAGCAGAATTCCTGTCAACTCGCGGATCGTTTCTTGGTCTTTGAAAAATTGCCCTACAAAAGCGACCCCCAGGTTTTTGTCCAAAGCCCATTCCCTGATGGTGTTCGTGTGACCCGTCGGATTATCCGATTCCAATGCGACAGATTGGTACAATCCGCCTTTGTCGGCAGTCACGTATTTGTAGTGGTTTTGGTAATTGATGCGGATAAACTGCGAAAGGGGATACGATTGCCCATCCTTGCCTTCCACGGCATTTGAGGTCAAAAGCTCGTCGACCTGCTTTTGGTCTTGTCGCAACGTGATGGGCGTGATCTCCCCAAATTGCCGGATATCGGTGATCGTATAAGTACCAAAAAGCTGCCTGACTTTCTGCATCAGCGACTCAGGCGCGATTCCGTAAAGCGCCATCTTCGCCGCATCCAGCTCGAAAACGACCGAAGGCTCCTGTTGCAATCCCAAGCCCAGGCTGTAATCCTTCACAGGGAAATCCTTGAGCCATGTTTCCATTTGGCCCACTGGAATCGGTTTTTTGCCCACCAAATCCCGCCACCTGACCTCAAAGTAGGGCATATCGCTGGCAAACAATTGATCGAAAGCATTGGGCGCGTCCATGGTCTCTACAATCGCCCGAGGGTATTGGGTTTGGAGGTTTTGGCGAAATGCGCTCAGGAATGCTTCTTTCGAAGTAGCCTCTTCAAAAAGAAAATACAAGTTGGATTCCTGGATCGAACCTTCTCCATCAAAGAGCAAAAACTGTCGGACGCCCACATCTGCCTCTGCTTTCGAATAGGTTTTTTCCAAGTTTTGCAACAAATCAAGCGTCCGGGATTTATTGACGCTCGCAGGGATCGGTTCATTCCAATTGATCGTGACGACGGCGTCAAGCTTTTCCACCTTTGGCATACCTTCTACATTGACAAACTTCACCAACAAAAGGCTGACTGGAATAAGGAGCAGAAAGACAGCCATGCTCAACTTGGGATGGCTAAAAATTGGGGAATACAGCTTTTTGTATTGTTTTTTGATCCAAATGAAGATCTTACTATCGCCTTCCAAGTGGTTGATAATTTGACTTTTTCCTTTGAAAAAAAACAGGTAGAGCATTGGCAAAAAGATAAAAGCCACCAGTAGCGAAACGCCCAAGATGGCGGTTACCGCCAAGGCTTGGTCCAGGAATAGTGCCCCCGCTATCCCACTCAGGAATACCAATGGCACGAATACCGCGAGTGTCGTCAGCACCGAACTTATCAAAGCGGACATGACTTCATTGACGCCCTGTACGCAGGCTTCAAACAAGGAAATACCCTCGGTACGCTTTTGGACGATATTGTCCAATACGATGATGGCGTTGTCGATCAGCATTCCGAGACCCAAAGCCAGACCCGAGAGCGAAATGATATTGATGGAAATGCCAGCCGCATAGAAGACCAAAAAGCTGATCAGCAAGGAAATCGGGAGACTCAAACCGATGATGATCGGCGTCCGGTAGTCGCCCATAAAAAGGAAAAGTACCGCAAAGGCAAAAATCCCCCCAAACAGCAAACTGCCTTGGAGGTTGCTGATGCCGGCCTTGAGTAAGATGGATTGGTCCTGACTGAAGTCAAAATCCACTTGGGGATAGTCCCCACGGAATCGGTCCACGGCTGCATAGACCTGTGGCACCAAGTCATTCATTTTGGCGGTAGCCTGCTTGTGGACGGTAATCACCAGCGCTTCCTGATTCCCAAAAAGATGGAATCCCAAGGGTTCCTTCGTTTCATATTGTACTTTGGCCACTCTCGACAAGTCGACCGTGACCCCGTCTTTGGATCGAACCGGAAGGCCCAGGATATCCTCGGGACTGCTTACCCGTGTCGCCAAGCGGAGGTAAAACCTGAATTGACCGTCCTCCACGCTGATGCCGGGCAGTTCTTCATTGCCGAAGCGAATGGCTTGGATGAGGTTTTCCTCGGTCATATTCAATGCCCGTAAGACAGGCAGGTCCGGCGCGACGGAGATGATTTTTTCCTGCTTGCCGTTGATATCCACGAGTGCGACACCCTCCAACTGTTCGAGGCGCTTTTTGAGTAAATTTTCGGTCAGCAGACTGATTTCCGCCAAGTCAATGCCCGCCTTGGGAATGACCTGCACGCGTATCACCGGGATGTCGTTGGTATTGATGCGAAGGACTTGGGGACGGGGAAGATCTTGCGGAAGGCTGTTGCTCAGGCGGTCGATCTTTTCGTTGGCTTCGATGTAGGCGAGCTCCATTTTGGTCCCGAAATCAAAGGTGAGCCGGATAGTACCTGTCTCGGAACCCGCCTGGCTCTCGATGTTTTCGAGCCCAGCCATCGTCAGCATGCTTTCCCGAATGGGAGCGAGGACGTTTTGTTCGATTGCCTCAGGAGAGGCGTTGGGGTATTGGACTTTGACCAAAATCTGAGGCACGTCGATCGGTGGTAGCAAAGCCACGGGCAGACTCCGAATCACAATGACCGAAAAAACCATCAAGGCAATAAAGGTCATCAAGACGCCGACCGGCCGCTGTAGCAAAAACCTCACCATGGCCTATTCTTTGACGATTTGGACGGGAGCCTGATGGGCCAGTTGGAGATTGTTGGAAGTGATGACCGTCGATCCGGGCTCGATGCCGGAAAGGATTTCAACCTCTTCGCCGTTGTCTTTGCCGACTTCGACGTAGTTCCATTTGGATTCCTCCTTTTCCACGGTGAAGACCACCGGCCTGCCGGAGCGGTAGACCAAAGCCTGCTTGGGGACGACAAGGCTATTGCTTTGCGGGGCACGGATGATGGCGCGTGCATTCATCCCGGGAAGTAGTCCCTTGGCGCCGCTTACCAAAATACCCACTTGCACGAGGCCGTTTTCATCCACTTTGGGATTGGTGCTGCGGATGCTTCCCGTGAGCACTTGGGAGGAACCGATCGCGGTGATCTCGGCTTTTTGGCCCAAACTCAGCCATTCGATATCGGATTCGAGCACTTTGACTTTGAGTTCGAGGGAGGAGGTATTGATGATCTCGAAAAGCACGTCGCCGCCATTCACCAGACTCCCCTGCTTGGGTTTCAGGTCCGCAACCCGTCCGGAGATCGGAGCTTTGATGGCTGTCTTCTCCAAGTCCCGCTCCGCTTCCTTGAGCTCGATCTCTGCCGCGTACAGGCCCGTTTTTGCCTTGAGCTGATCTGTGACTTGGGCGATCTTGTCTTGGTCCCCGCTTTTGAGGAGGGTTTCGAAGCTCAGCAGGTCCGAGTCAAAGTTGGCCTTGGCATTTTTGACTTGGATTTTTGCCTTTTCCAGCTTCAGTGCCGCGTCGGCCGCATCCAATCGGGCGATGGTATTCCCTTTTTCGACATAGTCTCCTTCCTTGACGCTGAGCCATTCGAGAAATCCCGCGCGTTCGGCCACGACAGCTACCTGCTCGAGTGCTTCCATCTTGCCGGAGGCTTGGATCAGGTAGTCAAAGGACTTCCGCTCCGCCTGCCCCACCTTAACCGGCGTGGCAGTGACCTCGGCACGGAAAGATTCGAGGGGGATGTCTTGGGAGTCCTCCGCAGGTTTTTCACAGGAATAAAGTAAAACCGTCATCAAAAAAACTACCACGCTACTTCGCATATCGACCGAATTAATCCAAGCACAATAAACTAAGTTATCGGAGAATATCAAAGCCAATCAACGGAAAAATTGGTGGTAATTTCCGAGACTTAGCCGTACCCCCCC
>NZ_AMZY02000006.1 GCF_000330725.2 Mariniradius saccharolyticus AK6 | reverse complement strand
TGTCACCAACTATTTTTCAGTACATTGCCAAAAAAAGCGGGCTTACGAAAACCCGCTCTTTTCATCAAACTCTAGTAAACTTTAACTTATAAGCCTGATATTTCTACGTATGTTTCCAGCCCTTTGTTTCGATTTCTTTGGCTGCATGTTCCACCTTTTCTTTTAGCTCATTCTTGAAGGCATCCAGCTTTTCCGCAACGTCTTTCTGAAAGGCCCCGACAATCGACGCGGCGAGGATTCCGGCGTTCTTGGCGCCGTTGAGCGCCACTGTGGCCACGGGAATGCCAGCCGGCATTTGTAGAATCGAAAGGACACTGTCCCAGCCGTCGATGGAGTTGGAAGATTTCACGGGGACACCGATGACCGGCAAGGTTGTCAGGGAAGCAACCATTCCCGGAAGGTGGGCAGCACCTCCAGCACCGGCAATGATGACTTTCAGGCCTCTTTCTTTTGCGGTTTTGGCATACTCAACCATCCGCTCCGGAGTCCTGTGGGCCGATACGACAGTTAGTTCATATCCTACGCCCAGCTCTTCCAAAACGAGGGCTGCTTCAGACATTACAGGAAGGTCTGACTTGCTTCCCATGATGATTCCTACTTGTATTTCCATGTTACAATGTTTTGATTTTGATCAGATTTTTGATGGCCAAGGCCCGTCGCTTCAATATCTCGATGGACTCGTCCAAGATGGTGACGTGGCCCATTTTTCTGAACGGCTTGGTAGTCTTCTTTCCATAAAGGTGCACATAGACTCCTTTTTGGGCGATGGCTTCGTCCAATCCTTCCACATAGGCATCACCGGTATATCCCTCCTCACCCAAAAGATTGACCATTGCTGCGGGGCAGCGGCCTTCCGTGTTGCCCAAAGGCATGTTGAGCACGGACCGTAGGTGCTGCTCAAATTGGGATGTGAAATTGGCCTCGATCGTATGATGCCCGCTGTTGTGGGGACGGGGTGCGATTTCATTGACCAAGACTTGGCCATCCTTGGTCACAAACATTTCGACAGCTAAAATCCCGACCATGCCCATGGCATTTATGACTTCCACAGCGATCTCTTGGGCACGCTTTTCAATAGATGCAGTGATGGTGGCAGGGGAAAACAAGAATTCTACCAGGTTCGCTGTGGGGTGGAAAGCACATTCGACAGCCGGAAACGTTCTGATTTCACCACTTTGGTTTTTGGCTACGATGACAGCGATTTCCTGCTCAAAATCCACCAACTTTTCCAACAAGCCCGGTGCATCAAAAGCCAAATCGAGGTCGCTTTCATTCCGCAAAATCTGAACCCCACGCCCATCATACCCTTCCCGCCCAAGTTTGTTGACTGCCGGAAGGAAATCAGCATGGAGACGGACTTCTTCCTTATTTTCCGTAAGTACAAAATCGGCCGTGGGGATGCCTTTTTCTTTGTAGAATTGCTTTTGCAGGCGCTTGTCTTGAATCAGTTTGATAATTGCAGGCTGGGGAAAAACTTCCTTTCCTTCGTCGGCCAAGCGCTGTAAAGCGTCAGTATTGACATTTTCAATTTCAATGGTAATCACATCGCAGGCTTGCCCAAATTTGTAAACGGTGTCAAAGTCCCTGAGGCTTCCTACGGAGAATTTTTGCGCGATATCCTTGCAGGGCGCAGAAGGATCTGGATCCAAGATATGGATGTCCAAGTTGTAATTGATGGCAGATTGGATGACCATGCGACCGAGTTGGCCGCCACCCAAGATTCCAAGGGTTTTGTGCTGATAGCTTTTTTTCACAATGAAAAGGTATTGGGTCAAAATTACACCAAAAATTCCCCTGCGAAAAACAAAAGCCATATAAAAGCCTGAAGCCCTCTTTTGGAACGCTTCAGCTTATCGTTTTTGAAACATTTGAATCACACGGGCCTTCCTCCGATGAGCCTTAGCAGCACCGCTACTACGGCCAACACCAATAGGATATGGATCAGACCACCCAAGCTGTATACAAAGAATCCGAAGACCCACCCGATCACCAAAACCACTGCAATTAGATACAATAGAGAGCTCATAAAATAGTTGGTTTAGTTAAACATCTGATTTTCAATTGTCTAATTAACCAAGTACCGTGCCAAAGAGGCTATTCTGTGAATTTGATTCCCATCAGCTCCATCAGTTTATGGGCATTGAAACTGGGACAAGGTCCTTCTTTCAGTGTGTAGTCAAAAAGGATTTTGTCTTCAAAAATCTGGCTGTGAAAGCTCCTGTTGATCACATAGGGAAGTTTGTCCTCCAATTGCGACAGCTCAATATCGTGGGTGGAAATGATGCCTTTGCAGGGACTAGCCGCCAATTGACGTATGAGGGCTTCGCTTCCCATGATACGGTCAATTGTATTGGTTCCTTTTAATATTTCATCCAACAAGTAGAATATCGGTCGTCCATCGGCAGCCATATCCAAGAGTTTTTTGATTCTCCCAAGCTCTGCATAGAACGAACTGACGCTCTCCCCGAGATTGTCGGTATTGCGCATACTGGTGAAAAGGCCGAAGGCACCGATTTCGAATTTCTTCCCGAAGATTCCCAAGCCCAAATTGGCCAAAACCATATTGATGCCCAAGGTCCGCATGAAAGTGGTCTTCCCGGACATATTTGAACCGGTCAATAGCACGGTTTTTTGCTCTTTTCCCAAGTGAAAGTCATTACCGATCGCGGTATTGGGCAAAATCAGCGGATGCTTCAGGTCAATGGCCAAGATTTCGGTACTCTTGTTCCATGTCGGCAAAACGTCCAAACGCTCTTCAAAGGCGAATGACGCCAAGGAAACCAACACTTGCCATTCCTTTAGTTTTTCCTCCCAGTCCGACATCAGGTAGCCATGGTTCTTTTTCCACCGAATCGCCCGGAAGTAAATCAGGAAATCGAGCCAAAAAAAGGCATTTGCGATAAGGTACATTAGGTTGAATCGATTTTGAAGGAGGAACGTCTTCTGTTCCAACTCCCTCAAAATTTGCGAGCCTTTCAAATGTTGTGTCAGAAAAGACTGCTGCAGGCTATTCAGGTAGCTATCTCTAAAACCAGTGTTTTCCAATTGTTCCACCCATTTTTTGTAGGTCTTAAGGTCGCTAAGCAGCGGCATGGACGCTGATATTTTGTTCATCTTCATGAAAATCGAGGACATAAATCCGATACCCAGGATGATCCATATTCCCAGCAAAGCAGGGGAAATCATTTCCGACACGCCCATGGCCAAAAGCAACACGCCTCCAATCGGTCCGATGAATGTGGGGATGAAATACCATTTTGGCCAATTTTCCCGTTCGGAAAGCCATTGGAAAAAGGGTTTCTTGGATTTTTCATCCTTCAGAAAGGCCCGACCTATGGCCTCAAAACTTCTTATAAAATCCCGATTTGCGGCGAGTTCATGGATGGCAGACTGACGGGACAAGGCCGTCTCTGCATCCATTTCGCGCTTCATCCAGTCTGCCAGAAGCTGGGCGCCATCCCGACTGACGGTATGGTTGAGCAGTTGAAATAAGGAATGCTGACCAAAAAGATCCAGGTCATTGGCGAAGGGATGTGCTTTGTCCAGAAACTCCGTGCCTCCGTCAAAGTCACCTAAGGTTCTTGTTTTTCGCTTTTCGCTTTCTTCTTCGATTCTCAACAGTTGCTCCATGAAAGCAATCCGGTCCTGAAGCCGGATAAAAGTCAATACAATGCGAAAGAAAAGGACCATCAACCCAGCAAAAACAATCAAAACCCAGCTTTTGTCGGTAGCGCCGACGATAAACGTTGCCAGCATCCCGAGGAAAAGGACAATCCTAACGACACTTAAGAGGTGCTTCTTCTTCTTTGATTTGGAAAGTTCAAGAATGATGTCAACCTGCGAGAGTTCTTTTTTCACGACTTAAAATTATGCAAACATAGGGATGACTTCCTAGTACATTTTTTGCAATAATGTTGCATTAACTGTCAATCCAGCATAACTTTGAACCGAAACGCCCCCTCCCTTCGTTGTCTACCTTGATAATCCAGCACGATCCATGTCAAAACGCACCGTCGTCATCATTCTCTTCCTTTTCTCGTTTTGGTCGGTAGCCGCCATCCAAAAGGAGCCCGATCTGTGGGGAATGTTTGCCAAAACCCGTTTCGTTGAAAAGCTCAACCGTGACTTCAATATGTACTTTTTGTATCCGAGTTTCCCCGATGAGTTGAAGGCGATGGAGGGTAAGATCGTCAGTGTGTCGGGTTTTTACATTCCATTGGACATTGCCACGTCCAATTACGCGGTGCTATCAAAGTTTCCCATGGCGGAGTGCTTCTTTTGCGGTGGTGCGGGCCCTGAGACGATCGTTGTGGGAAAGCTCAAGACCAAACCTTCGCGCAGGATCAAGACCGACGAAATCATTACCATCAAGGGAAAGCTCAAACTCAACAGTGAGGATGTCGAGGAGATGAACTTCATTTTGGAAGAAGCAGTGATCGTAGCCAATTAATTTTTATGAAAAAGGCAAGAAAGAAACAGCCCTCACCTCCGCTTGCCGAAACTTGGGATTTTTCGGAGGGATTCGGTGGTATACCCGAAAATGTATCTCTTACCCAAAATATTGGATGTGCCTCAAATTCAGGCAATAAGGGGAAAAAAACTTCAAAAAAATCCTCCTCGGACGCACTATAGTTAAGAATTTTTTGCTTTACTTTCAGTACTAAAACTTAATCCACATGAAAGCTTATCACCCAATTTCAAGACTTTCTGTGTGGGTACTGGGAGCACTTTTTGCCTTTTCCTGTACCGAAACAGAAGACCAACTTCCCATGGAGGACGCAGCCGTCCTACAGGAAAACGCCGAAGTCGAAGCAGCTTACGAGGATGCGGACATGCTCACGCTATCCGCGATGCAAAGCAACGGATTCAGTTTCCGTTCCCAACTTGACTTGAGAAATGACCTCTGCAACACCACCAAAGTGGACTTCTATCCCAACAACAGGGCGATCGTTATCAACTTTGGCGAGGGATGTACAAGCCCCAAAGGTGTGAACCGCAAGGGCAAAATCATGATCTATTTTTCAGCGCTGTCGCTGGAGTCCGGGACTGAAGTTCTCATAACTTTTGATGGGTATGAGGTCAACGGCCTGAAAATCGAGGGCCGAAGGAAAATCATCAACAGGGGTTTCAATGCCGAAGGAAAATATTTTCTCTTTGAGACCTTGATCGCGGCCGGAAAAGTAACTTGGCCTGATGGTACGTTCGCCACGCTAGAGGGTGAGTTTGAGAAAAAACTCTATTTGCCAAATGATGAACGCGGCTTCAAAGTAGAAGTTTCCGGTGGTGCTGGGGGCAAAACGAGGCTGGGTGTTGGATTTATTTCCATTATCGAGAAGCCATTGACATACTTCCAGTCTTGCACTGACAAAGGCAACTGGACACCGTCTCTAGGAATGGTTGTCTTGACTGTGGGTGGAGAACTGAGTTACACGCTGGATTTCGGAAATGGAGACTGCGATAAGAAAGCGACTGTGACCAAAGATGGCAAGACGCTCAACATCAACCTGGACTGAAAATAGCAGTAAAAACAAAAAACCCTCTCCAAATCAAATTGGAGAGGGTTTTTTGTTTGGTATATAATATATCGAACTTGTTAGGCGGACTTCAGCCTCAGTTCGCCTTTTCGCTTGATGATTTTGAGGTCGAAGTATTGGTTGACAAAAAACTTGCAATGGTTTTCGGCCCATTCGGCGCGAGAATCTGTGTCATAGAGGATGGTCATCCGAAGCATCGTTTTCACATATTGCTCATGCTGGCCGAGTTCCCGAAGCCATGCGGAAAATTGGGTAACCCAATCATCCTGGAATTTTTCCAAGTGGGTTCGACCGTCAAAAAGCAGCTCAAGTTGGTTGTTTTTATGCTGGTAGCGATAAATGCCGCAAAGCTGCCTGTAAATCACCCTCAATCGATCCGTTGGATAGTCATAGGTATCCAGGATTTTCCCAAAAACCTCATCCATGAGCATCAACGGATTGTACAATTGGGTGTAGGATCGCTTCAGTTCAAAAACCATCATCTCCAACATGCGCTCCTCGAGCAAGCTTTGTGCTTGTCGTAGGATATAGTTTTTGTCCAAGGGGAAAAGTTTCTGGATCATTCTTTGGTGAAATCTGCCGCAAATTAGCAGAATACCATGATTTTATGAAAATTTATTTTGGAATGACTTCGTTCAGCGCTTCCTCCACAAGGTCGGGTTCGAATCCTCGGGAAATCAAGTAAGCGGATGTTTTGTAACGCAGTGCCAAATCGGATTTTTCCTTCACCGCTTTTGATTTGCGTGCAGCCAATTTCACAATGGTCTGCCAATATTCTTCCCCGTCGATTTCTTTCATGGCCTGCTTGATGCAATAGGCACTGATTTTTCGCCATTTCAGCTCCTGCTGGATCTTGTTTCTTCCCCAATGGTTCAGATTGAACTTGCCGCGTGCATAGGCTTTGGCAAATCGCTCTTCATTCAGAAATCCCTCCTCAATCATCAGCACGATGAGGTTTTCGGCATCCTCTCCAAAAATCTTCCTTTCCGCCAACTTGGTCCTGACCTCCTCTTGGCAGCGCTCTTGGTACGCGCAGTAGGCAGCCAACTTCGTCTTGGCCTCAGCCAAGCTCCAGGGCTTTTTGCCTTCGGCCTTTGGATATTCTTTTCGGGGAAAGGACATTTTATGTACTTTTGGCTCAAAGTAACTGTATTGGTTATTTTTTTCAAATCCATCCACTCAAACCACCTTAAACCATGCGGAAGAAAATCGTAGCTGGCAACTGGAAAATGAACCTTAATCTCGAGGAAGGCCAAAAATTGACCTCCGAGATCGTCAACATGCTCAAGGACGAAAATGTCTCCGATGTCACCGTCGTACTCAACCCTCCCTTTGTACATCTCTATACCGTAAAAAAACTGATTGGCGATACGCCCAACTTGTTTTTGGGTTCACAAAACTGCTCCGATAAAGCCTCGGGTGCTTTCACGGGAGAGATTTCTGCCGGAATGCTGGCATCCTTTGGCGCGCAGTTTGTCATCCTGGGCCATAGCGAGCGCAGGGAATATTTCAAGGAATCCAACCAACTCTTGACAGAGAAAACCAAACAAGCCTTGGCCAACGGCCTGACGCCGATATTCTGCTGCGGCGAGCCTTTGGAAATCCGCGAAGCCGGCACCCATGAGGCATACGTGAAGCAACAACTTACCGAGAGCCTTTTCGGATTTAGCCCGGAAGAACTATCCAAAATCGTTATTGCTTACGAACCGATTTGGGCGATTGGAACCGGAAAAACAGCAAGCTCCGACCAAGCACAGGAAATGCACGCCGCCCTGAGAAGCCACTTGGCCTCCAAGTACGGGCAAGCGATTGCGGACAATATCTCCATCCTCTATGGCGGTAGCGCCAATCCTGGCAATGCCAAAGAGCTTTTTTCCAAGCCTGATGTCGACGGAGGATTGATAGGCGGCGCTTCGCTCAAATCCCGTGATTTTGTCGAGATCGTGAAATCGTTTTGATTTCAGACCAATCAACTTTTCCAAAGTTGGGTTTTAAAACTTGTTGACTACTTTGCCATTAGTCAAACTTTGGAAAAGTTTCTACACCGAAAAAGCGTTAGATGCAATACCTGGAATTCAAAATATCCTGTGACGAACACTACAGGGAAATACTCATAGCCGAGCTCGCTGAGGTCGGCTTTGATTCTTTTCTGGAGACGGATGAGGGATTTGACGCCTACATTCCGGAGGATAGTTTTGACCGCAATAACTACACACAAGTGATTGCCCAATATGCCGATGTGGCGGATTTGTCCGTCGTGGAGAGCAAAATGGACAAGGTCAACTGGAACGAGGAGTGGGAAAAGCACTACGACCCCATTACCGTGGGTGATCAAGTTTACGTGCGTGCCTCCTTCCACAACCCAAGAACCGAATTCCCCTACGAGATCCAAATCAACCCCAAGATGTCCTTTGGTACTGGTCATCATGCCACCACGTTTTTGATGCTGTCGCATCAGCTGGGGATCGATCACCGGGGAAAGCGGGTGCTGGATATCGGTTCGGGGACGGGGATTTTGGCCATCATGGCGCACAAGCTGGGGGCTGCTTCGATTGAGGCCTTTGACATCGATGAATGGTGCGTCGAAAACGGCAACGAGAATTTTGACCTCAACGGCATGTCCGCTGTCCGTATGGGAAAAGGAACCGTCCGCGAGGTAAACCCACAGGGGCTATTTGATATCGTACTCGCCAATATCAACAAAAACGTGCTGTTGGACGAGATGGAAGTCTATTCACATTTGGTAAAAGAAGGCGGATTCCTGCTGCTCAGTGGATTTTACGAGCATGATGTCGAAGATATTGCTGAGCGTGCCTTGGCTGTTGGGTTTGTGGAAAAAGCGATCGAAACCAAAGACCAATGGGCAGCCTTGGTCATGGAAAAGGTATGACAGAACTGATATTGTATGCCATTGCCTTTGTCCTCCTGATCGGACATACCCTGTTGGCCTCCAAAATGTACCGCGCTGTGCACGCCGATACTTCCCTTGGCCTCAAAGAGAAAAATGACTGGAAACTCAAGGCACTGATTTTTCCGGGATATTTTTGGGGAAAGTACAAAGCACGGAAATAACCTTCTCTCCGCTACAAGGATCAGAACCCCTCCAAATTCAAAAAATACCGCGTGCCCTTGAGCTCTCCTGACCTCAACAATGCACCCATTGCCACCAAATCCTGCAAATCCCTCGTGGCGGTTGCCCTGGAAGCGGAGGTAATCGCAATGTAATTTTTCACACTCAGACCACCCTTGAATCCCTCAATTCCTTCCCTGAACATTCTGTTGAGGAGCTCTTCTTGGCGCTCGTTTAAAAGTCCATTGAGTTTGCCAAACAATTTTGCCTTTTGGACCACGAACCCAACGATTTTGATCGAATTCTGCTGTGCCTCGATGATAGTTTTGGAGAAATACTGGAGCCAATCAGTGATTTCCAAATGCCTGTTGTTCCTTTCCAAAGCCGCATAATAATCCTTCTTGTGCTTTTCGATCGTATACGACAGCGCAATCAATGAAGGATGGCCCAGGCCCTCAGCGAGTGCTTTCTCAGCTATTGCCCGCCCTATTCTCCCATTGCCATCTTCTAGCGGATGAATACAGACAAAATACAGGTGGGCTATTCCCGCCCGCTGCAGTGGTTTAAGCCGATTCGGACCAAGTGTTCGGGTCACTTCAAACCACTCTACAAACCTGTCCATTTCCTTGGAAATTACCGCCGAAGGTGGTGCCTCAAAATGGACCTTTGTTTTCCCAATTGCCCCCGATACCACTTGCATGGGCTCTGCGCTGCTTCGGTATCTTCCGATATCGAGCAAGTCCCGTCTACCGTTGCAGAGCATCTTGTGCCAGGTGAATATCATTTCGTGTGAAAGTGGCGTATCAAAACGCTGGTACAGGTCTACCATCATTTCCGCAATACCGTATTCCGCGGGGCTGATTTTCCTGAGTTCGGTTTGGAGTCCAAATTGCTTCTTGATTGAAGATTGGATGCTTTCCCGATTCAGGTATTCCCCTTCTATCAGGGATGTCTTTAGGGCTTCTTCCGAAATAATATCCACGATCAAATGCTCTTTGTCTCCTTGGGCAATGTGTGTATATGCGCCCAACAAATGCCCGGACTTCTTCAAAAATTCTTCCTCCAACCCGTCCAGTTCAGCAAGGTCGTATTCGAAATTCGGCCAATTTTTGGATTCCCAATTCCAACGCATGAGGTATAATTATAAAAATATAACTCAAAAATAGGCAAAAAATGAGTTATAAATCTAATATTCGATAAAACCTTCGGCCTTTTTGATCGGAAACTGGATGGAAATACTACACCAAGAAAAGTGTGTAGACATTCTATTTTTCTGAACCATTTCCTCAATCCTCCTTCCCGGCCCCTTTGAAGTAATCGTCTTTGTCGGCGAAGAGGACGTTGAAGGTCGTGAGGGAACCATAGGCCCGGGTGATGTATTGCTGGAGTTGGATGCGGTCCTGGTCGTCAAGCTTCTCGTGGTTGTTGATGTTTTGCTCGAGGACGCGCAGTCTTTCCCGGATCATGATGATTTTGTGGAAAAAGGTTTCAATCGGAATTTCCTTGTTGCTCATCTCGGGATTGTAGGGATTGAGCGTGACGGTGCCTTTGAGCCATTTTTGCGCCATACTGACCCGGGGCAAAGGATCGTTGGAAGGCATTTTCTTGAGCGCGTTTTCCACGGCCTTTTCGATATCGGATAGCGAAATGGATACCGGTTCGGCTTCCTTTTTCTCGATCAATTCAAAATGCGGGAAATCACGGGCGATGGTCTTGACCTCCGCCGTGAAGTTGAAATAGATCTTATAATACTGGGCATCAGCCTCTACCACCACACCCTTCCCAAATTTGGGGTGTCTGATTTGACTTCCGATTCCGAGTTCCATTGCTGCCATAAATACCTGCGATTTTTAATTCCACTGCCAATATAAATACCTCTCCTAATTTTTCTATTTTCAGCTTCCCAAATCCCGCAAAAACCATGAACGCAGCCGACAGACTTCGCTTGCTTTTCGAAGAACAGATCAACGTGATGCCGATAGCCGAAAACCTTTTGGTTTTTAACGAAAGCAATTTCAGGGAAGAAATGGAAAGCCGCAATTTTCATACGGCGGTGTTTAAGAAGTCGGGACAGTATTGGAAATATGACGTCGGTGAAAGCGGGCCTTCCCCCGTGGAGGCGGACGAGATCATTCCCCAAGACACGCCGCTAATCAAGGCTTTTCGATTGCTGATTGCCAAGCGGCGGTATTTTATCGAGGAAGAGGGACAGTTGGCCTACATCGTGACTAGGACGGATTTGGACAAAATACCCGTGCGGATTGGCCTGTTTGGTGTGATCAGCATTCTCGAAACACATATGAAAAACCTGATTCGAAATTACCTGCAAACTTGGGAAAGCAGCATTTCGGCCAACAGGCTCAACAATGCCCGGGATCTGTATGAATGGAAAAAGGCCAGAAAGGAAGAAATCGACTTGGTACAGTGCCTTCAATTTGGCGATTTGGGTTCGATCTTCTCCAAGCAACAGCGCTTCAAGAAGTTTGATCCCGCACTCAGTAGGGAAGGATTTACGGATATGATGAATGACTTGGGAAAACTGCGGGACGCACTCGCCCACTCCCAATCCAGTTTGGGCTTTTCTTGGGAAGAGATCGACCAAATGGTTGGGTTTGTCCGAAAAATCATAGATTCCCCGGATCCGGTTTTTGAGGGTTGAAAAAACGCTGATTTTCTTTCGATACACTTAAGGGCACTCGAAAACCCACCGATCGGCAACTATCTTGCCGTCCAGCCCCCGTCCACCGTCAGCATGGATCCTACCATATACGTGCCGGCATCGGAAGCGAGGAAGATCGCAGCGCCTTGTATCTCTTGGAGTTCGCCCCAACGTCCCAAAGCCGTAGCGCCCACGACGAACTTTTTTCCCTCTTCGGTATCGGCGATCGGAAGGTTCATTTCGGTCAAAAACGGCCCCGGACAAATGGCGTTGACCGTGATGTTCCAAGGTGCAAGTTCCAAAGCCAAGGCTCGGGTCATTTGGACCACCGCCCCTTTGGAGGAAGCATAAGGCGTACGGTTGGCCAATCCGACCAAGCCCAAGGTACTTGCGAGGTTGATGATGGCCCCTTTTTTACTTTCTTTCATATAGGGTGTGACGGCCTTGGAGGCCAGCCAAGTTCCCGTAACATTGACGTCCATTACTTGTTGGAAATCCGATTCCGTAAGCTCATCGATAGGGCCCCGGATGTTGATGCCGGCACTGTTGATGAGGATGTCGATTCGGCCAAATTCCTCATGGGCCATTTTGGCCATGGCTTCCATATCGGCCTGATTCCTCACATCGGCGGCGAAGGTAATGGCTTTGACCCGATAGGCTCTTGAGATTTCCTGCGCCACCGCATCCCCTTCATTGGCTTTGCGACTGACGAGCATGACATTGGCACCCGCGGAAGCCAGGCCTGCTGCCATGGCGAGACCGAGGCCTTTGGAACCACCGGTGATGATGGCAGACTTGCCGCTGAGGTCAAAGAGTTTGATGCCGGGGAGGGAGGTGAGGGAGGACATGGGTTAGGTTTGAGATTTGAAACGTGAGATTTGAGAGGCGAGAGACGAGAAACGAGCGGAAAGAAACAAGAGACAAGAATTTCGGACAGATTGGAACATTTTGATGAAGTGCAATATTTAGCCTAGACCCAGTTGCTTTTGGCTATAGGCCAAGGAATCAAGGATATTTTGTTCTTCAAATGCCAGTTGCTGCTCGGGATCGAGACCCGAGGTGGCGGGGAGCTTTCCTTTGAAGCTTTGTTTGCGGACCATTTCCAAAACCGCAGCCAATTGTTTGGCAGGCAGCTTGTCGAAAGTTGCAAAATATCCCGTTTGCAGGCAATTGATTCTCAAAGGATCCCTTGTAATCATTTCCAGGCAAAAGGAAATGTTGGCCTTGTGTTTTTTGCAAAGTGCAACCGCCGCCTGCAAATCCACGATGCCTTGACCCAAAGGAACCTCCGAAAGCAGGAAGCCATTTTCGTATTCCTGTACGCCCATATCTTTGACATGCGTGGAAAAGGAGTACGGCGCCAAAGTGCGGATGACCTCGTTGGGGTCCTCCAAAAGCGCCAGGTTGTTGCCGAAATCCAAACAAGCACCCACCGCATGGCTTCCCAGGCCCTTCAGGATGTCAACCAACTCTGCAGCATGCCAATCTTTGTGGTTTTCGACTGCCAACAGAACCTTGTTCTTTTCGACAATCGGCACGGCCAACTGGAGTGAAGTCAGGGAATTTTGCCTGAAATGATTCCAGTCCTCCATCGTTTTGAAGGTCTCATACCTCCTGCCACTAAGGCAGACTGTGCGCATCACCTGCATTCCAGCTTCCTTTGCTGCAAGGATATCCTTTTCAAACCGCGCCACATCCTCTTTGGACTTGGGTAGGGAGATACTCGCCTCCAGGAATAGATTGTTTTTTTCCGCATACTCCCGCATCCTTTTGCTGAGATCCTCGGCCCAATTATTCACGCCCACTTGAATTCCCCCCGCTCCGATTTGATGGCAGTGACGCAACAGATCAAATGCATCCTTGAAACCCGGATAGTCGGCGCTTGCCGTTTTTGAGTTCCACCTGATGCCGTAGGAGTGGACGACAATGCCCATTTTCTCCACACCAAGTTCCTTGGCGATCATCGGCAATGGCATTGCAAAAGCCAAGGAAGCTGCACCAACAGTCTTCAGAAACTTCCTCCGCTCAGGATCATGCGTTTCGACATGGGTTTGGTTTTTCATGGGTTTGAAGGTTTGGATTCGCTGAGGCTTTCGATATGTTTGTTGAGTTCGGCGGCTGACCAGGGATACACGCGCCCTTGGGAGGTATGCCTTGTCGAGGACACGACACGTCCAGTGATCGCGCCGGCTTGGTTGCCCCACTCGTTGCGGATATAGGTCAAAATGGCTGCAATCGAAGCATCATCCATCGTGGAATGTGCTGGCATCACGGGTAGGATTTCGGGCGCATCATATTTTTTTCCTGCCACTTCGATAGGGCCTTCGATGCCATGGAGGATGATCAATGCGAGCCGTTTTTCGTCTCCCACCACCCATTCGGATGCGGCCAATGGCGGTCCCATCCTTGCCACGCCTTTACCGTTGGAGCCATGGCAACCTGCGCAAGCTGTCAGGTATTTCTGCCGCCCTTGGGCAAATAATTTCCTCCCATTTTCATCCAAATGCTGCCCGGAAGTAATATTTGGGGTTGCCTTGTAGCCGGGCCATTCGTAGAGGCTCTTGACCATCTCTATCTTTTCGGGCTCAAGCTCGATGTCTTTCCTTTTGAAAAAGTCGGGCCGTTGCGGCAATTCCACCAAAGCCAGATTGTTTGGGTCACCTGCCTGGACTGCCATCGCCTGTAGCATGGACATTTCCCTCCAGGTGATCGGTGATTTGTCGGCCAATGCCAGAAGCCCCTTAATTTCCAATGGATTGCGGTTTTTGATCGTCGCAGTAGTGAGCATCTCGACAAAAATCTCCTTGTGGGGCAGGCTTTCCATCCATGATTCCTGAGAAAACAGGTAAGCCAAAAATGAAAATTCCTGCCCTTCCAAACTGCTCAAAATCGCGTCCTGCATAAGCGGTTGATGCCCAAAGCGGTCAAAAAGGCCCGCCAGTATTTCTGATTTCAAGTCAAAATCCAGTACACCAGCAGTCAAAGCGAGTTGCAGGGCAACAACATCCGCTGCAGCCGGAAACATCTTTTTCATTGTCCCACCCAATTCGGACTTCCATTCAGGATTGTTTGAGGCTATGGCTTCGGAAAGCCGAAGGGCGGTCTGCACGACCAAAGGATCGTTATCATTCAAACTTGACCTGAGAGTTGCTTCATCGATCGCTCCCAGGCCTTCGAGTGTCCAGAGGGCGTGGAATCTTCCCAAGGCGGCGCTTCCGTTGGTTGCCAATTCACGCAGTCGCGGTACCAGGTTTTGGTCTCCGCTTTCGACCAAGAGCCGTTGGGCCATATCCCGCTGCCAGCCATCGGGGTGCGAAAGCATTTCAAGCAATTGGTTTGGACTCATTTCGGCCAGTTTCGGGATTTCCCTTGTTTTGGTTCTTTTAGGGACAACGCGCCAGATACGACCCATGTGGACATATTGGTCGAGTTGGCGGCTTTGGGTTTGTTCCTTCAGATAGGGAGTCATGTAAGACCCGTGCTGCACGATACCGTGGTACATGTCCACAATGTACAATGCCCCATCCGGTCCGACAGTACCATGCACCGGACGAAAGCGCTCATCATAGGAGGATAAAAACTCCTCGCCTGGATTGGGGTCATGGGCTTCCAAGAGCCATCCCTTTTGCGTCACCACGTTTCGCTTGACGAGGTTGCCGGCATTTTCCATCACAAAGATGTTTCCCCGGTATTCCTCCGGGAAAAGGGTGCTTCTGTACACGACGGGCGAGCAGGCGGATGTAAATTCCAGCAATCTCCCGGCAGAATCCAGCGTTCCGGGAATGTAGCCGCGGTTAACAGCCAAGTTGGGCCGAATGGGATAAATTCGCCTATCGATCGTCAGGCCATGGTCTATACCCGAATTGGGTTTGTGGTTGGCATTTCGGTACAGGAAGTTTGCTGGAACCAAATCCCCGTGGAGTTGGGACCAGTTGTAATTGTAAATCAGCCTGCCCTGGTCATCCTGGGAAATACCCCACTGCCCGCGAAACTCGGTGCTGTCCCGCAGCCAGGTCCCATTTTGGAAACGGTACCGCAGACGCGACTTGGCGCTGTAGTACCAGTTGTCGACGTTTCTCACAAAACCGTTGTCGGAATGCTCGGGGACACCATTGGCGGCATAGGTGGAATCCAGCAGTTCCTTCGAATCGGCCTTCAGGTCCCCGTCGCTGTCATAGCTGATCCAGAGCGCATTATTTTCAGCGATGAGTGCACCGTTTTTGAACAATCCGATGGCCCGCGGCATCACAAGGCTGTCAAGATAGATCGTGCTCTTGTCCATCAGCCCATCACCATCTAGGTCTTCCAATACGGAAATTCTCCCAATCGGTGATTTCTCTTCAGTTCCTTCCAGATTACTCATGTATCCCCGCATCTCGACGACCCACAAGCGGTTGTGCCCATCAAAAGTGATCAGGATCGGATCCTGCACCATCGGTTCGGAGGCGACAAGCTCGATTTCAAATCCTTTTTCCAACTGGAAAGTCCTCAGCTGATCTTCTGGCGACAAGGGAACGGAAACCAATTCCTTGGAAAAATCAGGCAGTTCCTGTCTGCAGGCAACCAATCCTATGAAGCAGATAAATGCAAACGCTACGCGGTACATGGGTTTATTGTCGTGAACGAGTCGCATACAGATCGAGGGAAAATCCTTCCCCGTAGATCCACAGCAGGGAATAAGTTGCGGTATATTTTGCGGAAAGGCAAGCCCCTTTTACAGGTGCGGTTTTTTTGCAGGAACTATTCCCAAAATCGCCTCCCAAAGTGACATACATCACTGTTTTTCAGGGATTATAGACGGTACTTTATTTCAAATTCCAAGAAGCCATGACAAAGACCGTTATCATCGGGGGAAATTTTGCAGGATTCACTGCAGCCCTCGAGCTCAAGCGAAAAGGAGGCAAAGACCATCATGTGGTGGTCATCGACCGAAACGACGATTTCCTATTTATACCATCATTGATTTGGGTTCCGTTTGGAAGAAGGGAAGTCAAGGATATTACTGTGCCTAGGGGCGACATTTTCAAGAAAAAAGGCGTTGAGTTCTTCAAAGCCGTTGCCTTGGAAGTGGATCCAGACAGACAAGTAGTGATTACCGACCGCGGTGAAGTCGCTTATGACCATTTGGTTGTAGCCACCGGACCAAAGGTCGATTTTGATGTAGCGCCGGGCGTGAAAGAATATGCGCACTACGTCGGGACTCCGATTGGTGCCATGAAAATCCGGGAATCCCTGGAGAAATTCAAAGCCAATCCCGGTCCTGTTGTCATAGGGGCCACCCAAAGGGCAGGCTGCATGGGCGCGGCCTATGAGTTTGTTTTCAACTTCGAAAAATGGCTCCGCGAGCAGGGAATCCGCAAAAAAGTGGATCTGTATTGGATCACGCCGGAAACTTACTTGGGACACTTCGGGATTGATGGCATGACTGGTGCCGAAACGATGCTGAAGTCATTCATGAAGATGTTCAATATCCACTTCAGGACGGAGGTTGCCGTGGAGAAAATGACCGACAAGGAAGTTTTCCTCTCCAATGGTGAAAAGCTCCCCTACTCATTCTCCATGCTCATGCCGCCATTTGTTGGGGTGGATTTTGTCCAAAATTCTCCCAAACTCGGCGCGACGGGTGCCGGATACATGCCCGTTGGAGACGATTACCGTCACCCCGTCTATCCAAACGTATGGGCAGCGGGTATCGCAGTGGATGTAAAACTCCCTTTCAAACCTGGAAAGGTTCCTTTCAGCAGTCCTAAAACAGGATATCCCAGCGATGAAACAGGGAAAATCGTTGCAGAAAACATCGTGAGGGTGGAAAAAGGCAAATCAGAGTTGGTACACAAGCCTTGGGGCAAAATCCCAGGGATCTGCATCATGGATGCGGGCAAAAAAGAAGTGGTGATTTTGAGCAATAACCTCTTCAAACCCAGAAGTTTTGCGGTGATGATTCCCAATGTCATCTATGACTTTGGCAAAGTCCTCTTCGAGAAATACTTCCTGTGGAAAACCCGCCACGGTCTGAGCTTCTTGCCATGATGCAGGGAAGCCAGCTCGATCAAAACCCCGGAAATTCAATTTTCGGGGTTTTTTTGGTTTAGAGAATGGGGGAAAAATGGCAGATTGCTTAGAGTTTTTTGGCCTCTTCCCAATAGACATCCATCTCGGCCAGGCTCATCTCCTCGATCTTTTTTCCCGCTTCGCGTGCCGACTTTTCGAGGTATTGAAAACGCTTGATGAATTTGAGGTTGGTGCGCTCCAAGGCTTCTTCGGGATTGATATCGATGAACCTGGCGTAATTGATCAGGGAAAAAAGCAGGTCTCCAAATTCCCCGGTAGCCCGCTCTTTGTCGATTTGCTCGGTTGACACGGCATCGAATGCCTCCTTGAACTCCTGCATTTCCTCTTCCACCTTTTCCCACACTTGATTTTTCTCTTCCCAATCAAAACCTACGCCCCGGGCTTTCTCCTGGATGCGCATGGCTTTGATCAAAGCGGGAAGTGATTTTGGTACGCCACCCAAGACGGAAGTATTTCCTTTCTCCTGCAGCTTGATCTTTTCCCAATTCTGCTTCACCGTTTCCTCGTCTTTGGCCTCTGTGTCGCCGTAGATGTGGGGATGCCGACGGATGAGTTTCTCGCAAAGGCTATCGATGACAGTGCCGATATCGAAGGCTTCTTTTTCAGAGCCGATTTTGGCATAGAATACAATGTGGAGTAAGATATCGCCGAGCTCTTTTTTGATTTCGCCGAGGTTGTTTTCGAGGATCGCGTCAGACAATTCAAAGGTCTCTTCGATGGTCAAATGGCGGAGGCTTTCCAAGGTCTGCTTTTTGTCCCAGGGGCATTGGGCACGGAGTTCATCCATGATGGTCAGGAGGCGACCGAAGGCCTCCAATTGGTACGCTCTTTGTGACAAATCAGACATAAAGGGGGAAACTATTCAGAAAGTAAGGACGTTTTGAAGTTATTCCGTAAATTTGCGCAAATTCCATTGATATGGCAACCTTGTATTTGACTATAGGCTTCTTGGCATTGTTCTTTATCCTGATGTCCGTCAGGCTGATTTTCATCAAAGATGGTCAGTTTAAGGGCACCTGCGCGTCCCAAAATCCCTACTTGAACAAGGATGGAGAGACTTGCAGCTACTGCGGAAAGACCGTTGATGCCAACAGTTCCTGCGGCAACCCAGGCAACGAGGTCGACAAGGTCTTGGCCAAATTCAAATAACCAGTCTTTTTTATCCCGCCTTTTGCGGTTTTTTTATTGATTTCTAAACTGTTTCACAAGTGGCATTAATCAAATCTATTTCAGGAATTAGAGGTACCATTGGAGGCAAGCCGGGCGAAGGTTTGACGCCTTTGGATGTGGTGAAGTTTACCGCGGCCTATGGAAGCTGGGTCGTAAAAGAGACCCAAAACCCCAAAGTGGTGATCGGCCGTGATGCGAGGATATCGGGTGAAATGGTCTCCAAACTCGTGACGGCGACACTGCAAGGTTTGGGTATACACGTGATTGACCTTGGCCTCAGCACGACGCCGACCGTCGAATTGGCGGTGCCTTTGGAAAAAGCGGGCGGCGGTATCATCCTCACCGCCAGCCACAATCCTGCTCAATGGAATGCCCTCAAATTGCTCAATTCCCAGGGAGAATTTATTTCCGATGCCCAAGGAAAATCCATCTTGGAAGCCGCGGAAAAAGAAGACTTCTCCTTTGCAGACGTCAAGTCTTTGGGAAAATATACGCTGATTGAAGATTATATCGATCGGCATGTGCAGCATGTGCTTGGACTGAAGTTGGTGGACCGCGAGGCAATTGCCGCAAGAAAATTCAAGGTCGTGATCGACTGCGTGAACTCGACGGGTGGTATCGCTTTGCCGAAGTTGCTGCGCGCATTGGGTGTAGAAGATATCGAAGAAATGTACTGTACCCCCGATGGGCACTTCCCACACAATCCTGAACCGCTTCCAGAGAACCTAAGGGATATTTCCAGCAAATTGAAAAAGGGGAAATTTGACTTGGGCATTGTCGTCGATCCAGATGTGGACAGGCTGTGCTTCATGAACGAGGATGGTTCTCCTTTTGGAGAGGAATATACATTGGTGGCTGTGGCGGATTATGTTCTTTCCCAAACACCGGGAAACACCGTATCCAACTTGAGTTCGACGCGTGCGCTTCGTGATGTGACCGAAAAAAGAGGGGGCAAATACGAAGCTGCTGCCGTGGGAGAAGTGAATGTCGTCAACAAGATGAAGGAAACCAATGCCATCATCGGCGGTGAGGGCAACGGTGGCGTCATCTATCCTGAGTCACACTATGGACGTGATGCTTTGGTGGGGATTGGTTTGTTTTTGACCCATTTGGCAAAGTTTGGAAAAAGCATCTCCAGACTGCGCGCCAGCTATCCCAACTACTACATTTCCAAAAACAAGATCGAGCTGACGCCGGAAATCAACGTCGACAAGATTCTGGAAGAGGTCAAAAAGAAATACAAGAAGCAGCCAATCAACGATATCGATGGGGTCAAGATCGAGTTTGATAAGGAATGGGTGCATTTGCGTAAATCCAACACCGAGCCCATCATCAGGATTTATTCGGAATCAGCCACCCAAGTTACCGCAGAGCATTTGGCCAACAAGATCATCTTGGACATCAAGGAGGTAATTACTTCAAGCAAATAATTACCTTTGTGGTCTTGGCGCCTACGAGGCGCCAAGTTCCAACCCAGCCCAAATGTAATGCATGATGAGAGTGTACTTTGACAATGCGGCGACGACCGCAATGGACGACAGGGTCATAGAGGCCATGTTGCCATTTATGAAGCAGCACTACGGCAATCCTTCCTCCGTCCACAGCCATGGTCGGGAAGTGAGGTCCGCGATCGAAAAAGCGAGAAAGAAAGTTGCCGAACTGCTCCAAGCTTCCCCCTCAGAGATTTTTTTCACCTCGGGCGGCACCGAAGCCGATAACACCGCCATCGTCTGCAGTATAGAAACCCACGGCATCACCCATGCCATCAGTTCCCCGATTGAGCACCATGCTGTTTTGCATACATTGGAAGAGTGTGCCAAAAAGGGCAAGGTCCAACTTCACCTGCTTGATGTCAATGAATCCGGCGATATCGACATGCAGCAATTGGAGGACTTGCTGGTGAAGCATCCGAAAGCGCTGGTTTCCCTGATGCACGCAAACAATGAGATCGGAAACATCAATGATATGCAGGCCATTGGCGCATTGGCACGGCAGCATGGAGCATTTTTCCACTCTGATACCGTACAGACAATGGGACATTTCGTGCATGATTTGAAGTCACTTCCCGTGGATTCGATCGTCGCCGGCGGACACAAATTTCATGGACCAAAGGGCTCAGGATTCCTTTATGTAAGGAAAGACAAAAAAATCCACGCCCTCATCCATGGTGGTGCGCAAGAACGAAATATGCGCGGCGGTACCGAAAACGTCATCGGTATCGTGGGCATCGCCAAGGCCTTGGAACTGGCCTACGAAGATATGGCAGCACACCGGACGCATATCGAAAGCATCAAACAATATTTCATCGACTTGCTCAAAGCGAATATCCCAGACGTCTCATTCAACGGCCGCTCTGCCGAAATGGGCAAAAGCCTGTATACAGTGCTCAACGTGAGTCTACCACCCTCGGAAGAAAACGCCGGGATGTTGCTTTTTAACTTGGACCTTCATGGCATTTCGGCCTCAGGCGGCTCTGCCTGTAGCAGTGGCGCGACAGTAGGGTCACATGTCCTCAGGGCAATCCACGCCGATCCACTACGCGATTCGGTGCGTTTCTCCTTTAGCCGTTTCAATACCAAAGCGGAGGTGGATTATACCGTAGGAAAACTAAAGGAATTGTACGGGGTGGAGGTGTAGCAATACATTGGATCAGAGCAAAGTCGTATGTTTTCTAAATATCTTGCGCATGAATTCACTTATGCGTATATTTTCCATATGAAAAAGCCGCTTAATATCAGCCTCGACGAAAATCTAATCAGCGAGGTGAAGAAATATGCCGAGGCAAATGAAATAAGCATTTCTTCCATGGTGGAGGATTACTTTGAGACTCTGCTTCGACCAAAACGTTCCCTCAAGGAGAAAGTCTCTCTTGTGGAATTTGTCAAGAAGATGCCCGAAAATCAAGCTGAATTCGAAAAGGATATCGATTGGAAGCGGGACTATTATTTGCGAAAAGGAGCTAAGTGATGGCCTTAAAGGTATTTTTTGATGCAAATGTGCTACTTGATTTTTTCCTTGATCGCTCAGAACAGTCTAATGAATTGACGAGGATTTTTCAATGGGTAGATGAAGGTAAGATATCGGGATACTGGTCGATTTCTGTTATCCAAATCTGTAGCTATTACATCTGCAAGGCAAAGGGAGTCGCGATTGGCAAGGAACTCCTCGAGCTTATGCTGGAAAAATTCGCCTTGATTTCAGGGGACAGGCATACGGTCACCGTTGCCCTGAAATCATCACAATCAGATATCGAAGATGCCATTCACTATTTTATGGCCCTGGAAAACGGCATCGATATCATTCTGACTTCTGACCAGGATTTTCAGAAACTCTCCTCAAATTCATTGAGAATATTATCTGTAAAGGAACTCGAAACTTTCTGTTCTGCGCATTTTTGAATCTCTCAAATCCACCATTTCCAATAATCCGGATGTGGAAATATGTGAAGGCCTTAGGGGCAAAAGTGGACTCTTCATCACTCATGATGATAAGGCTCATTCCTGAGAATGGTAAAGGCCCTGTACAACTGCTCGACAAAAAACACCCGCACCATCTGATGGGAAAAGGTCATTTTGGAAAGGGATAACTTCCCGTTGGCGCGCTGGTACACAGCCTCGGAGAATCCATAGGGTCCGCCGATGACAAAGACCAATTGCTTCAGCCCCCCGTTCATCTTTTTTTGGAGAAATTCGGAAAACTCCACCGAACCCATTTGCATGCAACTTTCATCCAACAGCACCAAGGCAACGGTGGCAGGATTTTCTTCAAGATCAAAATGCCTCCCATAAATGGGTTCTTAGATAGCTGTCGGTATGTGGGGCCAAAGGCTTTCTAACAGTTTCTCAAATCCGTAAGCTGCCGGATACACTTCTTTTTATCCGGCAGGCTGCAACTCCAAAGCTTAATTGCAAAAAAAAAAATTTGGTGACCGGGAGATTTTGCGTTTTTTCAAAAAATCTGTGAAGCGTTTTGCATTTTTTGAGAGATAAAGAGCTCATTTATAAACATATTATTGAATCACCTTCTCTAATTTTATACAAACAAATCACCGAACCACCTATGCAAAAAGTTAAATTTGACCACCCCCTCGATCATGGATTTTATAAGGTTTTAGTAGAAAGGATCGAGGCCTATTTTCACGATAATCAAATCTCAAAAAAAGCCAACGGGCTCTTTTGGTTTAAAATAGTTTTCTACTTCATCATCACAGCCGCATTATACATTGCCATCCTTAGCGGCAAGTTTCATGGACTAGGACTGGCCTTTCTTTTTGTGGTGTTTGGTATTTCCATCACTATTCTGCTTTTCTCGATTGGACACGATGCCTCTCACCATGCGATTTCCAAAAGTCAATGGGTCAACCGGCTTTTTGCCTATGCTTGGAATGCGGTTGGAATTTCTTCTTATTTCTGGGAACTCAAGCACAATTTTGCGCATCATGGTTTCACCAACATCCCGGGAAAAGATGACGATATCGATCAAAGCAAACTGGTGCGCCTCAATCCAAACTCCAAACGCAAGTGGTTTCACAAATACCAACACCTATACGCACCGTTTTTGTACTCACTTTTGAGCCTTAATATTGTTTACTTCAAGGACTTCAAACTCTTGTTACAACATAATTTTGGAAATCGGGCTATCAACCCACATCCGACCAAGGAGATTTGGATCCTGATTGCGACGAAGGTATTTGTGATTAGCTATATGATAATTGTTCCAAAGATGGTGCTCGAAATTTCTTGGATGGAGATGTTGGGCTACCACGTGTTGATGCACCTTGCCATTGGTTTGTTTATAGGCTTTGTACTTGTGCCCGTGCATGTCACAGGAGAATCTGAGTACAGACTTCCTGATGAAACAGGAACGGTGCACCGCGATTGGGGTTCACATCAAGCTGAAGCAACTGTAGATTTTGCCGCGGAAAATAATTTTATCAACTGGATCACGGGAGGCTTGAATACCCACGTGATTCATCACCTCTTCCCTACCATCAACCATATCCATTACTTCCAACTAACCAAAATCGTCAAGCAAACCGCAAAGGAATTCAACTTCCCCTACCGAAATTATTCGCTTTCAAAAGTCTTGATCGAACACCTCCGCTTTCTGAAGCAGCTCGGTAAAACAGACAACCCAACGCACAATCCCCAATTTGATCTGAAGGCGGAGATCGTTTGATCGCAAGCTTCTAGTATAGGCTTGGCCCGTTTTTTCATAGCGAAAAAAACAGGTAAAATTTATCAGCCTTTTTCGCACGAGGCCGTATATAACTACAATGCTTTTTTTACCTGCAAAGCAGATCAAACGTTCACATTTAAATCCAAAATATATGAAAATTGGTAATTTCTGTCTTTCGTTTGTTTTGTCGCTATGTCTGTTTTTTCCAAGTATTTCCCATGCACAATTTGAGTTCGGTGTAGGTTACCAGTATTCAAACCCGAGGGGTAACATGGGAAACATCCTACAGAAACCCGCCCATGGAATTTTCACCGACTTGGCCTACCGAATTCCCAAGACCAGACTTGCGGTTGGTATGCAGCTGGCGTTTTCGCAGTATGGTTTCCAGGAACGGCAGGAAACCTACCAATTCGATAATGGCTATGAGGGTATTGTTGATGTACAGGTCTTCAACAGTTTTACCAACAATAGCCTATACCTCCGCTACGACTTGTTGGATGCGGGATTGATCAATCCATATCTGCTCGCCGGAGCAGGATTTAGCCGGTTTTCTACCGAACTGACGATTTTGGATCCAAGGGAGCAGTTTACCTCCGATTGTCCCAAACCTTTGGAGACATCTACGCTGGTAAAGGATAGGACTTCTTACCTGCTATTAGGTGGGGGCTTGATGATGGATTTTGGATATCTCATCAAGTCCCAACCGAAGGACAGGTACTTCCTCGACCTACGGTTGGGTTACCAAAATGGAGGAGACGTGAGATTCATGACAGCTAACGAGCCAAATGTCGTAACTGGAAATTCACAAGGGGAGAATGTCTATTTCGACTTTGTAAGTGAAGCCCAGCCTGACGTAGTTCATGAATATCATGCGGGATCAACATACCGCTCTGCCATGCGGTTCATGAGCGTCAACGTGGGATTTTACATGAGACTGGGGCGAAGGGAATTGGTGGGATTTTAAAAAAAGAACACAAAAAAACCCGGGTAGATTTGCCCGGGTTTTTTATTATCCAAGGTTTTTCATCGCGTGGTGGGCGGCCCTTGCCGCAAAGGCCATATAGGTAAGCGATGGATTTTGGGTGGATGTGGAAGTCATGCTTGCACCATCTGTGACGTACACGTTTGGTACGGCGTGCAGCTGATGGTTGGCATTGAGCAGCGAAGTCTTTGGGTCCTTGCCCATCCGGACCCCGCCCATTTCGTGGATATCCAATCCCGGTGCGCGCCGATCGTCACGGGTTTTGATGTTGGTGAAACCCGCTTTTTCGAACATTTCCGTCATTTGGGCAAGGTAATCCTTCACCATTTTTTCGTCATTGTCGTCGTAATCGACATGGATCTTGAGCAGCGGGATACCCCATGCGTCTTTTTGGTTGGGATCGAGCGCCACATAGTTTGTTTCTTTGGGAATGGTCTCGCCCATCATGTGCGAGCCTACATTCCACGGACCGTATTTGTCTGGGTTGAGCAGGTTTTCCTTGAGCTCGAGTCCAATAGTATTCTGGTCGGCATAGGCACCTCTGTTTGCCCCAAACCCCGCAGCATAGCCACGAAGGAAGTCGGTTTCCTGTTTGAAGACATTTCGGAATCTAGGGAAATAGCCTGAAGTAGGTCTTCCACCCTGGGTCGTGTATTCAAGATGGCCCTCATATTGGGCAGATACGCCTGCCCGGTAATTGTGGAAAGCTACGTATTTGCCTAGCAATCCATTGTCGTTTCCAAGCCCGTTGGGGAAACGGTTGGAGGTTGAATTGAGCAAAATCAAATTCGTATTCAATGCGGCAGCGTTGACAAAAATGACATCGGCAAAGTATTCCTCCATTTCCTTGGTATGGGCATCCACGATTCGGACGCCAGTAGCCTTGCCCTTTTCCTCATCGTAAATGATGGAATGGACCACGGCATCCGTCCGCAGCGTCATGTTTCCGGTTTTTTCTGCCCATGGAATCGTGGAGGCATTGGCGGAAAAATATCCACCAAAAGGACAACCACGCTGGCAAAGATTTCTTGCCTGACATTTCGCACGTCCTTGTTGGGCATAGAAATCAAAATTTCCCGTGATATGGGCACAGCGCGCCAAAATCATGTGCCGATCATTGCCATAGTGCTTTTTCAATTGTTCCTGAAAGTACCGCTCCACCACGTTCAGCGGAAAACCGGGCAGAAACTCACCATCAGGAAGGTGGGGCAGGCCGTCTTTGTTGCCCGAAACTCCGGCGAACTTCTCCACATGGCTGTACCATGGCGCGATGTCCTTGTAGCGAATCGGCCAATCCACCGCAAATCCATCCCTTGCCGGACCCTCAAAATCGTAATCCGACCAACGTTGTACCTGTCTGGCCCAAAGGAGGGATTTACCGCCCACCTGATAGCCGCGAATCCAGTCAAAAGGCTTTTCTTGGATGTAGGGATGCTCTTTGTCCTTTACAAAAAAATGTTGGGCATCTTCGCGGAATGCATAGCAGCGGCTGACTACCGGGTTTTCCTTTTGTACATCTTGGGGAATCTGACCCCGATGCTCAAACTCATAGGGCAGCATACTGGTCGTCGGGTAGTCCTTGATGTGCTTCACATCGCGTCCCCGCTCGATGACGAGGGTCTTCACGCCATGTTCGGTGAGTTCTTTGGCCGCCCAGCTTCCACTGATACCCGAACCGATCACAATCGCTTGGAAGGTTCTTTCCTTCACTGCGTCAATATTTAGATTAGCCATGGATTCTTTCAGGTTTGAGGTCAGCGATCAAGACATCTTTGTATTCACCCGGGATGAGCGAATAGGGTTTAACTTCGGTTTGGATGTATTCGGAGAGCATAAATCCTTGGACGGTGAAGCGCTTGGCCATCGATAGGAAGTCCTTGATATGCTTTTGCTTTTCATCCTCCAATGCCAGGCCTGTCTGAAGCAGGGATTCCCGCTGGGAAACCTCGAGCTTGGAAAATGCTTTGCCGGCACTGGATTCCGAAAAAGCTTCAAATCCCTTTATACCGGCCATGAAGGATTTTTGCCCTTCCTCGTCGACACAGTCATTGACCATGACAAGGATGAAATCCTGCACACTGAGGTCTTTGGCTCCTTTGATTTTTCCGGAAGGGATAATGGTATCTGCAATTTGGGCCAAAAGCTCACTGAGTGAGGGAGTGATTTGGAGCTTTTGGTAGGCGCTGAGGATATCTTCCTTGGAAAAATCACAGGAAGGTACCAACACCAGTCCGCCTGTCAGCAATGCAAGGCTGCGGAGCGCGTCTCTTCTTTTCATGTTATTAGGTTAATTGTCAATCAGCTTAAAAGGTAAAACGATTTAGGGAAAAATCATAAAAGAAATCCGCGGTGCTTGTTTTTAGCCACAAATGACACAGATTTTCACGGATCGGATTCTTAATGTGGGATTTGCCTTCATTCGTTGGCAACAAACGACTCAGTAATCTGAAGGAATAACCCTCGGATACCTCGTTGATCTGTGCCCATCTGTGAAATCTGTGGTTCTTTTTTTTCAACCACAGATGACGCAGATTTTCGCAGATGGAAACTTATCGGTTGCCTTTGACAAATTGGGGAAGCTTACGGCAGGAGTATCTTTCTTTTTGTTCGTTGAAAACGGACTACCCAGATTTCCGAGGGTCCAAGCTTCCGATCACGGAAACATCTGAGCCCATCTGTGAAATCTGTGGTTTTTTTTCAACCACAGATGACGCAGTTTTTCGCAGATGGAAACTTATCTGTTGCAAGTGACAAATTGGGGTATTGCACGGCAACAGTATCTATCTTTTTGTTCGTTGAAAACGGACTATCCAGATTTCCGAGGGTCCAAGCTTTCGATCACTGAAACATCTTTGCCCATCTTTGAAATCTGTGGTTCTTTTTTCCAACAACAGATGACGCAGATTTTCACGGATATTTTTTGTCGACAAACTCGAATAAAAAAAGTGTGCTAGTTCTTCTTCGTGGTGTCTGGCTTGGCAGGTGGCTTGGGATTGAGCAAACCTCGGATCAGTTTCTTCCCTTCTTCCACGGCTTTGTCCTTGGTCACGTTGAGCTTTTTCTCCGCCTCTTTTTGCAGGGAATCTTGTACCATATCAGCCTTGAGTTTCAGCTCGCGTTTGATGCTGTCTTCGGTCACTTTGAACTGCTCGGTGACCTGTTGCTGGATATTTGCCGTTTCGGAGGATACACGGGATTTGAGCGAGTTTGCCAAGAGCGTCTCGATACTGTTGCCGCCCGCCAAGCCTACCTTTGGACTGGCATAGGTTCCTCCCAAATTCAGCGCCACCGGAATCATCGTGTTTTCATTCGCCTGGGTGCTGGAAATACTTGCCAAAAGTGCATTAGCCTGCGCACCGAATTTGCCGGCTGGCACTTGCATATTGATCAGGTAATTGATTGAGCCGTCGAAACCCGTACTACCTTGGATATTGGCTTGGTAATCCCAAAGCTTCACATTGAACGGCTTCACCTCCAGGATACCATTTTGGATATCGATCGGGATATTCAAGTCCCTCAATTGCAAGGTATTGGTATCGTTGAGCTTGGTCAAGCTGGTGATGCCTTGCACCAAATTGCTGTTTTGCAACGAGGCCTCCGAGACTTTCACCAGACCATTGGCAAAGATGCTGGAAAGAATCGGCATCATGTCCTGTCCCAATTTTCCGGAGAAACTCAAATTGGTGTTGAAATTTCCGGTAAGGTGCTGGGCCACCGGAGCGAAGGCCTTCACAGTATTGAGAGACTGAAAAGCCTGCGGTATACTCAAATTGACCAGGTTCAATCCAAAGTCAAACTTTGGCGCAGTGACATCCCTTGGGTCATAGGAACCGTTCATGACGATCCTGCCGCCCAAGGCACTCATCGATGCTTCAGAGAATCGGAGGACCCCTTCCCGCAAAGTCATATTTCCTTTGACATCCTTGAGGTTGAGATTGTCATAAATTACCTCGGCTGCCGCTACAGACATGGAAAAATCGATATTCGTCGGGAGCTCGATGACCGTGAGTGCTGCGGTGTCACTGCTGCTTGATTCGGTCATCCATTCGTTGACATTGAAGCGACTTGAGTTGAGGTTCAGCTGCCCCTTCAGTGTCTGGTTTTCCTGCAAAAGATAATTCATATAGTTGGACAGGAAGCCGCTTGCTTGGAGCGGACTTTGGCCGACTTGGGAATCAAATTGTGTCAAATTGATGCGCTCGGGCGTGAAGTCTGCCTTGGCGCTATTGATTTTGATCCCTTGTGGTAAATCCGCCGAAGTGTAGGCAAAATTGCTGACGGACATATTTCCGCGGGTATCAAGCTTATTGTACTGCGCTGCCTCCACGTCCTTGTAGGAGCCTTTGGTTTGAATATCGGCGGCGATTTTTCCGGACATCGTGGTGTTTTCGATAGGAAAGATGGCCAGCATTTTTCCCAAATCAATCGTTCCTTTCACTGCCCCATCCCAATTCATTGCATCAAAATCCGTGATTTTGAGCCTTCCGTCAATCTGCTCATTTTCAAGCTGAAAGCCAAACTGACTCAAATCCACCACAAAATCGGGCATCCTACCGCTCGGATTGCTGACAAGTGCCTTCACTTGGAGTGCCTCGAGGGCGGTTGGGTATTCGGCATTTTTGACAAAGCCATTGCTCAGGTTGAGGTTGGCGGAAATCGCCGGCATGGTTTGGTTGGTGGAATCATAGCTGCCTTTGGCTTCTGCATTGACATCCAAGATGCCTTTCACCGTCATGCCTTCCACCGGAAAGATGGAAGTCAATTCATCCAAATCCAACTTTCCCTTGAGATTACCTTCCATCGGATAGCTGACCAAGTTGCCCAAAAGGAATTTGCCCGAAATCGGATTGTTTCCAAATTTCAGGTTGAAAACCGGGATGTTGACGGAAGTATTATCCAAGTTGTTGGTTTCGTTCTTGATCCGCAAATCCACGTTCACATCGGAAACCGGCCTCGGCAAGTCCGGATATTGGAACATACCGTCCTTGACTAACAGCGCGATGTCAAAGGATGGAAAACTCGCATCGTTGTAGATGCCTTTGAATTTCCCGTTGAAATCCATGGTGCCGGAAGTTTTCAAGTCTGCAAAACGCTCCGTGTACATTCCGGGGACAAGGGACAGGATGCTTTTAAATGTGTTGTCCTTGCCAGCAAAAGTCAGGTCAAACTCGATATCGTCGGTCGGCATCGCAATGAAGCCTTCCAAACCAAACAGGAAATCATTCAAACCAAACTCACCCTCAGCAAAAGAAAACTTCATATTGCCCATATCCACCTGGAGTGTCGTGCTGCCTTTGAAATTCTTGTTGCTCAAATAATTGGTGCCCTCATAGACCATCTCTCCGACGAGCGCCTGCATCTTCAAGGGCAAATCATATACATCAGCCGTGAAATCGCCTTTTCCGCTCGCTTGGATTTGGCCCAACACCATCAGAAAATCCAGGGAACGGTCATCATAGACCAGATCAAAATCATTCACTTCGATCAGGTCTATCTCCATTTGGAAATTGCTTGGCTCTGTGACCTCCTCGGATGGATAGGTGATGTCATAATTGGCGCGGCCATCTTCGAGCACCTTCACGTAGAGGCTGCCTCCGTTTAGGTGGATGCCCGTCAGGGAAGGGATTTCGCCAAACAATACCGAGCGGAGGTTGAAATCGACCTGCAGCTCATCCAAATGGATCAGGGTATCTGCCTGAAAGGGCTCGTTGCCCACGATGCCAAATTGGCCCACGGTAGCGGAGATATTCGGAAACCGCTTGAACACGCTCAGGCTGATTTGATCGAGGTCGTAATACACCTGCGCATTGATCGAATTGGCGATTTCCTTGTCGATGCGGGCAATGATTTTGTCTTTGAACAAAAACGGCAAAGCCACAAGACTTACCAAAACCAGCAGAAAAATGGAGCCGACGATGATGATTGCTTTTTTCATGGAGATAGAGTTTGTTGTGAATGGAACTTTGAGCAATTGCGGGTTTAGGTACTGCGAGATGACCGATGCATGCGGACTTTGACCTATTTCAAAACGGAATATGCATCACTTTTGATACAAGGTTAATCCCATTTCAGGGAACAAGGTTCCAGGCCTTTTGGATATCCGCAGCCATTTCGTCATGGATATGGCCGTTGGTGGCTACGATCTCTTTTCCAAAGAGGTAATTATTTCCCAATGAAAAATCCGTGCACCTACCGCCCGCTTCTTGGATGATGATGATGCCCGCAGCGACGTCATAGGGCTTGAGGTCGTATTCATAGAAACCTTCATACCGCCCACAAGCCACGTAAGACAAGTCAACGGCGGCACTTCCCACCCGACGCAAACCATGGCATTTTTCCATCAGCTTTTTCAGGACCGAGAGGTATTCATCAATTTGCTTGAATGCGGAATATGGAAACCCCGTCGCAACCAAACTTTGTCCCAAGGTCTTGGCCTCGCTGACGCGGATACGATGGCCATTGCAATAGGCACCTAGACCTTTGGCAGCATAAAAGCATTCGTCCAGATTGACCTCATAGACCACGCCGAGGACGATTTCGGACTCATACTTCAGGCCAATACTGACCGAGTACACGGGCAGCCCATGGATGAAGTTGGTGGTGCCGTCCAGCGGGTCAATGATCCAAGTATAGGATTTGCCATCGCGTCCGGCACTGCCCTCCTCCGTGATGAAATCCGCCTCCGGCAAGATCTCCCGCAGCCTTGCGACAATCAATTTTTCGGATTCTCGGTCGACATAGGACACCAAGTCGTTGAGGCCCTTGCTTTCGACACTGGCGCCGTTGAACAACTTTCTTTCCTCTCGAAGAAAGGCCCCGGCCTCCTTGGCTACCGAGATAGTCTGTACGAGTATATCTTGCAAATCCTTCATGGTTATAGATCAGTTTGAAACTTTCCGTTTTTTCTCCCCACAAAAGTAAGGGATTGGAGCTTGGTTTCGACCCCAAAGCAGCAGGTTCAGAGGTTTTTCCTATAGCCGTTTGAATCTATCGATTGGAAAATGTTAACCAAAGCCTTTACTTTTGGTTCCCTATGCAGGATACTGCCATACTTTCAGCCTGATGAATAAAAACAAAGCCAAAACCGGAGTGCTACTTGTCAATTTGGGAACCCCAGACAGCACTGCTACGGGAGACGTAAGAAAATACCTACGGGAGTTTTTGATGGATGGACGCGTGATCGATATTCCAGCCATTCCCCGTTGGCTGTTGGTACACTTGATCATAGCCCCTTTCCGTGCGCCGAAATCTGCCCACGAATATACCAAGCTATGGACAGAAAGAGGTTCGCCCCTGCTTTTCCACACGGTAGACCTCAAGGAAAAATTGGTCCAAAAACTCGATCCGAACCTGTACCAAGTGGAAATGGCCATGCGCTACCAGTCACCAAGTATTGCGGAAGGGCTCGAAAAGCTGAACAAAGCCAATGTCAAAAAGATCATCGTCATTTCGCTTTTTCCCCAGTATGCCTCTGCGACCAACGGATCTGTCGTAGACAAGGTGATGGAAATCGCCCGTACTTGGCAGATCATTCCCAATATTACCTTTGTCAACAATTTTGTAGAACATCCACTTTTCCTGGAAGCCTGGGCTGAGTTGGGTCGGGAAATGCTCGAAAAGGAAAGTTACGATGCTTACCTCTTCTCCTATCACGGACTTCCCGAGCGACAAATCCGCAAAGGTTCCGTGGATGGCTATTGCCAACTGAGTGACAAATGCTGCGCCCAGTACACCAAGAAAAACCAATTTTGCTACCGCAGCCAATGCTTCTTGACAACGAGGCTGATTGTGGAGAAATTGGGACTACCGACGGACAAGGTCGTCACCTGCTTCCAATCCCGCCTCGGCAAAGACCCTTGGATCCAACCTTACACCGAGGACATGATCAAGCAATTGGCTGCAAAAGGAGCAAAAAAAGTACTCGTTTTCTCACCGGCTTTTGTGGCGGATTGTTTGGAAACCACCGTCGAAGTGGGGCAGGAGTACAAGGAACAGTTTGAGGAACTTGGCGGAGAGCGATGGGACCTCGTCCCTAGCCTCAATTCCCGCGACACTTGGGTCGACTGCGTAAAGGACTTGGTGGAACAAAACACCTGATTTTCGAATACATTGGCTGTTTTTAACAGCCAATTTTTTTTCCAACCATGTTTGTAGATCCATCTGATTAGATGGATTTCCCTTTATTAGTTTGGACTGCCGACGCCTTTTCTTTGAAGAATTTTTGAAAACTTAACATGTAACCTTTGTTCATTACCTATATTTTTTCGTCATTGGCAAAAAAATTAGTATATATGAAAAATACCAAGTCTACCACATTCAAATTTGTATTGTTGCTGTCTTTTTCACTGCTCCTTGGTGTCGATGGCATGGCCCAGTTTTCTGGCAATAACCATGACATATCCGGATTTACAAAAATCAATGACCTCAAGATAGTCAATGATAAGGACGAAGTAGAGGGACAAATTGAAATCGCGGAGGCCTATTCAAAGGCTCGCGGCGCGACCATTTTTTCACCAATGAATAGAATCAACAATCGGGCAAGAAGAAAGCTATTGGAGGAGGCTTCGATGCGTGGTGCTTCCCATGTATGGGTTCTACATCGTACCATTGAGGGTGGATTCGGCCGATTTGTAAGTTACCACGCAGTTTTTTACCGACATGTAGATTTGGCCATCAATCCCGAAAAGGTGAGGAATTTCCTTCAGGATGGAAACCTAAGGCCGGTACAGATCTCAAAAGCGGATCGAAACGGGGCAGGCTTAAAGACAGAAATGCTGATGTCCCAATTCAAGCTGGACCCGAATACGATAAAGGTCAAGGACAAAAGGGTTTTTGTTGAAAACGTGTACCTAGGCGGTGCGGAAACCAAAGGGGTGAACGATTCCTTCGAAAGGACTTTTGAGGTCATTGGCATAGACGACAAATTTATCATCGTCGCAGAAGAAGTTCAGGAGGGAAAAACCTTTGAAGCGAGGGTGTATGAAAAGGTGCAAAAATAATTCTTGAAGGAGGGATTGGGCTGGATTTTCGCTATTCCATTCAGATACCAATTATACCTTCCCCAAAGCAAGACTTGAATTTTCATTTAGGTCACCGGTCGAAGGCTCATTCGAAGTTCTGTTGAAAAAAGAAGGGTTGCCAAATCATTGGCAACCCTTTTCGATTGGTGGTTTTTAAATTCACGCATTCACTATCGCCATTCCGACAGAATTGTCCAACAGGATGGCATCCAAATCCTCACCCGGTAAGGCGATGATTTTTTCATTCGCTGCATCCCATTCGATCCTCCTACCGATTTTGTAGGCGAGCCCACCCATATGCGCGGTGATCGCTTCGTCAAATCCCTCATTGATACCGCAGCTTGGATCGCCGCCGTTGCGGATGCAGCTGAGCCATTCGCGGATATGGAGGAAGGTCGAATCGACCCGCTTCCCATCGCGATAGGTCCACAGCAAGCCTTTGTCCGCAAAGTACTTGGCCGTAGCTGAAGTGACCGCATCTACGCCATTGGCACTTGGGTCGTATTGGTAGATCGGCACTTTTGGATCGATCCTGCCTTCTTGGATAAGGTCTTTGTATTTGGTGGACCTTGGGTCAGCATAGATTTTCAGGGTATTTCCCAATTCCATGGTACCATCATGTCCCATGAGGACCGTTCCCCGGTCAAACTGATTGCCCAAAGTAGCGCTGTACACAAGGGTCATACCCTTTTCCTTACCCTCTGCCTGACTGCCACCGGTGCTGTACTCAGGAAAATCCATGTTGATATGCATTACATCGGGCACATTGCGGCCATCCCGATGGGTGTAAATGCCTCCCGAAGCGGTAATGTATTTCGGAATGCCCATTTTCAGGATGCAATTGATCCGGTCATAATCGTGTGTCAGCAAGTCGCCAGATAAGCCCGACCCATAGGCCCACCATTTTCTCCAGCGGAAGAAATGCTCGGCATTGAAGGGAATCTGGGGCGCGGTTCCCAAGAAGGCATTCCAGTCGATCGTAGACGTGGATGCTTCGGGATGGATTTCATACTGCCAAGCACCATTGTCATCGTTACGGTTGGTGGTGGTCATGATGAGGGAAACGTGCCCGAGGGTATTTTTCCCGATCGCATCCATGGCCGTAAGGAAGCTTTGGGTCTGACGGTGCTGATGGCCAACGGCGAACACAACACCTGGGTTTTTACGTACCGAATCCCTCAGCTCGTACGTTTCCTGGATGGTATGGGTCATGGGTTTTTCGACATATACATGGACCCCTGCCTCCACGGCGGCTTTTGCCATCGGTGCATGCCAATGGTCGGGTGTAGCGATGATAATGGCATCCACTTCTCCCGAATTGATCAATTCGAGATATGATCCATACCTTTTGCAGGTATTTCCGGCTGCGTTGAAGGAACGCAAGGCTTTTTCCGCGCGAACATCGAAGATATCGCAGATGGCGGTGAGCTTGACGTTGAGGTTTTCTTGGGCCTTGAAGTCCGCCAGCCTGTTGTCATTCGGATTTTCCGCACTTGACTTGGCCATTTCCTCCAACCACTCGTTGGTGGCAAAGCCCAGCGAGCGCATCAGCTGCTCGCCCCTGATACCAAAACCGATCAAGCCGATCCGCAAAGGTTCTCCGCTCATCGGGCCACTGGCAGGTGGCGGAGTGGCTTTGATGTTGAGCTTTTCGAGCAAATACTCCCGCTCGAGTTTGTTTTTCTTGGTGCTGTTGTAACCAGCTGCCCATACCGCACCTACGACCGGAATACCGGCGAGGCCCTTCAGGATATCCCTTCTTGAGAATCCCTTGAAAAGATTTTTATCTGTTGCCATGATTTCAGGGGATTAAGTGGTGGAAGATTGGATTTCCTTTTTTGCAAAAAGCCTTTCCAAGCCAAAAGACGTAGAAGTTGGGAACAGAAAAACCACCAACAAGGCCGCGGCTTCGATGAGGTTTTTGTTGATCATCCAATAGCTTCCCTCGGTGACACCCTGCGGAAATCCGGGGAATGGCGGATGTGCCAGAAAATAAAAGAGCAAAAGTCCGATGCCTATCACACTGGCAAATCGTGTCTTAAAGCCAATGATCAGACAGACACCAACCACCATTAACGCCCCAATATTGAGCGTATCAATGATGGAAATCATCGAGTCGCCAGCCATCCATTGGAAAAAGGATTGCATATACGTGGCACTCATCAGGTAGCCTTTTGCGGTCCAAGAAGGACTGTATAGCTTGGTCACTCCCTCGTAAAGGAAGTGCCAGCCAATCAGGAGACGCATCAGCACGAGGCCGAAAGTCTGCCAGGTCGAAAATCGGGTTGGTTGGATCATTCGCGTATTTGAGTTTAAAGTTGGGCGATATTAGTTCCTTTAAACCTCAAATAGCATGACCAAAATCAGTTAAAAGACTGATTTTTAATCTTTTGGGAAAATGGTGAGTTTTTGATCGGGAGTGCCGTTTTGAGCCATTAATTCCTACCTTTTGCGAGCCACTTCCATTTTTTCCCTATTTTTATCCAAAACCTCCAAACCGTAAACCAATGACAAAGCGGTTGATCCTACCGAGTCTGTTGGCCGTGATGGCCTGCAGCAAAACCGAAACGACCATGCCCACCAAACAGGACGCCTCCATCCATATCCTGGATTCTACAGCCATGGAAATCCTCGATCCCGAAACTAAACTTGAAGTCCTTTCCACAGGACATAGTTGGTCGGAAGGACCCCTTTGGCTTGAAAAAGAGCAAACCCTGCTTTTCACCGATATTCCCAACAACGCCATTTTTCAAGTCAAGGATGGTCAGAGCAGTATATATCTTCAGCCGTCGGGCTATACGGGAACTACTCAAAGAGGCGGTGAGGTAGGCGCAAATGGGCTGACACTTGATCCACAAGGGCGCTTGGTCCTGTGCCAACACGGTGATCGCCGTATGGCTAGAATGGATGCTCCCCTGGAACAGCCTGCGGCTACATTTGCCACCCTCGCGGACAATTTCCAAGGCCAAAGGCTCAACAGTCCCAACGATGTGGTTTTTGATCGGGAGGGGAATATGTATTTTACCGATCCACCCTACGGATTGGAATTCAATATGGACGATCCAGCCAAGGAACTGGATTTCCAGGGAGTTTATTGCTTGAAAACGGATGGGGAATTGGTCTTGGTCGACAGCATAAGTCGGCCCAATGGGATCACGTTTTCTCCCAGCCAAGACAAACTGCTAGTGGCAAATTCGGATCCGAAACTTGCCGTATGGTACGAATACGACTTGGTAGCCCCGGGAAAAGTCGAAAACCGCAGAATCTTCTTTGACGCCACTGAATATGTTGGAAAAGACGGCTACAAAGGCCTTCCGGATGGGATGAAGATGCACAGCTCGGGAATACTGTTTGCGACGGGACCGGGTGGGGTGTGGGTTTTTGACCAAAATGGCAAACCCTTGGCACGAATCGAAACTGGTGAAGCTACATCCAACTGCGCGCTTTCCTCCGATGAAAAAAATCTCTTCATGACCGCAGACAGCTATGTGTTGAAAATGGTGCTGAAATAGTACAAATGATTCGACTCAAGAACTGCATAATTTGGGGTGTGCTCACTTCGGGAGGTATAAATAATTCTATTTTTTTGGTAAAGCAGTTTCGATACCGATGGCATGTAACATGACCCGACTGCCCTTCTTTCTCCTTAACCTGACATTTCTCAGCTTTGTTACGAGAGCATTATTTGGTAACTTGTAGGCTTATCTCCACAGCTAATTATCGATAGATTTTATCTATCGTTTTTTCAATCGAATAACCATTCCTTTTGGTAACTTCGCCAAACGGAATAAAATCAAATCAATATAAACATCATGGATACACACGGTAAAAACGGAGGAGACATCTCAAAATGTCCATTCCACAATGGCTCTATGGCCGCTGCAGCGGGCAAAGGCCAACAGAACGTTGATTGGTGGCCAAACCAATTGAATGTGAACATTCTTCGCCAACATTCCTCTCTCTCCAATCCAATGGATGAGGGATTTGACTATGCGAAGGAATTCGAGTCTTTGAACTTGGCAGAAGTGAAGGCAGACATCGAAAAGGTGTTGACTACTTCTCAGGACTGGTGGCCAGCTGACTACGGTCACTATGGTCCATTCATGATCCGTATGGCTTGGCATAGCGCGGGTACTTACCGCGTGCAGGACGGACGTGGCGGTGCCGGAACAGGTACGCAGCGTTTTGCACCATTGAACTCTTGGCCAGACAATGCCAACTTGGACAAGGCGCGATTGCTCCTTTGGCCAGTGAAGCAGAAGTATGGCAGAAAGCTTTCCTGGGCTGACTTGATGATTTTGACCGGTAACGTGGCTCTGGAATCTATGGGCTTCAAAACTTTCGGTTTCGGTGGCGGTCGTGCAGACGTATGGGAGCCTGAGCAAGATATTTATTGGGGTTCTGAGAAAGAGTGGGTTGCTCACCGTAATCCGGAAGCTTTGGAAAATCCACTGGGAGCTACCGAAATGGGCTTGATCTACGTGAACCCAGAAGGTCCTAACAAGGTGCCAGATCCGCTTTTGGCTGCGAAGGCAATCCGTGAGACATTCGGCCGTATGGCAATGAACGATGAGGAAACTTGCGCTTTGATAGCAGGTGGCCACACCTTCGGGAAGACGCACGGTGCTGCTGATCCAGGTAAATATGTTGGCGCTGAGCCTGCAGGTGCTTCTATCGAAGAGATGAGCACAGGTTGGAACAGCACGTATGGCACTGGCCACGGCGCAGATACCATCACTTCCGGTTTGGAAGGTGCTTGGACCTCTACTCCAGCCAAGTGGGGACATGACTACTTCAAGTTCTTGTTTGAATACGAGTGGGAATTGACCAAGAGCCCTGCGGGTGCCCACCAGTGGGTGGCTAAAAATGCCGAAGCGATCATTCCTGACGCACACATTCCTGGTAAATTCCACAAGCCTTTCATGTTGACTACGGACTTGTCCATGAGATTTGATCCTGAGTATGAAAAGGTGTCCAGAAAATTCTATGAAAATCCTGAGTACTTCGCTGACGTTTTCGCAAGAGCTTGGTTCAAACTGACTCACCGAGATATGGGACCTAAGGCCCGTTACAAAGGTCCTGAAGTACCCGCCGAAGATTTGATCTGGCAAGATCCAATCCCTGCAGTAAACCATCCGTTGGCTGATGCAGCGGACATCGCAGGCTTGAAGGCTAATATTCTGGCTTCCGGTTTAACCGTAGCTGAGTTGGTTTCTACGGCCTGGGCTTCTGCTTCTACCTTCCGTGGTTCTGATTTCAGAGGCGGTGCCAATGGTGGCCGCATCCGTTTGGAGCCTCAGAAAAACTGGGAAGCCAACAACCCCGCTCAGTTGAACAAGGTATTGGGCGTACTGGCCAGCATCCAGGAAGAATTCAACAGCACTGCTGGTGGAGGCAAGAAGATCTCCATGGCTGACTTGATCGTATTGGGCGGTTGCGCTGCTGTTGAGAAAGCTGCAAAAGACGCTGGATTCGATATCTCCGTGCCATTCACTCCAGGCCGTACAGATGCTTCCCAAGAAGAAACCGAAGTGGATTCTTTCGAGTGGTTGAAGCCTTGGGCTGATGGATTCAGGAACTACATGGCTGCTGATTGCAAAGTGAAAGCAGAAGAAGCCTTGATCGACAAAGCACAGTTGCTGACCTTGACTGCTCCTGAGATGACTGCCCTCGTAGGTGGTATGAGAGCTTTGGGCGCCAACTGGGACGGAGGCAAGCACGGTGTATTCACAGCTACTCCAGGCAAATTGACCAACGACTTCTTCGTGAACTTGCTGGATATGGGTACTACTTGGAGAGCAACTTCTGACAAGCAGAACGTGTTCGTAGGTAGCGACAGAAAAACCGGTGAGCCTAAGTGGACTGCAACCCGCGCTGACTTGATCTTCGGTTCCAACTCTGAATTGAGAGCTTTGGCTGAAGTTTATGCTTGCGAAGATGGCAAAGCGAAGTTTGTAAAAGACTTCGTGGCAGCTTGGAACAAGGTGATGAACCTCGACAGGTTTGATTTGAAATAATTCAAATATCGACGAAGAAAAAGGCGATCCGATGACGGGTCGCCTTTTCTTTTTGTGCCTGGACAAAAATCAGGACATGATTTCGGCAACATTGGCTTTGATAGTCTCAGCGATTTTTTCCATAGGCAAATCATTGCTGTCATGTCCAAAGGGGTCCTCAATTTCCTCAGCGATCAATTCCAAACTTACCAAAGCGTAAAAAATGAACGCCGTCACGGGAATTGTGAAGTAGCCTAAGGTCAAGGCCAAACCGAAAGGCAAAGTAGCCACATAGAGAAAGATGAACTTCTTGATAAATGAGCTGTAGCTAAAGGGAATCGGCGTGTTTTTGATCCTTTCGCAGGCCCCACATATATCGGTAAACGACTTCAATTCCCCATTCAACACGATTAATTGGTCTCCCGAAATCGTTCCCGAAGTGTACATGGAATTTACTTTATAAAAAATGCTTTCAGCGATCCAATTAGGGACATGGGCTCCTTTATCCAGATCGGGAAGCTCGGGATGGGGGCTTTCGTCCAACTGCAAAATCGTACTCTGCTTCTGCAAATGCCGACGAAGCGCTGCGGCATACAGCGGAATCACCTGACGGAAATATGTCCGTGTACTTTGATCCTCGAAAGGCAAAAATACCTTGACCTTGAGCGCCAAGTTGCGACTGTTATTGACCAGTTCGCCCCAAAGCTTACGACCTTCCCACCAACGGTCATATGCCGTATTGGTCCGAAAAACCAACAGCATGGAAATAGCGAAGCCTAACAAGGTGTGCATGATGGTAATGTTCTTGGCTTGGCTGCTTTCGGACAGTTTGAGGTAATTGACTTCCAATTGAACGATCCCCCAGGAAAGTAAGCCTACAAAAAGCAATGAGGGAATCAATGCCCTGACGGTATCGCCTTTGGTAACCTTAAAGATGGCGATCAGCCAATCTTTTGAATTGTAGTAGAACATGGAATAGTTAGGAAAATGAGCGTTTGGTGTGATGGTTTATTCAAAGACCAAACCTGGCGGCTTGGCCATCCATAAGAACAAAAGGAAATAAAGCGAATCGAACGGAAACAGCCAAATCTCAAAAATCAATACTTTCACTTTCCGGATAATGGTCTCTTCACCATGCCATTTTTCGGATAGGAAATCGCCCTCAACACCCACATACCCCAAACAAATCCACGCTGATCTCTTTCCCGGATTTGTTGCCAAGCGTCATCTTTCCAGTCATTCGAGATACTTCATAATCCAGCGCCCGACCATCTATGAGCTGAATGCTTAGCCAAAAATCCAAATTTTCATACCTCGACTTTGTGGTCACAGAATCTACCTCTTCACGGCTGACTCTTGTAAATTTTGTTATTTCACCATTGATGGACACAAAGGCCGTTTCGCCGAAGTCGCTCACAAACTCATATTGACCTTGGGCAAATGCAGCAGAATCGAGCCCAAAATAACAGGAACAACCCATTACTTCTTCCGGAAACTCGGTGAACGAATCAAGGGAGAAAGCAGTGGTGTCTTCCTTGGCAACCTCAGTTTCCGATTGCAGCTGTTCATTGGCGGGCCGTTTGCAGGAGAAAAGTGCCAAAACGAGCAACAGTCCGCACAGCTTGATTGAATTTTCACATGACATCATAGGTTGTTCGGTCTAAGTTCAAACAAAAACTTCCTTGATTTTGGGCTTTTTTTGTTGAAAAAGCAAATTATCAAATAGGGACGGTAGCGCGGCAGCGTTGCCCCAACGGCGGAAAGGTCGGCCTCGGCTACCACAAATTGAACGGCTGGGTAATTTGAAGAAATGCGTTAGTCCCGCCCTATTAATTGACATGTTCGATTTCTGGTCCAAAGCAGAAAACTTCAAGGACTTGGGATTTTGACACATTTCAGCGTTTTTTGGGGCAGCATTGCCGAGACAAAAGAAAGGCTTATCTACCCAAAAAGAACTGATTGAAGGACATGAAGACAATGTTGATCACTCCTGAAGGCTTGGAAAAACTGAAGGCCGAATTGGATCACCTTTGGAAGGTCGAGCGTCCCGAAACCACCCAAAAAGTTGCCTGGGCAGCCAGCCTTGGCGACCGCTCTGAAAACGCTGACTACCACTACAACAAACGACGCCTCCGCGAAATCGACAAGCGGGTCCACTACCTGCGCAAATGCCTCGATGACCTGAAGGTGGTGGAATATGCTCCCTATCAGGAAGGAAAGGTGATGTTTGGGGCTTGGGTTGAGGTCGAAAATTCAAAGGGACAAAAAATCCGCTTCCGCATTGTGGGCGGAGAGGAGATTTTTGAGCGCAGGGACTATATCTCGATCGATTCGCCCATGGCACAGGCCTTGCTCAAAAAGGAAGTTGGTGACGAAGCCATCGTGCAAACCCCAACCCAGCAACTTGTTTGGCGGGTTTCGAAAATTGAGTATCAGAAGTAGGCTAAATAACCATTCATTTTACCTCATTGCCATTTCTTTCGCCAAAGTGTCTGGTCTGAAAAAGTTTGATCGTATAGTCGAGTAGTTCTACGCCCCCATGCTTTCCATGTCCGGGGACGACGATCTTGGTTTCGGGAAATCCCTTTTTCACCGCCTCTACCGTACCTGACCAAGTATCCAAATTGGCATCGCCGAGATAGCCACGGGTCGCATCGACTTCCTTGACCAGGCAGCCTCCAAAAAGTACCCTTTCGCTGGGAAAATAGGCGACGACATTGTCCTTGGTATGCCCTTCACCATAGTGCTTTACCAAGACGGTACGATCACCAACTTTCAGCACAAGCGAATCCGCGAATCCATTTTTTGGCACCACAAAGTTATTTTCCCTAGCGAGGTCGATCGTTTTGAAAGTAGCATATGAGGGAATCTCCAATTCCTCAAAAGCTTGTAATCCACCCAAGCAATCGTTGTGGAAGTGGGTCGGAACGATTCCTTTAATCTCTAACTTTTGATTTTTTGTAATCCATTGAATCAACTCTTCCGAAGCAGCGACATCGGTCGGCGTATCGAAAACCAAAGCCTCCTTGCCATCCGTTACCACCAGGCCATTGCAGGGCACATTTCCAAAATCATTGGTCTGCAAGAAGGACGTATGGATGAAAGTATTTTCTGATACCTGCGTCAGTACCAATGTCTCGGACCGATAGATTTCTTGGGCTTGAAAGGGGCTTTTCTGTTGGGCTTGGGCAGAAATGTTCAGGTATAAAAAAAGAAACATCAAAACGAGAACTGGTACAGGTTTCATGGCGTGATTTGGTTTTATTTTCTGGTTTTTTCCAAAGCTGGATTGGCGAAAAGCACCCGAATCTTCCTTATTTCCAATTTTTCGGGCTATTGTACAAGTTAGAAAAAACTAGTCTGTCTTGGGGAAAACTTTTATCAAATTTCATCCATTCATTTCGCTTAAACCAAAGAATGCCCAATCCTCTAAAAACCAAATCAAAATCCCCCAATACTCACATGGCCATACCTCGTTGCCGGGATCAGCCATTTTCAGCGTGAAACATCCAACGGATTCCGAATTGGTCGTTCAATGCACCATATACCCCAAAGGCTTGGTTGGTCAAGGGGTCGGTGATATCGGCCCCATCCGACAACTTTCCAAATACCGTCTCTGTTTCCTCTACAGTCCCACCGCTTATATACAGACATACCGTATTGCCCCTCACAGGCTGCTCAGAGGGAAGCATCCAATCCGAGGCGGAAAGCGAAATTCCGGGCGCCTTGAGGTTTGCATGGATGATCCTATCGTGCATTTCGGGCGGAAACATCGCTTTCATGGGCGTATCCTTTACTGCTGACAGCGTCAGTTCTCCCCCAAAGCATGCGTGGTAGAATTGCATCGCCTGCTTGCAGGTGCCGTCCAATAGCAGGTAGGTGGATATGGTGACCATGGTTCTTTTCCTTTATCCGATGAATGTACCGATTTAAAGGGAATCAGGAAAAGAGGCTACTGCAAAGTACACTTTTTTTGGGGAGTGATTTCTTGACTTGGCGACCAAAGGTGCTTATAAGCTGAGTGATTTTTCCGAGCTTAGGTTTTGGCTCCAAAAAAGTCAATCCACAAAAAATGAACCGGAGGGTAGGCTTTGAACTAAATTATTAACAAATTTTTTTTTCGGGCTTTGCGTTCGGGCGGGTTTCGGAGCACAAAACTGTCAACCTGCACTAAACTTGAATAGAAGTACAAAGCTCCAAGTTTGCACGTTAACCCGCCTGACGCAAAACCCGTGTTATGCCTTCGCCCTTCTTTTTCTGTCGTCCGTTTCATTGATTTTCTAATTGTCTTTTTACGTTTTTCAATGCAGTCTTTGTACAAAACGTTTGATATGGAACAGAAAAAATCGGCCCGAGTAATTTAGTCAATATGTTTCCTGGTGTCGAGTAAGTTTGAATTTTAAAGATTATTTTGTTGTCAAGCTGTTCAACTGTAAAGGTCGAAATACCTTTCTCAACGTGTCCTTCAAGTGTTTCGTAGCTGAATCCTTTTTTGTCCGATTGGTCAATAATTGCATTAACTCTTACACCAAATATTATTTTCTGTGAAAATGTCTTAGTCGGTGGAATATATACTTGTTGTGCAATTGTGTCGCCAACTCTCATTTTCCTATTCTCTTCTGTCCACTGGTTTTTAAAGGTCATAATGTTGTCCGGGAAAATTTTGTAGTCGAACAAAAAGTCAAGGTTTAGTTGGTCAATTTTCTTTGTCGTGTTGATTTCAATAGTTGTGATTTTTTCTATCAGACGTATTTTATCATAGTCCATAACGCCCTTTGTCTTTAGAAAGTCAAGGTGTTTTTTGAACTGATTTAGTTGGTCTGATAGATAAATTTTCATTTTGAGTGTTTCTTTATTTGTCTGCCAAACCAAAAACCAACGAACAGAACTGGTAAAAGTCCAAAGAATGTTACCCAAAACATTGGTTTATAAATGTAGTCCACAAATGGGTCATCGTACATTCCTATTTTATGGAAACCTTCTTGAAAGAATCCAACCAAACTACCCGACAAAGTTCCTGACCATAATGTCAATACGCCATACTTAAAGCCTACCCAAGTATGGTCTTTCTTTTTCTCAATGATTTCTTTGGCTGCAAGTCTTCCGAAAAAGTAGCCAAAAAGCAAAAGTCCAAAAAGTCCGACCAATAAATTTGAAACATAATGCCATTCTTTAATCCAACTTAGTGCTATGAGCAAATTTCCTTCGTAACTAAAAAATGTCATAATTGAATACGCAATAGTCGCACCTATCAAAACTGAATATATCGCATATTTACTTCCTACGTTCATTGTCTGTTGTGTCGTCTTTTAGGGTGAGGCATAACGGTTTACATATGGCTTGTGGCGGTTTCGAAGCACTTTCCTGTCCACCGAAACCAAAGCTGGCTACGGAGCGAAAACCTTGCTGGCAGCCGTTCACCCGCCATAAGCTATATGCTGTGTTGTGCACTGGCTTTTTATTTTTTCATTTTACCAATCAAGTTGTAAAGCTTCATCCGAACCTGGTTCTACTTTCAGTTCTTGTTTACAATATTGAATGGCATCATTAATTGTCTTTTTAATGTTGTCGTAACTGTCAATTGGCTGTCCGTTAAAAGTTGGCGTTACATTCAAATTTGTTGCTATGGAATTGAACGCTTTTTCAAAAAGAACTTCGGTTTCTTTGTCATTACGAACAATGACATAATTAAGTCGAATCGCGTCAAAAGGTCCTTCGTTATGGTAAACTTCTTCACCATTAATTATTGGGTACATCCAAATTTTAACGTCATCGCCAATGTCGTCTGTATTCCTAATTCCAAAGTAGTCGTCCACTTGTTCAAATCCCAAGTTTTGAAGACTTTTAAACTCCCTGCTGTTTGGAGGGAAATTTGGATTTTCGTATCCAACTATCAGAAACAAGTCTCCAAAAGTCGGTTTGTCCGAGTTGAATTTGAAGTCAATGCTAATTCCTTCAAATGCTAAAGTCTCTAAATCCTGAGTTAGGTCGTCCATATTCACTACTTTTTGTTCCGTTCCTTTACAACTTAAAAGTCCAATTGTGATTAATATGAATGTTAGTCGTTTCATTTTTTTAGCTTGTGCACAACGTCTCGCTTTCCACAATTAATTGTGGAAAGCATTCCGATTTGGCGTGCTTTCCACAATATTGTGGAAATATCTTCTATAAAACTAAGTAGTTTTTCATATATCCAGATTGTCCAACGGACTTTTTATTTCGTCAAGTCCCGTGGTCATGAGATGGGTTTAGGTCTTTGGAACCAAATACCAATGAACGATAAAAAAGCCCCGATCCTTCAATGGCTCTTCTTGATCCAAATTTCTTTGCCTTAGCGTCTTTGTGGCAAGCCAGACCTTCGAGGTTCCAAAACCTCAAAGGTCGTCCTCAGAACAGAACAAACCGGTTTTTGGCTTTGCCCAATCCCTAATTTCCATTTCCCTGAAGTCTGGAAGGCTTGTTCAAAAATTGCTTTACCCGAAAACGGAAGATATTGTCGGTGGTGTTGAAATTGCCATCAATTGTGTTTTTCGATTGCTGCATGGTATAGACAAATTCAAATCGGAAACTATTGCTAAGCCGATAGCCCAAGCCTGCCCTCAGCCGAAATCGGTTTGCAAATCGTTCTTCCAGATCCTGATCGAAAACCAAAAAGTACTCCGCATCCAACATACCATACCAAAGTTGATTCCCAGCAAACATGGATTTTTTGTTGATCGGAACAATCGTCTCTGCCCTGATTCTCGAGCGCTGACTGTTTTCCCACTGTGCGCTTTCTTGGTCGCGCTGATTGCGTTGCTCGAAGCGTACAAGCAAACGGGTTAGTATTCTTTTTTGGGGCGTGAAATGAATCCGTGTTCCCAGCATTCCCCTTAGTTCCACCGTGTTGGTGGTCTCATTCTGAAAGGTGTTGCCCAGCAGGAAGCCGCCCATCAAATCCACGTGCTTCGAAATGGTCCATTCTGGGGTGGCCTGAAATTCGAAAGATCTCCACTTGGGCGTACCCAAGACGGTGCTATAGTTTGCGGCCAGTTCCACGTTGTACACCTTGGCAAATGGAATGTTGAACATGTATTCATTCCAGATTTGCTTGCTCGACTCCTGCCCATGAACCTTTCCTGCAAATAGCACAAGCAAGATGAAAGAGAAAAATCGGAGCAGCGACATGACGAAACCTATTTCTTCCTAGCGGTCCTCGAAAAAAACTTGCTGAACCCTACACCAAACATCCAGCTGTCATAAGCATCAATTTTGTTGTCGTATAGCAGATTTAGACTCAGCTCCAACCCTTTCCCAAGCTCGAATCCATACTCCACACCAAGATTAACGACGGTGAAACTCTCCTGTTTTTCAAGTTCCCGTCCCGCTCCTGCCGACAGCAACAAATTTTCCATAGGTATGAAAAGTAACTCGCCGGTGATCACCACCGGGAAGGAACGTTCTATAATGATTTCTTCCCGGCTCTTTTCGATTTTGTATTGTTGGAGAATGAGAGTATTGTGAACACCAAAACCGATCCTATCATTGATCCAGTAATCGTAATTGATACCCCATGCCGGTACAATGAACATGTTGCTTTGGCCTGCAATATTGTCTGCTGCGGGAATGAAAGCATTTGCCATCAAAATGGTCAGGCGATGCTTGCCGGATGCCTCTTCTTCAATCGGATTTTCGGATTCCGTCTGAGCGTTTACACGGAAACTCCCCAATAAAAACACCAGGAAGATGATAAACAAGATACTTGCTGGCCACTTCATAGAACAATCCACGGAGCTTGATGCTTAGAACTGTTTATTCAAGTGATGGTAGGCAATCTGGGCCATATAGTGGAAGTATGGCAAAGATTCAATAAGTCCCTTGACTGTGGATTCGTCTACGTTTTTGAAAATCAAAACAGCATCCTTTTTTGAAACCGAAATGAAGAAGCTTTCCAAAATGCCTTCGTCCTTCCAGCGGGCCACAAATTCCATTTCCTTTTTCGGCAATTCAGGATTCGATTTGATTGTTTCTATTCCACTATCCGAAAGGGTGATCAATACCATTATGCTGTTCATTTTTTGTCTTTTTATCATTGAAGATTTTATGCAAGCTGTCTATGTCTGAAAGCTGGACTTGCTAGTGCTTGAGCATCTTGGAACTCATGGAAAAAAGGAACACCGATGCAGGAATGATCAATAGGGTCCACTCCAAGGGACCCGTCGAACGGATTACATGGGTACCAAAGGTGATCAACAAGGTCAACAATATGGCATTCCAGGTCAGGTGTTTCAACTGATAGAAATCATCGATCTTCAGCCACGGCAAATTGATATGGTGGAAGCCTTTGAATTCCGGATAGAACATTTTCATGAAGCCCAGCGAAAGGATAAGGAAAACAAACGCGACCAAAAACAAGTCGAGTGACTCCACGATCTCCAGTCCAGGCTTTCCCGCGACCCCGTCCGCGTACAGTATGGCATATGCATGAATCGTCTTGTATACCCCCACACCAGCTGTGAAGACAAAATTCGCAAACATGGTCATGGAAATGACCAAGACAGTGGTTTTGAAAATCCGACTCATAGATTGATTTTGCTTTTCTTGGCTAGGATGCTCAATGATCCCCCATCAGACTTCTGCTCAAAAGCGAATCGTAATGGCCTCGATGGTCAAAGACGTCGTTGGCTTTGGCATACTTCAGCCACTCGTTGACCAAGGAATCCCGCAGGGCAGGAAATTGCTGGGAAAGGTCATTGGCTTCTCCCGGATCCTTTTCAAGATCAAAAAGCTGCCACTCACCGGTGCTAAATGGTGCGGGCAATCTCAAGACTTTCCATTTGCCTTTGATGTAGGCCTTCCTTTCAAATAGTTCCCAGCCCATTCCTGCACCGTCAGCATGGACTTCCTGGGCGGTCCCTGTCAGCACGGGCAGCAGAGATTTTCCGATCGGTTGCCTTACAGCCTTTTCTTTGAACTGGGCAGGATAGGATACTTCAGCAAGCTGCAAAACCGTGGGCATAAGGTCAGTCACATGGACAAAACTCTTGTTCCACTGTCCGGGACTTGGAGCAGCATTTGGGAGCTTAATCATCAAAGGAGCCCTGATTCCGCCCTCTGAAGCAAAACTTTTGAACAATCGGAAAGGTGAGGAGGAAGCCTGTGCCCAGCCCGGTCCCATTTCAACAAAGGAGTTTGGCAATCCGCGGTTATCCAACTCATTGTTGAAAGCCCCCAGGTATTTTCCGTCAGCATTGCCCGGATAGGTGGTGGCCATGACGCCATTGGCGCCGTTGTCCGACATGAATACGATCATTGTATTGTCATACAAGCCCTGTTGCTTGAGGTAATCGAGCAAGCGACCAATACTCATATCGAGGTATTCGACCATCGCGGCATACACTTCCATATCCTTCGCAAACTCCGCCTTTTGTTCGGGACTCAGCGTGGACCATTGCGGAATACCACTCGGCGCAAAGGAATTTACATCCGCGGAAATGATGCCCAAGGCCTTCAGGTTGTTGAGCCTGAGTACCCGCAGTGAATCCCAACCGGAATCGAATTTGCCTTTGTACTTATCAATGTACTCCTTGGGCGCCTGCAGCGGATCGTGGGGGGCAGTGTAGGAAGCGTAGATGAAAAATGGCTTCTGATCGCCTTTGTTTTTGTCGATATAGTGAATCAGCGTATCGGTGTAGTTCTTGGTCGAGTAAAAATCCGCAGGAAGCGTGGCGATTTTCTTTCCGTTTACCCGATAGTCCATTACCTGAGGCGGTGAAAGCGGCTTCTGATCGGCATAGTGACTTCCTCCTCCCTGAAGGAGTGCAAAGGATTCCTCGAAACCGCGGTCGGAGGGGATTTGTCCTTCATCGTCACCCAAGTGCCATTTGCCTGCCATGTAGGTGTGGTAGCCACTCTCCCTCAACAGTTCAGGGATGGTCACCACCTGATTGTTCAAATGCCCCGAGTATCCAGGGAGGTTTGCCACAGCCGGATAGCTGACTTCGCTCATGATGCCGACTCCCGCGACGTGGTTATCGTTGCCAGTCAGGAGTGCAGAGCGTGTCGGGGAGCATGTTGGTAGCACATAGAAATTTGAAAACAGCATTCCCTCCTTGCTGAATTGGTCCAGCACAGGCGTATTGATATTTCCGCCAAAGGGTCCAATGTCACTGAAGCCCAGATCGTCTGCGACAATAAAAAGGATGTTGGGCCTTTGGGGAAGTATCTCTTCGTTTTGTTTTTGGCCACAGGCCGCCAATGCAGCTAGAATAAATGGGAATAGTTTTTTCATCTTATGTGATTGATTCAGTACATCACTTTTGTTTAGGTTGGGGAGGGAAGCCTGCGAGAATTTTCGCCACAGCAGCAGGAACCTCGGTTTCCGGTTTTTTCAATCCTGTATCTATTTCCTTGTTGCCTGTGCCTTGCCAAATCAAGTGTTTGGTCGAAGCATCAATGATATCGATTACCAGAGAGCCTTCCCTAAGCTCCGAAACGCTATAAACCGTAGATCCTCCTACATAGGTCGGCCCCCATCGGTATGGACGGTAGTAACCACCATAGTTGTAATAGTTGGTTGATGTCACCTGCTTTTCTTCCGTTACGATAGCCGTTGCATTCACCAACAGGTCTGGATTTGTCAAATCTTCTTTAAAACCTTTTTTGACTAACTCATCCCTTATCGCGTTGATTATTCTTTGCTGATTGAGTTCGCTCAATCCCGGGCCTTTGTCAGTAAGCTGATAAAATGAAAAAGTCTGAAACCTGCTAAAGTCGGCTTTGGTATCATAGTCCGTGATGACCTTCAAGGGGGAACTGCACGCAATCACCATAAAGTTCAACAGGAGAAGCAACATGATTTTGGTTGTGGCTTTCATATTCATCAGAAATTAAATTTAGCTTTATTTTATTCGAATTGTATAGTCTTGATTCTTTGCGTCAATATTCATTTTTTGAGCAGGCAGGTTTACCGTAGTCGTAGACAGGTGGCTTGTCCCATTGCTGAACTTCTCATAGTTCAATTTGCCCTCTATCTTATCTTGGCCCAATAGGCTAGTGAACTCTTTGTAAGTGAACAGGTGGGTGTTTGGGTCGATACGTACCAGCAATCGGTCACCTTTGACATGTACATCATCAGCGACGGCTTCTATCAATCCGTCCTTTTCAGTTACAGTAGCTTTGCCGAAAAAATCCAACAACTCACCTTTGGTCATGAAGGTATAGTCTAGGGCGATCTTAAGTGCCTTTTCGATGTATTCGATCTTTTCTTCGGCGGCATTTGCTTGGGCTTTGCCCCGGAAGCCTGGCTTTTTCTCTACGGTAGTTTCAGCATCCACCAAGTTGGTTTCCAATTTACCTTCAGGCGTATAGCTGAATTCCGTGATTGTCGTCAATTTCAATTGGCTTTCGATAAACACATCCGACCTTCGTTTCCAGACGTATTCTTTCAATTTAAGCTGATTGGCTTCTTCCGCTTTCGAAATATCCAAGGACAATTTTTCCTTATCCACTTGGGCTTGAACCAGGGAAATGGAAACAAAAAGAACGGAAAGTACTGCAATGGTTTTTATCTTTTTCATGTGGATTTATGGTATTGCTTTGTTAAACAGTCGGTTATTGGCTCTTTGGTATTTTACATTTTGCATCATCGTCGTTTGGCCGCATCAAGTTCCGCTCTTCATTTCCGCGACAGGGTTGAACCTGTCAAATGATGGCAGGCGTCGAGATTGGAAACGTTGTTTCGCGGCTTGGTCATTTTGGATTTGAGGTCCTGAAACTTCAAAAAAGATTGGCCCATGTTCCTATGAAAGCCGCATTTTTGTATCGAATTACGGGTCGAAACTAAAATTTTGTAGTTTTATAAATCATTCGATCCAGTTAATTAACAGTAAAATGGCAGCGAGTTCACCGATCCCTAAACAAGAGATAATTGACCAACTGAATCGAATATTATTGTTTTCGGTGTTTAGCAATTCGATGATATTGTCAGGATTTCTCAGGTTTATAGTGGAGGAAACACTGGAAGGGAGAGCGAATTCACTGAAAGAATATACGATCGGAACGAACGTGCTGGCAAAAAAAGTCGGGTATGATCCTCAGGCAGATGCTTCGGTAAGAATCCATGCGGGAAGGCTTCGAAGGGCGCTGTTTGAATACTACAGCGGTCCTGGTCTTAGTGATCCTGTTCTCATTTCCGTTCCAAAAGGCGCCTACATACCAAGTTTTGAATTGATTTCTCCATCTATCAAATCGGCTTCGACACAGACTCAAAAATTCATTTTCAAACCGACTTTGGCTGTCCTTCCTTTTCACTGCTTGGGAGAAAATGACCTGCAAAATCTAGCGGATGGTCTTTGTGATCAGATATGTACCGAGTTCACAAATTTCAATGAACTCACGGTGGTGTCTTATTATTCCTCGCGAAAAATGGCTTCCCAGGGAATTGATTCGAAAGAAGCCGCGCTGCTGTTGGATGCAACCTACCTGATTACCGGAAGTATTCAATCAAACAAAAATCTGATTCGTATTCGTGTCCAACTTATTCAAAGTGGCACAGACCATCAGGTATGGGCCAGTTCCTATGAAAGGGAAAAATCGGAGATGGGCACTTTTACGATTCAGGATGATATTGTGAAGCATGTGATAAATCAGATTGGAGGCAGTCATGGAATTATTTTCCGGGAAGCAGCAAAGGCATCACCGATTAAGCATGCGCTCGATGTAAAGGTGTATGATGCAGTTTTTTGGTATTACTACCTACTCAACGATCTGAATGAAGAGACATTCAAAAAAGGGTTGGCGGTCATGCAAAATACCGTTCAGCTGGATCCCCAATATGCTTTAGGTTGGGCCATTCTTGGAGAGACCTATGTGGCAGGATTTTTTTACGGATATGAATGCGATGTCTTGGATCCTTTGGAAGAAGGCGTGAAATGCGGGCAAAGATCGCTTAGCATCGATCCGCGCTGCCAACATGCGTATCAAACACTTGGTCTTGCCTACCTTTTCCAGCATAGACAAAAAGACTGCATGACAATCATTGATCAATGGATAAGGTTAAAGTCGAAGGCTACCGGGATTGCGGGTGGATTGGGATTTTGTCTGATTTGCGCTGGCGAGTATGAGCGTGGGTATGGCTTGTTGAGTGAATCCATTCAGGTGAACCCATACTATCCGTGGTGGTTTAACGCTGGTCTAAGTATTTATCACTTTCAAAAGAATGAGTTTGAAGATGCCATATACTGGGCCGAGAAAATGCAAAGACAAAGCGTCATATGGGACTTGATTCTGAAAGCCGCCTCATACGCCGAAATCAAAAATCTTGGTACCGCAAAAATCCTTACCCAAGAGCTGATCCAACTTATTCCTGATTTTTGGGCCTTATCGAAGCATATTCTAGGATCCTTTCTGCAATCGGACGAAATGATCGATCGCTTGTCGGTAGCACTCAAGATGGCTGATCGATAACGTCAAACTTTGTAAAAAGTCCCAACCAATATCTCCGCTCCCATTCCACCGACCTGATGAATTCAGCAAATTCAGTTCAGGGTTTTTCCGCAGGGGTCAAATTCCTTATGCAGCCGGGCGAGAAAAAAGTCTGTTTTCTTGATTCAACGGGAGGTTAAGCGACGGTTATGTGCGACGGTTACCGATGTTAGCGGGTCGTTGTAAATTATTTTGCCTTTTTTATTTTCCATTTTTTCAGTCCTCCTACTAAATACAAAAGTCCAACGAAAATCGCTATTAGTGAGTAGGTGTTTTCTAATAATGGACTTGCTTTTTGCCAACCTATATCAAAAATAAGTTCACCTATTCCACGTAACAAATAGATCCCTCCAATACAAAATACTATTGGTTTTAATAATGGTAGTTTTTTATACCTGTTATCAGCCGAAAGACCATACAGGCCCATTATATAAAATAAAACTCCTACTACTATTGTAATAAAATAAGGATACAGAGGATGTATGTCTTGTTTAGCAAGAGCCATTCCCTCTGCTATACCAACAACTTCAAACATTTTTTCAGCCCAAAGCAATCCAACAATATGTAAGATTGCAAATAGAATATTCAGGTATCCGCCAAGTTTAAGCATAAGTCCAATTTATTTGTTCCTAGGTAAATAAGTCCATCAATATGCAATATCCATTGTGATAGTTTTAAATGATTTTTGGAAAACTGTTTTGAAATTGCAATTGTCAAAGTCCAATCTACTGCATTTCCTGAAAAATATATTTTCAATATTTGTAACAATATTTTTTCGTTATCAAAGAATTCAGTAAAGTTAATAACTCCAGGTGCGATTGAAGCAAAAAGTAAGTCAAACGAAACCCAATGCCAACCACATCTTGGCATCTTCCATTTCTCTCTTTTTCGGAAAATTTTGTCATTCCATTCTACCGGATCGTTTACTTTCTATTTCTTGTCACCCACAGAAAGTGTGAAGAACAAATGCTAAAAGTGTCAAGAAGTTTACTATCAAAATTGCTGTGTTAATTTTTCTATTTTACTGTTTCTTTATGTTGTCTCTTTACAATGACCGCTAACTTGTATATACCCCTGACGACTTTCAAGCTTAGCATACCGCATCTAGGCTGCTAAGCCTGATTTCGTGCCTGTATTTATCAGGGTTTATTAAAACTATGGAATTATCACAAATCGTCAAAGGGCGACTTGATTTCTAGAAGTTTTGATACTAATAATTGGATGAAAATCTCCATCAAAAAATCCACCTTCCGCTCTCCGATTCTTGGTACATCGTACTTCGTATTTCTACCTCGTCATCCCCTCATTTCAAAAACTCCCTCAAATCCGCCGGAGAATAAAACACCGACTTCAGCGTCTTGCGGTCCTCGGTACGATAGACCAGATAGAGTTCTCCGGACTGCTCAAAGTGGCAGTCTACGCCTTGGCTTTGGTAATGCGCCACGGTGGCTTGGGCTTCCTCGATGGTTTTGCAGGCTTTGCTCATATTGGAGCGCTGCACCTCGTCAAACAATGCCTTGAACTTTTCCGCCAAGCCAAATTCCAATACCGCCCCCGACAACACGTACTGCAAGTCGCAGAGCGCGTCGGCAATTTCCACGATGTCCTTGTTGCGGATGCCCGCCTCCAGTTCCTTCAGTTCCTCAGCCAAGAGCGCCACACGCAGTTGGCAGCGTTTTTCGTCCGGTACCTGTGGAAAAGGCAAAATCGGGTGCTTGAAGGTCTCATGGAATGCAGCTACGGATGTGAGGCTCTTGGGGTCTTGCATGGCTTGTCTTATTTTCCCCTAAAAAAACAAAAACGGGACGAATCCGCCCCGTTTTTTCTGAAATTTCTATTCTATCCTCTCCGCCTTCCCTTGAGGGAAGGGAGACTCCAAAGCCTTAAAGTTCCTTCCTACTTGGTTCTTTGTACTTCGTACTTCGTACCTCCAACCCTCGTACTTCCTACTTGACCGCCATCTTATACCTCTCCGCCACCGCGTTCCAATCCACGAGATTCCAAAATGCCGTGATGTAGTCGGGCCTTCTGTTTTGGTATTTGAGGTAATAGGCATGTTCCCATACGTCCAAGCCCAATATCGGCGTGCCCTTCACATCGGCCACGTCCATCAGGGGATTGTCTTGGTTGGGTGTAGAGCTTACCACCAGCTTCTTGTTGGCATCGACTGAGAGCCAGGCCCATCCTGAGCCGAAGCGGGCCTTGGCTGCATCTTCAAACTTGGTCTTGAATGCCGCGAATGAACCGAAATCAGCAGCAATGGCCTTTGCCAAGTCCCCTGCGGGCTCGCCTCCACCTTTGGGCGACATGATTTTCCAAAACAACTCGTGGTTGTAATGGCCGCCCCCATTGTTCCGCATCTTGACGGAGTATTTGGAAATGTTCTTCATCACGTCCTCCAACGGCTTGCTGGTATCCACCTTTTCGTCGCGCGCTGCATCTTTCAGGTTGTTGGCGTAGGCTGCGGCATGCTTGGTATAGTGAATTTCCATGGTCATGGCATCTATATGCGGCTCAAGGGCATTGTAGGCATATGCCAAAGGCGTCTGCGCAAATCCCGTTTGGGCGAGGAACTTCGGACTTCTCCTTGGTTGATTGGCAAAAGCCGAAACCGATGGAAGTCCAATCAATCCCGCACCTATCCCCAAAGCCAAGGTAGCCTTGGCGCCTTGGTCCAAAAATTTCCTTCTATTCGGGTCAAAAGATTTCTTTTTCATGGGTTTGTAGTTCTTGTGTTTAAAATGGAAAGAGGCTCAAGTTAACCAAATCGTCCACATTATGAAACGGAAAGTCGGACAGAACGTCCTATTTCCTGACAACTTGGTTATGTTTGCAGAACAGTCAAATTGTTGGTTTGGTTTTTGAAAAAAGAAAAAACCTGCCGCAACAAGGTTTTCACATGGAAATTACTTTCTACAAATACCAAGGTACCGGAAATGATTTTGTCATGATCGACGATCGGTCCGAAGCCTTCCCCGAACGGGATCTTGCCTTGGTGCAGCGCCTCTGCGACCGGAGGTTTGGCATCGGCGCGGACGGGCTGATCCTGATCCGAAACAAGCAAGGCTACGACTTCGAGATGATATATTTCAATGCAGACGGCTCACAAAGCATGTGCGGCAATGGGGCGCGCTGTGCGGTTGCTTTCTCGAAGTTTCTTGGGATCATCGATCAGCGTACTTCCTTTTGGGCCATCGATGGCGCCCATGATGCACGCGTGGCCGGCGATTGGGTGGAATTGGGCATGCGGGACGTCCTTAGCCTCAGCAATGCTGGCGTAGATTTCTTTGTCAACACCGGCTCTCCGCACCATGTCCGCTACGTCGAGAATGTGGCGGATTATCCCGTGTTTGAAGAAGGAAGGAAGATCAGGTTTTCCAGTGAGTATGCCCCGGGCGGCACCAATGTCAATTTCATCACACCGCTTTCGGAAGACGAGCTATATGTCAGGACCTACGAACGGGGTGTGGAAAACGAGACACTTTCCTGTGGCACGGGCGTGACTGCTTGCGCCTTGGTCTATGGCTTCCAAAACCAACTCAATGAGGTCAACATCAAAACCCCCGGGGGAAATCTCCGTGTGAGATTTACAAAAGCGGCGGACGGGAGCTTCACTGATATCCTGCTGATCGGTCCTGCAGAGCAAGTGTTTGAGGGGAAAATCAGCGTGCAGTGATCAGTTGGCAGTACCGGTTAGCTGTGATCGGTTACATTCGATTGCATTCAGTATTTGGAACAGGTTTTCCAGTCAGGATTTGATAGACGGGAAGCCGGGATTCGATTCCTAATTATTCATAAAAAGGGCGTAATTTTAGGCCCGCATTAGCTAGACAGAAATTATGTTAGAATTTGTCGCCAAGGGATTGGCAAAAATATTCGGAACCAAGTCGGAAAGAGATGTCAAGGAATTCAGTCCAAAAGTAGCTTTGATCAATCAGGCTTTCGAGAAACTCAAAAGTCTGAATGACGAGCAACTAAGGGCAAAAACAGTCGAAATCAAGGCTATCATCGACGCGGACCTCAAGTCAATCGACGAGAAAATTGCAGGCATCCGCGCACAGATTGCTGCCCTTGCACCGGAGAAGGTCCATGAAAAGGATGCCCTTTTCACAGAAATAGACAAAACGGAAAAATCCAGAGACGAGGCTTTGGAACTCGCACTTGACAAAGTGATGGTGGATGCCTTTGCCATTGTCAAGGAAACGGCAAGGAGGTTCAAGGAAAACGGCAAATTGGTGGTCAAGGCAACCTTGCGTGACCGCGAACTCGCTGCCAAAAAACCAAATATCGAGATCCAGGGAGAAGATGCCATTTGGCACAACAAGTGGATCGCCGCCGGCAACGAAGTGGTTTGGGACATGGTCCACTACGACGTACAGCTCATCGGTGGTATGGTACTCCACAAGGGAAAAATCGCCGAGATGGCCACAGGTGAGGGTAAAACGCTCGTTTCCACCCTGCCAGCCTACCTCAATGCGCTTTCAGGCCGCGGTGTCCATATCGTCACCGTCAACGATTACCTCGCCAAAAGGGACTCCGAATGGAACGCCCCGCTTTTTGAGTTCCATGGCCTTACTGTCGACTGTATCGACAAGTACCCGCCAAACTCCGATCTCCGCAGGAAAGCTTATGCCTCCGATATCGTCTATGGTACCAACAACGAGTTTGGCTTCGATTACCTCCGGGACAATATGGCCCGTGACGCCAATGACCTTGTACAAGGTAAGCACCACTACGCGATGATTGACGAAGTGGACTCGGTTCTGATTGATGATGCGCGGACGCCTTTGATCATTTCCGGTCCGGTTCCCCGTGGCGACCAACACGAGTTTATGGATATGAAACCGAGGGTTTCGACCTTGGTTGACGAGCAGCGTAAGCTCGTACAGGGCTACCTCAACACCGCCAAGAAACTCATCCAGGAAGGCAATGAAAAAGAGGCAGGTTTGCCGCTTTTCCGTGCTTATCGCGGTATGCCGAAATACAAGCCATTGATCAAGTATCTCTCTGAACCGGGTATCAAGGTCATTCTTCAAAAAACAGAAAACTACTACCTCCAAGACAACAAGCGGATGATGCCTGAGGCTGACCAACCCTTGTTGTTTACCATTGACGAAAAAACCAATACCGTCGAGCTAACCGACAACGGCATCGAGGTCATCACCCAGAAAAACGAGAATCCCAACTTCTTCATCCTGCCGGATATCGGTACTGTGGTGGCTGAGTTGGAAAAAGATACCAGCATCGATGATACCGAAAAGCTGATCCGCAAGGAGGAAATCATCAAAGACTATGGAGTCAAGGCGCAGCGTATCCATACGGTCAACCAATTGCTGAAGGCTTATTGCATGTTTGAGAAGGACACCGAGTACATCATTGTGGATGGAAAAGTGAAAATCGTCGACGAACAGACAGGCCGCGTGATGGAGGGAAGAAGGTATTCCGATGGTCTCCACCAAGCGATCGAAGCGAAGGAAAACGTTAAAGTCGAAGACGCGACCCAGACCTATGCGACGATTACCTTACAGAACTACTTTAGAATGTACCACAAACTTGCCGGTATGACCGGTACCGCAGAGACCGAAGCGGGTGAGTTTTGGACGATTTACAAGTTGGACGTGGTGGTCATCCCAACCAATAGGCCAATCATCAGAAAGGACAAGGAAGACAAAGTCTACAAAACCGTCCGCGAGAAGTTCAACGCCGTCGCTGACGAAATCAAGGAACTGACGGATGCTGGCAGACCAGTACTAGTAGGTACGACTTCGGTTGAAATATCGGAAGTACTCAGCCGAATGCTAACGTTGAGGAAGATTCCGCATCAAGTATTGAACGCCAAGCAGCATGCCCGTGAAGCTGATATCGTAGCCGAAGCGGGTAAGGCAGGGACGGTCACCATCGCCACCAACATGGCTGGTCGTGGTACGGATATCAAGTTGACGCCCGAATCCAGAAAAGCAGGTGGATTGGCGATTATCGGTACGGAAAGACACGAATCCAGACGTGTGGACAGGCAGCTGAGAGGTCGTTCCGGTCGTCAAGGAGACGTAGGTTCCTCACAGTTCTTTGTTTCCTTGGAAGACAACCTGATGCGTTTGTTTGGCTCCGATAGGATAGCCAAGTTGATGGATAGGATGGGATTGGAAGAGGGCGAAGTGATCCAGCACTCCATGATTACCAAGTCCATCGAGCGGGCACAGAAAAAAGTCGAGGAAAACAACTTTGGTGTCCGGAAGCGTCTCTTGGAGTACGATGACGTGATGAACTCCCAAAGGGAAGTCGTGTACCGCCGTCGTAGAAATGCCCTCAAGGGTGAGCGACTCGAGCTCGACATCCTCAATGTCATGTACGATGTTGCCTTTGACCTGGTCACCATGGGCAAGTCCACCTTGGATGCCGACAACCTCAGGGTCAATATTTACAGTTCCTTGGGTATCGACCATCCATTCACGGAGGATGAATTGAAAACCAAAGAGGCCAACGTGCTGACGCAGCAGTTGTTTGACGCGGCCTATGCGCATTATACCAACAAGAACCAGCGAATCCTCCAAAAAGCGCTCCCTGTCCTCAGGGATGTGTATACCCAAAGAGGCGCTACGGTAAAAGAGATCATGGTACCCATTACCGATAATTTCAAGCAAATCGGCGTAGTCATCAACCTCGAATCCACCGTCCAAAACGAAGGCAGGGACTTGATCCGGGCGATTGAGAAGAATGTGACTTTGGCGATTATTGACCAGAACTGGAAGGAACACCTTCGCGATATGGACGACCTGAAGCAGTCGGTTCAAAATGCCGTCTATGAGCAGAAGGATCCGCTGTTGATCTACAAATTCGAAGCCTTCGAGATGTTTAAGCGCTTTGTAGGCAAGCTCAATGAGGACACGATTTCATTCATTTCCAAGGCAGATCTGCCTGCCCAAGATCCAAGCCAAGTAAAGGCAGCGCAGGCACCGAGAAGGGAAGAGCCCAAAATCCAGACTTCCAAGGAAGAAGTCCACAGCACTCTCAATCCAGGTGCAGCAAGGCAGGCGGCAGCCGCGGTCGCAAACAGGACTGCGCCTCCGCAAATCGTGGCACCAAGAAAATCTGAACGCTCATATGGACGCAACGACAAAGTGTCGGTACAATATCCGGATGGCAAGGTTCTCAAGGACGTGAAGTTTAAAAGCGTCGAGCAAGATGTAGCTGCCGGCAAATGCGTTGTCCTCGAACATTAACAAAAACATCATGAAAGGACCACTTCTTCTATCTTTCATAGCCGTAATTTTATTGGGTTCCTGCAGCCTGCTCAAAAAGCCCGCAGCAACCGCCAATGAGTTTGGTTCCTATTCGGAAAGTTTGGATGAAACGCGAATCACATTTCCTGATTTGGAAGAGCAGCTTGCCAAGGACGTGGAGGAAGAGGTGAAGCCGAGTGGTTCTTTGGCGGTGGACGAGGAATTGGGAATTGCTTTGGATCGCTTGAAGCAAACCAACGAAGCGGAAATGTATTGGAGCGGATTCACGGTTTTGGTATTCAGTGGAGTGGACAGGGATTTGGCATTCAAGACCAGAAACGAGCTTTTCACCTATTTCCCCGAATTCAAGACCGACATGCAATACCAACAGCCCCGCTACTTGATTAAAGTCGGGAAGTTTGCCAACCGGATCGAAGCCCTGTCATTTTACCACCAACTCAAACCCCAATTCCCTTCTGCCAGAATTATCCAGGATAGGTTTGTAAGAGAGGGATATGTTGTACCAGAAGTCAAGCCAATCGATGGTAATCAATAGAATCAAAACCATAGCCCAGCAAATCAAGCAGGAGACGATTGATGCGAGACGACACCTCCACGCCCACCCTGAGCTATCATTCCATGAATACCAGACGGTTGCTTTTGTAGAAAAGCAGCTTCGTGCCTTTGGCATCAACCATTTGGAAAAAAAGGCCGAAACCGGTTTGGTCGCTTTGGTCGAGGGAAAAAACCCCGGAAAAAAGACCGTCGCGCTTCGGGCCGACATGGACGCCCTTCCCATCATTGAACAAAACGAGGTTTCCTACAAATCCCAAAACCATGGGGTCATGCATGCCTGCGGGCATGATGTACACACCGCTTCCTTGCTGGGGGCGGCGAAAATTCTGCATGAGATCCGGGATGAATTTGAGGGAACCGTAAAACTCATTTTTCAACCCGGAGAGGAATTGATCCCGGGTGGTGCTTCGCTGATGATCAAAGACAAAGCCTTGGAAAACCCCAAACCCTCGGGAATAATCGGACAGCACGTCATGCCGATGATTCCTGTTGGCAAAGTCGGCTTTCGAAAGGGCATGTACATGGCAAGCGCCGATGAATTGTATATAACCGTAAAGGGAAAAGGTGGACACGGTGCGATGCCAGAGACTTTGGTCGATCCGGTATTGATCGCTTCACACATGATCGTCGCCCTGCAGCAAGTTGTCAGCAGAAATGCCTCCCCCAAGATCCCTTCTGTTTTGTCCTTTGGCCGCGTCGAAGCGCTCGGTGCTACCAATATCATTCCCAATGAGGTAAAAATCCAGGGAACCTTCCGTACCCTCAATGAAGACTGGCGGGCCAAAGCCCACCAACACATGCTGCAAATTGCCCATGGCATTGTGGAAGGCATGGGTGGACAGCTCGATTTCGAAATCCGAAAGGGCTATCCTTTTCTCAAAAATGCCGATGCCTTGACGGAAAAAGCCCAGCAGGCAGCGATCGATTATTTGGGAGAAGACAATGTTCTGGACCTGGACATCTGGATGGCCGCGGAGGATTTTGCCTACTATACCCAAGAAATTGACGGCTGCTTCTACCGCCTCGGCACACGGAACGAATCCAAAGGAATTACCTCCGGAGTACATACGCCGACTTTCGATATCGATGAGGAAGCCTTGGAAATCGGTTCGGGCTTGATGGCCTTCATTGCCGTAAATGAACTTAAAAATTGACTCATATCTCTTTCAATAAAAGATAGACAAGTAATGATCATTAAAACCAAACAAATCGGATTCACCCTGTTACTGGTGCTCGGCCTTCAGATCAATTCCTTTGCCTGGGGACCTATCGGACACTATGTGATCGGAAAATTGGCGGAATGGCAAATGAAACCAAAGACCGTGAAAAAAGTGGAGGCCATCCTGCAGCAGGAGTCCATTTCCGGTGTCGGGGTCTGGATGGACAATATCCGATCGGACAGGAAATATGACTATACCAATACTTGGCATTGGGTCACCACAGCCGACGGAAGCTACGATCCTGCATTGCAGGAACCGGCGGGAGATGCCTACACCGCTTTTCTTAAGATCAAAGAAACCCTCAAAAAAGGCGGCTTGAGCCCTGAGGAAGAAAGAGACCAACTCCGCATGCTGATCCATATCGTCGGTGATTTGCACCAGCCATTCCACGTAGGCAAGCCGGGAGACCGTGGCGGAAACGACGTCAAGGTGACGTTTTTCAACAAAGAGACCAACATCCACGCGATTTGGGATTCTGACCTGATCGAGGGCAAAAAGATGAGCTACACCGAAATCGCCACAGAACTCCACAAACGCATCACCCCGGCCAAAATCTCCCAATACCAATCTGCAGGTCCGCCGGAATGGCTGAAAGAAGCAGCCGCGATGAGACCTGACATGTATGACATTCCTGAAAATGGGCGGATTGGGTATGAGTACATCTATAAGCATTACCACCACGTAGAGGAGCGACTCACGGCGGCGGGCATTCGTCTGGCGCAAGTTTTGGAAGAAATATACGGTTAGAACCCCACACATATGCCTTGGACCAATTACCACCACCACTGCAAATACTGCGACGGCGTGGGGGAATTGGAGGAGCATGTCCAGGAAGCCATCAGGCAAAACATAGGGAGCCTGGGCTTCACTTCCCACAGTCCGGTGCCGTTTGATACGACGTGGTCGATGAAGGAAGCGGATTTTGATGCGTATCTCCGGGATTTGGAAGCGGTAAAGTCCAAGTATTCGGACCGCATCGAAATCTACAAGGGACTGGAAGTAGACTTTTTGGAAAAGTGGCCGCGGCAAATCAAATCATGGACAGATAGGGGCAAATTGGATTTTACGGTCGGTTCAGTCCATTTCGTCAAGGAGCTTGAAGACGGAAAACCTTGGGAAATTGACGGCACCCTCGAGCTGTTCCAAAAAGGCCTCAGGGAGATTTTTGAAGGCAATGTCCAAAAGGCAATCAGTTCTTATTTTGCCCTGACCTGCCAAATGCTGGAGAGAGACAAGCCCACCATCCTTGGGCATGTGGACAAAATCAAGATGCACAACAGCAAGTTTCCATTTTTTGATGAAGCTGATCGATGGTATCGCGACAGACTTACGGAAACGCTTCAGCTGGCGAAGAAATCCGAGGTCATCGTCGAAGTCAATACCCGGGGAATCTATAAAAAGCGCACTTCAGAGCCCTATCCCGGAATCATTGGCCTGAAAATCATGCGGGAATTGGATATCCCTGTTTGCCTCAATTCAGACGCCCACCACCCTTCGGAGATCACCAAGGAATTTGAACAGACCGTCAAGCTTCTATTGGAAATTGGATTCCGTGAACTCATGGTTCTGAAGCAAGGCCAATGGTGCTTTGTTCCGCTGAAAGGCCTTGTATCATAGGTTCTTCAAAAGGTTGCTAATTTTTAGCCAATAATTACAGGAGGTCTCGTTACACATGATTTTGTGTTGAAAATTCTTCATAAATTACAAGAATCAAAATACAACCAAACACGCTAAATATTTTTGATATGGAAGAAGCATCAGGTTACTTAAAGAAGTTTTTGGAATGGGCGGAAGTTTTCGGTCCAAAACTACTCGGAGCCATCATCGTCTTCGTAGTCGGTCTATACATCGTCAATTACCTCTCGGGAATGGTTTCAAAAGTCCTCAACAAGCGGGGAATTGACGTCTCATTACAATCATTTTTCAGCAGTCTTGTCGGTGTCGGTCTTAAGGTGCTTTTGCTGATTTCCGTGGCGGGAATGTTGGGCATTCAGACCACCTCCTTTATTGCAGTCATTGGTGCCTTGGGTTTGGCGGTTGGCCTGGCACTGCAGGGTTCCTTGGCAAATTTTGCTGGAGGTGTGCTGATTTTGGTCTTCAAGCCCTTTAAGGTCGGAGACTTGATTGAATCAAACGGGCAAACCGGCGTGGTCACCGAGATTCAGATTTTCAACACCGTGCTACTTACCGCCGAAAACAAAACCGTGATCTTGGCCAACGGTGCGGTTTCCAACAATACAATTGTCAACTTCACCCGTCACGGAAACCTTCGCGTGGACATCACCATGGCTGTGGCACCGGACGCCGACTTGACGGCAGCGAAATCAGTAGCATTGAAAGTCCTGGAGGACCACGAATTTGTCTTGAAGGATCCGGCACCGAGCGTCAATGTCTTGAAGATCGCGGACGGCATGGTAACCTTGGCAATCAGGCCCTACGCAAGCCCAGACCATTATTGGGACGTGTTTTTCTCCATACAGGAACGAGTCAGGGACGCCTTTGCCAACAACAAAATCGCCGGACCTGTACCGACGAGGGTCATCATCAATAAGACTTAGTAGCGTATTTCTTTTGTCCAAGCTTGTTTTAGTTTAAAAACAGGCTTGGATTGTTGCATTTTTTAATTTTCATCATGTAATTCACGAAAAAATAGGGATTTAAAAATCTGAAAATCACCCATTTCCCTCAGAGACGTATGCAAATCAGAAAAGGGCTTTTTTCGATTAGAATGGTCATGGCATATCTGTGCCTTCTTTTTCTACCCGTCTTCGCCTACAGCCAAACTGCCCCCGCAGGTATGGCTAAAATCAAGATGGGGCCTACTGAGGATTTTGAAATGTTCTACGCCCAGTTTTTCGCGGACAGTACTTTCCAAGCTTCTCGAATCTATTTTCCCCTCCAAGGTTCCTATATGAAGGGCACCGACGAATTCCGCTGGAAAGACGACGAATGGACCATGCTAAAAACGCCTAAGGACAGTCTCGACCTGTCCATATACAAATCAAAACGCAAGCAAAAATCCTACACCGTAGACGAGAAGGCCTGGTCCAAAAAGGAGGGCATGCTTTGGGACAGAAGATTCGCACTTCTGGGAAACCGATGGTTTTTGGTCTACGCTTTTGAGCGGCTTGAGTAGGGATTTGCTGTTATTTTTTCTTTGCCCTGAAGGTGCCGTTGGGTTGGACAAACATGGCTTCTTGCGGTGTTCCAGCCTCATTTACCACAAATTCTACTTTGAATCCTTCCAGGTTTTTGATCAGAAACTTGTTTTCTTCGACCGCTACGAGTTCATATTCGGGCTGTCCGGGCACGGTCAAGTATAGAATCGGATTTTCCCCCTTGAGGTAGAATTTGGCCACCATCCCAGCCAATTCATATTCCCCTGCCAGTTTTTCCAAATCCGCTTTCTCCATCGCCATCGCTTTTGGTGTCCGCTTGAATTCGATTGGATCCGTAGTGGGTTCGAATTTGACAATGAGGGACGCAATTTCCCCTTGGTCATTGGTTCGGAAGTTGAAGAAAAGAGGGATGGCTTGGGTCGTATCGGGCTTGCCATCCGCAAACTGGTAGGGCGCAAAGATATCGTAATGGTGATGCCTGAGCCATATTTTCCTCGTTTTCATCTGCGCAAAAAGCGAGTCGTTTTTGGTATAAACGTCCATCTTCCCATAGCCAGGGTTTTCATAATCACCCGTAAATTCCACCAATAGATGAGATGGTTTGGTGCCTTTCTTTTGGCTGGAGGTTTTGGTGGCCAAGGCTTCCTTTTCGGCCGCTTTTGCTTTGTCCGCCCGGTCTTTGTAGTATTTGTTCCAGTCGGTTTTCGACTCCTTCAGCATCCGGTCCGATATGATGTTACGGACAAGATTGGGAATGACGGATCCGTTTTGGTTGGCAAGGACCACGATTCCAAGGCTATCTGTTGGGAAGAAGCTCACGTTGGCCGAAAAGCCGTCGATATTGCCGCCATGGTCCACGCGATAGTGGCCCTTGTAGGAAGATACAAACCATCCATAGCCATAGTTGCCGAATTGGATATCGGGAAACTCAGCGTCAGGAATATCCGAATTGATGATCATTCGCGAGCCCATCGCCTCTTTGACGTAGGATTCAGGAAGGATTTGATTTCCTTGGAACTTACCTCCGTTGATCCACGTGATCGCCCAGTTTGACATTTCCGTCACGCTACTGTTGATACTTCCGGCAGGGCCCATCGCGGCGATATCGTAGTAGTCCATCTTCTTGATGATGCTGTCACTTAGGACTTGATAGCCAAATGCCGCGTCTTTTCCATTCTTCAGTCCATCAATGACCGTAGTGGATGTTGTCATATTCAAGGGTGTGAAAAAATGTTCCTTGATATTCTCGTCCCAAGATTTCCCGGTGATCTTCTCCGTAACCACTCCCTGTGCCAAAAACATGAAGTTGTTGTAGTACCACCTTTCCCGCACCTTGGCGAAAGGCTCTTGGTTTGCAATCCGCTGAATCAGGCTGTCCCTGGAATTGCTTGGAAACAGATACCAACTGAAATCATGCCTTGGAAGCCCCGTGCTATGGGTCATCAATTCCTTGATCGTGATGAGGTTGTTCATCTCATTTGTCTTGAACTTCAGTTCGGGAATATATTTTATTGGACTCTCTCCAAATTCAAGTTTCTTCTGTTCCCGCAGTATTCCCAACAGACCCGAAGTAAAGGCCTTGGAGCTTGACCCAATCGCAAAAAGCGTTTGTGGCGTGACTGGTAGCTTGTTTTCATAGTCACGATATCCAAAACCTTTGGCATAAACGATTTTGTCCTTTTCAACCACAGCCACAGCAAAGCCCGCAGCCTTCCAAGTATCGAGCAGCACCTGCAGTTCGGCATCCAAGCCCTTGAGGCGGGTATCTTCGGCGGGCTTGCGCTGGGCGAAGGCCGCTTGAAAAAATAACAAAGCAATGATGGTCAATATTCTAGCTTTCATTTTGTGTTGGGGTTTGAAAAGCATCAATTTACCTGCTTTTTGGCAAAAAATGATTGGAATCGAGTTTTTATCTCTAACAACTAACACTGCCATGCAGCCTAAGAGAGGCGAGTCCATGGTCTTGGAAAATGATGAACCTTAGGACCAAAAGATAGCTTATCCAATCTCCCCTTGTTAATTTGCCTTCTCAAATAGCAACGCGATTGTCCACCTTTTTCGATACTAGAATTGAATTTATCCGGGGCGTGGGGCCCCAAAAGGCTGCTTTGATCAACAAGGAGCTGAATATTTTTACCTATGGGGAAATGCTGCAACACTACCCCTTCCGCTATGAGGACCGCACCAAATTCTACAAAATCCGGGAAATCAACGAAGATCTGGAAAATGTCCAGCTCATCGCTAAGATCCGGAAAATCGAAACGATCGGGGATGGGAGGAGAAAGCGCCTCGTCGCCATTATCGAAGACGAGACGGGGGAAATGGAACTGACTTGGTTCCAAGGATTGCAGTGGGTGGTCAAAAAACTCATGCCGGGTGTGCCGATGGTCTTTTATGGGAAACCCAACAGATATGGCCGGAAAATGAGCATCGCCCATCCCGAGATGGAACCTCTGACTTCGCTACAGGAACAAAGAAGCTTCTTCCAGCCCGTATACAATACCACCGAAAAGCTGCGCGCCAAGTTTCTCGACTCACGGGGTATTTCCAAAATCATGGAAGTCCTGGTCCCCGCATCGTTGCCCCAAATCCAGGAAACGCTTCCCCCTGAAATCATCCGGCGGTTCAACCTGCAAGAAAAAAAGGCTGCGATCCAACAAATCCATTTCCCATCCGGATTGGAAGAGTTGAAAAGGGCCCGGTTCAGGCTGAAGTTTGAGGAGTTCTTTTTTCTCCAACTGCGTCTGCTAAAGCTGAAGCTTACACGCACCGAGAAGTCGCAGGGACAGGTTTTAGGACAAACGGAATTGGTAAATGTATTCTACAAAGAGCACCTTCCCTTCGAACTGACGGGTGCACAAAAGCGGGTGATTCGGGAAGCCTTTACGGATATGAAGTCCGGCAAACAGATGAACCGACTGATCCAGGGTGACGTGGGCAGCGGCAAGACGATGGTGGCGTTTATCTGTATGCTGATCGCGATCAGTTCTGGTGCACAAACCTGCCTGATGGCACCGACGGAGATTTTGGCCAACCAACACTTCGAAGGCCTAAAACCTTATGCCAAATTGATGGGTCTTCGCATCGCGCTCCTGACCGGATCTACCAAGAAGTCCGAGCGGAAAATCATCCATGAACTGCTGCTGCAGGGTGAATTGCCTATTTTGATCGGCACGCATGCGCTGTTGGAAGATATAGTCCAGTTCAAAAACCTCGGCCTGGCCATTGTCGATGAACAGCACCGATTTGGGGTAGCGCAGCGGGCAAAGCTTTGGGCGAAAAACGAGCGATTTTGGCCACATGTATTGGTAATGACGGCGACGCCGATTCCGCGAACCTTGGCCATGACGCTCTACGGGGATTTGGATATTTCGGTCATCGACGAGCTACCTGCGGGAAGGAAACCGATCGAGACCGTGCATCGGTATGACAAGGACCGCTTGAAGGTTTTTGGTTTTATGCGGCAGCAGATACTGGCGGGCAGGCAAGTCTACGTGGTCTATCCCCTCATCGAAGAGTCCGAGGTCATGGACCTCAAGAATCTCATGGATGGCTATGAGAGTATTTTTCGGGCTTTTCCGGAGTTTCCAGTCAGCATTGTCCATGGCAATATGAAGGCGGCGGATAAGGATTTCGAAATGCAGCGGTTTGTCAAGGGGGAAACCAAAATCATGGTCGCCACTACCGTGATTGAAGTTGGGGTCAACGTTCCCAACGCCTCCGTGATGATTGTAGAGAATGCCGAGCGTTTCGGCCTTTCCCAGCTCCACCAGTTGCGGGGCAGGGTAGGTCGGGGCGCAGACCAAAGTTATTGCATCCTCATGAGCAAGTACGAACTCTCCAAAGACAGCCGCCTGCGCTTAGACACGATGGTGCGTACCAACAACGGCTTCGAAATCGCGGATGTCGACCTGCGGCTTCGTGGCCCTGGTGACTTGATGGGTACGCAGCAAAGCGGATTGACGGATTTGTTGATTGCGGACTTGAGCAAGGATGCCACTATCCTGACCATGGCGCGGGATGCCGCGCAAAATCTCCTCCAGGAAGACCCGCTTTTTGAAAAACCGGAAAATGTGATGGTGCTCCGCCAAATCCAAGTGCAACGGAAACACGAAATGAACTGGAGTAGGATTTCTTAGGGTTTCAGGACAGATTGTAAAAGAAAATAGCCACCTAACAGAGTGGCTATTCCTGATAAAAGACACGGCAGATTCGCTTACTTTTTTTCCTCCGGATAAAGGTGATGCACCTCGCGCTGTGGGAAAGGAATGCTGATTTGATTTTTTTCCAAAGCCTCCTTGATCGCCTCCATGTTTTCCCAATATACTGGCCATAGGTTGGCTGTATCGGTCCAGCAGCGAATAATGAGGTCAAGTGAGCTTTCCCCGAAGTTGTTGAATAAAACCACTGCTACCGGTTCATGGTGGATACGCTCGTCCTTTGCCAGGATGCCTAGGATTATTTTTCTGACTTTTTTGATATCTGTGCCATAGGCAATGCCCACTTTCATGTCAACCCTTCTTGTTGATTTTTGGGAATAGTTCACAATCAGGTTATTGGCTAAAATCCCATTGGGAAGCGTGACGAGTTTGTTGTCGAAGTTCTTGATTTTGGTGTAGAGAATATCGATGCTCTCGACTTCTCCGGTTGTTCCTTGCGCTTCCACGGTATCGCCTACTTTGAAAGGCTTGAACAAGAGGATCAATACCCCTCCTGCAAAATTTGAAAGTGAGCCCTGCAATGCGAGGCCTACGGCCAAGCCGGCAGCACCCAAAATGGCAATAAAAGAGGTCATTTGAACCCCCATCGTAGTCGCGATACTGATCAAAAGCAACACCCATAGCACCACTCGCGAAAAGCTCAGCAGAAAGGTGGCAAGGGAAGGATCGACTTCAGAACGATCAAAAGCCCTCCGCATGATCTTGTTTGCCATGCCTATGAGGTACTTTCCGATAAAAAATATGATCAGGCCCAACACGATTTTCGGCCCAACTTGGAATGCCAAATCGATCAATTGCTGCTTGATCAAATCCAATGTTTTCAAATCCAAACTGTAATCCATGACTGTTTTACTTAGGTTAAAATTTTGATTTATCCCACTAAATTAAGCAATCCAGGCCACTACCTGCCAACGAAAAGCCCATTTCCAGCGGATTTCGAATTTTTGGAAACCCGATTTTTGGAGCAAAACCTCCCATTCGTCGCGTCGAAATCCCCGCAAGACGGACAGTGGGCCGTCGTTTTTGACCATGGGGGATTTGGAGAAAAGTTTTGTCAAAATGCGTATGCTGTAATAAGCAAGCGGATGCCTGTGAAGGTCGTTGATAACGATTCCCAATCGGGCTTTTCGCTTGAACGAGGCCAGCATCTCGAGAAGTTGTATTTGTGTAAAATGGTGGGTAAAAAGCGTACAGGTAAGGATGTCTACTTTTTCCTGCGGAAATTCCGGATCAAAGACATTTTGTACTTTGAAAGACACATTTGTGAAAGCTCGCAGGTTTTTCTCAGCCCTCCTGATGATATTTGGATTGGCATCGATGCCAAGAAAATTGGGGTTTTGGGAGATTGCCTTCGCCCAATCGTTCATCACAGCGATCATATCTCCGCCGCCGCAGCCGATGTCTGCAACGGTGATTTCGGTTTCCGAATTGTTTTCCAACAATTTTCTCAACCCAGCCGTAGTGACCGCATTACCGCCAAGTAAGCGGTTGATGGTCTTGAGTTCCCGCAAGGTCTGCTCCAGCACTTCACCCCCGACCTCCAGATCGTCCATGATCTCTTTTTGGTAGCTGCGCTGCGCAAATTTCCCCATCAGGCTTCCAACAATAAAGTCTCCAAGGTCAGACCAGGCCCAAAGCCCATGGCAAGGATATCCCCTTTTGAAGCGGGATTTTCGAGCCATTTCTTTAGGACAAAAAGAATCGTCGCCGAGGACATGTTACCAAAGTCCTTCAGCACTTCGTGGGAGTATTGGTTGGATATGCTTTGGATGCCAAATGCCTCTTCGACCTTTGCCAAAATCTGCTTGCCTCCTGGATGGATTGCAAAATTTCTGATTTTCGAAATCTCGAATTTCGATTCCAAGAAAGCCATGATTTCACCCAACCCCTTTTGCAGCAGCTCGGGGACGTATTTGCTGAGCTTCATCTCAAAGCCGAAATCCCCAATTCCCCAAGCCATATCCTGCTCGCCTTCCCGAAAGACGCGGCTGTTGTAATCCTTGATCGTCAAGCCACTTTCTTGGCGACTGACCAAGGCCGCGGCGGCCCCGTCACCAAAAATCGCATTTGCCAACAAATTGTCTTCGGTATAGTCCTTTTGGAAATGAATGGTGCAGAGCTCCACGGATATGATCAAAACCTTGGCCTTTGGGTCACTGTCGCAGATTCTATCCGCAAGCCGAATGGCATTGAAAGCGGCATAGCATCCCATGAAATGGATCGCATAGCGCTCGACGTCGGGAGAGAAACCCATCTGGTGGATGATCTCCAACTCCAAGCCCGGGGCAAACATGCCCGTACAGGAAACTAGCACAATATGGGTCACTTCAGCAGTGGATATCCCACCTTTCTCCAGACATTCACGGATGGCCATCGTGGCCAAATCCATCGCCTTCATCTGAAAAAGCCCCATTCTTTTTTTGGTCGAAGGGAAAGGTTCAAAAGAAGGATCCTGTGGGAAAAAGCTGAATTTGTCCACATCCAAATGCCGGAAGTCATCGATTACCGAATACCTATTGTGAATTCCCGTCTGTCGGTAGATAAACTGCAGCTTCCGGTTTTCCTCATGGTCTAAGCCATGAGCCAATTTCATAAAAGCCGCAATCTGCTGTTGGGAAACCGGAGGACCCGGATTCGAAGTACCGACACTGAGGATGTGGTTGTTCATCAAGGTAAGTTAATCTAAATTTTCTAACTTCATCGCTGCATTGATAACCAAAGCATCTCCCAAAAGTTACCCATAAACCAATTTTATGTTTGAGCTAGCCAGTTGGAAGCACCTCCGCATTCCGTTTTCTTTTTATCTCCTGCCGGTATTCCTGTTTGCCTTGGCACTTACACCCAATCTGAGTCCGGACCGGTTGCTGATTGTCCTGGTGACGCTGCACTTTTTTCTGTATCCGTCCAGCAATGGCTATAACAGCTATTTTGACAAGGATGAGAAAAGCATCGGTGGCCTCCGAAACCCTCCCAAAGTCACGAAGGGGCTTTATTACCTTTCGCTCGTATTTTTCCTGATTGCCTTGGCGCTTGGATTCCTCGTCAATTGGCAGTTCAGCAGCATGCTATTGGTCTACAGCCTCGTGTCGATGGCCTACAGCCATCCAAGCGTCCGTCTCAAAAAGTACCCCTACGGCAGTTGGCTGGTCGCGGGGTTCTTTCAAGGGTGTTTTACATTTGGAATGGCCTATGCGGGATTGAGCGATTTTGGCTGGGAGGTATTCGCGATGCCGCATGTGCTGGTTCCTGGCATGTTGACCAGTATCATGCTTTGGGGTTCCTATCCCCTGACCCAAATCTACCAACATGAAGAGGATGCCAAACGGGGCGACATGACACTGAGCTTGAAGTTGGGGAAAAAGGGCACCTTTCTTTTTTCCAGCGTGTGGTTTTTGTTGACGGGGATTTGCTTTGCTTGGTTTTTCTTGGGGAGAAATCAAGAAACGGCTCTTTTCGGCTTTTTGGCTGCCATGCTTCCCGTGATCTTGTTTTTCCTGATATGGTTTTCCTTTGTGCGCAAAGACGAGGAAAAGTACATCAACTACACTTGGGCGATGTGGATGAACCGTATCTCCGCCACTGCGCTCAATATTTTCTTCGCTTGGTACTTCTTGGAAAATACGCAGGTGATGCAGGTTTTTGGGTAATTCTGAAGTCCTCAATCTTCCAACCTCAAATCCTCTTCCCATGCGTCATCCTGATAATCTGTCGCGCCAGAAAAGGGGATTTTTTGATCAATCCAACCGAAAACTCAGATACCCACTTGGCCCCGAAGAGGGATTGGATCTGGCGTCCGAACCACAGACGATGCTGGAAATGGCTTTTCCATTCCGTTCGGTATTGGGCTTCGATGGCTTGCCTGTCCTTGTTTTGTAAGATCGCTTCTGTCGCCAATTTGCCGGTGTGGATAGCGATGGCCATCCCGTTGCCACAAAGCGGAGTAATCAGGCCTGCCGCATCCCCAAGCATCAACACGTGGTTTTCGACGGGCGACTTGGGTGAAAAATTGATCTCATTGATCACTTCGGGTTTATCAAAAAGGAACTCTGAATGCTCGAAGATTTCCTTGAGAAAAGGATTTTGATAAAGTACGGCCTTTTCCATGGCGGCAATATTCCCATATTGGCGCAGTTGTTTTTGGGAGCCAAGGTAACAAAGATTGTATGTCCCGTTTTCGACCCGATTGACGCCGCAGTAGCCCCCATCGAAGTTGTGTAAGGCCACCGTATGGGGATCAAAATCCGTTCGGATATGGTATTTGACACCAATGTATGGACTGCGGCGGTGGATAAAATCCCGGTCCAATGCCTTGTCCAACTTGGACCTTTTGCCAAAGGCACCGAGGATATATTTTGCACGTATCCGCTTGCCGTCTGCCAAAACCGCTTCGAAACCGTCTTGAAATTTGTCGTAGGCTAGCGATTCGACTTGGGTTTTTTCGAGGATTTGGGCACCGGCAGCTTTTGCTTTTTCCATCAAAAACAAATCCAAGGCATAGCGGCTGATGCCAAATCCGCCCATTTCGAGCGGGATTTCGGCGCGATTGCCGTCGGTAGAAGTCAAGACAAATCGATCGATTTGGGATGGTGCAAGCGATTCTGGGAAAAGTCCGTTTTGTTCCAAAAAGCCCCTAACCTCATTTGAAATGTATTCTCCGCAAACCCGGTGAAAAGGGTAAGCCTTTTTCTCCACCAGTAAAACCTCGCGGCCTGCCTTCGCCAGTTGATGCGCGGCGACCAATCCCGCCAATCCCCCGCCAACGATCAAAATCTCGGTTTCTTGCATGTTTGTTCAGGCCCTTTATCGGATGGTCACGCCGTTTATCAAATTTCGAGGGTTTTGGCCAAGAACTCTGTCGGCAATCAAGTTATTTTCAAAATTCAAAGTTCTAAATCAACTGTTAACCCATGAAGAAGTTTACCCAAATAAAACTTAACAGGGCAATTCTTTTTCTCCTTTTTCTAGGAATGGTGTTCTCTGGAGAGGATGCATTTGCACAACGAAAGAAGAAGAAAGATTCTAAAAATGCCCCCGAACAAACTGCCGCTCCTGCAACACCACCGGCACCAAGGCCTCAAGCCAAGCCAGGGCCGAAACCCTATGCCGAAGTCATCACCGACAAGGCAAAATCAAAAGACGGGCTTTTCAAAGTCCACACCTTGGATGGAAAATATTTCTATGAGATACCGGATTCACTGCTTGGCAGAGAAATGCTGATGGTGACCACCATTGCAAAAACGGCTGACGGCATCGGCTACGGCGGCGAGCGCACCAATACGCTGCTGGTCAGATGGGACCAAAATGGCGACAATGTCCTATTGAAGGTGGTATCCTACAGCAATACGGCAGCCGATTCCTTGCCAATATTCACGGCAGTGAAAAGCTCCAACTTGGAACCAATCCTGCAGAAGTTTGACGTCAAAGCCAAAGCAAAAGACGGCAAGGGTGTAGTCATTGAGGTGACCGATTTGTTTGCGAAAGATGTACAGGCCATCGGGCTTCCGCAGCAGCGCCGGACCCAGTTTAAGGTGACAAGGTTTGACGCGGAGCGATCCTATATCGAGCGCATCAGCACCTATCCGATCAATATCGAGGCGCGGTATGTCATGACCTATGTGGCCAACGAGCCTCCGTCAAATTCCAGCACCGGATCGATTACATTGGAAATGAACAGCTCGATGGTGCTCCTCCCCAAAGAACCGATGATGCAGCGTTTGGCTGACAGGCGCGTTGGCTGGTTCAGCAGATCGGTTGTCGATTACGGTTTGGATGAACAAAGAGCCGCAAGAAGGACATTCCTCGATCGCTGGAGACTGGAAGTGAAAGATGAGGATATCGAAAAATTCAATCGCGGGGAACTGGTAGAGCCCAAAAAGCCGATCGTTTTCTACATCGATCCGGCAACACCCGAGAAATGGAGGCCATATCTCAAGCAAGGTGTGGAGGATTGGAATGCCGCCTTCGAGCATGCAGGATTCAAAAATGCCATCTTGGCAAAGGATCCACCTAGTCCGCAAGAAGATCCTGATTGGAGCCCCGAAGATGCGCGCTACTCTGTGATCCGCTACTTTGCCTCAGATATCCAAAATGCCTACGGTCCGCACGTTTCTGACCCAAGGTCTGGTGAAATCATCGAATCCGACATCGGCTGGTATCACAACGTGATGAATCTGCTGCGTAATTGGTTCTTTATACAAACTGCAGCCGTCAATCGCGAAGCGCGGGGCGTCAATTTCCGTGAGGAAGTGATGGGTCGTTTGATCCGGTTCGTGTCAGCACACGAGGTGGGCCACACGCTTGGTTTGCCCCACAACTTTGCTTCCTCGCATGCATATCCGGTGGACTCCCTGCGTTCCGCTGAGTTTACACACAAGTTTGGAACGGCACCTTCCATCATGGATTATGCGCGGTTCAATTACATTGCCCAACCAGAAGACAAAGGGGTCAGCTTGATGCCAAATGTCGGCCCCTATGACAAGTATTCGATCATGTGGGGTTATCGCCCGATTTTGGAAGCCAAGACTCCCGAGGAAGAGCAGCCCATTTTGGACAAATGGATTCTTGAAAAACAAGGTGATCCGATTTACAGATTCGGACGTCAGGGCAACAACTATGACCCAAGCACCCAAAGCGAAGATTTGGGAGACGATGGCATGAAAGCTTCTGACTATGGTATCAAAAACCTGAAGCGGATCCTCCCCAACCTGATGGAATGGACCGCAGAGGCTGACAAGCCATTCAAGGACTACAGCGACCTCAATGAAATGTATGGCCAAGTCATCGGACAGTACAACCGCTATATGGGTCACGTGCGCACCAATGTCGGCGGTGTGTATGAAATCTACAAGTCAGCGGGTCAGGGTGACCCCGTTTACATCCATGTGGAAAAGGCCAAGCAAAAACGTGCCGTGCAATTTGTCAATAAGGAGCTTTTCGCCACGCCTTCTTGGCTTATGGACGACCAAATCATCTCCCGCATCGGCGATTTTGGAGCGCTTGAGCGGATCAGAAATGTCCAAGTAACCACACTCAACGGCATCCTCGAATGGGGACGTTTGGGCCGGGTGATCGAGAATGAAGCTCTCAATGGAAAGCAGGCCTATGCAATCACGGAGCTCTTTGACGATCTCCGGGGGGGAATTTGGTCCGAATTGGCAAGTGGAAAAACAATCGATGTCCACAGGAGAAGTTTGCAGCGCGCACACGTAGAGCGCTTGGAATTTCTCTTGACAGCCAACGAACCGACGCTTCCGGCACAGTTCAGGGCTTTTGCCGGACCGCAGATCAATGCTTCCCAATCTGACATTAGGCCCATGGCTCGGGGTGAATTGAGGACGCTTCAAAGGCAAATCTCGGCGGCAATTCCGCGGACTTCCGACCGTGCCTCCAAGCTTCATTTGGAAGATCTATTGGAGAGAATTAAGAAAACATTGGAGCCATAACAAAACTCGTTTAAACATCAAATCCCTCGGATTTTCGGGATCTTCAACATGGAAAACCCTGTTTTTGATCTTTCGGAATCCGAGGGATTTTTCATTTCCTTCGGAAAAAGAGAATTATATTTATTTTTACACGGTTTCACGTTTAGATCATGGCACAAAACCCAACCCAAATCCTCCAAGGACACAAGCTGCGTATCACCGACTGCCGAAAGGAAGTTTTGAAAATATTCCTGAAAATGCAGGCGGCGCTTTCCCATGCGGATTTGGAGGAAAAACTCAATGCTGACTTTGATCGCGTGACCATCTATCGGACTTTGAAGACTTTTTTGGAAAGTGACCTGATTCACAAAGTGCTTGACGATAGTGGCGCCACGAAGTATGCACTTTGCAGCCATAGCCACGCAGGTGGACATTCCCACGATCACGAGCATGTGCATTTCAAATGCGAAAAATGCGGCAAGACAATCTGTATAGATGAAGTACAATTGCCAAAAATCGTGCTGCCAGAGGGCTATGTCAACAAGGAAGTGAGTCTGTTGGTACAGGGAATCTGCGACAAGTGCAATTGATCAAACCTCAACAGGTTTTCTGGGTGTTTTTTTCCTTGGGGCATCAGAGGGCCAAATTACGCCCGGCGGCAGGTCGATTTTTGGCGGAGTAAAATCCTCCACACCACCATCTCCATCATCGTTGCTGCCTTTGTTGCGGCTAAGTTTATTCCTGGTCAAGGTGGCGATAAAATAAATCAGCACCACATAGGCCAACCCAACCAAAATAAGATCCACCACCAAGCTACTCATACTGAAACAATTTTCGGATAATTTACTACAAAACCATGTAGAAGTCAATGGATTAACTTTTCAGGGAAAAAATTGATTTGAGAATTTTCGATTTTCTCATTTGCTTTTGGGATTCATTTGTGAAATCAGGCACATAATCGGATATTTGCCCACTGAAATTTTAGACCGATGATTGTTAAGACTAAAAAATACCAACTCGAATCCAAAACCTATATCAAACTGGGCCTCACCAATATTCTCAAGGAACAGTGGTGGGTGGCATTGATCGCTTTGGCCATTGCTTGCGGCTATTTTTGGATTCCTTCTTGGTGGTGGATTAGTATGGCTATTTTGGCTTATGCGCTGTATTGGCTTTTTTGGGTAATCCAGTTTGCGGGTGTCAGCCAAATGGAACAGAATAAGGCCATATTTGAAAAGATGTCCTATGAAATTGATAGCCGTCAAATCCTGATGAAACTCAACGCTACCCAAGGAATGCCTATCAAATGGGATATGATCAAAAAAGCCGAAGTCACCAAAGACGCATTTGTATTAACCATGTCCAAGGCACAATTTATACACTTGCCTTTCAAGATCTTCAATACGGAAAATGAAAAGAAATTCGTGGAAGCGATATTGAAACGAAAAGGCTATTTGGCATAAAAAAAAGGGCTCTTTCTGTTGAAGGAGCCCTTTCACTTTCCAATTGCCTTAGATTACATCGGAGGAAGGATAACGGCATCAATTACGTGGACTACACCATTGGAAGCTTCGATATCAGCAGTGGTTACATTGGCTTTGTTCACCATTGCTTTTCCACCTTGGAGCGTGATAGTCACCTCGGAGCCTTGTACCGTCTTCGCCTTCATACCATTCTTCAAGTCCTTTGAATAAACCTTTCCAGGAACAACGTGGTAGGTCAGCACCTTCACAAGTTGCGCCTTGTTTTCAGGCTTTAACAGGTTTTCTACGGTTCCAGCAGGCAACTTTGCAAACGCATCGTTTGTGGGTGCAAATACAGTGAAAGGTCCCTCACCTTTCAAGACACCTGCTAAATCCCCTGCCTTGACAGCGGCTACGAGTGTGGACAGAAATTCGGTCTTCACGGCTAGGTCAACGATATCAGCATCAGCATGCAAGCTGGCATTCTTGTTGGCTGTGAAAGATGAGGTCACCATTAACATGACCATGGCAAATACAATCGGTAATTTTTTCATGTGGTGTTGAAATTTGGTTTATGGATACAGAATCAATTTCTACATGTGTTTGTTTTTCAATTAGTTATAAAAAATTGTTAAAAATTTTTGATACCTATAATGGGGCTTTTCATCTCAAGAATTGATCCGTTGATACCCATTTTGGGGAAATAAAAAATTAAGCTTGATTCCCATCCATTACCTTCGCAGTATGCAAATCAAACTTATCGCGATCGGAAAGACAGACTATTCTGCCATTCAGCAACTCTTGGATGAGTACATGAAGCGTTTGGGACATTATATTCGGTTTGAACTGGATATCATTCCCGATATCAAGCAGGCCAAAAATCTGAGTGAGACCGACCAAAAGGAAAAAGAAGGCGAATTGATTCTGAAGAAAGTCCTTCCTGCGGATGAGTTGGTACTGTTGGATGAAAGGGGCAAACAAATGGGTTCGGTGGAGTTTTCCGGTTTTCTCCAGAAAAAAATGAATACAGGGCTGAAGCAATTGGTCTTTGTCGTCGGCGGGCCGTACGGGTTTTCTGAAGCCGTGTATCAACGCGCCAATGGAAAGTTATCCCTTTCCAAAATGACCTTTTCCCATCAGATGGTGCGGGTATTTTTTGTCGAACAGCTCTACAGGGCGTTTACCATCCTCAGGAATGAGCCTTATCATCATGAGTGAGTTTATGAAACTCCAGTGAAATCTGGAAATGGGTATACACAAGCAATTTCATTTCTTCCTACGATCCTGCCTCAAAGACTCTTCCCAACACGCACTCCTGCAAAAAACGCAGAGCTGTCCGAGTCAACAACATGCAAAAACCCCTCGAGGACTGAAGCCAGCTCGTAAAAAAGAATCTGCTATACCCCTTTTGTTTACAAGTATCGAACTCAAATTTGGAAGTTTGCCGGTACTTTTTGATGAATTTTCCTACCGTGGTCGACGGCAAACCTACCGGCATTTCCCCCGCAATACGGTAACCAGGGGGATATGAATGGGACTATTGAACTGGATATCATCTTGACCTTAGAGAATGCATTGTGGTTTTTTCAGCCGTCTTTTTTTGGATTTGCTTTTTCACCAACTCTCCAGCCAGATAAATATGTCGGAAGTGTTTACCGGCTTGCAAGTCCTTAACTTCCATCAGAACCTCTGCAAATACGCTCCGCAGCCGCCCAATCATTGGCCGAGTATCCACGGTTGTTTTTGGATCTATCGGGACTTTTTACATTGATTCATGCCTCGGGTTTAATATTGTACGGTGGCGTTTAGTATCACCGAATTCTTTTTCACACATTTATCGGTTGGGATGTAATACGTGGTTTGGTTGTCTGCACGATTTGTTTTGGTTCTGCGAATCAGTTGTTGTTTGCGGGTATAAATCGTTGGGTTAAAATTGCCTTGTGCAAGTATGATAGCCGGAATTGACACCAAGAAAAAGACTGAAATCCAAACATCAATTTCGATCTTTACATTTAAAATACTTCAAATGAAAACCCTGAAAAACAATCCTTTCTTGGCTGCATTTTTGTCACTTTGGCTCCTTGCTCAATGCGCGCCAAAAGAGATATCAGTCACACCAGAAGAAGCCCGTGCCATCGCCAAGGAAGCCTATATCTATGGCAACCCACTCGTGGACCACTATCGGATATTCTATTCCTACTTTGTGGATGAATCAGATCCGGAATTCAAAGCACATTTCAATCAAATCAAAAACATACCCAAAGTTTACACATCCGAAGATCGTGCGATCCAAACACCGAATTCAGACACGCCTTATTCCATGGGCGCACTTGATCTGAGGGCCGAACCGGTCGTGATTTCGATTCCTGAAATTGAAGCAGGGAGATACTTCTCGGTGCAGATGGTAGATGGTTTCACACATAATTTTCACTACATAGGTAGCCGAACCACTGGCAATAAAGGTGGGAAATACCTTTTCGTAGGTCCAGATTGGAAGGGTGAAAAACCTGAGGGTTTTGATGAGGTCATCCAGGCGGAAACCAACCTCGTGTTTGCCTTTTTCAGGACACAGCTTTTTGCGCCGGAGGATTTGGAAAATGTGGCCAAAATCCAGTCTGGCTACCTCATACAGCCGCTTTCCTCCTACCTCGGCCAGCCAGCGCCCAGCCAACCTGCCGCCATCGAGTTCCTGAAGCCCCTCGGAAGGGAAGAACAAAGGTCCAGCTTGCTCTTTTTCAACCAGCTGAATTTTTGGCTGCAATTCTGCACGGTGCATGCTTCCGAAAAGGAACTGTTCGAACGCTTTGCCAAAATCGGTGTAGTCCCGGGTCAAACCTTTGATCCTGAAACGCTTTCTCCTGAGATCAAAGAGGCATTGACGGCAGGTATCCAAGATGCATGGAAGGAATTTGAAACATTCAACAACGAAGAGATCAAAACCGGAAAACTCAACAGCGGGGATGTATTTGGTACAAGGGAATACTTGCAAAACAACTACCTGCGCCGATTTGCAGGGGCTGTATTGGGGATTTATGGCAATTCGAAAGAGGAAGCCCTCTATCCCATCTATCAGACCGATGCGGATGGACAGCGCTTGGATGCCACAACCAACAAGTATACCCTGAAGATGAAAGCCGATGAATTGCCCCCGGTGAATTCCTTTTGGTCGGTTACTATGTATGAATTGCCCGCCAGCTTGCTGGTAGCCAACCCGCTGAACCGCTATTTGATCAATTCGCCGATGCTGCCCAGCTTGAAGCGCAACGCTGACGACAGCATCACGATCTATATCCAACATGAATCTCCCGGTAAAGACAAGGAGTCCAATTGGCTTCCCGCTCCAAAAGGGCCTTTTGTTTTGGTTATGCGATTGTATTGGCCAAAAGAAGAAGCCATGAACGGCACATGGAAGCCTGCACCACTGGTGCGTGTGCAATAATCCAAGCTGCCTCAATTCAAACCCCCGAGCTTTTAATTCCAGTGATTCTGGGCTCGGGGGATTTTTTTGTGAAAACCTCATCCAAAAAACACCGATTTGCAGATCCTTCAATTTTTTAAACTTCAAATCTTTCAATTCACCACCGCTTGCTTTTTTGGAATAAAATACCTTTTATTAATCAAATCTATCTCTCTTCATTAATATCATTTTGTTTATTTCAAAAAGCATAAAATAATATTTCATTTCACCAAAAACACTTTTGTGTCCTTCAAGGGCAAAAAAACTTGGTGCAAATAAGTATTGGGCTGCTGAAAATCCATGAAAATGGCCAGGCAAACATATCGGATTCTTGTTTTTGGAATGCTGATTCAGCTTTTTGCCCATTTTTCATTGGCCCAAAGGATCGAAGAGAAAGAAATTTCGGCGCCGGGCTACAGGAACCCATTTTCGGAGTTTGCACACCAGTACCGGGTTTCCAAGACTTTTTCCTACGGTGACGGCGAAACGGGTATGACCCTGATCGTTTCGGGTAAGTTGGCGCTGTGCAGTTCCTCCGACAAAGGCCATATCATCCTCAACGTGATTGGGGGATTTCCTCCCTACACCTTCAAGTGGAACAACCTTCAAACCGTCCAAAATCGCTATAATCTCAACGCCGGTACCTATACCGTTTGGGTCAAGGACAGCAAAGGAAATGGAATCATGGAGCGGATTGTGGTGCAGCCGCCCTTTCCGCTTATCGTCGAAATGAAGGAAATCCAGCCCGCCTCTTGCGGCAATACACCCAATGGAAAAGCGAGCATCAATATCAAATTTGGCCGCGGAGAGCCCTACACGATCGAGTGGAGCCATGGTTTGAAAAATGCCCTCGAAGCCACAGACCTCGCACCGGGTACATACTCCGTAAAAGTCTCCGATTTTTACCAGTGTTTTCAAACGCTCTCTTTCGAAATCCCTGCGGGCGCGGAGGGTATGACGATCAAGGATGATATCGTGCCGATCTCCTGCAGCCAGGAAAAAGGTTCCATCTCTGTCAGCATAGCTGGGGGAAAAGCTCCATTCTCTTTCCTTTGGTCCAATGGCAAAACCACCGAAAAAATCGAAGGCTTGGAAGCAGGCAGCTATGAACTGACCGTCAAAGACGCCAATGGCTGCACAGTTTCCAAGTCCTTTACGATAGATGCATTTGCAGCAATGGAAGTCAGCGCAGAAGCCAGTCTTGATCTTTCCTGTGCCGAGTCGGCTGATGGCTACGTCAATCTGGAGGTGAAGGGTGGAAAAGCTCCTTTCACTTTCTCTTGGAGCAATGGTGCAACAACACCGGATTTGGAAGGATTGTCCGCCGGATTGTATGAGGTCACGGTGACCGATGCCGATGGCTGCAGCATCGAAAAGTCCTTTGAAATCAGTGCCCCCGAAAAACTACAGGCCCGCATCGAGACGATGCTTGACGTGGATTGCAGCAGTGGCGAGGCCAAAGGTGTAGCCTGGGTCGGCGTCCAAGGCGGTAAGGCCCCCTACACGATCAAATGGCTCAACGGAAAGCAAACCGGCAATGAGATCGAGTTTTTGGAAGAAAATGAAATCAGCGTAGAAATCACAGATGCCAATGGCTGCAAAGTAACCGAAACCAAATCCGTCAACTACGGGCAGGTACTTTCCGCAGATCGTTTGGCATTTGAATACAAAAAACTCCGTAAGGTCAACGGAACTGAAATCGAAGTCTTAGATCCGCTCCAGTTTGAGAGTTTGGCGTCCGAAGAATTCATCGCTTGGGAATGGGATTTCGGCGACGGCACGGTTTCTCGTGAAAAAGACCCCATACACGTCTACGAAACTCCGGGACAGTTTGAGATCGTGCTCAAAGGCTATGACATTTTTGGTTGTTCATCTGTGCAGAAAGAGAAAATCAGCGTACAGGAATCCAGCGAAGTTATCTTGATTCCAAATGCCTTCACTCCAAACGGCGACGGTCTCAACGATACCTTTGAGCCCAAGTTGAAAGCTTACTCATTTTTCCGCATGGATATATTCAACACTTGGGGTGAGTTGATTTTTTCGAGTTCCCAATCCGAAAGAATTGGCTGGGACGGCCGTGTGATGGGTCAGGAGGCACCTTCCGGAAGCTATGTATTCAAGATCAGTTTGGTAACGGATGCCGGGGAATCGGTCCAAGAATCCGGTATGCTTACCTTGATTCGCTAAACAAATTGCCTTGGAAATGCTTTTCCATGTTGGAAGATCCAATGCAACATGGCCAAAACCCTGCGCCTTATCCTTGGCGACCAACTCAATTCCCAACATTCCTGGTTTTCTGAAAAGAGCGGCGACGTGCTCTATCTCCTGATGGAAATGCGGCAGGAGACCGATTACGTCCGGCACCATATCCAAAAGGTTGTGGGTTTTTTCGCAGCGATGCGGGAGTTTACCAGGGAACTTCGGGAACAAGGCCATGTGGTTTTGTATTGGCCACTCGACCATCCCGAACAGCAGGAAAGCCTTACGGCCAACCTGAATTGGATCATTGCGCAGCAGAAAATCGAGCGGCTCGAATACCAACTTCCGGACGAATATCGGTTGGACCAACAGCTTGTCGCATTTTGCAGCCAACTGGAAATTCCTTCAAAAGCCTACGATACGGAGCATTTTTTGACTGAGCGGGGATTTATGGCAGATTTTTTCAAGGGAAAAAAGACCTACCTCATGGAGAGCTTTTACCGGGAAATGCGCAAAAAATACCAAATCCTCATGGACGGTTCGCAGCCGCTGACGGGGCAGTGGAATTATGACCATGACAACAGGAACAAGCTCAAAGACCTGCTTTTGCTCAAGGAAGCCAAGACCTTCCAGAGGGACGTTTCCGATATCCTGACAATGATCGAGCAACAGGGTGTAAAGACAATCGGGAAAATCGACCCTACAAACTTCCCCTGGCCTGTCACACGGCAGGAGTGTCTTGTTATGTTGGAATATTTCTGCGAAAAGCTGCTCCCGCATTTTGGGGAATACCAGGACGCGATGCTCAGGCAGGATCCGTTTCTTTTTCACAGCCGGCTGAGTTTTGGACTGAATACAAAGATGATTTCCCCACTCGAAGTCGTAGAATACGTGGAGAAATATTGGTATCGGCACCAGGAAAGCATTGGGATAGCGCAGGTGGAGGGATTCATCAGGCAGATTATTGGTTGGCGGGAATACATGCGCGGCGTCTATTGGGCCAAAATGCCAGATTACCAAGGGCTTAATTACTTTGGGCACGAGCGTCCGCTGCCTGATTTTTTCTGGACCGGAAAGACCAAAATGAACTGCTTGCGCCATGCCATCGGGCAATCGCTAAAGCATGCCTATGCGCACCATATCCAACGGCTGATGGTGACGGGAAATTTCGCGTTGTTGGCGGGAATCCACCCCGATGCTGTGGACGAATGGTACTTGGGCATCTACATCGACGCTATCGAATGGGTCGAGATTACCAACACCCGGGGCATGAGCCAATTTGCGGATGGGGGCATCGTTGGCACCAAGCCTTATGTTTCCTCCGCCAACTATATCGACAAAATGGGTGATTACTGTGGCTCCTGCTTTTACGACAAAACCAAGAAAACCGGAGACCGCGCCTGTCCTTTCAACAGCCTCTATTGGCATTTTTACCATCGGCACGCTGACAAGCTGGCCACCAATCCCCGGATTGGGATGATGTACAGGACTTGGGAGAAGATGCAGGACCGACAAGCAATACTCGATCAGGCAGAGAAGTATTTGGGGGAGCTGAATGATTTGTAATTGGGAGGAGGCTTACTCGATCCTCCCGTATTTCCTCATGATTTCGAGGACTTTTTCTTTGGGAAGGGCATAGATTTTTCTTCCATCTTTTCCCTCCATATCCTGCGCGGCAAACAGCGAATTGATGATAGCTTCCTCCGTTGCTTCTATGACCGCAAGGAAAAGTGCGCTCATGTCCTCATTCGCCAGCTCTTCATGATGGAGGGCTTTGAGTGGGGGGTTTTGGTGCGAGATACGGTTTTTTCCAAAAGTCGAAAACGCAATGACATAATCACCCGAACCGTTGGATGCGATACCGCCCGTTTTGGCGAGGCCCATCATGGCCCGCTGTGCCATCCGTTTCAGGTTTCTTTCCAATACAGGCGCATCGGTGGCGACGATGATCATGCAAGAACCATCAGCTGACGTGATGTGCTCTGAAAATGAGTATTGTCCCAATTCGACGCCTACCGGAACCCCATCGATCTGCAGCACCCCGCCGAAATTACTCTGGACCAAGACGCCGACCGTGTAGCCACCTAAGGAGGCGGGAAGTTGCCGGGAAGCAGTTCCTATCCCACCTTTAAATCCGAAGCAGACCGTGCCCGTACCTGCGCCTACATTCCCCTCGGCTATGGGTCCCGACGAAGCGGTATGGATGGCAGCCAAGATATCAGCTTCGGTGATATGTCTACCGCGGATATCGTTCAGGTAGCCGTCATTCGTTTCACCGACGACCGCATTCACGGATTGGACGTTTTCATTTCCGGGTTGGGAGAGCGTGTAGCTCACTATCCCTGTGATGCCTGCAGCGACGCTCAGTGTATTGGTCAGGATAATGGGAGACTCTAGATTGCCGAGTTCCTCGATCTGGGTGACTCCCGCCAGTTTTCCAAAACCGTTCCCGACAAAGACCGCGGCTGGTACCTTTTCCTGAAACAAGTTTCCTTCGTGCGGAAGAATAGCCGTGACCCCGGTTCGGATATTGGTTCCTTCGATTTTTGTGTGGTGGCCCACTTTGATGCCAGCGACATCGGTGATTGCGTTTTGGCTGCCCGTCGGCAATATGCCAATGCGGATGCCAAAATCCCTTGCGCGTCCTTGGGCCATCGACTGGTTAATCATACCCATTGATAGAGTGAGGTAAAACAGAATCTTGAAAGGGATACCGCCTTCTTTCATCAGAACCATTTCAACAATCCCTCGATCATCTTTTTCTTGGCCATATTGTATGGTGGGAAAAGTGGCTTCGCTGCGGTGAAGCCAATCCTTTGTTCCAAGACAGCTTTCTGGTTGGAAAACTCCAGAAATCCGAAAACCCCATGCGATTTACCGATACCGGAATTGTTGACTCCGCCAAAGGGAAGCTCCGGATGCAAAAAATGCAGCGCACAATCATTAGCCACCGAAGCGCCCGAGGAGGTCTGTTCGAATATATGGCGAATCGTTCGGGAACTGTTGGAGAATGCGTAAAGGGCCAGGGGTTTTGGCATTTCGTTGACCAAGGCCAAGGCCTGCTCCAAGTTCTCATACACCATTACGGGTAGAATTGGCCCAAAAATTTCCTCCTGCATGACCAACATAGTTGGATTGATATCCACCAGGACCGTGGGTTCCAGTAGATTCTCTTCAGGTATGCTTTTGCCACCGATTTCAATCTTTGCCCCTTTTTCACTGGCATCCTGAAGCAAGTGCATGATTCTGTTGAAGTGACGTTCATTTACAATGCGTGAATAGTCCGGGCTTTTTTCAATACCCTTCTTACCACTTTTGTACATAGAATCGATCGCCTCCTTCACATATTGCAGGAAGGGATCACGTTTGGAATTCGGAATAAAAACATAATCGGGCGCGATGCAGGTTTGACCACAGTTGAGGAACTTGGTAGCCGCAATCTTTTCGGCTGCATCTTTCAGATTGGCATCTTCGGCAATAATGGCTGGCGACTTTCCTCCAAGTTCCAAGGTTACGGATGTCAGGTGCTCGGCGGCGGCTTTCATGACGATTTTGCCCACAGCAGGACTCCCAGTAAAGAAGAGGTGGTCAAAAGGCTTGGATAGCAGCAATTGGCTGGCCTCGACGCCTCCTTCGACGACTGCGACCATTTGCTCATCAAATAGCTCGCCTATCATCCTCCTAATCAATGCAGAAGTATGGGGAGTCATTTCGGAAGGTTTGACGATCGCGGTACACCCCGCGCCCAGGGCAGCAACGAGCGGACCGATGGCCAGATTGAATGGATAATTCCACGGAGCGATGATAAGACTGGCGCCTTTTGGTTCATATTGGGTTTGTGCCTTGGTGCCCAAAAAGGTGAGGGGGGTGGGCATCCGCTTGGACTTCATCCAATGGGCCAGATTGCTTATAAAATGTTTGGCTTCAGATAGAACCGGATAAATCTCCGTGATATCGGTCTCGGTGTAAGGCTTGCGATAGTCGGCATAGAGCGCCTTTTGGATATCCTCCTTGTGGGACAGCACCCATTCTCGGAGCCGCTTGATATGGCCCAAGCGCTCATGAACCGTACTTTTCCGCAATGATATGGAGTGCCTTTTCTGTAAATCGAAGAGCTTATCGATTTTGGATTCCAACAAATCGATTTCTTGGTTGAGTAACATGGCTATTTTGGATAGTGAAATCAATTTCCAACAATGCGCCCAAATAACCAAATCTTTGGAAAAACCGTTTGAGCATTATCACCTTAATCTATTAAAATATGCAGTGGAGCTTGGACAGGATTGTTCCTCAACTATTTTTGGGAGACAATCAGCGACTGAGGGTAATCAAAGAGTATCTTCAGCAATTAAAGAAAGAAAAACTTTCAAAAATCAAAAAGGGCTAAAAAGCCCTTTTTTTATTTCAAAAAAATAATTGATTAATCTAATTAATGACTTAATTGTTAAGCTCAGGATAAATGCAAAAAAATGCATTTCATGAAAATTTTTTTGTAAAACGTTTGGAAATAAAAAACAATTAAGTGTATTTTTGATGCAAATAAATGCTTAGACAACACCCATTGTCATCCATTTAAAGTAAAACGGCTCTAATCTATCTCAACTAGGCCACCCATTTTGATTCTTAATCACATCAAGTCATGATGAACTCTAACTATCTCGCGGAATCAGTGTCTTTACAAAAAACCTTCCTAAAGATTTTTGTATTGTCTGTACTGTTCTTGTCAATTCCAGTATTTGTTTTTGCACAGGATGCAATTGAACTAGGAAAATTTCTTGAGGATAAAAACTCCAACAACTCTGAAGTCATTAGGGGTTTTGTTTTCGACAATGTGCCCACTGCGACTTGGAAGCAAGGCATGATAGTCGCTGATGCACCTCAAAATGCCCAGAAACTTGTCACCGACGTTGTTTCACTCACGAATCTGAAGGGTGAAAGTTCACAAAACCGTGCGGTGAAATTCCTCCAAATCAATCTTGAAAATGCTGATGAAAAAGGACGGGTAAGGTTAAACCCAAACACTTTGGCCTCTTTCGTAAATTTGCAATATGTTTTCATTCAATCCCAAGTAGACCTGACGCCTTCCGAAGTAAGCGCCATGGTCTCGGGGTATGAAGATGGCGATATCGTTTTATTGTTTCAGGTAGTATCCAATTTTTAACCTCAAAACTGATATCCCATGAAAAGGCTTCAAAAATATCTCCTCAGAGGACTCGGTTTCTTCGCACTGCTAGTGATTGGTTCGGCTGCTTTTGGCCAACAAGTGAATAGGGTTCCTTTCAAGCATCGTGTTGGCAATCCAGCGCCACAGAATAACATTTTTAAGATCAAGGGTGACTTCACCATCATAGGAAATACCAGCATGACTTTGTTGGACTATGAAAACAGGGTGGACAACTCCAACAATACCATGGTCTACGTAGACGTGGACAATGACGAAAGAACAGTAAACTCATCTTCGTCCACCTTGGTGTTTTCCCGTGAAAACGGCGCCGATCCAAACTGCTCAGAGATTATTTATGCGGGATTGTACTGGTCGGGCCGTGCAAAGCCCGGAATCGGTCAGACTTTTGATGTGGTAGCAAGCACAAAAGATGGCGAACCCATCCAAGTCGAAAAACAGGACCATGTGGTGTACCACTCGTTCGATTTGCCCAATACCCATTACACATTGGTGATCGATAGAAATGGTGCTGAAGGATCCCGATATCCACGATACTCCTTTGTTTCCAAAAAAGGAGGAGATACCTACCAGTTTCAATTCTCCAATAATAACAACAATCCCGTAAGGTACAGGGTCGGTACTTCAGGTTCCTACACCTCGATTCCCAACCAAACCACGGCGATCAATGGTTCGCTGAGAACTTCAACTTTCGAACCTATTGTGATCCAAGATGGCAGCATGACCATCAAGATTGATCAGTTCCAAAGAAATACCAGGACAGAAGGAGTGACCGCTGATTTTCAGACCGAGGATTTTTCTGCCAGAATCACCGTCGAAGGGATATTTTATCCAATCGTTGAGAACAAAGTCACTTTGAATAAAGCAAAAGTGAAAATAAAAGGCCCAGGAGCCGATTCCTATTCCACAGTTTCTGCTTCAAATAATCAAATTCTTTTCCCGGTCAATGAGCTCCAAGAAATGTACGCAGGCTATGCGGACATTACACAATATGTCAAACTACATGGTATCGGCGAATACACCGTAGCCGACTTGGCCTTGGTGGAAGGCAATGGCGGTGCCGTTGGATACTTCGGTCATTGGGGCATCATCGTGGTTTACGAAAACTCCAAGATGAACTGGAGGGATGTGACCATTTTTGATGGCTATTCTTATATGAGGCCCACTTTCGAAGCCGAACCGGTAAGTCAGGAGTTTGTAATCAGTGGTTTTCAGGCAGCAGACAATGGCGCTGTGAACCTTAAGCTTGGTGTGATGGTCGGTGAAGGCGATAGGGGACTGAGCGGGGATTTCTTCGAAGTCAGAAATGCTGCCAATACCGAATGGGTAAGACTACAGCATGCACTTAACAGCCCAAATAACTTTTTCAATTCATCCATTTATACACCCGTGTTGGATGAAAACAACAACTTGGTAGACAATCCACGTAATCCGTTTTTGGATAACAGCACCGGAATCGACATTGCGATGTGGAACGTGCCTAACCCGGATAACTCCATTATCGCCAATGGTCAGACTTCGACAACTTTTAGATACGGTTCCAACGAGGATACCTACAATATCTACACCATTGCTTTTGCTGTAGATGCTTATGTTCCCGAAATCCAAGGATTCAACCAAATAGAAGCCATCAATGGCGAAACTCCAGGTACCGAACTAACAGCTCAGCCTGGCCAAGAGATTGCATATTCCCTGGAGATCAAAAATTTGGGAACGGAGCATGTGCAAGACGGTAAAGTCATCATTCCGATTCCGTTTACCGCCACATTTGTTAGTGCTAGACAGGAGATTTATTTTGAACCGACAAATGCCAAAGCCCCCTATTTTGATCCAAACTTGGGAGCAACAGGTGCGATTGTTTGGGAATTGGGAGAGTTGCCTTTGGCCGAAGATCTGAATACAGTTTTGGCCAAGTTGTTCTACACCCTCAAGACAACGGAAGATTGTTTTATACTATCTGAGGTCGATTGCGATCCATTCGTTTCAGTCAATGGCTTGATTTCAGGAAAAGGTGGGGTTTCCCAAACGTCTTTCGACGGAATCTCTTTGACACAAGGATTCTTGGATGGTGCCTGCGCAGGTGAGCCGATTCAGGAGGCCATCGTGGTGAAGATCTCCGGAGCTTCAGAGTGGGTTCTGGAGAACTGCTCAGAAACAGAACTTTTCCGGGACTTTAACTTTTGCAACGTTGATTCCGAAGCTGGTGTGCCCTTGAGTGAAATTAGAAGATCATTCCCTGTGGGCGTTCGGTTCTTTAAAGGACCAGATCGGACCCGTGATCAGGAAATTACAGAGGAAAACCCATTCCCTGCAATCAGCGGCACCTACTATGCGATCCCAGCAAATTCGAGCAACTGCGTGTATGAATTCAGGTTGCATGTGACCAATGTCAATACAGTTCCCAATGTTCCACAAGGATTTGGCTTGACTTTCTGCCAAGGAGCGACCATTCCATCACTCAAGAATCTTATTTCGGCAAGTAACGCTGATAGCGAGGAAGCATTCACCGTGTTTTTCTTTGCTTCCGAAACAGGTGGAGAGGCCTTGGAAGACTTCACTGTTGATGGTTCTGTCCTTGGAACAACCCAAGTTTGGGTTGCCGAAGGACCATCTGCTGACTGCCTTGGAAAAAGGGCTCTCGTGACTATCTCAGTAAATACCTGCGGGCTTGAGTTGGAGAAAAAGGGCTCGCTTGTTGATGTCGATGAAAATGGAAAGACCAACGTCGGGGACAAAATTGCCTACACCTTTATTATCAAAAATACAGGAACTGTACCAGTTGAGAACATCACTTTGACTGACCCTATAGTTACCGTCGTTGGAGGCCCGCTCGCGATTCTTGGTCCAGGTGAAACTGATAGCACCACTTTTTCCGCTGAGCATGTTTTGACACAGGATGATATTGACGCAGGTTCTTTTACCAACGTGGCAACCATTTCGGGTACCGTGAATGGCGATGAAGTTTCTGCTTCCGATGACGATGTACAGGTTTTTGTTACCAACCCCGGAATCAGCATTGTCAAGGTAGCGGACAAGAGCACAGTGAGCCAAGTCGGCGAGCTTGTCACCTATACATTGACAATCACCAACACTGGTAATGTTACGCTTTTCGATGTTGTAGTGCGTGATCCCTTGACCAATTTGGATACGACCTTGGTGAGCCTTGCTCCGGGTGCAGTTTCCAACATCATAACTTCCTACTCCGTCAGCCAAGCTGATATAGATGCCGGCGGCATCCTCAACGTCGCGGTTGCTACAGCAGGAGAGCTCGAAGAAGAAGGAAGCGTGGAAGTTCCGGCTGAATTCAATAGTGCAATTGCGGTGGAAAAAATTGCGAACGTTACGGAATTCACAGCGGTGGGTCAAGTTGTAACCTACACAATTACAGTAACCAATACGGGAAATACGACCCTTACCAACGTTCTCGTCAAGGATCCTTTGACTGGCTTGGAAGAGCCTATCGAAAAATTAACACCTGGACAGTCCGTGACCTTCCAGACTAACTACACAGTCACTTTGGAAGATATCGAAAGGGGTTCAGTTTTGAATACCGTGTTTGTCACCGCTGAAGATTCAAAAGGAGACACAGTCGAAAATACCGACACAGCGACTGTCAATGCAGGTAAAAAAGAAATCATTGCGAACGATGATAATTTCGGTGAATTCCCGGTAGTGTACGGAGGCGTGTTGGGTAATATCCTTACCAATGACCTATTGGATGGCAAGGCCGTCAATTGGGAAGATGTCAACTTTGAGATCGTTGACTTGGATGGTATCCTCGGATTGATTCTGGATGAAAAAGGCGAGTTGAGCTTGATTCCTGGCCTCAACGAGGCAAGGGAATACCGACTGAGATATGTCCTGTCAGAAGCCTTGAATCCAACCAATACCGACGACGCGATCATCACTTTCCGATTGGTAAGCTCTGATGTGGACTTGAGTGTGACGAAGACTTCCAACGGTGTGGAGATTTTTGAGGGAGATGAGTTTGAATATGAAATCGTGGTCAGAAACGTCGGCGGAACGCCCGCAACCAATGTGGTCGTCGAAGACAAACTACCAGGTGGCGTGACCTATGTCAGCAGCAGGTTTGAAAGCAATCCGAACGGAATTCAGGTCAACCAAGAGCTCTCAGGATCGACATTGAAATACACGATACCTTCAATGCCTGCAAGCGCGATCGTGACAATCTATGTAAAAGTCAAAGCCAATCAGCTTAATGGTTCTGCTTCCAATACAATCGTCAACCGGGTAAATGTAGAGGCAGAAGAAAACGATGTAAATCCGGATGATAATACCGCTGAAGATGTAAACACCGTGAAACAGTTCTTTATACCAAATGTGATCACGCCAAACAATGATGGTAAAAACGACAGATTTGTTATCCAAGGCTTGAATAAGTTTGCATCCAACGAGATTGTGATCCTCAACAGGTACGGAGACCACGTGTACGAGCAAAGAAACTACGACAACAATTGGACGGCTGATGGATTGGTAGCAGGGACCTATTTCTTCGTGTTACGTGGTACTGACAGCAATGGTCAGGTTCAAGAGTTCAAGGGTTGGATTCAAGTCATCAAAGATTAATCGATAGAGGGGATGAAAAAATCAGCAATTCACATTTACTTCAGCTTGGTTGTGGTGGCGATGACTGCCTTGTCAGCTTCTGCGCAACAATTGCCTCAATTCAGCCAGTATATCTTCAATGGATTGCACATCAACCCAGGATATGCGGGGTACAAAAACCAAGGCTACATACAAAGTACGTTCAGAAAGCAATGGATGAATTTCCCGGGTGCACCACAGACCTTTACGGTCACGGCGGACTTGAGTGCGAATGAGGGAATGATGGGTTTTGGGGCTTCGATCTTGACAGACCAATTGGGCCCGACGAGGACGACGACCGGACTTTTGACTTATTCCTATCGAATACAGACGGGTCACGATTCGTATCTGGCACTCGGTGCGAGTGCGGGGGTTTCGGAATACCAGCTCAACAGTGACAAAATGAATCCAATAGATGAGGGTGATATTTTGATTCCCGAAGGAATCACCAACATGTTTACCCCCAACATGAACATGGGTTTGTTCTTCCACAACAATCGTTTTTATGGCGGTCTGAGCGCTTACAACCTGATTGGCAGAAGAGCTCTCGAACGTGAGGATATCGCCCTTTCGATGCATGATTTCCACATCTTTCTGACTGCCGGCGGGATTTTCCCCATCACCGATGCGATTCAGATAAAGCCTTCCTTTTTAATCAAGGAAGTAAAAGGATCACCAACAAATGTCGACCTAAACGGCATGGTGCTTTTTTCAGAACGAATCTGGGTCGGCGCATCCTACAGGACCAATATGCATGTCGGAAATGATGATTTGGAAAGCTCTTTGAGTAGAAGAAATGCGATCGCTTTTATTGTGGAGGTTTTTGCTACAGAGAGTCTAAGGGTAGGATATGCCTACGACCAAAACCTCAATGTACTCCAAAATGCCAGGAATAATTCCCATGAGTTTTCGGTAGGGTACTATCTAACGCCAAGGAAGGTGACAATGAAAAATCCAAGATGGTTTTAAGCATGAAAAAATACGTTCTGATTTTTTCACTTCTGTGTACTTGTATGGTTTCACCGGTCCTAGGCCAAAACCGCCTGCTCAAATATGCCGACAAGCAGCTTGGGCTTGAAAATTACGCCCATGCGGCTGAGGTGTACACCCAGGCATATCAAAGAAAACCAAGATATACCACGGCCAAAAATGCGGCCCAGGCATTTACAACGATTCAGGACTACAACAATTCTTTCGAATGGTGGGAAAAAACAGTGGCATTCGCTGAGGCCGAGCGGACCGATTATTCAGCCTACCTTCAAGCTGCTTTGAAGCTTGGCAAACTTTCCGAAGTGGAGGATATCTTGTCCAAATCTGGATTCACTGAGGCGGATTTCCCAGAGTTGGATTTTGATTTGATCAGAAAGCTCCAAGCAGGAACGGCAAGGGTGGCCTTGCTTCCTGTCGATGGAGTAAACTCAGATGGTTCCGACCAAGGGTTGAAATTGGATGAAAGTGGCACGAAGTATTTCTCAAGCGATCGTGGGACCATCACTCCGACCCAGAAAAAGGGCATACGATTAGATGCGAAGAACAGCTTGCCAAGTGGGGATAAAAGTAACTTCAATGAGCGTCCTTTCTTCCAAATCTATCAACAAAGTGAAGATGGTGAAGCAACAACCCTGCAATCAGACTTGACCGATGCTGCGCATGTGGCTGACTTCGCGCCGATGCCGAGTAAGGGCCTGGTTTTTTATACAGTACTTAGGGATGTCAGGAAGATCAAAAAGAAACGGGCATACACAATCCAACCGGAAATCTATTTCGGAACACTTGGAGACAATGGACAGATTTCGGGAAGCAGGCCGTTTCCCTTAAACAACTTCACGGTTAATGGGATACAAAATCCCTTTGTCGACGAGCAAGCAGGCAGAATTTATTTTGCTTCAGATATGGCGGGCGGTGTTGGTGGATTTGACTTATATTACGTAACTTTTGACCAAGACCTGAATTTTGGATCACCTGTCAATTTGGGTCCTGGCGTTAACACCCTGGAAGACGAAAGTCATCCATTTATTAAGGCAGGAAAACTTTACTTTTCCTCAAAAGGTCATCCGGGTGTGGGCGGAATGGATATTTTCAGTGCAGACCAGAACGGGGGAGTATTTTCAGATGTCCAAAATTTGGGTGTTCCCTTCAATTCCACGCGCGATGATTTTGCTTTCTACGTTGCGTCGGATGGAAAGAGGTATTTGAGTTCAGATCGGGAAGGTGGTTTGGGTATGGATGATATCTATTTCATTCAGGACCTTTACAAAATTTTGTTGGCCAAAGTTTTGGATTGTGACGGGGTGATAGTTGCAGAGAATCTCGATGTTAGGTTAGGTCAGGCAAATACCCGACAAATTGTTGAAACCCGCAGATTGGGCAATGGTGAAATATCCGCGGACTTGGAGCCTGAGCAGGATTTTTGGCTTCAAATTTCCAAGCCCGGATTCTTTTCCATCAAGGATAGTTCTTTGACTACAATCGGACTTGAGGGTGATACGCTTCGGCGGGAATACCGTTTGGCGCGGATTCCTTATGGTTTGCAGGTTTGGTCGGACATCGTGTATTACGATCTCGACAAATCTTACCTCAAAACTCAGGCGGAGGATATCTTGGGAAAATTGGCTGACCTGATGTTGAAGCATGATTTTCTGAACCTGAAGGTGACATCACATACAGATGCTCGTGCATCGGACGTGTACAACGAGAGATTGAGCGAGAAAAGGGCTAAGGCTGTGAGTGATTTCCTTGTAGCCAAGGGAATTGCACCTGAGCGAATAACGCTTGCTTGGTTTGGTGAAGAGCAGCCGGTCAATGATTGTGGGGATGGTAAGCCATGTCCGGAAAATCTGCACCAACAAAATCGTCGCAGCGAGCTGATTTTGGAGGCTTTCTCGGACAGGAACAAGCAGTACAGTTTGCCTAGTGGATTTGAGTTGGAAGATCCTTGTGATTTAAGCCCCCTGACGGATTTGTTGTCAAAGGAATTGATCACGGTTCCGAATATCTACTTCGATTTCGATAAGGCTGCAATCAGACCGCAGCACCAGACGGACTTGGATCGCGTTAGCTTTGTCATGAAAACGAAGGAAAATCTCCAACTTTACCTGGCAGGTCACACGGACCAAAGGGGAAATGAAGCATACAATATGAAGTTGGCGGAAAGGCGTGCAAAAGCAGTGATGGACTATTTGGTCAGGCAGGGAGTGGATGCATCTAGACTGAAATATGAATGGTTTGGAAAGTCGAGACCGATACATGATTGTGGCACAAAAGCCTGTACAGAAGCCATGCATCAGGAAAACAGAAGGACGGAACTGATCCTAAAAGGAAACTAAAGATATGTAAGAGTTTATTTTTTCAACTTGCGAGATAGATAAGTAAAAATGGCCTCCTTCTGGGAGGTCCTTTTTTTTATGTCCAAACGAAGATGAATCCAAGTAAAAAGTCTGCATCAAAAAAGGATACGCCCAAGTTGGCGCTTGATTTAACTTTTTCACCGAAAAGGCCGCAGGCTTTGGGGGAACAAAAAAAGCATCCCGTTTCCGAAATGCTTATCAAGTTAAAATCTAATTTCCTTTATTTCTGGTTGTTCTTTGCCAAAAGAATGCCATCTGCTTTGGAATAAGGTATTGCAGCTATTTGTTGCATTTTCTCCATCTTGACCTGGTCAAAAGCCAGACGGTTATCTTTTGAAATCGGATCTGAAGGTGGGATTTTTTCCTTCAACCAGTCCTCCTGCTTCCCATTTTTCCAGAAGCGGAAGCAAAGGTGTGGGCCCGTGGCTAAACCTGTACTGCCGACAAACCCTATTACCTGTCCTTGTTTCACACGTGCACCAGGTTTCATGCCTGAGGCAATTTTGGACATATGGAGGTACTGGGTAGTGTAGGTTCCGTTGTGTTTGATTTTCACAAAGTTTCCATTGGCGCTGGTATACCTTGCTTCGACTACCGTCCCATCTCCCACAGACCTTATTTCAGTTCCGGTCGGAGCAGCGTAGTCTGTACCCAAATGTGCTTTGTAGCGCTTTTGCACTGGATGGAACCGATTGAGGTTGTAGCGGGAACTGATGCGGGTGTACTTTAGAGGATCTCTAAGGAAGGCCTTCTTAAAGCTGTTCCCATTTTGGTCGAAAAACGACTTTTCTCCGTTTTGCTCGAAAGGAATCGCGTGAAAAGGTTCGCCCATGTGCTCGAAGTAGGCAGTTTCGATATCACCGATGCCGATGACCTGACCTTCGACCACCTTCTCTGAGAACACCACCTTGAACTTGTCGCCTTTCTGAAGTCTTTGGAAATCTACTACCCAGCCGTATAGATCAGCAAACTGGTCAATCAAATCCGGGCTGATGCCCAATTCCGTCATGTTGACATAGAGATTGCTGGAGATTTCACCACCGAGCTCGACCTTTCTCCACTCCACCGGCCTTTCTTCTTTGTAAACTTCCCCCTCATCCAACTTGAAAACCACAAACTCTGCCGGATTTGGTTCATAAATGAAAAACTGCGCAAGCGAGCTGTCTTTGTCTGTTAGAATGGTGAATTTTTTGTTGAAGGCGATTTTCCTGACATCGAAAATATCTTTGGATTTTCGGGCTATCTCGTCGATGATTTGGTAGGGCACATTGAATGGAGCCAATATGCTCGCGAGGGTCTGGTTTTTTCCGACCACGCCTTCGACCACATCCAAACCCTTGACATTGATGCCGTATACCAACTCTTCTTGTTCGACGATTTCGGGGAGCGGTTGTTCGGAAACAATCTCTTGTTCAGAAGACTTTTTTGGGAAAATATAAACTGAAAATACCGCCGCTAGGGAGATCACTGAAGCTGTAAAAATCCAATTCTTTCTAGTCATAATCTGGGTGAAATGAGGTGTTTTTTTCAAAGGAATTCAATTCAAGCCCAAAATCCAAATAAAAATCAAATTTTACAAGGTAAAGAATTTGATATCAGCGTCTTGAAAAAGAGCAATTTTAAACAAGAAAAATTCAAGGGCAAATTTGATGAAATAAGCTGCAAAAATCTGCTTGGGAAATGCATAGACCTTGAAGTACAGCGGCAGAAAAATCTTTTCTCATTGTCAGGGGCATTTTAGAATAGTCCTTTCGCTTTGTTTATCTTTGTCCACTTCAAAAAATACGATTCAAAAACATGTTGAGGACACATACTTGCGGAGAGTTAAGGATTTCAGATGCCAATAAGGAAGTAACGCTTGCCGGTTGGGTGCAGAAGGTGCGAAATAAAGGAGGCCTGATTTGGGTCGACTTGAGGGACAGATACGGTGTTACCCAATTGATTTTGGAGGAAGGCTCTACCGATAAGCAGCTGTTGGATAAAGCGGCTTCGCTCGGCCGGGAATTTGTCATTCAGGCAAAAGGAAAAGTCGTAGAGCGCGCCGCCAAAAACGACAAAATGCCTACCGGCGACATCGAGATCCGTGTGTCGGCTATCGAAGTCCTGAATCCTGCCAAGGTTCCTCCATTTATCATTGAAGATGAGACAGACGGCGGGGATGAGCTCCGCATGAAATACCGGTATTTGGATCTCAGAAGAAACGTGGTCCGTGAAAAGCTGCAACTTCGTCACCGCATGATGCAGGAGACGCGGAAGTATATGGATGGGCAAAATTTCATCGAGGTGGAAACGCCGGTTCTGATCAAGTCCACGCCCGAAGGTGCCCGGGATTTTGTCGTCCCCAGCCGTGTCAACCCAGGTGAATTTTACGCCCTACCCCAATCCCCACAGACTTTCAAGCAGCTGTTGATGGTAAGTGGTTTTGACCGTTATTTTCAGATAGTGAAGTGTTTTCGTGACGAGGACCTACGTGCGGATAGGCAGCCGGAGTTTACGCAAATAGACTGCGAGATGTCCTTTGTGACGCAAGAGGATATCCTGAATACTTTCGAAGGCTTGGTAAGGCATTTGTTCAGAAATGTAAAGGGCATCGAGCTCGAGGAGGTAAAACGGATGACCTTCGCAGAAGCCATGAAATTTTATGGCAACGACAAACCTGATTTGCGATTTGATATGAAGTTTGCGGAACTCAATTCTGTGGCAAAAGGCAAAGGATTTTCCATTTTTGACCAAGCGGAACTGATCATAGGCATTTGTGCCAAAGGCGCGTCCGAATATACCCGCAAGCAATTGGATGAATTGACCGATTGGGTCAAAAGGCCTCAAATCGGCGCCAAAGGCTTGGTTTATGTCAAATTCAACACAGATGGATCGCTGAAGTCGACTGTTGACAAGTTTTACTCCCAAGAAGACTTGAAAGCATGGGCAGACGTAATGGGCGCAGAGCCAGGCGACCTGATGTTGGTGCTGAGTGGGGACGAAAAAGCGACCCGCAAGCAAATGTCCGAACTCAGGCTGAAGATGGGCGAAGACCTCGGCTTGCGTGACAAGTCGGTGTACAAGCCACTTTGGGTGGTTGATTTTCCATTGTTGGAATGGGACGAGGAGACCAAGCGCTTCCATGCTATGCACCATCCATTTACCTCGCCAAAAAGGGAAGACATCCCGATGCTGGAGACTGACCCGGGCGCCGTTAGGGCCAACGCCTATGACATGGTCATCAACGGCGTCGAAATCGGTGGAGGATCCATCAGAATACACGATCGTGCAACCCAGCAATTGATGTTCAAGCATCTCGGTTTCACGGACGAGGAAGCCCAAAAGCAGTTTGGCTTCCTGATGGAGGCTTTTGAATACGGAGCTCCACCGCACGGCGGGATTGCCTTTGGTTTCGATCGTTTATGCGCGATTTTTGGCGGCTCGGATTCCATAAGGGATTATATCGCTTTCCCTAAAAACAACTCGGGAAGGGACGTGATGATCGATTCCCCAAGCACTATTGCCGAGGAGCAATTGAAGGAATTGTCGATTCAAGTTGCGATAGCTACCAAGTAAAGGCTCAAACCACCAATCTTTCTTCCCCCTTTTCATCTCCAATCAGTGGCGCGAAAAGGGGGTTTACTTTTCTGTCTTAGGAGTGAGGGTTTATATCAAGTGCCATCACCATTTAACCTAGTTTTAGTCCACTCACAACAACTGTTAAAATTCCTTAAACTTTTTGGGAGCTGGCTATGTCTAAACATGGATTGAAAAACAAAGAACCATGAGAGTTTCTACCATTAAGTTATTTTTCTTGTTTTTGGCATTTTTCTATGCCGCTGATTTGCAGGCACAAAGAGGAGAGGGCAGACAGCAAAATATTCTATTGAAAGGAAAGGTGGTCGAGGGACCCAACCAGCAGCCGATGATTGGCGCGGTCGTGCAGGTAAAAACGGTCACCGACTCCCTGTTGGTTTCCGCAGTCACGGGCGCTGATGGAACCTTTGAGGTCAGCAGACCATTCATTCCTACCGTAGTTGTAGAGATCACTTTTTTAGGCTATCAGAAGATCAGCAAAACCCACAACCGAGGAAACCCGCTGGATTTGGGAACACTCCTTTTGGTGGAGGACACCAAGTTGCTCGGCGAAGTCGTCATCGAGGGTCAGGTGCCAGTAGGTGAAGTCAAGGGAGATACGACTTCATTCAATGCCAATGCCTTCAAAACCCGTGAAAATGCAGACGCTGAAGACTTGGTCAGAAAATTGCCGGGAGTAACGATCCAAAACGGCGAGATCCAGGCAAAAGGCGAACAGGTGCAACGTGTATTGGTTGATGGCAGGGAGTTCTTCGGAAGCGATCCGTTTATGGCCTTGAGAAATCTGCCTGCTGACGTGGTAGACAGGGTCGAGATTTTGGACCAGAGGTCCGACCAGTCTAGGCTTACGGGCTTTGATGACGGCAATTATTCCCGTACGATCAATATCGTCACCAGACCTGACAAAAACAGCGGGCAGTTTGGAAGGATTTATGGTGGATATGGTACTGACGATAGGTATTCGGCAGGGGGTAACTACAACATCTTCAAAGGTGCGAGACGTATTTCGATCATCGGGATGTTCAACAACATCAACCAGCAGAATTTCTCCAGCCAGGATTTGGTGGGAGTGAATGCAGGAGCTTCCGGTGGAAACCGGGGCCCAGGTGGCGGTGGACCCGGCGGAGGAGGGGGTCGTCCTGGAGGCCAAGGCTGGGGAGGAGGCAACAACAACTTCCTCGTAGGCCAAGACCAAGGTATCATCACCACGAGCGCTTTGGGTCTTAACTATAGCGACAAGATTGGGCAGAAGATGAATCTCACCGGTAGCTATTTTTTCAATTCGACCAGAAACAACTTGAATAAACTTACCAATCGGGAGATTATTCTTTCTGAGACCAACAGGCAGTACTACGAAGAGGACCTCATCAATACGGTCAAAAACAACAACCACCGTGTCAATGCCAGGATTGAATATGACATCACTCCGAAGCATGCCATTATTGTCACGCCGTCTTTGAATTTTCAAAGCAATTCAACTTTCATCGACCGGGCAGGATTTAACTTCAATGTGAATCGGGAACCCTTGAGTTCGACTCTTTCGAGGTCTAATGCCACTACCGATGGCTACGCGCTTTCCAACAATTTTGTCTACAGGTACAAATTCGACAAACAAGGGCGGACACTTTCCACGACTATATTCACATCTTGGAACAAAAGGGACCAACTTTCTGACCTGATCGCCGCCAATAGGGATTATATCCGCGACATCAACGACACGATCAATCAGGAGACATTCGGACTTTCTGACGGATTCAATTACCGGGCAACGCTTCAATTCACAGAAGCTTTGAGCGATAAATCCCTCCTTACGCTTTCCTATCAGGTCGGGAACAACAAAACCTCGGCTGACCAAAGGACATTCAGCTTAATGCCGGAGATGGGTATTATGGTCTTGGATACTGCTTTGAGCAACGTTTTTGACAACAAGTTTATCATCCAAAGACCGAGTGCTGGTATCAGCTACCGCTTGAAGGATTGGAATTTCAATGCCAACCTAGACTACCAATACGCGGTCCAAAACAACGAAAGCTTTTTCCCCTTGGAGCGGACTTTTAACCAAAGCTTCAGTAATTTTCTCCCCGGACTCAACGCCAATTACCGGAATCAGGAGAAAGGAACTTCCTTCCGCTTGCGGTACAGGACCAACACCCAAGAGCCTAGCGTAAACCAGTTGCAGAATGTGATCAACAACCAAAACCCGCTGCAGTTGTCGGTCGGTAACCCAAACTTGGGGCAGTCATTTAGTCACAACGTGTTCACCAATTTCTCCAAAATCAACCTTGCCAAGTCTAAAACCTTCTTCACCTTCCTGTTTGCAAACTACAACCAGGACTTTATCGGTACCAGCACCTTTGTGGCGCAGAGTGATACGCTGATCAACGGGGAAGTCTTGTTGCGCTCGGGAGGACAAATCAGCAGGCCGGAAAACCTGCAGGGGAACTTCAGATCCAGGTTGTTTGTGACCTACGGTACGCCCATCAAAAAGCTGAAGTCACAGTTCAACCTCAATTCAAGTATCGCCTACAACAGGACGCCGGGTATTATCAACCTGCAGAAAAATTTCAACAACAACATCGACCTCAGCCAAGGAATCACGCTCACGAGCAATATCAGCAAGGATCTGGATTTCACGGTATCAACGACTGGTACTTACACCATCGTGAACAGTACCCTACAGCCGACCTTGGATCAAAACTACTATATCCAAAACTCCAATATCCGCTTGTACTACTCTCCCAACCAAGGGAAGCTATTTATCTCCAATATCGTTAACAACTCTCTGTACAGTGGTCTTTCCGCAAACTTAGACCAATCTGTATGGCTTTGGAATATCGAGGCGGGCTACAGGTTTATGAAAGACCGTAAGGGCGAATTGAAGATGACGGTCTTTGATTTGCTCAACCAAAACAACGCCATCGGGAGGACAGTGACCGACGTGGCAATCGAGGATACATTCACAGTTGTGCTGCAGCGCTATGCCATGCTTACATTCACTTATAACATCGGCAACTTCAAGCCCCAAACCCAACAAGAAAACCAAGGGGGTATGCCTTGGCGCGGTGGCGGAGGAAGGACTTGGTAGGTCCCGAAAAAAGGCGTCAATTGACGCTTTTTTGCTTTTTGGCAGCCCTTCTATTTTCTTTTTTCGATTTTTGGAAATCGAGACTTGTGCAATCCTTGATCGCGGATTTCTGCGACAGCTTGATCTTGACAAAGTCGGCATCTGAGAAATGTTTGACAGATGGTGTTTGGGACGCGAATACTGGAATAAAGATTAACTACATTGCCACCCAAAAAAAGAGACTTTTTTACGGAATATTGTAGACTAATTTGCTTGCCTTTTGATTGAGAATCTTCCATTTACATGGCTATTTTTCGGATCCTTTGTCCGCAATTTGCAAGACCGAACATCATGCCCAAACTCATCCTCTATATCGCCATTTCTTTGGATGGGAAGATCGCCCGCAACGATGGCGGGCTGGATTGGTTGGAAAACCATCCCAACCCAAACGGACTGGACTACGGCTACGCTGATTTCCTCGCGGGTATCGGGACCACGATCATGGGAAGAAAAACCTATGAGGAGATTCTTGGCTTCGGGGTCGATTGGCCCTATATCGGCCTGCAGTCCTATGTCGCATCAAGCGACCCAAGCTATCGCTGCACGACGCCGGATACTTTTCCGATCCATTCGGATCTGGGGGAATTGGTGAAAAATCTCAAAACCACGGCTGATAAGGATATCTGGCTGATCGGTGGAGGGAATCTTGTCAGCTATTTTTTGGACCAGGACCTTTTGGACGAACTCATTTTGGCCATTATTCCGACTATTCTCGGGGAGGGGATACCGCTATTTCCCGGAAATAAAATTCAATCCAACTGGCAGTTGAAGGATACCAAAACCCTTGAAACGGGAGTGGTCACGCTTACCTATCAGCGGTTGAAGTAAAAGATCTGACCCCTCTTCGCACCGCGAAAAGGGGTTTCTTTTACACCGATCAGCACAGGTTTTTTGCAACTGGGCGTCTTTGCTAGCCAATCACCTCCTGCAGCAGTAAAGCCGTGCAGATATTGGCCATCAGAAATCTCTCCTCCCGATCGAGACCTTGGGCCAGATATACTTGGCCCTTGTCGGACAAGTTGACCGCGGCAAGCGGGCGACCTGTGGCATCTCTGATCTCAAGTCCCATCGCGCCAAAAGGCATTTGGAGCGCCTGACCATTTTTGCCAAGCACACTCGAAACCGGGAAAATCGTGTAGTAATCCCCATTGCTTCTTGAAATCGTGCCCGCACAATCCCGTGGCTGGCGCTGCACCCGATCGTTGTTGAGGATGAGTTGCCACGGCTCAGCAGCAGCAGGTGTGTAGATCTGGGCAAAAAACAGACTCGAGGAATTTCCATTCTTAAGCTCGAGCAGGTCTATTCCCACGGAAAGAAGCCCGCGATCATCTCCAATGAGCAGGTTTGAAGCTTGGAACTTGGAAACACAGAACACCGAGGACCCCAAGTCAGCGCCATCAGAAAGGTCAAATCGGATGGTCTGTTTCCTGTCAATGTATTCCCGGCCGATGATGTTCAGGTATTCCCCCGTGCCATAGTTCCCAAAGCCAATCCCGGAATACCCATTTGGGCCCTTGGTCCAAGACCGACGGACATCCAAGGTTTGGTATTCACCGAAGGCAAGTTTCTGGTTGACCAGAATTCCCGTGCGTCCGCTTACGGCGAGCATATCGTGTCCTTCCCAATCCTCACCCTGCAGCGCAAGGTTCATGGGACTACAGGCTGCCAAAACGGCAATACATATGAAAATGAAGAAATTGAGCTTCATGGTCTTCAAATAAGCAGTTCGTGATTGATTTTTGAATCCTCAGACTTTGGCTGTTGGCTGCGGAAACAGTGGATTAAAGCGCGATTTCCACTTTTGCCCTCGGAAAGTCCCTGGGGACGATTTCGCTCTCTGCCGCTGCCCAAGTGGTATTGTTGCGATCAAAGTAGCGGGTGCTGTTGGAAAGGCGGAGCGCCTCATGGGCAGCTGCGATGCGCGAAATGTCTTTTTTGATAACCAAAGGGGCATCCGGTGCTGGGAATTCCCTGAGATGGCGGAGACTGAACACCGTGTCCCAAAGAATCGTGTTGCTGCCGTTGCGCAGATCCTCGACCGAAATCGTCAGGTTGAGTTCGGCTTTTGCATCGTCATAAATGATCTCATTGTATTCCTTGGCCTTGGCGATGCTGAATTCGATTCGGTGTTCCATTTTGTTGTTGGCTGGAGGTGCGACGTCTTCATCCGGACTGCAGGCCGATAGCAGCGTAAGACCCATCAAGGGTAAAGCCAGGAAAAGCCGACCAAAACGGAGTGCTCCCGCAGTTGGCTTGGCGAAAGATTCGATCCGGTCCGAAAAAGCACCGGCGTGCTGTTGAGGTGAAACAGTTGGTTTCATGGTTTTGATTTGTTTAAGTTGGTTTAGTATCATTATGCCTTCGAAAGAAAGGACGTCCGTACACTTCCAAATTGTGCGCCCACATTTTTAATATGTTGATTTTCAATTCTTTATTTTGCAATTTAAATCGAAAGTGATGTACGAATTTGGACAGTTGAGTTTCATGATTGGAAGATGTTGATAGGTGTATCCAGGTTGCATCAGTCGGGGAAAATATTTTTGGGACAAAAACGATTTTCTGATTTGATGCAATTCAATCTACCCGATGACGATTCCAATGTCCATCAAGCCGTTCGTATGATCTCCGCACTATCACTTGGCACGTTGTCACAACCGCTTTTAATTCGTACATTTCCCTACACTTCAAACACAAAACGTCATGTTGAAAAAGGTACTCATCGGACTTGGAATTTTGCTTGTAGCGCTTACAGCCTTGTTTTTTTATGCCAACCATCGCAACCGCACCCTGAGTCCTCCGGGCACAGCGGAATTGGATGTAGATGGATTGCAAATCGCTGTCAACTACAGCCGTCCTTCGGTCAGGGGTCGGGTGATTTTTGGTACCGAGGAAGAGGAAGCGCTGCAACCTTATGGAAGCTATTGGCGCTTGGGTGCCAATGAGGCTACCGAGATTACATTCAGCAAAGATGTGACTTTCAATGGTGTACCACTCAAGGCTGGTACCTATAGCATGTATGCAATTCCCGGCGCAGAATCTTTCAAAGTCGGCTTGAATTCCGCATTGGGAAATTGGGGTGCTTGGGAGCCCGACTACAGCAAGGATGTCTTGGTGACGGAAGTCCCCGTTGCCCGGCCAGTGGTTCCCGTGGAGCAGTTTACCACCCGCATCGAAGCTGGACTTGATGGTGGTGCGCTGCTGTATTTTGAGTGGAGCAACGTGCAGCTGGTTATCCCAGTTGTCTCCGCCGGGGACTAACCTTCAGTGGTCGTTGGGTTTGGCACAGGATGGTTCAAATAACTGAAGAATACGGGAGCCGTCCCGCTTGTTGAGCACTCCTTTTACCACCTTGTTGATTAAGATTGCGTCCACACGCGACTGGAAAGGAGCTAAGACGAAGCATTCAAGGCGGTTGGGGTAGCCACTACAAATGGCCGGAATGAGTCAAATCCCCACATCGATCTGGTGCCTGAGGATATCATCGAAGGTTTCACGCTCGCGGATAAGCCGGGCCTTGCCATCGAGTATCAATACTTCCGCTGGCCTGAGCCTTGAATTGTAATTGGAGGACATGGTAAAGCCATAGGCGCCCGCGTTTTTGATGGCAAGGATGTCACCTTCTTCGACTTCTTTCAGTCTACGATCTGCGGCAATGGTATCCGTCTCGCAAATGTAACCCACGATGGTATAGACATGCTCTGGGCCTTCGGTTTTGGAGACGTTGACGACACTGTGATAGGCATCGTACATCATCGGGCGAATCAGGTGGTTGAGACCGGAGTCCACGCCTACAAAAGTGGAAGCTGGTGTGGATTTCACCACATTGGCGCGGACAAGGAGGTAGCCGCTTTCGGATACGAGGAACTTGCCTGGCTCAAACCAGATTTCCAATTCCCTGCCGTACTGTTGACAAAAATCCTTGAATGCCGCTGAGACTTTTTCCCCCACGTCCAATATGTCGGTGGCGATATCGCCGGGTTTGTAAGCCACTTTGAATCCACCCCCAAAATCCAAAAACTTCAGGTCCTTGAAATCCATCGCGGCTTCAAACAGAATTTCAGCACCCTTCAGAAACACCTCCGCATCCAAGATATCTGATCCCGTATGGACGTGCAGGCCTGTAACTTGAATGCCATAGGCTTCGACCACTTTGTGGATATTTTTTAACTGGAGAATCGAAATCCCAAACTTGCTGTCGATATGCCCTACGGAGATTTTGGCATTCCCCCCGGCCAAAATGTGCGGATTGAGGCGAATGCAGACGGGTACCTGCCCACCGTAATAGGCGCCGAACTGCTCCAACATCGGAATGTTGTCGATATTGATCATCACGCCGAGGTCTACGGCCTGTTGGATTTCGGCAAAGGAAACCATATTGGGAGTGTACATGATCTCATGCGGCTGGAAACCCACATGCAGGCAGAGCTTCACTTCTTCGATCGACACGGCGTCGGCGCCTGTGCCGGCTTTTTTCAGCAGCTTCAGGATATTGATATTGGAAAGCGCTTTCGTCGCAAACTTGATCCTTAGGGTGACGGTAGAGAATGCTTTTTGCAAAAGGGAGACCTTCTGGAGAATTTTTTCCCCATCGTATACATACAAAGGTGTTCCGTAAGTTGCTGCCAAATCTGTCAGGGCTATTCCCTGAATCCTGTATTGCTCGTGCTGAATTTCCATCTGATCGAAGATTGAGCGGCAAAGATAGGAAATGGTGGCGAAACAGACGCGAGAAGGGAGATTTGAGACCGGGAAATAGTACCAAGTATGATGTACCAAGAAGCATTCCACTGCGATATCAGGTCTTGTGTATTGATTCTTGTGTCTCAAATCTCCTGCCTATACTGCCGTTAAAAATTGTTAACCCAACGGGCGGCCTTTTGAATAAGCCGTAAATTTGACCCATGTCGAGCACCCAAATGAAATTGATTATCCTATTGATGTCCATAGCCAGTATTGGCTTATTGGGCTTTCAGTACTATTGGGTGCGTAATGCGCTGCGGATCAATGAGGAGCGCTTTGAGCAAATGGTCTACCAATCCATGGCCAATACCGTGGCGCAGTTGGAAAAGGGAGAAACGAGCGATATTTTTTTGAGTTATTTGGCTACAGATACCCTTTTGCAACAGTCTTTGTTCCAAAGGATCGAACCCATCGTGGTTCAGGTAAGGCAGCGGCCCGCCAATCCAAGAAGGCCTTCGATTCGGGATTCTCTCCTGCAGCAGCAAATCCCCCAAGTTAGCCAACGATTTAGAAGGCTGATAGAGGCGAGGGGCATCGATGTGAGTGTTCTCAACGACTTGGACAACTTCTTTACCAACCTGACCCCGGAGGTGGCTTCGTCGATGTTTACTCCGGACGAAATGGAAATTCTACTTCAAGAGCGGGAGCGGCAGCTCCAATACCTCAGTCAGGCCGAGGGTAGCTTCAGGAGTAGGTATGGGTTTTTCTCTCCTGACATCATAGAGGAATACAATATCCCAAGGGATGCACTGGAGAAAATCCGAAATGCCAATATCAAAATCGAGCTGATGAATCGGGCTTGGGAGGAAATGTTGGAAGGACAGCGGGATATTCTTTCGCGGGTGGATACGGGAGTTGTGCGAAAGTTGCTGCAAAATAACCTCAAGGAGAGAGGCATTGTTCAGGATTTTGATTTGGGAGTATTGAGCGATGAAGGACAGATCATACCGATCACGCAGACTGATTTTCCTGAGAAACTGCTGAGTGAAGGTGTACAGGCACGGCTTTTTCCTGGGGATATTTTGGGCAAAGAAAACTTCCTGATGGTACATTTCCCCGATAAAAACGCATTCATCCTCCGCCAAATTTGGCTTCCGGTTTTGAGTTCGCTGTTTTTTATCGGGATTGTGATTTTTTGCTTTGTCTATGCGATCAAAGTCATCATTCGTCAGAAGAATCTCTCCGATATCAAAAACGACTTCATCAACAACATGACGCATGAGTTTAAGACGCCGATTGCAACAGTCAGCCTGGCAGTGGAGGCCCTTCAGGATCCCGATCTGATGAATCAAGAGGCGTTTCGAAAAAGGTATATTTCCGTCATCAAGGATGAGAACAAGCGCTTGGGTTCGCAGGTAGAAAAGGTCCTCCAGGCTGCTACTTTGGACAAAAAGGAATTCAAGCTCAAATTGGAGGAGATAAACTTAGAGGAAATCTTGGAGGGGGCGCGCAGGCAGTTTGAATTACAGGTCGAAAACAAGGGAGGTGAAATCACCTTCGAGAGTGAATTGGGATATCCCTTGATTAGGGCTGATGCTTTCCATTTGAGCCATATTTTCAATAATCTTCTTGACAACGCCAACAAGTATTGTAAAGAAAAACCTGTGATCCGCATCAAGGCTTGGGAAGAGGGGGAGCATGCATTTATATCCATTCAAGACAACGGCATCGGTATGAACAAAGATGCCCAAAGAAAGATTTTCGATAAATTTTACCGCGTTCCTACCGGAAACCTACACGATGTGAAGGGATTTGGCTTGGGACTTTCCTATGTAAAAACCATGCTGGAAGCCCACAAGGGTGAAATCAGCGTACAGTCCGAACCCGGAAAAGGAAGTATATTTACCATCAAACTCCCCAAAAACTTATGAGCAAAGCAAAACTTTTGGTAGTAGAGGATGATCCCAATTTGGGCGATATCCTGCAGGAATACCTCATCATGAAAGGCTACGAAAGTACGCTCTGCCGGGACGGGGAAGAGGGCTGGGCAAAATTCAAGAAGGACAAGTACGATATGGCCATCCTCGATATTATGATGCCGAAAAAGGATGGGTTCACCCTCGGAAAGGAAATCAAGAAGGTACAGGAAGACCTGCCCATCATCTACCTCACTGCCAAAAACCTCAAAGAAGACATCATCGAGGGTCTCAAAATCGGTGCCGATGACTATATCACCAAGCCATTCAGCATGGAGGAGTTGCTGCTACGCATCGCTGCGATTTTGAAACGCACCCAAAAGTCTGAAGAAGTACAAGCGCTGAAGATATACAAGTTTGGGTCCTTTGAACTGCACTATGACGAGCAGTTTATCAAAGGGCCAAGCGGCGACCATAAATTGACTTCCAAGGAAAATGAATTGATTCGTTTGTTGGCTTCCGAGATCAACAAACTCGTTAACCGCAGCCATGCTTTGAAGCAGATTTGGGGGGATGATTCTTATTTCAATGCCCGAAGCATGGACGTGTACCTCAGCAAAATCCGCAAAATCCTCAAAGACGACCCGAAAGTACAAATCATCACGGTACACGGTGAAGGCTTCAAAATGGTCGTTTCGGAATGAAAACCAAGGGGAAACGACAGTTTACATTCCAAGTGTTTTGTGTGTTGGTCTCCTGCACAATGCTTTCCTGCAAGGAGAGAGTAAAGGAGAACCTGCCAAGCTTGTCGGAGCCCCGGGAAATAGTCGCCCTTGGAAAGCATATCGAGGAACCCTATCTTTTCACCTCGCCCTCAGGTGAGGTCTTTTTGTCTTGGATCGAAAAGTCCGATAGCCTAAGCACACTTTTTTATGCAAAATGGGAGGAGAATAATTGGACTGATCCTCAACTGATCGCATCTGGGAAAGATTGGTTTGTGAATTGGGCGGATTATCCCCAAATGGAGATGCTGTCCGATGGCACGCTCGTAGCGGTATTTCTACAGAAAAGAGGTCCCGGGACCTTTTCCTATGACGTAATGCTCACATTCTCCAAGGACGGCCGCGAATGGACTGAACCAATCGTTCTGCACGATGATGGCACCCAAACCGAACATGGGTTCGTTTCCATGATTCCTTGGGAAAATGACCTTTTGATCGCATGGCTGGACGGACGAAATACAGGCGGCACAGACCAGGGCGCGCATGACCATGGCCACCATGGCCAAATGACTTTGCGGGCTGCTCGGTTGGATCCCAGTGGCAAAAAACTGGCCGAGTGGGAACTGGCCGATCGGGTCTGCGATTGTTGCCAGACAAGTGTGGCAATGGGCTCCGAGGGTCCGATCGTCATATTTCGGGATCGATCGGAAAGCGAGGTGAGGGATATCGGAATCGTCCGTTGGACTGGAGAAGCTTGGACACAGACGATGCCGGTCCATGCGGATTTTTGGGAAATCGCAGCCTGTCCGGTAAATGGGCCGAGAATTGGGGCCAAATCGGGGCTAACGGCGGTGGTCTGGTATACGGGAGCACAGGATAAGCCCAGGGTTCAACTCGTTTTTTCAAATAATGGGGGGAAGGATTTTGGAAAGCCGATTCCCGTGGATTTGGGGAAAACAATCGGGAGGGTAGCTATCGCGCTGGATGACAAAGGCAAAGCTTGGGTCGCGTGGATGGAAGAAGGCGCTATCTACCTACGCTGGGTCGGCCAAGACGGCAAAAAAGGTGACCCGATGCTGGTTGCTGTGAGTTCTGGTAAGCGTGGCAGTGGTTTTCCCCAACTTACAGCTATGGCCGAGGGCTTGATGCTTGCTTGGACTGATGATGGGGAATGGAGGAAGGTCAAATCAATAACCTTACCTCGGGAATGATAGATTTAGGCCTTTAGCTTGGATTTCCTCAATGTTTTCGGTTGATCTGAGACACCCTTTGACTTCATTGGGTAGTTGCTGACAGCATTTCGGACGTATCTATTTTTTCATTCCTTCCCGTCGACGAAAGATGTTGACATTCGATTTTTTTGAATAAGGAGAATATTTTTTTGTTCAATTCATTATTGAAAAAAAACTAGATAAGGGTCAATCTTTTCCTTTTTCTAATTTAAATAGCGAAAAAGCAACATTACGATATAAAATTCGTTTTTCTGTAGTTTTACAATTAAAATGTACTGCAAACATTGTAAAAGTATTGCGGTTATTTTGTGCGGAAATTAGTTTGGTTTCGTTTATCACAATTTATTAGTCGAAATGTCGGAAATTGGTGGCCTATCAAGATTGAAGCATATTGTATTAATTGGTCAGGACGATTTGCTCAATTCGGTGAACAAACGCGTGCTAGAGCTTATCGGTTATGAGGGCGCTATTCACATCATTCGGAATCTGGACGATGCCTTCGGATTGTTTTCACAACTTTTCGCCCAAACAAATAATCCGAGGGAACCCTTGGGCACCTTGGTTTTCATCGATATGAATTTTCCAAGGAAAGGTGTATTTGATTTGCTTGGGTTTCTTTCAATCTCACCTATCCAGTATCGCGAAAACCTGCTTGCAATATTGATGGTGGAAGATTGCGCAGAAGGTCAATTGATGACGGATAAAAAACTGGATATAAGGATAGAGTCAGTATCTAAACCTATTACCAGATCTTTGATATCCGATTTATTGGACCGCTGTTTTTTTCCGGAAAGGTCCTGACAGCCCAGATTTTGGTTTTGTGGATTAGCAAGAAGTGATTCAGTCTTGTTAAGTGGTTCATTATCATTGGTTTTTTTCTTTTGTTTGAAGCAATTCGACCTATTCCCAACGCTTACCGATGTTCGCATTTACCGTTCATATAAAAACGACTAAAACGTAGCACATTGGTTTTTTATAGTTTTTTGTTAAAAAAAGATATTTTTGTCGGCTGAATTACCATTTTATTTTATTAAATGACTAAAAGATGTTTAAAATTCAGCCATAAATATTGTTTATGATTTTTCTGTAAAAATTAGGTTTTCGAAAAGTTAGCGCTGAACGAATTTTGCATTCATACCAGTCCTTGGTTAAATACAATTTCAAACCTATCCTATCTCGCTTATGTATGCGACTAATCTTTCAAAATGGGACACCACTGTCCTGATTGAGAATGACCCTGTTCTCAACTTTGTCAACAAAAGAGTTTTACAACTCATTGGCTTTAAAGGGGATATCCAGTTGTTTTCGGATGCAAAACAAGCTGCTGATTTTTTGGACCAGCATTTCGACGATTTGGCAAAAGAACCAGAGACGCGTGGGAAGACAATGATTTTTGTGGACAGTGACCTTCCCGATATCGATGCGATGGATCTGTTGGGAAAGATGGATTGCCTAAATCCAGAAAAGCGGAGTAAAGTAATTCCTGTTTTGATGGTGGCGGGACATCCTTGTGACGAGACATGCTCCTGCAGAAAACAAAGAGAAGGCTTAGAGGTGGTCACTAAGCCACTGATCGGTTCTGTCCTGAAAAGATTAATCAAAAACCGGTTGGGAAAGACCTTGCGCCGGGCAAAAAAAACCATTGTTCCAAAGACGAAGGGTTTTTTGAGATTTGGGAAGAATTAGAAAAATCCACCACGTTTGATGGAATCTTCCTCAATCCCTTCGTGTGATGGTGATTGACTTTTCTTTCCTCTCCGAATGCAATAGGAAGACCAAAGAAGAAGTGAAACAAGGCAGTTTTCTTGATCTGGGATAGTCCTCGAATAAATTTCACCCTTGTGTTTGTTTCTGCTGGAATTTGGAACATTAGCATGGATTGCCTGCAGGGGCTATTTGCCAAGAAATTCCCGGATATCCTTGACCAATTTTTCGAAATCTGGTCTATGGTTGTACATCATATGGCCACCTTCGTAGTACTGCATTTGTACCCTTTCCATGGGGATGTCGTGTCGCGCAAAAGTGTATTCGGCATCCAAAAACGGCGTGATCAGGTCATAATAGCCATTTGCGACCATTACTTTGAGGTCCTTGTTGCGGCGCATGGATTCGCCGAGGCCGCGGGCTACGTTGACGTAGGAAGGCTCCCAATACGCCCCCTGCGGAACGGGTCTCCAGTTCCATTTGCCGCCGATTTTACCATTGGATGTCAGGTAGGGCCGATCTGATTTGATTTTCAGTTCGCGGGAAAGGTAGTCGTTGAGTGCGGCGGTATAGGCTGCGTCGATCCCATAGTTGGATGGGTCGCCGAGTGTTGGCCGATCGGCGGTTTGATCGCCTTCAGTGCCGAGATAGCGCCCGTCGAGCGTGCCGATGGTTTTTCCCTCCGCGCGCAGCAATTCCTTTTTGAACCTGCCGGTAAGGATCCGATTGTCGGATAGGAGGATGTAGGATTTCTCCAAACCGAGGAAATAGGCAAGCCGCTCGGCAATTTTTTCCTTTTCGGTTTGGGGCAGTTGGTTGCCTTTGTACAGTGCAGGCAGGTATTCATTGTAGGCAAATTGCCGGGCTTCTTCCACAAAAGCTGCAAGCGATTTTCCCTGACCAGCCCTTACATGGTACCAAGCTGTGGCGGCCATGGTGGGCAAATAGGTGAAATAGGAAGCGATATTGTCGTGCACGGAGGTGGACCCTTGGTAGTCCAATGCCTGGGAAATCAGTACCAGGCCATTGACTGCCATGGCTTGGCCGCCGCCTTCCAAGGCCGCGGTAACAGCAGCGGCACGGGTCGTTCCGAAACTCTCGCCGATAATGTACTTAGGAGACTGCCAGCGTTGGTTTTGGGAAATCCACGTCCGCATAAACTGGGCAATTGAGCGGGCATCCTCGGTCAGACCCCAAAAATCTTCCTCCTTCCCTTTTCCAATCACCCGGCTGTATCCCGTTCCAATGGGATCGACAAAAACCAAGTCAGCAATATCCAAAAGACAGAACTCATTGTTTTTGACTGTAAATGGCGCTGCGCCATCGTCCTGTTTCGCATCTGAGTCCACTTGGACCACTTTCGGTCCAAACACGCCCATGTGCAGCCAAACCGAAGCGGAGCCGGGCCCGCCATTGAAAACAAAGAGCACGGGCCGTTTTGATGGGTCGGATTCATCCTTGATATAGGCAGTTGACCACAATGCTGCCACAGGTTCGCCGGATTCGTTCTTAAGGTGGGTTTCCCCCGAAACCGCCTTATAGGCAATGTTTTTTCCATGAAAGCTGCCCTCATGCGAGCTCGTGAAAACAACAGGGTCAGGAATCGGGGCTTCTTTTTCTTGGGCGAATAGCTGAATCGATTGAAGGAACAAAAGGGCAATCAGCGGGATGAATCTTTTCATGGATTTTTTGGTCTTGGAGGATGGGAACAAGATACAAAACAGCAACATCTATTTGCTGCAAATTGGATTTTTGCATCGTAGAAAGAGTTAACACTACATAAATCCTCTGTGTAAATCTGCGCATTCTGCAATAAAGAAATTCGAACCACAGATTACACCGATGGGCTCAAATTATTGGATGTCCTTCCGGATTGGGTAAATGAACCTCCAAGCCTTTCGAAGTTCCCGCCATCCCTTCAATCCACAATACTCACCCGACCCATACCTTCATTGGCGTTGATGGTGGGAAAGTACATCAGTTCGACTTTGGCCGGATTGAGTGTGTAGGATCCCGTAAATCGTGGTTCCAGGGAGATTCTGAATTTGTGATTTCCTTTCGGCAGGTTCTCACAGAATATCGCTGTTTCTTCCAAGAAATACTCCCGATGGGTTTCCCAGCCCGACCTTTGGTTTTTGTTGCCATAGCTGCAGCCCCCGGGAATTGGCACATTGATCATGACATAGGGTGCGTCTTCCTTAACGACAAGTTCGACGATAAGATCGATTGCCTTGCCCGCTTGAAGCACATGACCCTGCTCGCCATCAAACCTGCTCGAAATTTCAAAAGCCCCTTTTTTAGCTACAGGATTAGTATTCCAGTATTTTTCTGAAAAGGAGTAATAGATCGGAAGATTCCCGGTCTTACTTACCTTCAGCGCTTCGCCTCCTTGGATTTCCTTGATAAATGGGAAATTGGTGATCGTTTCGTCTAAATTACCCATAAGCGTCACCTTCTGTGATCCGGTATATTTTGAAGCCTTTAGCAAATCGGGGACAAGTGTTTGTAACACTAAAGATGATAGGTAGGTATTGATCCAATTACCTCGGTTTCTCTGCTCAAAAAGGTAATTTCTGACACTTTTCAAAACAGAATCCGGTGTTGTGGAACTTCTCTGGAGAATCTGATAGGCCATGAGACTCATTCTCAAATCACCGCTCATCCAATTTGATTCTTTTTCGTCAATGTCGAAATATGTGTTTCCCAAAATGGATTTTCTTTGAAACTGTGCCAAATCAGACAGATCAACCGTGTCGCTAAGTTGGGATTTGATGGACATGAGTCTGAGTTTTTCAAGCGACTTATCTGGCATTATCTTTTCCAAATCCTCAAGCAGCGTAGTGTATCCAACCTTGCTTTCCAATGTCAAGAATGTTTGGATCATCATAACCCTCGTTTCAAACTTCTTTTCAATATCCCAATTTCGGAGTAGCGACTCCTCAAGCGAATTTTTTTGGAATCCGGCTTCGAATCCCTTGCTGCTTGCCTGCTGCAAAGCCTCCACCACGTGTTGGGTAATCCAAATGCTGGGATCGGAGTCTTTCCACCAACCCCAGGTTCCGTCAGAGCGCTGGTTTTTTTGCAAGTCAGCGATAAGTTTTTTCAGCACTTTTTCCTGGGTGAATTCCCTATTTTTCCAAAGGTCTATATCTCTTTGGAGTAGCAGGGCCTTAATTTTGGAAGCCATTTGTTCGTTGCACAAATACCGATAGCGGTGGATGTAATCCAGTTCATCCTCAAAAAGGTCAGAAAGATCCGACCAAAATGTCAAGGTCGAACTCATTGCAGCCGTATCGACGGCTATGGTAAATGCGGTGTCTTTCTCCAACATGGCAAAGTTTCCTGTCGTTTCTGCCATACCTATCGGGAAGACAGGGATATCTCGGATTTCTCCGTCCTTGAAGCCCGATTTTGATTTCAACTGATATTGCACTTTGATCGAGTCTTTGGCGACAACCGATAGTGTATCGATCTTAATCTCGCGGAGGATTCCGTTCCAATTTGAACTTACCGGTTGGCCGTTGATTTCAAATCCTGTCGAGACCTCCACGGAGTCGCCGAGATAGTTTAAGGCTTTGCCTAGCGCCCTTGCCGTGTCTCCGCGCACTAAAAACCGCGGCACAAAAAGTTGCGCAGCCAGTGGCATGTAAGACTTGATAAGTCCTTGCTTCTGTCCGATTTGCTTTTCAGCGTTCATGGCGAGGACGTGGGTCTGCCAAGCTGTAATGTCATCGGGGAATTTTACTTTGAATCTGGCTTTTCCATTTGCGTCGGTGATCAGGTCCGGCTGCCAGAAGGCGGCATCCGAGAAGTTGCTTCGAATGTTGCCTCCTCCCGTGTTTTTCCAATCAAGACTATTGATCTGCCCTGTAATCGTTGGGGCATCCTCTCTGAAATAAACGAGGATTACGCCGTTTTTGCCACTTTCGCCAAATCGTTTGGTAGCTTCTTCGCCCGTTAAAGTTTCTACTTTTTTTACTTGGGTTAAATCCAAATCATTTATGTCCCCCAAGAATACTCTCCCGTCTACCAATATCAATGGCTTTTCCTGGAAGCTGACGGTGGATGCGCCGCGAATCTGGATATTCAATCCGCTAGATCCAATGGACTGGACGGAAACGCCCGCAACACGGCCTTGGAGTACCCCACTAAACTCCCCTGCACCGGAGTAGTCCTCGTCGTTCACGACTACGGCGTTCGACAAAGAAACCTTTGATTGACTTACACTATAGCCCGTAATCACGACTTCTTGCAGGGCAGATATACTTTCGGTCAGATCATAGTCATTGGAAATCCCAATGACCGGTTGGATCGAACCTGTTTCGTACCCGATAAATGATACCACCAACTCCGAATATCCAAAAGGTACAATCAACTCATAATAGCCATCTAGATCAGTGGAAGTTCCGATCGTTGTACCATTCACGATGACTGTCGCGCCGGGCAATCCTTCGCCAAGTTCATCCCGGATAAAGCCCGATACCAGATTTCCCGGACCGGAATAACGGTTATTATCGAGATAGCTTCTTTGGAAACGCGGTAATTCTCTTTTATCAGATGGCAGGTCGATAGGTATTGGTGAAAAAACTGTCTTTTCGATCAAATCAACGAGTTGGTTGCTGAACTCATCCTTTTTGATAGGAAGCGATTGAGGAACCTTTAAAAAGTTGAGACCATCCATTAAAACTTGGACAGAGTCCATCTTTCCATAGGACGAGCCCCTGAATAGCAAAACCAACTGGTATTCGCCTGGGCTGAGATCATGGAAAACCCGAGTGCTGCCTGGGTACACCCGGATATCTTCGATATTGCTGAGGTTGAATATTAGAATATTGATTGGTGGGCCGTCCACGTAGACTTTTTGGTCGAAGTCAAGCTCCAGCCTTCCATTGCCTTTCGTTGTGTTTTTTGGGTTGGTGTACTGGGCTTTCTCGATTCTGATTTTTTCCAAATGCGACTGCCAAAGGTTTAAAATTTTCGCCTCGGTCATGACCTCATCTTTCAGCGATTGAGAAAAAGAAGTCCTCGATGCCTGAGTGGGATACCGGTTGTCCTTTACCTCACGCATTTTCAGAAGCCCCTGTCTGAAATCGTATTCGAAATAGGGCTCATGGTCAAACCTCGTGGTAAAGCCATTTAACAGTTTGAAATCCAAAAAGCCGCTTATCGGACCAGCAAGAAAGGTTTTTTCTGATTGTGGATTGTCGCCAAGTCCCAGGAAGGTTGCGTTTTCTCCTTTCACAAGGTAGGGAAAGTCCCTCATGAACGGGTTTCGATAGGGGAAAATGTAGTGGTAAAGGTGATTCTTTTCCATTTGGGAAAAACTAATTTCCGCCACTTCGCTCTTCATTTTCCCTTTGTAAGTGGCGGGATCAAATGACAAAATGGTTCTTTTTTGCGCTTCAAAATATACACTATCCAAGGTGACGACCTTGTCCTTTAACCTGAACTTCAGCTGTCTGTAGCCGGGGGAAACGGGAAAGGAATAGGGCTGCCTGATCGAATTCCAGTAGAAGTAAACGGGAACTTGGTCCACATAAATGACCGATATCGGCTCGAAATCACCCTTGCTGACCACAAAAGGTGAGAATTGGGTAATGCTGTCGGCAACTGTGTATTCGAATCGATACAGCGCTGATTCGGGATAGATGAAGTTGAAATACGAAATTGAATCCAAAGATGCCAGTACTTTCCAGGCTTGATAGTCGAGCGGACGCGTGATTGTTTCTTGGCTATTATCAACCACCGTGAAATTGTTGATCAGGGATTTTCCCTTGGGCGCCTTTGCCAATCTGGGGACAGTGGGCGCCTCATATTTGAATTTATTTGTCAAACCGAAGGCCGTCAAGTCGACATCGGCCACTGGTTGGTTTTTGTAGTCTTTTACTTCGATCTCGATTTCGGCCTCTTCTCCCGGATACACAATCACAGGCTCATTTGAAGTGATTTTAAGGTAGTCTTTCCGCAGGGGTATTTGGTAATTCTGAAAGTGCGTTTGGCCAGCCCAAATATAGTTAAGGGACAAATAGTAGTTTTTGTCTCCTTTGTTGCGAAGTCGGATTGGGGAGTCGATCTTCAGTCCAGATCGGATAAGCTTATTTCGGCGGTAAAGAAAATAAGTGACTGGAATGTTTCTTGGGTTTTGGACGGAGATTGAAAGTTCTCGCGGATCCCTATAGGTGCTTATGTTGATTTTTGAATCAATTTCATCAACCAAAAACTCTTGTTTCTCCCCTTCAACATCCGTGGAATACTTGGCGAAAATTGGATTGACGGGGATCTTTATTGGTAGTTCGTCAGCAGTTACGAGTGTTTTGTTGCCGAATTCATCTTCACCAAAAACAGAAACTGATCGAGATTGCGTTTCGGAATCGGTCTTACTTATCATCAAGGAATCCATGCCCAACTCAAATGAAACCGGATCAGCTTGGGCCTTGAATAGTGCGCTCTTGTTTGCAGTGATACTTTCATAATCTGCATTCAGCAGGAGTGCCTTGATTTCATATTCCATTTCGACTTTTGGAAAAATGGAATCGGGGATTTCGATCTCAGTATCTCTGTCAGGTGCTAGTTCTGCTGCATGGTACATCAGCGTATCCGGCAAAAAAACCACGGAATCCAAGAATCGTTTTGGATGATGAGGAAAAACCCATACCTGCAATTTTCCATCTTTTATGCGCAAGTCATTTTCATCCTTAGCCGAAACTGAAAGTACCTGTTTGTTACCTTTGACGTGGGTTTCGGAAGAAATGGTTAACTCGAGACTGTTTCGATCCAATTCATACTCTTCAAAGTAAAAATTTTCGTCGATCCATTCCCGACCGCTTTTACTCTGGATAGAGACTGTGTACCGGGTGTCCAGCTTCAACTGGAGTGAGTCATGTAGATGCAGCGAGTAGGAATAGGCACCTCTGCGGATCGGTGTTAATTCTGCGATGAATTTTTCTTTTTGATAGTTCTCACGAAGTACAAATTTCGCATCCTCGTGTAGCGGCTTACCCTTTTTATTGACAAGGAATGACTTCATACGAAGTGTATCCAAGGGTTTATATTTTGGCTTGTCAAACACAAGATATCCGGTTGTGCTGTGGCGAGTTCTGCCATCATCATACCAATCGCAGTGATAAGCGTCGAAAATGCATGCAGTCTTGTGGTAGGCTCTTCTCGAAAAATCAACTATTTTATAGATTGATCCTGACAGGTAGTTTTGCCTGATCGATCGATAGCCATCGATGGGAATATAGACTATAAACCGAACCGGTATCCATATATACTTGAGTGGTGTTCCATAAAGGACTTTGTTTTTTGTACGTTTAAACGTGGAGTTGTCCAATTGACGGTCCAAAAGAAAAAAGTTGGTCGAAGATTGAAACTGGACTTTTACCAAACCCTTTTTATTTGACTTTTTATCTTCAAATGACTCGGTAGTAGGATTGTAAGCCAGTTTTTTGTCGTCAACCCACACCGAAGCACCTTTCACTTTTTTGCCGTTTTCATCAAGAATCTGGATGTTGAGATCCCTGTCATTTTTTATTGAATAGATTCGAAGTGCTTGGACAGAAGTGATTTCTACCTCCTGTTTGTTTCTCACGGCTTTAGTTTTGATATAATGTCCGATAGGTAGTGTGGAATCATAAGGTGTCCCGACTGGGAACGAATCGACGAGCGTGTGAAAAAAAGAATCCTTTAGCCCGCTTTGACCGAACCTGTAGATAGCCTCGGCTTCTACATCCGTGAGTTTGTAGATGTAGGAATAATGGCTCGTCTGTTTGCTTGAAAGCAGGTTTTGGGAGACTGCATACTCTGTCAAAAGACACGTGAGTAACATGGCCAAACTGAACTTCCACAATACCAAGGCAGTGTAGTAGAATTTTTTCATAGGCAGGAAGTGTGGAGGTACCAATGGCCTCTGTTTCTAAAGAGGGATTGAGTAAAACTAAGTTAAAGAAAATTTTACAGCGATACCCAATTCTTTCTTTAAAAAATAAACTGGATGGAACCGCTCTAAACTCCCCATCCTCCTAGACTTCTGACTTCCTCACTCCCTACCCTTCCACTACGGCCTCAGCCTCGATTTCGACCTTGTAGCCTTCGCCGACGAGCCGGGCTTCGACGAGGGTATTGGCGGGCTGGATGGAACCAAAGCGCTTGCCATGGGCTCGGGCTACAGGTTCCCAGTCATTGATATTGTTGACAAAAATCCGGGTGCGGACGATATCCTCCAGCTTTCCCCCAAGTGAAGTGACCGCTGCCTCGATCTTGTCGAGTACAAAATGTGCTTGGGCTTCGGCATCTTCTCCGCCTATCATCTTGTCCCCGTGCGTGGCTGTGGTTCCAGAGACGTGGATTGTGTTCCCTTTGCGCACAGCCCGGCAGTAGCCTGCCATCCCTTCCCAAGGCGTACCACTGAACACTTTGAGGCTTCCGTCGGGATATTGTACCGCATCGTAAGGTTTTGGCATGTTTTCCAAATGGTGGCTCAAGTCACCCGATGCCGTCAGAAATGGCGGCTTGCGGTATTCGTCGCCACAATCTCCGGGGATCTTATGCAGGGTCGACATGGATTTCTGAATGTTGGACAAATCAGATTCGTCTAAGTCAAAACCGTAAAGCTCCAAGGTTTCCTCAACGTGGACGCTTTGTCCCAATCTTGCCCCGATGATCACCCCTGCGACATGCGGCTGCTCCAGGATGTATTTGGTTGCGATATTGGCAATGGAAACGCCATGTTTGATGGCGACTGCATGCAGTGTCTTCAACAATTCCTGAAACACACCCCAGCCACCGGCAACATCGATAAAGCGTTTGTATTTCATTTGGGACCAAGTGGCACCGTTTTCCAGCGAAGGCTCTGCCTGTCCCAGCCATCGATTTGATAAAAATCCCCCCGCCAAAGTGCCAAAGGCCAAAAGCTTGACGCCATATTGCTCGCAAACGTGAAGCATGTCCCCTGCGGCCCTTTGGTCGAGCAGGGAGAAGCAAACCTGATTGGTCAGGATCGGGATTCCGCTCGCACAGGCGATTCGTAGGTGTGCCGCATCAAAATTGGTCAAGCCGATATGTTTGATCCAGCCCTCCTGCTGTAGTTCCTTGAGCCAGTACAACTGGTCCAGCCAAACCGGGTCCGGATAATTCCAGGCGTGAAACTGCATCAAATCAATGCTTCCCACCTGCAACCGGTCCATGGCCATTTGGACGGCGGCTTTCGTTTCGGCAAAAGAGGATTTTCCCGGCTTGGGGACCCATTTGGTCAGCATTTGCGACTGGGAGCCAAGAGGATGCATTTTCCGAAACGTCCCTGCAATCACCTCCGCCGAGCCATAGTGGTCGGCCATATCAAAAGTCGTCAGCCCTGCTTCGACATAAGGGGTCATCGCAGGTGCGGTTTTTAGGGGATCGAGCGTATTTCCATCCCTTTCCATATCGGCTATTTGCCATAGCCCTGTGAGGACCGTAGAAATCCTAAATCCCGGCGCTAGTTCTATATATCTATCTTTCATTTTTTCATCGGTTAGTTGATTTGGGTTTTCCCATTTTCCACAGGCAGACGCTGAAACCTTTTATTGGCATCTATTCCGCGCTTTTTCATTTGCTGCATTTGAAAGAAAAATATCAAGGATCCGATTGCCATGACCGCCAGCCAAACCCATGTGGAATGGAAATACCAAGCCTCACGCGTGGCTTGCAGATCCTTGGCGGTATGGATGCCAAGGAAAAACAGCATCACCACAACACCTGTCCACCCGATGAATTCGCGGGGTTTTGGGTTGTTGAGAAACTTGATCTCCTTTGCCAATGCAGGGTTTTTCTGCCCGATCACCGCAAGCGTGAGGCAAATCAAGAGGAAATTGACCATCATGGAGGTCACCATAATATCAATTCCGAGAAAAAAATCCCCAGCAAAATGGCTTCCCAAGATTCCAATACTCCCAATCAGGCCACTGGCCCATAATGCCACGACCGGGCTTTGGTACTGCGGATGGATGGTGGAGATTTTTTTGGGAAAAATACCATCCTCTGCCCAAGCAAACATTAACCTTGAGACCGAAAGCAGCATTGCAGGCAGATCATTGAGCAAGGCAACGGCTGCGCCAGCCAAAATCAGTATGGTCCAACCGGCGGGAAGTATGTATCCCATCAGTCCGGGGGCCGTGATGTCAGCCGAGATCGCCTGTTCGGCCACAAAAGCCCATGGTACCGCATGATAGACCGCCGCCGTAAACAGCAGGTAAAAAGCACCCACCACCAAGATTGTCAGGCCAATGGCCAAAGGAAGTTTTTTGCTTGGGTTTTTGGCTTCGCCGCCAGCTTGGGCAATGCTATCAAAGCCGATAAAACTCGCAAAAAGAATTGCTCCGGCAGAAAAAAATGTGGACCAGCTAAAAGTTGCCGTAGTATCATTTGTCCAAGACCCTCCATGCCGTTCCTGGTATGCCGCTAGGAAATCCTCTTGGGAGCTACTAAATCCCGCCACGATCACGATCGCGCCCAAAGCAAACATCAAAAACATCATTGGAAGCACTGCGTTTTCGTAGGATTTTGTACCCTGGATGTTTATCCAGACAAAAAGCCATAGAAAAGCCAAGGCGAGCAACACCCGCACCCAACCCAAATCGAGAGCTTGTGCCAATTGCTCCCATGCCATGGCAGCAGCGACGTCCCGCAAAAACGGAACTGTCACATAAGCCACCACGCCGATGACGATCGACAGGCCAAACCACTGCGAAAAACTCGCCACAAATCCCCAATAAGGATGCAGGCCGCGACTGGCATACAGGTAGCTTCCACCAGCCCTCGGCATTGCAGTCGCGAGCGAAGCATAAGCCAAGGCCGCCAAGATTGCCGGCAAAGCAGCAAAAACAAAAGCCCAAAGCACATATGGACCAATGCCCGGAACATGCCGCTGAATCATAAAGGGTACGACATGGATGGATGCCCCAATCATGGAACAGACCCCCGTTGCGACGAGACCAGCCAAACCCATTTGCCTGCTTAAAGCCATACTTGCAATGTTGAGAATAAATCCAAAATTCAAGATTCACCAAAATTTGGGGAAATCAAAGGTGGATTTTATTTCATTGAGGCTTTGTCCTTTCGTGCTAAAAATCCCAATACAATATTAGGCTGGCGAGTGGTTTACAGGTTCATTTTTCGAAGAGATGAATATTTCGTTTTTGAGTCAAAATCCTACCAATCCGAATCGAGGAGATGGAGAAAAACACAATAGCACCGAAAAAAAATTTTTTAATCAAGCAGTTTTTCGCCTACCCGATTTTTTCCTTCAAATATGCTTTTTTTGATTTTGTGACAAAGACTGAAAGTTGATCGAAAATAGCTCAGCATTGAGTTTTCAAATCCCGATTTTATCTGTATTTTTCGAACTAGTTTACTTAGGAAAATTGTGTTTTGTTGACGGAATTGGTCCGTTTCTTTCAGATTAGCAAATGATTGTATCTCCTGAACAGCCTTTTCAGATAGTTTATGCAATTTTCAGCCACGAATTTTTGGGGCTGTTGTTTGAATCATTTGTGATCCAACTTGACGAAAAAGGAAGGCTTTCTTTTGCCCACCAAAACATCTCCCACCTTAACGCAAAGGAGTTTGATGCGGGCTTGGATGAGACTGACTACAAGCTGATCAAATGGATGGATGAAATGCAGCAGGAAGCAGTGATCAAGAAGTACAATCCCAAAAAACTCAAGCCGAAGGAATTTCTGCGTAAAATCTACGATTCAAAATCCGGGAACAAGCCAGTACAGGAACTCTTGGAAACGAGGCTTGAAAATCTACGTGCCAAGATTTTGGAAAACCTCGGTGGCAAGCGATTATTTGAGATGGGCAACGACGGCAATCCAATCTGGCGCGAAATCCACATCATGCCGGAGAAGGCCACGGTCTTGTTTCATTTCAGAAAGAACGAAGACAATACGCACTATTTCCCAACGATCAAATATGGTGGAGAAAAGCTCGAATGGCAATACAAAAACGCCTATCTGATCTGCCATGAGCCTGCTTGGCTGGTCGTAAATAGCTGCCTATACAGCTTCACCAAAGGTGTCGACGGCAAAAAGCTCCAACCTTTCCTCAACAAAAAGTTTATTGTCATTCCCCAGAAAGTAGAAAAGGAATACTACAAAAAGTTCGTAACCCAATTGGTTGCCTCTTTTGATGTGTACGCGGTGGGCTTCGATATCAAGGTCGAGCACTCGCAACCGAAGCCGCTACTTGTATTGACAGAGTTGCCCTCGCAATCGAAGACGGATCTTTTTGGGAATCCTTTGGAGGAAAATGTGGAAGACCAAATGGTGTTTGATCTGCAATTCCAATATGGCGATTATACGTTTAGGGCCGAGAACAGAATTGAAAACAATGTCGAGCTTGAGGAGCGGGGCGACCAATATGTCTTTCATAAAGTGGTACGCGATCTGTCAAGGGAAAAATTCTACGCAAACTACCTCCAAAATCTTAGGTTGGAGATCTCCAACGGTAAGATTGCCTTGGCCAAGTCCAAGGCTTTTGGCTGGATCAGCAGCTACAAGGAGAATCTTGAAGATATCGGGGTTAAAATAATACAGCAGACTTCGAGCAAAGGGAAAAAGTACTTCATCGGCCATGCCGCGATTTCGGTTGAGATCAAGGAAAACATCGACTGGTTTGATGTACATGCGGTGATCCGGTTCGGACCGTATGAAATTTCGTTTCAAAAAATTCGAAAGCTACTTTTACAAGGGAAAAGTGAATTTGAACTTCCCAATGGAGAATTGGCGGTGATACCCAATTCCTGGTTTGTGAATTACTCGGAAATGTTTGCCTTTATGGAGGAGCAGGAATCTGAGGAAAACGCCCTTGTACTCAAAAAACACCACATCGCGCTCGCCCAAGAGCTCCAATCCAACAACCTCCTGCAACTGACCCTAAGTCGAAAGCTCGAAAAGCTGAAGGATTTTAGTCAGATAGATGATTATGCAATGCCGGTTTCCTTCCATGGAACCCTCCGTCCCTACCAAAAGGCCGGCTACAATTGGCTGCGGTTTTTGGCGGAATATAAGTTTGGCGGATGCTTGGCGGACGATATGGGTTTGGGAAAGACCGTGCAGACACTCGCGCTGCTGGCCCATGAGAAAGAACAGTTTCCGGAGTCTACTTCCCTTTTGGTAATGCCGACTTCGCTGATCTACAATTGGGAATTGGAGGCGCGCAAGTTTACGCCAAATCTCCGGATACTCGTCTACACAGGCGGTCAACGCATCAAGGAAAGTGCACAGTTTGCCAATTATGACCTGGTGCTCACTTCATATGGGATCACAAGGTTGGACTTGGATGTGTTGAAGGATTTTCGTTTCAATTATGTGATTTTGGACGAATCGCAGGCGATCAAAAATCCAGGTAGCATTATCGCCAAAGCTGTCAACGAGTTGAATTGCAGGCAAAGGCTGATCCTCACAGGAACACCGGTCGAAAACGGAACGATGGACCTTTGGTCCCAAATGAATTTTATCAATCGCGGTCTTTTGGGAAACCAAAATACCTTCAAGCGACAGTTTCTGTTGCCGATAGAAAAGATGAATGACAAGGACAAGGCCGCAAAGCTCCATGCGATGATTAAGCCCTTTATATTGCGTAGGCTTAAGAGTCAAGTGGCCACCGAGCTTCCAGAAAAGGTCATTAATGTGAAGTATTCTACCATGACCGAGGCTCAGGAAAAGGCCTATGAGCAAGTGAAGGGTTATTACCGGGAAAAGATTGTGAGTGAGCTGGGTGTCCCTGGCATAAAAAACCAACAGTTCACCTTGTTGCGTGGTTTGACGCAGCTCCGGCAGATGGCCAACCATCCGAAGCTTACCGATAAAGACTACACAAGCGATTCGGGGAAACTGGAAGATATCACCCATATGATCAAAGCCACTGTCAGCGAAGGGCACAAGGTGTTGGTATTTAGCCAGTTTGTGCGGCATTTGGCGATTGTGAAAGAATTTTTGCAGGAGGAGAAAATCCAATATGCCTACCTGGATGGCGCTACCAAAGACAGGCAAGGACAGGTCAAGGCATTTCAGGAGAATCCAGACATCAAATTGTTTCTCATTTCCCTCAAGGCCGGCGGCGTTGGCCTCAACCTGACCCGGGCGGAGTATGTTTTTCTCCTTGATCCGTGGTGGAATCCCGCGGTCGAAGCACAGGCTATTGACCGGGCACACCGGATTGGTCAGGAAAACAAAGTCATCATTTACAAATTCATCACCCGAAATACCGTCGAAGAGAAAATCATGGCATTGCAAGAACGCAAGATGGCCTTGGCGGGAGAATTGATCAGTACCGAAGAAAGTTTTGTAAAAAGCCTCAGCAAAGAAGATATTGAGGCATTGTTGGAATAATTATTTAATCTATGAAAAAAGCAATTTTGATTATCCAGTGCAAGGACCAGAAAGGGATCGTTGCCAGAGTGTCCGATTTTTTGTTTTCCTATCACGGAAACATCCTGGAGATTGACCAACATGTAGACCAGGAGATCGGTATGTTTTTTATGCGGGTGTCTTGGGAACTCGATTCCTTTGCCCTGAAAAAAGAGGAAATCGAACCTGTCTTCGAGGCGAAGGTAGCCAAGGTATTCGACATGGAGTTTGATTTGTTTTTCAACTATCGGAAGCCAAGGATGGCCATCTTTGTCTCCAAACTTTCGCATTGCCTCATCGATATCTTGAGTAGGTATTATTCAGGGCAGTTTGAAGTCGAGATTCCTTTGGTTATCTCCAACCATCCCGATCACAAAAAGGTGGTAGAAGCCTTTGGGATCCCTTTTCATTACCTTCCTGTTGAAAAAGCCAATAAGGAAGATGCTGAAGAAAGGCAGCTTGAGCTACTCAATGAGCATCGGGTTGACTTTGTCGTTCTTGCACGGTATATGCAGATCCTCAGCGGGGAATTTATCCGTAACTACCCCAATAAGATTATCAACATCCACCATTCCTTTTTGCCGGCATTTGTGGGGGCCAAGCCTTACCATGCGGCCTACGAACGGGGTGTAAAGATCATCGGTGCGACTGCCCACTATGTAACCGAGGAACTGGATGCGGGACCTATCATTGAGCAGGAGATCGCCCGTGTCCGCCACCACAACTCTCCTGCCGACCTTGTCCAAATCGGCCAAGACGTGGAGAAAGTAGTCCTTTCCAAAGCCATCAAGTACCATCTCGAACGGAAGGTATTGGCTTACAGGAACAAGACGGTGATTTTTTATTGATAAGTAGACCTTTTCCAAAGTTTAAAAACTAAGGAAAAGTAAAATAGTATCTTAAAAGGAAATCACTTGAATCTAACTCAATTGCGGTCATTTTTTTGATTTGATCAAGACCTTTCCCAAAGTCTAAAACTTTGGGAAAGTTTCTGAATTATCAGAAACCCCGAATGAATATTGGCATTTAGACACGAGACCTTTTTCCAATTTTATGTCATGTGTATTTGCTTAATCTACCCAAAAATACCACTAGTCTTCCTATCATACCGAAAACTGGAGACTTTTTTGACCGGGTCCTTAAAAAAATGAAGTAACGAATGAGCAAATCGTTTCCTGCCAACTTGATGCCCTAGTTTTTAATTCAGCTTATTTAACAAATGCTTAGTTAAAAAATCTAAATTTAGTTTTTCGAATAATTAAGTTTTCTGACATTTGAAATTCAAACTTTAATTGGTACTGACTATGAAAACAAATCTACGGTTTCTCCTCCTTTTCTTTTTGGGTTTTGCGCCTATAGTCTCTTCGGCTCAAACAGAAAAACCAAAATTTCAATACTCGATCGGAGGCGGCGTCTCTGTTGATAGAAGCAACAAGCTTTGGGGTTTGAATATGACCAATGAGGTCAATTATAGATTGGGGAAAAGAACTTCCCTGAATGCCGGAATTTCATTTTATCAATCTCTAGGAAATTTGGAAAACAAAGAAGTCTTCCCTGGTCAAAAAAGTATGGATCAATCTTCTGGTATTTTTATTACTCCCATGCTTAAATATGATATCCTCCAGCGTGATTCCGGTTTTAAATTGGCTTTTGCCGCCGGCCCCTCCCTTCAGTTAGGCGGACAATCAATTCTTTTCGATTATGATTACACTGATCCTGAAAATCCTGATTCTTTTATTTTACACAATAAATACCAGCGAATAGGCCTGATGATGGAACTTGAAGCTGAGTGGAAAACAAAAAATCCTAACATAAGAAATGCAGCCAGTATTTCAGCATATGGAGCAGACAATGATTTTCCTTTATTCATCAATGTCAATTATAAATTACGATTCAATTTCGGTAAGAAATGAAAATCTAAAAGGTAGACAATTAAATCTCGATTCAATACCTCCACTTATTCGCCAAAGCCACCAAGCTCAGCATCACTGGCACCTCTACCAAAACTCCGACTACCGTGACCAATGCCGCGGGACTCTGCAATCCGAATAAGGCGATTGCGACTGCAACTGCCAATTCAAAGAAATTGCTTGCTCCGATCATGGCCGCTGGTGCGCAGATTGGGTGTGCCAGCTTGAGTTTCTTGCCCCCATACCATGCCAAGAAAAAGATAAAGTAGGTTTGGATGATAAGTGGAACTGCAATCAGCACAATAATAAGTGGGTTGTTTAGAATGTTTGGTCCTTGGAAAGCGAACAACAAAACCAATGTCAACAAAAGGGCAATGATACTGACAGGCTTAAACTTTGGAAGGAATTCGTTTTTGAACCATTCTTCTCCTTTTTGTCGAATCAGCGATTTGTTGGTAATCACGCCGGCCAACAGCGGTATTACTACAAAAATCACCACCGAGGACACCAAGGTTTCATAGGGAATCGTTACGTTGGTAATGCCCAGTAGCAGTCCAACCAATGGCACAAAAGCCACCAAAATGATCAAGTCATTGACCGAAACCTGAACCAAGGTGTAATTCGGATCTCCATCAGTTAGGTAGGACCAGACAAACACCATTGCCGTGCAAGGTGCCACGCCTAGCAGAATGGCGCCGGCAATGTATTCCCCTGCCATTTCCGGTTCGATGTAAGCGGAATACAGTTTTTCAAAGAAAATCCAAGCAAAGAATGCCATTGTGAACGGCTTGATCAGCCAATTGATGATCACAGTCCATATCAGGCCTTTCGGCGCCTTTCCCACATTTGTGACTGATCCGAAATCGATCTGCAGCATCATCGGGTAAATCATCAACCAGATCAAGATAGCGATCGGAATGTTAACATTGTAGATTTCCATTTTCGCCAATATGCCCATCGTATCCCCGGCAAAATGACCGATGGCGACTCCCGCACCGATGCACAAGGCAACCCAAAGTGAAAGGTACCGCTCGAAAAAGGCGATCTGCTTTTTGTTGGTATTCATTACTTTTTGATACGGGAAAAAACATACAACATCTCCGAAGCAATCTGCAAAGAACGCTCGTCGTATTTCTCTGCTTCCAGGGCCGTATCGTCAAATGCTTTTGGGTCCTCATAGCGCACCGGAATTCTGGCCTCGGCACCCGGAATGAAAGGACAATTTTCGTCGGCATGGGAGCAAGTCATCACGGCGGCAAACCGTGCAGGCGCATTGGCCGGGTCGTCGTATACTTTGCTGAACGCGACGATAGGGTCCTCGTCGTTGGAGTAAAACACAAAATACTTGGGATTGCCTTTTCCTTCTTTGCTCACTTTGAAACCAAACCGCTGGATGGATGATACGGCCCTTTCATTGAAGGCTGTGACTTCCACACCACCCGAAAATGAATTGACCTCAATGCCATGATAGGCAGCAGCCACTTTTCCCCAAATCTGGGAAAATTGGCTCCGGCGGGAGTTGTGGGTACAAATGAAGTTCAAGTTGATTTCCTGTCCTTTGTCGATTTTTTCTTGGACGTAATCGATGAGGACTTGGAGAATTTCTGTGCGCTCTTCGGGAATTGGAAGGGTTTTGGCCTTCTCAATGCTGGCTGCGAGTTGTGGGTATAGGGTCATGATCGTGTTTTTTTAGGTACCATGTACCAAGTACGAAGTACCAAGATTACACCATTCTTGGTACATGGTACAATGATTAACAGCATCCCGATCCAGGCTCACAGCTGTTTGCTGTCTGGAGGGAAGCAAGGGAAATCCTGATTTTTGGTTCTTCGGTCACAGGCGCACAGCAGGCGGCTGCTTTTTCTTCCGGAGTGGTTGCCCGGTCCTTCGCCTTGCAGGTGGTTTGGTCTGGTACCAATTGGACGATCAAAGCATTGCCGGTATCCTTGATTTGGTGGATGGGCAAAATTGCCGTCGGAAACTTGGAATTGCCGTACTCAAACTTGATTTCGGAGGCTGGATACGTTTCCCGGACGCGGTTGACCACTTCAAAGATTTTCAGTGCCTTGGCTGTGTCTACCGCATGGTTGGGCTCCGGGATTTCATTTTCCCACAGTTGGACATGTACTTCAGACCATTGGTTGCGTATGCCGCCACAATCCACCGTATCGAAGTTGACATTCTTAATTTCCGTAATGTGAAAGTCCGGCCGCACATATTGGCCAGCTTGGTATTCGAAGAAAAGCGCCTTTCCTGGGCTTTTTTCGAGGATTTGGGTGAATTCTGAGGTTTTCATGTTTTTAGATTTGAGACGCTAAACTTGAGATTCAAGACTGTCGCGTCGTTCCTGTTATTGGATATGGATAATTTATTTTGAGCTTCATTTGCTTTTACGATGAGGCGGTCCTCCGCTCTCGTCTCCTGATTCTTAATTCTTATATCTTATGTCTTGGATCTTGTTTCTTCATCTACAGCAGCCCGGGACCTTCGGAAAGCCCTCAAACAATCCTTGGAAAAGGTTTTGGACCTCGGCCCAACGGATCGGATCGATGCAATAGTTGACAGAGACTCCTTCAATACTGCCTTTGATGATTCCGATTTCCTTGAGTTCGCGCAGGTGCTGCGAAATGGTCGCCTGTGCCAGCCCAATCTCCTGTACCAAATCCCCATTGATGCAGGAATTTGCTTGGATCAGGTGTTGGAGGATTGCGATTCTGGCAGGATGTCCCAGTACCTTGGAGACTTTGGCCAGTTCGTTTTGCTGTTCGGTGAAGAGATCTGTTTTTGTGACACCCATTTTGCAGACTTTAGAGGCGAGAGATTAGACTATTTTGAAATTGGTTGGGATATCTTCATCAAACCAAATATTTGGCTCCATCTGAATTTTCCCTGCATGCTGGTTTTTATTTTCTCACGCAGTGAGTACCATTTAAATATATTGCAATATTACGATGAATATTTTTCCGACCAAATTATTCCGGCAGATTTTGTAAATTCGGATATGAGACAACTTGTAGAACTCTGGAAAGAAGGGCGTACCCGATTCACCAATCAGCTGGCCAACATCAAGCCTGAAGACCTCCCAAAAAAACTCGGCGGCAGCCCCAATTCGGCGGGTTTCCTCATTCGCCATGTGGCTGAGGTGGAGCTGCTTTTTGCCAAGAATGTATTCGGGAATTTGGAAGTGAAAGTAGATGCACAAACACTCAAAGCCGGAAGAGATACGGGAGAATGGACCGATTTGGATTCCTTGATCGCCCTGGTACAGGAAGCAGGTATCCAACTTCAAAAGGCGATTGAAAACCAATCCGATTGGGAGTCAATCATCGAAACCAAGGAATTTGGAAAAAAGACCAAGGCCGAAGCACTCGGCAGAATCACCACGCATACCGCTTACCATGCCGGTCAATTGGCCTTGGTCTTGAAGTACGGCGTTTGAGTTGAAAGTAACTTGCGGTTCGTGCTATGTCCCCCCAGGGCAAGGGTGAAGGATTTTTGATCAGATTGCAACTTTGTTTCACTTTTGCAATATTTGCTGCGCTGATTGCCAATCCTTTTGGCAGTGGGAGTCAAATCAACGGTCTGAAGTTGATTTGTTTTCTGTGGGATTGAAAACAAAAGCGGGCATTTCAAGTTACTGAGTCAAAACTGTTTCGGAGTTGGAGAGCATTTTTCAAAAAATCAGGCGGGTTGGCTTCGGCATGTTCATGCTGGTGCACTTGCTTTTGCTTTTCAACAAAATCATCTTTTTTCACTCGCACTGGTACAATGGACATTTGGTCGCCGTACACGCCCACCCTTACGAGTTCAATTCCGAAAGTCCCAGTGGCCAAGACGATGGTTCCCATAGCAAGGAAGAACTGGAACTCTACGATTTGATTTCCAATACCCCCAGGCTGGAATTGGAATTTTTTGAATTCGTATTGAGTCCGTTCCATGCGGAATCAAATGATGCAATCGCCTCGATTCTTTTCAAATACGAAGACAATTCCTGTTCAGCTTGGCACATTCGGGGCCCACCTTCTTTTTCTTGACTTTTATGCTTCGTGGAATCAATCAATGACTTCCGCGTCCCGATTCTAATCCAAAGTGAGATCTGTTAACCCCGAATCCGCGGGATCGTGTGTCTGTGTTTTACATTCACTTGATCCTCATTCGGGTGTATTTATCCTTTTTTATTAAACCCTTGAAAACATGAAAAAGAGCATACTATTGATACATATACTTTTCCTGATTGTCAACCCGCTGATGGGCCAACAAATGGGATCTATACAAGGCAGTTTGACTAGTGTGGACGGCCCTCTGGTGCAGGCGACGGTATTGGTCCAAGGTACAAATCTCGGTGCCGTATCGGATTTTGATGGCAAATTCAATATTCCGAATGTGCCTGTCGGCAGATACAAACTCCAGGTGCGGGCGGTAGGTTATGCTACTTCTGTATTCGATGTAAAGGTCGAGGAAGATAAAACCACCGAGTTTGCCCAACAAATCAATGAAGACAGGATTGGATTGAACGAGGTCGTAGTCAGCAGCAGCCGCTACGAGCTCAACAGGGAGGATGCGCCGAACCTCGTCTCAGTGGTCGGTTCCAAAATCCTCAACGCCACCCAATCAGTATCGATGGTGGAGGGCTTGAGCTTCCAGCCGGGAATCAGGGTAGAAAATAACTGCCAGAACTGTGGTTTTACCCAATTGCGGATGAACGGCTTGGACGGACCATACTCCCAGATTTTGGTCAACAGCAGGCCGATCTTCAGCTCGCTGACGGGTGTCTATGGCTTGGAAATGATTCCCGCCAATATGATCGAACGCGTTGAAGTAGTCAGGAGTGGGGGTTCCGCGCTTTTTGGCTCCAATGCGATCGCCGGCACAGTGAATATCATCACCAAGGAACCAGTGGAAAACACTTGGCAAATTGGCTCCAACTTTGGACTGATGCGAGGAGATGTTCCTGACAATACCCTCAGCTTCAATGGATCGGTCGTGAGCGAGGACCTGAAGAGTGGGGTGACATTTTATGGAATGAAAAGAGACCGGGGAGGTTTCGATGCTGATGGGGATGGATTTACGGAAATTGTGCAGTTGAATAACCTGACATTTGGTGCGAAGGCATTTTACAAACCGACCGAGCTAAGTAAGATTACCCTCGATCTCAACGCCATCGATGAGTTTCGCCGGGGTGGTGATCAGCTATCCCTGCCGCCGCATATGACCGATATCGCTGAGCAGCTCGACCACAACATCCTGAATGTGGGATTGACCTATGATCAGTTCAGCAAGGATCGAAGGACAAAGGTATCCACCTACGGAAGTTTGCTTTCGGGCGTGAGGCGGAGTTTCTACGGAGGCCTTGGAGGTGGGCGTACCTTGGCGGACAGTGTGGCGGCAGCCAGTGCCTATGGCTTGACCAATGATTTGGCTGGCGTATTGGGGAGCCAGTTTACCCACAATTTCAAAGGAAGAAATGTATTCGTCGGCGGGATCGAGTACCAAGGCAACTCGGTACAGGACGAGATCACAGGTTATGAAAAATTGATCGACCAACAGGTAAACACGCTCGGATTCTATGGTCAGTTTGAGTGGAAAGCAGCGGATAAATTGACGCTCTTCATGGGTACACGCTACGACATCGTCACGGTGGACGGTGTCTACGAACTAGGCGATATCAGTCGCTCGGTTGATTTCAACAACGGCGTGCTGAGTCCCCGATTTACACTTCTTTATGACCTGATGCCGGGAGCCCAGCTTCGAGGCGGCTACGCGAGGGGCTTCAGGGCACCGCAGGCCTTTGACGAAGATCTACACATTTCTTCTGTAAGTGGGGAGCAAAAGTTTGTCATCCTTGCGGAGGACTTGCAAATGGAAACCTCCGACGCATTCACGGCTTCGCTGAATTTTGGTAAAAACACGGGTATTGTCCAAAGTAACTTCTTGATTGAAGGCTTCTACACCCGCCTCAACAACCAATTCCAACGTGTTAGCATTGGGCAGCAGGGAAACGGCGCATTTTTGGAAGAAAAGCGCAACGGAAGCGGGGCGACCGTATCAGGATTCAACCTTGAGTATAATTTCTCGCCCTCGCGGTTTTTCTCCTTCCAAGCCGGGGGAACCATCCAACGTGCCCTTTACAATGAAGACGAGGTGCTCTTCGAACCTGAAGAAGGAACGACGGAATTTCCCCAAATCACCGTCTCGGAATTTATCCGTACGCCAAATACCTACGGTTTCCTTGGCGGTAGCTGGACTCCCAACAAGAAGCTTTCTTTGGACTTGACAGGTTTGTACACCGGGTCCATGGTCGTACCCCTGATTGTCAATGACGTGGAGTTTATCGAGTTGGTCAATACGCCCGCCTTTTACGACGTAAACCTGCGACTTGCTTACCGTGTCGAGACCAAAGGTAAGTTCAACGTGGAATTCAGCGGCGGCTTGCAAAACATGTTTGACAGCTATCAGCGCGAGTTTGATACAGGACCGACCCGAGATGCAGGCTTTATCTATGGGCCATTGAGACCCAGGACCTTCTTCATGGGTATCAAGATTGGCCACTTCCACCGATGAAATCAATTGTTGCCCTAGTAATAGTACTTTTCCTGAGCGGGAATTGCCCCGCTCAGGAATCAAACTCGGACTTTTGGTTGACGTTTGAGCAGTTGGAAGACTCCTTACGTGTCAACCCAAAGCCCGTGTTTCTTTATTTTCACACCGATTGGTGTACGTATTGCCGCAAAATGGAAAAGGAGGTGTTTACCAAACCAACGGTTACTGAATCACTATCCAATGACTTGTACGCGGTCAAATTTGATGCGGAGTTCGACGGAGATGTGGTTTTTGATGGGCAGGTATTTTCCAACCGCCAGCTAAAGACCAGCAGAATACCCTTGCATGACTTGGCCATTTTGTTCAATGGGCAAAACAACGCATTTGCACCGCCACTGATGCTCTTATTGGACCAGAATTTTGTGGTGAAAAAACGCGTCAACCAATACATGGATTCCAAGGCCTTGGTTGAGACGCTTGAGTCCCTTTTTTAGGTTATCCAACTTATTCGCATTGGTCTGGATTTCCGATGTGCCGCCGATAACTTCTTCGCTTTCCGAGCCCGGCATCATCACCCGATGCCAGATTTCGGGGATTTGATCTTTTGTCCTACAATGCCTTTTCCGTGCATTTTTATAAATTGTAGACAGCAAAACATCTGCCTTCTCCATGCACACTTCGACCCCATCGCCCTTTTCACCGTTTGGAATAGTCTTTACGATCGTCATTTTTTGGGTCTGTGGGTCTGTAGGGGCACAAACCCACAACGCCGATTGGTTGGTGGACGGCAAAAGTAGAAGGGCGGAAATCACCGTTTTGGAGGCCAAGGAAATCCATTTGGACAACGGCCTGATCCGCAGGAGTTTTGTTTTGACACCCAATCTGGCATGTTTCGATTTCACGAACTTGATGACTGGCGAGCAAATGCTTCGGGCCGTCATGCCAGAGGCCCGGATTATCCTCAATTGGAAAACTTACCGCATTGGAGGGCTCAGCGGTCAAGAGGAGCGGGGATATTTTCGCAAAGAATGGTTGGACAACATGAAATCCTCTCCTGAAGATTTCCAATACCAGTCCTACGAAATCGGTGAGATTATCCCACATTTTCCTACCAAAACAGTTTTCTGGACAGGCCATAAAAAGGATGCCACAGGCAAGAAAGTGAGTTTTTCCTATACCCATCCGGATTTCGAAGACCTCCTATTGAAAGTCCACTATGAGCTCTTCGATGACATTCCGCTCATGGGCAAATACCTCACCCTCGAAAATACTGGAAACGAAAGCATCCGCATCAACCAAGTGGTCAATGAAATTCTTGGAATCGTGGAGGAAGAATCCGCTGTGGTCGGCAGCACGGAGAAGATGAAGAAGCCGCACCAACTGTATATCGAAAACAACTTCGCCTTCAACAACGCCATGCATGCCGAACTCAGCAGTCAGGCCACGCATTGGAAGCCGGATTCGAGCTACACTTCCCAGGTCAATTACGAATTGCGGACACCAAGTATCCTCGAAGTCTACCCCGAAAGAGGAATTGGAATTGACCTAAAGCCTGGACAAAATTTCCAGTCTATCCGTACTTATGAATTGGTTTTGGACAGTTATGACCGGGAGCGGAATGGTTTGGCGAGGAGGAAAATGTACCGGGCTTTGGCTCCTTGGACTTTGCAGAATCCCATTTTCATGCATTTGGTGAGCAAAAACGACGCTGAGGTTAGGACGGCCATCGACCAATGTGTAGCCACAGGATATGAAGCCTTGATACTGAGCTTTGGAAGCCATATCAACATGGAGGATATTTCTCCGGAAAATATTGCACGCTGGAAAGGCCTGGCAGATTATGCCCATCAAAAAGGGATCAAAATCGGGGGTTATTCCCTTTTCAGTTCGAGGAAAATCAGCGACGAGCATGACGTCATCAGTCCGCTCACGCTCAGGCCAGGAGGAGCTTTTTTTGGAAATGCACCCTGTATGGCCAGTCAATGGGGCTTGGAGTATTTGGGCAAGTTGAAGTTTTTCTTCGAAAACACAGGTTTTGATATTTTCGAAAACGACGGACCCTATCCCGGCGATGTCTGTGCCTCGACTTCACATCCCGGTCACAAGGGTCTGCACGATTCGCAGTGGGTACAGATCAATCTCCAAAAGGGACTTTACCAATGGATGAATGCACGGGGAATCTATATCAATGCGCCGGATTGGTACTTTTTGGATGGGACACACAAGATTGCTTTGGGCTATCGGGAGGTGAATTTTTCCCTACCGAGAGAGCGACAAAAAATCTTGAATAGGCAAAACATCCATGACGGTACCTGGGAAAAGACGCCTTCGATGGGTTGGGGATTCGTGCCTTTGACAGCCTACCACGGTGGAGGGCCAGAAGCGGTATTGGAGCCGCTGAGCGAGCATTTGGATGACTACAAGCAGCTGATGATGCAATACTATGGAGCAGGTGTACAAGCTTGCTACCGGGGACCGAGATTGTATGATACCGAGGAAACCAAAGCCATGGTCATTTCGGTGATCGATTGGTACAAGAAGTACCGTGATATCCTCAATGCCGACATCATCCGACTCCGCCGTGCAGACGGAAGGGATTGGGACGGTTGGATGCACGTGGATCCCCAAGGCAGGGAAAAGGCTCTCGTCATGCTCTTCAACCCTACAAAGGAACCGATGTCCAAGGATATGGTGATCCCACTATACTATTCGGGTCTAAAAAATCAAGCCGAGGTCAGTATTGAGGATAAGGGGTTCCAAGGTTTTCCCCTCAACGAGCGGCAGGAGCTTAGGCTCAGGATCGAAATTCCGGCCGACGGCTACACTTGGATCGTCATCAAATAACAAAAGCCAAAATCATAGCAGCCCGTGTTAGGAAAAGGGTATTTCAAGTGACCGAGGCGGCTGCAAATCGCCGAAAAAGAAGAAAACCTTTGTTAACTGACGGCAAATCATTACCTTTTATTGAAATCGAAAAACAGCACAATCCATGTTTTTAGCAGAACAATTAGTAGGCATAAAAACCCGAAAGCAATTGGTCGAACTGGCCAAGGAGATCGGCGTAGATGTCAAAAAGCCCCTCAAACGTGCCAAGTACGAGGAGGAGCTTCTTCTCTTGCAGACAGAGCTCGCACTGCTCACCGAATACATCGCCAAGAAAAAACTCCGGGTCGCCGTCCTTTTCGAGGGCCGTGATGCTGCAGGCAAGGGCGGTTCGATCAAGCGCTTCGTCGAGCACCTCAACCCCAACGCCAGTGGAGTGGTAGCACTCTCCAAGCCCACCGAGATCGAGAAAGGACAGTGGTATTTTCAGCGGTACATCGAGGTACTTCCCAATCCCGGCCAAATCAAGTTCTTCGATAGAAGCTGGTACAATCGGGCAGTCGTGGAGCCAGTAATGGGTTTTTGCAATGACAAACAGTACGAGATATTCATGCGGCAAGTCACCAACTTCGAGCACATGCTCTATGAAGATGGCATCACCGTGATCAAGTTTTGGTTTGATATCACCCGGGAGGAGCAGCAGAAGCGCTTCGATGCGCGTAAGGGAAATCCGCTGAAGGAATGGAAGTTCAGTCCGGTTGATCTCAAGGGTCAGGAACTTTGGGATCACTTCACGGACTACAAGGAGGCGATGTTTCTGGAAACACACACCAGTTTCAGCCCTTGGGTAATCGTGGACACCAACAACAAAGAGGAAGCCCGATTGGAAAGCCTTCGCTATGTCCTTTCGCGGTTCAAGTATCCGGGCAAAGGAAAGACAAAAGTCAGTCTGAAGTTTGACCCAAACGTTGTCTTCAAGTATTACAGGAAAAACGAAAAATTTGATTTATGAGCAAAATAGCGCTTACGGCCGAGGATATGGAGGTGTTGAATTCCAAAATTGGTCTCAAACACCTCCTTGCCAACAAAAAAATCAAGTTGGAGAAAGTGCTCAAAAACGCCCGCCATGAATTGAAGTTTCGGGCGATACAAGAGGAACTGGTCAAGTTGCAGCTTTGGGTCATTGCCAACAACAAGCGGGTTTTGGTGCTTTTCCACGGCGGGGACTCTTCCGAGAAAAGTACGATTATCCGGAAGATCCTTTCCCACAACAACCCACGTCACTTCCGCATAGAGGTAAACCTTCCCAAGAAGGACGGTGAGGTAAAGGATGATTACTACTTCAGGAAGTTCATCGAAAAACTGCCAAGGGCAGGTGAAATGGTTTTTTGGGATCGGAGTTGGTACAATCGGGCCCTTTTTGAGCCGATTGGTGGGCTATGCACGCAGGAGGAGTATGAGCGGTTTATGGAACAGGTGAATAATTTCGACAAAATGCTCGTCGATTCCGGTATCATTTTGCTCAAGTTTTACTTTACGGTAAGTCCCGACGAACAGGAAGATCGGTTTGAAGAGCTGACCAAGTCTCCGCTTCACAGGTGGAAGGCTGAGCGGTGGACTTCCGCGTCCCCGAAGATTTTCAAAAAATACATGCAGCACAAAGCCGCGATGTTTGAAAAGACAAGTACTGATTTTGCGCCTTGGGTCGAAATCGACAAGGATACCAGGGAAGAGGAGTTGATAGCGGCCGCCGAACACATCCTCAAGCATATTCCCTACAAAAAGTAATCAACCAATGAAAACAAATCAAAAGGCCGAGCTACGCTTGGCCTTTTTCTTTTTCCTTCGACTCAAAAAACCTTTGGGCTATCTGAAGTGGACGGAATGTATAGCGTTTTTTGATCCTGTGGCTGGCAGTCCGGAGGAGGATATCCTTGAGCGTTTCCATCACTTCGACCGTATGGTCGCCCTTGTTGATCATGACGCAGTCGGCTTGGGCTGCGTTGGCGGCGTCGGTGATTTCTGAACGGGTAGCCATGCCCGATTTGTTGAGACTTTCCAATACCTGTGTCGCCCAAACGACGGGAACGTGTCCGGCTTCGCAAATCCACAGGATTTCCTCCTGGATTTCACCCATTCTCTCGAATCCTATCTCCACGGCAAGGTCTCCCCGGGCAATCATGACACCGAAATAGGGATCGATCATTCCCTCCATCAAAAGAAATGGGAGGTTTCTGACTGCTTCGGGCGTTTCAATTTTGATGATCATGGAAGGTGGATTCTCGGTAATACCTTTCATGGCCTCTCTCAAGTCCCGGATGTCTTGGGCCGTTTTCACAAATGAATACCCCACCAAGTCGGCATGCTCGCAGATGTAGGGAAGTGAGGCACGATCAAAGGCCGTCAAGGAAGCAATCTGCAAGGGAGTGTCAGGGAAGTTGATGCCTTTGCCGTTTTTGATTTGTTTCTTTTCCGTCGAGATCCGCGTGATCCGGATACCGACACGGTCGGATTTGATTTTTTCCACCAAAGCCCTGATCACCCCGTCGTCCAAATATACCCGATCGCCTTTTTTCAAAGATGGAATAATTCCTTCCACATTTGGGCTGATGACTACATCCTCTTTTTTAAAATCTTTGTCGTTTTCGGCGAGCCAAACCAGCTGTCCCTCTTCCACTTTAACCCTGCCCTTGGTTTTTCCTTTGGCGAGGAGTTTTGTTCGGATTTTTGGTCCTGCAAGATCCATGTAGACCTTGCATTCCAACCCAGTATTGCGGCAGGCTTTTTTGAGCTTGTTGATCATGCGGGACCAAGTAGCTTCGTCGTCGTGGGCGCAATTGATACGGGCCACGTTCATGCCATTTTGGAGCAGGCTTTTTATCAAGGCATAATTATCGGCAAAACCCGAATCGAATGTCACCATCAGGGACGGGATCCGCTCCTCTGGTTTCGGACCAAATAGCTTCTTGCTTTTTTCCTTGATGGACGATTTGCAAAATCTGTAGGTGCAGGTGTCGAGTTGCGATTCGACGTATTTTTTACCAAGGCGTTCTTGAATCGCTTGGATTTGTCTCCGGATATGTCCCTCGGAACTCGCCAATGAGGAGAGCCCATGGATATGAAGCTCATCCTGAAGGTTTCTCAGATCCTCCGCCCGAGTCGTCAAATACTCCAAGAGGTTTTTCCCGGCCTGATATTGCGATGGGTGGAGGGAATTCAGCAGCGTGCTGTTATTCTTTACCTCTCGGTCCATCTTTTTTTCCAAACCCTCCAAAGAATCCCTGATTTCCTGGATTTTCGGGTTTATTCCATCGCTCATGAAAGTTCGAATTTGAATGAAAAGTTAGGAAATAACTTCCTCATAAACATTCCCGAACCTGTCCTTTACGCGAATTTTAATTTTGGCCCTAGGATCGATTTTCTTGAAGGCAAACATGTGTCCATTGACCTGGGGGCTGATCCAAGGTTGTTTTTTGGGTTTGTCGGGGGCATAGATATCCGCTGCCATTGGGTCGACGGTTTCCACGCGGGTCGGCGAACCTGCGACCCGATCGTTTTCGGTCCATTGGATTTCCCAAGCTGGATCCCAATTCCAAACGTTGACCAAATAATGGTCGGGATATTTGTCGCTTTTTCCCGGAGGATAAACCCTCAACTGAAAATCCTTGGTTTTGCCTACACTCTTGTAATGCCAAGACATTTCTCCCGAATTGGATTGGTAGACCCCGTAGCCTTTTGGTGTGCCGTCATAGCAGATTCCCGACCACCAGGCGCCCGAGATGGCGGCGGTATTGTGTTCAAAAATGTTTCCTTCCACCCGATTTTCGTTCCAATGCACGTGACCGGAGATCAGATGCGCTTTGTAGGGTTTGAGGATTTCATACAAGGCAGCCCGGTTTACGACCGATTCTTTGTTGGCATCCCGACCGGGATTGAGCCGAACAATATCAGAGAAGGAGGGGATATGCAGAAAAACAACGACTTCAGAGCCTTTTTCCAGTCCTTCCAAATCCTGCTCCAACCAACTCAGTTGTGTCTCGGATAGATACCCGTAATATTGCCGATTGCCCAAGAAATAGACGTCGCAAAGCACGACATAATGCGTCTTGCCGCGGTTGAAGGAATAGTACGGAGGACCGTATTGCGCCAAATAAGGAGCTTGCGCCGATTCGTTGGAGCGGGCCTGTAGGTCGATGTCGTGGTTTCCCAAGACTTGGAAAAAAGGAATCCCGGTGGATTTCAGCGCGCGGTTGTAGAAATCAAACAAGTCGAATCGATCAAAAACCAAATCCCCGCAACCTACACCAAAGAGATTTGGGTCAGCGATTTCTGATTTGGTTTGGATCATGTCGGCACAAGATTCAGTCCGGAAAAGATCCGCCTCCTCATCGGTTTGCACTTGTGGATCGGCTAGGACGATGAAATGGTGCCGGTCGTCTGACTGTCCCAATGGCCGCAAGTCAAAGTCGAGCGATTGGTTTTCTCGGTTTTTGTCCAGTTTTCTGAAAAAATCCACAGAGCCGTTTTCCAGCAAGTTGAAAGCATAACCCGCAGGATAGGAGAGGAAAACAAAATCACGATCTGTTTGGAATTCGAAATTACCCTTGCTATCCGTGACAAACACCGACTTGCCGTCCGAAACGCGGACACCCGCAAGCCCTTTCCCTCCGCTTCTGACACGTCCGGACACGGAAATCCAAGCAGACTCTTTGACTGGCGGCTGCGCTTTTACAAATCCCCATGAACCTAGCGCTGCCGCTGCTAGGGCTGTTCTTTTAACAAAAAGTCTCCTTCCATTCATGATTGTAGCCTATTTGAAATGCGGAAATGTAGCAAAAAATGGGGGTGTTTTGATCAGGATTTCTGCGAAGCTTGCTTGGCGCAAAACTATCGGACTACCCTTTCCCGGTCCAGTCCATAGGGTTGGATCAATACGTCCACAGGCAGTCCCAGCAATTCGGATAGATTTCGGATCATGTCTATCGGTGGGATTGTTTGCCTGTCCAAGTCTCACGATGCTATCCCTTGTCTTGTTGGCGTTAGATCCCTAGCTTTAATCATTCATTTCAAAATTCCATGGACATTCACGCAGCAAAGATCGACCTTATCCATTGGCTTACAGAGCTTCAGGATTATAGTACGCTCAAGCAGTTACTCGCTCTCAAAGACCAACATCAAAGCCATTTATCTGAGGCCCATAAGGCGCTGTTGGACGACAGAATCGCTTCTTATCATGCGGATCCAACAAAAGCCTTGGATTGGAATGATGTTGTGAAGGAGCTGGAGAAGAATTTATGAACTATAGGTTGAAAGTTCTTCAGGAAGCGAAAATTGACATCTCTGAAGTTATAGAATCTGTGTATCCCAATGTTTGCAAGCGGGAAAACATTTTTTTGTGGATTTAGCCAAGCCAACTTTGAACTTATACTTATTGGCAAAATGACCCAAACTTTGAAGAGCAAGTGGCGCAGATTCTTTACTTTCGGCGAAACGGACAGAATAATAGGAACCACAAAAGGTACAAGAGATAACAAAAGACCTGAATCACCAACATCCTTTTGTCTCTTTTGTGGTTGAAAAAATTGTCAGCAATGAGACGAGTGATCCAGACCACCAGAAATCCGAAGATTTGGAAAAACAAGAGATGATTGTCCGGCAAAATCGAACATGTTTGATTTCAAACTGAGGTCAATTTTGAAATAGGTCTATCTGATTTCTATTGCAATACCCGTTCCCGATCCAGTTCATAGGGTTGGATCAATACCTCCACAGGCAGTCCCAGCAATTCGGATAGATTTCGGATCATGTCGATGGTCAGAGCCCTTTTCTTATTCAGGATGAGGCTAACGGTCGTTTTGCTGCCGATAGCGGGGATAAGGTCTTTATCTTTCAACCCCCTTTTTTCCATTGTTTCTTGTATCGCTATGATGGGATGCGGCAGTGCAATTGGATAGTGTTGCTTTTCATATTTTTCGATGAGCGTGACGAGCAATTCGGCCTCCATTCCCTCCGCACTGCCTGGATGGGCATCAAAAATTTCTGTCAGCCTCGCCAATGCCAAATTGTACTCCGATTCCGTTGTGATGATTTTATCCCATTTCATAGGCTTCGAATTAAAACTGTTCAATTGTACTCGCATCAATCTTGTCGTAGGCGGCATGTGTCCCAATAAACTTGATGAAGACCCATTGTCTCTCATAACTGATCTGGGCGACTAGCCGATACTTGTTTCTTGTGATGTTGAACACTACCCGATTATTTTTCACCGGATCCGCATCGGGGAATGAAGCCACAACATCCGATGGTTTTTGCCAAGAAGCGTTTTTGGTGATGGCTAGCCATGTTTCAATGCTTGCCTTGGCATCAGGATGCTTGAGGTAAAACAAGACTAGGTTTCTGACCGCAATGATGTTTTTCAAGTTGTATTTAGTAACGCATAAATTTAGCAAAAAGTTTTCAATTTGAAAACAAAATGCTCCTGCTTTTGACCCAAAAATTAGCCGTCCGGATTCCCTAGTCCCTTCCATGCAAAAAACGCAAACTGCTATTCCACTACTGGATAGACTTTGTCACTAGGCTGCGGCTCTTTAAAAAGCCGTATGCCTAACGAAATTTTTCATTTCCGAAGATCCCAAATTAAGATCCTGATAAATTCGCGTCTACTTTGCTGTATAGCTGAACTTTTGACCGCCCAGGGAAGCCTCATACATCAGCCCCCCCTTGCTCTGCGTAAATACCAATACGCCGTTCAAGTACTTCGCACCCACCGATGCTTGCGGCTTAATCGCAACCGCCGAGACTTCCGCTCCAAACTCGATCTTATTGCTCGTAAATCTGTCAAAAGCTTCCTTGTTCTGGAAAAATATCACCTCGCTGTACCCTTGGCCACCTGCCTGGAAGCCAAGTGTTAACTGGGTCATTTTCGCATAACCTACTAGTTGGCCTTTCTCCCATACAACTCCGTTGCCTGTGGCTCCTCCTACTCCAAGTCCACCTTTTCCGATATTCGGGAAGATTACATAACCGTGTGAACTCTCGAATAGGGTTTGGAGATGAGGATCGGTTTCAAGAAATGCGGCTTTGGCTTCATTTGCATCTTTGGTTATTTTATCCAGTTTCTTGATCGACTGACCATTGGCAAAAGATGAAATGAAGAGAAAGAGGAGGGAAATTGATAAGTTTTTCATATCGAATGGTATTTGTGATGGTTCCTAGGTGTATTGGCGCGAGAGTGTCTAATGTTCTTAGAAATGTTTTTCCAAAGGTTACATATGCCAAAAATAAAGACTATCAGACCACAGTGAACTTGATTCTCTCCGATACATATGTGATTCAAATTATCAAAATTTACTGAGTGTTCTAGGAAGAAGACGTGAAAAAGAAATCATTACACCCTGTTATTTTTCAGATTACACTTTTTTGATTCTTTTCCCCAACTCCCTAAAAACATCCAAATACTGCTCCGCAACGGTATCCCATTGGTAGCGGGTTGTCAAGCCTTCACGGGCGGTGCTGCGGAATTGGGATAGGGCATCCGGGGAAGCTTCCGCCCGATGGATGGTGTCGGCCACAGATGCCGCGGTCTTGGCGAAGTACCAGCCGTGCTTGCCGTTTTGCAACATCTCTTGGTTGAAGCGGGTATCCAAAGCCAAAATCGCGCAGCCATAGCCCAGTGCTTTCAACATGGCCGGGTTGGTACCACCGTATTCATGTCCATGGAAATAGGCGTAGCAGTGGTGATACAGCGACTTGAGCTCCTCAGGATCTGTGACATAGCCCGTAAAAAGCAGCCGCTCGTCTTTCATATTTTTTAGCCGGCTGGCATACGCATCCTGAAATGGTACGTCCCCTACTACGACCAGCTTGCGCTTGGATTTTGAAGCCAAAAACCCTTCGATGATCAGGTCGGCGTTGTTGTCAGGCACAAGTCGGCCCACAATCAGAAAGTAGCTTTCCCGCTCGAGTCCCCATTTGCGGATTTTTTCGGGATCGGCGCTCAGGGAGATATTGGCGCCATAAGCGATCACCTTGGATGGGGTTTGGAACATTTCGAGGTAGATGTCCCGCATTGCGTCCGAGTCGTTGATGATTTGGTCGTACCACTTGGTAGCCATCCGGGAAGCCCAAAGGAAATACTTCGCACCGAGTCCTTTCCATTTGGGTCGCAGCCATTCCAATCCATCGACGTTGATGGCGGTGGGTTTACGGAAAAGTCGGGAAATGATGCCAAATGGCCCATTCCCACTGTTGACCACAAAAATCACGTCCACATCCGAGAGGCAGGCATGGACCATCGAAATGAAGGAATGGCTGAGTTGGGTGAGACTTTTGGTCTCGATCGCAGGGGTGTAAATCAAGCGGACACCATTGACTTCCTTCGGTTTGTCCTTGAAAAGCGAACGGTGGCAATAGACCCTGACCTCAACATCCTTTTTGACAAGGCGTTCGGAGAGCTCTTTGACCAAGGTCTCGTAGCCACCATAGACGTAGGGGTAGCCCTTGCTCCCGAGGATGCAGACTTTCAGCTTTTTTCCTTTATCGCTCATCTTCAAAAAACTTGACAAACTTTCTTTCGAAGGCTTCGGTGGAGAATTTTTCCAACACCCGCTCCCTTCCTTTTTCGCCCATCAGCGGCAATCTTTCAGGGTTTTGAAGCATGGATTGGATCAGCGCTGCGGCTTTTTCGGCATCGTTCCAAGGGATCAAAATGCCCGTTTCGCCGTGCAGCAGCATTTCGCAGGCACCGCCATGGGCTGTAGCCGCGACAGGCTTTCCCGATGCCATCGCTTCCAATATTACGGTCGGAAAAGGATCGGGCAAAATCGAGGGCAACACAAACAAATCCAAGGATTGGATCAGGGCTGCGATATCATTCCTGAAACCCAAATAGCTTACGTTTTTTTCCAAACCCAAATCCCTGATTTTTTGAAGCATTTCCTCCACCAAATTTTCCATGCCGGGAAATGCATCCCCCGCGATGATAAAGTGCAGCTTTGGGTTTTGCTTCAAAAGTTTCGCCGCAGTCTCCAAGAAGTATCCTTGCCCTTTCCAGGTATTGATACGGCCAATCATGCCGATTCGGAGGCAGTCTGTGGGGATTTTCAGGTCGCGCAGCACATCAGGATGCTTTTCGAGATAGGCTTCGTAGTCAATGCCGTTGTACAAAAGATGGATTTTGGAAGGATCCATAAAGGGTCGCCAATGGTCTTTCACCGCTTGGGATACCGCCAGGACCGTATCCGCGGACCTGCCGACAATCTTGCCCATGAGTTTGGCAAACCAAGCGGGTTGGACGAGGATTTCGTGCAGGTGCCAAATATGCTTTGCGCCGATGGGTTTGGCCACGAGTGCCCCGACCAATACGGCCGACGTGTTGGAATACAAATGGGTTACCTGCTTTTCCCTCCCCAGTTTTTCCAAAAAAGTCCTGGCTTTTCGCAGCGCCAAGACCCGATTGGCCAATCCGGGGAGGTTGAAGTATTTTCTGCGAAGGATGCCGAGTCGATGGATATGAACTTCGAGGCCTTTTTGTCTTAGATTTTGTACCAAAGGACCCTCTTCGGACAGCACAACCGTCACCCGATGGCCTGCGGCTTGGAGGGCGGCGGCGGATTGGAGGAAGATTTTGCTCGCCCCATACAAATCCGAAGAACCATGCAACATCAGGATCGAAGCCATGTCAGGGTTGTGGTTCTTTGCGGAATTTGACGACTTTGGCAGGATTGCCCGCCACGATGGCGTAGGGCGGAACATCCTTGGTCACCACGCTCCCCGCGGCAACAACGGCCCCTCTGCCCACCGTCACGCCTGCCAAAATCAGGCTGTTGGCAGCCAGCCAACAATCATCTTCGATTTTGACAAATGAGCGGGTGACGCCCTGTTCGATCATGGGTTGGTCTGTGTTGGAAAAATTATGGTTTTCCGAGTAAATGCTCACCCGCGGCGACATCATGACGTTGTTGCCGATTTCGATATAGCCCGAGCAACCGATGTAGCAATACGGGCCAATGCTGCTGTTGTCGCCGACTTTCAATCCCACACCAGCCTCGCCTCCGTAGAGATTGGTCGGACGGATGATGGCATAGCTGCCGATGGTGACTTTGTCCCCAAATTCCAGGCCTTTTTGGGAAAGGCCATTGATTTCGCAGTGGTCTTGGGCGATGAAGTTGCGCCCGACGCGGATGTACGATGCCTGACGGATGGTGACGCCTTTTCCGATCAGAAACAATCCCTTCGTCTTTCCGAATCGCCAGCGTACGAAAAAGCCCCGCAGCATCCACCAAGCCATTCTTGCCAAGGCTCCCAAAGTCGAAACACCATCCCAATCCGAACCAAATCGGTTGCGAAAGTCTTTGCCTGTCAGTTTGGAAATGGTGTTTCCGAGAAAACTACCCATGGAGGATCATTTTAAAAGTTTGGTCCAAAGATAGGAAAAACTTCTCCGTACCGAATTCCTGCAGGCGCTTTTGGCCTTTTTGCCGCATGTCGCTAACGAGATCGGGATGTCGGTCCAGGTGGACAATGGCAGATTTCAAGGACTCCGGGGTGTCGGATTCCAAAACCCAGGCCGCATCGCCCGCGACTTCTTTGAGAGCGCCTTGGTTGGAAATGATCACCGGAAGCCCAAAGGAAAAAGCCTCCAGCACCGGCAGTCCAAATCCTTCATTGGCCGAGGGAAAGACGTAAATCCTGGCTTGAGAAAAATAGGCTGCGAGCATTTGCTCCGTCACATATCCAGGAAACAGGACTTTTTCTTTCAATCCTAAACTTGAAACCAGTTCCCGCAGGCGGTCAAAATCATCCAAGGTCTTTCTGGGGCCGCGCTGTCCGACGAGGATAAGTTTCCAATCGGCAAATGCCGGGTCCCGCGCAAGCAACGCAAATGCTTCGATCAGCAGGCTGAGGTTTTTCCTTTTTTCCAATACCCCTACGTGCAGGATGTATGGGAAATCCAAAACCTGCATTTTGTCGGGGGTGTTTGTGCTCAGCGATATTCCCGATGCCGGATAGACGCGGCGGACGGGTATCTTTTCAAATCCCGGCAATTGCTGAATCCTGTTTTTGGAAAAGTCGGTAACGGTGATGATTCGGCCGTGACGCCTGAGGCCTTTTTCCAAAAAGTACAGGTAATATTTTCGCCACAGGGGGTGGTAATGCTCGGGACTGTCCCAGAAGAAGGTATCGTGCAGCACGGAGACCTTGATTCCCCGACCCCATAACGGCACCATGATATCCGGGCAAAAAACCACATCCGCCCGGTGAACATAAGAAAGCAGCGGAAGCACGACTTGCTTTCTCCAAAAGTAAAGCACTTGAAAAAGGAGGTTTTTCCATTTGGAAGTCTTGCCTTTGAAGAAGGAATTTTCCTTGATCTTCCGAAAATCGGGGGAAATGATGTAGTCGCATTCGGAATTTTCGTGCCGCAAGATCTCTTCGCAGACCGTCACCATGTAGGTTTTGATCCCTGTTTGGGCTACGTGCAGGTAATAGGCATCCACCAATATCCTAGGCTTTCCCATCGACGACTTTCGGTTTTTGGTTGAGGGCATAGCCAATCATCCACCAGGATATCCAACTCACGTAGGCGTACATTTCGGCATTGGCAGTAAAGAGTGGCAGCAGCAGTCCGGCTTTGACCGCAGCGCCAGTGAAGGCCACACGTGCCGTCATGACATTGTCGCTGCTGCGAAAAACGCGGATGGAAAGTTTGATGCCAAGGTACAGCATCACGATATAGAGGAGCATGCCAGGAATACCCATCTGCACGCCATAGATCAGAAATTGGTTTTCCCCGCCCACGCGCACATCGTCGGTGACGCTGCCCATATTGCCACTCATGGCGAGGCCGATGCCGAGGGGATTGGCAATCATGGAATCCAGGGCAACCAGCCACTCGATCAGGTGGCCCATACTGGAGGCATTTTCGAAGGTGATCGTATCCAAGACAAAGAAATAGAAATCCTCCGAGGCAAAGAAGATGACAAACACGACGAAAAGCACGCCCATGCTTGCCCCAAAAAGGATGAGTTTGTACAGCCTGAAGATGATCGCCACAAAAAAGAGCATGATGAAAAATGCCCCAAATGCAGCCCGTGAGGAGGCGAGAAACAAACTTGCCAACGCACACAGCATCACGATGAAATATGGAACGGAGTCTTCCCTTTTTGTTGTCAGGTACCAAATCAGTCCCGCGGCAAAGCCCAAGAGCACCGAACTCGCCAACTCCAAGGGGTCGGAAAAGAGCGAACCCAAGCGCTTGGTGACCGCCTGCGTTTCAAAGGTCCAGGTCAGGCCAAAATTACCCGAGGGCGCTACGTCGTTGATGGCTTGGTTGAAATTGGCGTAGCCCGTCAGGGTTTGGAAATGGGTGTCCAATGCGATTTCCAACAGATTGACCACAAAGGCGGCGATCACGATACCGAAGATGATGTGAAAAACCCACTTGATTTCCCCGTCCGCAAAGCGGGTATTCCGGCCCATCGTGTACACCAAAGCCGGGATGAGGAGTCCCTTCAGGTAAAAGGCCTTGTTGACAAAGGAAGCTTCTCCCAGGGGAAGGAAGAGAAAGACAACAGCTAGGAAAATGAAGGCCAAATAGGCTTTGTCGAGTGCATTGAGCTTGAAGGGGTATGCCCAAAAATCCCGCTGGTAAAGGACAAATGCCCCGATCGCAAACAGGACGATCAGGTCCTTGTACGACTGCAAGCCCTTGACTACGGGCACCGAAGCCGTCACGCCGTAGGCCACACTTAGGTACACCGTATACACCGGAAAATACAGCAGCAGGATATAGATGCAGTATTCCCATTTTCCAAAAAGCATGGTCTGCTTCACTGCCCAGTAGCTTACCGTCAGGAACAACAATGACAGGGATGCAAAAAGGATGAGTTGGACCGGAAACATCAGGGGCCAATATTAAGCTATTTTGCGCCGATATCCGAAAAATGGGGGATTTGGGGGGTAGTCAGAAAAATTTGGAAAAGGTCGGGAATGCAGAAAATCAAGTCGCCCTTTGACGATTTTAAATAATTCCATAGTTTTAATAAAACCTGACAAATACGGGCTAGAAATCAGGCGTAGAAGCTAAAAATCGGGATACTGAGTCTGAAAGTCGTCAGGGGTATAAACAAGTTACATACCAGTATGAGAACAATTATCGTGATCTTTCTTCTTTTTCAAATTCAATCAGCAATTGGTTGTAATTGTGTTAAAATTAAAGCTTTAGCTACAAATCAAAAAGAAAACTTTTTATATTCTGAATTAATATTCATAGGTGAACTACTTAAATCAAATAATGATGGATCCTACGAATTTCAAATAATCGAGCTTTTGAAAGGTAAACATCCAGGTAGAAATGTGATAGGAAAATATCATTCAAGCTGTTCAGTTATTCCTAAGATGACAGATAAAATTTGGATTGTATATGCAGACCTAGACGAAAATGGAATTATTGACATTCATGAATGTGGCTTATCGAGAAGTTTTGACTTTCCATTCCTCAGGCACAAACAGGCATTCGTACCACCGCCGTTAGATTTAAATAATCACGATCGAACTTTGTCAATGATTAAACAATTTCAACAAATGGCAAAATATATGGAAAAAGCTCTTAAAGTATTAAGAAAGGAAATTGAACAATTACGTAAATGGAGAAAAGAATAACCAGTGTGTAACATCACCTTGGAAGACAGCGGGGGGTTCAGAGTAAATTGAAAGTTTAGTATCTTAAAGGAGTTAGGAGTAGGCTTGATTAGAACGGCTCCGAAAGCCCGCCTTCTCCAAGCTGAATCACGTTGATGATAATTTGAAATGAAAAAACACCAAGCCATATATTCTAAGATTAAGGAACTTTTGAAAAACCATTTCGGAAGTGACTTAAGAGAATATGAAGACGGTGACCACCTATCAATTGGTGAAACAGGAATATGGATTTGTTGTGACGAAAGAGAATTGACAGTTGGATATGGTTTAGTACACCAACATTTTGACCCAGAATATGATGACATTCAAAATGCAATTGACAGATTTTTCAATCTGCTGACTAAAAGAAAGCGAATAACTAGATATTACAAGGGCAGCTTTCCATATAAAAGCAAGACTGAACTTATACTAAGCGACTCAGAATTTGAGAATTTAGGAACGGCAATGACTTGGTTGTTTCCCTATTGGAAAAAGACTAAGAAAGAAACAAAATTTGAAGAGAAATTAGTTGATCTTTCGACAATTGAAAAAGACGTTAAAGAAATAAAAAACTATGCAAAACAACGCATATAGCTAATGGCGGGCAAATGGCTTTCAGCAAGGCTTTCGCTCTGCAGCCAGCTTTCGTTTCGGTGGACAGTAAAGTGCTTCGAATCCGCTACTTTACATACACACATACCGATGGCAGACATTAAAATGAAGCCAGTTTTCTACATATTATTTACTTTTATTGCTACCGTCTCGTATGGACAAATCAGCGAAACCGACAGCGACAAAGCCGATTTGCTAATTGACAATTTTCAAAATCATGTCGACTCTACTAACCAATTGACCAACGGAGCCAAGATTTTCTATATCAGTGACACCTTATTCAGAGGAATGATATTGACCTTGAAAAATGGGGACAAAATCGAACTCGACCTTCGATACAAAGACAACTTTCGCGGCTATACAGAATTAGGTGCTGACTTTGAAAACTACGTACTCGTGAAGCATCGTGGAGACGGATCAGGAAACCCTGAGGAACTCCGAGTAATCAACAAAAAGACAGGTAAAGATAAATGGCTTGGAAACTATCCATTCTACATTGACAAGGAAAATGAAATTGGAGTTTACGAAGCTTACACGGATTTATCTTCAAATATTGTAGTTCACGACTTCTCGACAGACGAAACAGAAACATATCCGACACCGGACACTAAATGTATATGCTGCGAATGTTTTGAAATTACTCAATTTGACAATGAAAGTTTCACAATAAAATTTAATGACCCTGAGGACAAAGGGACAGAATTGAAAGTGAAAAGAAAAAAATAATGTTCGCCAGCATCGGCTATAGCAAATGCGGGCTGGCCCCCATTAGCATAGATTGGCGCAGACGCTAAGCTTATCCCGATGTCTTTCGAGGATGTGACTACGCTTTTCTATTTTTTTGGAATTTGTAATTCCACCCAGTCATCGGCGAAAGCTTATACTAAACCGAGAAGTGGAACCCTCTGCTATTCAAATTTCCCCCTGATTTACCTCCATATCCTGCCAATTATTTTAGCTTTGTGGCTTTGAAAAACCAGATTCCCATGCATCAGGAAAAAATCGAAGCCATCAAGTCCGCCATTGCCGCAGCCAGTGCTGCCACCGAGGAGGAATTGGAAGCTTATAGGATGAAGTTTATCAGCAAAAAGAGCATGGTCGGCGAACTCTTCGCTGCCATGAAGGATATCCCCAATGACCAAAAGCGTGCCTATGGCCAATTGGTCAATGAGGTGAAGGACTTGGCCGAGGAGAAATTCAAATCCCTGATCGAAACCGTCAACCAATCCAAAAAACAATCCAAGTCCAAGGATTTGGACCTGACGCTGCCTGCTGTCCTGACGCCTGCGGGCGGGATTCACCCCCTGACCGCGACCCGGCAGCGCATCATCGAGATATTTGAGCGCATCGGCTTCAACCTTTCCGAAGGACCCGAAATCGAAGACGATTGGCATAACTTCACAGCCTTGAATTTTCCCGAAAACCATCCTGCGCGCGAGATGCAGGACACTTTCTTTTTGGAAAAAAATCCCGATATCGCCCTGCGTACCCACACTTCATCCGTACAGGTGCGCGTGATGGAAAACCAAAAACCACCGATTCGCACACTTTCCCCGGGCCGGGTGTACCGCAACGAGGCCATTTCGGCCCGTGCACATTGCATCTTCCACCAAGTGGAGGGACTGTATGTGGATGAGAATGTCGGTTTTGCGGATTTGAAAAATACGCTGTACCACTTTGCCAAGGAGATGTTTGGCAAGGAAACCAAGGTGCGGTTCAGGCCTTCTTTTTTCCCGTTCACCGAACCGAGTGCCGAGATCGATATTTCATGCCTGATTTGTGGCGGCAAAGGCTGCAACGTCTGCAAAGGCACAGGTTGGGTGGAAATCGGCGGTTCCGGGATGGTCGACCCGAATGTCTTGGAGAACTGCGGGATAGATTCAAAAAAATATACCGGCTTCGCCTTTGGGATGGGTATCGAGCGTATCGCCATGCTGAAGTACCAAATCCGCGACCTGCGCCTGTTTACCGAAAACGACGTGCGCTTCCTGCGGCAGTTTGGGCCCCTATTGTAGACAAGATTCCAACGCCTCCAAAATGGGGGCGTTTTTTTTGCCATTCCACCAAGTGCATACACTCGAATCCAGAATCCCGCTAGATTTGCTAAATTAGCGGTGTATTCCGTTACCAGAAATTAATCATTGCCATGCCAAACTCCCTAAATGAAGCTCAACTGGAAATCCTGAGGCTTTTTGGCCACGAACAATCAGAAGAAGATTTACAGGAATTGAAATCATTGCTGATAACTTACCTTGCAGATAAGGTGGTCAGGGAAGCTGACAAGGCTTTCGATAAACAGCATGAGCCGCAGGCTATTTTCGAAAAATGGAAAAAGGAGCATTTTCGAAAACAGGCTTAGCCAGATATGGTCATTGTAATTGACTGCAACATATTGGTGATGTGCTTGACTTCAAGGTCTCCATATCATTTGGTTTTTCAGTCCTTGGTGAAACGTAAATTCGACTTGGCAGTCACTGAAGAGATTTTGCTGGAGTATGAAGAAATCATCCAACTGAAATATGGGGTACGAACTTCTGGCAGCTTTATCTCATTGCTTAGGGAGCTCCCAAACGTTCATTATGCCAACACCTATTTCAAATGGAATCTGATAGCGGCGGATCCTGAAGACAATAAGTATGTCGATTGTGCGATCGCGTCACGGGCCGCATTTATTGTTACTGAAGACAGGCATTTTTCAGTATTGGCTTCAATACAATTCCCGAGTGTCTCAGTTTTATCTTTAGATGGGTTTATGAATCTGCTGGAGGAGGGGAATCGATAGTTTTTTCATCCTCAATTCGCCATCACCCGCAGTGATTCTACAAAGGCTTTGGCTTCTGCGAGCAGCTCTGGGTTTTTACCGATGCCGTTGCCGACGACGACCAAGTCAGCTCCTGCAAAAAATGCGTTTTTGATCTTTTCGAGGCTATTGAGTCCCCCACCGACAATCAGCGGCTCCGTCATTCGCTTCTTGAAAGCCTTGATCAATTCCATCGAAACGGGCTGTGGTGCCCCACTGCCCGCGTCCAAGTAAAAATACTTCAGCCCCAGAAACTTCCCCGCCAAGGCAGTTGCCACTGTCAAGTCCGGATGGTGGTTGGGCAAAGGGATCGTTTGGCTGATGTAATGCACGCTGGTTTTTTCTCCCCCGTCCACAAGCATATAGCCGGTCGGCAGGATTTCGATATCCGTTTTTTCCAGCAAAGGAGCGATTTGAACATGCTGTCCAATGAGAAGGTCCGGATTTCTTCCGGAAATCAAGGACAAAAACAACAATGCATCTGCCTTTGGAGAAAACTGGAGGGTATTTCCCGGAAAAAGTACGGTAGGGATTTCCGGACACAGCGAAGCCAAATGGGAAAGAATCTGGTCCACATGATTGCGCTGCAACAGACTTCCGCCTACAAAAAGCAAATCAACTTTTGCACTGATGGCAGCCTCTGCTGCATTTTCCAGATCCTCCGTCGTCCGGATATCATCGGGGTCGATGAGCCAGGCAATTCCCTTTTTGGCGGAGTTGGCCAGTTCTTCCAAAAATACCCCAACCCTATTTTTGCGGTTCATCGGTTTTCTTGGTAGCGGATTCCTGCAGTTTGGTCAGAAGTTGCTCTTTGCCATAATTCAAAGCCATCGGGAGCAAAGCTATCCCTACCCGTCCGAGCAATCCAGGTTCTGCTTTTTGGGTCAGTTTTTTCTTAATCTCGGCATCCAGCAGACCTTCTTTTGCCAGGGTTTCCATGACCTTTTTGGTCTTTTTCTTTTCCTTGTTTTTGCCGAATATTTGGTAAAGTCCAAATGCAAGCAAGCCGCTCGCCAAAGCTACGGCGCCTATCTTTACCCATTCCTCAGATTCTTTTTTGGCTACTTCCAGCTGCATTTGCAGCGTCTGTTCCAGCTCTTTGGATTTTTTTTCCAGCTCTTCTTTCATCGTGTTCAGTCGTTTTTTCCGCCAAAGAGAAATTGATTAAGGATAAAGTGGAATGCGCCGATGAGTTTTTTGGAATTGCGCATCAGGTAGAGACCTATCAAAAGCAACACGTACAGCAGTGACACCACCAAAAATCCCATGTATGGTGTCCTTGCCCATTCACTGATGAGATAGGCCAAAGTGAAGCTGGCGAAAATCATAATCAGCAAAATGACCAAGCCGATAAAGAACAAGAGGAAAACCCGCGCCAACACTGTAGCTAATTGTTGGTTGATTTCCTCTTTGATCATCTGGATGCGGACATCGATGAGCTGTCGGACCGTTTGTATGATTTCGGAAATGTTCAGCATGGTCTTGTTGTTTGGAGAGAAAGAATTCACATACAATATACGGCAAAAAGCCCATTTCATAAACTTTCGCCGGGATCTTGGCTTGCCATGTCCCGGTAGTAGCAATAGTTCAAAACCAGCTCAAGGGCCTTGTGAATCGCTTGGTTGATCGGCATTTGGTCATTGGTCAGTTGGAAATCGATATTGTACAATTGTGCATAAGTACCTGAGCTCGAAGGTATCGGCATATCGATATTGACTTGCTCAGCGGCGGTTTCAAAAAGCTCCGGGTTGGCCGATTTGATTTTTTTGCAGGTGATGATTTCCTTTCTTCCGGATTTATTGGTCCGGTAGGAAGAGCTAAAAAGGCGGCAAATCAGTCCCCGGTTTTGATAGTCCGAGCAGAAGCCTTTTTCGCCATCTGCTGAGGTTGCTTTGTAAATGATGCACCAGTCCGAATCGGATTTGGATTCAAGCAATTCGAGCGCTTTTTCCGCTTTTCCTTTTTCGTACAAGTCAAAAGCCAATGGCAAAAACTCAAGCACTGAAGCGCTTACTTTGGGATTGGAACAGCAGAACCCACAACCCGGAAGGCAGGTGAGTTGGCTGGCTCCCAGGAATGCCTTGATTTCTCGGTCAAGTTCCTGAAATACCCGTCTGACTTCCTTCGATTTCTCTTCCAGATTCATATTGTCTTGCAAAAAGCCAACGAAGGTAAATAGACTTGCGGAGTCCCGCAAATACACTTCATTCGGGACATGGATTGCCCAAAACGGAATTTGGGTTTTGAATACCCAGTTTAAGCCCTATTTTGGGCTTCGTTATGACAGCTGGCGGTAGGCGAGCCAATATCCCGCTGATTCATGCGCATCAATCGTATTCACATACTTCAGGAAAGGGACATTGAAACAGCTTCATTTGATCGTAATTTATAGCTTGCTTGGCCTGCTTTTGGCCTGGACAATCTGGCGGGAATCAAAGAGCACCGCCGAAACCGAACAGCAGGAAATCCTTATCCAAACCGAAGAGGGTGAATCATTGCGTTTTACGATGCCCGAACCGAAGGCCAGGATTTTCGAGATACCCGCAACGTTGACTTTCGCCGGTGAGGAGGTACCCATGAAATTACCGGACGTGAGGGAGCGCTTTGAGCGCGAGCTTTACGTCAATGTATATTGGCAATCCAACATGATTTTGTTGATGAAAAGATCTGGAAAGTACCTGGCGGTCATCGAAAAGATCTTAGCCGAAAATGGCATCCCGGATGACTTCAAGTACTTGGCGATGGCCGAATCGGGACTGATGAACGTTGTGTCTTCGGCGGACGCACGCGGTTTTTGGCAGATTCTCGAAGGCACGGCCAAGGACTATGGGCTTGAAGTGAGGGATGAGGTGGACGAACGATACCATCTGGAAAAATCGACCAAAGTGGCCTGTGGATATTTCAAATCAGCCTATGCCAAGTTTGGGAATTGGACCTCGGTGGCAGCAAGCTACAATGCCGGAATCGCAGGTATCCGAAGGCGAAAAGAAGAGCAGCACAAAGACAATTACTTTGACCTGCATTTGGTGGAAGAGACGAGCAGGTATTTGTTCAGGATTTTGGCCTTTAAGGAAATATTCGAAAATCCCGAGAAGTATGGCTTTGAGTTGGCGGAAAAGGACCTGTACCGCATGCCCGTTTTGCGGGAGTTGGCCGTGGATCAAAGCATACCCGATCTTGCAGCTTGGGCGATAAGGCACGGCTCCAATTACAAGGAGCTGAAAATGTATAATCCATGGCTACGTGACAGGAAACTTCCCGTAAGGCGCGGTAGGCGCTACCTCATCAAACTTCCTGTCGAAGATTGAAAAATCCCCCAAACCATATGGATATGTCCATTTTTTGATAACTTAATCGGGTATTGCCGATTTTATGAAAAAAGTCCTTTATGTTTTTCTGTTTCTTGCTGTCCTGCTTGGATTTTTGGTATTGGGTCTGCCTTTTTTCATCAACAAGTACCTGAATGCCAATGCGTCGAGGATCCTCACTGAACTCATCACCCGGACCAGCAGTTTCAGCGGACATGAGCTGAGTTTTGGCAAAATTGAATTGAACTACGACCACTTTGGCACTTATCTCAGGATCGACAGCATTGTGGTAAGCCCTTCAAATGTGTTGGGTGAGGATGATATCAAGATCAATCTTTTTGCGGAAAATCTCCATTTGACTGGATTCAAATGGCGTCCCTTGATTTTTGACAATACGATTTCCATGGATTCGGCTTACCTGAACGGGATGGAGATCGTTTCTTCATTTCCGCCTTGGGATTCGCTTTTCACCGGCGCACCCCAACCAAAAAAGGAAAGGCCCAAGAAGGGGAAGGATTATGATCTGATAGAGGTGAAAGACATCGTTTTGCAGGATTTCTCTGTCAGTGTCAAAAACAATCTCTACGATTCCCTAAGATTGGCTTTGGTGGACATGGATATCTCGGCCGAAGGTTTCCAATTAACAAAAAGTGATATCGATAACGCCAAATCCTTGTTTCACGTCGATGTGGTCCAAGGAAGTATACAGCAAGTCGAGTTTCACTTTGACCGTTTCAGACAATATGCCTTGGTCAACAATGTGATCTTGGATTCATATACCAATAAGCTAAGCGTGGGAAGTTTGAGTTTGCTCAATAAGCAGGGCAAATTGCAATACACCTCGCAGTTTCCACAGCGACAAACGTGGTTGCAAATTCGGGATGCGCAAATGGAGATGGGCGGGGTAAGGTTTGGGAGTTATTTCAGAAATGGGGTCGTGGAGATGGATACCTTGAGGGCAAAAAACCTCAAACTTGAAGTATTCGTGGACAAGTTTAAGCCCGAAGACGTTAACAAAAGACCACAGATGGTGCATCAGGCCATCCAAAACTTGAAGCAAATCATCCATATCGAGAATGTGTTTGTGGAAGGAGCCCATGTGATGATCGAGGAAAGACCGGCAAACGCGTCAAATCGATTTGCCCACCTCTTTTTTTCTGATATGAATGCGCATATCACCAACGTGTCCAACTATCTCGAAAGACGGGGTAAAAACAGGACAATTTCAATAGATGCAGACGCCAAACTGATGGGTGAGGGCTTGCTCAAAGCAGCGATTCGCTATGACTTGGAAGATGAACAGGGTAAATTCACCATGAAAGGAACACTTGGCAAAATGGACCTTGGGAAGCTCAATACCATGATCGAACCCGAGGCAAAGGCAAGCATCAAATCCGGCACACTCAATCGGTTGGATTTTAACATCCTTGGCAACGACTACAGAGGTGAGGGGGAATTGATTATACGTTATGACGATTTGAAACTGGAATTGCTCAATAAGAACTACGAGCATGACAACAATCTCCTTAGGAAAATTGGGGCCTTTATGGCCAATACCATCGTCATTCGTTCCTCCAATCCCAAAAAGAATGGAAACCTGAACAAAGGAAGCATCTACTTTATCCGGGAAACCCACAAATCCATGTTTGCCTATTGGTGGAAGTTGATTTTTTCAGGTTTGAAGTCGACACTTTCAGGGGATGATTTGGATGAATTGAAGAAAAAGGAGGCTGACAAACGTTCTGGAAAGGAGGAGGAAAAAAAGGGACTTCACTTGTTCAAAAAGAAGGACCCAAGTGAAAAGCCCACCAAAGAGGAAAAGAAAGCTGCCAGACAAGCGAAAAAGGAGGCAAAAGGTTCTTGATGTCATTTTGGGCTTTTGTAGGGAAAGGTACGGATTCAAATCACTTCACAATTCAAAACCTTCCTGCTTTCAGACTGTTTTAAGATCGGGCCTTTCTGGGAATCCCGCTCACAAGTTCGTATTTTTGCAAGCTTCACAAACCTACACCTCCCTCAATGTTGGACGCACAAGTTGATACCAAAGAAGAGACCATCGAAATCTTTGGTGCCAGGGAACACAACCTGAAAAATATCGACATTAGTATTCCCCGCAACAAACTTGTGGTCATCACCGGCTTGAGCGGCAGTGGGAAGAGTTCACTGGCATTTGATACGATCTATGCCGAGGGACAGCGCCGCTACATGGAGAGTTTTTCGGCTTATGCACGGTCTTTTCTGGGTGGCATGGAGCGCCCCGATGTGGACAAGATCAATGGGCTTTCACCCGTGATTTCGATCGAGCAAAAGACCACTTCCAAGAATCCCCGCTCGACGGTAGGTACTGTGACGGAAATTTATGATTTCATGCGCTTGCTTTATGCGCGCGCGGGGGAGGCATACTCCTACCTGAGTGGGCAAAGGATGATAAGGCAAACAGAGGACCAAATCATTGAGCAGCTTTTTGAAAAGTTCAAAGGACAAAAGCTTTATGTCCTTGCACCGATTGTCAAGGGGAGAAAAGGACATTACCGCGAGTTGTTTGAACAGATCCGGAAAATGGGTTTTTCAAAAGTCCGCATCGACGGCGTGGTAATGGATGTGGTGCCCAAGATGCAGTTGGATCGCTACAAGATACACGATATTGAGATCGTGGTGGACCGGATAGTCGCAGACGAAGAAGACCACTACCGAATCAGCCAATCCCTCAAGACCGCCCTGCACCACGGAAAAGGTGTCATCATGCTCCGGGATGAGGCGGGAGAAGTCCATCATTTCTCAAAATACCTCATGGATCCCCTGACGGGGCTTTCATACGATGAGCCTGCACCCAATACTTTCTCGTTCAACAGCCCCTACGGTGCCTGCCCGACTTGCAATGGCTTGGGAGTGATTGAGGAAATTACGATTGAAAACATCATTCCCGATCGCAGTCTCAGCATCAGCCGTGGCGGGATAGCGCCTTTGGGAGAGTACCGGGACGTTTGGATATTCAAGAAAATCGAAGCAATTCTCAAGCATTATAAAGCCAGCATCACGACACCGATTGAGAATCTTCCAGAGGAGGTCGTGCATGTCATTTTGTATGGCGATAAGATCGAAGTAGCCGTGGATTCGGTGAAGTATCCTGGAACGATGTGGAACACCACTTTCGAAGGAATTGTGAATTTTCTCCAAAAGCAACAAGAAGGCGGCACCGATAAGATCCAAGATTGGGTCAATGAATTCACCGAGACAAAAGTCTGTCCTGATTGCAATGGATATCGACTGAAGAAAGAGGCGCTCCATTTCAAGATTGACAATCACCACATCGGGGAGCTGGCCATGATGGATATTGCTGCGTTGGGGGCTTGGTTCCTTGGATTGGAAGATCGGATGAGTGAGCGACAGAATACGATCGCGCGGGAAGTTTTGAAGGAAATCCGAAAGCGAATCGGTTTCTTGATGGACATTGGTTTGGATTACCTGTCTCTCAATCGTCCCTTGAAAACCCTCTCGGGCGGGGAAGCGCAACGTATCCGCCTCGCTACCCAGATTGGTACCCAACTCGTTGGGGTGTTGTACATTTTGGATGAACCGAGCATCGGATTGCATCAGCGGGACAACGTCAAGTTGATCAAAGCCTTGCAGGATTTGCGGGATTTGGGCAATTCCGTACTTGTCGTAGAGCACGACAAGGACATGATGTTGGAATCTGATTTTGTGGTGGATATCGGTCCGGGTGCCGGACGGCATGGGGGTCAGATCGTGGCTTTGGGCTCGCCCCAGGATTTTCTAAAAAGGAAAAGCATTACTGCCAAATACCTGGCCGGTGAGTTGAAAATACAAGTACCAAAGCAAAGAAGAATCGGTAACGGAAAGTTTCTCGAAATAAAAGGTGCCAAAGGAAACAACCTGAAGAATGTCGACCTCAAGCTCCCGCTTGGCACGATGATTTGTATCACCGGCGTATCAGGTAGCGGAAAAAGCACGCTGATTCATGAGACGCTTTATCCTATCCTGAACAAGCATTTTTTCAACGCAAAGAAAGAGCCGCTTCCCTACGATGCAGTGGAGGGACTGAAACATCTCGACAAGGTCATCGAAGTGGACCAATCACCGATCGGTCGCACACCACGCTCCAATCCTGCCACTTATACCGGTGTGTTTTCTGACATTAGAACGCTATTTACCGAACTTCCCGAGGCCAAAATCCGGGGTTATAAGCCTGGCAGGTTCAGCTTCAATGTGAAGGGCGGCCGCTGTGAGGATTGTGAGGGGGCGGGGATGAAGTTGATCGAAATGGATTTTCTCCCCGATGTACACGTGCCCTGCGAGACCTGCAAAGGCAAGCGCTACAACCGGGAAACCTTGGAGGTGAGGTTCAAGGGCAAATCCATCTCGGATGTGTTGGACATGACCGTGGAGCAAGCAGTGGAGTTTTTCGAAAACCAACCCAGTATTTTGAGGAAAATCAAAACCCTCAACGACGTTGGCTTAGGCTACGTGACCTTGGGTCAGCACGCAACCACGCTTTCGGGAGGAGAAGCGCAGCGTGTGAAATTGGCGACGGAGCTTTCGAAAAAAGACACCGGAAAGACATTTTACATTTTAGATGAACCGACCACAGGGCTACATTTCCAGGATATTGAGCATCTACTGGAGGTTTTGAATCGCTTGGTGGACAAAGGGAATACCGTCCTGATTATTGAACACAACATGGATGTGATCAAAGTGTCGGACCATATTGTGGACCTTGGATTGGAAGGTGGGGACAAGGGCGGTACAATCATCGCGACGGGTACTCCAGAGCAGGTAGCCCTGCACCCAGAAAGCCATACTGCGCGGTTTTTGAAGATGGAATTAAGTCTGTAACAGGATATAGCCTCATACGGACGGTAAATTACCCTTCCCAAAAAAAATATCCCCTCATGGAAGCCCCGTAGTATATTTGGCGCCTAACCATGAATAGAAAGCGATTATACTGGGTTTTGCAGATCTTGGGTTGGTCGGGCTATGCCCTTATCAACCTTTTTTTGGTTTCGCTCGACCGCAGGATTACGCTTATTCAAATTGGAGCCTACGTTTCCTTGGCGCTATTTTTCCTGGTTTCTACCCATGGCCTGCGCTTGGTTTTCAAGAAGTACGACTGGTTCAATTTGGGATTCCCCAACTTGTTGGCACGTACGCTACTGGCCTTGGTGATTTTGGGTGTGCTCAACACCGGCGCCCAGTTTATCATCAACTGGATATTCGGAACGCTTAATCCCGAAACAGATTTTCGATGGATTGTCGTCTCCGGCAATATTTTCGTTTCCTTTATTTATTACTTACTGTGGGTGATGGTGTATTTCCTTTACCATTTTTTGGATAATTACAACCAATCGCTCAAGTATCAAGCAAAGATCAACGAAATCCAGCTCAATCATCTCAAAAGCCAACTTAACCCGCATTTTATCTTCAATGCACTCAATTCCGTGAGGGCGCTCGTCGACGAAGATCCCGGCAAGGCCAAGCTTGCCATTACGCAGCTCTCCAACATCTTGAGGTTTTCGCTCATGATGGATAGAAAAAGAACGATCGATTTTGAATCCGAAATCAATACGGTGAAGGACTACCTCAATTTGGAGACGATTCGTTTTGAGGAACGTCTGAAGGTCAAATATGATATCGAGCCATCAGCATTCGATTTCAAGATCCCTCCCATGATGCTGCAGACAATTGTCGAAAATGCAATCAAACACGGGATTTCAAATAGGGTAAAGGGAGGCCTGATAGAGATCAAATGCAGGGAGGGTCTTGCCGACGACTTGATCGTCCAGGTCAAAAACAGCGGGCAATTGAGAAATAATGCGTTTGGCAGAAAACGGGACGGGGAAGGCCATGGTATCAGCAATACTATCCAAAGGCTGAAACTAATCTATGGAGAAAAGGCTTCCTTTAAAATATACAATTCCGGGAACGATTTTGTAATAACTGAACTTAAAATTCCAAAACAAAACCTTACATTAGGTTAAAATTCATGCACATGAGAGCACTGATAATTGATGACGAAAGACTGGCGAGAAAAGAACTGATCACCTTGTTGTCCCAATACGAACAAGTTGAAATCGTGGGAGAAGCCAATAACGTGGACGATGCCAAAGAGAAAATAGAGGCGTTGGCGCCAGATGTTGTTTTCCTGGATATCCAAATGCCCGAAAAGACGGGCTTTGATCTCCTGGAAGAACTGGACAATGTCCCCCACGTCGTCTTTACCACCGCATATGACGAGTATGCGATCAAGGCCTTCCAAGTAAATGCCTTGGACTATCTGCTCAAGCCCATCGAGCCAAAAAGGCTCGGCGAAGCGGTAGAAAAACTTTCCAAAAAGCTCAATGAGAATCAGGATCGCACTGAGGAAATCGCCAATATGGCAAACAGAAAACTGACATTGGATGATCAGGTTTTTGTCAAGGACGGTGATCGGTGCTGGTTTGTCAAATTGTCCAATGTTCGCCTGTTCGAATCCGACGGGAATTATATCAAGGTATATTTCGACAACTTTAAACCCATGATCCATAAGTCACTCAATGCTTTGGATGAAAGATTGAGCGAAAAATCGTTTTTCCGCGCAAGCAGAAAGCATATCATCAACCTCAGCTGGGTGGAAGCGATCGAACCATGGTTCAATGGAGGACTGGTTGTTACACTCAAAGGGGGCGATCGGATTGAGGTAAGTAGGCGTCAGGCAGCAAGATTTAAGGATATGATGAGCCTGTAGTGAGCGGAATTATCGGCATGGCGAAAAATTGAGATAAATATTGATTCAGAAAACTAAAATTTGTAAATAGCCCAATAATCACTTCACTGCATCAAAAATTTATTTAATTGTCACTAAAACGCAATATTTCCCCATTTAACTTATGAAAGAGGAAAGAATTCTTATTGTTGAGGATGATGTCAACATTGCCGAGAATATAGAGGAGATTTTGGAGCTTTTGGGCTATGTCAATATCGATATTGCCAACTCCGCCAACCAAGCAGTCAAAGTTGTAAAGAAATACAAACCTGACTTGGTGTTCATGGATATCAAGCTCAAAGGTGACAAAGACGGTATTGAATTGGGTGAGATCATCAAGCAAATGGTAGAAGTACCTTTGGTGTACGTGACCTCCTATTCCGATCCTACCATCATCGAAAGGGCAAAAAGAATCAATCCTGCAGGCTTCATCGTAAAGCCTTTCAACACAAATGACATACATGCGATTGTTGAGATTGTGCTTTACAACAAGCGTACAAAGCCGGCTGCAGAAGCAGTAACGGTCCGTGCAAAAGACGAAAGCCCATATCTCGTCACTGACGCAGTATTTATCAAAGCGGACAACGCGTACGAGCGTGTGCCCTACGAGGATATTTACTATGTGGAGGCAAATGGCAACATGGTGACCATTTACACAAAAGGAAGGAATTTCACCATCCGTAAATCCATGAAAGATATGGAAGAAAAGCTTCCCCCACATCTATTCCTCCGGGTGCAAAAATCATTTATCGTGCAGCTTTCCCAAATCGAAAGCTTTAATACAAAAGACATCAACCTGAGGATGGGTGCAGTTGTCCAAGTAGGACGACAGTACTATAACAGCTTTCTAGCCAAATTGAACACCATTACGGAAAGTTGATGAGTCTGCTGATGGAGATAATAAAAAAAGGTGGACAAAATCCACCTTTTTGCTTATTCAAAAAACCAAACAATCAACTAAACTATCTTACGAGGTAAAATTCCTGTTTTCCTACTGTCGTCAAGAAATCACCGTTGTCGATTACCTCTTTGAATCTTTTTTCAAGTTCTGTTTTGCTTCCGTAGAATTCGGCCACTACCTCTCCATATTTGTTTATCAAAGTAACGGTTGGGAATTCCCTGATGTCAGAAAGGTCCAATTCAAATGCGGGAACGTCTTCTTTTATCCCTTCTACACGCTCGATGGAATCCATCGGCATGACCACGCTGACAATGTCAGACTTCGCCTCGACCTTAGCGGCCCACAAGATGGTAAGTGCCATGATCAAACTTAAAAAGGCACATACATTTTTCTGAGTTAAAATAGTTGGTTTCATAATCTTATGTAATTAATAATAGTTGGTTTCTTTTTCCGTCCGCCCTGTTCGGCAGATGTATGCTTTATGCCAAATTCTGCTCCAAATTTTGTAAATAACTGATAATCAATGAAATATAATTTTGAATGCCAAACAAGTGTGTACGATACCGTACATATTGTTGCGTGGATTGATACAGTTTGATAACTCTTTTTGGGGGGTGAAAGGTTGCGCGGGAACGTTAAAAAAAGGTTAAAATGTCAAAAAAATCCGAATTATATTCTGATTGGAATTAAAACGAAGGAAAAAATCAGCAATAAATTTCGTATTGCTCTAAAATGAAAAATTCTCCCGAATCTTTTCCCCAAAACACAGAACAAAATCCTGAATTTGGCGAGAAAACGCAATCGGGAGAATCAAGACAGCTTTTGTTTACAACAAATCGTTGGCTAGATTGGCCAATTCGGACCGCTCACCTTTTTCCAACTTGATATGGGCATACAACGGATGATCCTTTACCCGATCAATAAGGTAGGAGAGACCGTTGCTTTGGCTATCCAAGTACGGCGTATCAATCTGGAAAATATCGCCTGTGAAGATGATTTTGGTATTTTCTCCCGCACGGCTGATGATGGTCTTGATTTCGTGTGGCGTCAGGTTTTGGGCCTCGTCCACGATGAAGAAAATGTTGGAAAGCGAGCGTCCACGGATGTAGGCCAAGGGCTGAATCACCAATTTCTCCTGATTGACCATCTCGGTGATTTTTTGGTATTCCTTGTCGGATTCTTTGAATTGGTTTTGGATGAACTTCAAATTGTCCCAAAGTGGCTCCATGTAAGGATTCAGCTTTGACTTGATATCGCCAGGAAGATAGCCGATATCCTTGTTGCTGAGGGGGACGATTGGCCTAGCCAGGAATATTTGCTTGTAATCCCTACGCTGTTCCAATGCTCCAGCCAAAGCCAACAAGGTCTTTCCGGTACCAGCCACTCCTTGTATCGACACCAATTTTACCCTTGGGTTAAGAATCGCATGCATCGCGAAAGTCTGCTCCGCATTTTTTGGTTTGATGTTGTAAGCCAACTTCTTGTCCACCCTTTCCATGGTGTTGTCCTCAGCGTTGTAGTATGCCAAAACCGAGTTTTTCTCGCTTTTCAGAATGTAGTAAGCATTTGCCTTTCGTTTCCTGGTGCCCAAGACATGCTTGGCCTCGACGGAATTGTATTCATAAATCTGATTGATGATTTCTTGGCCGATGCCTTCCAGGACATATTTGCCGGTATTTTCGAGCTCCTCGAGGTTTTTGATTTTCCCAGTCTCATAGTCTTCAGCGTGGATATCAAGCGATTTTGCTTTGAGGCGGAGGTTGATGTCTTTGGAGACAAGGATCACCCTGCGGTTTTTTTCCGTTTGCTGAAGATGAAGCGCTGCGTTAAGGATTTTGTGGTCATTTTTTTCCTCTCCAAAAATCACGTTCGCGTTCATCGCGTTTTCCGGATTCATCAAGACCTTGAAAAATCCACGTGTTTTCCCGTTGAGTGGTGTCCAGTGGTGGATCATTTGGTCCTTGGATAAGGTGTCCAACAATCGGATAAACTCCCGCGCTTCGAAATTCTTGGTATCATTCCCCTTTTTGAACTGATCGAGCTCTTCCAATACAGTAATCGGGATGACCACATCATGCTCAGCAAAATTCATAATGGAGTTGTGTGCATATAGGATAACGGAAGTATCCAGCACAAAGATTTTACGGTCTTTATCGGATTTTGCTCTTGGCATAGAATGGAAATTTACTAGGTCTTAATTAGGAAAAAGATAAAGAAATAAAAATTAGATTACCATTTTATATAGGAAAAATAGGGTTCTCTGATGATACTTTCAATGTAGCCGATTGATTGTCAGGAGGAAATATTTCGGATAGCGATCAGTCGAATACATTATGATGAAAAACCAAGTTTCGAGCGAGATGGGGTGCAATGAAATTAGGTCTCCTTCATAGCAATTTCCGAGCTTTCTTGTTTCGCCATCCATTCTTTTCACTCAAACCAAGTGTCCACCATCATGTCTACTTCTTGAAGCACCTGCTTTAGTTCCTCATAGCTTTTTCCGGAAACCCCCATCAAAAACTCGTGGTGGACGACCTCCATGCCGCAAAATCCAAAAATGCCGGTAGAGAAAAGTTTCTTTACCGCTTCGTCCATTTGTTCGGATTTGACAAATTCCTCACCCGCACCCGTGGTTTGTATGATACTGACCTTTTTCCCATTAAGTGGGGAGACTTTTGGGATTCCATTTTCATCAAAAGCGAAAGCGAAATTTGGCGTAAACACGCGATCCAAGTAGCCTTTCAAAATCGCAGGCGGAGACCACCACCATGTAGGAAAAACCAACACCAAATGGTCCGCCCAAAGAATTGCCTCCTGTTCGGCCAAGATATCTTGGGCATGTTGAAAATCGCCGTTTTCGTAGTTTTTCAATTCCTCCAAAGACAACACCGGATCAAAACCCAGTTGGTACAAGTCTCGTGTCTTCACCTCATAACCTTTATTGGAAAGCCTTCCTGAGACGGTCTTGCTGACTGCATGATTGAAACTCTCAACATTGGGATGTGCCAATATGATGAGTACTTTTCCAGACACAATCACATTGTCTGAAACCGCATAGGACATGGTTCCCATCAAAAAGTAGAGGAAGCATATCAAAAAGTATTTTTTGAAAGGTTTATTCATAGCTCGCTACATTCTCTTGACTACTTCTTTTTTGGGAATCCTGATGCTCCACATTCCCCGGAGGTCGCCGACCTTGTGGCCTGTCGCTTTGTCCTCAGGATATATTTGGTTAAGTGCCGCTTGGGTTTCGGGCTTGATATCCTCGCCCTTTTTTCCGTGGCAGTTCAGGCAAAGGGCGTTAGGGATTTGGATGGCTTTGGTGTAAAGCAGTACATCTCCATTTTCCAATTTCTGAATGTTCGGTTCGTTGGGGATTTGGTTTTCGACATTGTAAGTGTAGGCATCCAAAATGGCTTTTTCAGCTTCATCCGGTTTATCAAGTGGGTTACGGTAAGCGAACGAGGCTCTTTTTATTTGGACCCCATATTTGTCGGAGACATCTTTCAGGATGGGAAGCGCCTGTGTGTGACAGACCTCGATAGCCGCCGGAACACCCTTTTCTGAAATGGTCGTTTGCAGTACCGTGAGCAACTGTTGTTGGGCTTCAGTACTGATTTCGTCGCCCCATTTCATCGCCTCACGCACGATGTCTGCTTCACTGATTTTCCTGACTTCCATGCTCTTGGTGGCTTCCTCAAAAACCTCCTTACTGACCCTTTCATTTGAGCCACAGGCCATTAACATGCTGATTGGAATCAAAAATTTTAAGATTTTTTTCATTTTTTTCTGCCTTAGCACTTCTAAAAATAGCGGTAAAAGATGAATTCATGAAATCAATATTGTCGTTTGTGGGTGATGTCGGATAAGGTGTTAGGTAATAGGCGCTGGGGCGATTCCTAAAGTCTTTCATTTTTGGTATTTCCTCCTAATTTTGTATGCTCTCAATCACCAATTCATGAACAGAAGTTTTTTTTTCTCTCTCATTTTTGTGCTATTCCATGTCGCCGTGCAAGCCCAATCCTGGAAAAGGGTCGGAGCTTGGGGCAATCGGCTTACAGGCATTGACTGGGTGACCGAACAGATTGGCTTTGTATCAGGCGATCAAATTATACTCAAGACAATCGACGGTGGCCTAAGTTGGACAGAACAACTGGCGCCCGTCAAAACCCATATGCATGGGCTTGATTTTTTCAATGAGAACCTCGGATTGATGGTGGGAGAAAATGGGCAGGTATTCCGGACTACAAATGGCGGCGAAACCTGGTCTTTGATTAAACTGCCGACTGATAAGACCCTAAGAAGCGTTCAGTTTCTCAACCAAACCCGTGTCTATATTGTCGGCGAATCCGGTGAAGTATATCGTTCGACCAACAGCGGGTCTAGCTGGGCCAAACAATCCGTTGGATCTACGGTAAATCTCAATGGTATGCATTTCGCCAATGCCGATACAGGGTATGTCGCGGCTGCCGATGGCCGAATCCTGAGGACTTTCAATAGTGGTAACAACTGGGCATTTGTAAATACCGGCCAATCCAATGGCTTGAACGATGTGTATTTTACGAATGCAAAAAACGGATACGCCATCGGACAGCTCGGCACGATTTTGCGCAGCACTGATGCCGGGCAGACCTGGACACAGGTTACTTCTGGTACCGAACGCAACCTCAACACAGTTGCGTTCAATCGGACAAATCCTTTGTTGGGAGTTGTTTTGGGTGATACAGGCACCAGTCTACGGACAATCAACGGAGGCACCACCTTCGACGGCATCAATATTCCCACGACGCAAACCTTGCTGTCAGTAGATTTTCGATTTACATCCAATATCGTGTATGCCGTGGGCACCAATGGGGTGATTATTTCCTCTACCAATTCGGGGGGGAGTTGGACGGTCAGGCTGAGCGGTTTTGCGAAAGATTACACGGCGACACTATTTCGGACAGGGGTACTTGGGTATATAATTGGTGAAGATGGGTTGGTACTTGTAACATCCAATGGAGGAACCTCGCTGACGGATCGCACAAGACCACTTTCGGCGACGTTCCGCGATATTGCCTTTACCACAAATGCGTTTGGTTACATATCAGGTGATGAGGGCACAATTTTGCGAACATCCAATTCGGGTGCCAATTGGACCTCGCTCAACCCTGGAACAACGGATCCAATCCTCGGCCTTTTCTTCTTCAACAACACCAACGGATTTGCAGTCGGCAATAATGGTTTTATGGCGAGGACTGTAGATTCTGGAGTGAGCTGGCAAAAGATATCCGTCAACAATACCACCCGCCTACTTCGGGATGTTCATTTTTTCGATCTGAATGAGGGATTTGTTTTTGGGGAAAGTGGCTTCATTGCTTGGACAAACGACGGGGGCTTGACCTGGCAGAATGCGGTGAATCCAATCGCCCAGAATCTCAGGGGATTTTCCGTATTGGATACCCAAACAGCCTTGGTTGTCGGCGACAACGGCACAGTTCTGAAATCAACAGACAGGGGAAAAAGCTGGTCAGCAATCAATATTGGCGAAACCACCAACTTGAGGTCAGCACACTTTTTGGACGAGTCTATCGGATTTTTGGCTGGGGAAAATGGGCTGATGATGAATTCCCGGGATGGAGGACAAACTTGGCAAAAGATGCCAACAGGCACTTTCCAACACATCAATCGTATCAGTTTCGGGGATTTGAGCAGCGGATATGCGGTGGGCGACAACGGTACTTTGCTCAATTACAGTTGCCAGGTGCCGGATACGCCGACCTTGATATTCGGGGAATCAAATGTTTGTCTGGGGCCGTTTGAATACCAAATCCAGGAACCCATGGTAGCAGATATTGCTTACGAATGGCGTGTGGATGGTGGGACGATTTTGTCTGGACAAGGTACTACCAAAATTCAAGTACGCTGGGATACGCCTGGACGCAATGCTGTTCTCGTACGTGGCACCAATAATTGTGGAAATGGTGGAACCCAAGGGCTGGAGGTTGTCGTATCGACCCTTCCGCAGAGTATTTCCCAAGTCGAAGGTGACGGCGTGGTTTGTATCAATGGCAGTATGGACTATTCGGTAAATAGCGTTCCTGGGACAATTTACGTGTGGGAAGTCACCGGCGGCACTATCCTCCAAGGGCAGGGTACGGCAAGCGTTCGGGTGCAGTGGAACGTACTTGCCAGCCAAAACTTATCAGTGACGCCAAGCAACCCTTGTGGGCAAGGGCAAAAATTCAGCAGAACGATATCGGTGATTTCTCCACCCGAAAAACCCTCAGATATCTCCGGTCCTGATCGTGTCGCATTGACCGAAGAGACCTATACGGTGACTGCAGTAGCGGGAGTCAATTTCCAATGGTCTGTCTCCGGAGGTGGAGGAAGGATTGTCAGTGGGCAAGGTACCAATAGCGTGAAGATACGCTGGGAACGGGAGGGAGATTTCAAAGTAACCGTTGTTCCAACAAACAGTTGCAATGCAGGCCCTTCGAGCACTTTTGATGTCAATGTCAACATCATCACAAGTTTGGGCAAAGAGATCAATCCCTCCAGAATCAAGTTATATCCAAATCCAAGCAATGGAGAAACCTGGGTAGATTTCGAAGGAATTGTGGGTGTACGTTCGATTCGGGCCGTAGACATGCTCGGCAAAGAGCGGCTCTTGGTATTACCCGAAGAAGGTCAAACCAAAATCCGAATTGAGGGATTGACTCAGGGGATGTATATAATCTCGGTCAGCAGCCGTGAACAGGAATATTCTCTGAAACTGGTGGTGAAATAAGCATTTTTGGTTTTTGCCCAATTTACTATTTTGAGAGAACTCCAAAATGTCTAGGCGGCGATATTTCATTTTACCAGAATGCAATTAGCCATATTTAATGTTGAATTCTAAGAATATTATTAATTTTTTATTCAATTTTTCAGAATATTATTTCATTCATTGGCTTGATTATTTCTTGCTTTTTGGTGTCATTTGGGGCAAATAGACCCAAATACGATGCAGAATCGCCAATTTCATCCAGAAAGTCTGATGATGACTTTCGGATACAAGCCGGAGCTTTCCGAAGGGGCCGTAAAATGCCCCATTTTCCAAACCAGCACTTTTGTTTTCAAGACCGCGGAGGAAGGGAAAGCGTTTTTCCAAGTAGCCTACGGGCAGCGCGAAAAGCAACCCAACGAGGAACTCGGACTTATCTATAGCCGGCTCAACAATCCTGATTTGCAGATTCTGGAGGAGAGGCTTTGTTTGTGGGATGAGGCGGAGGAATGTGCGGTGTTTGAAAGCGGGATGTCTGCAATATCTACTGTGATGTTGGAGTTTTTGAGACCGGGGGATGTGATTTTGTACAGCAAGCCTGTCTATGGAGGCACAGATCATTTTATCAACAAAGTTTTGCCAGAATATGGCATCCATGGGATAGGTTTTACCAATTCGCAGTCGGCAGAAGAAGTCATACAAATGGTGAAAGATGCTGGCTTGGCTTCTAAATTGAAGATGGTCTACGTCGAGACTCCCGCCAATCCCACCAATGCCTTGTTTGATTTTGGAATCTGCCGGGAGGTTGCCGACAAGTTCTCTTCGGCGGAAAAAGAAGTCGTCGTCGTAGCTGACAATACATACATGGGACCGCTTTGGCAGCATCCGCTCAAGCACGGTGTGGACTTGGTGGTCTATTCAGCCACCAAATATATCGGTGGACACTCGGACTTGATCGCAGGAGCGGTGTTGGGAAAATCCAAGCATATGAAAAGGGTCCGCACCCTCAGGACCTTCCTCGGCAATATGGCTGGCCCTTGGACTGGCTGGCTGCTGATGCGGAGCCTGGAGACGCTGAAAGTGCGCATGACCCAACAAGCTCGAAATGCGGTCGAAGTTGCCGGATTTCTGAAGTCACATCCGAAGGTTGGAAAGGTATTTTATCTCGGCCATTTGCAGCCCGGAGACGTGCAGTACGATATTTTCAAAAAGCAGTTGAGCTGTGCCGGAGCCATGGTTTCCTTTGAGGTTAAAGGAGGCGAAGCCGATGCTTTTGTCTTTCTCAATCACCTGCGCCTGATCAAGTTGGCAGTATCCTTGGGCAGTACTGAGTCTTTGGCCGAGCATCCCGCAACGATGACGCATTGTGATGTTTCAGAGGAAGACAGAAAAGAAATGGGTATTTCCGAGAGACTAATCAGGCTATCCATTGGCGTCGAACATCACGAGGATATCATTTGGGATATCTCGCAGGCTTTGGAGAGGGTGTGAACCAGCCGATAAGGGACCGACTGAATTTTTCTAGTTGAAACAAAAAACCCTCCAAAGTAAAATAACTTTTGGAGGGTTTTATTTTTTTCCCGGAAAAGGAACTTCAGTTTCTTAAAGCTACTTTCCTTCAAGTACGTTGCAGCGGTCATAGGCTGGATCGACGTCGATAAATACGTCTTCCTTCGCCGTGACAAACCACTTGCTCAGCATGCCTTCCTCTTTTCTCCTTCTCGCGGCTGTCTTCAGCTTTTCATAGTCATCTTCCATATTGGCGCGGTGGGCGGGAAAGCGCTCTTTGTAGTAAAGGATCCTGACTTTGGTCCCTTCACGCTCATCTTCGAAGCGGATGGGCGGTGTCATCGATCCGACTTTCATACTGTCCAAGGTAAAATACAATACGGGATCTTCAAGCGTACGCAAAGTCAGTCGGTTTGAATTGGTCTGGGGGTCGGTAAAAAATCCACCATTGTCGGAAGTGGCGCGGTCATCGGAGTGGTCTTTGGCTGCTTTTGCAAAGTCGATGCGTCCTGCTTGGATTTCTTTGCGCAGACTGTCCAGATACCGTTCCGCGTCGCGGATATCGGCTTCTGTAGCCTCCGGACGGATGAGGATGTGACGTGTGTTAAATGTATTTCCCCTTCGCTCCAACAATTGGATCATGTGCATCCCAAACATCGTCTCCACGGGATCGGAAATCTCTCCCAATTGCAGGCCCAAGGCTGTCGCTTCGTATTCTGGCGCCAATTCGCCCCTTCTGAAAAATCCCAAATCCCCACCCTGAATAGCCGAACCTGGATCTTGTGAATATTGCTTGGCGAGCGCTGCAAAGTCGGATTTTCCATCTAGGATCAATTGTTTGAATGATTTCAATCGGTTGGCAATAGAATCCTTGACGTGGCGGCTGACTTCCGGCTTTTTGACGATTTGTCCCACAACCACTTCGGCTGAGAAGAATGGAAGTGAATCTTTTGGTATTGAATTGTAGAATTTTCTTACATCCGCAGGTGAAATGGTCAATCCTTCGGTGATTTTTGCCTGCATCCTTTGGGCGATCATCTGCTCCTTCATGACGTCATGGATTTCGGCTTTGAGTTGTTCTGCCGTTTTTCCATATACTTCGACCAAAGTATTTTCATCGCCGCCAAACTGCTGCATCACCATGGCAAAGCGTTGGTCCGCTTGGAACGTCACTTCCACATCGGACACGATCACAGAGTCAATTTCCGCTTTGGCCACCATCAGCTTGTTGATCAAAAGGGATTCGAAAACATCGCATCGTGTCGGCGCTTCAAATCCTTGGCGCGAGCTTGCAATGGCTTCGATATAAGCTTTTTGGACTTCAGATTCCAAGAGAATGTAGTTATTAACCTTGGCCACGATTTTGTCGAGGACTTGGCCGCTTGCCTTCGGCGCTTCTTGGGTCGTGGGTGTCTCTTGCGCCATCGTCGCAAAAGATACCATAATGCCGAAGAGGCTCATCCACACAAACTTGTGTTTATTCATAAACTGTAAACTCATTGTTGTCTTTGGCTCTGTTGTAAATTTCTTTTTGTAAATCTTCGACAAGGGAAATTCGCCTCTTGTTGATCAGGATTTTCGAGATTTCATCCTTTACGAACTCCAACGGCGGAACTTGGTCCTGCAATTTGTAGTCCAAAATCCTAAAGTAGTAGCGAAAACCTTCATCCTCAGCAGAAATAGAGCGGTTGTTTCTCACCAATTCTACCTTGTTGGGATGGGATGAAAGAGGCGTTCCGCCCAGGATTTCATCCAGCCTTACCCATGTGGAATCTTCCAGGAAATAGTTGCTTGCATATTTTCCCGCCAGATCTTTCAATTCCTCCAGCCGTCCACTTGCCATTGCCCTTTCTACCTGCCTAATCTGTGGGGAAGATTTTTCCATCTTCAGGTAGTTGGTACGGACAATGATTTCCTTTAGGCTGAAATTTTGTTGGTTTTCCCGATAATAGCCTTCAATTTCCGCCTCGCTGATATCCCTGTCCAGATTTTCCTCAACGTATTTTTTTTCGAATTCGTACACCATCAGGGCATACCTGTAATCGAGAAGTTTCCTGTTGAGTTCAGCCTCATCGATTTCCAGGTTTTGTTCTGCCTCCCGAATCATAAGTTGTTTTCTGATCCAAGATTGGACATATCCCTCCGCAATATTTGTACTATCTTCCTTCGACCCTCCTTGGCTGCTTATAAACGAAAGGTCGGACTGTCTGAGAACCTGATCTCCTACGGAAGCAACAAGTGGATCTTCTCCTTCGCTGTCCAATGACCTGAATTTGAACAAATCACAGGAGCTGAGGAGCAGCGCCGAAACCAAAATCCAAATCCTATTTTCCAACGGCAGTCTGGTAAAGTTTCCTCTTTTCTTCCTCATTGATTTGGACACTGTAGGTTTCCCTTAGCCGGTCCACCAAGGATTTGTCCAAGAATTCCTGGTACTCCTGGATGACTTTTCCACGTGTTTCCTCAAATTTTTTCGGTCCCGGAGGTACCTTATCTCCGAAAACAACAAAATGTGTTTTCCCGTCCTGCGTCAGTTCATGGAAGTTTCTGCCGTTATCCAATTTTTTCAAAATCGGATGCTGCGCCCACTCGTAAACTCCCTCTTCGTAAGTGAAGGCAAGTGGATTGTTGATCAAAAAGGTGTTTTCCAACCTGGATGAAAGGTTTGGCAGGTATTTCTTGTCTGCCAAAAACCGACGAACTGACGGGATGCTCTCCGCTTTGCCCATAGTGATTATCAGGGCTTGGATACGCTCGCTCCACTGATATCTGTCGATATGCTCATTGTAGAACTTAACCTGACCGAGGCTATCCTCGATCGCTTTTTGCCAAACTTGCTCATTCATCAAAGAAAACAACAAGATGCCGTCGCGATATTCCTGAATGAGAAGCTTGTATTCCTCATTGTTGGTCATGAGATCGTTGACTTCTGCATCTTGCAGAGTTGTCGATACGTAGCGATCAAAAAGATTGGTGAAGCCACTTTTTTGGCTGCCCTTTACGGAAAGTTGCTCTGCATCCAAGAAATCCAAAAAGTCCTTCACGGTTTTTGTTTCGCCACTCACCACAAACAGTGCCGATGAACCCAATCCACGCTCTTCGATCAGTTTTCTGGCCTCCGCTTGGGAATTGCCGTTGAAAATCTGATTTACAACCTCGACATTGGGCTCATTTTCGAGGAAACCATACCGTGATTTTTGTATCGCTACGACTTGGGATTGGATCAAGGTGGAGCGGGTGTCACGGAGAACCCGGGATTTGATCATAGGCTCCATCTCCTCATAGCTGGAAAGAGGGCGTCGCTCTTCCAGCCTGATGATATGATAGCCAAACGGCGTTCGGGTCGGGGCGGATATTTCGCCTTCTTCTTGCAGGGAAAACGCTGACCTTTCAAATTCCGGAATCACGGTACCCAAGCTGATCCAAGGCAATGACCCACCGGAATTCTTTGTCCCCGGATCTTCGGAATACAGTGCACACAATTCCTCCCAAGAGCTTTCGGGTTTCTGAAGTTCGGTGTATATCTCACTCACTTTTCTCAGGGCTCTTTCCTCGGAAACTGGATCGGTACCCTGTGAGCGGACCAAAATATGGGAAACTTTGATCTCCCCCGGATTTGGCATGCGGTCCTCGAGTTTGATAATATGGTATCCATAATCCGTCAGAATCGGATCCGAGATCTGCCCGATCTGAAGATTGTAGGCTGCATCTTCAAATGCGGAAACCATCTGTAAGGCAGTGAAATAACCCAAACTGCCTCTGTTATCCTTGGCAGACGGGTCGTCAGAATGCTCTACCGCCAATTGGTTGAAGTCAGCTCCCGCCTCTGCTTCTTCTTTGAGCTTCAGCGCCATGCGGAGCACCGAGATAGTATCGGCTTGGGAGGCATTGGGTGGGAACTGTAAGAGAATATGGCTGGCTTTGATGACTTCTTTCATTCGGTTGTAAGCTTTCATCAACTCACCTTCCTGAAGGGAATTCTTAATCAAAAAAGGCTGGGTCAAGTCATCCTTGAACATCTCAAATTCCCGTGAAAACTCTTCCGTTTTGTCAAGTCCAAGATTGACTGCCTCTCGCACCTTTAGCTTGTAATTGATGAAAAGTTCGAGGTTGGTAAAAAAGTCTGCGGAGTCGATTTTTTGTTCCGCCGTCTTGAATTGGCGGTTTTTCGAGAGCATGTACAAAAACTCCTCACCGGGGATTTCCTCGTCTCCTACGGTTAGCAGCGGCTTTTTGATTACTTCCTGAGGTCCCACGGGTTGTATGGTCGTTTTCGGACTACAGGAAATGACTGCTATCAATAGAATTGAAAGAAAACGGTAATGATTGAACATAAATGAATTCCCGAAAATCACTGCAATGTTACAAATTAAATTGAAAAATGTGGGGCGAAGCCGGCAGTTTGATGGTCTTATTAACAATTATTTGGATTTCAGAATTTTATACAATCGGCATATATTTTTGTTTTGGAAAGACTCAAATTCAATTTTGTCCATAATCCTTTTCACCAGTATAATACCCAATCCACCCTTGCGTTTGGATTTTATGACTTCAGTGATGTCGGGTTCTTGGTATTCGAGAATATTGAATTTTTCCCCTGAATCGATAATCTCAATCTTGAGGAGTTTTTTATCGCGGCTCACATTGATCTCGATGAATTCCTTGGGGTTGCAGTCGTGGGAATGAATAATCAGGTTGGCGGCTACTTCTTCTACCGCCAGGATGACTTGATGCTGTTCTACCTCAGACATGGTGGTGTCTGAAAGGATTCCCTGCAAGAAATCCCTCAATTCCACAAGCCGACCGGTATCACAATACAGTTTCATCGTCTTTTCCATTTTTCAGGACGCCAAGGCAGCGGATTTATCGGGTTTGATGCGGATCAATTGGTCAAGTCCAAGGATATGGAACACCTGGAACACTTTGTCCTTCAGCCCAAAAATGACCATTCCGATATTTTTTTCCTGAAATTCCTCCAAATAGGACATGAATACCCCCAGGCCCGCCGAGGAAATGTATTCCAGATCTGTACAATCTACCAACAGGTTTTCGGCTCCACTTTTAAGTAGTTCCTGTATGGCTGAATCCACATTCACTGAGTTACTGGCGTCGATTTCACCAGTCAGCTTCAGGATCCAATTGGGACTTTCGTGTGTTTTTTCGATTGTAAGCATGTGTTTAAAATACGCTTTTTCAGGTTATTGGTTATGAATGAAACTTGATGACCATCATCGTGAAGTCGTCGTCTGGGATTCCCGTCTCCCCGACAAAATCAAATACTTGGCTGATGATGTATTGTTGGATTTCCGCGGCCGCAAGTCGATGCGAATCCTTCAGGACTGATTTCAGTCTCTCATAACCGAATTCCACCCCCATTTTGTTTTTTGCTTCGATGATACCATCTGTGTACATCAGAAAGATGTCACCCGGTCCATACCCGATAGATGACTCGTGGATATAGCGCCCATATTGACTGTTGCGCAAGATGCCCAAGCCGAGGCCATCAGAACTCAGGTATTCCGCGTTTTCCGATTTGGCATTGTAATATAGCGTTGGGCAGTGGCCTGCACGGCAATACCGGATTTCCTTCCTGTTGGTATCAAGGTGGCAGTACGTAGTCGTGATGAAATGGTTTTTTTCAAGACATCTGCCCAAAGCGACGTTGGCCTTTTCGATGAATTCAGTCGGATTGGGGTTTGTCTGTACCAAGCTGTGGAAAATACCCTTCATCTGTGACATATTGAATGCCGCTGAAGTACCCTTGCCAGATACATCACCGATGATGATGGCATACTGGCCTTTGTCCAATTCCTTGGTTTCGTAATAGTCTCCGCCGACTTCGTCCGCTGCCTGAGAAAAGCCGCAGATATCAAAAGTTTCGTCGTGGTGCAAAACCCGCGGCAAAAGGCTTCGCTGTACCCTTTGGGCGATCTTCAATTCTTCCTTATACCGCTCCGTGCGGATGGCGTCGCTGAGCAAACGATAGTTTTCGACGGAAATACACGCCTGCCCCACGAAGGTGGTGATGATGTTCACCATTTCTTTGTTGAAACCGTCCTTGACTTCTTTGGCAAGAATGAGCCTGCCGATCGTTTGCTGGTTGACCACCAATGGGACGATGAATGCTGACTGGTAGATCGGATGTCGGAGTTTACCCAGGTATTTTTTCGAAAGGTTATCGGAATCCGACCATGAAAAATCCGAGAATGGCTTTGTACGCTCGATGAGTTCGGTGATTTCCGTCCTGATTTGTGCATCAATGAAGCGCTCGTGCAGGATTTGTTTTTCATTTCCCGACTCGACCATTTCCAGCCAGCCGGCATCCGCGTAAGAAGCACTCATGCTGGAATCCACCAAAATATCCAAGACTTGATTTTCGTCCTGGCCTGGCTTGATTGATTGACTGAGACGCTGGAAATTGATCGCTTCGACGAGCTTCTGCTCAAAGACCGAGGAAGTCGGCAAATTGAACAAGGTGACAAGGAAGCTCGAAAGTGCGTAGAGGAACACAAAGGTGGAAAGCCCCATCAAAAATAGACTGTCCGTAAGGTTGACAAATGCTATATCCGAATCACTATAGGACAAAAGTTCCAAAAGTAGGTAACTCGTACTCGCTATGATGATGGAAAGGAAGAGGATCGATTTCCACTTTTCCTTGAAAGTCAGGTAAGGTATCCACTTCAGATTGATGGAAAGCGTTGCCGAGAAAATGCCCAAGAATACCAGCCCGAAAAGGAAGCTGTAATCCATGACGTTGCCATTGATGTACACAAAAAACATGCTGACCAACAGCAGCACTTCAAAGGCCTGCCACTGTTGGACGACTTTCTTGGTTTTCTGATAGAGGATCAAGTGACGCCACAGCAGGGCATTCGAAATCAGAAAGATTGAAACCAAAGCAAAAATCACGTGGTAGAAAAAGTTGGAAAGTAAGGGATCTTGGGCCAGCCTGGTTTCTCCGAGCATTTTGTAAAACATATTGACCCCAAATGCAACTATCAAGGCCAACAGTCCCGTGGATGCGCCACGCCAAATCATGTTCAGGAAATCCGTATTCTCGTTTTTCTGTAAGGAATCGTTGTAAAAAACGTAGACAAGGATAAAAAACAGGATCTCCAATGTGTAGGAAATCTCGGGAGACATGGATGGCGCCATGCCGTTTACAAACTGGAAAATCCTCGTGATGTCCACAAACAGCAGCGACAGCCATGTCAGAATGGCCAGCAACAAACTAACTTTTCCGATATTTAGTCGAGGAAGGTTGAACATCGTAGGTTGGAGACACAATAATAATTAAACTAACTTAATTATTGCGACCACGTTAAACGCGATGTATCCAAATTGATATTAAAAAACTATATGCAATCACCCAAAATTATACTGCTGGCCTTGTTTTTCTTTGCTTCCAGCTGTGCTTCCGCCCAAATCAACAAGCTGCTCAAAGATGTCACTTCAGGTCAGATGTCCCTTTCCCAAGATGAAGTTGCCGCAGGTCTCAAAGAAGCGCTCGAGCAGGGAATCGTCAAGGGGACCGACTTGGCCTCCAAGACAGACGGGTATTTCAAAAATGACCTAATCAAAATATTGCTCCCCGAGGATGCCCAAAAAGTCGAAAAGACGCTGCGGCAAATGGGCTTGGGCGGGGAAGTGGACCGTGCCTTGTTAGCGATTAACCGAGGCGCGGAGCGTGCAGCCGTGGAGGCAAAGCCGATTTTTGTGAATGCAATCAAGCAAATGAATATCCAGGATGCCTTAGCAATATTGAAAGGAGAACCTACAGCTGCCACAGACTTTTTAAAAAGGACAACCAATGCCCAACTGGTAGAACTCTTCAAACCCAAAATCCAAGCTTCTTTGGATGAAGTGGGAGCGACGAAATACTATGGAGATTTGGCCAGTACCTATAACAAAATTCCCCTGACGAGGCAAAAAATCGATCCTGACCTCAATGCCTATGTGACCCAGAAAGCGATTGACGGTTTGTTTGTGCTGATTGCTGAGGAGGAGAAAAATATTCGCGAGAATCCTTTGGGCAGGACCACTGACTTGATGAAAAAGGTCTTTGCACAACAGGATTGATCAAAGGACCACAAAATCCTCTATCACACCTTTCCCGAATTTGCTCTCGATCAGGGCCATCACCTTGGAGCGGTTCATATTGAGTTCGTTCTTGACAGGCCCCGAGCTGATTTTTACAAACAGCTTTTTGTCTTTGATAAAAATCCCCGAAGTCCGCTTCGCCACGGTTTGGCCCATCAATTCGGGCCAAGCCTGTATCAGCAGCCGTTCGTCAAACCTGTCCTTCAGGCGATAGGCTTTCAGCAATTCCTCGAAGGCCTCTTGTAGGGGAGCTGCCTCTTTTCTTCTACCGCTTTCACGATTTTCCATGACTCAAAATTACCTCAAATTATTCGATGAACAGTGACGCAGCGATACTGTCTGCCAAAAACTTTCCTTTTCTGGTCAGAAATAGGTAATTGTCTTTCAAGAGCACCAATTTTTCCGAATAGAGTTTTTCGAGAAGTTTTACCTTCCCGGCAACAAAATCTACACCTGAAAGCGCCGATACGCGGTCAATGTCCAAGCCCCAAATCGTCCGAAGCGATGTCAATATATATTCATTGACCCTATCTGCACCAGCCAAAGTCTCTACGTTGTAGGGAGAAAGTCCATTTTCCATCCCTTTGATGTACCGGGCGTTGTTGGCAATATTAGCACCTCGGTTTTTTCCGTCATAAGAATGCGCACTTGGGCCGATACCGAGGTAGGGGACAGATTTCCAATAGTTGGTATTGTGAAGCGCGAAATTTCCGGGCTTACCAAAATTGGAGATTTCGTATTGGATATAGCCCGCGCCTTCCAGTCTATCCATGAGGATTTCGAACTGCTCGGCAGCAAAATCCTCGGTCGCGGATTGGAATTTCCCTTTCATTTCCCAATTGCCCAGCACAGTTTTTGGCTCTACGGTCAGACAATAGCTACTTATATGTCCGGGGTCTTGTTCCAATGCAATGTCAAGGTCGGCAAGAAATATCCCATGGTCCATGGCGGGAAAGCCATAGATCAGATCGATCGACAATTTGCCAAAGCCGGCTGCCTTGGCACGCTGAATAGCTAGCAGAGATTCCTCTCCGGTATGCGCACGGTTATAAAATCGGAGCACATTTTCATCAAACGTTTGGATACCGATGCTCAGCCGATCTATTCCGAGAGCCTTCCATTGTTCCAGATTTTTATCGGAAAGGTCGTCCGGATTGGCTTCCAAAGTCACTTCTTCCAAGTCAGTCTCATAGTAGGCGCTGATTTGCTCCATGATCTTTTTCAACAAATCAGTTGGAACCAGAGAGGGTGTCCCCCCGCCAAAGTAGACCGTTTTGATGATTTGGTCTGATCCAAGAAAATCCTTCCTCAACTCCAGTTCCTTGCAGATCGCCGAAACCATCGCTTCCATTTGGCTCGAGTTGGTGCTAAAGTGGAAGTCACAGTAGTGACAGGCGCGCTTGCAAAAGGGAATATGGATGTAGATGCCGGACAATTTGTTTACTTTTAGCCCCAAAGATAGGTAAACCCTTCCTCCATTTTGAAAAGAGATTTCCTTCTGCGCTGCTGCCTGATTGTTGCTTGTATCCATTCGGCTTACGCCCAAAACCAAAAATGGCTGCGTTGGGAAGTGACCGGGGCGATACAGGCAAAAGAGGAGTATTTTTTTAGGGATTCATTGGTTTTGAGGGATTTTGTAAAAAGCAAATACCAAGAATTGCATCAGGCGGGCTTTTTGGTCCCCCGGGAAAATGTGGTCCGGAGTTCGGCGGATTCCCTTTGGCTTAGGGTGGATTCGGGCGATCGGTTTTCTTGGCTTGGGCTGAGTATCGGAAACGTGGATCCAGTCCTCCTTGTAAAAGCCGGAGTGGATTTGAGGAGGTTTTTCAACAAGCCGCTGGATTACCGACAGGTCGCGCGAATGATGGAGTCCATCATTTCGGAGTCTGAAAACCGTGGATATCCGTTTGCAGCACTGCGCCTCGATAGTCTCCAAAGGTCGGGGAATGATTTTGCCGCAAGCCTGAATCTGGATGAAGGCCCCTTTATTAGTTTTGATTCGATCAAAGTCACCGGGGATTCACGCATCAAACCGAAGTTCCTTTCCAATTTCCTGCAAATCAGGTATGGGGAACCCTTTTCTCAAAAGAAAGTCACGGAAGGGATCTCCCAAATCAAAACGCTGCCTTATTTGCGCTGGGAAGACACGCCGGAGCTCAGCTTTCAAAATGAACAAGCCACACTTTACCTCCCCCTTGCAGACAGAAAGATCAACTCTCTAGACGGTATCATAGGTTTCTTGCCCAACGAATTGGATGGAAACAAACTGCTCATCACGGGGCAGGTCGATATCGCCCTTTACAACGTCGGAGGCAGGGGCAGAAATTATGAGCTCCATTGGCAGCGATTCAACCAGCAGTCCCAATCCTTGCTTGTCTCCGGGTGGGAACCATTGTTATTGGGAACGCCGATAGACATGGGCTTGAGTTTTTCACTCTTGAAGGAAGACACCACTTTTCTGAATAGGGATTTTAGATTGGTATTTGGATCCCGAATTCTGCGGGATGGGTACCTCAAGTTTTTCACACGAAGACAGGCAGGGGATTTGTTGGCTGTAAATGGACTGGAAAACTTGACGGAATTACCCAATTCGGGCGATTTCAGGTTCAACAATTATGGATTCAACTACAAGCATGTCTTGCTGGATGACGTCTTTTTCCCCAGAAGGGGAATGGCAGCGGCCTTGGAGTTCTCGATTGGCAACAAGAATATCCTTCAGAACACCGCAATTCCTTCTGAGTTGTATGCCGACATCGAAATGAAGACCCTTCAGTATTATTTGACCGCCATGATTGAGAAACATTTTTATCTCAGGCCGCAATGGGGTATTTGGACAAGGCTATCGGGTGGGGTGGTAGATAACGAGAATCTATTCCTCAACGACCTATTTCGCCTTGGAGGCCTTCGTACGATCAGGGGTTTCAATGAAAACTTCTTTTTTGCGAATCAATACCTTTTCCTCAATGTAGAACCGCGTTTTTATTTTGATACCTATTCATATTTTATGATTTTTGCCGACCTTGGAAGTATGGAGAACGCGGTCTTGTCACTTCCCAGGGACAACACCTTTTCTGCCGGGATGGGTTTGAGTCTGGAGACCGGCAATGGCGTTTTCAATTTTGTGTATGGTTTGGGTAGGTCAAATACACAGGAGTTTGCATTCAATCTTTCAAAAATTCATTTCGGATATACTGGTCGGTTTTGATTCATGGCAATGGCGCAAAGAATAGTGGCTGTTTTATGGGTGCTGATGATCGGATGCGGCGGAGCCTTTTCGCAGGTCCTGGAAAATTATGGGCCTAAGATTTTGGAGAACTATTCTGCCACTCGGATAGGTGCCTATGATCAAATCGAAGTCATGGTTGACCTCCGATCTTTTCCAAAATCCGATCTGAAGGTCGGGCTGCCAGAGGGCGCGGTTGTATTTTGGGAGGATCGACTCTGGATCATGGCAAAAAGTGACACGACGATCGTCCTGCCGGTGACGTTGGTTTCTGAATTTGTGGGCGAAAAGTTGGCCTCTGAAAATAAGCTCACAATCATTAGCCCCGAAATCAACCCTGGAGCGGTTATTCTGCAAAAGGGGTATTTCTCAAATGAAGAACAGGCGGCGGCACCGGTATTGATCATGCCCCGAAAGGTAGATCCTCTACAGCCTGAGCCTAGGATAAAGTCTGCGTTTCCCGATTTCTTTTTCGTTGCCCTGGTGAGTGTGTTGCTCCTCGTGGCCATTTACAAATTGATTTATCCATTCGTGTTGGGTATGATTATCACCCCCACTTCGGTGGTGTCTGCGGAGGACTTTTCTGAAAGTACCGGATTACAAAAGTTCTTCTCCTTGGATGTCATATTCTTTTTGTTGATCATCAATATGGCCGCCTTTCTGTTGCTTATGCTGCTTGTCGATGTCACTGATAGGGAAAGTTTGCTTTTTATGGTAAGAGGCGATCTGAACCAGTTGTTCCTGTATTGGCTGCTCGGGTCGCTTGTCATGACCGGGTTGGGTGTACTTAAGTTTTCATTTCTGCAGGCATTCGGGTTCCTGTTTGAACTCAAGAAAATAGTTGTTCCCCATTTCTTTTATTTGCTTCGCATTATTTCCATAACAATATTCGTTATCGCTTTTGTTGTCGCAGTGATACATTTAAATAATTTCATCGATTTAGAAATTACCGTACAATATTCGCTATATGCCTTTTTTTGGATTTATTTGGTTGGTGTTTTTCTCCTGTATTGGATCATGAGCAATAGGGTGCCCTTTAAAAATTACCATTTATTTGTTTACATTTGCACCACCGAATTGGTGCCTCTTTTGGCAATTTCCAAGATTGTCATCGGCTGATTCGATGCAAACGTGTTAAAGGCTTAGTACATTATGACTAAATCTACCAAAGACAGATTGAATCCGGTCAGGAGTATTTTGGTGTCACAGCCGAAGCCAACCGACGAGAAGTCACCTTATTTTCAACTTGCGGAAAAGTACAACCTCAAGATAGATTTTAGGCCATTTATACAGGTCGAGCCGGTTTCCGTGAAGGATTTCCGAAAACAGAAGATCGATATACTCAAGCATACAGCGATCATTTTCACAAGTAGAAACGCGATAGATCATTTTTTCACGATCTGCAAGGAACTGAAAGTAGAGATGCCGCCTGAGATGAAGTACTTCTGTATTTCGGATCAGACTGCACATTATCTTCAGAAGTATATAGTCATCCGCAAGCGCAAGCTGTATGTTGGACTAAAGACTGCTGCGGATTTGTTTGATTATTTCAAAAAGCACAAATCCGAGAAATACCTGTTCCCATGTTCCGACATCAGGAAGGACGAGATTCCGGAATATATGGCAAAAAATAATATCGCCTACACAGAAGCGATCATTTACCATACCGTGGCGGCTGATTTGTCGGATTTGAGGGATATCAAATATGATATTTTGGCGTTCTTCTCTCCTTCGGGTATCAAATCCTTGAAGCAAAACTTCCCTGATTTCAAACAAAACAACACCAGGATCGCCGCCTTCGGCCCTACTACTGCCAACGAAGTGCGCGCCCAAGGATTGATATTGGATATCGAGGCACCCATGCCGAATGCGCCAAGTATGACCGGTGCATTGGAATTGTATATCAAAAAGGCCAATAATTTGTGAAGTTTTTAATCTTTTCTGGTGAAAATGAGTTTAAATGTGTAGAATAGAGTTTTCACGTAGAGAATTATTCATTCATGAGTAAAATCCACAGTTTTTTGTCCACCGGTTTTTGGTTGCTTTTGGCAACAAATTTTTTGGCGGTTCTCGCACATGGGCAACAGGACGCACAGTTTACCCAATACATGTACAACGGCCTCTATTATAACCCTGCATTTGCCGGAAAGGATGGGGGCTATCGGTTTTCAGCGCTGCACAGAACCCAATGGTTGAATTATGCAGGGACAAATGGTCCGGCGCCTATTACACAACTCCTTACCGGTTCGGCAAGGATCAATGATACCAAGCTGGGCCTTGGGATCAATTTTGTCAACGACAATATCGGTCCGTCAACAAACCAAGAACTCAACGTGTCTGTGGCCTACCACAAGAGATTGCGTCGAGGGCAAATCAGCATCGGCGCGTCGGGCGGAATGTTTTCGAGCACATTGAGATTCGATGAATTGATAGTGATCAATCCAGATCCAAACATTCCACAGACTGGCAGCGAAACCCAAATGAATTTCAATTATGGTGGGGGTATTTTCTTTGATAAGATAAAATACTACTTCGCCCTGAGTAGCCGACACATCAACCAGCCAGTGTTTGATTTCGCGGGCGGTGAAGTTGACAATCAACTTATGAACCACTCCTATCTATTGGCAGGGTATCGCATCAAGACCTTTGCACAATGGACCTTCGAACCGAGTGTCCTTGTGAAATCTGTCTCCTTCAATAATTTTTCCTATGATTTGAGCGTTATTGCCACGTACAACCAGAAAGTAAGCGCAGGTGTAGCATTCAGGGGAGAGGAATCGGTATCAATGTTGCTAGGTTATAGTATCCTTCGAGACAACTCCCTCCGTTTGGGATATGCCTTTGACTTGGTTGTCAGCGGACAGCCCGCAAAGGCCCCGACCAGCCACGAGTTCATGTTATCCTATGTGCTTCCCGATGTGACCAGGGATTTTCAACGTACGATACAAAGGACTCCTAGGTTCCGGTTCTAAAAAAAAAAATCTTGGAAATTTGCTCATCTGATTTGTGTATTTCTAAGATTTTACTTTAATTTTCGCTCTTGTAGCTACTCGAAAAAGTGGTTAAAATTTGGTAAATGGTTTAATGTAATTTATGTCTAAAAAAATGAATTCACGCGTTTTGAGCATAATTTCGGCACTTTTGGTGGTAGGGTTACTACCAAGTTGCGGACTTTTGGGCAAGAAAGGATCTGCCAGTGAAAAAGCTAACCGAAGAGGTGAAGTCACGGGCGTACCGAAGCGAGTTGTGTGGCAACAACTCCTCCCTATGGACATGGTGCCTATCAAGGCAGGGACTTTTTGGATGGGCCAAGCCGACGAGGACATTGCGTTTTCGCAGTCGTCTTTGAACAAGCAATTGACCATCTCCGAGTTTTACATGGATAAGTATGAAGTATCCAACAACAAGTACAGGCAATTTGTAGAGGCAGTTCGTGCCGGTGAGTATGCATATGCTACTCCAACGACTTTGAAGGACGCTCCGACCTTCGACCTCAACACCGTGTTGCCTGATACTACTGTATGGAACACGAGTTTCACCTACCACTATGGCGATCCGTTGATGGAGTTCTATTTTGACCATCCGGCATTTGACAACTATCCGGTAGTAGGCGTAAGCTGGGAGCAGGCACAAATGTACTGCCAGTGGAGAACCTATCACCTCAACGCAAACGACAAGTACGAATTTGACTATCCTGCGTTCCGCCTACCTTCAGAGGCTGAATGGGAATATGCAGCCAAAGGCGGAAAAGAAGTTGCCAAGTATCCTTGGGGTGGTCCGTACCTGAAAAACAAGCGGGGATGCTTGATGGCAAACTTTAAGCCTGGAAGAGGCAACTACATCGACGATGGGTTTGCTTACACAGCACCTGTGGATGTATTTGCTCCAAATGGTTTTGGTTTGTACAACATGTCAGGAAACGTCGGCGAGTGGGTACTCGATGCCTACAGCCCTGTTGCAGGCGCCTTGACTTGGGATTTGGATCCTAGGTATGACAATGCCAACGAGAAAAGGAAAGTCGTTCGCGGCGGTTCTTGGAAAGACATTGCACACTATTTGGAAACCAGTACCAGAACTTATGAATTCCAAGACGTAAAAACGGCTCATATCGGTTTCCGCACTGCCATGACCTATTTGGGCAGATCAGGTTCCATGGATGTAAGCAACAACAGAAGAAGAAAAAGATAAACTCTAACGATACCTTAATCACTCTATCACCTTTTACTTTTACACAATTATGGCAAACAACAAACACTCCTTCAAACATCAATTCTACACCGTCATCATGCCAAAAATCTACGGTATCGGTGCAGCAGTTGTAATCCTCGGCGCAATGTTCAAAATCCTTGACTGGCCTTTCGCCAGCTTGATGATCGGTGTCGGTCTCACTACAGAAGCTTTGATTTTCTTCCTTTCTGCCTTTGAACCAAGGCACGAAGAGGTAGATTGGACAAAAGTCTATCCAGAGTTGGCTGGTGAAGAGCCCGCCCAACCAAAGGCATCCAAAGCTGCAGCAAAAGATCCACTCGCGGCTAAGTTTGACGAAATGCTCGCCAACGCCAAAGTTGGTCCGGAACTGATCGACAGCCTTGGAAAAGGAATCCAAAACTTAGCTAGCTCAGCTGAAAAAATGGGCACTATTGCAGACGCAGCAGTAGCTACAAATGAATATGCTACAAACGTAAAGACGGCTTCCAAAACCTTGGTTGATATCAATCAGTCTTACGGAAAGACAGCAATGGCATTGACAGAACTTTCATCCGCTTCTCAGGATGCGAAAGAATATCACAATCAAGTGGTCACTGTGACCAAAAACCTTTCTGCATTGAACAATGTGTACGAAATGGAGCTTTTGGATGCCCAAACACACCTCAAGACTTTGAATAAGTTTTATGCCAACGTGGCCACTGCAATGGAAGGCTTGACAGAAGCTGGAAAAGAAACAGAACAGTTTAAGAGCGAGTTGGCCAAATTGAATTCCAACGTGAGCTCACTCAACAAAATCTATGGTGGCATGTTGACAGCCATGAAAGGCTAAGCCTGATTCATAATTCATCAAACGTATTTAGAAATTATGGCAGGAGGTAAAGAGACACCTAGACAGCGGATGATCGGGATGATGTACCTTGTATTGACAGCGTTGCTGGCATTGCAGGTAAGTAACCAGATTCTCCAGAAGTTTGTGCTTTTGAATGATGGAATGGAAAGGACTTCGAAAAACTTTATTGCGAAGAACGAGTCCACCGTAGCATCCATCGCAGGCGCAGTAGAACAGCAGGGCAACAACGTAAGAGACGTGCCCAAGGTAGAAGCGGCAAGAAAAGTCAGGGAAAAGACTTCAGAGGTCTATAAGTATCTGGAAGATCTGAAAACAGAATTGTTGACAGTGTCCGATGCGAAAAATGATCAAGGTCAATTCAAAAACTCCGCTTTGAAAAACGTGGACATTGCCGGCAACATTTTCAACAACAACCGCAAGGGTTTCGAGATGCAGGAGAAGTTGAATACGTATCCAAAGGAGATATCTGAAATTCTTAAAGGGTTGAATATCGAAATGTCTTTTAATGACATCGCGAAAGACGCCAAGGATATCGACATCTTCAAAAACGACCCTGATGTCAGAAACAAGAATTTCGTGTTCCTGAACTTTGTGAAGTCTCCAGTAGGTGCAGTAATGGCTTTGATCTCCCAATACCAAAATGAGGTATTGAATATTGAAGCGGAATCCTTGAATGCAATTTATGGCTCTATCGGGTCGTTTTATTTCAAGGCAGACATCACAAAAGCAAAAATTGCTGCGCAATCCAATGTGGTGGCAGCAGGTACCAAGTTCCAGGCCGATATGTTCATCGCTTCTTCCTCCTCTTCTGCGAGTCCTGTAATGCGCTACAACGGAAGAGAGATTCCAGTTGAAGAAGGGTTTGGAAAAATTGAATTCACTGTACCACCAGCTAGCCAATATGATGACCGCGGTTTGGCCAAATCGGTGATTAGAGGTGAGATTGCAACAAACATCGGGGGTGTAGATACGGTATTAACTGTTGATTACGATTATTACATTGCCCAGCCTGTCATCAAGGTTACTTCTGAGGTGGTAAACCAGCTTTATGCGGACTGCGCCAATGACCTGATGATTGATGTACCAGCTTTGGGTAATGCCTACGCACCAGCCTTTACAATCAGCAATGGTACCTTTATCCAAGGAAGCAAGCCGGGTCAAGTAACGGTAATCCCGGGCGCCTCAGGAAAAGTAACCATCGGCGTCAGCAGTGGCGGCAATAAAATTGGTAATGTTGACTACGATATCAAGCCGGTACCAAATCCGAGTATCCGCTTGTTTGATGGCCGTGGCCCAATAGACTTGAGTGTTGCTTATCCGGCTCCTGGACCTTCTACGCTGTTGGTCAAGGCAATACCAGAAGTAAACTTCGGCAGAACCATGGCAAAAGATGCTAAATTTGAAGTAACAGGCGGAGAAGTTATTCTTTTGAGAAATGAGGTGCCGCGCGAAAAGGTCGGTATTTCTGGGGAGAGTGTCGCAATTCGTAACCTTCTGGCTTCTGCAAAGAGTGGAGACGGTTTGGTAGTGAGGGTTACGGAGGTTACTAGGACCAATTTCCGTGGAAACAAAATTAAGACTACGCTTCCAACCCCAGAGATTTACAGGCTAGCAATCAAGTAATCACAGGTCGGTTGATTCCGGCCAAAAATTCAGGAATATGAAAATTTATCCTAAAATCATCGGTCTGTTTTCCTTGCTAATTCTTGGCATGGATGTGATGGGCCAAGGTGCTACCAGCGTCACTCCTTCGAGATCTGGTGATAGGCAATTCAAGATGGACACTGTTTTTTCAGCCCATCCGATCCGCGAGGACGACAAAATGTACCAAATCTCTGTGTGGAGAAGGATCGATCTGAGGGAAAAGTACAACCAACCTTTGTACGGTTCCGGTGATACGAAAAATGACGGGATCATCAATCAAATATACAAGGCAATTGTGGAAGACAATGCTTTGGAAGTATTTGCTGATGAAGAATTTACCCGTCCGCTATCCATTTCTGAGTTCCAGGAGAACTTTTGGATCGCGGCCAATGGTGACAGTATTTTCGTCAAACAGCTGTACTACCTGGATTTCATGGAGCATTTTGTTTTCGATAAGCATCATTCCCAAATCAAATTTGATGTCAAACACATCGAATTGGTGATGCCTTCACAGACAAATGCCAATGCTGGTCAGAAAACCATCGGCTTTATCCGGTTCAAGGATTTCTACAACCACTTCCAGGAACATCCTGAGGCAAGGTGGTTGATATTCCAAAACTCCGCCAAGAACCTAACCTACGATCAGGTATTTGATCAAAGGCTGTTCAGGTCGGTGGTAAGGAGATATACGAATCCAGACAATGCTTACATTGCGGATATGGTCAATCCAAACCATCCAAATCCGGAATTGCAGGCCTATCTCAACTCTCTGGAGTTTGAGCACAAGCTACTCGACTTCGAGAATGGACTATGGGAATGGTAAACAATCCAAAAAAAGAGCGGGCTAATCCCCGCTCTTTTTTTGTTGTATCGTGTTGAAGACTTTTTCCGCTTTGTCTGTCCCGATCACTGCTGCCAAGCTTTCCACATCGGCTTCTTTGATCTTTTTGACCGATTTGAAATGTTTCAAAAGCTTATTGGCCGTTGCTTCGCCGATCCCTTCGATGTCCGTGAGCGTGGTATTGAAAGCCTTCTTACTGCGTACCTGTCGGTGAAAGGTAATGGCAAAGCGGTGGGCTTCGTCTCGGATTTTTTGCAGGAGCCTGAGTGACTCAGATTTCTTGTCGATGTGAAGAGGATATTGATCTTCAGGGAAATAGATTTCCTCCAGGCGTTTGGCGATACCAATCACCGGCACTTTGCCATAAATCCCCAATTCCTTCATCGCTTCCACTGCTGAAGAGAGCTGTCCTTTTCCTCCGTCGATTACAATCAGGTTGGGAAGGTCTTTTTCCTCCTCCAATAGCCGACGGTAGCGACGACCCACGATTTCTGTCATGCTTGCAAAGTCATTGGGCCCTTCGACGGTCTTCACATGAAAGTGGCGGTATTCTTTTGTCGCGGGTTTTCCGTTGAGAAAGCAGACCATACTGGCTACCGGATTAGTGCCTTGGATATTGGAGTTGTCAAAGCACTCGATATACCTGGGGATTTCCTTGAGGGAAAGGTCAGCCTGTAGTTGTTTGATGACTCTGTCTTTTTTGTCTTTGACTTCACCCGCGCTGAGGAGTTTTTCGGTTCTATAGTACTGTGCATTCTTTAGAGAGAGTTCTACAAGTTTCTTCTTATCGCCAATTTTCGGGACAGTTACGTTCATTCCTTCAAACTCCTCTTCCAAGGGAATATTCGCAATGATTTCCTCTGCGTCAGAATTAAACTGGTCTCTGAGTCGGATGATTGCCGTAAGTAAAAGTTCGCCTTCCGTTTCGTCCAGTCGCTTTTTCAGCTCAACGGTTTTGGTGATGATGATGGCTCCATTTTTCACCTTGAGGTAATTCACATAGGCGGATTTCTCATCGGATTCGATCCCAAAAACGTCCAAGTCCTGGATGGATGGGTTTGCTACCAAGGATTTGGCTTGGTATTTTTCGAGGAGGTCAAGTTTGTTTTTGAAATAATGTGCCCGTTCAAAAGCCAATGATTCAGCCGCCTCCAGCATGTTTTTCTTGAGGAAGGTTTTCGCTGCGCCAAGGTTTCCTTTCAAAATATGCTTGGCATGCTCGATTTCTTTGAGGTAATCTTCTTCTTTTTGCAATCCCTCGCAAGGGCCGAGGCAGTTGCCAATATGGTATTCCAAACAGATCTTGAATTTTTTTGCTTGGATATTTTCAGCGCTGAGATCCAGTCTACAGGTGCGTATGGTAAAAATACTGCGGATCAGTTCCAATACGTTGTTCATCGCCTTTACGGATGCGAATGGTCCGAAATAGGTTCCGCGATTGGGTATCAGTTTGCGGGTCGGATAGATTCTTGGGAATGGCTCTTTGGTCAGAAGGAGGTAGGGATAGGTCTTGTCATCCTTGAGAAGGATATTGTAACGTGGCTGGGTTTTTTTGATGAGATTGTTTTCGAGCAAAAGCGCATCCAGCTCGTTTTCCACGATCGTGATTTCAATTTTCTGGATTTCCTTGACCATCCGTCTGGTCTTGTAATTCAGACGCGTGCCCTTTACGAAATAGCTACTGACCCTTTTTTTCAGACTTTTTGCCTTGCCTACATAGATCAGTTCCTGTAAGGCATTGAAGTATTTATAAACCCCAGGCAAATCGGGGAGTGAATTGTAATCTGAAGCTTGGAACGACGAACTTGTCAACATAGCCTACAAATATAAAAAAACAGCCGAGTAGGCTGTTTTTGCAAATTCTTGAGATACGGTAGATTTAGAAATCGGTTTTCTTCGGATCGTAGTCAAAGTCCGTAAAGCCGCGATTTTCCAACTCATACTTAGCGCAGTCAATCTCAATGCTCAATGGTCTCTCCGGCAGTGGAAACGGTCCCCTTGTGTATCCCAAGGTCTCGTCGGCATAGACTTTGGCCATATATTTTACCCAAATAGGTCTCGCAGTTTGGCTACCTTGGCCTGAAATCCAGCTTCTGAAATGTATAGCCCGATCATCGCCGCCAACCCAAGCTCCAGAAACCAAGTCTTTGCTCATCCCGATATACCATCCATCGGAGGCATTTTGGGTTGTTCCAGTTTTTCCTCCCAATTGGTTGCCTTCACGAAGGGTCCAGGGCACTCCTTGGCTTGTCCCTTGGGATTCCTCAAACCCACCCCTTAGCATGTATGTCATCAGGTAAGCATGTTCCTCACTCATTGCGGGTCGTTTTTTCGGCGTAAACTGCTCGAGGACATTGCCATTTTTGTCCTCTATGCGGTCAATATAAAACGGAGTAATATGCTCTCCTTTATTCACAAAGGTGCCCATGGCACCAACCATTTCCAACACTGAAACATCGCTTGTACCCAAAGCTAGCGCGGGCACTTCTTCCAAATCGCTTGTGATACCCAATCGGTGGGCAGTTTCTACGATTACTTTTGGTCCGAGCTTTTTCATCATAAATGCCGTTACTGAGTTGACAGATTGGGCCATTGCCAGTCGGATGGTCATCTTTTCGTAGGAGAATTTGCCATCGGCGTTGCTGGGGCTCCAAGTCGGTTGTCCGGGAATATTGATTTCGACGGGTTGGTCAATGACCGTATAGCAAGGGCTGTAGCCATTTTCGATCGCGGCAGCATACACAAATGCCTTGAAGGTTGAGCCTGGCTGACGCTTGCTGAGCCTGACATGGTCAAATTTGAAGTATTTGTAATTGATACCTCCGACCCAGGCCTTGATGTGACCGGTATGTGGATCCATGGAGACAAATCCGGTCTGGAGGTGTTTTTTGTAATATCTCAGTGAGTCCATAGTACTCATCGTGGTATCGATTTCACCTCTCTGCCAGGAGAATATACGCATCCGTTTTTTCTGGTTAAGCATGATTTGGATAGAATCGGACCCGGCACCGTATTGCTTTACCAAGTTTCTGTAAGCATCGGTACGCTTGACCGCGGTCTCCAGAAAATCGGGAATGACACGTCCGTTGTTGTCAATCCAAGGATCGCGCGTGCCCATTTCCTTTTCAAATTTTTTCTGAAGCTCCCGCATGTGTTCATCCACGGCCTCTTCAGCATAGCGTTGCATTCGGCTATCAATGGTCGTGTAGATTTTCAGACCATCTCCAAACAGGTCATAGGGGGATCCATCGGGTTTGAGGTTTTCTTTCGTCCATTTGATCAAATCGGCCTTAATGACCTCCCTGAAGTAAGTCGCCAAACCTTGGTTTTGGTTGAGGACTTTGTAATCCAACTCAATCGGCAACTGTGTCAGCGAATCATGGGCTTGTTCAGAAATGAAATCATATTTTTCCATTTGACCCAAAACTGTATTTCTCCTTCGGATGGCATTCTCTGGATTGAAAACAGGACTGAATCGCGTAGGTGCCTGGAGCAGGCCGACCAAAATCGCCGATTCCTGGATATTCAAATCAATGGGTTCTTTGTTGAAAAAGGTTTTGGATGCCGTCTTGATACCATAGGCATTGCTTCCAAATTCTGAGGTGTTGAGGTACAAGGTCAGGATTTCATCCTTGGTATAGGACTTTTCGAGCTTCGCAGCCACGATCCATTCCTTGGTTTTGATGATGAGCATCCTCAGGCCGGGCACTCGGCTGAGAATCCCCTGACTGTCTTGGTTTCTGGTCTTAAAAAGATTTTTGGCAGTCTGTTGGCTGAGCGTACTTCCTCCGCCTGCCCCTTGCTGCAGGATGATGGATTTGAACAAAACCCTTCCCATACTTTGGAAGTCAATTCCTGAATGGTCCTGGAAACGTACGTCCTCGGTGGCTATCAGGGCATTGACCAAATTCGGCGAGAGTTCATAATAACTCACCGGGCTACGGTTTTCGCGGGCATAGTTTCCCAATAAGACTCCGTCGGAAGTGTAGAGCTCGGACGCAAGTTCGCTTTGGGGGTTTTCCAACTCCTTGAAATCGGGCAATTCTCCAAAAAGGCCCAGAAAATTGGCGCTCACTGCCCAAACAAAGATGATGAAGCCCAATAATCCTGCTCCAAAAGCTATCCAAATGTATTTGATGATTTTTTCGGTGGTGATATTCGCCATTGTAGAAAGTATCGGAAAGGTATTTAGTACGCCTTTTTGTAGAAATTTCTGTATTCGTCCAGATTTTTCCTTCGGTTGAGTTCTTGGAAGTTCTCTATTGATATGAGAAAGCAGTTACCCTTTTCTTCATCTGAAAGGATGTTGGACTGGAAATCGGACATGAACTTGTCCCTGTAGGTAATCCCTTTTTCGGCATTACTGAAAGGGCTGATAATGAATATAACATTTTCCCTCCCCATGTTCATATTGCCGGTCCGCAGCTTGAAACTTGCGAAATTTTGGCTGTGGAACAGTTCCAAGTCCCCCAAGAGGTTTTTGGATTCCCGCGCTTTCTCCGGGTCCATTGCGATCACAAATATATGGGTTTGGTTAGGATTATCTTTGTAAGGGCTTTCAGCTTCCTCGGCCTCAGTTTCGACGGGGACTTCTTCCTCGGTAGTTTCCGCAGACTGCTCTTCGGGCTCGCTTTCGCCTGCTTCTTGTTCGGCAGATTCCGGCCCAGTCAATAGTCCAAGCATATTTCTTGCCATATTTACCAAGGGCTCATCCTCCGAGGTTTGGATGAAGTTTTCCAATTTTTCTTGGTAGAGGTCTTTCGAGTCGATTTTGCCCGTGACCATGATATCCAACAGCAGCAGTCGATCGGTGTTTTTTGTCAAAGGAAACTGCTCAAGTGTGGAGCGGATTTTCTGTCTCGATTCGGTGTATTGCTTGTTTTGATAAAGCTCGTAGGCGTCTTTGTAACCACGGGAAGATTCCAGATACGCTTGGTTTCCCGATATTTTTTCGGGATTGTTGATCGAAAGTGTAAAGGGCGAGTTCGGGAATTCCCGATTTAGCCGCTGTGCATAGATGTCTGCATTACCGCCGGTTTCCTTTTGGGCCAGATACAAGATGTAGTAGGCCTCGGGTTTTTTCACCGAATTTGGATATTTGGTGATCAGGCTTTCGAGGTTTTCGATTGCAATCAGCGGAACATTCAAATCGAAAAACAGGATCTTGCCAAGCTCAAAATATGCCTCTTCGAGGTCCAGACGCATTTGGTTGATTTGCTCGGGATTGCTTGGGATCTTGGAAAGCAGCGTCTCCAATTCCGGAAGTTGGGAAAGAATGGGGTTTTCCGGTTCCGCTCCAAGACTGTCGGTTTGGCCAATCACATTGCCTTGGCTGGAAGTTGGAGTTTGGAAGCTTTGGCTCGCCCGTCGCCAATTGTCTTGTAGCGGCCTGTTGCCCCAGTTTCGCGAAAAATCTATGCTGCCTTGCTGTATGGCAAGGGCGTTTTCAAAATAAAATGACTGTCCAGAACCACGGCCACTGAAGGCTAACAAATTATCGAAGATGCCGGTTGCCTTGGGTTGGTCTTTCTCCGCTGCCATCTTCAGCAGGCGCTCTTCTTCTGCTTTGATGAAGTCCTGGGCAATTCGTTCCTGCGCTTCGCGGCTGAGTTCGCTCAGCTGGAGAAGGCTGTCATTTCTGCTGACCGTCAGGTAATTTTCCACATATCTATCCAAGACTTCCTTGCGGGCCATAATGTCCTCATACGGAGGGTCGACTGGGCGGAAATTTGTGGCGGCACTATCAAGGAAATATTTGGAAGTGACGAAATCGTTCCTGATTTCAAATGCGATATCCGCCAGTTTCGAATAGATATAGCCTTTTTGTATTGGATTGTTGCCATCTTCCTTTGCCGCACGGATCAAGAGTCTCTCGGCTTCTTCGACATCACCCTGTTTCAATTCAAAAACCGCCTTCTCATAAAGGATCACATCACGCAACTCCTTGTTTTTGGTGTCCTTATAAAGATCGTCATAATAACTCCGGACGCGCTTTACGTCTTTGCCGCGGTTGAGGTCGGCAACCTGCTGCGCATACAACTGGGCAAAAAAGTACCGCTCATAAGGGGGATTTCCTCGTAGGGATTTTTGGTAATAATCAAAAGCCAAAGAATTGAGCCCTTCCCGCTGGTAAAGCTGGGCAATGATGAAGTTGGTGCGGGACAACTCTTTCTTGTTCTTCGTGAAAGCAAGTGACCGGTCCAATGCCCCGAGTTTGCCATTGATTTCTCCCCTTTTGTCGTAATAGTACGCCAGGTTCTTGTACAGGTGGAACTTGTTGTCGGAGCTGATCCCTGTTTCCTTGGTGAGATAGTCGATGATATAATTTGCATCTTCGAAATTTCCCAAATCGGTGGAAATTCTAAGGAGTTGGATGAGACTTCTGTGCCTGATTTTCTTCTTTTTTGAATTGACGTTGAGGTATTTGAATGTATTGGAAGCATCGTCAAATTGTGCCTCGTAATAGTCCGCCATGCCCAGGAGGAAATAGCTTGGATCTACCCATTTGGATATTCTGTGCCAATCCACAGCTTTGGAGGCAAACTCACGGGTATCTTTGAGCAGTTCTTTGTTTTCCTTGATAAAAGCACTGTCAATGCGATAGAAAACAGGAAGTACTTGTGTGAAATCCTCCCGGTGATTGGCCTGGATGCCAGCCTCAAGTTCCTGGATTTTTGCGTTGGCATAATAATAGGCATTGTATTTTGCCGTTGTATTGTGAAAGGCCCGGTTCAAAAAAGTGTTCCGCTCAGAAGAGCAGGCCATCAAAAAAAGCAGAAATACAAACAGGGAAATCTTTTGCTTCATGGCTTAGCCGTAGACTTTGGGTTTCCAAATTACTGTAAATGGTGTAAATTAGTAAACGCTTCGGCGGAATATAATATTTTTACAGGCTTTACCGAAATCTTGCAAGTGTGGGTTTAAGAGAAAAATGGGCCGATAGGCTCAATGAAAAATACTTGGTTGTCGTCCGGAAGAAACAGGATTTTTCTGTCTTGGGATCGGTCAATATATCGATTTTCAGGATTCTGATTTTGGGCGTACTTTCCTTTATCATCGTTTTTGGCCTTTCCCTGATTTTGGCAAGGACCTTTCTCAGGCAGTGGTTTGACCCGATGTTTATGGAAACGGAGAATACAGCCAAAGTACTGATGCTGACAGATATGGTGGATTCGCTGACCATGGCCGTGAGCCAAAAAGACACCTACCTCGCCAACCTCGAAAAGATCATGGAGGGCAACGTAACGGAAATGGAGGATCTTTCAGCCCCCAAAACGGAAGAAAGTTTACAGGTCGAAAAGCCAGAGGGATTGGTATATCAGCCTTCGGCAGGTACACAGAGTATTCTGGACGAGTTTCAGGGATTGCCCCTCGAGTCTACTCCCGTCGTTGGGGTGAGCAACAGCACGTTTATGGAGACTTACTTTTTTCCTCCAATCAAGGGCGTTTTGACGGCAGTTTTTTCCCCGAAAAATGACCACTTTGGAGTTGACGTCGTAGCTAAGGAAAATGAGCCTGTCAAGGCAATTGCAGGCGGAACGGTCATTTGGACCTCTTGGACGCTGGAAACCGGGTATGTGATCAGCATCCAACATTCCAATGACTTAATTTCGATTTATAAACATAATTCGGTAATATTGAAACACACTGGTGATGTGGTGAGGGCAGGCGAAATCGTATCCGTGATAGGAAATACGGGCGAACTGACGACCGGGCCGCATCTCCACTTCGAATTGTGGTACAAAGGCACCCCCCTAAATCCAAAGGAGTTCATTACATTCGACTAGTATGTTCAACAAGTTAGAAGAAAAAAAATCGGCAACAGAGATGGTGAGTTCAACCAACGTGATTTCCAAAGAGACCAAAATAGTAGGTGATATCAGAGCAGCTGGGAATATCAGGATTGAAGGTCAATTGGAAGGCTTGGTAGAATCAAAAACCAAGATCGTCATAGGCGATTCGGCCACCATCAAGGGTAACCTCCAATCCCCCGAAATGGAAATCTCCGGCAAAGTGGAAGGCGAAGTCACCTGTTCGGGTACTTTGTACCTTACCAAGACGGCCGTCATCCTTGGAAATATCAGCACCCAAAAGCTGGTCATCGAAAATGGAGCTACCTTCAATGGCGACTGCAGGATGGATGCCAAAGCAGGCATGAATTCCAAATCGGGACCGCATGAAGAAAAATCCCAAAAACAGCTCGTCTCCGCCTAGCCCACCTGTTTTTCTGAAGTATTTTGGGCTTTCTTTCCAGCTTTTTGCTGTGATTGGCCTCGGGACTTGGATAGGTTGGAAGATTCAGCAAAAAAGTGGCATGAAGTTTCCACTGTGGATACTTTTATTTTGTCTGCTATTTACGGTGATTGCGTTCTACCAACTCTACGTAAGTCTGAAAAATGACGAGCGTGCTGAACAAAAGCACAAAAAAGACTAGCTTTGCGCCTTCACCCAAGCTTTCATGAAGGCAATCAAAATCCTTACCCTCAAATTGATACTTCTTTCACTGTTATTGGGAGGAGTGATTTACGTGATCCAGCAATACATAAAGCCTGCCTGGATCCATGAAAGCATGTGGACCATCATGGCATTTTTTATTATCCTGACTTGGATTACTGGAATGTTTACCCACTACCTTTTACAACTCAGCAAAGAAAATTCTGTGAGCATCCTGTTGGGCGGAATTGGACTGCGCCTCTTATCCAGTATTGGTTTCGTGGCAGTCATGTTAATGCTTGGTGTTGAAAATATTATTTTGTTCATCGTCAATTTCTTTATCGTTTATTTCCTTTACTTATTGTTTGATATATACATGCTTATAGCTAATTTGCGCCCGAATTCGAGATAGGCACTAAAGAATTATCTGATGCTCCGCAAATTTCTTTCAATAAGTCTTTTATTATCAGTCATTTTACTGAACGTTTCTTTTCCGGTTTTGGCCGCGGGGGATGGTGAAAGCAAGACAGGCTTTATTTTGCCCCACGTGATGGACAATTACGAGTGGCATTTTGCAACCATAGGCCACACCCATGTCACCTTGCCGCTTCCGGTGATTGTTTACTCTCCGGACCAAGGATTGGAAGTGTTTATGTCTTCACAGTTTCACGACCACGAGACCCACGAAATCAGCGAAAACGTAGTCGTCAACGGCTACTACATCGACAAGACATACAAGCTCAAAGCAGCAGATTCATCCAGGGTTTTTTATGATTTTTCGATTACCAAAAACGTGGCGATGATGTTCATCATCATGGCAGTAATTCTTTTCTTAATGCTTTCGGCGGCGAAACATTACCGCAAGAGTCCTGGAACAGCTCCAAAGGGCATAGCGTCCTTCATTGAACCAATAGTAGTCTTTGTAAGGGATGAAATTGCGCTCCCAAACATCGGCCACAAGAAATGCCTGAAATTCACGCCTTATCTGTTGACCTTGTTCTTTTTCATTTGGATAGGCAACCTGTTGGGTCTTTTTCCGGAGGCGGCGAATTTCACGGGCAACATTTCTCTGACGTTTACACTGGCGATCTTTACCTTCATCATCACCAACTTGAATGGTAACAAGGATTATTGGAAGCACGTGTTTGCGACACCTGGCGTACCGGCCCCACTGTTGTTGATCATCGTTCCGGTCGAAATCATTGGTTTGTTTACCAAGCCATTTGCCTTGATGGTCCGTCTTTTTGTGGCCATCACTGCGGGCCACATTGTGATCTTGAGCTTCATTGCGCTGATATTCGTTTTTGAATCTTACGCAGTTGGGGTGGCGAGTACAATCATGGTTGTATTTATCAACTTCATTGAACTATTGGTCGCCACCATTCAAGCATATGTGTTCACCCTTTTCTCTGCCATGTACATTGGATTGGCGGTAGCGGAGCATGAGCACCACCATTAATCAGGAATTTCTTTGTTCAATTTATAAAACCTAACACGTATGTTAACTTCAATCTTACTTACTGCCGGTTTTGCACTTATGGGTGCAGGTATCGGTGCCGGAATTGTCGCGATTGGCGCAGGTCTGGGTATTGGTAGAATCGGTGGGCAAGCTATGGAGGGCATCGCCCGTCAGCCTGAAGCAGCTGGTAAAATCCAGACTGCCATGCTGATCATCGCGGCTCTTATTGAGGTGGTTTCCCTGTTTGCAGTGGTAGTTTGTCTGCTGATTGCATTGGGTAATTACACTTTCTAAGCAAAGAAGCGGGGACTGACGCTAGGTCAGTCCCCTCCTTTCAACTATTGAACAAATCAGCATTAAATAATAAACTATGGGACTAATTACACCTGGCTTAGGTCTGATCTTTTGGTCTGCACTCGGATTTTTGATCGTTTTATTCCTTCTCAGCAAGTATGCTTGGAAGCCAATTTTGGCGGCCTTGGACGAACGTGAGAAGAGCATCGAGTCGGCTCTGAAGTCAGCCGAACAAGCAAGGAATGAAATGGCTAACCTCAAGGCTGAAAACGAAAAAATTGTCCACGAGGCAAAGATCGAGCGCGACGAGATGCTGCACAGAGCCTCTGAGACAGCCAAGCAGATTATCGAGGAAGCTCGGGTAAAGGCTCAGGCAGATGCAGGGAAAATCCTGGAAAATGCCAAAGCGGCTATTGAAACTGAGAAGAGGGCAGCGCTTGAAGAAATGAAAGTGCAAGTAGGTATGCTTTCCCTCGAAGTCGCTGAAAAGCTCCTGAAGAAAAAGTTTGCCACGGATGCTGCACAGCAGGCCTTGGTGGATGAGTTGTTGAAAGACGTTAAGATGAACTGAATATGACTGCGATTAAAGTAGCGTCTAGATATGCAAAAGCGCTTTTGGAATTGGCAGTCGAGAGAAATGCACTCGAACCGGTTTTGAAGGATGTCAAAAAACTGATCACACTTTCGTCCGAAAATCGAGGCTTGGTGCTCATGTTTGAAAGTCCTATCGTAAATACCGAGAAAAAGGGCAATGTACTAAAGGCACTATTCGAAAAGGACGGACACCAGATCACGATGAATTTTTTTGATATCGTTACCCGGAAAAACAGATCCAATGTACTGTTGGCTACCGCCAAGGAATTTATCCGGCAATACAACCAGCATCTTGGGATCCAGATCGCGGAAGTGACTACCACAGTACCCCTAACTGCCGATCTTCGCTCCAAGTTCGTAGCCGTGGTGAAGGAAATTTCTGGTAAAGCCAAGGTTGAATTGGAGGAGAAAATCGATCCGAACCTGATTGGTGGTTTCGTCCTCAAAGTCGACGACAAAGTCTTGGATGATTCCCTGAGCGGCAAGTTAAGAGACCTGAGATTGGGATTTGCCCAACGGTATTTTGTCAAATTGTATTAATAACAGAAACAAATAATTGAAAATATAATGGCACAAGTAAGACCTGATGAAGTTTCAGCCATATTGAGAGAGCAGCTCTCCAATGTTAATACAGAAGCTGAACTCGAAGAAGTGGGAACCGTCCTTCAAGTTGGTGACGGTGTAGCCCGTATTTTTGGACTTTCCAAGGCACAAGCTGGTGAGTTGTTGGAGTTTTACAACGGCCTCAAGGCGATGGTACTCAACTTGGAAGAAGACAATGTGGGCGCCGTGCTTTTTGGTGACTCCAAACTTGTTAAAGAAGGAGACAACGTCAGAAGGACCAAGAAAATCGCTTCGATAAAAGTTGGCGATGGCATGTTGGGCCGTGTTGTTGATGGATTGGGAAATCCTATCGATGGCAAAGGAAAACTTACAGGAGAGCTTTATGAGATGCCACTGGAAAGAAAAGCTCCAGGTGTAATCTACCGTCAGCCGGTCAATGAGCCACTTCAAACAGGTATCAAGGCGATCGATTCCATGATTCCTATCGGTAGGGGTCAAAGGGAATTGATCATCGGTGACCGTCAAACAGGTAAGACAGCCGTGGCTATCGATACTATCCTGAACCAGAAAGAATATTACGAAAAAGGCCAACCAGTCTATTGTATTTATGTGGCAATCGGACAGAAAGCTTCTACCGTAGCAGGTATCGTATCAGCTTTGGAAAAAGGTGGAGCCTTGCCATATTCTGTGGTTGTCTCTGCTTCTGCCTCTGACCCTGCACCACTTCAATTCTTTGCCCCGTTCGCAGGAGCATCTATCGGTGAATTCTTCCGTGACACCGGCCGACCTGCATTGATTATTTATGATGACTTGTCCAAGCAGGCCGTTGCATATAGGGAAGTTTCCCTCTTGTTGAGAAGACCTCCGGGACGTGAAGCGTATCCAGGTGACGTGTTCTATTTGCACTCAAGATTGTTGGAGAGAGCGGCTAAAATCAATAACTCCGACAAGATCGCCCAACAAATGAATGATCTTCCTGAGTCTATTCGTCATTTGGTGAAAGGTGGTGGGTCGCTAACCGCCCTCCCAATTATCGAAACGCAGGCAAGTGACGTTTCTGCCTATATTCCGACCAACGTAATTTCCATTACCGACGGACAGATTTTCTTGGAGTCCAACCTGTTCAACTCCGGTATCCGTCCTGCAATCAACGTGGGTATCTCCGTCTCTAGGGTAGGTGGTAACGCGCAGATAAAATCAATGAAAAAAGTGGCAGGTACGCTAAAGTTGGACCAAGCGCAATTCCGTGAATTGGAAGCCTTTGCCAAGTTTGGGTCTGATTTGGATGCATCCACAAAGCGGACAATCGAAAGAGGTAGGAGGAACCAAGAGATACTTAAACAAGCTCAGTACTCTCCAGTTCCGGTCGAATACCAAGTAGCCATCATCTACGTATCTACAAAGGGTTTCTTGGATACCATTCCAGTGAATAAAGTTCGTCAGTTTGAAACTGAATTCTATAATCTGTTGAAAAGCAGCTACCCCGAAGCACTGGAATTGTTGCTCAAAAACGATCTCGACGCTGCAGGGAAAATCCTCGAAAAGGCTGCAAAAGATCTGACTGCAAAGTATACAAAACTCTAATTTGAATAAGTAGGTGCTGAAGGCCGGATTTGTTTCGGCTTTCGGTTATCCTTTTCGAACACATTTGAGCTATGGCTAACCTGAAGGAAGTAAAGCAAAGGATCAATTCTGTGGCCTCAACACAGCAGATCACTCGTGCCATGAAAATGGTTGCGGCTGCCAAATTGAGAAGGGCCCAGGAACGTATCCTGAAAATGCGTCCCTATTCCCAAAAACTAACCGCGATCTTGGATGAGGTGGTATCGTCCATGGGTGGAGAATTGGAAATCGCCTATGCCGAAAAGAGGCCGGTCCAAAAGGTCTTGATCGTAGCGATGACCTCGGATAAGGGACTTTGCGGTGCTTTCAATTCCAATATCCTTAAAACCACAAGTGGTTTGGTCAGCAATGAGTACAAGGGAAAAGACGTGACCGTCTTGCCTTTGGGTAAAAAGGCCTTTGAATTTTTCACGAGGAGAGATTTCAGGATCAATGGCGATTTCTTTGAGATTTTCAAGGATGTTTCCTACGAGGAAGTAAGGAAGATCGCCTCCTTCGCGATGGAAGGTTTTATCAAACGTGAATTCGATGAGGTTGTATTGGTTTACAACCACTTCCGCAACGTCGCGACTCAAGATATCACCGTGGAACAGTTTCTTCCCATGGGATCCCTGAATACTTCAGGAACCGAGGCGAAGCCGACGGATTATATCTTGGAACCATCCAAAGAATATGTCGTACAGGACTTGGTTCCTACCGCTTTGAAAACCCAATTCTACAAGGCTGTTTTGGAAAGCAATGCTTCTGAACACGGCGCCAGGATGACCTCCATGGACAAGGCAACCGAAAACGCCGCAGAACTGCTCAAGGAATTGAAGTTGATGTACAACAGAACCCGTCAGGCAGCCATCACAAGTGAAATCCTTGAAATCGTGGCCGGAGCCAATGCGCTTGAAGGCAATTAAGCATATTCAACAGAACAATTAAACCCAAAAAAGCCGCCATCGAGCGGCTTTTTTCATTTCCAAAGCCTAGATTCGGCATCAAAAGTCCTACGTAAAAAGGAAGTGTTTCACCGCGATTTCGTATAAGTGGTTGATGTTCTGAATTTTTTATTGGTTAATTTTTGAGTGATAAACCTATCCAAATAACCTATGAACCGAAGAATTTGCCATCATCATCTCGTTGGATTACTATTTGTTTTTGCCTTTTTAAGTTGTTCACCTTCAGGACCCGAATGGGGAAAAAGAAACGCCGAACTGATCGAAAAGTATGGCCTTACGGTGAGACAGCTCATCGATGTTTCCGATACCAAGATTTCGGCGATGTTGGGAGATGGAAGGGTTTCAAGTTTTGATTCAATCGGGGATTTTAGCCTACAACCCGGAGTAACGGGAAAGCTTCTTTGGGGCAAAGGGGCCATGCTGGCCGAACTAAGACTAGATCCAGAGGCAGTGATTCCTGAAAAAACGATTGAATCAGACCTGTTTGTGTTTCTGATCGATGGAGCGGCCACCATTCAGATCAACGGAAATTCAATGACCATGACCTCTAAGAAAAGGGAGGCTCCAACCGGAATCCATAACGGTACTCCTAGGATTGACTTTGTCTATCTGGAAAAGGGCAGCAAATATTCCATTCAAAGTGGCAGTGAAGGGGCGAAGGTTTTCGAGGTATGCAGCCCCTTGCGCTTGGACTACCTACAGCTTGCAGGTATAGAAAACCTTCCCTCAGATATTTCGGATATCGAAAATCCCCTTTCTCCAAATTTGGAACCTAACAAGATTTACGATCTCTACGACATTCAACTGACTGAACTTGCTTCTGGCGCGCATGCAAGGCTGATTTCGGGAAGGAATATGCTCTTGAGCTTTATTTCGATGGATCCGGATTCGAAATTTGGACATCATATCCATCCCGAAGAACAAATCATGTTTGTGCTGAGAGGTGCTGTGGATGAAATCCTTCTGGATGAAACCAAACGCATGGAAGCCCATGATGCGGTTCGGATTCCGGGCAATTTTGTGCATGGGGCCAACATCGGATCCTCTGGTGCGGATGCCTTGGATATTTTTTGGCCTTCCCGACCCGATTATTCTCAAAAGGCAAGCGAAAGCATGTCAAGATTTCGCGAGTTCATCCCTGAAGACGCCACGCTGGAATTGGTTATTGATGGCAAAAAAACAAAGCCCGAACTGTTTTTTTCCGAAGGGCCGAAGTGGATGAATGGCAAGCTTTACTTCTCCAATATGTACTTCGATAAAGATTACAATGGAGATCCGAAAAAAAGCTCCACTGTCGTGATGAATCCCGATGGCAGCTATCGAAATATTGCCCAAGGTCAGATGCAAACAAATGGGCTGTATCCCTACAAGAATGGCAACCTGATCGTGTGTGACATGATGGGCCATAGGGTAGTGGAAATGAATACAAATGGACAGGTGCTGCGCGTGCTCGCAGATCGGTATGAAGGGAAGCCCATTGATGGGCCAAATGACATCATCACTGATACAAAAGGCGGATTCTATTTCACCGATCCTCAATTCACGATGGAAGCTGAAAAATTCCAACCCGGCCGAGCGGTGTATTATGTTTCTCCAAAAGGCGAAATTTCAAGAATCACCAAACCCAACGAATTTGCCATGCCTAATGGAATATTGCTTTCTCCAGATGGCAAGACGCTTTATATAAACAATTGCTTTGACAAAGAAGAATGGTACCCTGTCAAAAGTGAAAAGGACAATTACATTTGGGCTTATGATGTCCAAGCCGATGGCAGCATCAGCAATGGACGGCAGTTTGCAAAAGTGCACCTAACCGAAGATGTGTTGGAAAGAGGGGGCAGATCTTCAGGAGCGGACGGTATGGCGATTGACAAAGAGGGAAACATCTATGTGGCGACCTATTACGGCGTGCAGATATTTGACAAAACAGGAAAATTTGTAGGGATGATCAACATGCCTTCCTTCCCAGTAAGCCTTTGCTTCGGGGATGAGGATATGAAGACTCTTTATATAGTAAGTTACAGCAAGGTGTTTAAAATCAGGACGAATAAGGAAGGATATGTGAATTATTTGTAGTTGGAGGAAAATGAGTAAGGATGGGATTGTTGACGTATTGTGATCTTTCCATCTAAAGGTGTGTGATATTCTCACCAGGTCCGCTTACTCATCATTTGGTCCAATTCCTGTCTTGTCATGGTACCGAGGTCGGGGCGTTTCTCCAGCCATTTGAGAAAGGCAGTCTTGATTTCGTCTGTCCATTGGCTGTCTATTTCTCCAGTGCTGTAGATATTGTTCCTCACCATTTCGAATCCAAATTGGTCTTTCCTGACTACAAATTCGGCCACAGAGACGACCTGTTCTGCCAAATGCGCCGGAACAAAAAGCACACCTTCGACAGTGGCGATCACCAAATCACCAGGCAGCACGATCGCTCCTCCAATGCGTATCGGTGTATTGAGTCCCATCAACACCATCTCTTCCGTAAAGGACGGGTGGAAATCACGCACAAACGCGTTGAATCCCTTCATATTCCTGATCTCCTGAAGATCCCTAGCCGCGCCATCGAAAACCACGCCGTTGCCTGATTTGCTGAATATGGAATTGGCCAAGGTAGAGCCCATGATCGGTCCACCCCCAATTTTGCCATAGGCATCCGCTACATACAGGTCCCCTGGCACAAGGGTATCGATGGGCCATGAATTGGTGTTGCCTTTTCTGCCCTGCCTGGCACCTCTCTCTTTGATGTTTCGTTCGACATCAGGCCTGCTTGGGAGATACATGGCGGTGACAGCACGTCCCGTCATCAAGGTTTCATTCACCATTTTCCAGCCACCTTCAAATTGATTGTGGTATCCCTCATTCCGCAAGGCGTTCCAGGCGTCGTCGATCATGATGCGCTTTGCCCTTTCCAACAAATCATCGGGGATTCTAGGTCTACCATCCGGGAAACGCTCTCCTTTCCATTCTGAGGTCAGGAAAATCATCTCTTCCTTCGATATGGTCTGTGCAGATAGCCATCCTGTAATCAGGACAAGATTGAAAAAGAGGATAAATGCTTTTGTATTCATGGTTATGGATATTTGTTTCAAATTCGGTCGTCAACGTTGGTCATCATCGCCCATCACGTCATAGCCTTTCCATTTAAATTCCTTGGCAAGCCCGGATGCCGCAGGCCAGGCAATATCATGTTGTTTGCTGGCGACCCATTTCCTCCTGTTTTCTTCTGTATCAAAAGAAATCATGATCTGGTAATTGTAAGTAGTCGGTTCTGCCTGGATTTCCTTGGATAAATTTTCAGGGAATAAACGCAGTAACTTAGAACCCAAATACCCCTGCTGGACGACCATTGCCGGGACATAAATCGAATAATACATTTCCTCAAAGGCTTTGGCGTTTTCCTTATCAACCACAAACTCCATCTGCAGTACCATGGCTTTTGGGGCAATCAGTGGCTTCTCGATAGCAAGGCTCTTTTGCCTGGGTGCCGCAATGCCAATTACCAATAGTTCGAGATCCTCGGGCCCATCGTTTGAAAAACTCAAGCTCTCTCCCAATGCCCCCCAGAAAGCATCATGGGCTTTGTAAGTTCCGGTATCATTTCCGATGCTAACCTTTCCTTTCCCCTTGGTCACATAATAGACCTCTTCAAAACCCTCAAGTTTCCGAGTGATTCCCCGCCCGCCCACAGGAATGACTACGTGGTCGACATGATGCCAATCGGTCGTAAATACTTCCGGCCCCAGAATCCTCCGGTACAGGACCCCTTCGCCAGAATAGGCTGGATTATTCGGCTTCAGCTTTTCTTTTTCCAACCTACCATTGACAAAGGCGGGAACCGGGTCGAGGCTAGCACCCACACGGGTATCCCCAAGGTCAAAGGCATCCGTCTTGCCCTTCGTGCGACTGACGGCGAAGTTGAGCCAGGTCAGGTTTGCATCTGAAGAATTGTATATCGCATGGGAATCTCCCATTTTGCAGGGTACCACTGCGGGCGCTTTGATTTTGGAAGTACGGCCATTGACGGTAAACTCTGCTTCCCCGTCCAGGATGACAAACATTTCTTCTATCGAATGGTGAAAATGATGGCCAATCCCAGATTTTGCCTGGATTTTTCCCGCATGTAAATAGAGGAAATTCGTCGCCAAGTCATTTCGGCCAATCAATTGGGTGAAGCCCATGTTACCGGCACCTTGGTGTACTGCGGACAGTTCCCTGTATTTTGAGGGGTCATTCGGGATGATCCGCTCGCTGAGCTTTTGGGCAGCTGCCTGCAAACTGATACTCAGAATCAGTAAAATCAAGATCTTTTTCATAGGTCCTTTGGGTTTGGTTTTATTTTTCAGAATTCCCAAAAACTACCCACTCGGTGCTTTTTGGGAGGTCACGCTCACTCCTAAATTGACAAATTTTTATTATTTCTTAGCCGGCAAAGCATAGACAACATATCCCCTAGGCATTGCGCCCGGTTTTTTGGAATGGTTGTAGCTGTCTCTTGTGAAATTTGACGTTGCGTTGATGACAAGGTATTGCTTTCCGTCCAGCATGTACATGCTGGGTTGGGCATTGACTTCATGACTCATCGTTTGTTCCCACAATAGCTCACCATTGTCGGCATCGAAAGCATATAACTTCCCCCCTTTTGCGGTAGCAAAGACCACTCCCGTCGAAGTGACGATCATCCCCTTCCTCAGGGTGCCGCCTGGGGCACCTTTGCTTTGGTCACCCTGCACGTAGAGCGAATCCTGACCGACAGGCCTTCTCCAAGCGATCTTACCGGTATTCAGGTCGTAGGCGACGATGGATGACCATGGTGGCGCGGCCAAGCCAGGCCAATCCAAACCGTAGTCAGTCGTGTACCTCTCCGCCGGATGTTCGATATCTTCGGGATAATCAGACATCGGCGCTACCTTGTTTTGATCAGGTTTGATCGTTGCGCCACCAGATGCCACGACTGGACCATCGGGGATTTTTGGCTCCAGGTTTCTCCGAAAATTCATTGTCGCCGGATTGCCGCCGATATACCGGTACATTGCCTTCAACGTTTCTTCATCCACATGGACAAACCCAGGCATTTGTCCTTTTCCGTTGATCACAGTGTTTCTAAAATCATCATAAAACAAATATTGTCCCGCGTATCTAATGGCCGGCGCTGACCCACCTGCCATGTCTTTCCCATGACAGGTCTGACAGGTTGAATTAAATAAAGTCTGAACCCTTTGGAGATCATTTGCAGACAAATCAACCTTGGGTGGTTCTACCTTGTTCAGTTTGTAGATAGACGCATGTTCCTGCGTCAAGATGTACATCATACCATTGGTCGGGTTGGACGCAGTATTGCCATAATTTGCTCCGCCCAACGCACCCGGCATCGTAATATTCTCGTGCTTATCTGACAGCGGGATATAAATTCCCGACTTTGCATTTTCCAACCTTTTTAACCAAACCTGCCGGATGCTGTCCGGGAAGTACGGATTCAAAGTCTCTTTGGTGACTTCCTGTTTGGTAAAGGTGGGAAGAGAGGGAATGGGTTGCGTAGGCCAAGCTTGTTCCCCAAGCATCTCACTTGGAGGGAATGGCTTTTCTTCGATTGGAAAAAGGGGTTCGCCAGTTACCCGGTCAAAGACAAATACAAAGCCATGCTTGGTCGCAACAGCCACAGCATCCACATTTTTGCCCTGGTGATTTACTGTCAGCAACTGCGGTGCAGAGGCTATATCGTAGTCCCAAAGATCATGGTGCACGGTTTGGAAGTGCCATAATCTCTTTCCCGTTCTCGCATCCAGTGCCAAAAGCGAATTACCAAAGAGGTTGGAGCCAATTCTATCAGCACCGTAATAATCATAGGTGGGGGACCCAATTGGTAGATAGGCGATGCCTCTTTGGGTATCGATAGAAATCTCGCTCCAAACGTTGGTACCTCCTACATATTTGTAGGCATCTTTTGGCCAGGTATCATAGCCAAATTCACCGGGCTGCGGCACCGTATGGAATATCCATTCCAAGTTTCCTGTCACTACATTGTAAGCCCTGACATGACCAGGAGCGGAGAAGTAATTTTCTCCGGGTGCAGATCCAATGATAAGCAAGTCTTCAAAAATCACCCCCGGCATCATAGGCTGGATTCTTCGGATGGAACTTGGTTCACGTCCCAGACCTTCCCTTAAATCCACATAGCCGTCCGTTCCAAAACCCAATATGGTCTCTCCGGTTTCGGCATTGATGGCTTGGATCGTGTTGCTGATCGTGAAAATCAGTCGTTTATCTTTTTTGTCCTTGCTTTCCCAGTAGTTCAGGCCTCTCCGGGTAAGTCCATTCAAATTGGCATGGATCCAGATTTCCTTTCCCGTCCGGACATTCACAGCGATAAGAGAGGAGTGTTTTCCCATCACATACATGACTGAATCCACGATAATCGGGCTGAAAAAATAGGGAGTCTCGTCTTCCGTAGGGAAATGCCAGGCGATTTCAAGTTGCCCCACGTTTTCCTTTGTAATCTCGCCAGCGTCAAAATATTTTGACTGGTCAGGACTGCCTCCATAGTGTGTCCATGTGTTGTGACGATTTTCCGGGTTTTCTTTTTGGCAGCCCGAAAAAATTACTGAAATACTGCAGGCAATGATAATATGCGCAACAAATAGTTGTGGTTGTTTTGGGTACTTTGACATGATTACTTTGGTTCTAAAGGCCCGTAGGAATGAAACCATGAAACCGTGGAAAACCCTCCAGTTTCAGATTCTCAGAATCTTTGCGTCGAGAATCAAGCTTTCCTCAAAAAGGCCATGAATAAAATTATAGCCCAGGGAAATCTTATTCAAGGCGGTTGCAGGACAATTCAACCGCCCGTAATTTATTTCACCGGCTTGGATTGAGAAAAGCTCCTTTGGGTCTAAACGATCAGTCCTTTAATGCCTTGGCTACAGTCTGTGCCATGATTCCCAAGCCTTCTTTGTTGGGGTGAACCCCGTCCGGAAGCAGGGCCGATTTTCCTTCAAATGGGGAATAAAGATCTATGGTTTTGGACTTGGTCTTTTTGGCAATTTCCATCAACTTGGGGCGCATTTCATCCACCAACACGCGCTCGCGGATACCGAAGTTGTCTTTGAACACCGGGACCGGAATACAGATATAGACCTTTCCTTTTTTGGGCATGTGCTTTTTGTACTCGGTGATCATGGCCACATAGTCATTGACGAAGTCATCCTTGTACTGCCAGTTTTGGGGCTTGGAGTCATTCGTGCCAAGTTTGATGACCAGGATATCAGGCTGAAAGGTCTTGACCTCCTCAAACTGAGCCTCGTTCCAATACGGATAATCTCCCTTTTTGAGCATGGTTCTGCCGCTGACTCCAAAGTTTTTCACTTCATAGCCATCTCCCAATATCGCTTGCATTTGGAGCGGGTAGCTATCTGTATTGTCCCTGCCGGGTCCTTGGGTGATGCTGTTGCCTACACAGGCGACTTTTGTCTTGTTTTGGCCAAAAACAATCACTGACAATAAAAGCATGGGGATTAATAGGAGTTTTTTCATAGGTTTGAATGGGTTTATTCCTTCCAATATAAAGAAAATCGGCTTGATCGGTGATTGGTTTTCGCTGATCAGCCCATCATTTTGTGCAATGGTATTTATTCGAAAAATCTGGCTGTTGATCAATTTCCTTTCCTTGGATGTGGTCTTGGCAGCGATGGGCGGCATGTATTTTTTTGCCAGTTTCTTGGAAGTGGAGGTACCAATTTCGGTGTACCTTGGACTGGGGCTAGTCGTATGGGGAATCTATATGCTTGATCATCTCTTGGACGCTCGGGCCTTGAACAACACGGATGAGGAGCCAAGAAGGAGCTTTTTCTTACGGCATTACAAAATCATTTGGCTTTCGTTGGGGCTTTGTGCAGCCATGGCATTGATCCTCGTGGGGTTCGACCAAACGCTTCAAGGATTTGTTCCTTACGCCGGCGCACTGGCCGGATTGGTAGCGGGGACCTCGCTTTTGGGCAAATACGCTGGTCGCTTTGGGGCATGGACGAAGGAAATCCTCATCGCGCTAGTCTACGTCGCCGGCATTTCAATTTTCCCAATCTGGCAAAAAGGATTTGAACTTTTGCCGGCCTATGTTTTTTTATACCTGTTCGGGTTCTTTTTGTTGGCCCTGATCAATCTTTGGATCTTGTCGCTTTGGGACCGGGAATCAGATGCCCGCCATGGATTCAGGTCCATCGCTTCGGTTGCAAATATTGTCCACTTGGAAAGAGGGATAGTGGTATTGGCAATCACAGTGAACCTGCTATTCTTCGCAAGCCTTATGCTCCAGCCGTCATTTTACCACATGCATGCGCTGGTCATTTTGCTGATTTCGCATATCCATATGGTGGTTTTTCTTAATTCAAAAAGGGATACGCAGCTCAAACGGCAAATTTTGGAAGCTAGCTTTTTGATAACCTGGGTGCTGTTGTTGCTGGGGTGAGGGAAATCCTCTTAAAAAAATTCATTTAATTTTGTGCCATGCGGGAAATAGACTTCCGGATGATTTCGTCGAAATATGCGCCATTGTAAGGTCCAAACCAGTTCATATCCCGGGTTTCATACAGTTCCATGTCATAATAGTCATCGGGCGTAATGTATCCGATGTACCCGCCGTTGAAACAGGTAATCATCAGGTGCAAGCCATTTTCCAGGGCAAACGATTCCCAAGCTTCCATCATTTCGCCGGAGATTTCGCCGGAGGAACTGATCATCAGGACATTTCCAAGGAGGACCAAGTCAAAATGCGCGTTGGTTTCACCCAAAAGTTGGTTGAAAATCCAAGGTCTTACCCGGACATTCTTCCCCAACCTGAAGTGGGCTTTGCGCAATTGGACCGGCAGTGCCGCCCATTTCATCCGTTGCGAACTTTCCAAAAAGACTTGTCCTTCCTTTTCGGCCAACTGTCCTGCAAGCTCATCCGCAAATGCTCGGACATCTGTAGGCTGATCACCAGAAGAAAGTGGCCGCATACTGCCGACCGTCCCGGCTGCAAAGAGCGAAAAGTCGACGCTGGTATTTTCAAGCCTCTCATTGAAGTAATGTGGGTAGTCGCCCGAAAGGCCCATAAACTTTGGGTGTAGGATCGTCGGATGTGCGCTGAAAGTCGTCATCAGACCTTTTGCCCCATTCTTTTTCTCCAAGATCAACTGCCGGGCGTAGGGGTCTATCGGGTTGCCTTCAATCAATCTGTTGGCCACAAGGTTGTCGGTAGCGACCTTTCGAAAATGCATGGAGACTGTATCCATACTGGAAAGTGCCAATTGGAGACTTTGCAGCGTCCTGTCTTCCAAAAGCTGCACGACGTTCCTGTCAAAACTTCCCAAGGCAAGCTTTCCCATCAGCCCGGGAATAAATCCCCCCAAGCCACTGTGGGTATGCGTAGCGGTGAAATAAACCATGTCAACTGGGAAATGGAGCTCATCCAACCTTTTTAATATCCGCTCTTGGAGGTAGGGATGGACAATCATCAATTCATAGTTGACAAAGGCGATTTTTTGCCGTCCATTGCCGATAATCAGCGATCGGATATAGCTGCTGTCTTGCACAAAATCATATCTTCCCCTTGGCCGATAGCCAAGCAGCTTTGCAGGCGTTTGCGGCGTGGTATTGACCTTGGACCAGCCTGCCAGCCAGGTCGGGCCAAGTGTTGGATGGAGGTTCAATGTATCAAGGTGGCCCATGGTTTGGAGATAATATTCCTCCAAATGATAGTCCTTGCGATCTACGCGGGTGAAAAAGGCAAGCGCCAATACCAGTAATACGCCCACGATCCACGCAAATACCCTGAAAATTCTTCTTGGCAGCGAGCTGGTGGTCATAGGTTTATAGGAATTGGAACAGGACTAAATCTACAAAATTTTCTTTATGGGCATCGAGGGGCAAGCTTGATTTCAGGCATATTCAAACCTGCCGTGTTGCCCGATGATACTGACTTTTTTGCCCGCATGTGCCTCCACGTGTCCGATGATTTTGGCGTCCACGCCGAATGACTCTGAAATATCGATCACTTCTTGGGCAAAGACTTCCGGGAGATATACCTCTAGCCGGTGGCCCATATTGAATACCTTGTACATTTCTTTCCAATCGGTATTGCTTTCCTCTTGGATGATTGTAAAAAGCGGCGGTGTGTCAAAAAGATTATCCTTGACGATATGGACGTTTTCAACAAAATGCAACACTTTGGTTTGTGCCCCACCGCTGCAGTGTACCAAGCCGTGGATTTCTTTACGTAGGTTTTTGAAAACCTCCACCATGATCGGTGCATAGGTCCTTGTCGGTGACAGTACCAATTTGCCCATATCCACTGCAAGCCCGGGGGCTTTGTCTGTCAGATTGTATTTTCCGGAGTAAACCAATGCCTCGGGGACGGCAGGGTCAAAGCTTTCGGGATATTTGGTCTTCAGCACCTTCCCAAAAACGTCATGCCTCGCAGAGGTCAGCCCATTGCTGCCCATGCCGCCATTGTATTCGTTTTCATACCTTGCCTGTCCAAAAGAAGCCAATCCGACGACCACATCGCCCGGTTGGATCGTATGGTTGGAAATCACCTCCGCGCGCGGCATTCTGCAGGTGACGGTGCTGTCCACGATGACGGTGCGGACCAAATCCCCCACATCCGCGGTCTCGCCTCCCGTCAATGTCACCTGTACGCCATGGTCCCGCAGCAACTGAAGCACCTCCTCAGTCCCATTGATGATGGCGGCAACCACCTCCCCCGGAATCAGGTTTTTGTTTCGGCCGATCGTGGACGAAACCAGGATATTGTTGATCGCACCGACGCACAATAGATCATCGATGTTCATGATGATCGCATCCTGCGCAATTCCCTTCCATACACCCAAATCCCCGGTTTCTTTCCAATACATGTAGGCAAGGGAGGACTTGGTTCCTGCCCCGTCAGCATGCATGATGTTGCAGTAGGCAGGGTCGTTGCCGAGGTGGTCTTCTACAATTTTGCAGAAAGCCTGGGGAAAAAGCCCTTTGTCCAGCTTTGCGATAGCACGGTGGACATCCTCTTTGGCGGCGGATACACCGCGCTGCATATACCTTTCGTTCATGTTGGGAAAATCAGGAAATGCCGCAAAGTTAAGGATTCTTGTGGGATTGGCAGGGCGCGGCGCTTTCTTCCTCCGACCTGGGGGCTTGTTTTTTGAAATGTAGCCGTTTCAAACCCTATCGAACCAGTAGGGAAACTTGTACTGTCTCCATTTTTTATTTCGCCCTGAAACCCTAATTTTACGAGTCGAATAAGAAAACCAACAGGATATGCCATATTTATTTACTTCAGAATCAGTGTCTGAAGGACATCCGGACAAAATCGCAGACCAGATTTCGGATGCTTTGATCGATAATTTTTTAGCTTTTGACCCCCGTTCCAAAGTCGCTTGTGAGACTTTGGTTACCACAGGTCAGGTGGTCTTGGCAGGCGAGGTGAAGTCGGAAACCTACTTGGACGTCCAATTGATCGCCCGTCAGGTGATCAACCGCATCGGCTACACAAAAGGAGAATACATGTTTGACGGCAATTCCTGCGGCGTGCTCTCTGCCATCCATGAGCAATCTCCCGATATCAACCAAGGTGTCGACCGCGCTCATCCCGAGGAACAGGGCGCCGGTGACCAGGGAATGATGTTTGGCTATGCTACAACGGAAACCGACAACTTCATGCCTTTGGCCTTGGAGCTTTCCCACAGGATTTTGATCGAATTGGCCGCGCTGAGGCGTGAAAACAAGCATATCCAATACCTCCGTCCTGATGCCAAATCACAGGTGACGATCGAGTATTCCGATGACAACCAGCCACTGCGCATCGATACGATCGTGATTTCCACGCAGCATGATGACTTTGCCGAAGAGACAGCCATGCTCGCGAGGATCAAGGAAGACATGATCGGCATTTTGATCCCTAGGTTGAAAGCCAAGCTGAAGCCTGAGATTCAGGCCCTCTTCGACGATAAGATTACCTACCATATCAACCCGACCGGGAAATTTGTAATCGGAGGCCCCCATGGGGATACCGGCTTGACAGGTAGAAAGATCATCGTGGATACCTATGGTGGCAAAGGTGCCCACGGGGGTGGTGCCTTCTCCGGCAAAGACCCCTCCAAAGTGGACCGTTCCGCAGCTTACGCAACCCGCCATATCGCTAAAAACATGGTGGCGGCAGGTGTGGCCGACGAAATGCTCGTTCAGGTTTCCTATGCCATCGGCGTTGCCAAGCCGATGGGCATCTACGTCAATACCTACGGTACCGCCAAGGTCAACATGACCGATGGCGAAATCGCCAAAAAAGTCGGAGAGATCTTCGACATGAGGCCCTATGCCATCGAGCAGCGCCTGAAGTTGCGGAATCCCATCTATGAGGAAACCGCCGCCTATGGCCACATGGGACGCAAAAACGAGATTGTCACCAAAACCTTCCGGAATCCCTACGGTTCCACGAAGACCCTCGAAGTCGAACTCTTCACTTGGGAAAAGCTGGACTACGTCGACAAGGTCAAAAAGGAATTTGGATTGTAACAAACCAGGAAAGCGGCTCAGGCCGCTTTTTTGCTTTCTATCCGGCTTGTGTGAAAAATGCGATATACCTAACTACCACCTAGGGCCTATTCGATACCGAGAAGGGGTTTTGTTTTTTTGATGGATGTTGTCTATGGGTTTTGCTTCAAGAGTTGAAATACAATCAAGACTTACATACCCCTATTTCAAATTATACTTTGAGTCCTTTAGGCGCTTTTTAATTTTACTTAAAAATTCAGGTGAAATACCCAGGTAAGAAGCTACCAACCTCTGCGGAATCCTCACCTCTATTTTGGGATATTTTTTTACAAAGGACAAATACCTATCCTCTGCAGTCATACTGATGTTTTGAATAATCCTTTGCTGGAAAGCCACAAACGCCCTTTGTGTCAGAATCCTGAAATAGCGTTCCAATTTTGGGATTTTTTCATAAAGCAGTTCAAGGTTTTCATATGCCAATTCCAATACCGTGGAATCTTCGATAGCCTGTACATTGAACGTAGCGGGTACCTGCATGATAAAGCTGTTTAGGTCACTAATCCACCATCCTTCGATAGCAAATTGTACAATATGTTCTTGTCCGTTGAGATCAATAAAGTAGGTACGAATACTGCCTTCAATTACAAAGTTGGTGCAACGGCTGATAGCACCCTCATGTGACAAAAACTGGCCTTTCTTGATTTTCCGCTCCCTGACAAGGGAGACAATTAACTCTTTGTCAGTCTCAGAAAGCTTTATCTCTTTTTCTATGCTCTCAAATAGTAAATCTGCCTTCATCTTGAACTAGTTCAACTAAAAACGATAATCCAGTTTATTTCCCAGCCCTTCACCGCACTCTAATTTTGTATGGAACAAAAGGCGGAAAAACCGCACATAGAGACATGAAAGTAGCAATTATTTATCACAGTGGCTTTGGACACACCAAAATAGTGGCCGAGCGAATTGCAGAAGGTGCAAGAAAAAAGTTGAACGATGTCATTTTGCTTGACAGCAAGATGGCGATACAGCAGCCCAAATTATTATTGGAATCTGACACCTTGGTTTTTGGCAGTCCAACATACTTTGGGAATGTGTCGGCCGAGTTCAAACTCTTTATGGAATCTACCGGTGGGGCATGGGCCAACCAACTTTGGAAAGACAAATTGGCGGCAGGGTTCACTAATTCCTCCAGTACGAATGGGGATAAGCTCAATACGCTTACCAGTTTATCCATCTTCGCAGCCCAACACGGTATGCTATGGATTCCACTCGGCATAATGCCTAAATACGACAGCGCCGGTAAGCAGCTTCCCGAGCCAAATGGGATGGCCAGTTATTTAGGATTGATGACGCTGTCCAGCAATTCCCATGAGGAATTTTTTGAACCTGAAGACCTGCACACTGCAGAACTTTTTGGGCAACGCATAGCCGAGCTTACCAGGCAACTTAAATCGAAGTCCAAAGATTACACCGAAAAAAAGAATTTACTCACTACAAAAACAATCTAAAAATGAAAACACAACTTTTGAACACAACTGAAAATTGGGGAGCAACAGCCATTCGTTTTGCTCTCGGAATTGTCCTTTTCTCTCATGGCGCCCAAAGTATGCTAGGGTGGTTTGGAGGGAGTGGATTACAGGCCACTATCAAGTTCCTATCAGACAATATGGGACTTCCGGCATTTATCGCATTTGCTGTCATCTGTATCCAATTCTTCGGGTCATTGATGCTAATTACCGGGGCGCTGACGCGGATTGCCGCATTGGGTGTATTTGGAATTTTTATCGGCATGGCCAGCTACCACTTCGATTACGGATTCCATATGAACTGGTCGGGAACTAATGCCGGCGAAGGATATGAATACCACGTGCTCGTTTTGTCGATGTGCGTGATGTTGTTCATTACTGGGGGAGGAGCGCTGTCCTGGGATCGAAAAATGGTTAAAAATCATCCCTTATGATCCGATGGGTAGTCGTCTTGATTGGGGTGTTCGCTGTTGCTGCCGTAAATGCACAAACCGCCACCATTGAAGCAATGCTGGGAAAACAGAATTTCTTCTACCAGCATACCATTTCAAAAAGTATGGGTAGTTCCCGGTTTGGGTTTATGCATACCTCTTCGCTTCACGCCTTTTATGAAGGGGAGGAGATGAATGAATTGATGAGCCAATCCTATATCACTTATTCTCTGACGGATTTTGTCAAGCTTGGCCTGGGCACATTTTACGCCAGCAAGCCGGGCATCTCGCCGTCTGCCTCCCTTCAATTCCGATATGCTAACCGTGATTTTAGGGCATTCCTAGTTCCAAGGGTTGATCTACAAAAAAGTGGATCAGTGGAAATGATGCTGTTGTTGGAGTATACGCCGGCTATTGCCGAAGGGGTCCGACTTTATTCCCGAGCCCAGCTGATGACCAACTATGGCCCCAAACATCACAACAGAAGTTTCCAAAATTTCCGTGCGGGGATGCTGCTTGGAAAAACAGCGGCGGGCATCGCCTTAAACATTGACGAACGGGGCAGCGAGGTTTCCACACTTTACAACCTTGGCGTCTTCCTCCGACATCAATTGAATTAAACCGGAGTGGGTAAGAAAGACCGTTTCCTGGAAGTGGTACTCTGTGCACTGCCTTATTGAATTCCTTTCTGTTAAAAATTTACTTCTCCACTATCGAATATTTTAAAACCATTTAAACTAAAAAAAATCATGAAAACAATGATCTGCGTATTCCTTATCCTCATTTCTATTGAGACAAATTGCTTGCATGCATCGACTAGCCGTAACCTCCACATGCCTTCAAAGGGTTATTGGGTGGTAGAAAATGATCCTTTTAAGTGTGACCGTGCCTTTGTCCACTATTATGACGTCAACGATAACATGCTTCATTCTGAACTCATCGTACTGCGTTCTGAAGATTTCCTTAACAATAGACTCAAAAGAAGATTCAATAAAAAGCTTAAACAAGTCCTATTCGAAGAGGAAATGACGAAAGCATCGGTGCTGGATAATCGATCGTTCTCAAAATCAAGATAGAAATGAACAAGATTTATTTAGTACTGGCCTTGGTAGCCGGGTTTGTCTTGCCGCTTCAAATTGCCTTCAACAATAAGCTGACATCTTTTTCGGGAAATGCCATCACGTCCTCGTTGATATCCTTTTCTGTGGGAACGATCGCCTTGGTTGTATATAGCATATCGAACCCTTCGGCAATGTACAAATCATTTTTGCAGATCGGTCAGTCCCCTCCTTATGCCTGGCTGGGGGGACTGGTCGGTGCATTTTATATCATTTCTACCATCGTCGCTTCACCAAGAATTGGGATCGCCGTGTTTTTGGGTCTCGTTGTTTGCGGTCAAATGGTGACCTCGCTTTTATTGGACCATTACGGCCTATTTGGAATGCCAGTAAAGCCATTCAATTGGGTAAAGGGGATAGGTCTCATTTTGGTGATTGCGGGAATCTTCCTTATCAAAAAATAACCAAGACCAATGGAGTTCTAAGTTGAAAATCGACCCGGATTTCCTTGAGGTTAAGTGAAATGGTGCAATTAGAAAATGGAATCAATATTATGAAGCTACTTTTTTTGACCGCAATCATAGCGCTCGTTAGTGCATTTTCCCTAATGGCTCAAGAATTTTGGCATACCACAAGGGATTTTCCTGGTGGGGTCAAGACCTCGTTTGCAGCCAGAGAGGATTCAATATTGGTGGTGGGAACTGCCGATGGCATTTGGCTTTCGCACAATGAAGGTTTTGAATGGGAGAAAAAATTAGCTTCATCCCACATTTCAAGCCTACTTTTTTCTTCTTCGGGGACTTTGATCGCAGGGGGAAATGGCAAGATCTTTTTTTCTGAAAACGAAGGATCAACTTGGGACTCGGTAGGTGTGGGTACCATTTATCCGATAAGGAAAATTATAGAGAACAAAGACCAAACGTATTTTTTTATTGCCAGTGGATTTACAAATGAGGAAGGATTTGTGGGAGATGGCGTTTTCTACAGTGGGGGTGATATCAAGACTTGGGAACCGCGAAATACAGGTCTGCCTACCGGATTGCTCGCAGCAGAACAACTCGCGGTCGATAAAAATGGCAGAGTCTATGTCAGCTTGCCGGATGAGAATACTTCTGGTAAAGGAGGATTATATTTTTCAGATGATATGGGAATGACATGGAAACAATCCGCTTTGTTGGTTGACAATTTCGGTACCATCAAAGTGTTGAATTCCTTTGGCATAAGCATTACCCCGGAGGATTCTGTAGTGGTAAGTGTGGCGGGGACCAATGTCAATTTTTCAACCCGGTTGAATTTGGTCAAGCATATCAATGATGTTTCTCAAGATTCCCCATGGAAGCCTTGGTACGTCCGCAAAGCTGGTAATTGGTGGGATGACCTCACATTAAATGAAATCCATTGCGCCAAAAACGGTGACTGGTATAGTTCTGTAAATAGTTCTCGGAGTTCGGGAGGCTCCTTCTATTCCACAGATAAAGGCATGAATTGGGTAAAGAGGACAGAGGGAATGGGAATCAGCCAAACGGATCGGTTTGAGAGGAATTTTCACTATGAATCATCAGCAGGCAAAATATTTTTGGTTCAGCTTTTGGACGAGCGTGTATATTACACCAATCAGTCTCTATTGGCTCCGGTTATTCTTTCAGGAAAAGTCACCGATGATCAAGGCAAAGCATTGACCGGAGTGACTATTCAGGCAAAAAACAACATTGTACGCAGCAATTCAAATGGGGAATACGAGGTAGTAGTTCCCACCGGTTGGTCCGGCAGGATCACCCCGACCTTGGGAAATTATGAGTTCAGTCCCGCATTTGTATCTATACAGGATGCCCGAAATCCGACCCAAAATATAAACTTTGTCGGCACCTACACGGGCACTTACTTCATTTCGGGCAAGGTAAGCGACGTCAGTAACCAACCTATTGCCCAGATTCCATTGTCAGGTTTTTCTGAGGTCGTGTATACCAATGATTTTGGATACTATGTCGGAGAAGTGCCGGCACGGTGGACAGGTACAATCACTCCCGAATTGACTGGCTACGAATCTAATCCCGGTTCGATGCTATACGTCGATTTGAGGTCCGACTTGGTAGACCAAAACTTCCTCATTCGAAAAATTGGCTCTGTTTACATTATAGGGATAGTTAATGATGAAAACGGCCAATCTTTCCCAGGAGTCACATTAACGGGATTCCCTGAAACTACCAGAGTAGACCAGTCCGGAAAGTTTTTTGGTGAAGTACCTAAAGGTTGGACTGGGTCAATTACTCCTGTGGCGGAGGGATATACATTTGTTCCCAATAGTCTTCAGGTTACCAATCTTCAAAGTGATTTGCTCAATCAAGTTTTTGTGGCTATCAAAGAAACGGGAACCTACCTTTTGTCAGGATATATCAAAGACGAACGGGAATCACCGGTCCACGATGTTCTGCTTACAGGTCTCCCAAGTGAAGTAAGGACCTTGGAAGACGGAAGTTATCGGATTGAATTACCCAAAGGTTGGACGGGTGTGATTACGCCAAAATCAGAAAAATACACCTTCGAGCCCGTTTCCATACCGATCAATGTACTTTCTGGCCAATTAGACAATCAGAGCTTTGTGGCAAACATTGTCACAGGAATTGAAGATGAAGAGTGGGACCTTTTTGATGTTTATCCCAATCCTTCCAGGAGCAGAAGTATTCATATTCGGTCTGAATACATTGGAGATTTAACAGTTTTCGACTCAAGTGGCCGGAGAATATGGTCCGGCAATTCGAAAGATGCAATTGGGGCCGTCATTCATCTAAATTCGTCAGGCGTATTTTTTGTCAGCATGTCTTATATGAATCGCGTGCAGACAAGGAAAATAATAGTCTTTTAGCCCTGTGGAAAGCAACAATGTTTGGCAAATGAAATGTTTGATATCATTGCCAGGATCCACCCAACTACCACCAAAGGACGATTCTTTGTCCAAGGGAGTCGGGGGGAATTTATCGTCCATTTTTATCCCGTCCATCCCCATCGCAGGAAAGGAAAATAACCTGATTTTAATCGTCTGATTTTTTGTAGCTTTTACAGCATGATTCCCCAAATGCATCATGGCACAAACCCAAAAAATTCCAGGCATTTATATAGAAGAGAAAAATGCTTTCCCGAATGCTGTTGTAGAAGTCGCGACGGCGGTACCCGCATTTATCGGGTACACGGAAAAGGCGTTGCACAACGGCAAATCCTTGCTTAACCGACCTACAAGAATTACATCTTTGTCGGATTATATGGCTTTTTTTGGGGCTGGATTTCACCCAACTTTCAAACTTGAATCTCCTCAAGGAGGAGACAATAGGAAGCTGATGTTGGGAGCAGCTGAAATGGCAATCAAATTTGCACCGCATAACCAACTTATCTTTTTTGACAGCATCCGGCTGTTTTATGCCAATGGGGGAGGTACTTGCTACATTGTCTCAGTCGGTACCTACGAGGGCAAAGACTCCTTGGAAATCCAAAAAGACCAACTTTTGGGTCAGGGCAAGGACGAAAAAGGGAACCCTATTGACGGGGGTTTGCGCTCATTGGAAAAGGAACAGGAACCGACCATGGTTGTTATCCCGGAGGCAGTCTTACTGGGGGAGGATTGCTATGAGGTGTATCGGGAGGTGTTGGCGCATTGTAGTCAGATGCAAAACAGGATCGGGATTTTTGACCTCTTTGACGGGTTTAAAAATAAAGGCGGAGACGATCCGATAGATTTGTTCAGAGTGAGCATAGGGACGGATTTTTTAAGCTACGGGACTGCCTATTATCCATGGTTACATACTACTATAGTTCAACAAGGGAAACTGAGTTTTAAAAACCTTGATCCTGAAATAGATTTGGAATCAATCCTTCCAGAGCCAAAAGCCAAAAAATTGCTTAGGGAATTCCCGAAGGATGAAGCCCATTTTAGAACAGTATTTCAAAAAAAACAACCTCATATTTCGCAATCTGCGGAAGTCGATTTCGACGACTTCTTAAATAGCAAGAAAGACGAGCTGCACAAGGGCTTGTTGGCAACCAGTCCAACATATACCTCTATTTTGGAAGAAATGAGGGGTAAGATGAATCTATTGCCCGCCGCTGCGGCATTGGCAGGAATATACACCATGGTAGACAATACCGTGGGAGTCTGGAAATCCCCAGCCAATGTCTCCCTGAATGCCGTAATTCGGCCTGCCGTCGAAATTTCCCAGGAAGCACAAGAGGACTTAAATGTTCATATCTCAGGGAAATCGATCAATGCCATCAGGACTTTTGCAGGAATAGGGACGCTGGTTTGGGGTGCAAGAACCCTCGATGGCAACAGCCTCGATTGGAGGTATATCAATGTCCGGCGAACGGTATTGATGTTCGAGCAATCCATCAAGCTTGCACTGGAAGCCTATGTGTTTGAACCCAATGAATCCAATACTTGGACTTCGGTAAAGAGTATGATTGTCAATTTCCTGACAAATAAATGGAAGCAAGGCGCACTTGCCGGCGCCTCGCCCGAGGAGGCTTTTGATGTTCAGATCGGATTGGGTGTTACCATGACGGGATTGGATGTGCTCGAAGGTAGGATGCTGGTTTCTGTCAAATTGGCCATCGTCAAACCTGCGGAATTCATCGTGCTTACTTTTGAACAACAAATGCAAAAACCCTAGAGAAAATGGGTAGCTTAGGCAATATTAATCCTTCGTGATCATGGCAGGAGAAACACAAGACAGCAATTGGCCTTTGCCAAAGTTTTACTTCAAAATAGATTTGGGCAGTGTCAAAGACGTTCTTTTTCAAGAAGTAAGTGGCTTGGAAGCGGAAGCCCAACCCATAGAATACAGAGGTGTAAACAGTCCAGTATTCTCTACGATCAAAATGCCCGGAATCGCCAAAATTGGTAATGTGACCATGAAAAAAGGCATATTCAAGAGCGACAATGCCTTTTGGGAATGGTACGGGGAGATCAAAATGAACACGATCGCACGTCAAAATGTGGTCATCAAATTGTGCGACGAAGGTGGAAACCCAACCATAGTGTGGACATTGGCTAACGCATGGCCCACAAAAATCAGTTCCACAGACATAAATGCTGATGCCGGTGAAGTGGCTGTCGAAACCATCGAGTTTTCACATGAGGGGCTGACAATCAGCAACCAATAGATAAGACAGTATCAGGTTTTGTTTTGCCGAAAAAAGTCGCAGCCTGCACATACCCCTTGACAAAAGCGGAGGAACCGCAAGATCACTTCCCAGTCCCCAGCATCTCCTCAATCAACAGCGTATAGAAATCCCTGATCGCCATGCCCGTCGCCTTGACCTGTTGGGTAATCAAACTCGTCTCTGTTTGGCCGGGGACGGTATTGATCTCGATAAAATAGAAGTTACCGCTGCCGTGTTCGAGGAAATAATCCACGCGCACCGAACCCTTGCAGTTGAGCTTTTGGTAGATTTTTTCAATGATGCGGTTGACGCGGGCGACTTCCTCGCCTGACATCCTGCCCGGCGTGATTTCCTCGGTAACTCCGGGCACATACTTGGCCTCAAAGTCAAAAAACTCCTTGCTACTGATGATTTCGGTGGCAGGAAGGACGGTAATGCTGCCTTTGGCTTTGTAGACACCGATCGAAAACTCCCGACCGGATACAAACTCCTCCACGAGGACTTGGGAATCTTCATGAAATGCCTTGTCCAATGCCTCCTGCAATGCCGAAGCCTCCTTGACCTTGCTCATCCCAATGCTGCTGCCGCCATTGTTGGGCTTGACGAAAAGGGGGAGTTTGAGGTTTTTCAAGATCTTTTCCGCCTGTCCGACCTGCTTCCCAAAAAGCTGCATGGACTTTGCCACGTGCAGTTCGGGAATGTCCTGCACAATAGCCTTGGTATAGCCCTTGTTCATGGTAATCGCCGAAGTCAGGGCATCGCAGGTGGTGTAGGGAATTCCCAGCATGTCAAAATACCCCGCCAACTTGCCGTCTTCACCCGGTGAGCCGTGGAGGATATTGAAGATCCCGTCAAATTTGATTCTTTCCCCGCCCAATAGGATCGAAAAGTCGTTCAGGTCGACAGGGATTTTATCGCCGTTGCTGGTTTCATGGTACCAATTCCCCGGATACACCAGAATCTTGAAGATGTCATATCGGGCATGGTCGAGGTTCTTTTCGACGACGGCAGCACTCTTGAGGGATATCACCGATTCGCCGGTGAAGCCTCCAGTAACAAGGGCAATCTTTTTCTTCATAGCCTGTAAATGTAAAACGAATACCGCAATCATACACCGATCCATCGCCGGGTATTGAAAAATTTTAGGCTTGGTTTGCTAGGTTTTTTCCGAATTTACTAATCCTAATCTACAGCAATACATCCAATTAAATCCATGAAGGAGGTTGATAAGCAAATATTTAGCACTAACTTGATTTCAGGTTGTTTTGGCCCTTAACCCAGTTTAGCCATGAAATTTTTCCCCGTTCCCAGTATTGTTTTCGCTTTCATGTTGGCTGCTCAAAGCTTGCTCGCCCAACAGGCGGATCAGCGTTTTTCCGAAGGGCCCTACCTCTACTACAAAAACAATAAATTGCACGCCAAGTGGATTGAAGACGGACAGCTGAAAACGGCCGAAAACCTAAGCTCCGACAAACTCAAGACTTCATTAGGATGGGATTTTGGTATCGAAATCATCAAAAAGAAGATGAAGGAAAAACCGGAGCCTCTACAGCATTTTGCCAACGTCCAAAAAGTAGCTGTCATATCGGATGTCCACGGGCAATTTGGCCTCATGGTCAAGCTGCTGCGCCAACATGGCGTCATCGATGCCAATAATCGCTGGGCATTTGGCACCGGGCATTTGGTCGTCAATGGCGATATCGCCGGGCGTGGCAACCAGGTTACGGAAGCACTTTGGCTCGTGTATCATTTGGAGATTCAGGCAGCGGCAGCAGGAGGGAAAGTACATTACCTGGCTGGCAATCACGAACAAATGCTCCTCAGTGGGGACAACCGATTTCTCAATGAAAAATACACCCAAAGTGCCCGCCTGATGGGCATCACCATCCAGGAGATGTATGGGAAAAACTCCGTCTTGGGAGATTGGCTGCGCAATCGGCCCGCGCTGGTCAAGATTGACGATTACCTGTTTGTCCATGCGGGTATCTCGCCGGAATACCTGGGCAGGGAATTGACGGATGAAAAAACCAACAAGTTGTTTTACAATTATATACTTGGATCAAAACGACCCGCCCGCCAACTCAGCAACACGATCAGTTTTCTCAATGGGGAAAATGGCCCTATTTGGTACAGGGGCTATTTTGTGGAAGGTCAGGTAGATGGCAGCACGATTGACAGCATGTTGAAATACTTCGATGTACAGCGGATCATCGTGGGACATACCTCGCTTCGAAGGGTCACCGCGATGCACCGAGCAAGAATCATTGCCGTGGACTCCAATATCAAGGAAGGAATCGACGGGGAAATACTGCTGATCGAAGGCGATAAATACTTCAGGGGCACGCAAAGCGGGGAGAAGATACCGCTTTGACAATCCTCCAAGGGTTTCGCCCTACCCTACCCAAACATCCGCTGATATACTTCCTCCATCTTGCTGACTTGCAGGATTTGGATTTTGAATTTTTTGAGATCCAAGCCCTTTACGGCATACTTGGAAACCATGATTTTCTTGAAGCCCAGCTTTTCTGCCTCGGCGATGCGGTTTTCGATCCGATGGACGGCCCTGATTTCCCCTCCCAAGCCCACTTCGCCCGCAAAACACAGATCCCCTGGCACGGGATGATCTTCATAGGAGGAAATCAGCGAGGCACAAACAGCCAAGTCCAAAGCCGGGTCATCTACCCGAAGACCTCCTGCGACATTGAGGAATACATCCTGCTGTCCCAGGCGCATGCCCCCACGCTTTTCCAAAACGGCCAACAGCATGTTCAGCCTCTTGGAATCAAAACCGGTACTGCTGCGCTGCGGGGTACCATATGTCGCCGGACTGACAAGGGATTGGATTTCGATCAGCAGCGGGCGATTCCCTTCCAACATGGCGCCGATGGCCACGCCATTGAGAATTTCCTCCCGTTGGGTCAGGAGAATTTCCGAGGGATTGGCGACGGGACGCAAGCCATCCGTCCGCATCTCGTAGATGCCAAGTTCATTGGTCGAGCCAAAGCGGTTCTTGGAAGTCCTCAAAATCCGGTAGGACAAATGCCTGTCCCCCTCAAATTGCAGCACGGTGTCCACCATATGTTCCAATACCTTGGGACCCGCAATCGAGCCGTCTTTGGTGATATGTCCAATCAGAAATACCGGCACCCCCGTCTCCTTGGCAAATTTCATCAGCTCCGCGGTACATTCCCGGACTTGGGAGACGGACCCTGCAGCGGATTCCACGTATTGGCTGTGCAAAGTTTGGATGGAATCGATCACCAAAAGGTCCGGTTCCAAGAGCTCGATCTGCTGGAAAATCTGCTGGGTATTCGTCTCGGAGAGTACATAACAGTTGTCGGAAAACTGCTGCATCCGATCAGCCCGCATTTTGATTTGGGCCTCGCTTTCCTCGCCGGATACGTAGAGGACCTTCAATTGGGGCAAGGAAAGGGCAATCTGCAGCATCAGCGTAGATTTTCCGATTCCAGGTTCCCCGCCGATCAGCACCAAGGAACCCGGCACAATTCCCCCGCCCAAGACGCGATCCAATTCGGCGTCTTTGGTAACGGTCCTTGGTTGTTCCTCGAAATTGATCTCCTGCAAGCGCTTCGGCACGGCTGCCCTTTTCTCTTTGGCAGGACTCGCTTTCCATGTCCCCCGTCCAACTTCTTCCTTTTGGATCACTTCTTCCACATAGGTATTCCATTCCCCGCAGGAAGGGCATTTCCCGATCCATTTGGGACTCTGTGCTCCGCAGTTTTGACAAAAAAAAGTGGTCTTGATCTTGGCCATGGTAGGCGTTTGGTTAATGGTAATTTGTTATTGAGTTATCGGATAGTCCATAGTCGATAGTCCATAGACCATAGCGGTGGACTCGTTTTTTTGGTTATTGAGTAATTAGTTATTGGTTATTGAGTTATTGGTGTATTGCTGCTTCCGGGTTGGTATTATTCGACATTCATTATTCGACGTTCGATATTCGTTATTCTCATAGTTGGTCGATTCTCAATAGACCCCGCCCCAGCATTCGTCCTTCTAACTTCGTCCTTCTAACTTCGTACCTCGTGATTTAGGTTATTGGTGTATTAGCGTTTCCGCGTTGGTATCATTCGACATTCATCATTCGGCGTTCTATATTCGTTATTCACTTTTTAGCCCATAGTAGAAAGACCATTGTCCATAGCCGCGGCTTTCGTCCTTCTACCCTCGTACTTCGTACTTTTCCTCCCTTCGTCCTTCCCCCTTCGTCCTTCCCCCATCGTCCTTCTAACTTCGTACCTCGTACTTTTCTTCCGCTCGTCCTTCTAACTTCGTAATTCGTACTTTTCCCTCTACTTGGTACTTCGTACTTGGTACATCGTACAATACTTTCCTACCTCACCCTTTTTCCATGCTTGATCACCATATCGACATTTTGCAGGAGGACGACATGGCGAAGTACATCTCCCCGGACCGTGATGATATCGGCGTATTTTCCTTCGGAAATAGTCCCGTAATCCTTGTCGACCTTCATGGCTACTGCGGGCCAATAGGTTGCCGCTTTGATTGCGAGCATCGGGTCATAGCCAAACTCGTTAACCCAGACGTCCAGCTCGTTCCAGGTGCTTTGGCTGTGGAACTTCATCGGAATGCCGCTATCAGTTCCGATCAGCATAACCACCCCGGATTCTTTGAGTTGGTTGAACTTCTTCTCCAGAGTCGGCTTGCGCACAGGTGTAAGTTGGAAGTAGGGCATCCTGCCCGGGAACCGCAAAGATGCCCGGATATCGCGGATGATGGAATCCGGTAAACCCAAATGCCAAGAAGGATCGTCCAGTTTCTCAGGGTTGTTGCGGGTATATTCGTAGTTGAAAAGGCCCTCGACCGTGGGCGTCCAAAACAGCGGCCCCATATTCATCTTGGCGGTCCTTTCCTTGATCATGGCCACGATATCGGCAGGATATTCGGGGGCAGATGCCAAACCCGTATGCTCAAAACAATCCACGCCGATCTTGAGGCCAATGCGGATTTCGTCCGGCCTGTGTGAATGGGCAATCACGGGCTTGCCATATTTGTGCGCTTCATCCACCACGGCCTTGGCTTCCTCAAAAGTCATCTCGTCATGGTCGATCAGTTTGATCACATCCACACCCGCATCCACGAGTTTCTTCACCTTGGCCCGGGCATCTGCGGCGCCGTTGATACCCCAGCGGAAAGCTTCCGTACCGGGATAGGGGGCCTTTTGGATAAATGGCCCAGAAACATAGATCGTCGGGCCGGGGATTTCGCCTTTGTTGATGCGGTCACGGACCTTGATGCTGGCTTCCAAAGGTGCGCCGAGGTCCCGGGCTGAGGTCACTCCCGCCATCAGGAGTTGATGCGCAGAGGAGGGCATAATGACTGATTCAAAAACGCCGATATAGGTACTGTCCCAATGGGTATAATTGCTGTGTCCATTGATCATAAGGTGCACGTGCATGTCCCAAAGCCCAGGCATAACGGACATACCTTCGGTGGAAATGATCTCCGCATTGGCCGGAATTTCTGTGGAACCGACTTGCCCGATTTCCTTGATACGTTCACCTTCGATGATAATGACGGAATTCCGCAACGGCGGCCCTCCAAAGCCATCGATCAAGGTTCCTCCGACTAGCGCTTTGGTGTTTTGGGCATACAAGGGAAAGGAAACCAAGAGCAACAGAAAGACGATAGCAGGTAAATATCTGTAAGTTTTCATGGGATTGGTGGTTGGTGCTTGAATTTAGGAATAATAACCTTTCGGGAAATTTCCTTCTGTCAAAAATCAATCGCCCTGCTTTCGGGATTGCCCAGAACTTGTACGCTGAAAGCCTTCCTTTGTCATTCCGAGGAACGAGGAATCTCTATACCTATTCCAAAATAACAGGCTTCAATCTAAAGGACAAACCTCCCTTTGTCATTCCGAGGCACGAGGAATCTATCGCAGTCCATAGCAACAGAAAGACCCCTCTCCACGATAGCAATCGGGGTCGGGGTGACAAAGGAAAGCCTATCCCCCGAACTCTGCGCCAGAAAAAGGGTGAAGCCATCCTTTGTCATTCCGAGGCACAAGGAATCTATCGCAGTTCTTAGCAACCGAAATACCCCTCTCCACGATATCAATCGGGATCGGGGTGAAAAAGGGAAGCCTATCCCCCGAACTCTACGCCAGAAAAAGGGTGAAGCCATCCTTCGTCATTCCGAGGAACGAGGAATCTATCGCAGTTCTTAGCGACCGAAAGAGCCCTCTCCACGATATCAATCGGGATCGGTGCGACAAAGGAAAGCTTATCCCCGAACTCTACGCCAGAAAAAGGGTGAAGCCATCCTTCGTCATTCCGAGGAACGAGGAATCTACCGTAGTCCATAGCAACCGAAAGACCCCTCTCCATGATATCAATCGGGATCGGGGTGAAAAAGGGAAGCCTATCCCCCGAACTCTACGCCAGAAAAAGGGTGAAGCCATCCTTTGTCATTCCGAGTTTTTAAAATTTGGCATTTACAGAAACGAGATGACAACAGACTCAAACCCCCACCGGGGGGTTGAACCTTGAATAGCCCCGGGTTTTAACCCGGGGTAGAATGTGATGCAAATTTGGATCAACCCCAAAGGGGTTGAACTATTGATGTTGGGATTCTTGTCATTGGTAGGCACGAGGAATCTATTCTGACTGATGTAATAGCCCCCTCTGCCGATAGCTATCGGCACTAGGGTGACAAATTGAGGCCTGTTTTTAACGTGAGGCCTAACTGGGGCTGAGGTGGTCAATTCTTCAAACTGCACAAATTACCTCAATCGATCGCGCGGAGGAATGAAAGTCCACCGGGCCGGCTAGGGCCTTGCGCGATAGCCTAGGATTGGACTTTCTTGTCCTTTTTTGGTTACTTTTTTTGACAAGAAAAAAAGTAACAAGAGAAAGATGGAATGGTAATCCCGTCCAGCTCGGAGAGTGAGTAATGATATTGAGCCAATTACAAATTGCCAGGGATAGGAGGGCGGGAAATGACAGCTGCGTCCTATCACTCCGTTTCCGAAAACCATAAAAAAAATCGGGGAAGCACAGGATTCAACCCCATCCTTCCCCGACAATTCTTGTTGATAAAACTTTTGGAAATTCGATCCTCAAAATACCTGAAGGCTATCTCTACATCAACTCCAACCCATTAACCTTATAACTTAATAACTTTTTAACCTTCTCATCTCCTACTGCCCTACCAAAAACACGGCATTGGCCACCAGCAATTTTCCATTTTCCCAGAATGCCCGGAAAATCGGATTGTCCGAGAAATAGATCACCTGTCCACGGCCATGGTTTTCCACCCCGAAGGTCATGGATTTTGGCATTTTGGGCTTGAGCTTGTTGCCGATATAACCGAAGCGATAAGCCTCGGCATCGGGAATGATACCCACGTTGACACCCTTGTCCAAATAAGCAAACCGGCTGCCGTTGTTTTTCAGGGTGTAAAATTTATCCCCAAGGCCAAAACCTAGTGGATGGGTGGGGTCGATTTTCACTTGGTATACAGCCCCTGCTGCAGAAGTGGCGATGCCCATGCGTTCACGGTCCTGATAAGGCTCCAGCCTTTCCACATTTTGGATATCCTTTTCGGTCTTTTCGGCAGCCTTTTTTTCCTCCTCTGTATCATACCTGCTGAGGTCAAAGCCTTCCTTGTCGGCAAAGGCATTCATGGCATTCTCAAAAGCAATGACACGGCCTCCTGCGCGGACCCATTCCATCACCTTTTTCAGGTTGTTGTCGGAAAGTGAACCTCCCCAAGACGAGGGCACAATCAAGACTTGGTACTTGCTAAGGTCAGCACCGCCCAAACTTCCCGCATCCAATACAGTCAAAGGATACTTGAGCTCTTGCTCAAAGAAATACCAAATTTCCCCAAAATTGAGGGAGGAAACCCCTGCACCGGAAAGAAGGGCAACTTTTGGTGCGGTGATCGGCCTGACTTCGGGTGAACCAAAGTCCTTGCCTTTTTCCACATATGCCGATACTGTGCTCTCTAGACTGATTTCAAATTTGTTGGCTATGTCCGTGACTTTCTTGTCGAAGTCGGGCACATATTGGTTGCCATTTCGGTGGATGATCAAGGTACCGGATGGGTAATTCTTCCCATTGATGGTAAATGCCTTTTCGGCATATCTCACGCGTACTTTCGCCTGCAGCAAAGCAGCCAAAAACTTCGCATGATTTGTGGCATACCAAGGGGCCAAATAGGCCACGGGTGTTCCGTTCACCTGATTGGGGGTAAATGCGGGTTTTTCAAACTTTTTCCCTGCATCCAGCCTGGTCTCCAAGGCATACGCTTGTAGGCCGTAGGCATAGGGCAAAGCCCAGCTTGTGATATCGTAGGTGATGCTGTCCTGGAGTTTTGCCTCGGGCTCGAAGAGCACCTGGGTCAGGACCGACTTTGCCTGATAGGCATTCAGGACGATATCCTTGTCAGTGGCGGCAAAAGTGGCGGCCTTGCCTGTATTGTAATCCAATCCTTTGAGACCGGAAGCTGCCTTGGCATAGCCGTATTGGATATGGTTTTTGTCCAAAAGTGCCAAAAGCGCCTTCAGCCTTTCGGGGTTTTGGTCACCTTTGATGACGAAACTCTTGTACTTGCCACGCGGGTTGCTGCGGTTGGATTGGAAGTACTTCGCAAACTCATCGGTCAGCCTCGCTGCATTCAGCGCCGTCACTTCCACGGCAGAGATGCCCGCCGTATGTTGATGGGCAATCCGTTCCTTTAACGTCACCGTGTCGCCAAGGGCATTAAGCATCCCAACACCCGCACGTCCTGAACCGCCCTTTTCGATCGTCATCCCGATTGCCCCATTGTACATGGGATAGGTGTCGCCGTAGGAAGGATACAGCAAGTCAAAGCGCTCCTTGGTGAAATACAGCCAGCCGTTTTGGTCAAAATGCTTGGCGGTGTTTTTGCCATAAATATCTTGGAACTCATGCTGGAAAGCCGAAAGCTGCTCGTGCAAAGGTTGCGCCGCCGGGGCAAAATAGAAGGGCTCGTTGATACCTTGCTCGTGGTAGTCCACGAACAAGTGTGGCATCCACTGATGGTAAAGTGCCAAACGCTGTTGGGTCTCCTGTTGCGTCTGCCAAGCCCAATCCCGGTTGAGGTCAAGCAAGTAATGGTTGGGTCTGCCGCCTGGCCAAGGTTCCGCATGTTCCATGGACTGCGGGTCCGGCTGCATAATGCTGTTCTGCTTTTGGTTGTACCACATCGTATACCGGTCCTTTCCGTCAGGGTTGGCACAAGGGTCGATAATGAGAACCTGGTTTTTCAACCATTCCTTGGACTGGGTATTTTTTGGATCTGCAACCTGCCAAAAGGTCGTCATCGCAGCTTCCGTGGCCACAGCCTCATTGCCGTGGACATTGTATTGCATCCAGTTGATGGCAACCTGCGTAGCAGGACTGCCTTCGACCATTCCGGTCCGCTTGAGGTTGTCGAGGCGGATATTTTCCAAATTGGCCATGTTTTCAGGGCTGGAAACAATCGCTACAAAAAGCGGCCGATGCTCGTAGGTCTCTCCATAATAAACCAACTTCACGTTGGGCAGGGTGGCCGCGAGGTGCTCAAAATAGGCCACCACCCGGTGGTGCGGCGTGAAGCGATCGCCCATTTTGTAGCCCAAGAATTCCTCAGGGCTCTTCTGTGCCATGGCCGTTCCCGCAAGGAAAAACGCCATTATCAGCAACCATTTGTTTCTCATAAAGTCTTTTCGGATTTAGAAGGCGGCAAGATAAGCGGAATTGAAGAAGCCTGCAAAGGGAGAACGACCGGGAAAAAGCTAAAAGGTTTGGATGGCTAAAAAGCTGCTGGTTATTGGTTATAAAGTTATTAGTGGATTGGTGTGTACCGTGAGTCACCGTTCGATATTCATCATTCGATGTTCATCATTCGAAATTAAGGTATTAGTGGATTCGTGCTTCCCGACGGGGTCATTCCATATTCATCATTCGACATTCATCATTCGTTATTCTTATAGTTGGTCCATAGACCATAGTCGATAGTCCATAGACTCCGCCCCAGCATTCGTCCTTCCCCCGTCATACTTCTAACTTCTACCTTCGTACTTTCCCCTACTTGGTACTTCGTACTTAGTACTTGGTACAACCCCCTCGTACTTCGTTATTTGGTTATTGGTTATTAAGTTATTGGTGTATTGCTGGGTTCTGCTAGGCACTGTTCGATATTCATTATTCGACGTTCATCATTCGTTATTCTTATAGTTGGTCCATAGACTCCGCCCCAGCATTCGTCCTTCCCCCGTCGTACTTCTAACTTCTACCTTCGTACTTTCCCCTACTTGGTACTTCGTACTTAGTACTTGGTACAACCCCCTCGTACTTCGTTATTTGGTTATTGGTTATTAAGTTATTGGTGTATTGCTGGGTTCTGCTAGGCACTGTTCGACGTTCATCATTCGTTATTCTTATAGTTGGTCCATAGACCCCAACCCAGCATTCGTCCCTCCCCCGTCGTACTTCTAACTTCTTACCTCGTACTTGGTACATCGTACTTCGTACTTGGTACAATTTCATTCGTACTTCCAACTTCGTACTTCGTACTTATCCCTCATTTCCTCGTCACCTTCCCAATCCCATCCACCTTTTCGTTGACGGTCTTGGGATTGCCGGAGTATTCCACGGCCCCGATGCCGTTGACTTCGATGGACAGATCCTCTTCGCAATGCACCGAAACCCTTCCGATTCCCGAGCTCTTGAGGCTCAGGGTCTGCGCTATCAGCCCGGAAGCATCCACATTGCCGATGCCCTCATTCACCAAAAGCACGTCCGTGGCTTTGCCTTTGAGCTCCATATTGCCCAGGAGGTTAAACTCCGCATCGATACTTTCTGCCTCGATGTCCAGCTTGATATTGCCCACGCCTTTGCCTCTGATGAGGATATTGTCCAAGGTCAGGGCCTCTTCGGTCTTGATATTGCCGACGCCCTCAAAGGTAAATTCCTCCAGATCAGCCACCGCAAGGTGAACGGTCAGTGATTTGTTCTGGAAAAAACTCGTTTCCCCCTCCTCCATGCTCAGTTCGAGCAGGTCCCCGTTTTGCTTGACCTGAAGTTTATCGGCCATTTCCTTGTCGCCCTCGATACGCAGGGAAGCTTGGTCCGATTGGGAAAGGACGAGGCTAAACACCCCATTGATCTTCAGGCGGGATACCCCATCCAGATCACGGGTTTCACTTATTTGTTCGCCAGTATGTTTGTTGCCGGAATTACAGGAAAACATCCATGCGGCGAGGAGGATGCCCAGAAATAGTCTTTTCATAATGCTGTGGTTTGGTCTTTGAATTTAAGGAATTGGCACGAGAATGCGGCAGTTTCCCTGCAAAAAGCACATGATACACAGCCAGCTTTTGGTTTCAGACAATGGGGGCTAACCACTTGGCCATCCTTTCGTTAGCAATCTCCGACGGTGGTTGAAAAAAAAAGAATGAAGCTGCTTTACTTTACGCAAACAAAATTGCCTGATTTTGGATCATAAGGTAGGATTGACAGGTATGGGAAAACGCTTACTATTTCTGGCAGCACTTTTTCTTTGGGCGGAATCAAATGCCCAGAGCGTCAAACGCTTTTCGCTGGAAGGACAATATGGATTTATCATTCCCCATTCTCCCGAACTGAAGCCCCTATCCGAATCGAACCCCTACGGCTTCAACCTGCATTACCAGGTCCTTAAAACCGACAAAACCAATTGGGATGCCTGCGCTTGTTTTCACTTCCTCGGCATACAGCTTTCCCATTACAATTTTGCCAATCCCGCTGTTTTGGGTTCCGCGACGAGCATTTCAGGGACCTTTGAGCCCATCCTTTGGCAAAACAATCGCCTGCGGATCTCCCTACTCACCGGGGTCGGCGTGAGCTATCTGAACGAATATTTCGATGCCATCGAAAATCCGGACAACATCTTTTTCTCTTCTCCGATTAGTTTCTTGGGCTTTGTCAGTCCAAAGTTGGAATACCGTTTTTCGGACGCTTGGTCCGCCCACTTGTCCTTTGCCTACAACCATATCTCCAACGGCGGCCAACGCCAACCCAACAAGGGCATGAATTTTCCCCTGCTGGGATTGGGATTAAATTCCTATCTCCAAAATCCGGAATTGCCCAGCCATGAAAAAGCACCCATTTCCAAAAATTGGGTAGGCTACATCGACGCGGGTTTTACCACGAGTGAAGTGACGGGTTCCACGGCCAGAAAGCCCGTTTTGGGCTTGGCGCTGGGGGCGTACCGTTCCGTCTCCCGGATCAATGCCCTCGGTGGGGGCTTGGATATCGTGGGGGATTATGCGGTCAGCAACGAATCGCCCGCCCTGATGCCGGCCGTCTTTGTTGCCAACCATTTCCTGTTCGGAAAATTCGACTTCAGCCAGCGCATGGCCCTGTATCTCCACAAACCCGACAACTACCAAACGGCGGCTTTCTACCAACGCTACCTGTTGATGTACCGCGCGTTCCGCAACGTGTCCCTGGGTGTCTCCATGAAAGCCCACGGTCATGTGGCCGAACACATGGACCTGCGGATTGGCTATCGGTTTTGAGCGCAAAGAGGGATAGAAACCTTGCCCGGTTTTGGAATTTAAATGTATTTGCCTCACCTAATTGAGAAATTTTATTGGGTGTTTTTTGGGGAGAAAAGAACTTCATACTTTTAGAAGTTATTTATGAAAAATTATGATTAAAACGATTAAATCCTCTCTTGCCTACCTAGCGTTACTTGGCTTTTTGGTTTCATGCGGTTCCGATACGCTTGATCCAGCTCCGACTTCGGGTACAATCTCAGGCTCAGTTTTGTTGTTTGACGAAGGATCGACCAGACAGGAAGACGCCGGTATGAAAGTCACCGTCGAAAACACGAGCCCGGCGATTTCCGCTCTCACCGATGCGGCGGGTAAATTCCAACTGCCCAATGTTTCGTTTGGCAACCATGTCTTGGTGTATGAGAAAACCGGTTATGGCACGTTCAAGAAAAAGGTAACGGACCACAAGGCGGCTTCCACGCCCATTACCGACACGCCCTCTTTGGGTAAAGGGTCCACCACGACCGTCACTGCCGTGGAACTCGGCGTCACCGGAGGCAACCTGGTCACGGCCGTCACCACCTCACCTGCAGGCAACAGCAGCAACAGGCGCTATATCCGTTATTTTTTCAGTGATACGCCGGATGTTTCCAATACCAATTACAAGGGCTTTTCCCCAACCTATATTGTACAAGATGCCCCTTACAGCAAGACATTCACCCCAGCCGAGTTGACCTCGTTTGGCGTCAGCGCTACGGGGACCCTTCATGTACGAGTGTACGGTGATTCTTTTTTCACCAACGACTACGTAGATCCGGTGTCCAACAAAAGGGTTTTCCCCAACCTGAATGCGACGACCGTGGCCTCAAAGTCCGTGACCCTCTAGCCTTTGAAAATAAGCCTTCGATAAAACGGAGGTTTTTTTATTTTAGGAAAAAATGCTACCCATGATTCGAATTTTCCCAATAGTCTTTCTTCTTTCAATTTCCACCGCGTTCGCCCAAGTTCTTGACGAGATGTCCCCGGCAAAGGACTTGATCCAAGAACTGCGCCGTATCCATACACCCAAGGGAATCGAGACCCTGGAGCAAATCAACCTCAACGGCAGCCAACAATGGATCAGCATCCGCGGCAAGGACCGCAACAACCCGGTTCTACTTTTCCTTCACGGTGGACCTGCCTCGCCGACGATGCCCACGGCGTGGGCATTTCAGGGGCCTTGGGAAGACTATTTCACCGTGGTGCAATGGGACCAGCGTGCTGCAGGTAAAAATTGGCTGAACACCGATACCACTTCCGTCGCCGCAGAACTGCATTTCAGGACCCTCATCCAGGATGCTTATCAACTTGTGGAACACCTGAGGCTTCGCTTTGGGCAGGAGAAAATATTCCTGATGGGCTACTCCTATGGCGCCGGCATCGGCATCCGCATGGCGGCACGCATCCCTGAGAAACTGCATGCCTATATCGGAATAGGGCAAATGGCTCCGGGAAATCCCGAGGCGGTCATTTACCAAACCCTGCTCCGCTTGGCCCAAGATGCTCAAAACGCCGAAGCCCTCGAGGAGTTAAAATCCCTGGCGCCCTATCCGAATCCCATTGGACAGACTCCTGTTGGCAAGCTATTGGCCGTACGCAAATGGTCCAGGAAATTTAATGGTGGATGGTATGGAAAATCCGATTTTGAACTTTTGTTTGCGCTCCCTTCGCTATCTCCTGAGTATACGATTGAAGATATTGACAACCTCGCCAAAAGTACGTCATGGATAAGCCGGAGGATCCTTTCCAATGGAGGGGCTCCTGATTTTCCACAAAGCTTCGACATACCCATGATCCTCATGATGGGAAGGCATGACCTGCATACACCCTATGAATCCGCCATAAAATACTGGGAGAGTATCTCTGCTCCTTATAAGCAGGTCATTACTTTTGACTTCAGTGGGCATGTTCCTTTTTTGGAAGAACCGGGAAAATTCTTGGTAGAACTGGTCAATAAGGTAAAACCCCTTGCTGATTGATGTAATGGTATTTGCTATTTTTTTTAAGGTAGTTAAATGGATTTGTTACCTTATAGTAGAATAACCATGTGATGTAATGAATTGATTACCGGACTTCAGGCATGTGCCAAAGCATGCAAAAATTGTCAGGAAGCCCATCTGTCCTATCTGAACAATTAAACAATAAATTAATGCCTGATCCTTTGTATGATCAGGCTTCTGTATGTCTTTTTTCGACCCCACAATTTGAACCAAAACACCCTAAACTGTTTCAAATTCCAAGCCTGACAAACTAAGGAATGTATTTTATGTTGTCATTTGAGGCGTTAAGTAAAAATTTGCATATTCATTCATTGTAACCGGTCGATCAAATAAGGATCGAAACATAAAGGCTTGTTTTTGCATAAAGTACTTCGACTTTAACGATAAGGCACCATGAGAACCATACTTCCTTTTTTTCTTTTATCTGCGCTGATTTTCTTTTCCTGCAATTCTGAAAGCCAAAAAGATCTCCCCCCGCCCAACATCCTGTGGATCTCCACCGAGGACATTGATCCGGCTTGGGGATGTTATGGTGATGAATACGCTACTACACCCAATATCGACGGGCTGGCAGCGGATGGCTTTATCTTTACAAGGGCAAGCGCTAACTCTCCCATCTGTGCCCCGGCCCGTTCTACGCTGATTACCGGCATGTATGCCACTTCCTTGGGAACCCAACACCTACGTTCCGATGTGCCCCTACCCAATGACCTGAAAATCCTCCCCGAAATCCTCCGGGAACATGGCTATTATACCTCCAACAATGTCAAAACAGATTATAACTTCAGTGCCGAAGGCCGTTGGGATGATAGCAGCAAAGATGCCCATTGGCGAAACAGGAAAGAAGGTCAACCGTTTTTCTCGGTAGTCAATTTTATGATTACCCACGAAGGCCCCACCAACAACGACGACCCGGAGTCGGTAAAAAAGGACCTCAAGCTGAGACATGACCCCGCAAAAGCACCTATTCCACCCTATTTTCCCGATACCCCAAAAATGCGGGAAATCATCGCGCATGCTTACGACCTGATCAGCATGTTTGACCAAGGAGTAGGGGAGCTTGTCCAACAGCTTAAGGACGACGGGCTGTATGACAATACCATCATTTTTGTATTTTCCGACCATGGCTTTGGCCTTCCCCGACACAAGCGCTGGCTTACCAACTCTGGCTTACGCATTCCCCTCGTCCTTCATGTACCGGAAAAATACCGACACCTGGTATCCAATCTGGAAACCCAACAGGTGGATGATCTGGTGGGTTTTGTGGATTTTGCTCCTACTGTCTTGGGCTTGGCGGGCATAGCCCCTTCGTCCTATATGGAAGGCAATAATTTTCTTGGCCCAAATGCAGTGAAAAACCAGTACAATTTTGGCTTCCGAAGCCGTGCGGACGATTGTCATGAGATGTCGCGGTCGGTTTCTGATGGGCGATACTTATATATCCGCCATTATCTTCCCCAACTTCCCTACATTCAAAATGCCATCATCTTCACCCAAGGCAAACAGGCCATGGAGGAAATCTACCGGGCAAGAAATGAAAAGACCTTGCCTAATCACATGGAACAATACTTTCATCCCAAAATGACCATTGAATTATATGACCTGGAAGAAGATCCTTATGAATTGAATAACCTGGCGATGAAACCTGAGCATCAGGAACGTATCGGTTTATTCCAAAAAGAACTGGATCAATGGATGGTAAAGCACAGGGATTCCGGAATGCTCAACGAATCTGAATATATGCTCCGGGCAAAAGGAAGTTCCGTCTATGAAATCTTAAGGGATGACACCCAATTTGATCCGGAAAAAACTCTTGAGGCAATGAACCTGGTAGGGCAGATAGATGGCGCTTCAACCCTAAAACGGATGCAGGATCAGGATCCCCTTGTCCGATATTGGGGCTTGATTGCTTTGGAATATGCCGGGTTGAATTCCAGCTTGTTACTTCAGGAACTGGAAAACATATTGGATGACCCTTCTCCAATCAATGCCATTCAGAGTGCCAAAATGCTCATCCAAATCAAGGAAGATCCCAAAGCCTATCAAACATTGGGGAAATACCTTCAAGCGGAAGAGGAAACCACCGTCCTCCATGCAGCCATTGCCCTAAGACTACTGGAAGATAAAGCCCAACCGCTGATCCCTTTGGTCATAGATGAAATATATCCTAAATATGCAGGTGATGTATGGGGCAGGTACAAATCCTGGAGCTACCCCATGTTCATCGGAATGGCTTTGGACCAAGCCCGCATCAATTGTGGGGAAGAAATTCGAGTGAGGAATTAAAATGCCTAAAAAGCCAATGACTGCCATCCCCAAACCCTATCCCTTACCCAAATTCACCGTACCCAAGTTCTGTGGGGAAAACGGCTTCTATGCCACCAAGCAACGGTCATACCACATGTCCCAAAGCAATGCCCCCGATTTCCCCTACCAATTCAAGATACCAATCTACTTCACAATGGGCGTTCATGACTTGCATACGCCCTGTGGCCCGGCAAAAGAATACCTCGAAGCCTTGAATGCCCCCAAAAAGCAAATTTCAGCTTTGAAAACAGCGGGCATTTCCCCATGCGCGAGGAACCGGGACGATTTTTGGTCACCTTGGTCAGCGAGGTATTGGAGGGGACGAGGTAGTTAATGATGGGGTCTGGTTGGGAAAAAGAACCTCTGACACGACAATCTCAGGCAAAGAAGCAGCGAATTTCCAAAACCAGCTTTTTACAAGTTTTGGAGGGAAATGGACGGGAGGGTACTTCATGAAGATGCTACGATGGCGTAGGTCCGAAGGCTGGAAAATTTCTCTTACGACACGACCGCAAAATCACCGAAATCGAGGCAAGTGAGGAGTTAGTGGGCTTTTTCGGAATTTCCCTTTCGATGAGGGAGACTTTCAAATTTTTAACTTTTCAAGAAAATTATCCAACTCATCCTCCGAATCAAACGAGTATAAAGGCTCTATGCCTGACTCGAAAAAGCCAATCATCCCTGCAAGAGAATCAAAAAATCGAAAATACTTCCCATCAAAATTGTAAATGTAGACCAGTTTGGAATCTTCAAACCTCACCAAGTTCAGGATTTCAATAGTCCGCGAAGGGCGCAGGTATTCTGTGGAGACGGGGATGATTTTGTTCATGGTCGAGTTTGGTTTAATGTAAATATAAGCAGTTTTTAACCTTTTGTAGACTATAGTCGGTGGTACGATAGGCCACATTTTTTCAGATTGCAGGATGGACGTTAAGGCTGAATACGGCAAAAAAGTCAGAGAAATCCGGAAAAAGAATGGTGTGTCTCAAGAGAGTTTGGCTGATCTGGCTGGACTGGACAGGACCTATATCTCTGATATTGAAAACGGAAAAAGGAATGTATCGATTGAAACGATTTTCAAAATTGCCGAAGCATTGAAGACGCCAGTGGTAGAGTTTTTTGAATTAAAATAACTTTTCAATGTCAAGGAGTTACTATTCAAATTCATTTTCCGGTTTCCTTGATGACGATGTTAACAGGATACTTGGACTATTGATGAGGCATCACAATTTTGCTGTCGAAAATCAGCAAAGGAATGCCTGGATAAGACAAATTGAAATTCTGAAGAATCAATTAAAGAATTTAGAAAATGGTCAAATCTATTTTGAGTTCTCTATCCCCAGAATGGGAAAACGAGTTGATAATATATTGATAATTAAAGACTTCATTTTTGTCATTGAGTTCAAGGTCGGAGAAACTGAATACCAGAAGCACGCAATAGAACAGACTGTGGATTATTGTTTAGACTTACAAAATTTTCACGAAGGCAGTCATCACGAGAAAATCGTTCCGATTTTGGTTTCCACCAAAGCACAGATAATTGAAAATCATTTTGAGATTAATGATAATCTATTTGAACCACTGAAAGTAAACCAAAGAAGTCTTAATTATGTAATTAATCAGGTCCTTACATTTAGCAATGGAGGTAAAATTAACCCGTCTCTATGGGAAAGCTCGATTTACAAACCGACCCCAACAATCATAGAAGCATCTCAAGCGCTATATAGAGGACACTCGGTTTCTGAAATTTCAAGAAGTGATGCTGGAGCAATAAACCTTTCAAAAACGACTGAATTCATCAATCAAATTATTGAGAAATCTAAAGCGACCAATTCTAAATCTATTTGTTTTTTGACGGGCGTCCCAGGTGCTGGTAAAACTTTGGCTGGATTAAATATTGCGAATGAAAGAAGGAAAGCTCATGAAGACGAGAATGCGGTTTTTCTTTCCGGGAATGGCCCCTTAGTCTATGTCTTAAGGGAAGCATTGATTAGAGATGAAGTTCTTCAGGCAAAAGAGAGGGGCGAGAAATTAACCAAAAAAAGATCTGCAATAAAGGCAAATGCATTTATCCAGAACATTCACCATTTTCGTGACGATAATCTTAATTCTAGTCAAGCTCCAGATGAGAGAGTAGTAGTTTTTGATGAAGCTCAAAGGGCTTGGACAAAGGAAAAAGCCGCCTCATTCATGAAATCCAAAGGTATGGACTTTAATATGTCCGAGCCTGAGTTTTTAATTGACGTAATGAACCGACATATAGGTTATTGTACAATAATTTGCTTAGTGGGAGGTGGACAAGAAATAAATACAGGCGAGGCGGGCCTTTCTGAATGGATGATTGCTTTAAAAAATCATTACCCGAATTGGCATATTTATTTTTCTAATCTGATAACTAATGACAACAATTATTTGAGTGAGGAGACATTAAAAGGATGGCTCAGACAAAACGGAAATTCCGCAACCGAACTTCATTTATCAGTTTCGGTTCGTTCTTTTCGGTCAGAAAAAATATCAAGTTTCGTTCAACATTTAATTGATGGAGATTCTGCTCAGGCAAGATCAATTTTACAGGAGATAAATTCATTGTATCCAATTTGTCTTACAAGGAATTTTGATGTCGCAAAAGAATGGCTTCGAAAGAGTGCAAAAGGAACTGAAAGAATAGGATTAGTTAGTAGCTCAGGAGCAAGAAGATTAAGGCCGCTTGGAATCAACGTAAAAAACGAAATTACTGCTGAAGATTGGTTTTTAAACAATTCATCTGATGTTCGTTCTTCATACTATTTGGAACTGGTCGCTACCGAGTTCGATATACAAGGGCTTGAAATTGATTATGTTTGCCTAGCGTGGGATATAAATTTTTACTTCGAAAATGGAGAATGGAATTATCAGACTTTTGAAGGAACAAGTTGGAAAAATATAGCAAGTGAAATAGATAAATCTTATTTAAGAAATGCCTATCGGGTCTTGTTGACTCGGGCTCGCCAAGGTTTAATTATTTTGATTCCCCATGGAGATGATTTAGACCTGACTAGACCGAAAAAACTCTATGACTCAACCTATAACTTTTTGAAATCTTGCGGAATCATCGAGGTCTAAAAATCGGGTCGAAGTTTCCCCAAGTTGAAAGAAAAAGGGAATACTCGCAAGAACTTAATTTTACGAATACGAAAAAATACCCTGTTTAAGGTATTTTTCAGTTTGAAGGGAATTGTCCCGATTTTTTAACTCGGAACGATTCCCCCCTCTCCCAGAGATCATCTTTCTTGGGTGAGGGGGTGGTGGAATACCGCTACGGAACCAGCACGGGCTTGGGCTTATGCTCCCGATTTGCAGGCTGCGGCTTCATCCCAAATAGATACCGTATGGGGTCAAAAGGCCTAATCAGTCCGAAATAAATCCCGAGACAGATTCCCAAAGTCCCCAAGGCGATGGTCCAATATTTCATCCCAATGCTCCAATCCCACTGACAGATGTAATAGCCGATCACAATGATCACGGTCTGATGCAGGATATAAAAAGGATACAGCCCTTCATTGACATGCTTCAGGACAGGATGTGGCCGGTTGAGGTTAAACTGACCATAGGCGATGATGGCCAAGACCGTAAACCAACTCAGGAAAATAGAGGTTACATCGAAGAAAATCTCTACGTTTTCCGCACCGATTGGCAGGCTCCACACATTCCTAAAATGCAGGTAGATTCCGTAAAAAGGAATCAAAATCAGGACGGCCGCCGCGAGAAAGACTTTGCGGTTTTTGCCTAGACTTTCCCACAGCCTCGGGTTGCTGTAGAAAATCAATCCAAAGGCAAAGAACAGAAAGTAGAAAACGAAGTAGGCCCAATCCTGAAAATCATGCGTTTCGTCCGGGAAATAGGGTCTGAGTAAAAACTGGCTCAGCAAAATCATCCCCGCGGGAAGCAAAAGCGCAGTTGCCGGCCGGGTAAATACCCGCTCCAGCAAGTTCCTAAACTCCATTGAAGCAGGCTTCCGCAAAAATGCCAACAGCGGCAATATCAAAATCGAAAAGACCAACAAATAGGCAATAAACCAAAGGTGGTGCCAACTGAAGTTCCCCTGGGGATAGGGCTCAAATTCAAAGGTGGTAGGGTAAAACTCCCAGAAACTGGCAAACTCCTGAATCCGCTCATAATAGATTTGGGGAGGTACAATCACAAACATTCCAAATGCCAAGGGGACAAACAGCCGCTTGAAGCGCTCCCTGACAAATTGGGTCTTGGTCCGCTTGCCCAAAGCCATAAAGGTCCCGGCACCGGAGATAAATAGCAGCAGCGGCATCCTCCAGTCATGGGACCAGATCATCCAATAGTTGAATATTAGGCTGGTCTCCTCATTCTTGACATGCCAGCCCCAAGTGCTGAACCACATGCCCGTGTGGTAAAAGAGGAGAAGGATAATGGCAAAAAACCGGAGCCAGTCCAGGTCGTGTCGTCTGAGAATTGCGTGTGTTTCCATGGGATTTTTTTGGTTTTGATGGGACAAACCTCCAAAATCCCCGACCGTCCGACGACTGATTTTATCAAGTCAGCGTTCGATCTGATAAAGTCGAACGCTAAACAATCCCGTTTTGGGCCGATTTTCGGTATTCGGAAGGCGTCATGCCCACCTGCTTTTTGAATACCGTATTGAAGGAGGATTTGGAACTGTAGCCTACCCGTTCGGCGATTTCCTCCATTTTCAGGTAGGCACCTTCCTCACCTTTCAGCAGCCGGCAGGCCTCCCGCACCCGATACTCGGCAGTCAGTTCAAAAAAAGTTTTCCCAAAGCCCTCATTGATGGCTTGTGAAAGCACATGTACACTCGTTTTGGCTTCTTTGGCCAGGTTCGGCAATGAAAAGTCGGGATGGAGGTAGGGCTGATTCCTCTCCAAAATCTGTTTCACTCTGTCGATGAGTTCACGCTGCGTCTCCGCATCCAAGCGGGAGCTTTGGTATTTCTCGGGGATCTTTAGATCCGCATACTCCAGGTTGGAACTGCGGATATGCAGGAAACTGGTGAGGTAAACCGTAAACGCAATGTAGGCAGCGTACCAATGGTCGCCTGTATCCTCCATGTTGAAGATTTTCACCACGGTCACAAAAATGAAAACCGTCACCAGAATAAACGGAACAAGGCGCAACCGCTTTTGTGCCTCGGTGACAGGCTTCCAGATCGAGGCGTTTTGGCTGGAGAAAAATCCGAAAACCGCCCGGAGACAGAGCAAGCCATAGACGGCCACGGAAAAAAGCGTGACCGGAGTGATGAATTCCCGGATCAACAACGGGTCCGTCGGATAGGGATATGAATAGTCCAAGCGTGGAAGATCGGGATGGTAGGCGGCTATCCAGGCATTGTATTTGGCTACATCCGGCAGTGCCCAAAAGGGGACCATGTACAAGGTATAGGCAAAAAAGGGTACCCCATGGATCCAGTACTTTGCCGGTACCGTCCCCCGAGTCAGGCAAAGGATCACCCCATAAAACAGCGGCCCGATCAAAAAACCCAAGGGCTCGGAAAAGTCCACGAGAAACCAGGCATGGGGGATAAGCCCGGAGTACATCAGGAAGATCTCCAAGAGAAAACCACCCATACTCCAAAGCAGCAGGCCTTGTAGGACGGAGCTTTGGGTCCTTTTTGCGGGGAAGACCACATAAACCAGCCCCAAATAAATGGCTTGCATCAGGCCCAAAAAAATAAAGACACTGAAAAGGTCAATTCGTAAAGGAGGAAGATTGAGCGGGTCCATCCATTCTTTATTTTACCGATCCAACCAATCCTTAAACTGGGAATAGCGCTCGATGCTGACAAATACCTCCTGTTTGGGATCGGGCAAAAGACCGAGCTTCAAACGGGTAGGGGAGTATTTATGGATTTGGGAAATACTCTCGAGGCTGGCGATAAATTTCCTGTTGATCCGGAAAAACTTGGATGGATCCAATACCTCCTGCAACCTGTCCAGTGATAGATCCAAAGGGAAACGTTGTCCTTGTCGGTTGACCAGGAAGCTGATTTTTTCCTCAGAATAAAAGTAAGCCACTTCCTCGACGGGCACGGTCAGGATCTTGCTCCCCGAACTTACCAAAAAGCGCTCTTTGTAGCTTTGCTTGGACTCGATGAGGGGATGGAGGATTTGTTGGATATCTGCCAGAGAGAAGGATTTCTTGGGGGCATGGTATTTTTTAAACTTATCCAGGGCCTGGCTGAGCTCCTGAAAGTTGACAGGCTTGAGTAGGTAATCCACACTGTTGAGCTTAAAGGCCTTGATCAGGTATTCGTCAAATGCCGTAATGAAAATCACCGGGCAGTCGACCGAAATCTGGTCAAAGATCCCAAAACTCTGCCCGTCCTCCAGGTGGATGTCCAGCAGAATCAGGTCCGGAAAAGGATGGGAAGAAAACCATTCCACTGCTTTCTTGACAGAGGGAATATCTGCAAGGACCTCTATTTGGGCATCGTATTTCTCCAAAAATCCTTTCACACGATCGACGGCAAGACGCTCATCTTCAACAATTACTACGTTCATACCAAAACAATTGAACCACAAAATAATGGATTCCCAAAATTAATCCTACCCGCAAAGCTTAGTGCTACTTATTCCGGGTTCGGTAGGGAAAATTGGGCACTCGTCGTCTTTTACTTTTTGGGCAGGTAAGGCTGACCCAATTTTGGCCCATACTTCTAAACCAAACCACGATGAGCTACAGACCGCTTTTGTTGTTCGCCACCGCCATGCTGATGTTGGCACTTGCTTCATGCACGCTGAGGATTGATAACGATCCATTTGTGCCCAAATCCAAAATCTCATGGGTTGACCTTGAGGGGTATCGGCTTTACACCAAGACCCAGGGAAAATCCGGTCCATCCATTGTATTCATTTCCGGCCTTGGTGACGGACTCACCACCTGGAGCGAGATTCAAAGTGAATTGGCAAAGCGGTATCAGACGCTTTCCTACGACCGGGCCGGTGTCGGACAATCCACCCCAGCCGGGCATGCTTCCACAGGGTTCGATGTCGCGCTCGAATTAAAGCAACTTCTGGAAAAGAGTGAATTGGCCCCGCCCTATCTTTTGGTAGGCCATTCCGTCGGAGGGCTCTATGCACGGATTTTTGCAGGAAAGTATCCCCACTTGGTATCTGGTATGGTGCTGCTTGACTATACTTTGGAGGATAAAATCCTAGCCCTGAAGGAGGCGGACTTGGGAGGAATGACGCCGGAGCAGCTTTTGGCGCAGATTGCGGAAGAGATGGGATTGGAAAAGGGCAGCAAGCGGGAGTTTATATCCTCCCTCAAAACCGCCGAGCAGGTAAAGGCATCCAAGCTTCCCCCAATTCCGGTGACGGTAATCACTGCCCTCAAGCCAAGTCCCGAAGAAACGCCCGAGGACATGCAGCTCAAAAGTCTCCTGCATGGCCAATTTGTACAATCGGTCCCCAATTCCAAACACATTCAACTACAAAGTTCCCACTACGTACACCTCGACCAACCCAATCTGGTGATTGCTGAAATCAAAGCCCGGATTATGAATTGACTACGCCAACACTGCCACAGGTGAAACCCATCCCCATTCGGGCTTGGGTTTTTTTCAATTCCAAATATCAATAACTTCCCGAGATTAAGTCAGAAATTCAGTCCATGTCGCTGTTCACGCTCCAATCAAGTCGCTCCAAGACCACCATGTATTCATGGAAGCTCCAAATCGCCGTCGCGGTTGGTTTTGGCTTTCTGATTCTGGTCAACCAGTATTTTTTCGCCCAATTCAATGCCTTGGAGCTTTTCCAGAATTTCCTCGCAAACGTCATTATCGTGCTCCTGATTTGGAAGTCGGCGGTTTGGGTGACCCAAGTCGGTGAGCGCTTTTTCAATTGGCTCGAAAAACCCCTCAAGCGCGTGCTGCTTTCTGCCGGACTGGGATCGATATGCAGTTTCTTGGTGGTGATGGTTTCTTCCTATTTTTTCCAACTGCTGTACCAATCACCCTTCCCAGGAAACAATGCGATCTTTATCAACACGCTGATATCCTTTTTGCTGTTTTCGGTATTGTTCACTGGCTTCAATATCATCCATTTTTTGGAAGCCCTTCGGGAAAAGGAAGTAAAGGATACGGTTACACGACTGGGAAACTACTTTGAGCAGCTGATCGAAAACGTCGAGGACATCGTTCAGGTCTGGGACACAGATGGAAGGATCAAGTATTCAAGTCCCTCGGCTACGACGCAGATGGGATATGCCATTTCGGAGTTGACGGAGTTTCCCCCGTTTTACTGGATATTGGAGGAGGATAAAGCAGGGGTAAAAAGCCGGTTTGGATCGTTTTTGGAGGGAGGGGCCAATCAAGTCCATTTTGACCAATTCCGCGTCAAAACGAAGGCCGGATCCGTCAAAATGTTCGAAGTCAAAATCTCTGACGGAAGAAAAATCCCCATGATCGAGGGGCTGATTGTCACCTATCGGGACATCACCGGCAGGCACGAAACAGAGCTGTTGATCCGGAGGCAGAAGGAACTTTATGAACTGACCAGCTCCATCTCAGGTTCGTTTTTGAGGATGGATTTCCAGTCAGCCCTGGAGAAAATGTTGGAAAATATGGGGAAGTTTTCTGCCGTGGACAGGGTCTATGTGTACCAGCTGAATCGGGAGAAAAACTACTGGAACTGTCTCCACGAATGGCGAAGCGAGAAAGGGGATCAAATTCCATCTATCTACTACCAAAAGGGAATCCCGATCGATGCGATGGAGTGGACCTTTGGACAGCTGCGGGCCAACAAAATCCTCAATTTCAAAACCCTGGACGAAATGCCCCCCGAGGCCGAGCAATGCCGCCAAGCCTTTGAAGCGGACGGGACAGTCGGCATCTTGCTTCTCCCGCTTCGGATCAATGGCGAACTAGTCGGAATGATAGGTTATGATGCCCTATTTGAACCCAAGAACTGGTCAGAAGACGACATCAGGTTCCTCAAGCTTTGCAGCGAGATACTCACGTCTTCACTCGCCAGATCGGAGGCCGAGGCATCGACACGGGCTTCCCTTTCGTTTAACCAAGCCATAATCGATTCCTCTGCGGAAGGGTTTCTCCTAGCCAATCTCGAGAACATGGTGGTCTATGCCAACCAGATATTTCTTTCACTTTGGGATCTCGAGCAAAATCCAGTCGGATTGGGTGTGGAAGAGATCAGCAGGCTGGTCCAACCCAAAGTCACCAATAAGGAAGAATTCGAACGGGGGTTTGGGATTCTCAAGGAAAACCGCGAGGCTGTTTTCACCATGACCCTCAATCTTCACAACGGCAAGGTACTTGAAGTTTACTCGGCGCCACAGATTCAGGATGGTAAGCTTGTGGGACGAATCTGGAGTAATCGGGACATCACGGATCGGATTCTTTCACAGCGGGAAGAATTGGAAAAAGGCATGGCCTTGGCCCAATTTGAATCACTGAAAAACCAGGTTAATCCGCACTTTCTTTTCAATAGTCTGAACGTGTTGAGCTCCTTGGTCCATGTGGATGCGGATTTGTCTGAAAAGTTTATCGATCAGTTGGCCAAGTCCTATCGCTACCTGCTTGAGCAAAAGGACAATACCCTGGTACCCTTGAAAGTGGAACTGGATTTTGTCAACTCGTTTATTTTCCTGCTCAAGATCCGCTTTGAAGACAAGATCCAACTCGCGGTCGATATTCCTGAGCGCTTCTACTCGATGCAGATCGCACCGCTTACGATGCAGCTTTTGATCGAAAATGCCGTCAAGCACAACAGGATTTCGAAAGATGAACCTTTGAAAATCTTTATCGGAATCGAAGACCATTACCTCGTTGTCAAAAATTCCCTGCAGGTCCGGATCAATCAGGCCCCTTCTACAGGCTTGGGATTGAAGAACATCCGAAATAGATACCTGATCCTATCGGCGGACACGCCCAAATTTGGAACGGAAGGCGATTTTTTTGTAGCCCGCATCCCCCTGATTGGGGAATAGCGGGTTTGGGTTCGTCGCCGTTTTTTTCGGGTTGGGTAGGATTAATCGGGTGCCCGTCGGGATAAATTAGACCAGGCCTTGCGGTAAAGGTAGCTTCGTGGAGAATTTATTTTCCATGCGAAAGTCAAAAAATCTCCGAATTGCGATCAGCCTGTTTGGCTTGGGTGTAGTGGGCATAGCTTCCCTACTTTGGGTTTCTCCACCGACGCTTCCCCCTGGGTTAAAAATGGATCCCAGCACCGTCCGTTGGGCCACTTTGGTCAATCCCACGCTTTTATTGATCATCAGCATCACGATCGGCACGCTGCTGAAGGACTCGGCGGGTATCAGGCTGCCGATACTTGATGCGAAAAAAGACAAGCCTATGCTGTCGGTCTTTCAGGACCTGCTGCATCCACTTTTGGTGTTGACGGCAATCTCCTCGCTCGGCGTGATGGTAATCTATTTGGGAACTTGCTGGGGATTCGATCCCGCCTTCAAAGAGGTGATCAAAGGACCCGGATTGCCTGTTTGGACCCGGGTGCTTTACGGTGGGATTACCGAAGAAATCCTCATGCGCTATGGCCTCATGACAATGCTCCTTTGGATCCTAAAGGAATTCAACCGACCCAACTCCCATATCCAGTTTTGGATTGCCAATATCCTGACTGCGATGCTCTTTGCTACGGGCCATCTGCCAGCGCTTTTCAATGAAGTGTTCTCTCCGAGCATCTGGACACTGGTCTATATCCTTGGGGGCAACTTCTGGGCCGGACTCTGCTTTGGCTTTGCCTTTTGGAGGTTCGGACTGATCCTCGCGATCCTGACCCACATGGGTTTCCACCTGATTACATACTTCATCTTCTAAACCAACCCATAACATGAAAAAGTCCGTTTTGCTCTTCCTTGCTATCCTTTTTGTCCAACTGGTTTGGGCTCAAAGCAACAAAAAACTACCGCCCATCCATGCCGGCATCCTCGACTCTTTGATTGGCAAAAAGCCGGGAAATGACGAACCCGGATTTGCGCTGGGAATCACGATTGGAAACGAGATCGTACTCGAACATTACCAGGGTCTTGCGGATCTTGGGAATCGGACGCCCATCTCATCCAACACCCTATTCAACCTTGCTTCCGTGTCCAAGCATTTTACGGCCTTTGGGATTTTGTACCTTCAGGAAAGGCAAAAAATCAACCTCAACGCGCCCGTCAGTTCATACCTCAGCGGTTTCCCCTATTCCAAACAGATTACGCCGATGCAATTGCTGCACCATACCTCAGGTATTCCCTCTTCGGATAACCTGCGGGTTTTTGCGGGCAGAAGCCTTGAGTCTGAGTGGGGAAAAATGGACGAGCTTAGACTGCATAGGAGGTATAGAAGTCTAAACTTCAGTCCAGGTGCTGATTTTCTTTATTCCAATTCTGGATTTTTCTTTCTGGGTCAATTGATCGAAGTGCAAAGCGGGCTTTCCTATGCTGATTTCTTCGAAAGGTCCCTTTTTCCCTCCATGGGTATTCAGGGGATTGTCCTGGATAGGCTAGGCAAATCAGTTCCTGGTCGAGCCATTCCATATCATCAGATTCAGGAAGGATTTGAACAGAGATATCCCGAGCAAACCACGATCACAGGAGAATCCAATATCTACCTCAATCTTCCTTCCCTCATGCGTTGGATGCAGTATCTATTGCATTCCAATCAGGTGGAAGGACATTTTATACATCCGATGTTTGGTGCTTCCTATGCTTTGCCTAGCGGGAAAGCCATCGACTACAGCTATGGACTTGAAAAAAGGGAGATCAATTCAATGCAGGCCTTCGCCCATGGAGGAGGTGTGCCAGGTTACGCCTCCTATGTCATCTACCTGCCTGAGTTAGAATTGGGAATCAGTGTGCTTGCCAATTCTGATAATTTACCCAGAAGTCCCGGTGCCATCGCCCTTGCGATTGCCAAATACCTCACGGCTGATTTCGCACGGCATTCGGAGAAAGAAGTACAAGTCGAAATCGAACTGACAAGTGAAGTCACTCAAAAATATGCCGGGGAATACCGCTTTTGGGATGGGGTCCAGTTTGAAATCAAGTGGGAAGAAAAAGGGCTGTTCATTTATCTGCCGGATGCTCCGCCCTTTCAGCTAGTCCCAAAATCGGAAGCTGAGTTCTTTTTTAGGGAATTTGACGGACAAGTCGTCTTTACCGGTAAGAATGGTGTCCAAACCCTGCAATTTATCCAAGGAAAGAAATCAGACCCCGCCGAAATGCTGAACCCAAAACGGCAAAAAGTCCAGAGCCCCTCAAAGACCCAACTTTTGGGAATCTATGAGGGCCGTGGTTTGGATGTGGCCTATGAGGTCAAAGAGCGGGACGGGAAACCATTTCTGATCCTTCCAGAAACATTGCTGAAGTATGCGGGATTTCGTGAAGTTGAGCTGATAGCCATAGAGGGCACTACCTTCAGGACCCGGGAATTGGGCGTGATTAAATGGGAAGTCAACAGCAAAGGGAGGGCAACGGGATTCCATATTAAGGATGTGGGAAGGCTGAGGAACCTGTACTTCAGAAAGAGGACATAAGTTAAAGTTGGTATACATGGTGACTAATTCCCTCCTGCTTCAGGGGGGAATTTTTTATTTCAGGAAGCTGGGTTGGTAAATTATCCGGTTTTCAGGTTTCACGAAAATCCCATGAGGATATGATCCTCATGGGAGTTTTTGACACCATATAAAGGAAACATATTACCATCGGAGGCCGAGTTTCGAGGTGGGCGCTCGATTCAACCTAAGGGAAAGCTACGCTTCGCGACAATAGATGTGGAAAATCTCCGCGTTTTCCCGACCCTCTCTGCTCTCGACTCCCATCAGCGCAAATCCGGCCTTGATGGCCACCCTTTGGCTACTGAGGTTGCTTTGGGCACATTTGATCCAAAAGGTTCGAAAACCATGTTCCCGTATCAAGAATTCGATCAGACAATTGAGGGCATTGGTCATGATTCCCTTGTTTTGGAGGGTCGGATCCAGCCAATAGCCCAATTCGGTGCTTTTTTCAAGCCAGTTGAGGTCCTTGGCTGAGATCAGCCCTCTTGCTCGATTGTTTTTGAGGATAGCGAAAGAAAAGTCCCTTTTCGCTGCCCAGAGAAGCTGGGATTCACGGATGTATTTTTCTGTTTGTTCGATACTAAAGAGGTCATTTACAAAGGGCAGCCAGCGGGAGAAGTGGCTCCGGTGACCTGTCAAAATTCCAAACAGGGATTTTGCGTATGAAGGCTGGAGTGGGTGTAGACAAAAGTCAGGATCAAGTTCAATCTTCATGGTTGAGCAAGGTTTGTAAACCCAAAAAGCCCCTGAAAGGAGCTTTTGGTGTTGATGGTAGTTCAAGTCATAATTTGGCTGGCCAAGTTGTTTTTGCCACGGTTTCGTTTTGTCTTCGAAATACAACCTATTCGATCCCGGCTACCTTGCTACGCCTTTCCAGCAGCAGTGTATCACGCCATTTACCTTCCATTTTTCCGATTTTTTCCCTCAATCCGACGATCCTAAATCCGAGTTTCTCGTGGATTTTTATACTTCCTATGTTTTCGGGAAAAATGCCCGCCTGCAATGTCCAGAAATTTTCTTTTTCGCTTTCTCGTACCAGGTGTTCCAATAGTTGAAGTCCAATCTTCTTTCCGCGGAAATTTTCCGCCACGTAGACGCTGACTTCCGCCACACCGGCATATACGCATCTACCCGATACGGGGGACAATGCCGCCCAACCGGTTACTTTTTCTTCAACAAGGTAAACGAATCTGCCTTTTCTGAGGTGATCCCTATCCCAGTCTTGCCAAGTGGGGACTTGTTGCTGGAAAGTGGCATTGCCGGTTTGGATGCCTTCAAGGTAGATGGCTGCCACCTCCTTCCAATGATTCGGATTCATTGGCTCTATCATTGTTTTCATTTTCCTAAAGTTTGTTTTTTTGTTCGATTGCATTTTGCCTAGGATTCACATGTTTTCTTCAGCGCCCGATTCATGTGTTGAAAGCCCATTTTGGTTTTTTCCAATATGCCGGACATCAGGCCGACCAAAAGCCCAGAGAAGTATTCCCCCTGGACAAAGAGCGTGGTGTGCTCATCAATTTGTTCCAGTTCAAAGTAATGTTCCCCGTCAAAGAGCCCTTTGATAAGAAATTTGCCAGACCACCGAATTTCCCTGCCTGCCAAAGTCCGAATTATTGTCGGCGAAAATGACATCTCTTTTTCGTTTGGCGGCAAAATTTTGACCTGAAGTTTCCGGCCTAGTTTCAGTTCTCCTGAGATCGACTTGATAAATGGATTCCAGTTTGGATAGGATTCAAAATCAGTCAGGACCTGCCAGACCTTTTCACAGGGGGCATAGATCCGGATCATGCTTTCAATATGATGCATCGCTTTAATTGTTTTGATAGTTGGAAAGATGGGGATAAAAAAAGCCGGCTCGAATGAACCGGCTAGGTTGGTGATGGAAGGGATTAGAATTTTGCCTTTACAGAAAGTGTACCGCCCCAGCCATTGAAATCCTGGGTCGAAATGCCCCATTTTTCATGGTTTCTGACGTTAACGCGGTAAGTGCCGCCCGCCTCGATATCGAGCCAGCGTGTGATGTGCGCACCGATTCTCAAATCAGGTGACAGCGCGATTGAATTGGTTCTGCTTTCTGCTTTGTTGACTACGGTGCCGTTCTCTTTGGTGATCGTGTAATCTTGCTTGATATCGGCGTAGGCAGCCCTCAATCCAACTTTTCCATAGAAAAGCCCACCGAAATCTTGCACGTAGCTTGCTGATAGACCGTAATGCACCTGCTTCATGTCCAATGCATTGTTCGGCGTTTGCCTCCAAAGATCTGTCGGTACGATGGAGTTGGTGTAGTACAACCCTACGAATACTTTGTCCTGAAATCTAAGTCCCAATTCGGTACCAATGCTGTAATGGTTCCTAACAGGAGATGCTTTTTTCGTAAAAATGAATTCGTTGATTACCTGTCCATAAAAGCCTACTGGCTTTACCGATTGCGTCATTGATTCCTGCCCAAAAGCGGTCATCATTCCCATGCTCAAAAGAGCTGCAAGTGTTAAAATTGACTTTTTCATTGTGTGTAGTTTGTTTGTTTTTAAATGATGATCCAAAAGTAGATCAGGCAAATGACCTGGGATAAAAAGTCTGGACCAGCCCAATAAAATCCCGACTGAAGCCTGAATTTTTGACGACCAATGAAAATGCGGTAATATCAATTCCACCATCAGGGGTCACGGATTTTCTGAAAAAAATATGTAAACTCAATGCCCCTGACACGTCGATATCTCGATTTGGGGCATAGCTCACAGGCCCAGAAAGTCAAAAAAGTTCTATTCTAGCAGCTTGGCTGCCATTATTTTCCTAAATCCTTTCATCCAAAATAGCAACCACCCTCACCGCCACACCCTCTGTCAAAGGATAGCTGCCTTGGGCCAAGGATTGGAAATAGCGGGTACCGAGGACGAGTAGCAGGGGAGTTTCGGCTGGGACCGGGGGAATCGGGATTTCGCGTAGGTCCAATTCACTGAGGGGACTGTCGAGGGGCAGTGGCTGGGAAAAATGCCACTCGGGCCAGGAGTCGGTTTTTTCTTGCAAGGCCACAAGGCCCGCGACTACCTGCACATACTGTGCCCCCGCCACGCGCTTGACCGTACCCAGACCAGCGAAGTCAAGTAGCACCACATCCCCAGCGGATACCTTGGGAAGGCCACGCAGCTGTCCGGTGACATGGTAATCGTCCCCAAACTCAAAATCCCGCAGCAGTCCAAGATTCCCACTCAGGACTTTCCTTTCCCCCTTGCCATGGACCGGGTCTGCCAATAGCACCTGACGGAATTTGGCCGTCAGCCGCCCGTTCAGCGACTGACTGCGCATCGGGTACAGGATGGGCCATACCGCCCGCCTTAGCTTCCCAGCATACCGCGATGCCTCGCCAAACTCCGCCGATGCCCGACGGGAGTTTTCAAATTGCTTCGAATGCTTCACCTGTTGCCGCGATGGGCCGCCCTTTTGCCGGGCCAACATACCGTCTTTGGTCTTGTAGATAGTAAGATTCCCTACCGTCCCCACAAATAGCGGTATTCCAATCACCTTTGCCATAACCTTGCTCTATTCTAAATCTATGTTTGTCCTAATGATGTCTCTATACCCAGTTAGTGGTATTCCGTGTATCAGCTAAGGATATTCCGTGTATCACCTAACCATATTCCGTGTATACGGAAGGGGTGACCTATTACTAAGGCGTACCATAAAGGGTACTTAGCGGCATTTGACTCGCCACCAACAGGGTGATGACGATAAATATAGTAAATTGATAACTAATTCCAAATTATTCAGTCTCTGTTTTTTTGGATTGTCCAGTTTGTGCAGGCGCTTTCCCCACCGTCCGCCTGCGGTCAAAAATTGATGGCTTCGAACAGGCGGTGATGGGAAAACAGCCTCAGCAAGCCAATTTGGGGCATAACGTTCTTGGCACCGCTTTGGAATAAGGAACGATGTAACCAACGCTTTTTCGACATTGCCATGAAAACCATCAAGTTTGTACTCGCAGCCTACCTTTTGACCATGCCCCTGATGACCTGGGGATTCGAAGCCTTTGACAAATTCCAAGACCCTTACTTGGCCAAGGAGTTTGCCGGCAAGGGCGTCCAGCAACTCGATATCCAATCCGCTGGCTCCAGCATGAATGTCTCTGCTTGGGAGCAGGATAAAGTCTATGTGGAGGTCTTTGTCCGCCAAAACGGCAAGACAGTTGACCATATGGACGCAACCATTCAGGACAAGCTCGCCGATTATGAAGTCGATGCGGTCCAAACAGGCTCAACCGTCTACGTTTCGATCAAATCCAAGAAATCCAACATGGGCAACTGGAAAAACAACCTCCAGTTTGACCTGCAGGTCAAGGTTCCCAAAAACATGTCCACCAGCTTCCAAAGCAGCGGTGGTTCCATCGCCTTGACCGGAGTGTCGGGCGAACATACCCTCCGAAGCAGCGGCGGCAGCATCAAAATAAGCGACTGCGGCGGTAGCATGACGGCCAAAAGCTCGGGGGGAAGTTTCACTGCCAGCAATTTTCAGGGAGATTTGACCTTGGACAGCTCCGGTGGGTCCGTAAAGGTGGAGCAAATTTCCGGCAGCCTACAGGTAAACTCCTCGGGTGGCAGCATCACGCTAACCGAGGTGTCTGGAAAGTTGGTGGCCAATTCAAGTGGGGGGAGTATCAAGGCATCCTTGTTGGCGCTCTCCGATGAGGTTTCGATGAAGGCAAGCGGGGGTAGTATCTCCGTTTCCCTGCCAGCAGGCCAAGGCATGCAATTGGATGCCAAGGGGGGAAGTGTCTCCTCCCAGCTTGCAAATTTTGAGGGCGTACGCACGGATGGTTCCATTCGTGGCACGGTCAAGGGAGGCGGCGTGCCCGTCACCTTGGAGACATCCGGCGGGTCGATTAAGATTGAGAGTAGATGAGGATTTTAGCGTTTACACCGCTCGCAAAGAAAAATAAGGGGCAAAGGGTGCTGATGGACTGATGCAAGTCAAGTCGCCAAGACGCGAATAACTCCAAGATAACTCTGCCAACTGGGACTGACTACTGATCACTGAACCTTTGCGTTCTCTGCCCCTTTGCTGTCTTTGCGAGAGAAAAATGATGCACGCCAAGTCGCCAAGACGCTAATACCGCCAAGATATCTGCCAACTGCTACAGCCAACTGCCATTGCGTGGTTTTAAAATTTGGCATTTACGGAGAGGAGATTAGCCTGCGTCCCGTCATGCTGAACCGTAGCCTGCGGATCCCGACAGCCGTACGGGAGAAGCATCTCCTAAATTGAGGAGACCCTTCGTTCCTCAGGGTGACGAATCACCAGTATATCAATGGTAGAAAAAATAGCCACGGACGCACGAATAAATGTCACCTTGAATGCTTGCCAACTGCTACTGCCAACTGCTCACTAACCCTTTGCGTTCTCTGCCCCTTCGCTGTCTTTGCGAGAAATGATTGCACGCCAAGTCGCCAAGACGCGAATAATGCCAAGATATCCCTGCTAACTGCTACTGCCAACTGATCGCTGACCCTTTGCGTTCTCTTCCCCTTTGCTGTCTTTGCGAGAACCGCTCATGCACCCCAAGTCGCCAAGACGCTAATGCCGCCAAGATATCCCTGCTAACTGCTACTGCCAACTGATCACTGCTCCTTTGCGTTCTTTGCGCCTCTGCTGTCTTTGCGAGAAAAAATGTGGGATCTAAGGGATTCGTCCCGATAGCCATCGTGGACCATGACTGCTGCTCTGTCAAAGCAAAAAGAAAGTGGGATCTAAGGGATTCGAACCCATGACCTCTGCTCTGTCAAAGCAGCGCTCTAAACCAACTGAGCTAAGATCCCAATAAAGAAAGAAACCCGTAGCGCTCTAAACCTCCCGATAGCTATCGTGGATGAGCTAAGATCCCAATAAAGAAATAAACCCGCAGCGCTCTAAACCTCCCGATAGCTATCGTGGATGAGCTTAGATCCCAATGACTGTTTCCGAATGGGAGTTCAAATATAGAAACCTGTTTTGTTTGCACAAAGGCTTTTTTCAATCCAGGGAATAATTTACCCTAGTCAAAATACTCCTTCCCAAGGTAACCTCATCGGTATACTCCAATTCGCCTCCGACAGGAATCCCACGGGCAATCGTGCTGACCTTGATGCCGGTTTCCTTGAGTCGACGGGTGATAAAAAACGCAGTCGTATCTCCTTCCATGGTGGCAGGCAAGGCCAATATCACTTCCTGGACCGCTTCTCCGCTTGATTGGGATTCAAACACCCTTTTGATCAGGGACTCTATCTTGAGATCATCTGGACCAACGCCCTGTATCGGGGAAATCACCCCGCCAAGGATATGGTAAAGGCCTTGAAATTGTCCCGTATTTTCGATTGCCATCACATCCGGGAGGTCTTCCACGACACAAATGATCGACTTGTCACGTCGGTGGCTTTTACAGATATCGCAGATTTCCCCTTCGGCCACATTGTGGCACACCTGGCAATACCTTACCTTGGTCCGCAAAGCGATCAGTGAATCGGCCAACTCAATAGTCGTGTTTTCCTTCTGCTTCAGCAAGTGCAGGACAAGCCGCAGCGCAGTCTTCTTCCCTATACCGGGCAGACGGCTGATTTCATTCACGGCATTTTCGATAAGCTTGGAGGGGAAATTCACTGAGGATAGTCTTTAGATAATCGCAGCCTGAATGCCCGCATCCAGAATAGCCTGGCACATGGGTTTCAATTTGGTCTTGCTGCCTTTTTTCACGGTACACTTGCCTTTGTAGTGGATGATCAATGTGCACTGTTCTGCCTGCTCGGGAGTATGTTGGCAGACCCTGACCAATACCTTGGCGACATGCTCAAAGGTATTGATGTCGTCATTGAATACCACCAACTCGCACTCATCCGTATCGATAAGCTCTTCGAGCAACAACTCGACTTCCTCTAGCATTGGATAGGTTTCAACAGATTGGCTCATTTTGCAAAGTTAATTATTATGGACAATTTAGCGCAATCGACTCCCCGCCCAAAATGGACTCCACAACGGTTTTGATTGTCATTGGCGTGTATTTCGCCATGCTTTTTCTGATTTCGATCCTCACTTCGCGCAATATCTCGAAGGATACATTCTTTACCGGCGATCGTCAGTCCCCTTGGTTTTTGGTGGCTTTCGGAATGATTGGTGCCTCACTTTCCGGCGTCACATTCATTTCCGTACCCGGGGAAGTCGGCAACACAAGTTTTCACTATTTCCAAATAGTCATCGGCTATACACTCGGCTACTTTGTGATTGCCAAGGTGCTGCTGCCACTGTATTACCGCCTCAACCTGGTCTCGATCTATTCCTACCTGGACGATAGGTTCGGGTTTTGGTCCTACAAGACGGGTGCTTTTTTCTTCATCCTTTCCCGGACTTTGGGCTCCTCCATCCGGGTATTCCTCGTGGCAGGGGTACTTCAATTGATTCTATTTGACAACTTCGGAATCCCCTTTTGGGTTTCGGTCCTAATCACGGTTTCTTTGATTTGGTTGTATACGCATCGCGGTGGCATCAAGACGGTGGTCTGGACAGACACCCTGCAGACCCTTTTCATGCTCTTGGCGGTAGTCATCAGTATCTATTTGATTGGAAAGGAAATCGGAATTTCCAGCATTGGCTTGTTTCTGGAGGCCGTCGTATCCGACCCCAGGTCAGAGGTTTTCAACTGGGATTGGCGCTCAAGTACCAACTTCTTCAAGCAGTTTGCATCGGGTGCATTCATCACGATTGTCATGACCGGTCTCGACCAAGACATGATGCAAAAGAACCTGACTTGCCGCAATATCGGCGATGCACAGAAAAACATGTTTTGGTTTACCGTCATATTGGTGATCGTCAACCTGCTTTTCCTATCGCTTGGCGTACTCTTGTACCAATACGCCGAAGTAAAAGGTATTCCGATCCCCTCTAAGACGGATGATCTGTATCCGATGCTTGCCACCCAGTATTTTTCTGCTTTTGTGGGAATCGTATTTGTCCTGGGCATCATTGCGGCCGCCTATTCCAGTGCGGATTCCACCTTGACAGCCCTGACGACCTCGTTTTGTTTTGATTTTCTCGAGATAGAGAAAAGGTATCCAAAGGAAAAACAGGTTGCCGTGCGCAAGCGGGTGCATATCGGATTTACGGCGCTGATGTTTTTTGCCATCCTATTTTTCCGCTGGATCAATGACCAAAGCGTCATCAACGCGGTATTTGTGATTGCGGGCTATACGTATGGGCCGTTATTGGGTTTGTATGCCTTTGGCTTGTTTACCAAAATGCAGGTGAAGGACAAATGGGTTCCCTACTTGGCGGTTGCTGCACCCCTGATCGCCTACATCATTTCAAAAAACTCCCAAGAATGGCTTTGGGGATACAAATTTGGCTTTGAGGTCCTTATTCTAAATGGATTGTTGATGTTCTTTGGACTCTATCTCGCGAGAAAGCGATAGCCTACTTTTTCCGGTCGAATTTTCCTCCTCCCCGATCAAATCTCCTGCTTCGCAATCAGGTCATTGATTTTCTTGAGGCGTTGGATATGGCTGTCCAACTTGTCGCTTGTGCCATCCAAATCCACCAACACCGAAACCATGCCGCTTGGTTTTTTGCCGTTTTCGCCGTTGTGGTGGTTGACCGATGGACTGACGGAGATCAATTCCTGCACATCCACTTCATACAGATCCGCCAACTTGATCGCATCTTCCATCTTGAGGTTGGAGCGGCCCTGCTCGTAGCGGGAATAAGCCGTATAGTCCTTCTTGCCCAAAAATTCGGCGATGTACTCTTGGGTATAACCTCTTAGCACCCGGTGCTTGCGCAGGTTTTCGGCAATATGGCTTTTGAGCGCGTAATCCATAATCAGACTGTTTTTTACGGATTCTTACAAAAAGCATACACTTTTTAAACAATCGGGCCAAAAAGTGTTGAAAAAATCAGGTTTTTATGACCAGGGACCAAAAAAGGAGGTTTTTTTCAGTCTAACGTCAAAGTATTGGGATCCCAAAAAACCTTTTCAAAATCGAGAATCCTGTCGTTTTCCACTTTCACACCCTCGGCTTCCAAGCTTTCCTGCATTTGGGTGGGAGTAGCAAAATGATGCTTGCCCGTCAAAACGCCCACACGGTTGACGACCCTGTGTGCCGGGACATCCAAGTGGGCATGGGCTGCGTTCATCGCGTAGCCCACCATTCTTGCCCCGCTCTTGATACCAAGATAGTTGGCGATGGCGCCGTATGATGTCACGCGCCCCCGGGGAATCAGGCGTACAACTTGGTACACCAAATCAAAGTAGTTTTCCTTAGTACCCGCCATGACTCAGTTTCAATAAAAATTCCTGAAGCTGGCTTTCAACGGATGGATCCTGGTCCATCGGTACTTCCAGGGTGACTTTGATCTTGCTGAAGTCCTTCTGTATTTCCATCAGCTTGGGTTTGATCGTCAATATCTTCCCATCTTTGATTTCCTGTTCAAACCTTTTTTCAAGTAATTCCTGCAGCCGCTCCACTTCCAGTTTTTTGTCATGGGTTATGTCCATGACAAACTCTATGTTTTTGTGGTCGAGTTGGCCCAAATTGGTCACTTGGGTGTTGAGGATAAGGTTGTTGGGTACAATGTGACGCTGTCCGTCGTCTTTCTTGATCACAACGTTAAGTAAAGTGATATCATCGATGATGCCGGTTTGATCGCCGATTTTGATCGTGTCTCCCAGGGAAAACTGGTCGGTAAACATCAGTATCAACCCATTGATGACGTTTGTAAAGTAGTCCTTCGTCAAGATCGCTATCGCCGCCGCGACGATGGTCAGCCCGGTCAGGAACTCCAACGGCTGGATGTCGAAGGCCAGCATGATGGAGATCAAAATGATGACGGAATTCAGTATATTGGAAATCCAGGCGATTCCCAGCAGGAAATTGCCGTGGGTCCGTTCGTCCTTTGCCTTGCGCATGTAGAACCTGACGACGGAAATCCTCGCCAAGGAAATCAGGATATTGCCGCCAAGCAGAAACAGGATAGCGCCGTGGAGGCTGCTGATTCCGGTAAATTTGTCCAAAAGCTCCTGATAGGCGGGGATTGACCTGGCAGCGACCAACAGTGTCAGGTAAAGAATCAGCTTGATAACGAAGTTGCGTTTTTTCCTGGATTCAATCAGTTGAAAAGGTGAACTCGAAATCTGCATCGGAAATTTGAAAATGACTTTGGACTAGGAATGTTAATTTTGGGTAAAAATAAGTGAAATATGGAAAGGAACATCATCATCACAGGGGGTGCAGGTAATCTTGGGAAGGCCGTGGTGCAAAAATTCAAACGTGAAGGTTACAAAGTGATAGCGACGGTACTTCCGGAATCGGAGGATATCGTGGAAGATGCCGACGATACCTACGCGGTAGATGTAAGCGATGAAAGCTCGGTGAGGGATTTTGCCGCCGAATACAATTCCCAATATGGGGAACTCGACGCCGTTGCCTTGTTGGTGGGCGGTTTTGCAATGGGAAAGATCGAGGAAACATCCCAAGCTGACATTGAGAAAATGATCCGCCTCAATTTTTTCTCTGCTTACAATATGGTACGGTTTTTTCTACCCTTAATGAAAAAGGCAGATGCAGGGACATTTCTGTTGGTAGGGGCAAGGCCTGCTTTGGAACCCGCTGCGGGGAAATCCTCAGTGGCCTATTCCTTGAGCAAAGGCCTGGTGATAGAGCTCGCCTCTTTGATAGCGGAAGAAACCAAAGAAAGCAAAATCCGTGTACATGTCTTTGTTCCGAATATCATCGACACCGAACCCAACAGAAAGGCCATGCCGGATGCAGATTTCAGCAGATGGGTCAGCCCTGCGGAAATTGCGGAAACCATGCACTTTGCGACCAACAATCCTGCGATCAGAAACACAACCTTTAAACTATACGGAGGCGTTTAACCCCAACTAAAAATGAAGACAAAAACCAATCTACTTGCAATCATTCTCTTCCTGATGTCAGGCGTATTCGCTTTGGCACAAACCCAGAAAGACACACGGAACCTTGGCAATTTTGACGCGGTAAAAGTATCCAACTCCATCAAGGTCGAATTGGTCAAAGGGGAAGAAAACAAGGCTGAAGTCAGCGCCTCGGGCATTGACGTCGGCAATGTCGAGACCTCGATCGTGGGTGGGACCTTGGAAGTCAGACTTGCCCGCGGCAACTTCAAGAACTTCAACGTGAGGGTCGTGGTAACTTACAAGGATATCCAAGGAATCGAGTCCCACACTTCTTCTCATGTAGTGGCGAAAAGCAAAATCGTAGCCGAATCAGCGTATCTATTTGCCGCTACGAGTGGGTTTATTGATGCAGAGATCGAAGCAACAGAACTCAGCGTCGAAGCCGCAACCAGCTCAAAAATCATGGTTCGTGGCAGCGTCGACCAAGTCGAGGCAAAATCATTTACCAGTGCGGAAATCGACGGTACACGCTTGGAGGTAAGTGATGCGACCGTTCAAGCCAATACTGCGGCTACGATCCGACTGCACGTGACTGATGCCATCACCGGTTCGGCGGCCACTGCAGCGAAGATATTCTACGGTGGAGATCCAAGTACCATAGATGTCAAGACCGGAACGGGAGGTACCGTACAAAAGAAATGAGATACCTGAAGACAATCCTCCCAGCATTCTTTTTGGTTTCGCTGGCGGCACCTGCCTTCGCCCAAGAAGAGAAGGAAGTCGAGAAAGTCATTGCTTCGTTGTTTGAGGGGATGAAGACCAAAAACACGGAGCTACTCCAAGCTGCATTCCATCCCGAAGCCAGCATGCAGACAGTTATAGCGGGAGAAGAGGGGGCAAAGCTGGGATCAAATTCTGTCCAGGATTTCGTCAACCGTATTTCAAATACACCCGCAACCACCCAATTGGATGAGCGGATTTTGGAATATCAGGTCAAAATCGACGGGGACATGGCGGCTGCTTGGACCCCATACAGGTTTTATGTCAATGATGCATTCAGCCACTGCGGCGTCAATTCTTTCCAATTGATCAAAACCGCAGAAGGTTGGAAAATCACTTACATCATCGATACCCGACGTAAACAAGGCTGTGACTAGGGTCTTGTCAATAAAAACATAATAAAAAAGGAGGCCGAAACCTCCTTTTTTTTATTGCTGAATGCTGGCTAGAAATGAATCCCAGCGAAGTGAATATTTCACATAATCATTACTCTTTGATCTCGATCACCTTGAATTCGGTCCTTCTGTTGACCTGGTGCTCTTCCTCAGTCTGGGCATTTTGTATGATCAACTGGCGTTCGCCATAGCCCTTGGCCACGAGCCTGCTGGCATCTATACCTTGTGACACAATATAGGCGACTGCTGATTCTGCCCTTCTTTGGGAAAGGTTATCGTTATATGCATCGCTCGAGCGTGAATCTGTATGTGAAGAAAGCTCAATGCGGATACTAGGGTTGTCCTTCAGGATTTTGACCAATTTGTCCAACTCAATAGCCGCATCCGGACGGATATCCGCTTTGTCGAGGTCGTAATAGATATTGTCAAGAACGATTGCTTTTTCCAAGATCAACTTGTCCAGCACAATCGTGGTATCCAGCATGACGTTGGTGACGTCCTGAACGAGGTCTTCTACCCGAGGTGTCTTGCCCAAAGTAGAATAGGTGATGCTCTTGGAAAAATATCCGCTCTTGGATGCGATGATCGAGAAGTTCTCATTGGGTGCCAAAGTGAATCGAAGGCGGCCATTTTGGTTGGAGAAATCACCCCCAATGTTCTTGTTGCTGGAGTCATACAACACCACCCTGGTTTGTGGCAAAACCGCTTCTGTCCCGTCTTCCTTTCCTTCCTTGGTAGTCACGTTGAGAAATACGTTGACGATCTTGGGCTTGGGGGATTTGTCTTCAAAGAAGTAGATATCGTCATCGCCCAAGCCCCCCTCACGATTGGAGGATAGGAAGCCTTCAATAGGGTATTTGGTGAAGAAAATCCCAAAATCATCCGCTGTAGTATTGATGTTGGGGCCTAGGTTTTTCACTTCCCAGCCTTTGTCCGTGCGCTCCGCGACAAAAAGGTCCATTTTGCCAAATCCGGGATGCCCATCCGAAGCGAAAAACAATTTGCCATCGGGTGCCACGTAGGGAAAATGCTCATTGCCAGGTGTATTGATTTGGGCTCCCATATTGACGGCGTTGCCGAAATCCCCATTGGCCAACTTAGTAGCCCGGTACAAGTCCAATCCGCCCTGACCATCCGGCCTGATGGAGGCAAAGTAAAGTTCATTGCCATCGGGACTGAAAGCAGCTGTCTGATTGGCATAAAACTCATCTTCGTTGATAGGCATCCAAATCGGCATCGTGAACCCTCCGCCTCTGAAGTAGGAGGCAAATAAGTGTGTATCCGGCAAATCTTTTTTGCTTCCTGAATTGGCCCTGGAATAAATCATCGTATTCCCGTCAGGACTGAGCACCAAGGAGCCCTGGTTAAGGTTTTCCTCATTGCGGAACTCCGGCAGCGGCTGAATGCTTTGTACATCGACCTTGATACCATCGGCTTTGGTTCGGAATAGCTTCATGACCGGAGTGCCAGTTGCATTGTATATCGTGCTTGATTGTCTATTGCTGGTAAAATACAAATAGCCTTTGTGAACGACTGGAGAATATTCTGCAAGTGGCGTGTTGAGTAGTTTGTAGTTTTCTACCTGCATGTAGGGATAGTAATCGCTGATTTCGGCTACTTTTTGCATCCCTGCGATTTCCCTTTCCGCCAGTCTGATGTAGCCATCATCCAATGTCAACCCTTTGGCTTTGGTGAATGATTCCTTTGCTGCGGCGTATTCACCTTGGCTTTTCTGGGCTTGGCCCAATTTGTAGTAAGTATCGAAGGTCTCTTCTAGGGATGCTGCCTTTTTGTAATAATCCAATGATTTTTCAATCCTGTTGCTCAGGCGATAGCTCTCAGCCACATACAAATTAGCCTGCTTATTGTCGGGGTCTTTCTCCAACACCTTGGAAAATGTACCGATAGCAACTTGATATTCGCCCGATTGGAACTGTCCCTGCCCCTTCTGTATCAGACTCGTACAGCCGGCGAGCCAAACGGAAAAGGCAAGCAACAATATCGAAATTCGCTTCATGGTCTACAGAAATCTGAACTTTAAATATAGAACATTAATCAAATTAATTCTGAAAGAATTTCCCAAGCCAGGAATCCTTCGCCTTGGTAATCCAGACGGAGTCCAAATCTGATTTCCTTGCTACGGCTGGATTGAGTACCAAGGATTCCGATTGGATTGCCCCCGCGGCTACCCGAGACTTTATACCTGAAAACGGCAACACCTCAAGTTGGTTGTCGGATTTGAAAAATGAAACCTTTCCTTGGTCGAGCAGATTTATATGCAGGGTTTCTTCCAAGTCCCTGAGCGTCCGCACGGAGGAGTCGATCGAACAGCCGCTTGCGCCGAGTTGGCTTTCGTCCACTGCCAAGATGAGTATCTGACCAAACCGTATGTCAAATGAAGTCGGCATTCCTGCGCCATGCGTATTCCACTGTCCGCAGAAACGCTCCAAGGTCCGCTTGACCGTCGTCAACTCATCTTCGTTCAACTTCCGGTCTGCTTGATAAACCCACACGCGGGCATGCGCAGGCATCTGATCAAATGGAATGTACATATTAATTGCTTTTGTCTATCTTCCAAATATCCGAATTGGGCGAAAGGTTCCGAATGGATAACGGAAAATATGCGGAAGTGTATGTAGGAATGTGTGAAAATCTATTCCAAAAACGGAAAATGTCTCCCAGCGTATGGCCAGAAGACATTTTCACCAGCATTGGGTTTACATTCAAATTCCCATATCCTTGGCCAGCAATTCGGCCAAATCCAACACTTGGACTTCGGATTCTTTTTCTTTGTTTTTCACACCGTCCATCATCATCGTGAGACAGAAAGGACAGCCGACGGCGATGGCTGAGGCACCAGTGGCCAATGCTTCCTCGGTGCGCTCGATGTTGATGTCTTTTTTGCCATGCTCGGGTTCCTTGAACATCTGTGCACCTCCCGCCCCGCAGCAGAGGCCTTTGGTCTTGCAGCGCTTCATCTCTACCAATTCCACATCGAGGGCTTTGATGACCTCACGGGGTGCCTCATAGACGTCGTTGGCGCGGCCCAGGTAGCAGGAATCGTGGAAGGTGATCTTTTTTCCCTTGAACCCACCGCCGCCTTTGAGCACGATCTTGCCTTCGTTGATTAGCTGCTGGAGAAACTGTGAATGGTGGATGACCTCATAGTTGCCGCCCAATTGCGGGTATTCGTTTTTGATCGTATTGAAGCAATGGGGGCAGGCAGTAACGATCTTTTTGACCTCATAGGCATTGAGCACCTGGATGTTATTGATGGCCATCATTTGGAACAAAAACTCATTCCCGGCCCTTCTGGCAGGATCGCCCGTGCAGGACTCTTCAGGTCCGAGGACAGCAAACTTGACGCCGACTTTGTTCAATATCTTGGTAAAAGCGACCGTAACGGCCTTGTACCGTTCGTCAAAAGAACCGGCACAACCAACCCAAAACAATACTTCAGGGCTCTCTCCTTGGGAGAGCATTTCGGCCATGGTAGGGACTGTGTATGTTGACATGTTTGGAGATTTGAGATGGGAGATTTGAGATTTGAGACTAGAAACCAGATGCGAGCGCTGAAGTTTTGGCAGTCTCACGTCTCATATCTCATGTCTATTGTCTATTTTATTTCTTCATTCTTAACCTTTTCTGCCCAGTTGAAGCGATCCGACGGGGAAAATTTCCAGGGCGAGAAAGACGTTTCGATATTTTGGAACATGGCATTCCACTGGGCTGGGGTGCCGGATTCCTCCATGGCCACATACCTGCGGAGTTGGAGGATGATGGAAAGCGGGTCTATATTGACCGGGCAGGCTTCGACGCAGGCATTGCAGGAAGTGCAGGCGTTGATTTCTTCTTTGCTGATATAATCGCCCAAGAGCGATTTGCCATCTTCCAAGCCTTTACCTCCAGTATCCAGACTTTTGCCCACTTCCTCGGCACGGTCGCGGACATCCATCATGATTTTTCGGGGGGAAAGTTTCTTGCCCGTCAGGTTGGCAGGACATTCCGAAGTACATCTTCCACACTCGGTGCAGCTGTAGGCATTGAGGATATTGACCCAGGTGAGGTCATTGATGTCCTTGGCACCAAACCTCCCGACTTCGGCAGGTGCCTCGCTGCCGCCATCCGTTGCCAAACCCAACATGAGGTTGACCTCCTTGGTGACGGCGGGCATGTTTTCGATTTCACCTTTGGGCTTCAGGTTGGAATACCAGGTGTTGGGAAACGCGAGGAAAATATGCAAGTGCTTGGAATAGGTCACATAGACCGCGAAGGCGAGAATCCCCACAATATGGAACCACCAGGCGATACGTTCGATAGCCACCAAAGCCCCGTCGCCCATTCCTTGGAATATTGGCTGAATCAATCCGCTGAAGAAAAGCCCATCCAACAAAACATACTGCGGATGGTTTCTTTGGGCAAGGATTTGGTCGGTAGCGTTCATGCTGAGTATGGCAACCATCAAGATGATCTCAATGACCAAAATCAGGTTGGCATCCATGGCCGGCCATCCCTTCAGTTCGGGCTTCACGAAGCGCTCGACTTTCATGACATTCCTCCGGACCAAAAAGGCCACGCAGGAAACCAATACCGCCACTGCCAAAAACTCAAAGGCATTCATGGCAACGGTGTAGGCTTTGCCTAGCACCGGATGGAAGATGCGGTGGGTGCCAAATATCCCGTCGATGACAAACTCAAGGACTTCCAGATTGATGATGAGGAAGCCTACATAGATCAATAGGTGCAGGAATGCGGGAACCATGCGCTTGAACATTTTCTGCTGTCCAAAAGCCACAAGCAACATGGTTTTCCAGCGCTTCTCGGCTTGGTCATTGCGGGTTTCTCCCTTTCCGAGGAGGATATTCCTGCGGAGAAATGCGATGCGCTTGGACAAAATGTAGCCTGCAATCCCAAGGACCAGAATAAATGCCAGCTGGGGTAATATGCTCATATTGTTAGAATTAAGCGTTTTTGATGGGTATCGACTTACTTTTTTTGATCAAATACCTTGCATGAATGTTTCAAATATCTACCTTTGCAACACTTTTAACGGAAACGGTGATGTAGCTCAGTTGGTAGAGCATCGGACTGAAAATCCGTGAGTCGGTGGTTCGAGTCCACTCATCACCACAAGTCCCGAGGATCTCGGGACTTTTTTTATGCCCTTTGGTGAACGCTTTGGCGGTATTTCCTTGACCTTTCATCCAATTTTTTTGACAGTGCAAAATATAAAATAGTAGGCATGCATACTATTTTTTCCGATAATTTAGATTGAGTCTAAGGAGGGGGCCCCTGTTCGATATTCGGACTTGGACATTCGAAATTCGATATTCAAGTAAATTCAGGATCAAGAATATTGAACGCCGAATAATGAATCATGAAGTGGGCCTCAGTTCAATATTGGCGTGGGCGGCAATTCGGCATCATGGGTGGGATAGTTTACATTTTTCCAATATATACGTATCTTTATAAACTCAACTACACGTGTTATGACAACTAAATTGACGCTTACAATAGACGATTCCGTGATCGCTACTGCGAAGGAATTTGCAAAGAACAATGGAAAGAGCCTCTCACAAATTGTTGAAAATTACCTGATGACCTTGACTGCACAAGACAACATGCAAGAGGAAATCTCTCCTAGGATTTTGAAACTGATGGGCGCGATTGAATTGCCGGAAGATTTCGATTACAAAAAGTCACTTACTGAAGCCCTTTCAAAAAAATATAAATTATGAGGCATTTGTTTTTAGATACCAATGTGCTGATTGACTTTTTGGCAGACAGAAAGCCCTTTTCCATCGATGCGGCAAAACTGTTCAATCATGCGCTCAACAAAAAAGCCACCATTTATCTCGCCACAGTTTCTTACAACAACATTTACTACATCATCAGACAGACCAGTTCGCATGCTGACGCAATAAATATACTTTCTGAACTACAAGACTGGACCGAGGCCATTGACGTTTCAAAAGAAGTAATCAGACAAGCTTTGAAATCAGACTTTAGAGATTTTGAAGATGCGATCCAATATCATTGTGCCAAAGCATTACCGATTATCGACTGTATTGTCACGCGCGACACCAAGGATTTTAGGACAAGCTCAATACCAACAATGACTCCGAGGGAAGCGCTCACGTTGATAGATAATACCAGCCAAACGTAGCCTGGCGAGAATTTTTTTGATAGATTACTCCTGAGTATGCGCCTTTGTTAGGCAAGTGTCCACATCACATAAGAATTGACAAACGATCCCAGTAATCAATGAGCAAATACAATCCCCTATGGGAGTTTGTCCAGAAGGAGGGAAAATCCCAAATGAAACTGAGTTTTGATGAAATACGCGAGATCCTCGGGATGGATATAGACCATTCATTTTTGAATTGCAAAAAGGAACTTGCCGAGTTCGGGTATCAAGTCGGAAAAATATCAATGAAGGAGAAGACGGTGACCTTCAAAAAAATTGATTCGGTCTAGATAGGCAGAACCCTCGATTTCCACTGAATTTGATGGACTATCTCGAGAAAGTATTAATCGCGCTCGCCAGTGGCCTCATCCACCAACTAGCCCCAGACCTTCGCCCAATAACCAAAAACTCAATAACGAATCACCAATAACCCAACAACCAATCCCCCAATCATAAATTCCCTCCATTTTTTCCCCAACTTGCTGTAACATTTAGATTTTCCCTGCATCATCTACGCGAATGAAGACATTTTTTGAAGCAAGTATCTGGCCGCTCAAAAACAAGCTGTACCGCATGGCGTACCTCTGGGTCAAGGACCGGGATGTCGCGCAGGACCTGTTGCAGACTGTTTTCGAGAAATCGTGGCGGTACCAAGAGCAGCTTCAAAATATGGAAAACCCGACCGGTTGGTTGGTCCGGAGTCTTAAAAACGAGAGCCTGCAGCATTTCAGGAAAGCCCAGCGCATCGAACCGCTTGGGAATCTGGAACCCGAGGCGATCGAAACCGGAGAAGAAGGGCGATCCGAGGAAGTGAAGCAGGTGTTCGCCTTTTTGGAATCCCTACCCGAAAAGCAACGAGAGATCTTCCAACTCAGGGAAGTGGAGGGACTGACCTACGAGGAGATCGCCGAGTACCTGGAGATTTCCATGGAGCAGGTCAAAGTTAACCTCCACAGGGCCAGGAAATCATTGAGAAACTATTTGACCCAACACGCACATGAGCGATAGATTGGAAAAATTACTGGAAAAATACTGGGAAGCGGAGACCGACTTGGCAGAAGAAGCTGAGCTCAAAACGCTGCTCGGCAAGGCCGAGGGCTATGCTGAAGAGAAGAAATTCTTCCTCGGGCTCGAGTCCATTGCGGCCATGAAACCTTCCGAAATGACGATGCCGAAGCAGGAAGTTTGGCTCTGGGCCAATTGGAAGAAAATTGCTGCTTCACTCCTTGTCATGGCCGTGGCCGGGGCGGCCTATCAGCGCTATGAAACAAAAAAGGCAGAGCGTGAAGCCTATGAACAGGTCATGCAGGCCTTGGCCTTGATCCAGGAAAACATGCAGAAGGGGACTTCCTCGATGCAGATCATGCAAGAAATGAAACATCTCAACACCACGCAGGAAATATTTCAGATTCCTGCCAAAACCGATAACCCATGAAAAAGTACCTGATTTTACTGGCGTTTGTCTTTTCGGTGGGTGCCGCCCACGGACAGGATGATGCGATCGTGAAGTTTTTTTCCAAATACATGGAAGACGACAACTTCTCGCGGGTCTACATCAGCCCCAAAATGATGCAGATGGCCGGGGGATTTCTCAAATCCGCCGCGACCTCGGATAATGACAAGGAAGCCGAGGAACTAGGCGTTCTGATATCCAAGGTGAAAGGAATCAGAATCCTTTCCACGGAAAGTGGCAACGGTAAATCCTTGTACAACGAAGCCATGGGTACGCTAACCAAAAACAAATACGAGGACCTGATGGACGTGGCCGACAAGGGCTCCAATACGAAGTTTATGGTGCGTGAGGAAAACGGCATGGTCAAAGAGCTCCTCATGATTTCGGGTTCGGGCGAGAGTTTTACCCTCCTCAGCATGTTGGGTAATTTCACTTACCAAGACCTGAATATCCTCGCCGAAAAAACCAATATGCCCGGCATGAACGAATACCAAAAAGGAAAAAAATAAACCAACCTCTATACCATGAAAAAGCTTATCCTGATTCTCAGCCTGTCCCTCGTTGGACAATTTGCCTTCGCCCAAAGTAAAAGCGTCGACGCACTCTACCAAAAATACAAAACCAACGATGATTTCTTCCATATGGACATCGGCGGCAACTTTATGAACTTTGCGGAAGGCTTCAACGTGAAGCTTGACGAGGCAAACATGGAGGGAATCGTGAAATCCCTCGAGAAGGTAAAGCTCTTCAAACTTCCGGAGAACGTAGGTTCAGCCGAAACAGAATTCAAAGCCCTGCAGAAATCCCTGGAAAAGGAGCGCTATGAACTTCTGATGGAAACCCGGGACAAAGGCAACAGCGTATTGATTTTCACCAAAGGCAACAATGTCATCAGCGATGTTGTTGTAATGGTCAATGACAAAGAAGGCGAAATGATCGTCGTCGAATTGCTCGGGTCTTTTGATTCCAAAACCTTAGCCGATGCGGGAAAGGGTTCGAAGTAACGCAGATATTCCCTAAACCAACTTACCACTTTTAAGAAAAGGACAGGCGTCAGGCCGGGTCCTTTTTTTATTTTCCGGAACTTTGGGAGGCAGGATCAAATACAGCCAGAAGATATTCAAGAAAAAATATTATTTGGCCAGATCCCTCGAAATCAGATTATCCAGTTCTTTGCGATCGATTCCGATAGAATATTTGACAAATGTAAATATGATATCAAAATAGTTATTTTGTTGTCTATTTTGTAATAGATATTAATTTTTATTAAAATATTTGCAATAAAGAATCCCGTATTCTATGTTTGTCCCGAAGTCAATCGACTGGCCCACTTGATCCGCCCCCAAATAGCCCCCCGATGATTGTTTGGAAATTCAGTTTCCCAGGGGTTAGCAAAAGTTAGAATTCTCAAACCTATTAACTATTTATTACCATGAAAAAGTTACAAGCTTTTATCCTTGCCCTTGGCGTGTCGGCGACCGCCATGGCAAATGTCTCAGGTTCTGTTGATCCTGATCGTGCGAGTGTTACTGTCAGAAAAGTGGACAACACCAAGGTTCAACTGATCTACAGTATGAATCCTGTGGCACCTGTCACCGTGAAAATCTACGATGCCAACAAGTTTTTGGTACAGAAGGACAAGATTGTTGCGGACAAGCCATTTGCAAAGGCTTATGATTTTGTCAACCTTGTTCCCGGCAAATACGCAGTCGAAATCCTTGAAAACAACCAAGTGATCGATCAGTATATGCTCGATATGGGCACCCCTGTAAGCAAGCCAATCGCATTCTCCATGGTGGAGAAGGTCGAAAACAACAAGTTCAAATTGTTGTACAACGGGTTGTCAGCGGTCAACCTCGAGATTTTGGTTTTCGAAAACGACAAACTGATCCATGAGGAACACGTTTCTGATGTCAATGGCTTCCAGAAGCTCTACAAAATGGAAGGCGTAAGCCCAAGAGCGAAGCTTGAGTTCTTTGTGAAGACAGACGAAGGGTTCACGCAACTCTTGGCTGCGAAGTAATTGCTCAAGGGGCGGAAAAAATGAAGGCTGTTTCGGGTTCGAAACAGCCTTTTACATTTGCTATTTGTTGAGGAACTTGAGGCGAATCACCTCCTGTTCGGACAGAAATCTATACCTTCCACGTGGCAGGTCCTTTTTGTCCAGACCCGCATACAGGACACGGTCAAGTGCTACGACGTCATATCCGAAATGTGCAAAAATCCTTCTCACAATCCGGTTTCTGCCCAAGTGGATTTCAAGGCCTAGGATGGTCCGGTCTTTTGAAAGCACCTGCATGTCGTTGACATTGACAGGGCCATCTTCGAGGGTGAAGCCTTCCAAGATTTCCTCCTCATGCTTGTGGGTCAGCGGTTTATCCAAGGTTACTTGGTAAATCTTCTTTACCTCATTTGATGGATGCGATAGCTTATCTGCCAGTTCACCGTCGTTGGTAAACAGCAACAGGCCAGTCGTATTCCGATCTAGTCTTCCTACGGGGAAGACCCTTTCTTCACAAGCATTTTCGATCAATTGCATGACCGTTTTGCGCTCCATCGGATCATCGGTCGTAGTGATAAAATCCTTGGGCTTGTTGAGGAGAATATAGACAGGCTTTTCGGGACGGATGAGTTTTCCCCTGAAGGTCACCTTGTCGGAACGCAGCACCTTATGGCCCATTTCAGTTACTACTTCGCCGTTTACCATTACCTCGCCCTTTTTGATCAGTTCGTCCGCTTCACGTCTGGAGCAGATCCCTGAATTGGAGATATACTTGTTGAGACGGAAAACCTCATCATCTTTGCCTTTTTTGCCCTTTTGAAGATTTTCCAAATTGTACTTTGGCCGCTCTTCGGGTGCTTCAGCTGAATATGCTTTTTTGGAAGACCGTTCTGTTCGGTCTTCTATTTCCGATTTTGGAACTCTGGCATACACAGGCTTTTCATCCTTACCTCTACCTCGGTAGACAGTTTTGAAATCTCCCTCTTCCGCCTCATCCTTGTCTGCTTTGGGGAATTTTCGGGGTTTTTCTTCTTGATCTCCAGCGCCAAACTTGCTGAAGTCCGGCTTTGCCAGTTTTTCTTTGGGAAGTTCCTCATCTTCCTTGAAGAACCGCTTGATGCGCTTCTCTTCGAAACTACCTTTCCGCTCAGTTCTATCCTCTCCGCGGGACTCTTTCCATTCAGGCTTTGGCTTGTCTTCATACCGTTTTGGACGGTCGCCCTCACCAGAATCGCGGTATCTGTCTCCTGATTTTCCGTAGGATTTTGGTTTTTCAAAATCCTTTTTGTCTTCCCAGGATCGCTTTCCGCTTTCGCGGTTATCAGACCTAAATGACTTCTTCTCCGGTCCTTCCTCTCTTCCTCGCCCTCTCGCCGGTCTTTCTTCATCTTTTCGGAATCGTGGCTTTTTCTCTTCCCAATCCTTTCTTCTTCCTTCCCGATCATCGGATCTGGAAAATTTCCTTTCACCCGATTCGTCTCTGCTGCGGCCTTTGTTTGGCCTCTCTTCGTCTTTGCCGAATCTAGGTTTTTTGTCTTCCCAAGTACGCTTGGAGCCTTCGCGTTCGTCAGATTTGAAAAACCGCTTTTCCCCCGAATCATCTCTTCCACGACCTCTACTTGGTCTTTCATCGCTTTTTCCAAAGCGTGGCTTTTTGTCTTCCCAATCCCGCTTTTTACCTTCTCCGCCCTCAAACTTTGAAAGCCATTTTTCCGCATTGTCTCCGCCTTTCGAGTCGGTGCGGCCTTTGCCGAATCCTGATTTTTTATCTGACCAGCTGTCTCCCTTACCCCCTGAGAATTTTGACTTTCCAAAGGAATCATCCTTGGAAAATCCCTTCTTTTTGTCGGATTTTCCTTTGCCTGAATCCTTAGAGCCAAAATCTTTTTTTGAACCGTAATTTCTATCGTCTTTTCTCATTGTAATTGCAGCATCGCTGCTGTATCTGTATTGTTTTTAATTCCCTGATTTTAAAAGGGATGCAAAGTTACCCAAAGTTTCGGATTAATATGTCAGCCCTTGAAAGTATTGGAATATGCTTCCACCGCCTTGCGTACCGAGCCATGTTCCAGCAAAAGGGAGCTGGCATGCTCAGCATCCAAACCTGTGGCCTCCATGATCATCTTGGTCCCCCTTTTTACCAATTTCGCGTTGGAAAGCTGCATGTCCACCATCTTATTTCCTTTTACCCTACCTAGCTTGATCATCGTCGTAGTAGAGATCATGTTCAGGACGAGTTTTTGGGCCGTGCCTGCTTTCATGCGCGTACTTCCCGTGACAAATTCGGGCCCAACCACTACCTCGATCGGATATTCCACGGCTGCCGCAAGCGGTGTATTGCTATTGCAGGTAATGCAACCAGTTAGGAGACCTGCTTCCCTGGCCGCCTTTACACCGCCGATGACATAGGGAGTGGTGCCTGAAGCTGCGATACCGATTACGGTGTCATTTTCATCAAAACCAAAGGCCTGGATATCCTGCCAAGCTTGGTTTGGGTCGTCTTCGGCATTTTCGACTGCCTTCCGAATCGCCTGATCACCACCCGCGATAATGCCCACCACCCAGTCGAACGGGACGCCATAGGTAGGAGGGCATTCGGATGCATCCAGGATTCCTAGCCTTCCACTTGTACCTGCGCCGATATAGAAGAGTCTGCCACCTTTTTCCATCCTTGGAACGATGTGGGAGACCAAGGCCTCGATTGCTTTTAGCTGCCCTTCGACAGCATGTGCGACTTTCTTATCTTCCTCGTTGATATGGTGCAAAAGGGTGCCGACATCCATCTTTTCGAGGTTGTCGTAGAGGGAGGAACTTTCGGTGGTGCTCATAATAATTCTTGGTGGTAAAGCGTCAGCCCTTCGATGGGACTTTCGATAATCAAATTTACGTGGATGTCTACATCGTAGGCGGCATTTCTCAGGATGTCACTGTTATAAAAGGCAATGGAGCCCACGAAGTTGACTTCCTTCTTTTTATAGTCGTCATATTTCATGACATGCTTTCTGAAAAAGTCCTGAAACGATTGGTAATAAAGCATGTAGCAATAGGGGTCGTTGATATGCTCGGTAATAAAGCGGCAAAAGCTCGCCATGTAACGCCCCGGGAATGGCTTTTGGTAGACATGCTCGATGATTGTCTGGTTGTCGAGCTGGAACTTCTCGAGGACCTTTTCCCGGATTTTCTTGGGCATTTCCTCATGGATAAAATCCTGCAGAAATTTCCGTCCGATGTAGGCGCCACCTCCCTCATCGCCCAAAATATAACCTGGTGCCGGACGCTTGGCTATGATGTATTCACCGTCATAATCACAGCTGTTGGAACCAGTGCCCAAGATGCAGGCAATTCCAGCATGGTGCCCGCAGGTCGCCCTTGCAGCCGCCATCATATCATGGTCGACATTTATTTCAGCCCTTTTGAAAATCCTGCGAAGCGCATGTTCAACTTGAGAGCGGTTTTTGGGGGAAGTACAGCCAGCACCATAGAAATAGATCGTTTCGATATCGTCTTGGGCCTTGAGCAGGAATTCATCCTGCAATTCATTGGACATTTCCTCGGCGGTCTGGTAGTTGGGGTTAAAGCCAATTCCCCTATGCTGTCCGACAACGCCTTTATCCGAAAGAATCCGCCAATCTGTTTTGCTGGCTCCGCTGTCTGCGATGAGTATCATGGTTCGATTAGGTGGCCTATTGCTTTGAATCTTTTAAAAACTTCTTCTGTGTGGGGAGCGTCTTTCAGCTCCTCTGTAAGGTCTTGCCCTGCCCAATGTTCATAATGCTTGCCGTTTTTCCAGAGTCGGGACTTGGTAACGTCGTAGATGGTCCCTTTGTAGGCGATCCAGATCTCGGGTTTGTCCTGCCCATTTCTCAGGGCCAACTGCTGCCTCGTGACAGGTTTCATTTACAAAAGCTTGATTTGGGCATTGATCCATCGATCGGGAACCTCTCCTGCTTGGGCCATCTGATAATCCTGGTAACTGCAGGGAATAATGCTGGCCCGGTCAAACTTATCGGCATCCTGTTTGGGGATTTCCATCCACCATTTCTCGCTGCGTTTGCTTTTGTAAAACACCAAAATGGAGGGTTTGGAGTCCAAAGATACGGTATATTTGACATAATCGCTCCCCTTGAATGATAGCGAATCCTTCCTATCATAGAATCCCTCGATGAAGTACCAGATCATCGTTGCGATGACGGAAGCGGTCTTATTGCGGCTATCGTCATAGTAAGGTTGATAGCCATAAATGCCCATCGAGGACAGTTTTTCATTCAAACCGGCAAACCTACAAATCTGGCAGGCTTCCTCTCCAGTCAAGCCAAACGGCTGCGCATCTGCGGCACCGGGTGCATCCGAGGATTGGATAGCGCACACGTCGAAACTCATCAAATCGGCATTGCGGACTATGGGCTCGATTTCCTTGAAATGGCCCTTGGTCTGTCCGAGCCTGACGTGTTCGAAATAAAGCTTTTCCAAAGCCCCCATTAGGTCTTTATCCACGAGAAAGCTTTGATAGGCTAAATGGCTGTAATTGAAAAGGAAATTTGGCTGATGGAGAATGATGTCTTGGGAATGTTTCTCAAAGGGCAGACCTTCTTCTTCCATATCGATCTTAGCATCGACAGTAACCAAGGATACAAGTTTCTCTATGTTTTCGTAGGCCAGGTATTGCCCCAAGTCAAGGTCATGGGATCCACCGAAGAAAATTGGAAGAATTTGCCTCTTCAGCAAGGCCTCACCCACCTCTTGAATCAAACGAATGGAATCCTCATAGCTCTCGCCACGTTTGAGATCACCTAGGTCGACGATCTTATAAAGTCCGTGCCCTTTCTTGAGGTGGTAGAGTTTTTCCCTGATCTCCAAGGCAGCCCGTTCCATGCTCTCCGGCCGCTTCATACCCCTAGTTTCTGTCAAACCGATCAGAGCAATCTGCACGCCCTTCAAGTCTGGGAATGTCTCTCCATAGTAGTGGATAAAGTTGAAAAATGAGTTGTGGCTGAAGGTTTGTTGAAAAAGAAAATCCGGGACAGGCTCAAAATAGGATTTGATATTCATAGAGGATAGGCAAATGCTATCCAAAAATAGTCAAAAAATCCAGAGGGAAATAAAAAAGTCCCGCAGTTGGCGGGACTCTTTTTAGGGTGGATCAACCACCGAAGTCGTCAAATCTGATGTTTTCTTTTGGAATTCCCATATCATCAAGCAGCTTCAGAACTGCCGCGTTCATCAATGGAGGACCGCAAAGGTAGTACTCGATTTCGTCTGGCTCGGGATGGTTTTTCAAGTAGTTGTCATACAATACCTGGTGGATAAAGCCTACGTAGCCGTCGCCTTCGCCGTCCAATGACTGCTTGATTTTCCAATTGTCTTCAGGAAGCGGCTCGGACAAACCGATGTAGAACTTGAAGTTCGGGAAGTCTTTTTCGATGTTCCTGAAATGAGGCACATAGAAGAGTTCTTTTTTGGATCTACCACCATACCAATAGGAGACCTTTCTGGAGGATTTCTCTGTATGGAAAAGGTGGAAGATGTGTGATCTCAATGGAGCCATGCCGGCACCACCACCGATGTAGATCATTTCTCTTTGTGTTGGGTTGATGTGGAATTCACCATAAGGACCCGAAATGGTTACTTTGTCGCCTGGTTTTCGGGAGAAAACGTAAGAAGAACAAACCCCAGGATTTACATCCATCCACTTGTTGTTTGCTCTGTCCCATGGCGGAGTAGCAATTCTGATGGTCAACATGATGATGTTTCCTTCCGCAGGGTGGTTTGCCATGGAGTAAGCCCTGAAGAGCTCCTCGTCATTTTTCATCACTAAGGACCAAAGGCCAAACTTGTCCCAATCACTCTTATAAACATCTGCAGGGTGGCCCAACTCAGGATGTGGTGTAATGTCCATATCCTTGAAGTTGACCGTGATGGCAGGAACGTCGATTTGGATATAGCCGCCGGACTCGAAATGAAGAGTCTCGCCTTCTGGGAGTTTTACCTTAAATTCCTTGATGAAAGTAGAAACGTTGTAGTTGGAAACGACTTCGCATTCCCATTTCTTGATACCGAAGATTTCCTCTGGAATTCTGATCTTCATATCCTGCTTCACTTTAACCTGGCAGGATAGTCTCACGTTCCCTTGTTTTTCTGCCCGGCTCAAGTGACCTTCTTCGGTTGGAAGTACTTCACCGCCACCTTCTTCGATCACGCACTTGCACATGGCACAGGTACCCCCACCACCACATGCAGAAGGGAGGAAGATTTTTTTGTTGCCAAGCGTGCTCAGCAGGGATGATCCTGCAGAAGTGACAATTGGATTGCTTTCGTCGCCGTTGATGATGATTTTTACATCACCTGAAGCCACCAACTTGGACTGGGCAAACAACAGGATAAAAACGAGTAGCAGGATAATCACCGTAAACGCTACTATCGATGTAATAATTACTGAACCCATTTAATGATAAATTTACTTTTGATTTTCGGTACAGGTGCCCGCTTGGGCTCACAAATATATTTATTAATCCATACAAACGGCCAAAGCAAACTTGAATTTTGACAAAGGGCGTGGATGTATATAGAAAAGGATAACTTCTAATTCTTCAGAAGGTTTAGCAAGGTTGTCAATCTGTTTTTCAACTGACGTCTGTCGATGATAAAATCAAGGAAACCGTGTTCCAATACAAACTCGGCACTTTGGAAGCCCTTGGGCAGGTCTTTGCCAATTGTTTCACGTATTACCCGTGGCCCCGCAAACCCGATCAACGATCCTGGTTCAGCAATGTTGAAATCGCCCAACATGGCATAGGAGGCAGTGACTCCCCCAGTCGTAGGATCTGTGAGTAAGGATATATAAGGAATACCCGCCTTGTCCAACAGCGCCAACTTGGCGGAAGTCTTGGCCATCTGCATCAAGCTGAATCCTGCCTCCATCATCCGCGCACCCCCAGACTTGGAAATCATCAGGAAGGGAATATTGTACTTTAGCGAATGGTCGATCGCCCGGGCAATTTTTTCCCCAACAACAGAACCCATCGATCCTCCGATAAAGTTGAAATCCATACAGGCCACCACCAAATCGATCTTGTTCATTTTCCCAACCGCTGTTCTTACCGCATCGTTGAGTTCAGTCTTCTTGATGGTATCAGCAATTCTGCTTTTATAGGATTTGGTATCGTAAAAATTCAACGGGTCACCAGACTTCACGTTGGCATCCAATTCCTCAAACTGGTTATCGTCAAAAAGTAATTCAAAATATTCCTTGGACCCAATCTTTACATGATAGTCGTCGTCAGGACATACAAAGGCGTTGTTTTTGAGCTCGCGGGTATGGATGATGTTTCCTTGTGGTGTCTTGAACCAAAGCCCATCCGGGGTATCCTTTTTTTCCTGCGTGGAGGTTTTGATTCCTTTATCAGTCCTTTTGAACCAAGCCATAGTAAGTTGTTTTTGCTGAAAGGTTTCTTTCGGGGAGTACAAATTTAGAGGTATTCTCCATTAAATAAAATCTACGGAAAAACTTGCGCTTTGCCGACAAAGAGTCGCCTAGACTTAGACTTCAGCCCCAAGATTGCCCCTTATTCGTCCATTTTTGGGATTATTGAAATATTCATTTGCAAATTGGAAGATTAGCAGGAAATTCAGGTTCCAAAATATCCAATGGCATGGCATTAACTACGCTACTTATACTTGCTGGTATCATCCTGATTGGCGCTTATTTCAGCTACGGCAATCTGGTCTACAAAAGGTTTGGCCTCAACAATGCTAGAAAAGCGCCCTCCCATGAGTTTTCGGATGGGGTGGATTATGTTCCAAGCAGGCCCATCGTTGTGCTTGGCCATCACTTTGCATCTATAGCGGGCGCCGGTCCGATCGTGGGGCCAATCATTGCAGTGACGTTTGGGTGGATTCCGGCGGTAATATGGATTTTGGTCGGGGGTATATTCTTCGGCGCGGTGCATGACTTGGGCAGTATGGCGGCTTCGTTGAGAAACCAAGGGAAGTCCATCGGGGTCATTATCCAAAGAAATATCGGCTACCGGGGAAAGCAGTTGTTTATTCTTTTTAGCTTTTCCACGCTAATACTGGTGATCGGTGTCTTCACAGACATTATCGCCAAGACTTTTGTGACCAACGCGGGCGTGGCATCTGCCTCGATATTATTCATGTTTTTGGCAATCGCATTTGGCTTTGTAAGCAAGATTACCGGCAGCAACAAAACAGCCTTTGTGATCAATTCCGTTGTTGGAGTTGTACTGATGTACTATTTCGTTTACCTCGGTATGCAACTTCCTTTCGCCTTGGATTACCAAGTTTGGGTGTACCTGTTGTTGGGCTATGCGTTTTTTGCATCCGTGACGCCGGTTTCGTTTTTGCTTCAGCCCAGGGACTACCTCAACAGCTTCCTATTGTATGGTCTGATCATTTTTGCGGTAGTCGGTATTTTCATTTCCAACCCAGAAATCAAAATGGAAACGACCGTCCATATCAGCGCTGATAATTTGGGATACCTGTTTCCGGTATTGTTCGTGACCATCGCCTGTGGAGCGATATCCGGATTTCATTCCTTGGTGGCCTCAGGTACAACTTCGAAGCAATTGGACAAGGAGGGCGATGCAAAAATTGTGGGATTTGGGGGAATGCTTATCGAATCTTTCTTGGCCATCATTTCAGTCGGCGCAGTGGTTATTTTGACAAGGTCTGAATATGTGAGCAGGTTATCGGTCGAGGGGCCCGTGGCGTTATTTTCCACAGGCTTGGGGAATATGATTGCCTCAACCGGTATTTCGGAACAATTCGCCGTTGGCTTTGTCGCACTGACGGTTTCCGCTTTTGCGCTGACGACCTTGGACACTTGCACGCGTTTGGCAAGATTTACTTTGCAGGAATATTTTGAGGATGTAAAGAGCCCCGTTGGCATCAAGATTTCCCAAAACAGGTATGTATCTACCACGGTGGTCGTCATTCTTTCGATCTTGCTTTTGGCTTCCGGAAGCTTTGCGACCTTATGGCCCATATTTGGATCGGCGAATCAGTTGTTGGCAGCCTTGGCCTTGCTGGCGATCGCGGTTTGGTTGAGCAAACAAAATATCAAAAACACCTTTGTGACGATTCCGATGTTCTTCATGTTTGCAGTCACACTGAGTTCGCTGGGACTTTTTGCCTGGAAAAATTTCCAACAGGAAGTTTATGTACTTTCCATCATCGCAGCGCTGCTTTTTGCGCTTTCGATTGCATTGATTGTATTGGCTTCAAAGAGCTTGAAAAAGGAAATCGAAAGCCCAGTAAGGGTTTGAAAAAAGCTCAACATGTAGTCAAGCTTTTTAAATTCAAGGAACATATATTTCTGTTTGTGGATTGAAGGTCCTCCAGCTGTGCCAAAATTCTTGGTAGGCGTAGATGGGATAAAGGACCTGCTCGCCAGTATGGATGCTGGCGCCTCGAAAGTCAAGCGTGTCCTTTCCGACCGACAGGAAGTCTCCCGGTAGTCTTTCAATGGATTGAGTCACATCGATTCTTAGGAAAGCCTTGAAGCTTTGTTGGTCTTCAGATAGGATTAACGCCACGGGTTGTCCAGCGACTACATCGTGAATGGTTCCGATAGACTTCAGGTCATTCCAGTCATAGGCTTTGGATTTTTCCCGTACCCTTATTCCTACCACCCAAGACTTTTCTTTCCAAGATAGACTATCTGTTCCCGTGAGTTTGCTTTTGCTTTTTCCAAACTCATACTTGCCAAGACTGTCATATTTCGATAGAAAACTTGGGTCGGCATCCATCACTTTCCCTTGCGGAAAAAGCTCAAAGAACTTCCCCAAAGTAAGTTGATAGGAGTCTAGCTCTGGCAATTGGGAACCCTTGGATGGGCCTGCAATTGCTTCCCCATTGGCTTGCTGCCACCAAGAACCCGTACGACTGTCTTCAAACATTGCGTTGAAATGGTCCATTCCGACTAGTCTAAAGGTTTCCGGATGTCCATCGACAATCGGGTCAAAAACCCTTCCTGTCCGACAAACACTGCAGTAGGTAACCATGATCTCCTTTCCTGCAATCTGGTCCCGCACTTGATGGTGATAAGCAATAAAGCGGATGGGATATGCCTTCGCTTCTCCCCCATGGGCGACTGCAATCACCAAGCTGCTGTCGGAGAGGGATTTTGAGTTTAGGGAAGAGAAGTTGAGTTGGCTGGGTTCCAGAAACATCCTCTCCGCTGTCATGCGGAAGTTGAACAGGTACACAACCCCAAGGACGACCAAAGACAAAATCAAAGAAGGCCATTTGGAAGAAGAAAATGCCGGCTTTGCACCGAGTAAGATGAATCCAAGGAAAACGATTCGTCCCACCCATCGGTACGAATGGAGAAAGTAGGCCAATGCCAAGGAATCCCAATGTTGACTCCCCGGCATTGGCATGATGAGGTACACTCTTGCTATCTCCAGCAAAGCCAGTCCAATCAATCCTATGAAGAAATATTTTGCCACTTACTGTGCGCCGTCGGCTTTAGCCCTGTTTACTGCATAGCTACCTACATTTCTGCCTTGCGTGGTTCCCACTTCCGCGTCAAATCGGTAGTGGATCCCGCCATAAAGCCTTGAAACAGCCGCTTCTTCCGCCCAAGCCCTAAACTGTGCTGCCTCACTTGGGAAGAAGTAGGCAAGTACTTCCGCTCCAGCTGCCGAGAATGTGCTGTGTCCAGAAGTGTAGGCCGGGAAATTAGGTGTTCCCAGAATCGTCTTGAATCCTGGAATAGTCTCAATTGGTCGTGGATAATGGTAATAGTACTTGGTATCCCAACAGGCGACGCCAGCATCCATGATGGCGGTGTTCATATAGGCGAAAACCCTTGCTGAACGTAGGGGATTCAGCTTATGTCGCACGATAGCCTCTTTTGCAAACTTGTTCCAATGCCCCGGCGGTGTGTAGGAGCCCAAGCCATCCTCCCACCAATTGGCAATCCGCCGCTGCTGGATGGTCATGTGGGAAGCGAATTTCTTGAGTTCCTCGGCGTCCCGGTTGAAATCGGCGGAACCCGGTGCTGGTGGAGGCCCTGGCCTTACTTCCTCCACAGTTGGCACATTCCACATTTTGACTTTTCCAAACAGGGGCGTCAGTCCGACCGGCCTTTGGGGAGTTTCCATGTTTTGCCATTTCCATCCAAAGCGCTCAAATGCAGCGTTTGCAATGGAATCAGAAACGGGTTTTGGCGTTTGGGCTTTTGCCATGCCATCAGTTGACGCACGCTGTTTAGCCAATTTGACTACTTCCGTGGCAATTGTAACCCCAGCAGCGATATCACTTTGGACGTTGATGCCGGCATGCATCAAACTGGCGATGTGTTCCTGGTATTTCCTTTCCAGGTAAATGGTTTCCAAGGGAAACATGGCAACCAAGATCTCTTTTGAAACCAAGGCGAGTGTCGCACCATCCGATGGATAAGACGGAAGCTGACTTTTTGCATAAGCTGGTTCGATAGCCGTATCCACCTGGTAAGGTGCTGGCCGGTTGAACTCATATTTGTAATGCCAAGCAACCACCAATGCATCAAACTGCGCCACACTCAAGTAGGCGAGCATCCTGCTGGTATAAGGGGGGTGGGCAAACGGAAATGCAGGAGGTCCCTGGGGATTTGCTGGATTGGGGAGTGTGTAGGTGCCATCCGCATTTGGTCCAGGAATCAGGTTGTACTTTGCTGCTAGTTCTAGGGCGATTTCGTTCCACCTAAGGACCGGATTGTTGGTCCAATACTTCACCGCTGCCTGCTCATCGGGCGTTAGGCTAGACATTTTTTGCTTCATCTCCGATAGTTCGGCTTGGTATTGTGCCGAACTGGTCGCGTTTGGCGCTGGTACCGTTATCTGTGTCGGTGAAGTCACAAGGATTGTTTTCCAAGTTCCACCGTTTGGATCCAAATTGGAGAAATCATAACCCTCAAATTCATAGTAATTCGGGGTTTCTTCGATACAGGAGCTTGCGATCAAGACCAGTAAAAACAGCTTTATACAATTGTTGTAGATTTTTTTCATGGCAATGGGAATCAATAGACTTTGAATTGGTAAGTGAGGCCGAGACCGATGGTGGTGGCTTTGCCGACATTTCTTCCACTGACAGTTTGGTTGAAATAGGCCAATGCTCCAAGTCCGCGGTCCGCTTTGACAAAATATTGTACCCAAGCACCGACCTGACCGAAATCCATCTTGTTGGTCGGCTGCGGCCGATTGTAGGCACGGATGTCATCACCTGTCAGGCAGTTGAAATTCTGATAGGTTGCCTCGACCCTCAGTCTGTTGTCAAAGGCCCAGTAGCCGATCGCTCCGTGAAAATTGAGCACGTTGGGCACATTCATAAACGCGGAGTAGACGCTGCCATTTTCATAGTAATAATCCCGCTCGATTTCTGTCTGTCCCCGCCAGATGTAGGCGAGCGCCGCGCGGAATACCAAACCGTTGTCCATTTTGTATCCTCCGATTCCACGCAAACCAAGCTCGGGGGCACCGACACCGATGCTGAAAGGCATATAATCCGAGAGATAGTTACCGATTGGCGTGGAAAAATGGGCATTGGTGAGGAACAGCAACCTACCAGGACCAACTTGCTTTTGGAGCCAGTCAACTTTGGCCGAAATGCTCAAATCCTGCAGCCCGGACTGCCCGGCCTGTGTGCCACCGGAGGCCTTCGTGTGGACGAAGGGTAGGCTGGCGATGATGTTTACCTTCTTTGATACGCCCATGGCGATCATGGGCATTCCCATCTGTCGGGTAAAAGTACCGATATTGGCGTTTTGGCGGAGATACGTCCCTTCCCAGTACTGGTCCCAAGAGGAATGTTCATACATCAAAGCCGCGCAAATTTCTCCCTTCCCCATCATGACCTCGTCCCATGGAGTTTGGGCAAAGGAATGCAGGGATAAACTTATCCACACTGCCAAAAGGGCAGCAAGGCGAAATATTTTTTCCATTGTAATTAAGTTGGGTTGAATGAGTTATACCTAAATCCCAAGGCCGAGCCATGGGAAGGCTACATAACATCTCGAAAATCCACATCGCGAATGGAGATTGAATCCTTCGACAGGAAAGACTGTGTCCTGATAGATCCAGCAAACACTGTTGATAACAGCCGACAGGAACCTAATCAGAATTGATTCGGAAATGAAATGAAGCCACAAAAAAAGATCAACCCAACTCTGGGGGTGGTGTATGAATGTTGATGGTCAATTGATCAAAAGGTAAAAAAATAAACCCTATGTAATGCTTTTGGACCGGAATGAAAGACCTGAATTGAAAGTCATTGACCGGTTGGGTGTAGTCTTTCACAAAGATTTTGGAGAGCAGCGTGTTGTTAGCACCATTTGGCAAATCATCATGGACCAAGGATGTGACCCATAACTTGATAGTCTCGTTCATGGTCCGTTTTGCGGTATCAGGGACATAGACCACCTGAAGTGTATCATTGACGTAGCGTTGTTTGATGATACGGAAAAACTGCCCATCTTTTTCGAAACTCGTATTGGCTACCCGAAATTCCTCCTCTGAGACCATGTAAGGAATGGAAAGCGGTATCTCCATCATTTTCTCTTCCAAGGCGGCTGAGCTGTCACTGTAAATTTTGTCAACCCAGTGTTTTTCAACCTGAAGGCGAAAAGAAAAATACGCCACATAGTACCCAAAATGGTACAATGCAAAGCAGCAAAGCAGCAATATGGCGATTGGTTTCCTCAAAGTTCGGTTGACACTTTTTCGAAATGTAAAGAAAATCAACTCGTAAGTCAAAGAGTTGGAAAATTTCTTTCGAAATAGAATGGTTTTTGGAGGGATTAGGGCAGTAGGCTACAGGCTTTCCACAGGATAAAAAACGCCAAACCAATACTGCCGTAGATTCTAATCACCATCAAGCGGTTGGAGCGATCCAAAAACCACAGCACCCAAACCGGCCTAATTAGCCCGAGCAGCATTAAGGCAGCGGAGAGTAAAAACATTCCCTGGAATAAGGCTACTAGCGCATGTAACATGCCGATGAAATTTTAAAAGAAAGGCTATCCAGCAAACTGCTGATGTATCGAAAGCTCATAGTTTGAGATAGATGTTGAAAAGATCCCTGAGGGAAGGTCAACAGGTTGGCCTTAACGAAACTCCTGGGGAATCTCGATTATTTTTGCGCCAATTGCCTGACTTGCTCGTGCCGGAAGCATCCGACCAAATGGTCATTGACCAAGCCTGTGGCCTGCATGTGGGCATATATTACCGTGCTACCTAGGAATTTGAAGCCTTTTTGTTTGAGATCCTTTGCAAGGCGATCGGAAACTGGCGTGGTGGCAGGCACTTGTGACAATTCACTCCACGAGTTCTGAATCGGCTGTCCTCCCACAAAATCCCAAATGTAGTTGACAAAACTCCCATGTTTGGCCTGTACATCCATAAACAAGCGCGCATTGTGGATGGCAGAGCGGATCTTTGCGCCGTTTCTAATGATGGCTGGATTCTGTAGCAGTTCGAGTACGTAGCCTTCGGGAAACTCAGCTACAATCTTATAGTCAAAGTTGGCAAAGGCATCACGGTAACCCTCTCTTTTCTTCAATATCGTCGACCAACTCAGGCCCGCCTGCGCGCTTTCCAAAACCAAAAACTCAAACTGCTTTCCATCCTCCCATACGGGAACTCCCCACTCTTTGTCATGGTACTGGACATAAGCTTCAAAACCTCGGCACCAAGGGCAGCGGAAAGCATCGTGTGTATGCATCATGATTTTTGGATTGTTTTTTGGGATTTGGAGAATTTAAGCGGCCAGATTATTCGACCGCCTGCAACAATGTCCTAAAGGAAACCACCCTGTCCTGAAACTTGATTTGGACATCCTGCTGTAGCTTTTTGGAGTGTACTTGCATGTATTCATTGAGCTTGTCCATATTTTCAGCAAAATACTGCACCGAGTAGTTGATGCTACCGTCCTCAGAATCGTGGAGGATGCGATAGAGTTTGTTTTCCAAAAACATACCCGTCGCCAACACGTCGGGAATGTGTGTCTCCCGCATCCAATTCAGCCATTCTGTTTCGGCGTCCTTGTCGACATTGACCGTCACGTTGTATAAGATCATATTCTGTCTATTTATCTGTACTTTTGGACTTCGATTGCCAACAAATATACGACCCGCTTGTTTAACAACCTGAATTATTCCAATCCTTGTAAAGCGTAAATGAATACATCAATTGTAGAAACGAAACAGCAGGAAAACCAAAAACCAGCCAAAGAAGGGCGAGGTATCAGTTCTACAACTTGGTTTAAGATACTCATCTCCCTTTTTTATTTGGTTGGGATCGTAGGGATGTCGATTCCTGAAATTCGGCCTTTTTTCCAGCAGTTGACGCCCTTTCACCTGTTATTGAGTTTGGGCGTGTTGTTTTGGTTTCACATGGAGTGGAATGTGCCTTTTGGTATTTTCTGCCTTGCGGCTGCTCTTATCGGTTATGGTTCGGAGGTTTCTGGCGTCCACACGGGATTTCCATTTGGCAGCTATTGGTACGGGCCTGTTCTCGGTGTGCAGGTATTTGAAGTGCCGCTGATGATCGGGGTGAACTGGCTGCTTTTGAGCTATATGGCAGGTCATTTTTTTCATACAAAAATTCAAAATGACATCCTCGCTGCTTTGGTGGCGGCGGCACTGATGGTTGGGATTGACTTCATCATCGAGCCCGTGGCAATTTCCTTGGACTTTTGGTCTTGGGAGGGGAACATCGTTCCGGTTCAAAATTACTTGGGATGGCTTGGGGTTGCCTTTATCATCCAAATCATCTACCGGAAAACAAGCTTTTCAAAACCAAATGCGGTTTCGGACTTCCTCCTGTTGAATCTGATCCTGTTTTTTGCGATTTTAAATTTGATTTTGTGATTGAAAATAAAATATTTCAAACAATCTTAATTTGAACGAGTTACGTCAATGAATATGATAACTGCTGTATTGTTCACCGCGCTTGGTTTTGTTGCAATGGAAATCTCCGGGTGGTTCATACACAAATACCTGATGCATGGCCCGCTTTGGAGTATCCATAAAACACATCATCAGCCTTCCAAGGGACCGTTCGAGCTCAATGACCTCTTTTCCCTGTTGTTCGGGAGTGTGGCCATTGTGTTGATTGTTCTCGGCGTCAGAAGCTTGGATTACAGGTTTTGGATGGGGGTTGGCATCAGCTTGTACGGTCTCTTGTACTTTTTGATCCACGATGTCATGGTACATCGCCGGGCCAAATGGTTCTCCAGGCCACAAAACAACTTTCTATTGGGCATATTCAGGGCACACCAAGCCCACCATGCGACCAATCAAAAAGACGACGCAGTATCCTTTGGATTGTTCTTTGTTCCTAAAAAGTATTTTAAAAATACACCCAAATGAGTACCTATTCCATCAAAGACCTCGAACAATTGTCAGGTATCAAAGCCCATACGCTGCGTATTTGGGAGCAGCGTTATGATTTGCTACAGCCGAAAAGGACTGATACCAATATCCGTTACTACGATGACGACGATTTGAAGCTAATCCTGAATGTCGCCCTGTTGAACGACAACGGCTTCAAAATCAGTAAAATCAGCAAAATGTCCCCTAGCGAAATGCGCGATGAGGTCATTCGGCTGACCGACCGCAACCTTACCCATGATGACCAAATCCACGCGTTGACGATCTGTATGGTCGAAATGGACGAGGAAAGATTGGAAAAGGTACTTTCGACCAATATCCTCAAATTCGGATTCGAGCAGACCATGCTCAACATCATCTATCCATTTCTGTCCAAAATTGGTGTCCTTTGGCAAACAGGGGCTATCAATCCAGGGCAGGAGCACTTTATCAGCAACCTAATCCGTCAGAAACTTATCGTCGCAATTGACGGTCAGGTTTCCAAATACACTGGGAAGAAGTTCCTACTTTTCTTGCCGGAGGGCGAAATGCACGAAATCTCCCTGCTGTTTGCGGCCTATATAATAAAGGCAAAGGGGCATCAAGTACTTTACCTCGGGCAAAATACGCCGAGGGAAGACCTAAAGGCCGTTTACCGTTTGCACAGGCCAAAGTATCTCGTGACTGTAATCACGACTTCACCTTCCCAGGATAACGTACAGGAATATTTGGATGAGTTGTCACAAAACTTCCAAGATTCGGAAATTGTGGTATCAGGATACCAGATTGTCGGTCAGGATCTGAATTTCCCCAAAAATGTGAGAGCCCTTCACTATATCCGCCAACTCAGGGATTTTGTGGAAGAGATCAATGAAGTGATGGTTGAGAAATAATGAACGTTTTTAACAAAATCTTAAACAAGGTGAGGCTTACCGCTCTCACCTTTTTTTGTGCAAAAATGCGGCTAATTTTGCCTTTTCTCACAGAATAGGCGATGTGGCCGCATCAGTTTGAATTATTTTGTTTAATCTTTTTGAAAAATATTTCCACAAATTGCTTGCGTTTTGTTTAACGATTGCTACCTTTGATTAAACAAAAATGCTAAACGCCATGACGACTCTAGAATTCAGTTATTCCCTCAACAAGTTGTCCAGTTCCCTCAAGCCATTTGCGTTGAAGCTCACCAGGGACATGGACGATGCAAATGATCTATTGCAGGACACGATGGTAAAAGCCTTCACGAACAAGGATAAATTCACTGAAGGAACCAACCTGAAAGCATGGCTTTACACCATCATGAAAAATACCTTCATCACCAACTATCAAAGGATGGTACGTAGAGGCACTTTCGTGGATACCACAGATAATCTTCACTATATCAACTCTGGAGATATCCTTGTGGAGAATGGTGCGTTTGGCGATTTTGCTATTGACGATATCAACAACGCGATCGAGAAGCTCGAAGAAGTATACAAGGTACCTTTTATGATGCACTTCAGAGGATTCAAATACCACGAGATCGCCGAAAAATTAAATATTCCGATTGGAACTGTGAAGAATCGTATCCATATTGCCAGAAAGCTCCTGAAGGGCGATTTGTATATGTATCAACATAGAAACTGATCAAAATGCCGAAAAAAAATGTAGTGGTGATAGGCGCTGGATTCGCTGGAATCTCCGCGGCGACTCATCTGGCGGCATCGGGATACGACGTAATATTATTGGAAAAAAACGCTGGACCCGGTGGCCGGGCTCGGCAATTCGAAGCTGAAGGGTTTGTATATGACATGGGTCCAAGTTGGTATTGGATGCCGGATGTTTTTGAAAACTATTTTGCTCATTTTGGCAAAAAGCCCTCGGACTACTATGAATTGATCAGGTTAGATCCGTCCTACACCGTCGTTTTTGGTAAGGACGAGTTTATGGAGATTCCAGCGGACTACGGTCGATTCAAAGCACTTTTGGAATCCCTAGAGCCTGGTGTCGGTCCGAAATTGGACGAATTCCTAAAACAGGCAGCCTATAAATACCAAGTTGGGATCAACGATTTGGTCCATAAACCAAGTCGGTCTTTGATGGAGTTTGCCAGTCCTGGATTGTTGGCGGATGTCATTAGGATGGATGTATTCCAATCGATGTCCAAGCATATCAGGAAGTTTTTTAAACACGAGAAGATTATCCGTCTGATGGAATTCCCCGTGTTGTTTCTCGGGGAGACGGCGGAAAATATCCCTGCACTTTACAGTTTGATGAATTATGCAGATATTTCCCTTGGTACCTGGTACCCAATGGGAGGAATGTTCAAGATTGTAGAAGGCATGGTGCTGTTGGCTGAAGAAAAAGGAGTCAAATTCCAATACAACGCCGATGTTTCCCATATCAACGTGAAGAACGGACACGCCAAAAATGTAGTCCTGAAAGACGGAAGATCCTTTGAAGCTGACGTAGTCGTCGCGGGTGCTGATTACCACCATGTCGATTCCGCTTTGCTTGCGCCCGAGTACCGCAACTACAGCGACAATTATTGGGACAAAAGGGTGATGGCTCCTTCGAGTCTGTTGTTTTACCTTGGGGTCGACAGAAAATTGGAAAATATAACCCATCATTGTCTGTTTTTTGACGAGCAAATGGGTCCCCACGCGGACGCGATCTACAAGAACCCTCGCTGGCCGGAGAGACCGTTATTTTACCTTTCCGCTGCATCCAAGACGGATCCAAGCGTGGCAAAGGAAGGAACCGAAAACCTCGTCATCTTGATCCCACTTGCTCCAGATCTTGCCGATGGCGAAGAAGTGCGCGAGAAGTATTTCAACATCGTCATGGATCGCTTGGAAATGCTCACCGGACAGGAAATCCGAAGCCATATTGTCTATAAGAGGTCCTACGCACACACCGACTTCAAGGCTGACTACAATGCATTTAAGGGAAACGCCTATGGTTTGGCCAATACGTTACTTCAGACGGCCATCTTGAAACCTTCTTTGAAAAACAAGAAAGTGGGCAACTTGTATTACACGGGTCAACTTACCGTGCCCGGACCAGGTGTGCCACCAAGCCTTATTTCAGGTCATGTGGTTGCAAAAGAGGTAATGAAAGAACATAGAATTTAAAATTTTGCTAAATTCATAGGCATGGATGCTAGGGCCCTATTTGACGAAACCACATTGGAATGTAGCAAGCTGATCACTCAGCGCTACAGTACCAGTTTTACATTGGGCATTAAAACCCTTGCCAAGAAATTCCATTTGCCGATTTACGCGATCTATGGTTTTGTGAGGTATGCGGACGAAATCGTGGATACCTTCCACGACCAAGACAAAAAGACGCTGTTAGCGCAATTCAAAGAAGACACCTATACCGCGATCGACAACAAGATCAGCCTAAATCCTGTCCTGCATGCCTTCCAATTGATCGTCAATGCTTATCAGATTGACAAGGATCTCATTGAAGCCTTCTTGAAAAGCATGGAAATGGACTTGGATTTCAAGACCTACAACGACTCGAGATACCATGAGTATATTTATGGCTCTGCCGAGGTGGTAGGCCTGATGTGCTTGAAGGTATTTTGTGAAGGTGATCAAAAACTCTACGAAAGCCTCAAAAGCCCTGCCTGCAAACTCGGTTCGGCCTTCCAAAAAGTGAACTTCCTGCGGGATATCAAGAGCGATTACGAGGAAAGAGGGCGAGTCTATTTCCCAGGTGTGGATTTCAACAGTTTTGATAAATCAGTCAAACAGCTCATCGAAGAAGATATCCAGAAGGATTTTGATGAAGCGTTGGATGGGATCAGAAGGCTTCCTAGCGGCGCGAAGATGGGCGTAAAGGTTGCTTATTTGTACTACCAGAAGCTGTTTGACAAGATCAAGGGTCTAGACCCTAAGGTTATTACCAATCAGAGGATTCGCATCCCGAATGCGAAGAAATTATCCTTGCTGCTCGGCACCTATGTGGAAACCAAACTTGGCTTCAACTGATGGAAAAGTACCTATACCTCGCACTGATGTTGTTTTCCATTTCTTATCCCCTGGCTCAGTCTTTTGAGCATCGGATTACCTATTACAGACAGTGGAGGTACCTTTTCCCCGCAATCGCCATCACGGCTTTTGTGTTCATCGTGTGGGACCATTGGTTCACAGTGATCGGCGTTTGGGAATTTAATCCGAGGTATGTCTTAGGATTGTTTTTTTTGGAACTGCCAATCGAGGAATGGATGTTCTTTATCGCGGTGCCATTTGCCAGCATATTCATCTACGAGGTATTGAATTACTTCGTGAAAAAGGATGTCTTGCAGCCTATCGCCAAGGCGACAACCTTGTTTCTCATCCCTTTCCTTTTTGTGGTTGGGATGCTCAACCTCGATAAATGGTATACCTCGGTCAATTTGCTGTTGGGTTCTGGAACTTTGGCAATGCATTATATTTTCTTTCAGACAAAGTACCTGGGTCGGTTTTACTTGGCCTATCTGGTCCACTTGATTCCTTTCCTGTTGGTCAATGGTGTACTCACGGGAGGATTTACGGAGGAGCCTGTGGTCATTTACAACAACGCTGAAAACCTCGGCATCAGAATATTTACCATTCCGATCGAGGATACTGTCTACTCGATGATCCTGCTGCTGATGAACATCAGTTTCTATGAAAAGTTTAGGCAACGCAAAACAATTCAAACCGTCAAAAGTTTATAGCATATGCTAAATCTGAAAGTACATATCGACCAACACTCAGGGTTTTGTTTCGGTGTAGTTTATGCCATAGAAATGGCTGAGGAAATCCTCGACAAACAAGGCTATTTGTACTGTTTGGGTGATATCGTACACAATGACGAGGAGGTCAACCGACTGACGCAAAAGGGCCTGAAGATCATTGACCATGCCCAACTTCAGATGATTCACGACGAAAAGGTCCTGATCCGTGCGCATGGCGAGCCACCTTCTACCTACGAATTGGCGATCAAAAACAATCTGACGCTGATCGACGCGAGCTGTCCCGTCGTGCTAAAGCTGCAGAATCGCATCAAAAATTCCTTTGACAAAGACGAGCAGATCTACATCTACGGAAAGCATGGACATGCCGAGGTGGTTGGGCTTTTGGGACAAACCAACAACAAAGCGGTCGTGTTCCAGGACATCAGTGAGCTTGATATCCCCAGTTTGCCCAAAAATCTGACCCTGTACAGTCAGACAACCAAGAGTACCGACAAGTTTTACGAAATCAATAAAATCCTGCAAGAAAACGGCATATCCGTCAACACCAATGATACCATCTGCCGCCAAGTCTCCAACCGGGACAAGGAACTGCGGGAGTTTGCGGACAAATTTGACAAGATCGTGTTTGTAAGCGGTACCAAATCCTCCAACGGAAAGGTCCTCTACAACGTCTGCAAGGACAAAAACCCCAACACGTACTTTGTCTCCAACCCCGAGCAAGTGGATCCATCTTGGTTTTCCAATAACGACACGGTGGGAATCTGCGGCGCAACCTCCACACCTATGTGGCTGATGGAAGAAGTGAAAGCCAAAATCGAATCCTTCTGATTCCGGCATTCCCGTATCTTTACGAAGTGAAAGCGTTGAAAATACCCTACGAACCCATTGGCATCAAGGGAGTCTTGATCGGCATGACGATCATTATCCTTTGGTTTGTGGGTTTGTTTTTTTTGCTGACTTGGGAGTTTTCATGGACCCACCCCCTGACTTATGTGGCCATTTTGGTACAGATGCACCTCTACACGGGTTTGTTCATCACTGCCCACGACGCGATGCATGGGATTGTTTCCGAAAACAAGCGCCTCAATCACGCGATTGGCTGGTTTTCGGCGGTGCTATTCTCCTTTAATTTCTACTGGAAATTGTACCCAAAGCACCACGAGCACCACAGGTTTGTGGCGACGGACAAAGACCCCGACTACCACGCTTCCGGAAAATTCTTGGTTTGGTACCTGAGTTTTATCCGGCAGTATGTCAGTATTTGGCAGATTCTGCTGATGGCGGTGACCTTCAATATCCTGAAGCTTTTTATTCCGACCGAAAATCTGATCCTTTTTTGGATGCTGCCGGCAGTGCTCTCCACGCTGCAGTTGTTTTATTTCGGGACCTACCTGCCCCATATGGGTGAGTCGGACAACAAGCACCATTCACATTCCCAAGCAAAAAACCACCTTTGGGCGTTTATCTCCTGTTATTTCTTTGGCTATCACTACGAGCACCACGACTCCCCCGGTACACCCTGGTGGCGGCTGTGGAAGGTAAAAGAGGCTTATCAGAAGGGTTAATTCCAAAAAGGCAATGTACTGAAAAATAGTTGGTGACATTTTTGGAAATAATTCATAACATTCGATGCTGAC